>NZ_BMTY01000053.1 GCF_014649915.1 Streptomyces toxytricini | reverse complement strand
GCCCAGACGCGGGCGGAGGTGGACTGGCTGGTCGCGATCGACTCCACGATCGTGCGGGCCCACCAGCACGCGGCAGCCAAAGGGGGCTCGAAGAACGTGGACTTGGACGCTCCCGCGGCGGGCTGACCAGCAAAATCCACCTCGCCTGCGACGGGCAGGGCCGGCCGCTGGCGTTCGTGGTCACCGGCGGCAACCGCAACGACTGCACCCAGGCCGAGACCGTCATCAACCTGATCCGCGTGACCGGGCCGGGTCCGGGCAGACCCCGCACCCGGCCCGACCGCGTGGTCGCGGACAAGGGCTACTCGGCCCGCGCCTTCCGGTCCTACCTGCGACGACGCGGCATCAAGGCCACCATCCCCGAACGCGTCGACCAACTCGCCGGCCGCACACGGCGCCGTGAACGGCCCTGCGGATTCGACACGGCCGCCTACCGGCGCCGCAACGTCGTCGAACGCTGCTTCCACCGGCTCAAGCAATGGCGAGGCATCGCCACCCGCTACGACAAACATCCCGACCGCTATCTCGCCGCCATCAGCCTGGCCAGCACTCTCATCTGGCTCGACTC
>NZ_BMTY01000052.1 GCF_014649915.1 Streptomyces toxytricini | reverse complement strand
CCCGACGGCCCGCCATCGCCGAGAAGGCAGCAGAGGCAGCAACGCGCAGCGAGTCGGACCGCTTCGCGGCCCATGACGGCTTGCCGGCCGCCGAACGACAGAGGTGCGCAGCGGGCTGGGGCGCTCCGCCGCCCAGACGGCGGTCGGCCGCCGCACCGACAGGGGAGGTGCCGCGAGCTTGGGCGCTTCGCGGCCCATGACCGCTCGCCAGCCGCCAAACAGCCCGGCACGCGCAGCGACCGGACGCGCCTGCCCGCCTCAGACGACGGCCGGCCGCCGAGGAGGCAGGGGCCTGCGGCGATCTGTCGCACGTCCCACACCCGACGACCGACGACCGACGGCCGACGGCCGACGCCGCCGAGGAGACAGGGGTCTGCGGCGATCTGCCGCGCTTCCCGCCCCGACGGCGGCCGGTCGCCGAGGAGGCAGGGGCTTGTGGCGATCTGTCGCACGCCCCACACGGCTGACGGCTGACGGCTGACGGTCGCCGAGGACGCAAGGACCTGCGGCGATCTGTTGCGCTTCCCACCCCCGACGGCCGACGGCCGCCAAGGTAAGGGTGGCAAGGGT
>NZ_BMTY01000051.1 GCF_014649915.1 Streptomyces toxytricini | reverse complement strand
GTGACACTGCTCGAAAGGGTGCTCAGTGGACTTCGCAAGCTCTAACGGCGGGGCGGCTCGCTCCACCACCTCCGCGAAGATCGTGGTGGCGGGCGGCTTCGGCGTGGGCAAGACCACGTTCGTCGGCGCGGTCTCCGAGATCAACCCCCTGCGCACCGAAGCCGTCATGACCAGCGCCTCCGCCGGCATCGACGACCTCACCCACACCGGGGACAAGACGACCACCACCGTCGCCATGGACTTCGGCCGCATCACCCTGGACCAGGACCTCATCCTCTACCTGTTCGGCACCCCCGGACAGGACCGCTTCTGGTTCATGTGGGACGACCTCGTCCGCGGCGCCATCGGCGCCGTCGTCCTCGTCGACACCCGCCGACTCGCCGACTGCTTCCCCGCCGTCGACTACTTCGAAAACAGCGGCCTCCCCTTCGTCATCGCCCTCAACGGCTTCGACGGACACCAGCCCTACACCCCCGAAGAAGTCCGCGAAGCACTCCAGATCGGCCCCGACGCCCCCATCATCACCACCGACGCCCGCCACCGCGCCGACGCCAAGAGCGCCCTCATCACCCTCGTCGAACACGCCCTCATGGCACGGCTG
>NZ_BMTY01000050.1 GCF_014649915.1 Streptomyces toxytricini | reverse complement strand
TCGCGGAGGTGGTGGAGCGAGCCGCCCCGCCGTTAGAGCTTGCGAAGTCCACTGAGCACCCTTTCGAGCAGTGTCACGTCCGGCGTACCGCCGGCCTCTCCGTTGCCCGGCTGGTGGATGGCCACCATGCCGGCCTCTGCCAGGTCGGCCACGAGGATGCGCGCGACGCCGAGCGGCATCGACAGCAGGGCGGAGACCTCCGCGACCGACTTGACCTCGCGGCACAGCGTGCAGATGCGCTGGTGCTCGGGCAGCAGGCCGGACAGGTGCATCGGATCGGCCGTGGTGCTGACCAGCGCCTCGATGGCGAGCTGGTAGCGGGGCCGGGTCCGGCCGCCCGTCATCGCGTACGGGCGCACAAGCGGCTGGTCGCCCTCCGAGTACGACGAGTCGTCGTACGCATCGGAGTAGGCGGGGGGCGGGGTCATTGATCCTCCGGGCTGGACAGCAGTGGTCAGCGTGCCGTCTGACGGGGCGGCCGGTGGGGGGACGGTATGACGGCCTGGCGGTGGTACTGGATCCCGGGGCGGGGGCCCCGGTCCCCCGGCCGGAAGTACCGTCCGGCCGGGAGATGGGCGGGTCAGATGAGCAGGCTTCCCTGGAGCTCGGCGCGCAGGTCCGGGGTGAGGACCGTGCCTGCGCGGTCGACGAGGAGGGCCATCTCGTAGCCGACGAGGCCGAT
>NZ_BMTY01000049.1 GCF_014649915.1 Streptomyces toxytricini | reverse complement strand
TCGCGGAGGTGGTGGAGCGAGCCGCCCCGCCGTTAGAGCTTGCGAAGTCCACTGAGCACCCTTTCGAGCAGTGTCACATCTGGCTGGCCGCCGGCGGATTCGTCGCCGCCGGGCTGGTGAATGGCGACAAGGCCCGCTTCCGCCAGGTCGGCGACGAGGATGCGGGCGACACCAAGAGGAATGGAGAGGAGTGCCGAGATCTCCGCGACGGATTTGATCTCCAGGCACAGTCGGCAGATGCGCTGGTGCTCGGGCAACTGCCCTTGCAGCCGAGCGGGATCCGCCGTGGTGCTGACCAGCGCCTCGATGGCGAGCTGGTAGCGCGGCCGGGTCCGGCCGCCGGTCATCGCATACGGACGCACCAGCGGGTTGTGCGCCTTGGGGGCCTGGGCGCGGCCGGCCCGGAAGGGCTGCTGCGAAGGCCGCTGGGGCGCCTGCTGGGGCTGGGCGTACGGCTGCTGCTGGTACGGGTTCTGCTCCGGCACGGGCATGCTGGGGGCGGAGGGGAAGTTGAAGCGGTTCTGGTCGTGCCCACCCTGCGGCTGCTGAGCGCCGCCATAAGGATGTCCTCCGGGTGTTGTCACGTCTCCTCCTCCGAACTCCAAGAACGCAGTACTCCCTGTGGAACCGCGCCACCGCACCTTACGGTGCGATGACGCGAAACGCACTGCCTGTTTGCTAGTTGAGAAGGCTTCCCTGCAGTTCGGCGCGCAGGTCCGGGGTGAGGACCGTGCCTGCGCGGTCGACGAGGAGGGCCATCTCGTAGCCGACGAGGCCGAT
>NZ_BMTY01000048.1:273-787 GCF_014649915.1 Streptomyces toxytricini | reverse complement strand
TGCCGGGACGCCCCCAGGGGAACGGCCTGGAGGTACTTGGACCATTCAGGGCCATCAGAGAGCTTCCTCTCCCGCCCCGGCCGCCGCATCCAGCCCCACCGGCATCAGCCGACCCGTCGGCGGAAGCTCGTCAGGGCTGTGACGTAGGAAAACGATGCCCAGAGCATCATCCGGCGACAGGAGCGCGACAGATCGCTACGTGGGCGCCCTTGGCTCAGCGGCCATCGGCCGTCTGGGGCCGAGAAGCGCCCCAGGTCGCCACAGATCCCTGCCTGTTCGGCGACCGGCCGCCATCTGGGGCGGCGCAGCGCCTCACATCGGTACATGGCTCGGCCATTTTGGCAGCTGCGGGCCGTCGTGGGGTGCGTAGCGCCCCTGGCCGCTTCGGGGCTCCTCATATATCGGCGTCTGGCGGCAGGACGACTTCTTCCGCCCTGCCGCCCACTCCCTGCCATCCATGCGGCGGTCAGTCGCCGAGCCGACGGCGCCCGTGTAGCGGTCTGGGGCGCCGCCG
>NZ_BMTY01000048.1:0-249 GCF_014649915.1 Streptomyces toxytricini | reverse complement strand
CCCTGACGGCCGCCGGACGCTGGAGAATGCCGGGCTGTGTAGCGATCTGGGGCGCTTCTGTCTCCGGATGATGCTCTTGGCGTCGTTTCGTGCAGGGAAGAGCCCCCGGCTCCCCGCCGACGGGTCGGCTGATGCCGGTGGTGCGAAAGGGGGTCCCTGGGGCGGGAGAGAGAGCT
Organism: Streptomyces toxytricini; assembly: GCF_014649915.1. Taxonomy (GTDB): domain Bacteria; phylum Actinomycetota; class Actinomycetes; order Streptomycetales; family Streptomycetaceae; genus Streptomyces; species Streptomyces toxytricini. The sequence continues at coordinate 73 of NZ_BMTY01000048.1, read as the reverse complement.
CTCTGATGCCCCCTCATGCCGCACGCTACCTCCAGGCCATTCCCCTGGGGGCTTCCCGGCAGCTTGTTGGCAT
>NZ_BMTY01000047.1 GCF_014649915.1 Streptomyces toxytricini | reverse complement strand
TCTGACCGCACGAAACGACGCCCAGAGCATCATCCGGAGACAGGAGCGCCCCAGATCGCCACGCGGCCCGGCTTTTTTCGGCGGCCGGCGGCCGTCCGGTGCCCGGCGGCGCGTCAGATCGCTATAGAGCGCGGCTACCTCACGTCTGGCGGCCGTCCGAGGCTGGGCGGCGCGTGACATCGCCACAGGGGCGCCGTCGGCTCGGCGGCTGGCGGCCGTCGGGGCTGGGTGGCGCGTGAGATCGCTTCGGGTGGGCTGTCGGCTCGGCGGCCGTCGGGGCTGGGTGGCGCGTCGGAGCGCTTCACGGGTGCCGCTTGTCGGCGACTGACCGCCGGCTGAGGCTGCGATGCGTCTCAGACCGCCAACCTGCCCTTCTTATCTGGGCGGTTGGAGGCCGTCCGTGTCAGTGAGGCGGCTTGGGTTGTCACGTGGACCTGTCATCTCGCAGCTGTCAGCCATCGCGGCCGCGAGGTGCCCGGCCCGCTGCATGCTCCTCATCGCCTGTGGCCGTCGCGGCAGGCGGGCGCACCAGACCGCTCCACGCCCCGCCCTCTGGGGGCTGCCAGAGCGGCGAAGCGCCTCGGGTCGCTGGGCTCCCTTGCCTGCCTGGTGGCATCGGTCTGTCGTGGGTTGTGAGGTGTCCGTGCTCGGTGCGCGCTGTTGCTTCGTCGGCGGTCGGCGCTGTCGGGGGGCGGCGAAGCGGCCCGGACCGCTACTCGCCCCTGCGCTTCTGGGCGACATCAGGCCGTCGTGGGGTGCGAAGCAGCCCGGCCCGCTCCAGGCTCCTCATATACCGGCGTCTGGCAGCGGGAGACGGCGTCCGCCCCCCATTCCTGCGATTCGGCGGTCAGCCGCCGAACCGGCGGCGCCCCTGTAGCGATCTGTCGCGCCGCCCGGCCCCGGACGGCCGCCAGACGCCGAGCAAACCCGGGCCGCGTAGCGATCTGGGGCGCTTCTGTCTCCGGATGATGCTCTGGTCGTCTTTTCGTGCGGTCACCGCCTCCCGGCCGCCGAAAAGGCCTCCAGATCCGGGTCTGGGCGGGGGAACGGCCGGGCCCCGGCACTGAGCGGGACCTGCTGATGCCGGTGGGGCGAAAGG
>NZ_BMTY01000046.1 GCF_014649915.1 Streptomyces toxytricini | reverse complement strand
GTTCGTTGCTTCAGAACTAACACAGTGGACGCGAGCAACTGAGGACAAGCCCTCGGCCTATTAGTACCAGTCAGCTCCACCCGTTACCGGGCTTCCACATCTGGCCTATCAACCCAGTCGTCTACTGGGAGCCTTACCCTCTCAAGGAGGTGGGAATACTCATCTTGAAGCAGGCTTCCCGCTTAGATGCTTTCAGCGGTTATCCCTCCCGAACGTAGCCAACCAGCCATGCCCTTGGCAGGACAACTGGCACACCAGAGGTTCGTCCGTCCCGGTCCTCTCGTACTAGGGACAGCCCTTCTCAATATTCCTACGCGCACAGCGGATAGGGACCGAACTGTCTCACGACGTTCTAAACCCAGCTCGCGTACCGCTTTAATGGGCGAACAGCCCAACCCTTGGGACCGACTCCAGCCCCAGGATGCGACGAGCCGACATCGAGGTGCCAAACCATCCCGTCGATATGGACTCTTGGGGAAGATCAGCCTGTTATCCCCGGGGTACCTTTTATCCGTTGAGCGACGGCGCTTCCACAAGCCACCGCCGGATCACTAGTCCCGACTTTCGTCCCTGCTCGACCCGTCGGTCTCACAGTCAAGCTCCCTTGTGCACTTACACTCAACACCTGATTGCCAACCAGGCTGAGGGAACCTTTGGGCGCCTCCGTTACCCTTTGGGAGGCAACCGCCCCAGTTAAACTACCCATCAGACACTGTCCCTGATCCGGATCACGGACCGAGGTTAGACATCCAGCACGACCAGAGTGGTATTTCAACGACGACTCCACAACCACTGGCGTGGCCGCTTCACAGTCTCCCACCTATCCTACACAAGCCGAACCGAACACCAATATCAAACTGTAGTAAAGGTCCCGGGGTCTTTCCGTCCTGCTGCGCGAAACGAGCATCTTTACTCGTAGTGCAATTTCACCGGGCCTATGGTTGAGACAGTCGAGAAGTCGTTACGCCATTCGTGCAGGTCGGAACTTACCCGACAAGGAATTTCGCTACCTTAGGATGGTTATAGTTACCACCGCCGTTTACTGGCGCTTAAGTTCTCAGCTTCGCCCCACCGAAATGGAGCTAACCGGTCCCCTTAACGTTCCAGCACCGGGCAGGCGTCAGTCCGTATACATCGCCTTACGGCTTCGCACGGACCTGTGTTTTTAGTAAACAGTCGCTTCTCGCTGGTCTCTGCGGCCACCCCCAGCTCAAGGTGCAAGACCTATCACCAGGAATGGCCCCCCTTCTCCCGAAGTTACGGGGGCATTTTGCCGAGTTCCTTAACCATAGTTCACCCGAACGCCTCGGTATTCTCTACCTGACCACCTGAGTCGGTTTAGGGTACGGGCCGCCATGAAACTCGCTAGAGGCTTTTCTCGACAGCATAGGATCATCCACTTCGCCACAATCGGCTCGGCATCAGGTCTCAACCTTGTATGAGGGACGGATTTGCCTACCCCTCGGCCTACACCCTTACCCCGGGACAACCACCGCCCGGGCTGGACTACCTTCCTGCGTCACCCCATCGCTTACCTACTAC
>NZ_BMTY01000045.1 GCF_014649915.1 Streptomyces toxytricini | reverse complement strand
CGTGTGGGACACCCCGGGGGTGTTGTCCACGAAGTTGGTGATCAACCAGTTCAGGTTCTGTGCCGCCTGGCTCATCGGGCTCACACTAACGCTCCTGGTCATAGCTGTTACTTGACTGCTCAGTACCCGCGCTGCGTCCCTGCTGGACACCGCGCCGCAGGTTGCTCAACCTGCCGCGGACGTCCTCCGGAGCGCGGGAGACCTGGGGGCCGCCCTGCGGGGTCGTCTCCGCGGAGCCCTCGACCAGGTTGGCCTTGGGCACCCGCCGAGGGAGACCGGACGAGGTGACCCCGCCCGCCTTCGGCTCGCGGAGCTTTCCGGCCTGCTGCCAGCGCTCGTCGTTCTTCGAGCGCCAGCCCGGACCGCCCTCCTCGTCCGCCTTCGGGGCGGCGGCCTGCTGCTGTCGCTGCGGCCGCTGCTCGAAGAGGGATCCGGGGGACTCCGCTTCCTGCTGCGCCGGCTGCCACTGCTGCTGGCTGCCGCGGCGCGGCAGGCCCGCTCCGGTCATTGCGTGACCGGTGTCGGCAGCGGCGCCCGGACGGTCGAAGCCTACGCGGTCCGCGGCGGGTTCGGGAGCGACGGGGGGTTCCGATTCGGTCCCGTACCCCTGGTCGTAGCCCTCGGAGTAGGTGTTCTGCTCCGGCCAGGCACCGTGCTGGGCCTGGGTTTCGTAACCGCCCTGGTATGCCTGGGAGTCCTGGTGCGGCTCCTGGTAGTCGGCTTCCGCATAACCGTAGTCCTGCTGCGGGTACGCCTCGTAGCCCTGCTGCTGGTGGTGCGCCTGGCCGGTGTCGTAGGCCGGGTCGTAGACGGGAGCCGACTGCCCGCCGTACTCCGGGTACTCCTGGTACCCGTGCTCCGGCTGCGGTTCCGCATACTCCTGCTCGGCCTGCTCCTGGCCGGCCTGCGGCTGGCCCAGCTGGGCGGCGAGGGCCGCGCGGCGCTCCTGGTGGCCCAGGGAGCGGCCCACCGGGCCCGCGGAGGCCCCGTCGGCGTCGTAGCGGGAGTCGTCGAAGCCGAGCTCGGCCGCGGTGCGCAGCGGGGCGTCCTGCTCGGCCGCCTGCTGCGGGATCATCGAGGAGACGGTGAACTCGTCGTCCGGGATGCCCTCGCCGCCGCCACCGTGGGTGATGGCGTCCGGGAGCATGATCAGCGACGTGGTGCCGGCCGCCTCGCCCGAGGGGCGCAGCTGGACGCGGATGTTGTGCCGGTCCGCCAGGCGGCCGACCACGAAGAGGCCCATGCGCTGCGAGATCGCGGCGTCCACGGTCGGCGGGTTGGCCAGCTTGTGGTTGATGTCCGCGAAGTCCTCGGCGGTGAGGCCGATGCCCTTGTCGTGGATCTCGACCATGACGCGGCCGTCGGGCAGTCGCGTGGCGTTGACGCGGACCTTGGTCTGCGGGGAGGAGAACGTGGTGGCGTTCTCCAGCAGCTCGGCGAGCAGGTGCACGAGGTCAGTCACGGCCTGGCCGTGGATCTCGGCGTCGGAGACGCCCTCGAACTCGATGCGCTCGTACTGCTCCACCTCCGAGGAGGCGGCGCGCAGGACGTCGACGAGGGGCACCGGCTGGTCCCAGCGGCGGCCCGGCTCCTCGCCCGCGAGGATGAGGAGGTTCTCGCCGTTGCGGCGCATGCGGGTGGCCAGGTGGTCCAGGCGGAAGAGGTTCTCCAGCTGGTCCGGGTCGGCCTCGTTGTTCTCCAGGTCGGTGATGAGGGTCAGCTGGCCCTCGATCAGCGACTGGTTGCGCATGGAGAGGTTCGTGAAGATCGCGTTGACGTTGCCCCGCAGGAGGGCCTGCTCGGCGGCGAGGCGGACCGCTTCGCGGTGGACCTGGTCGAAGGCGCGGGCGACCTCGCCGATCTCGTCCTGGGAGTCGATCGGGATCGGGGCGACGCGGGTGTCGACCTTGCCTGGGTCGGTGCGGGAGAGCTGGTCGACGAGCGCCGGCAGGCGCTGCTCGGCCACGTCGAAGGCGGCGGAGCGCAGGCGGCGCATCGAGCGGCTCATCTGGCGGGCCACCATGCCGGCGAGGATGAACGCGGCCAGCAGGGCCACGACCACGATGGCGCCGGTGACGATGGCGTCGTTGCGGGCGTCCTCGGAGATGGCGACGGTGTCCTTGACGGCCTTGTCGAGGAGTTCCTTCTCGATCTCGGCGTAGCCCTCGAACTTGGCCGTCGCCGCGGCCTGCCAGGCCTGCGGGGTGGTGCCGTTCTTGGCGAGCACGGAGGGCTTCTCGCCGCCGGCTATCGCCTCGGTCATGCCGGCGAGCGCCGAGTCCTGGACGACGGGCGGGGCCTTGAACGGGGTGCCGGCCTGCTCGGCCTGCCCCTTCGCGGCGGCGATCTTGGCGGCGCCGTCCTTCTTCTTCTTGTCCATCACCTCGCGGAGGCGGTTGACGTCTTCCTCGGTGCCCGCGGCGACGTACTCGCCGACCGCGATCTCCTCCAGGTAGGCGTACGAGGAGAAGGCGATCAGCTGGGCCTTGCGGACTTCCTCGTTCTCGCTCGGGCGGACGAGGAGGTGCGTGCCGATGGCGCGCTGGAGCGACTCGGCGGCCTTGGCGAGCTCGACCGCGTAGACCATGCGGCCGTAGCTGGTGACGTTGCCGGTGCCCAGACCCAGTTCGTTGGAGAACTGCATCAGGTAGTGCTGGACGAGGAGGTAGCCGTCCTCGGTGGGGATGGGGCCGGCCTGGGACGGCAGGTTCTTCTTCGCCGTCTCCGGGGCCGTGTAGGCGGTCTTGCGGACCGCCTCCAGCTTCGGCTCCTCCTTGCGGAAGAGCTCCAGGCGGCGCTCCAGGCCCTGGTTCTTCGGGAGGTCCGCGACCGCCAGCGCGAACTTGTCCTTGGCGTCGTTGGTGGCCGCGTAGGCCTTCGCGACGGCCGCGTTGTTCTTGTCGCCCTTCAGCAGCGGCTCGGCCGTGAGGTCGCGCTCGTTGAGCAGCGCCTGGCCGTACTCCGCCGCCGCCTGGACCACGCGGGCGGTCTTCTCGGCGTCCTTGGCCTCGTTCCAGGTGTCGATGGACCCCTTCACCTGGAAGCCGCCCATGACCAGTCCGACGAGGACGGGCAGGAGCAGGATGGCGTTCAGACGGGTCGCCACGCGCCAGTTGCGGGGCGAGAACCTGCTGGTGCTGCCCTTCGCCGGCGGCTCCGCGGGCACGTCGACGGGCGGTGCGGCCGCGCGCTGCGGCGGGGTGAAGTTGCCGCGCGCGGATTCATCCGCGGGGCTCGAGCTGCTTCGCCTCACTCGACCAACAACCTCTCGGCGGTGCTACTAGCTGGTTAGTTGAATTCCAGCACGGTCAACGGCCGTGTTCCAAACAGTCCGGCCGTGCGGTCCGGACGGCCCGACGGCCTACGTAAAACGGACATAAAGAGTGACCGGCGGTGAAAACGGGAACGCTCGTGCGCACAGCGGTACCACCCGACCGCACCCCGTGCCCGGCGGCGGGCAATTCTCTGTCGAAACGTTATGAACGAGCAGGGCGGGCCGTGTCGTACGACACAGCCCGCCCTGCCGCGCACACATGCCCGTCCCGTTACTTCAGCCGTGCCATGAGGGCGTGTTCGACGAGGGTGATGAGGGCGCTCTTGGCGTCGGCGCGGTGGCGGGCGTCGGTGG
>NZ_BMTY01000044.1:1979-2217 GCF_014649915.1 Streptomyces toxytricini | reverse complement strand
ACCTCCTTTCTAAGGAGCACAGTACCGATTGCAGGCAAACGTTCTGCACGGTCAGCTCATGGGTGGAACGTTGATTAGTTGGCATCTTCGGATCTGATGGTTCTCGAGTACTGCTTCGGCGTGGAAAGAGGATGCGGACGAGCGAGGATGCTTGGCACGTTGTTGGGTCCTGAAGGCACGGCCGTTGGTCAGTCTTCAGTGCCGGCCCCGGTAAAGCTCTGTTTCGGCAGGGTGTGAC
>NZ_BMTY01000044.1:1396-1969 GCF_014649915.1 Streptomyces toxytricini | reverse complement strand
GGCACGTTGTTGGGTCCTGAAGGCACGGCCGTTGGTCAGTCTTCAGTGCCGGCCCCAGTGAACTCGCCAGCTTGTCTGGTGGGGTGATGGGTGGCTGGTCGTTGTTTGAGAACTACACAGTGGACGCGAGCATCTGTGGCCAAGTTTTTAAGGGCGCACGGTGGATGCCTTGGCACCAGGAACCGATGAAGGACGTGAGAGGCCGCGATAGGCCCCGGGGAGCTGCCAACTGAGCTTTGATCCGGGGGTGTCCGAATGGGGAAACCCGGCAGTCGTCATGGGCTGTCACCCACTGCTGAACACATAGGCAGTGTGGAGGGAACGAGGGGAAGTGAAACATCTCAGTACCCTCAGGAAGAGAAAACAACCGTGATTCCGGGAGTAGTGGCGAGCGAAACCGGATGAGGCCAAACCGTATGCGTGTGATACCCGGCAGGGGTTGCGCATGCGGGGTTGTGGGAATGAGCTTTCACAGTCTGCCGGCTGTGAGGCGAGTCAGAAACCGTATGGATAGGCGAAGGACATGCGAAAGGTCCGGCGTAGAGGGTAAGACCCCCGTAGCTGAAATCTGTA
>NZ_BMTY01000044.1:1124-1386 GCF_014649915.1 Streptomyces toxytricini | reverse complement strand
CCGGCAGGGGTTGCGCATGCGGGGTTGTGGGAATGAGCTTCAGTCGTCTGCCGGCGGCTGGGCGAGTCAGAAACCGTTGGTGTAGTCGAAGGACATGCGAAAGGTCCGGCGTAGAGGGTAAGACCCCCGTAGACGAAACATCAGCGGCTTGCTTGCTCATCTCCCAAGTAGCACGGGGCCCGAGAAATCCCGTGTGAATCTGGCGGGACCACCCGCTAAGCCTAAATATTCCCTGGTGACCGATAGCGGATAGTACCGTGAG
>NZ_BMTY01000044.1:362-1004 GCF_014649915.1 Streptomyces toxytricini | reverse complement strand
CTCGTGACTGCGTGCCTTTTGAAGAATGAGCCTGCGAGTTAGCGGTGTGTAGCGAGGTTAACCCGTGTGGGGAAGCCGTAGCGAAAGCGAGTCCGAATAGGGCGATTGAGTTGCACGCTCTAGACCCGAAGCGGAGTGATCTAGCCATGGGCAGGTTGAAGCGGAGGTAAGACTTCGTGGAGGACCGAACCCACCAGGGTTGAAAACCTGGGGGATGACCTGTGGTTAGGGGTGAAAGGCCAATCAAACTCCGTGATAGCTGGTTCTCCCCGAAATGCATTTAGGTGCAGCGTCGTGTGTTTCTTGCCGGAGGTAGAGCACTGGATAGGCGATGGGCCCTACCGGGTTACTGACCTTAGCCAAACTCCGAATGCCGGTAAGTGAGAGCACGGCAGTGAGACTGTGGGGGATAAGCTCCATGGTCGAGAGGGAAACAGCCCAGAGCATCGACTAAGGCCCCTAAGCGTACGCTAAGTGGGAAAGGATGTGGAGTCGCAGAGACAACCAGGAGGTTGGCTTAGAAGCAGCCACCCTTGAAAGAGTGCGTAATAGCTCACTGGTCAAGTGATTCCGCGCCGACAATGTAGCGGGGCTCAAGCGTACCGCCGAAGTCGTGTCATTGCAGCAATACTCCCAACGGAG
>NZ_BMTY01000044.1:0-251 GCF_014649915.1 Streptomyces toxytricini | reverse complement strand
GCTGTGATGGGTAGGGGAGCGTCGTGTGCCGGGTGAAGCAGCCGTGGAAGCGAGTTGTGGACGGTTCACGAGTGAGAATGCAGGCATGAGTAGCGATACACACGTGAGAAACGTGTGCGCCGATTGACTAAGGGTTCCTGGGTCAAGCTGATCTGCCCAGGGTAAGTCGGGACCTAAGGCGAGGCCGACAGGCGTAGTCGATGGACAACCGGTTGATATTCCGGTACCCGCTTTGAAACGCCCAATATCGA
>NZ_BMTY01000043.1 GCF_014649915.1 Streptomyces toxytricini | reverse complement strand
GTAGGACGCCGCCGAACAATCATTGTGGGTTAGCCCCGCACCAGCTCTGGTGCGGGGCTTTCCTGCGTTTCAGGGCAATATCCAGGCCTGCCTCGGTATCCTGGCGGCGTTCCCCTGGAGGAGTCCGATGACAGCACAGCAGCTGGAAGACGGCGACCGCCCCCTGATCCCCCAACCGGCCATGACGCGCGAGGCCCTGCGGGACGCGGTGCGGCGGATCGACATGCCGAGCCTGGCCGCGCTCGACAGGGAATGCCACGAGGCCTTCGACCGGGCCGCGGAGACCGGGGCGATCAACCCGCTCCGCTTCTTCCTGATCAAGTGGGCCACTCACGTGGCGATCCACAGGTGGCCGGCCCGCGCGGCCGCCCTGCGCGAAGCGGAACGGATCGTAGGCGACTCCGCGTCCACCGAGCAGGAGTTCCAGGACGCCATGGCAACGAGCAGCCGCATCCTCGCCGAGGCTCAACGCGAAATCGGCCTGTGACCACGCGCGGCGAAGGCGTCGAGAGCGACAACGGCTGGGCATGGGAATGCGATCCCAGCCGGCTTTGGGTTCTCGGGGCCATGCCGACGGAACAGCAACTGCTGGTCGGCGCCGTCATGGACGGGCTCGTCGACTTGGCCTCGATGGGCATCGACCCCAAAGACGGCAGTCTGCACGAGGACCCGAATCCGATGCGGCTCCGGACGTACGAGGACGAGCACCTCCTGCTCTGGTACCAGACCATCCCCCACCGCCACCGGGTCTACCTGAAGCGGGTCAACCTCTAGCGTGAGCCTCGCGTCCGGGGTTACAGGCTGTGGATGGCTTTCGCCAGCTCGGGGCCGTAGGAGGCCCAGCAGAGTACCGAGCCGTCCTTGTCGAGATGGCCCATGAGCCATTCACCGTCGTGGCGCACGAGGCACAGTTCGTGGAATGCCAGGATCAGGTCGGGCCAAAGCCGTTCGTAGTCCGCCTGGTCGGCCGCCTCGATGACCACGAGCCGGTCGAGGGAGAGCGGGGTGGCCGTGGGATCGGCCGAGAGGGCGCGTACGCGTTCGAGCGTCCAGCCTGCGGGGAGTTCTGAGGCCACTCGCGCATGGTCCCAGCGGCGGGGCCTTGGCTGCCGGTTGTGTGGACAGTCGGAGCCGACCAGTCGCGCCAGGAAGTGCGACAGATCCTGCACGCCACCCCTGACCCCGAGCGTGACCGCTGCGCAGAAGTCGTGGCAGAACCTCACTGAGTGAACGAAGGCGGCCTTGACCTTCGGGTTGGTTGAGGTTCGAGGATGGCGCCGTGCCAGATGACGAGCTGATGCCGATAGGGGCCTTTGCCCGACGCAGTGGGCTGACCTGCAGTGCGCTGCGGTTCTACGCCGACTCCGGGCTGTTGCCGCCCGCCGAGACCGATCCCGCCTCGGGTTACCGCTACTACAGTCCCGGGCAGCTGGCCCGGGCCGTCGCGTTGCGGCGGCTGCGTGAGGTCGCCATGCCGTTGGCCGGGGTCGAGGCCGTGCTCGGTGCGGGGGCCGGTGAGGCGGCACGACTCCTCGACGAACACGTCGCGGAGGTTCTCGAGCGGGCCGCGGCCGTGCGGGAGAAGGCCGCAGTCATCAGGGCCGCGTTCGGGGAGGAGACGGGGCTGTGCCTCGGGGCGGTGAAGGGGCCCGTGCTGGCGGATGCGGTCGAGCAGGTGCTAACCGCGACCGCGTACGAGGCCGGCACACCCGCACTTGCCGGCCTGCGCGTCGAGGCGGATGCCGAGGCAGTCACCCTGACCGCGACGGACCGGTACCGGCTCGCCACCAGGACGCTGCTCCCGGCCGAAAGGGCGGAGCGGGCGTGGGCCGGAACCGTCGACGGCGGTGAGCTGAGGGCCGCCGTCGGCGAGATCCGGCGCAGCCCCCTGGTGCGGCTCGAAGCAGTCCCGCACGGCATCTGGTTCCGCCTCGGCCGTCGGGGGGACCGGCACTGCCGGCTGGTGTCCGAGGACTTTCCCGATCACCGGCTGATGCTCGAGTCCCTGGGTGAGGCCACCACGCGGGTGACGGTCTCGAAGGAGCTGCTCCTGCGAGCGTTGGAAGAGCAGTCCGGGGAGGATGTGGTGCTGAGGGTGGACGGTTGCGGACTGACCGTCGGACCAGGGGACGGTGCCGGGACCCGTCTCGCGGTGCCGGCCGCCGTGGCGGGGCGGGCCCTGCAGGTGCGGTTCGAGGTGACCACCCTCTATCCCGCGGTGAGCACCGCGATCGGGCCCGACGTCCTGCTCGACCTTCGGGGGCACGACCGGCCCGTCACGCTCCGGTCGGCGGACCGCGGCGACCTCACCACCCTGGCCATGCCTGCCGCCCTGGCGGGGGCCGCTCCGTAGACCACCGTCTTACGCCGCCAGGTCCCGGGCCGTGTACCGCCCGCTCGGCGGCCGCTCCGCGACCAGCCGCAGCAGCAGCGGGGCCACTTCCTCCGGTGCGGGCAGAGCGTCGAGGGCTGCGTCCGGCTCGGCCGACGCCAGCATCCGCGTCGCCATCGACCCCGGGTCCGCCCACCACACCCGCAGCTCCGGCTCCTCCACGGCCAGGACGCCCGACAGGAGGTCCAGCCCGGCCTTGGTCGCCCCGTACGCCCCCCAGGTCGCGTACGTCTCGACTGCCGCGGCCGAGCTGACGTTCAGAACGGCACCCAGAGGTGACACCCGCAGCAGCGGCAGCGACTCCTGGACCAGCGCCAGCGGTGCCACGAGGTTCACCTCCAGGGCGTGGCGGAAACCGGCCGGAGACTGCTCGGCCAGCGGCACCAGGGGCTCCGCCCCGAGTACCGCCGCGTTGTTCACCAGCAGGTCCAGCCCACCGAGCCGCCGTGCCGCCGCCACCAGCGCGGCGCGGTGCCGGGCATGGCGTACGTCGCCCGCGAGCGCGACCACGCCGGGGATGTCTGCCGGACCGGGGAGCGCGCCGGCGTCCCGTCCGCTCACCACCACACTCCAGCCCTGCCCCGCCAGCTCCGCGGCCAGGGCACGGCCCAGGCCGCGGGAAGCCCCCGTCACGATCGCCACCGCCACGCCCGCCCCCGACTCCCCGGTCCTTTGTGCCTTCGGCGCCACCGTAGGCGTGCGGCCGGCTGCGGCGCCTCGGCCGCCGGTCCCATGGCAGCCGGGACCTTGGTCGTGCTCCCTCATTCGGCCCCGCTCCGAACGCTGCCCGGCCGCCGCTCGCCCTGACGAGGCGCGGTGCGAGACTTCGGGCCATGACGGCATCCGACTTCAGTGACCTGGACTATCTCCGGGAGATCGAGCGCCTCGCCCACCGTGTCCGCGTTGAGGCAGGCAACGAAGGATGGCTCTCGTACCAGGAGGACCCCGACGAGGCGACACCCTTGCAGCGCAGCGTGAACGCGCTGGCCCGGGTCTTGCACCACTACCACTTCGACGGCGACGGCTGCCTGGACGAGGACCGGCCCCTGGTCCGCCTGGTCGGAGCCTCCGTGCTGAAGCCCGGTGTCATGCCGGCAGGGGTGGAGGAGTCGTACGAGGAGGTGTGTGCGCGGATCGGCGTCGACCCCAGGCCGGAAGGCTGGGCCTTGTGGAACACCTGGGGCGACGGGGACCTGAGGGTGACCATGGTGGTGTCCGCGGTCGAGACGACCGAGGGGCTCTTCCGGAACTGGGCGCGCGGCAGGGCGATCGACCCGGTGTCGCCGCTCCCCTCTCAGATCGCCCTCGTCCGCCAGGGGTGGATCGGGCCGGTGACGTTCTCGCCTCGCGGCGTCGAACGGACCGGCCTTGGCGGTCTGCCGCCGGCCTCGGTGGCGCCACCTGGTCAGTGAGACGCGTCGCCGGTGGCTTGGTAGGTGCAGACCTGGACGCCCGTGGGGCTGGTGACCGCGGAGACCAGGTGCAGGGTGCGCTTGCTGCCGGACGTCGGGAAGATGCTCTTGCCGCCGCCGAGGACGACCGGCATCACGTTGAGGCGGAGCTCGTCGACCAGGCCCTCCTCGATCAGGGTGCGGACGAGTGAGGGGCTGCCCATCACCACCAGGTCGCCGCCCTCGCGCTCGCGGAGCTCCCGGATCGCGGGCAGCGGCTTGTCGCCGGGGATGAGGGAGGTGTTGTTCCACGTCAGGTCGGTGGCCGTGAGCGTGGAGGAGACGACGTGCTTGGGGAGGGCGTTCATGCGGTCCGCGAAGGGGTCGCCGGCGCGGTCGGGCCAGGCGCCGGCCATCGTCTGCCAGGTGCGCCGCCCGAAGAGGAGGGCTCCCGCACCGGCCAGGGCGGCGTCGAAGGCGCCGCCGACCACTTCCGGGTCGAAGAACGGCTGCACCCAGCCGCCGTGTGCGAAGCCCCCGTCCCGGTCCTCGTCCGCCCCGCCGGGTGCCTGTACGACGCCGTCCAGGCTGATGAACTCCGTGACCACGATCCGCATGCGACTCACTCCTCGTGAAGGTCCTGCCCTGCCTGTGTCTACTGGATGGAGACCGGAGCCGGACGGGAAACTCATCGGTCCCCCAGGGGCCGCGGGCGTGACGCCTGGGGTCTTTGACACCTGTGGGGTGCAGATGTAGAGTGGAGCGGTTGCCTGGAACGGATCGTTCGGCAACGAACCCCAAGCAGACCTCGTACCCGGGACTTCGAGCCCCGGGTGCACAGTCGACTCCATGTTCGGAAATTCGAGCCGGGAAATCCGGTGGAAAAGTTCTGATAGAGTCGGTCTCGCCGAAAGGGAAACGCGAAAGCGGACCCCGGAAGGCAAACCCGCTTCGACCGGGAATCGGACACGAAAGAGTCTGATAGAGTCGGAAACGAAGAACGAAAGCCCGGAGGAAAGCCCGAAAGGGTGAGTACGAAGGAAGCGTCCGTTCCTTGAGAACTCAA
>NZ_BMTY01000042.1 GCF_014649915.1 Streptomyces toxytricini | reverse complement strand
CGCCGCCGGGGCCCCCGGATCGGCGAGCAGCGCCGCGAACCGCGGATCGTGGACGCACCGCAGCGCCACCTCGACCGAGGTCTCGGCCTGGTCGTCGCCGCGCAGGGCGGGCAGGTACGGGTCGGAGCCGGTGGAGTCGAGGAGGCTGGTGCGCAGTGCGGGGCGCGGGCGGTCGTCGTGGGTGGCCATGACGACGGCGCCGTACCGCTCGTAGCCCTCGCCTGTCTCGGTCGGGGTGCCGGCCGCCTTGCGGAAGTCGGGCAGGTTGGCGTAGTAGCCGAGGTCGAGGAGGAGGCCGGGGGCGGCGAGGCGGTTGCGGACGGCGGTCAGTGCGGGCGGCAGTGCGGCCCGCATGGGGTCGCCGGCGGGCAGCCGGTGGGCGAGCCATGCGGTCAGCCCGAGGGTGGTGGTCAGCACGGCCGAGGTGAAGGCGGGTACGTTCGGCTCGCAGGGTTCGACGCGGTCGCGGTTGACCTTCCACGCGGTGTCGGTGCCGAGGAGGGCGGACTCGCCGGGGTTGAGGACGTCGCCCAGCGCGTCGTGCACGGCTCCGGCGGTCCGCACGGCGCGGTTCGCCTCGGCGAGCAGCCACTCGGGGACGGGGGTGCGGCGGCCGACGCGGCGGTTCCAGACCTCCGCGGCGGCGGCCGTGTCCGGGCCGTCGGTCCACAGCCGCGCCGGGTCGGCGGGCAGCAGCGCCGCGACGACCTCGCGCCGCACCTCCAGGGGGACGGCCTTCAGCTGGTTGCGGGCGATCTTGGCGTCGGCGGCCTTGATCCCGAGGGCGGTGCGGAGTTCGGCAGGCAGGAAGTGGTGCTCGTAGCTGTCGATGTTCGGCAGGCCGGCGATCAGCAGCCGCGCGGCGGTCGCGGTGACGCCGGTGAGGCGGGCGAACTCGTCGGCGGCCTCCGGGTGCAGCGGTGCCGGCCCGCGGGCGGCGGCCTCGGTGAGGAAGGCGGCCAGCCAGCCGGGGCCGCGGTGGCGGTCGCCGAGGGGGGATTCGCTGCGCAGCGTGTACGGGCCGGGGACGGCGAACCGGCCGGACGGGTCGTGCAGCAGGGCCCCGAACTCGCGCCCGCCGGGTACGGATTCGGTGTCCTCGGTGATGCCCAGGGCGGCTCCGCCGCCGAGCGGGAGCACACTGCGGGCCGACACGTTGCGGTCCCGGCCGTCGGGGGTGGTGAGGTGGCGGTCGTCGAGGTGGACGCGGACGCGGCGCCAGCGGTCGGCGGACCCCTGGGCGGAGGCCAGTCCGAGGGCGTCGATCTGCGCGAGGACGGCGCAGAGGGCCGCCCGCTGCGCGTCGTTCGCGGCGGGCCCGACGGCCCGGTAGGCGATTGCCGCGGGGTGGTCGAGCATCGCCGTGAACGGCAGGCCCGAGTGGGCCAGGGCGGGTGCGTCGAAGTGCAGGCGGCCCGGTACGGAGGCGGCGCCGGTGTCGGCGGCCGCCGCGGCGAGGCGGTGCAGGAAGCGGTAGGCCACGTCCTGGTCGGCATTCCAGTGGTAGTAGCCGCTGCCGATGACGCCGCGCAGTGCGCCTGCGAGGAGCTGGTCCGTGGGGCCCGCCGTCTCGGCGGGCCGGGCGGGCGCGGCCTCGCCGGGGTTGAGGCGGGCGGCGATCGCGTCGAGCGCCCGCTGCTGCTTGAGGGCGAACCGCGCCACGTCGATGATGCCGGCGATCAGCTTGGCGTCGGTGACCTGCGGGAGCACCGCCCGCACCAGGTCGGGCAGGTCCTCGGTCTTCTCGGCGGCGGCGACGGCCTGCAACAGCGCGGCGGCGGTCCCGGCGTCGGCGGTGCGCAGGGCTGCCGAGCCCTCGGGGTCGCGGGGGCGCAGCGCGTACCAGAAGGGCAGGGGCGGCAGCTGGACGGCTCCGGTGGAGAAGCCGTCGCTGCGGTGGTCGCCGCTGCTGACGGTGGTGACGACGCCGTCGGGGTCGGTGATGCTCAGTGCGCGCCAGTTCTGCGTGAGCCCGCGCGGCCGGTCGTCGCCGGGGACGGCGAGCGCGGCGAGGGGCATGCCCCGCCCCTCGGGGAGGCGGACGCTGCGGCCGGCGGTGTCGCGGCCGAACCAGCCCTGGCCGGGGATGCGTACGGCGTGCCAGCCGAGGAGGCCGTCCACGGCGGGGCCGAGGGCCGAGCCGTCGACGGCGGGCGCGGGGCGCAGCCAGGCGGCGCCGGCGGACAGGGTGCTGCCGGCGGGGTGGCCGCGCAGGGCGTCCGCGAGGAACGCGGGCTGCGAGAAGCGGCCGCGGGCGCCGTCGGCGGGGTCGTACTCGCACCAGCCGCCGCCGTTCTCCTGCTCGCGGCGCTGCCACACCCAGTACGAGGTGCCGTCGCACAGCACGGACCGCTCGGGCGGGAGGGCGGTGTCGCCGGCGTGGAGGACGCCGCCGCCGGTGGTGCGGCCGCCGCCGGGCAGGGGCAGGCTCACCTCGGTGGAGCGCAGCGACCAGTGGTTGCGGCCGCCTCCGACGGTGAAGACGGTGGCGGGGTCGGTGTGCCAGTAGCCCTTGACCTCGTTGGTGTTCCAGGAGGACCAGAAGACGAGCAGGGCGCCGTCGACGTAGTGGAAGCCGTGGCTGTAGGCGTTGCCGGTGGGGGCGCGCAGGTCGTGGGTGAGGACGGTGGAGTCGGCGTCGAGGACGTGGACCTGCCGCTCGTTGGCGACGATCAGGTACGGCCAGGCCTCGACGACGGTCAGCGAGTTGCCGTGCCGGGCGGCACGGGCGGCGGGCTGCAGCTCGGCGAGGGCGGTCTCCCAGGCCGGCCAGCAGAACTCCTCGAAGAGGCCGCCGCGCAGGGTGCGGGCGGTGATCTCGCCCATGTCGGCGGCGGCCGCGGCGGCCACGCCGTCGCGGGCCAGTTCGAGGGCCTCGGCGGGCAGCCAGGACAGGCGCTGGATGGCGTCGGGCAGGCCGGGCAGGCCGGCGGCGGTGGAGCGGGCGGCGACCTCCTGCATCCACTCGGTCAGCATGGCGCGGCCGCCGGGCGCGGCGGCGAGCCGGCGCATGGCGTCGCCCCCGGTGCGCGCCTCGTTGAAGCCGTACGCGGCGCGCTTGAAGGCGGGCCGGAAGCGCTGGTCGGCGGCGAGTGCGACCAGGTCGCGGCGGGCGTTGCCGGCGGCCCAGTCCGCGAGGTTCATGTTCCGGTCCCGGTGGTGGCGGCGCTGCTTCTTGCCGTCCTCCTCGGGGTCGGCGACGGGGATGCCGAGGGACAGCAGGAGGTCGAGGAGGTCGACGTCCTGGACGCCGATGTTCAGCCCGGTTTCGCGGTCCGGCGCGGCCGTTTCGGCGCGCAGCCGGTCGGCGGCCCGCTCCACCAGGTCGAGGAGGGCGGGCAGGGTGGGGCGGCTGCCCCAGCCGCTGTGGCGGGCGGCGTGGAAGCGCTCCAGCCAGCCGGACGCGCCGTCGGTGCAGCGCTCTTCGGCGGGCAGGCCCGCGTCGACGAGGCCGGCGGTCGCCCCGGACTCCTCCAGTACCTCCAGCCACAGGTCGGTGAGGTCGCCGTCGCCGCCGGGCGGCATCAGTTCGAGCAGGGTGCCGCGGACGGCGGGCTCGCGCCGGGCGAGCGCGATGAGCGCGGTGCGGTGGGCCTTCCACCAGCCGTACGCGGCGCGCAGGGTGGCGGGCAGCGGGAGCAGTTCGGCGAGGTAGTCCTGCTCGGCGCGGTTGCCGGTGATCCCGGCGGCGCGGGCGAGGCGGCGGAGCTCGGTGGCGGCCTGCGCGGACGGCGGCAGCCCGCCGGCGGTGCGGCGCACGCACAGGCGCACGAAGCGGGCGTGGGCCTCCTCGGGGCCGACGCGGACGGAGAGCGCCTTGGCGTAGCCGGTGAGGACCTTCACGGGGAGGGCGCCGACGAGGGCGAACTCCAGGAAGACCGCGTCGAGGCGGTCCTCGTCGACGGCGAGGCCGTGCTGCGCCTCGGCATCGCGGGCGCGGCCGAACAGCTGGGCGGCGTAGGTGGTGTTCTCGACCGCGAGGAAGAGGCGCGCGGCCTGCTCGTAGAAGACGGGCAGGAAGTGCGGCACGGCGGCGGCGAGGCGGCCGGCCAGTTCGTGGCAGGCGTCGAGGGCGGCCTTGGGCTTGTTCTTGGCCTGGCGGGCGACCCGGTCGAGTTCGGGGACGACGGCGAGGGCGTGGTGGCCGTCCTCGGGGTGGTGGACGAGGACCCATTCGGGGAAGCCGAGGGCCTGGCGCTGGCCGAGGCCGACGACGGGCGGCTCGGCCGAGTCGGGGACGAGCCCGAGGAAGCCGGCGGCCAGGTCCTCGGCGGGGCCCAGTTCGGCGGCGGCGAGGCGGACGACGACGCGGCCTTCGGGCAGGGCCGGGTGGCGGTAGGCGCGGGCGGTCAGGTCGACGGCGGACGGGCCGGCGTCGGGGGTGCCGACCGGGAGGACGGCCCCCGCCTTCAGGAGCTGCTCGGCCCCGGCGGCGGTGGCGGCGGTCGTGGTCGTGGTCGTGGTCGTCATCGCGCGTCCTTGCCCTCTTCGATCTTGCGGCCGGCGTAGAGCGCCGCGGCCATGCGCATCCCCTCGGACCAGGCGACCGGGCCCACCTCGGCCAGGCGGACCGTCCGGCCCTCCGCGTCGTGCCAGGTCAGTGCGCCCGTCGTGGTCTCGGCGTCGTAGTAGGGCTCACCGATCCAGACGGCCGCCTCCACGCCGCGCCCGGAGTCGCGGACCGCGCAGGTGGCGTAGCCGCCGGAGACCCGGTAGCCCAGCGAGGTGGCGCGGGCCGCGAGGCCGAAGCGGTGGGGGAAGACGCCGCCCGCGTAGTCGCGGACCTCGGTGGCCTTGTCCTCCAGCCCCTCCGGCTTGTGCCAGGTGGCCCGGTGGATCTGCTCGACGCGCTGCACGATGCCGAGTTCGGCCGCGAAGTCGCGTACGTCGTCCAGGTCGGGCAGCAGCACCGGGTGCGGCAGGGTGACGGTGCGCGGCGAGAGCCGTATGGTCTCGCCGTCCAGGTTGACGACCTTCAGCTCGCCGGAGGCGGTGGCGTCGCGGAGGAAGCCGACCTCGTCCGGGTCGTCGCCGACGACGGCCATGTCGCGCAGCGCGCCCTGCCAGGCCTCGTCCTGCCAGACGCTCGCGAGGAGCGCGGTCGGTACGGGCAGGGACGACACCATCCATGCGTCGACCTGCGCGGTGCAGGCCGCCTCGTGCCGGTCGAGCCATTCGGCGAGCCGGCGCAGCCGGTCCACCTCGGCGTGTTCGCGCAGGGCCTTGGGCAGGGACTTCAACTGCCGTCCCGCAGCCCGCCCGGTGGTGGACCGAGCCGCCACCTTTCCGTCGATCAGGGCGATTTCGTACCCCTCGCCCGCCGCCAGCCATGCCATCAGTACGTGCCTCTCCGCCTGCCCGATCCGGTTTCACGCAGCATTGGCCAGAGGCGAAAAATCACCCCTGAGCTGCGGTATGTCGGGGACATTAGCGAGGCCCTCTGACAACGCCCGGGCCAGGGTGGGGCATGGGGGCGGCCGCAGCCCGTCTCGGGTGCGGGCGGCGGCGGTTGATTGTCCGGGTCTGGGTAGCCTTGACCGGACGGGATGCGTTGCGGAACCGCTTCAGGGGGAGTTCGTGGGGGGATTCATGGGGCGTCAGATACGTCTGCGCCGGGTGCGGGTGGCGGCCTCGGCGCTGGCCGTGGCGGTGGCGGCCGGCTGCGCCGGGAGCCCGGCCGGCAGCGGGGGCGGCGGCGGAAGCGGAGTGCCGGTTCCGGGCGGGGGCGGTGCACTGCCGTCCCCGCCGGCATCGTCCGCGGCGCCGCCCGCGGGCGGCGCCGAGCCGGCCCGCGGGGACGTCCTGCCGGGGCTGGTGGACGCCGAGACGGCCCGGGCGCAGCTCGCCGCCCTTACCGTGGCGGCCCCGGGGACGATGGCCGGATACAGCCGGTCCCGTTTCACGCACTGGGCCGAGCAGGGCGACAGGTGCGACACCCGCGAGACGGTCCTCCAGCGCGACGGGCAGGACGTGGTCCGGGACGCCGAATGCCGGGCCGTCACCGGGACATGGCGCAGCCTCTACGACGGGGCCGTCGTCACCGAGGCGTCGGGGATGGACATCGACCACATCGTGCCGCTCGCCGAGGGATGGCGGTCGGGCGCGGCCGCCTGGGACGCCGCCAAGCGGAAGGCGTTCGCCAACGACCTCCTGCGGCCCCAGCTGCTCGCCGTGTCGGCGGCCTCCAACCGGTCGAAGGGCGACCAGGCGCCGGACCGCTGGCAGCCGCCGGACCGGTCGAGCTGGTGCCAGTACGGCCGTGCCTGGACGACCGTGAAGGCCGCCTACGGGCTGACGGCCACCGAGGACGAGAAGCGGATGCTGGGGACGATGCTCGACACCTGCTCCTGAGCGGTCAGGCCGCGTACTCGGTCAGGTCGATGGCGTACACCTGGAGGGCGTGGCCCTGCTCGGGGTGCGTGATCTCCCGCTCCGCGGCCATGCCGAGCTTCTCGGCCACGTTCGCCGAGGCGTGGTCGCCCACCCGCACGACGGCGACGACCCGGTCGACGCCCCGGTCCTGCAGGGCGAACTCGAGCGCGGCCTGCGCCGCCTCGGAGGCGTAGCCCTGGCCCCAGAACTGGCGGCCCAGCCGCCAGCGGATCTCCACGTCGGACGGGAGCCCCGGCAGGTCGTCGGCCACCACCGACAGCCCGACGGCGCCGATCAGCTCCCCGGAGGCGAGGAGCTCCACCGCGAACTGCCCGAAGCCCTCGTCGTCCCACTCCTCCTCCCACCGCTCGACCTCCCCGGCGGTGGCGTCCGGGTCGAGGGGCGAGCCGTCGCCGGTCCAGTGCATCACCGCCGGATCGGCGTTGATCTCCGACAGGGGGACGACGTCGTCGTCGCTCCAGCGGCGCAGGAGGAGGCGGGGGGTGCGGATCTCGGTCATGGCACCATCCTGCCGAAGCGGGGTGGGCTGCGGAAATCGGGGGGTGGGCGGGGCCGGCCGCCCCCTTCCCCCACACGGCGGACCCGCAGGCCGTACCCCCCGGTCGCAACCGCGATCGCCGCGGCCGGAACCCTAGGATGCGGCAGGTGACCCCCGACGGCGCACCTGCGAGAGGCGGTAGTGATGGGCGGTCTGCGCGAGCTGCTGGAGCCGTACGTCGACCGCGGCGAGCTGCCGGGGGCGGTGGGCCTGGTGTCCCGGGACGGGCGGCTGGAGGTCGAGGCGGTCGGCTCCGCCGATGCCGAGGGCAGCGCGCCGATGGTCCGCGACTCCCTCTTCCGGATCGCGTCGCTGACGAAGCCCGTCACCGCGGCGGCCGTGCTGATGCTCGTCGAGGACGGCCGGCTCGCCCTGGACGACCTCGTCGCGCCGTGGCTGCCGGAGCTGGCCTCCCCCGTCGTGGTGCGCACGCCGGAGGGCCCGGTCCGCGAGGTCGCCCCCGCCGACCGGGAGATCACCGTCTTCGACCTGATGACGTCCCGCGCCGGCATCGGCTTCTCCCCCGCCGGGACCGATCTGCCCGCGGTCCGGCCGCTCGTCACCGAGCTGGGGCAGGGCCCGCCGCAGCCGCAGCAGGTGCCCGCACCGGACGCCTGGATGGAGGCGCTGTCCCGGATCCCGCTGCTGCACCAGCCGGGCGAGGCGTGGCTCTACAACACCTCGTACGACATTCTGGGCGTCCTCGTCGCACGCGTCTCGGGAACCGCACTGCCCGCATTCCTGGAGGAACGCATCTTCGAGCCCCTCGGCATGGCCGACACCGGCTTCTCGGTGCCCGCCTCCGACCTGGGCCGCTTCACGTCCCTCTACCGGCAGGGCGGCGCCGGCGGGCTCGAATGCGTCGACGCCCCGCACGGGCAGTGGAGCACCGACCCGGCGTTCCCGTCCGGGGCAGGGGGGCTCGTGTCGACGGCGGACGACTGGCACGCGTTCGCCCGCATGCTGCTCGCCGGCGGCGCCCTCGACGGCGGGCGGGGCCGGCTGCTGCAGCCGGAGTCCGTCCAGCGGATGACGACGGACTGGCTGACGCCGGACCAGCGGGCTGACGCCGAACCGTTCCTGGAGGGGCAGGGCTGGGGCTTCGGCGGCTCCGTGGACGTCCGGCCGCGCGACCCGTGGCACGTCCCCGGCCGCTACGGCTGGGTCGGCGGCACCGGGACGGCCGCCCATGTGACGCCGTCCCGGAACTCCGCGGCGATCCTCCTCACCCAGGTCCGCCTCACCGGCCCCACCGCCCCGGAGGCGATGCGGGCGTTCTGGACGTATGCGGCGGGGGCGGCCGCGGGCTAGAGGCGGACCTTCCACGTCAGGGTCGTGCGCAGGGACTCAGCCGCCTTCGGGTCCCTGACCGCCGGGGTGCGGTCCTCGACGGTGACCGACAGCCGGTGCGTGCGCAGGTCCAGGAGCCACAGCTCGGCGACGGCCACGTTCGTGCGCCCGGCGAACCGCTTCAGCTCGCGGCCGTCGAGGTACCAGCGGACGTCGAGCTGCCGCCCGTCCGCGCCGGTCAGGCGGGGGACGGACACCTTGGCCCGCTGCGGCAGGCGCAGCACCCGGTCGGTGGAGGTGAGGGCGGTGGCGGGCTTCGCGTGCTGGTAGAAGCCGGCGATCATCGCCTCGGTGCCGGGCAGGTTGAACGGCTTGCCGAGGACCCGCATCAGCGAGTTGTCGGTGGGCCGGAACAGGCCGGTCGCGTAGTAGCCGCCGCCCTCGTACGCGCCGACGGTGCCGCCGTCCGGGGACGGCTCGCCCAGCCAGCGGTGCCACTTGGTGCGGGCGGCGGCCATCCGGTCGGCGGTCAGGGTCGAGGTGTTGGAGTCGGCGGGCTCGGGGCCCTCGTACTTCTCGTAGCCGGGCGTGTCCGGGTACCAGTACTCGTCGGCGAGCTTGCCGAGGGAGTGGCCGGTCTCGTGGATGGCCACCTGGCCGGACTTGGCGTTCCCCGCCGAGGCCGTGGAGATGCCCTCGTAGCCGAGGGTGGCGCTGCGCTCGTTGTAGCCGGCGCCGCCGTACTTGGCGCTGTTGGCGAGGACGATGACGAGGTCGGCGTCGGGGGCCTTCTCGACGTACGAGTCCACCTTCTCCTCGTCGATGCAGAGCAGGCGCTCGATGTCCTCGCACCAGAAGTAGGAGCCGAGCGCCGTGTCGCGGACGGTGTCCCGGTCCGGGTCGCCGGTGACGCCGGAGTCGTGGGAGACGGCGTCGACGGTCCACACGTTGAAGAGGTTGCGGTAGGTGGCGTACGGCTCGACGGCCGTGATCTCCGCCCACTTGGCCTGCGTGTCGCTGTGGAAGCGGTCGAGTTCGCCGGCGGTGTAGCCGTCGCCGACGACGACGACGTCGAGGCGGTCGGCGGTGGGGCCGTTGTCGACGGCCTTCGTCACCTTGCCGTCGGCGGCCCGGGCCGCGTCCGAGAGGCGCGCCCCGCTCGCCGCCCTGCCCGGCGAGGTCACCCGGATGTGGCCCGAGCCGGCGACCGTCCCGTCCTCCGGGCCGGGGACCTCCACGTGCGGGGCGCCGTCGGCGGGCCGGGGCGCTGCCGTCGCGCCGACGGGTCCGGCGGCCAGCAGCAGTGCGGTGGCACCGGCTGCGGCGACCACGGCGCGCAGCGCCCTGCGGGCGGCTCTGTTCATGACGTCATCCCCCGGATGAGAAGGCGAGGCTGTTAAGCGGCGGAGTAAGCGAGCTGAACCGGCTGCTTAAATTAGGGGGTGCACAGGACGTGCGCAATGGCTCGCCTCCCCTGAATACTTGGGGAGTTGGAACCACCAGGGGGTTGGCATGGACGAACCGGCCGCGATCGGCCGACGGGTGGCCCGGCTGCGCGCCGAACGCGGGCTGACCCAGCGGGCGTTGGCCGAGCCCTCGTACACCCCGGCGTACATCTCGACCCTGGAGGCGGGGAAGGTGCGGCCCTCCGAGGCCGCCCTGCGGTTCCTCGCCGGGCGACTCGGGACGACGTACGAGGAGCTGTCCACGGGGCGCCCCCCGCACCTGGCGACCGAACTGCGGCTCCGCCTCACCGACGCCCAGCGCACCCTGGCCACCGGCGACGCCTCCGAAGCGGCAGGCCTCTACCGGGAGGTGCTCGCCGACGCCGAACGGCTGGGCCTGGACCCGGAGCGGGCGGAGGCGCTCCTCGGGCTCGGCGAATGCGCCTTGGAGGCCGGGGACCTGGCCGCGGCGACGGCGCACTTCGAGGCGGCGGAGCAGCACCTCGCCGACGAACCGCCGCCGCGGAAGGCGCGGGCGGTGCGGGGGCGGGCCATCGCCCATCTGCTCGCCGGGGAGCTGCGCTACGCCTGCTACCTGCTGGAGACGGCGATCGACGAACTCACCGCGGGCGGGCTCGCCGACCCGGAGGCGCTGGTGCTGCTCTACACCGCGGTCATCAGCCCGTACACCGACATGGGCGCGCACGCGCGGGCTGTGCACGCCGCCGAGACGGCCCTGGCGCTCGCGCCGCAGGTCCACGACCCGGCGCTGGTCGCGGGGATGCACCGGCAGGTGGCGCGCACCTTCCTGGCGTCGGGCCGGGTAGCCGAAGCGGACGCCTCACTGGCGAAGGCGCAGTCGGTGTACCGGCAGTTGCAGCTGCGGACCGACCTCGCGCACTGCCACTGGATGAGGGGGTACGTGCACTCCCAGAACGGGGACCTGGCCTCCGCGGAAGCGGAGCTGCGCACGGCGCGGGACATGCTGGCGGCCCGGCGGGCCGCGCTGTACACGGCGCAGGTGGAGGTGGAACTCGCGGACGTGCTGCGCCGGCTCGGCCGCGGCCCGGAGGCGGCCGAACTGCTGTCGGGGCTGCTGGACCTGGGCGACAGCCACGGGGCCGTGCACGCGGCCGGGGCACACCGGCTCCTCGGCCTGATGGCCGACGAGCGCGGCGACACCGAAGCCGCCGAACGGCACTACGTCCAGGCCCTCGCCCTGCTGGAGCGGAGCGGCGCCGGAGGCGACCTCGCCGACCTGTGCCGCCTCCTGGGCGACCTCTTCCGCCGCACGGGCCGCACGGAAGCCGCCCTGGACGCCTACCGCACGGGCCTCGGCCACCGCGCGGCCCCGGGCACGACCACGCTGGGGCCGGCACCGGCGGGGGTGCCGGGGGTGGTGGGCGCCGGGGGCGGAGGGCCGCGGCCGGGGGTGGGCGGCTCAGCGTCGTGACCGGTGTGGCCGGTGTGGCCGGCGTGAGCGTCGGGACAACAGCCTTCAGCCGGCTTCACCGGTGAGGCAGGCGTGGCAGAGGCATCGGTCCGGGTGAGGGGCGTACGGCGCCTGCCTGGCTCGGTCTCGGGACGCGTACTTCTCCAGCGTCGCGGAGACGTCCGCTGCGTAGTCCTCCGACACGAACCCGCGTGCACGTCGGGCGTCCCGCAGCCGCTCGAGGACCCGCGGGGTGTGGACGAGCTTCGGGCGGAAGCTGTGCAAGTGGCGCGTCGCCGTGTCGATCACGATCCACCGCCCGGTATGCCGCTCACGGCCCACGGCCGTGATCCGATCACCCCCAGGACCCCAGTACGCGTCAGCGACGTAGACCTTCGCCCCGCCCTTGAAGCATTTCGTCCCTGGGCGCAGCTCCTGGCCCCCCACCCCGCACCGGCGCCATGCCACGACGTTCGCGGCCACCAGCCAAACCGGCTGCGGCTGTTGTGGCGGCGGGCCGTTCGAGTGGTCCATGCGGCGCCTCCCCCTCCACCCGTTCCAGCGGACGCCCTGCCGGGTCCGCAGCGGGCATCGTAAGCCGGGTGGCACTCGGCAGCGCTCCGATTTACGGCGGCGGCGAGGCAGGTTGGCAGGTTGGCAGGTTGGGGTGCCCGGCGGAGGGAGGCGGGGCGGCGTGGGGAGGGGGCGGTGGAGTAGCCGGGGGGAGGGGGAGGCGCGGGCGGACGGGCGTCCCGCGCAGTCCGATTGTTTCCGGGGCGGGCCGGCCCCTCAAGGGCGCTCCCTGCGG
>NZ_BMTY01000041.1 GCF_014649915.1 Streptomyces toxytricini | reverse complement strand
CCCGAAACCACCCGCTACCCGCCACCCGGCCACACCGGCACAGCCACGCACGGGACCCCATCCAGCCCCGCCGGCGATTGAGGCGCGGGCACGGAGCCCAGGGGACGCGTTCCCCCGCCCCTCATCAGCGGCGGTGGGTGAGTTCGTCGTAGACCGAGAGGATCTGGGCCACCGTGTCGTCCTCCGACGGCCATGTCGCCGCCTGGGCGCGCCCCGCCTTGGAGAGGTGGCGGCGGCGGGCCGGGTCCGCGAGGAGGGCCGTCACCGCTGCGGACAGGGCGTTCGGGTCGCCGTAGGGGACCAGGACGCCGGCCTCGCCGATGAGTTCCGGTACGCCGCCGACCTCCGTCGCCACCAGCGGCACCCCGACCCGCAGCGCCTCCTGCGCGAGCAGGGACCGCGCCTCCCACCGGCTCGGCAGCACCGCCACGTCGGCCGCCGCGAGCAGCCGGGCGGCGTCCCGGCGGCGTCCGAGCAGCCGGACGGGCAGGCCTTCGGCCTCGATCCGTCCGGCGAGCTCGGCCCGCATGGGCCCTTCTCCGGCGATGACGACGAGCGGTGCGGGGTCGAGGCCGCGCCAGTCCCGGGCGGCGTCGAGCAGGAGGCCGTACCCGCGGTGCGGGACCAGGCTGCCGACGGCGATGACGAGCGGCCGCCCGACCGCGCCGAGCTCCGCCCGGGTCTTGCCGGGGTCGGCGGCCGCGGCCCGTGCGGCGGCGCCGGGTGCCGCGGGCACGGCGTGCCGGGCGAGCCGTACGTCCCGGGCGCCGCGGGCCCGCGCCAGGTCCACTTGGGCCGAGGAGCTGCCGAGGACGACGGCGGCGGCGCGGGCGACGTGCCGTTCGAGGACGCGGCCGAGTCCCCCGAGGGCGCCGTCGGCGCCGGGTCCGCCCCCGGCCCAGGTGACGACGAGCGGTACGCGCCGCCCGCGCAGGGCGAGGAGGGCCCGGGCGGCGGCCCGGACGCCGTGGGCGTGCACCACGTCCGCGCCGGCGCACACGGCGCGCATGGCGCTCACCGCGTCGGGCGTGAACTGCGCGCCGGCGCCGGTGAAGTCGTACTCCCCTTCCGCTTCGACGGGCGCGCACACGGTGACCCGTACCCCGCGCGCGGCGAGCCCGGTGGTCAGCGACCGGACGTGCGCGCTGCTGTCGGCGCCGGCGCCGCCGAGGATCTGGACGGTGCGCAGGGGCGGCCGCCCGTACGGCTGTGCGGGCGCCGGGGCCGGGACCGGGGCCGGGGAGCTGCTCACTGGCCGGGCTCCTGGGTGAGGGGGCAGAGTCGCCGCCCAGGATGCCAGGGCGTGCGCGCGTTCCGCGTCGATACGGGGTCGGATCCGGTACGAGATACCGTCAGGCACCCCCGCGCGTCACCCACACGGCGTAGCGTCCGTCATCTTCGCGCCACCCCGCGCCACCCCGGCGCGCGTGCGGGCGCGACCCGGGGCGCCCGCACGCGCCCGCCCCGGGCGCTGCGCTACGCGTCGCCGCGCGCCGCGGCGAGGAGTTCCTCGGCGTGGGCGCGGGCGGAGACGGAGTCCTCGTGGCCGGCGAGCATGCGCGAGAGTTCGCGGATGCGGGCCTCGCCCTCCAGGACGGTGACGCCGCTGCGGGTGACGGAGCCGTCGTTGGTCTTCTCGACGAGGAGCTGCCGGTCGGCGAAGGCCGCCACCTGCGGAAGGTGGGTGACGACGACGACCTGGGCGGACTTGGCGAGCTTGGCCAGGCGCCGTCCGACCTCGACGGCGGCCTTGCCGCCGACTCCCGCGTCGACCTCGTCGAAGAGGTACGTGGGGACGGGGTCGGAGCCGGCGAAGACGACCTCGACGGCCAGCATGACGCGGGAGAGCTCGCCGCCGGAGGCGCCCTTGGCGATGGGGCGCGGCTGGGCTCCGGGGTGCGGGGCGAGGAGCAGTTCGACCTCGTCCGCGCCCGTCGGCCCGTAGGCGACGGCCCGGCCGCCGACTTCGACGCCGTCGTCCTCGTCGGCGACCTCGGCCTGCCGGATGTCGATCGTGACGCGGGCGTGCGGCATCGCGAGGGAGGCCAGTTCCTCGGTGACGGCCGCGGCGAACCGGGTGGCCGCCTCGACGCGGGCGTCCGTCAGGGCCTGGGCGAGCTGGGACAGTTCGGCCCGCAGCGCGTCGCGTTCGGCGGTCAGCTCGGCGATCCGCTCGTCGTCGCCGTCGAGTTCGAGGAGCCGTGCGGCGCTCGTCTGCGCCCATTCCAGCACCGCGTCGACGGAGTCGCCGTACTTGCGGGTGAGCTGGGTGAGGGCGGCCCGGCGCTCCTCCACGGCGGCGAGCCGCAGCGGGTCCGCGTCGAGGTCGTCGGCGTAGCCGGCGAGTTCTCCGGCGACGTCGGCGAGCAGGATCTGGACCTCGCCGATCCGCTCGGCGAGCGCGCCGAGGACCGGGTCGTGGGAGCGTACGGCCTCCAGGGCCCGGTGGGCGCCGGCGACGAGCGTGTTGGCGTCGACGCCTTCGGGATCCTCGACGTCGCCGGCGAGCGCGGCGTGCGCGATCTGCGCGGCGGAGGCGAGCGCTTCGGCGTGCCCGAGCCGTTCGGCCTCGGCGGCCAGTTCCGCGTCCTCGCCGGCCACCGGCTCGACGGCGGCGATCTCCTCCAGCCCGAAGCGCAGGAGGTCGGCCTCCTGGGCGCGCTCGCGGGCGCGGGTGGTGATCTCCTCCAGTTCGGCGGCGACGGCCCGCAGCCGCCGGTAGGCGGCCCCGTACTTCTCCAGCGGGACGGCGACGGCGTCGCCGGCGTACCGGTCGAGGGCCTGGCGCTGGCGGGCGGGCCGCAGCAGGCCCTGCTGGTCGGTCTGGCCGTGGACGGCTACGAGGTCGTCGGCGAGCTCGCCGAGCAGCCCGACGGGCACGGAGCGGCCGCCGACGTGGGCGCGCGAGCGGCCTTCGGCGGACACGGTCCGGCTGATCAGGAGGGCGCCGTCGTCGAGCTCGGCACCGGCCTCCTCGGCGCGTACGGCGGCCGGGGCGTCGGGGCGCATGACGATGCGCCCCTCGACGACCGCCGCCTTGGCCCCGATCCGTACGAGGGCCGGGTCGGCGCGCCCGCCGAGCAGCAGCCCGAGGCTGGTGACGACCATCGTCTTGCCGGCGCCGGTCTCGCCGGTCACCGCGGTGAATCCGGGCGACAGCTCGACCACGGCGTCGTCGATGACCCCCAGGGACCGTATCCGCATCTCCTCAAGCACGGGACGACCATACCGAGGTTTCACCGGTGGCATGTGACGTCACCCGCCGGGAATTCTTCGAACGGGTGTGCTACGGAAATCCTTGTTGCCGGCCCGGGCGGACCGGCCCCGTCCGCCCTCCCGCCGGCCGGCCGTCAGTCCTGGTGCGGCGCACCGCGCCAACCCTGCACCGGCAGCGCGAACTTGGCGACGAGCCGGTCAGTGAACGACGCGTGGTGCAGCCGCGCGAGCCGCACCGGCACCGCGCCGCGCCGGACCTCGACACGCGCCCCGGCGGGCAGCTCCAGCATCCGCCGCCCGTCGCACCACAGCACGCCGTGCAGGGTGCCGGGCTGCACCTCGACGGCGAGCACCGAGTCCGGAGAGGTCACCAGCGGCTTCGCGAACAGCGCGTGCGCGCTGATCGGGACCATGAGCAGGGCCTCCACCTCCGGCCACACCACGGGGCCGCCCGCGGAGAACGCGTACGCCGTGGAGCCGGTCGGCGTCGCGCAGACGATCCCGTCGCAGCCGAACGCGGAGACGGGGCGCCCGTCAATCTCCAGGACGACCTCCAGCATCCGCTCGGGCGACACCTTCTGCACGGCGGCCTCGTTCAGCGCCCAGTCCCGGTGGACGACGTCCCCGTTGGAGCGGACCATCACGTCGAGGGTCATCCGGTCCTCGACCTCGTACGCCCGCGTCACGACCCGGTCGACGACCCGGTCGAGGTCGTCGCGCTCGGCCTCGGCGAGGAACCCGACGTGCCCCAGGTTGACGCCGAGCATCGGCACCCCGGAGCCGCGCGCGAACTCCGCGCCGCGCAGCAGGGTCCCGTCTCCGCCGAGGACGATGAGCAGCTCGCAGCCGTCGAGCACCTCGGGCGTGCACTCGGCGACCAGTTCCGCCTCGGGCGGCAGCGGCAGGTCCCGCGCCTCGTCCTCCAGGACGCGTACGCCCAGCCCGCTCTTGACGAGGCCCCGGACGACGAGCTCGGCGCTGCGGATGGCGGCCTGCCGCCCGGTGTGGGCGAGCAGGAACACCGTCCGCCGCCCCTCCCCCGCCCCGCCGCCCGCGCCTGCCGGGCCGCCCGCGCCCGTCGGTTCCGTCCCGCCGTTCGATCCCGCTGAATCTGTCACTGCGGCCCCTCCGCCACTGCACGGTCGACATCCGCCGGGTCGAGTGCCGGTGCCCCCGCCCGCAGCCACAGAAAGTACTCGACGTTGCCGGAGGGCCCCGGCAGCGGACTGGCGGTCACCCCGAGCACGCCGAGGCTCAGCCGGGCCGCCTGCTCGGCGACGCCGCGCACGGCCTCGGCCCGCAGCTCGGGGCTGCGGACGACGCCGCCGCTGCCCAGGCGCTCCTTGCCGACCTCGAACTGCGGCTTGACCATCAGCACCAGGTCGGCGCCGGGCGCGCAGCAGGCGACGAGCGCCGGCAGGACCAGCCCGATCGAGATGAACGAGAGGTCGCCGACGACGAGGTCGACGGGGACGCCGTCGATCTGCTCCAGGGTCAGCTCGCGGACGTTGGTGCGGTCCTTGACGGTGACCCGCTCGTCGCTCTGCAGCGACCAGGCGAGCTGCCCGTAGCCGACGTCCACGGCCATGACGTGGGCGGCGCCGGCGCGCAGCAGCACGTCGGTGAAGCCGCCGGTGGAGGCGCCGGCGT
This sequence comes from Streptomyces toxytricini, assembly GCF_014649915.1. Lineage (GTDB taxonomy): Bacteria > Actinomycetota > Actinomycetes > Streptomycetales > Streptomycetaceae > Streptomyces > Streptomyces toxytricini. The sequence continues at coordinate 9,109 of NZ_BMTY01000041.1, read as the reverse complement.
CGAGCGCCCGGCGGCCTTCGACGACGAGCCCGAGCGGCCGGAAGGCGGCGAGCGCGCCGGCCAGCTTGTGGCCGCCCCGGGAGACGTAGTCGGGGTCGCTGTCGTCCTTGAGGACGACGAGGGCCGCGCTGGTCTCGACCTGGGTGGCCGGCTTGGTCGCGGTGGTCCCGCCGACGGTGACGCGGCCCGCGGCGATCAGCTGGGCGGCGTGCTCGCGCGAGCGGGCCATGCTGCGGCGTACCAGTTCGGCGTCCAGGCGGCGGCGTGCCACTCCTGCCACGTTCGGTTCAGCTCCTGTTGTCGTACGGTCCGGGGGCGGGCGGTGCGTCCAGCGCGGTCAGCGCCTCGCGCAGGCCCCTGTGCACATCCTCGTACACGGCGGCGTGCCCGTCCGCCGGGAGGTGGTCGGCGTCCGCGAGGCGCTCCAGGCGGGCGTCGACCCCGGGGTGCCCGGTGGGCGTGCGGACGACGCCCAGCGGCGCCGGCGCGGCGGGCTCCGCCGGGTCCCCGGGGGCCTCGGCGGGCTCCGGGGGTGCGGCGGCGGCTTCGTCGGTCATGCCCCGACGCTACCCCGAAGCGCGCGGGCGCCGCCGCACCTCTCTGCGGTACGGTCGAGATCACGATGGCTACGATCGATGAGTGCCGAGCCGCACTCGACCGACTCTCCGACAACCTGGCGCGGGCCGACGGCGACGTGCGCGGCGCGGCCGCGCTCGACCGCTCCCTGAGCTGCCACGTCACCGACCTGGACCGCACCTTCACGGGCCGCCTCGAAAAGGGCCGGATCCGGGTGGACGGCGTCGCGGCGGGCCCGCCGGCCCGGAAGGCCGACATCCGGCTGGCGATGACGGGCGACGACCTGGTGGCGCTGGTCGCGGGCGAGCTGAACTTCGCCCGCGCGTGGGCGTCGGGCCGGGTCAGGCTGGAGGCGGGCCTGCGCGACCTGCTCCGGCTGAAGAAGCTCCTCTGACGGCGGCCCGCCCGCGGCCCCGGCTCACGCGCCGGCGGCCGCCTCCGCCGCTGTCGGCACGGCCCGCGGCCGGGCAGGCTTTCGGGCGGCCGGGATGACCAGCGGCGTGCCCGTCTCGGGGTCGTCGATGATCTGGCAGCGCAGCCCGAACACCTTCTCCACGAGCTCCGCGGTCACCACCTCGGCCGGCGGGCCCTCGGCGACGACCCTGCCGCCGCGCAGGGCGATCAGGTGCGTGGCATAGCGGGCGGCGTGGTTGAGGTCGTGGAGGACCGCGACGAGGGTCCGGCCCTGGTTCTCGTGCAGTTCGGCGCACAGGTCCAGCACGTCGATCTGGTGCTGGATGTCCAGGTAGGTCGTCGGCTCGTCCAGCAGGAGCAGCGGCGTCTGCTGGGCGAGCGCCATCGCGATCCACACGCGCTGCCGCTGCCCGCCGGACAGCTCGTCGACGGTGCGGTCGGCGAGCTCGGCGACGCCCGTCGCGGCCATCGACTCCAGGACGACCCGCTCGTCCTCCTGCGACCACTGCCGCAGCAGCCCCTGGTGCGGGTACCGGCCGCGGGAGACGAGGTCGAAGACGGTGATCCCGTCCGGCGCGACCGAGGACTGCGGGAGCAGGCCGAGGGTCTTGGCGACCTTCTTCGCCGGCATGGAGCCGATGGCGTGCCCGTCGAGCAGCACCTGCCCGGCGGACGGCTTCAGCATCCGCGACAGGGCGCGCAGCAGCGTGGACTTGCCGCAGGCGTTGGGGCCGACGATCACCGTGAACGAGTTGTCGGGTATCTCCACCGACAGGTTCTCGGCGATGACCCGCTGCTCGTAGCCGAGGGTCACGTTCTGCGCGGACAGCCGCTGCACGTGCGTACTCCTTGAGTTCGTCATATACGTCCCGCCCTGCGCTCGGTGACGAGCAGCCAGAGCAGATAGGCGCCGCCGACCAGCCCGGTCAGCACCCCGACGGGCAGCTGGTCGGCGCCGAAGGCCCGCTGGGAGGCCCAGTCGGACAGCAGCAGCAGGACGGATCCCATCAGTGCGCCGGTGACCAGGTTCGACCCGGGTGAGCGGGTGAGGCGCCGGGCCAGCTGCGGTGCGGCCAGCGCGACGAAGCTGATCGGCCCGGCGGCGGCGGCCGCGGCGGTGGTCAGCAGGACCGCCGCCAGCATCAGCAGCATCCGCATCCGCTCGACCCGCACGCCGAGGGCGTACGCGGCGTCGTCGCCCATCTCCGCGATCCGCAGCGCCCGCCCCTGGGAGAGGACGAGCGGGAACAGCACGGCGCAGGTGCCCAGCAGCGGCCACACCTGGCTCCAGTCGCGGCCGGCGAGCGAGCCGGTCAGCCACACCATCGCGCGGGTCGCCTCGATGAACTGGGCCTTGGTCAGCAGCCACTGGATCCCCGCGATGAGCATCGCGGAGGCGCCGATGCCGACCAGCACCAGCCGGTAGCCGTGGATGCCCCGCTTGTAGGACAGCAGGTAGATCAGGACGCCGGTGACGAGGCCGCCCACGAGGGCCCCTCCGGCGACGGCCGTCGCGCCGCCCTTGAACAGGACGATCACGAGGAGGGCGCCGACGACCGAGCCGTACCCGAAGCCGAGCAGGTCCGGGGAGCCGAGCGGGTTGCGCGAGACGGACTGGAAGACGGCCCCCGCCATGCCGAGCGCGGCGCCCACGAGCAGGGCGACCAGGACCCGCGGCAGCCGCAGGTCGTTGACGATGAAGTCCTGCGCGGGGGTGCCGTTGCCCAGCAGGGTCTGTACGACGTCCGCAGGGGCGATCTCGAAGTCGCCGGTGCCGATCAGCACGACCGCCAGGGCCGCCGCGGCTGCGGCGAGGAGCAGCCCGGTCAGCAGCGCCCGCGGCTCGGCCCGCAGGGACAGCCCGCCCGGCGCGCGCACGGTCCGGGAGCGGGACCGTATCCGGCCCGTGGGGAGTTCGACGGTCACAGCTGGGCCATCCTCTTGCGCCGGACGAGGTAGATGAAGACGGGGCCGCCGATGAGCGCGGTCACGATGCCCACCTGGAGTTCGGCGGGCCGGGTGACGATCCGGCCGACGACGTCCGCGCCGAGCAGCAGCACCGGCGACAGGACCGCCGAGTAGGCGAGCACCCACCGCATGTCCGGCCCGGTGATCATGCGCGCGAGGTGCGGGATCATCAGCCCGATGAAGACGATCGGCCCGCAGGCCGCCGTCGCGGCCCCGCACAGCAGGGTGATGGCGACCATGGCCCCGATGCGGGTGCGGGTGAGGTTCGCGCCGAGGGCCCGCGCCGTGTCGTCGCCCATGGACATGGCGTTCAGCGGGCGGCCGAGCGCGGCCGCGAGCAGCGCCCCGGCGAGGAGGAAGGGCGCCACCTGCCGGACGGTGTCCATGTTGGCCGACGCCAGCGAACCGACCGTCCAGAAGCGCAGCTTGTCGAGGGCCTTGCTGTCCATCAGCTGCACGGCGTTGATGTAGCCGACCAAGGCGGCGCTGGCCGCGGTCCCGGCGAGCGCGAGCCGGACCGGCGTCGCGCTGCGGCTGCCGCCGAGCACGTACACGAGGACGGAGACGGCTGCGGCACCCAGCAGCGCGAACCACACGTACTCGGTGAGGGTCGAGGCCCCGAGGAAGCTGATGGCGGACACCACGGCGGCTGCGGCGCCGGCGTTGACTCCGAGGATGCCGGGCTCGGCCAGCGGGTTGCGCGTCAGCGCCTGCATGACCGCCCCGGAGAGGCCGAGGCCGAGGCCGACCATCAGCCCGAGGATGGTCCGCGGGACGCGCAGGTCCCGGACGACCACGTCGGAGGTGGTCCCCGAGTAGTGGAAGAGCCCGTGCCACACCTCGTCGAGGGGCATCTGCTTGGCACCGACGGCGATGCTCGCCACGAGGACGAGCGCCAGCACCGCCAGGGCGGCCAGCAGGCCGGCGGCGCGCGCGGCGTGCCGCTTGCGGATGGCTGCGGCGCCGGGCGCCGCGCTCTGTTCGGGAGGACTCTCGACCAACACGCGGTTAGGTTAGCCTAGCCTCGGCGAGTTTCGGCCATCCGATGCCCCCCGACCTGCGCTCCCGCACTTGCCGCCCCGTCGGCCGGCTACAGCCCGATGCGGTCCAGTGCCGCGGCCGCGTCGAGCGTGCAGGAGCCGTCCCCCGCCGCCGTCCAGGCCGCCGCGCACAGCGCCCGCAGCCCGTCGACCGGGTCGCCGGCGCCGTCGAGGCGCAGGGCGCCGTCCGCCGCGGCCGCCGTCCAGCCCCCGCAGCGGAAGCCGTCCCCGGCCGCCTCCACCTCCGGCTGCCCGGTCAGCAGACCGCGCAGGTCGCGGTCCACGTACGTGGGCCGGTGGCGCGGCTCTGCCCGCAGCAGCTGCGCGCCGTCGGCGATGCCGGTGAGGACGAGCAACGAGTCGACGTCCCCGTTGAACGCCCCCTCGATGTCGGTGTCCAGCCGGTCCCCGACGACGAGCGGCCGCCGGGCCCCGGTCCGCAGGACCGTCTCCCGGTGCATCGGGGGCAGCGGCTTGCCGGCCACCTGCGGCTCGGCACCGGTGGCGATCCGCACCACCTCGACCGCCGCCCCGTTGCCCGGCCCGATGCCCCGCGCCTGCGGGATCGTCAGGTCCGTGTTGGACGCGAACCACGGCACCCCGCGCCTGATCGCGAACGAGGCCTCCGCGAAGCGCCCCCACGGCAGTTCGGGCCCTCCGTAGCCCTGGACGACCGCGGCGAGCCCGTCCTCGTCTGCGGAGTCGACGGGCACCAGGCCGCGTTCGCGCAGCGCGACCCGCAGCCCCTCCCCCCCGATCACGAGCACCTTCGCCCCCGGCTCCACCTGCTCCGAGATCAGCCGGGCCACCGCCTGCGCGGAGGTGACGACGTCGTCGGCGCCGGTCGGGATGCCCAGCTCGCCCAGGTGCGCGGCGACCGCGTCCGGGGTGCGCAGCGCGTTGTTCGTGACGTACGCCAGGTGCATCCCGCCCTCGCGGGCGGCGGCCAGCGATTCCACCGCGTGCGCGATCGCCTCGCCCCCCGCGTAGACCACGCCGTCGAGGTCGAGCAGGGCCGTGTCGTACGCCTGGTGGAGGCTGCGCTCGCTGGCCGCCGGACTGGTCCTGCTCCGCCTCGTCATCCTGTCCGCTCCCTCTGTTCGCTCGGCCCGATCGCCTCTGACCGAATCCTGCCGCATGTGCTCCGAGATCTTTTCCACACGATCGTCCCGCATGCCGAGACGCCCCTTACCATGCACCAATGACCACATCTGCCACCGCGCCCGCCGGGCTGCGCCTGCTCCCCTTCCCCGGACTGCGCTACGTCCCGGAACGCGTCGGCAGCCTGGCCGCGGTCACCTCTCCGCCATACGACGTGGTGGTGCGCCCCGACGGCGTCGACTACCTGGAGTCGGCCGATCCGCACAACATCGTCCGGCTGATCCTGCCGCAGGCCGACACCCCGGCGGCGCGGAACGAACAGGCGGCGCGCACGCTGCGGGAGTGGCGGGAGAAGGGCGTGCTGAGCGCGGACCCCGAGCCGGCCCTGTACGTGTACGAGCAGCGCAAGGGGCCGATGGTGCAGCGCGGCCTGATCGGCGCGCTGGCCCTGTCGGCGGCGGAGGCGGGTGTGGTGCTGCCGCACGAGGACGTCATGCCGCACGTGGTGACGGACCGGGCGGGGCTGATGCGCGCGACGTCGGCGAACCTGGAGCCGCTGCTGCTGACGTACCGCGGCGGGGACGCGGGCGCGGGCGCGGCGGAGGTCGTGGAGCGGACGGCGCTGGGGGCGCCGCTGCTGGCGACGACCACGGAGGACGGGGTCCGGCACCGCCTGTGGGCGGTCACCGACCCGGCCGACCAGGAGGCGGTCGCCGCGGACCTGGGCCGCCGTCAGGCGCTGATCGCGGACGGGCACCACAGGTGGGCGACGTACCTGCGCCTGCAGGAGGAGCACCCGTCGCCGACGGACTGGGATTTCGGGCTGGTGCTGCTGGTGGACACGGTGCGCTACCCGCTGGAGGTGCGGGCGATCCACCGGATGCTGCGCCGGCTGCCTCCGGCGGATGCGCTGGCCGCGCTGGAGGGATCGTTCCGGGTACGCCCGGTGGAGGGCCCGTTGCCGCTGGCCTTGGAGGCGCTGGCGGACGCCGCGGAGCGCGGCAACGCCTTCCTGGTCGCCGGCGACGGCTCGTTCCATCTGGTGACGGATCCGGATGCGGGGCTGCTGGAGCGCACGGTCCGCCGGGACCGGCCGGAGGCGTGGCGCCGGTTGGACGCGACGGTGCTGCACGCGACGCTGCTGGACGCCGTGTGGCGGATCCCGGACACCCCCGACCAGATCACGTACATCCATGACGCGGCGGCGACGGTGGAGATGGCGGAGCGGCACGGCGGGACGGCGGTGCTGCTGCATCCGGTGCGGGAGGAGGTCGTGCGGGGGCTGGCCCGGCAGGGTGTCATGATGCCCCGCAAGTCGACCTCGTTCGGTCCGAAGCCGGCGACGGGCCTGGTCCTGCGCAGCCTGGGCTGAGGCCTGCGGCAACGCCGGAGGGCGGCACCCCGGTCGGGGTGCCGCCCTCCTGTCGTCGGGTCTGCGCTCAGGCGCCGTCGCCCGGGCGGTCCGCTTCCCCGTCGTTGGGGGCGTCGACGTCGGCGTCGGCCTCCGGGGCGTCGAGCGGCTCGTACTCGTCGTCGTCCTCGTCGTAGTACTCGGTCTGGTCGGCGGCGCGTTCGGCGGCGGCCACTTCGGCCGCGTCCTGGTCGTCGTCGCCGTCCTCGTCCTCGTCGACCGACCCGTCGAGGGCGTCGACGAACTCGACGCCATCGAGTTCGGCGAGGCGGTCGGAGGCGTCGGTGGCGCCGTCCTTGTCGGCCTCGACGGTCTTGGCGAACCATTCGCGGGCCTCGTCCTCGCGGCCGGCGGCGAGGAGCGCGTCGGCGTACGCGTAGCGCAGGCGCGCGGTCCACGGCTGGACGGAGGAGGAGGCGAGCTCGGGGCTCTGGAGGGTGACGATGGCTGCGTCGAGCTGGCCCATGTCGCGGCGGGCGCCGGCGGCGACGAGCCGCATCTCGACCTGGCCGGCCTTGTCGAGCTTCTGCACCTCGGGCTCGCCGGCCATGGCCAGGGCGCGCTCGGGGCGGCCGAGGCCGCGCTCGCAGTCGGCCATGACGGGCCACAGCTCGACGGATCCGGTCATGCGCTTGGCCGCGCGGAACTCGGCGAGGGCCTCGCTGTACTTCTGCGTGGCGTACGCGGCGAAGCCGGCGGCCTCGCGGACGGCGGCGACGCGGGAGGCCAGGCGCAGGGCGATCCGCGAGTAGGCGTAGGCCTGCTCGGGGTCCTCGTCGATGAGCCGGGCGACCATGACGAGGTTGCGGGACACCTCCTCGGCGAGCCCCTTGGGCAGGCTCAGGAGCTCCTGGCGGACGTCGGCGTCGATCTCCATGCCGGTGACGTCGTCGTCGATGGGGAGGCGCTTGACGGGCTCGCGGTCGCGGTCGGCCCGGAAGTCCCGGTCGCCTCGGTCGCCTCGGTAGCCGCCGCGGTCGTCGCGCCCGCGGTAGCCGCCGCGGTCGCCGCCCCGGTCGTCACGGCGCCCGTAGGAGGGGCGCCCGCCGCGGTCGTCGTCCCGGCGGAACGACGGACGGTCGCCGCGGTCGCCGCGGTCGTCGCGGCGGAAGTTCGGGCGGTCGCCGCCGCGGTCGTCGCGCCGGCCGTACGAGGGCCGGTCGTCGCGCCGCGGGTAGGAGGGGCGCTCGGCGCGGTCGTCGCGGCGGAAGTTCGGGCGGTCTCCGCCCCGGTCGTCACGGCGCGGGTACGAGGGGCGGTCGCCCCGGTCGTCGCGGCGGAACGGCCGGTCGCCACCGCGGTCGTCACGGCGCGGGTACGACGGACGGTCGCCCCGGTCGTCGCGACGGAATCCGCCGCGGTCGTCGTCCCGGCGGAACGACGGACGGTCGTCGTCGCGCCGCGGGTAGGAGGGGCGCTCGCCGCGGTCGTCGCGGCGGAAGTTCGGGCGGTCGCCGCCGCGGTCGTCGCGCCGGCCGTACGAGGGCCGGTCGTCGCGCCGCGGGTAGGAGGGGCGCTCGCCGCGGTCGTCGCGGCGGAAGGGCGGGCGGTCCCCGCCCCGGTCGTCACGGCGCGGGTACGAGGGACGGTCGCCCCGGTCGTCGCGGCGGAACGGCCGGTCGCCGCCGCGGTCGTCGTCCCGGCGGAACGACGGACGGTCGTCGTCGCGCCGCGGGAAGGACGGGCGGTCGTCACGGCGGAACGACGGGCGGTCGCCACCGCGGTCGTCACGGCGCGGGTACGAGGGCCGGTCGCCGCGGTCGTCGCGACGGAACCCGCCGCGGTCGTCGTCGCGCCGCGGGTGGGAGGGGCGCTCACCGCGGTCGTCGCGGCGGAAGGGGGGGCGGTCGTCGCGACGCCCGTACGAGGGGCGGTCGCCGCCACGGTCGTCGCGACGCGGGTAGGAAGGCCGGTCGCCGCGGTCGTCACGGCGGAACCCGCCGCGGTCGTCGTCACGCCGGCCGTACGAGGGACGGTCGCCCCGGTCGTCGCGGCGGAAGGACGGACGGTCCCCGCCGCGGTCGTCACGGCGGAAACCGCCGCGGTCACCGCTGTGCGAGCGGCCGCCGCGGTCGTCGCGGCGGAAGCCGCCCCGGTCGCCGCCACGGTCGTCACGGCCCCCGCGGTAGCCGCCCCTGTCACCGCCGTCGTTGCGACGAGGCTCGCGCTCCGGACGATCGTCGGGAGAGTTGGACATGGGTGTGACTCCTGTCTTCGGGGTACCGCTAGTCATTCTCGCGCAACCTACCCCCGGCCGCGCTTCGACGTATTGAAGAGAAAAACAAAAAAGGGCCCGTGGTCCAGCGTTGAACGCTGGACCACGGGCCCTTTGAAAGATTGTTCGGCGGCGTCCTACTCTCCCACAGGGTCCCCCCTGCAGTACCATCGGCGCTGAAAGGCTTAGCTTCCGGGTTCGGAATGTAACCGGGCGTTTCCCTAACGCTATGACCACCGAAACCCTATCGGTTTCGAGCGAACAAGCACACTCTGTAGTTGTGTTCCAGCTCTAGAAACCGGCAACTGTTCGTTGCTTCAGAACTAACACAGTGGACGCGAGCAACTGAGGACAAGCCCTCGGCCTATTAGTACCAGTCAGCTC
>NZ_BMTY01000040.1:3581-17106 GCF_014649915.1 Streptomyces toxytricini | reverse complement strand
CGACCGGCTACCGACCAACCCCGCCCCCGCCGCCGCCTCCCGGCGCCGTACGGTCGGCTCCCGCTCTGGTGCCCCCCGGCACCCTCCACCCCCGCCGCCCATTTCCCACCCCTCCCCCCCACCCCCGGCCCCCTCCCCGCGCCGAGTCCCCCAACCCCCTCCCCCACCTCCGCTGTACCGCGCCGCACCTGACACCCTGTCAACCCAGCGCATTCGCACGCTCGTACCACCGCCATACAGGGAGACACCGGCATGCATTCCACCTTCTCCATATCCGCCGCCCCGCGCCCCGCCACTCCCGACGATGTTCCCGAGCTCGTGCGGTTGCGGGCCGTGGCGCTGGCCGCCCTCGGGGTCGATCCCGGGGCTGACGACGCGCCCTGGCGGGCCGTTGCCCCGGGATGGTTCCTCGAGCGGATCAACGAGAGGGCGGACGTGCACTGCCTCGTCGTCGGCGGGGCGCCCGGGGAGCGGCTCGTCGCCACCGGGATGGCCTGGGTGACTTACCACCTGCCCCGCCCCCAGTACACCGACGGGCGGCGCGGCTACCTCGACGGCATCGTCACCGACGAGGGCTTCCGCGGACAGGGCCACGGGCGGCGGATCGTCGACGGGCTCGTCGCCTGGCTGAACGGCATCGGGATCCACTACGTCCAGCTGCACGCCAGCTCCGACGGCGAGCCCGTCTACAAGGCGGCCGGCTTCGTGCCGAGCCACTTCGCGAGCATGGACCTGTTCACGACGCCCGCCCCCTGACACCCGGCAGCCCCGGGCCCGGCCCCCGCCCTCCGAGGCCCCCTCAGCGGCGTTCCAGGCGGGCCACCCGTCCCTTCTCCCCCGCCGCCCAGCAGCTGCCGTCGGGGGTGCAGTCGACGGTGTCGAAGGAGCCGGCCTCCAGGGGCCGCCAGGTGCGGCCGCCGTCGGTGGTGGCGTCGGTGCCCGTCGGGCCGACCGCGAGGGCCGTGGCGCGGGTGTGCGGGAGCCAGGCCGCGCCCGAGCGGTAGGCCGGCGGCGGGGTGGCGGCCGGGCTCCAGTTGCGGCCGGCGTCCGCGGAGCGGGCGGCGGCCTGCGGGGAGGGCTCGCCGGTGCGGTAGTCGCCTCCGACGGCCAGGCCGGTCGTCCGGTCGCGGAAGGCGAGGGCGAAGACGCCCTTGGCCGGATCGCCCCCCGGGATGCCGGACTCGGTGGCCTGCCAGGTGCGGCCGCGGTCCGACGAGTGCAGGATGCGGGCGGTGGCGCCGCCCCCGGTGGCGAGCCACACGTCGCGCGGTCCGGCGCTCACCAGGCACTGGCCGCTCGCCGCGAAGCCGGCTTCGCCGGGCAGGGCGGGCGGCATGCCCGCGTCGGGCAGGACGCTCCAGCTGCGCCCGCCGTCGTCGGTGGACAGGATGCGGAACCTGCCGTCCACCGGGTCGCTCATGGCGAGGCCGTGTCGGGAGTCGAAGAAGGTCAGGCAGTCGTAGAAGGCGCGCGGATCCGGGTTCCGGAAGGTTTCGGTCCACGTGCGGCCGCCGTCGTCGGTGCGCAGCACCCTCGACGCCTCGCCTTCCCCGATGGAGAGGGCGACGGCGCGGCGGGCGTCGAACGCCTCGATGTCGCGCAGTTCGAGGCCCTCGGCGGCGGCGGTCGGGGGCGAGACGTCCTGCCAGCTGCGGCCTCCGTCGGTGGTCCGCAGCACGGTGCCCTTGGAACCGGCCAGCCAGGCGGTGGAGCGGTTGACACCGGCCAGGCCTCGGAAGCGGGCGTCCTTGCCGGTCTGCTTGAGGGCCCAGCCGGCGCCGCGTAAGGCGTGGCTGTCGCCGCCTGCGGCGGCGGGCGCGGTGGTGTCCGCGTGGGCGGGGGCGGCGGTGAGGGCGATCGCCAAGGCGGCCGCCGCGGACATGCCAATTCTCGGGAGTCTCATGGCGCCGGAAGCTAGTGCACCCGCGGATGCGCCGTCCAGGGCGCCCGCAGCACGCCCGGACCACCCGCCACCCCTCCGCCCCGAGGGCCGTTGGGCCTGTGGAGTGAGCGGGAATCGGCCGTTCTCGATTCACCCCCGCACGCGGGCCGAGTCGGGCGCCCCTTCGGCCGACGGACCCATCTTGATCACCGTAAGTGATCGAATGGACGCGTTCCAGCCAATCGGTGACGCAGCTCACGTCATCGCCCGTGCACGGATTTGCCGATTGCGGCGTCTATCGGGTTGCCGGGCTCCAGCCCAGACCCGGCAGCAGATCCGCCGCAAGGGAGCGAGCCTTGATCACTGTTATCGAGCAGGCCGTGCAGGCACGTCTGGTAGCCACCGCACCGAAGGTGGAAACCGTACCCGTCACCCTCTGCTACGACCGGTCGGATCCGTTCGCCGTGCGGATGGCCTTTCCCGCTCCGGCCACGCTGGAGGGCGTCGAGGTGTCGTGGACGTTCGCCCGCGAGCTGCTCAGGTCGGGCCTGATCAGGCCGTCGGGCCAGGGCGACGTGCGGGTGCGCCCGTACGACGGGGACCGGACGACGATCGAGTTCCACGCCCCGGAGGGTGTCGCGATCGTGCTCATGGAGACGGCGGAGCTGCAGCGTTTCCTTCGGAGGTCCGCGGAGGTGGTTTCGCCGGGCCAGGAGCACCTCTACCTCGACATGGACCACAGCCTGGCGGAGCTGATGCGCGGGCCGCGCTGAGCCGGCCAGGCGGCGGCCGGTTAATTCGTTTGCGGGCGGCTTCGGTCGCCCGTAGCGTCGTCGGCGTTCCCACCCCCGCCGAAACGGAGTAGGCCGTTGCTCTTCTGAGGTCCGAGACACCGACCGACAGGGTCGATCCGGCGCACCTGCGCATCCCACCCGTCTTCGGCTGTCTCCCCAGTTGCTCGCACCATTCACGCAACCTGGAGGCCTCCATGGGTAACACCTCTGCATTCATCACCTGCTCCGCACTCTCCTTCGACTGGCCCGACGGCACGCCCGTCTTCGACGGCCTGGACCTGGCGGTCGGCCCCGGCCGCACCGGGCTCATCGGGCGCAACGGCAGCGGGAAGTCCACCCTCCTCAAGCTGATCACCGGCCGACTCGCGCCGCGCGACGGACGGTTGGCCGTCTCGGGCACGGTCGGCCACCTGCCGCAGGACATCACCCTCGACACCTCGCTGCGCGTGGACGAGGCCCTCGGCATCCGCGGTGTGCGCGCCGCGCTGCACGCGATCGAGGCAGGCGAGGCGACCGAGGCGAACTTCGCCGCCGTCGGCGACGACTGGGACGTCGAGGAGCGGGCCCTGGCCACCCTCGACCAGCTCGGCCTCGGGCCGCTCGGCCTGGACCGCACGGTGGGCGAACTGTCCGGCGGGGAAACCGTGTTGCTGCGGCTGGCGGCGCTGCTGCTGGCGCGGCCCGACGTGCTGCTGCTCGACGAGCCGACGAACAACCTGGACCTGCGGGCCCGCCGCCGGCTGTACGCGGCGGTCGAGTCCTGGTCCGGGGTGCTGCTTCTGGCCGCCCACGACCGGGAGCTGCTGGAGCGGGTCGACCAGATCGCCGAGCTCCACGAGGGCGAAGTCCACTGGTACGGCGGCAACTTCAGCGCTTACGAGCAGCAGCTGGCCGCCGAGCAGGAGGCCGCCGAGCGGCTGGTGCGGGCCGCGGAGGCCGATGTGCAGCGGCAGAAGCGGGAGCTGTCGGACGCGCACGTGAAGCTGGCGCGGCGCAGGCGGTTCGCGCAGAAGATGTACGAGAACAAGCGCGTGCCGAAGATCGTCGCGAACAACCGCAGGAGTGCGGCGCAGCAGTCGGCCGGCAAGCACCGCACCCTGCATGCGGAGCGGCTCACGCAGGCACGGGAGCGGCTCGACCAGGCGGTGGAGGCGGTCCGGGACGACGACGAGATCCGCATCGAGCTGCCGGCGACGCTGGTCCCGCCGGGCCGGCGGGTGCTGGAGCTGTCGCGGCTGCGGTTGGCGCACGTCGCGGGTGCGCCGCTGGAGTGGGACCTGCGGGGGCCGGAGCGGATCGCCCTGGTGGGCCGCAACGGCTCTGGCAAGACGACGCTGCTGCGGACGGTTGCCGGGCTGCTGGAGCCGGAGGCCGGCGAGGCCGCCGTGCACGTGCCGGCGCGGTTGCTGCCGCAGCGGCTGGACGTGCTCGACGACGGACTGTCGGTGGTGGAGAACGTGGCCCGGTTCGCGCCGCAGGCGTCGAACAACGTGGTGCGGGCGCGGCTCGCGCGCTTCCTGTTCCGCGGCGCCCGCGCCGACCGGGCGGCGGGTGCGCTGTCGGGCGGGGAGCGGTTCCGGGCGGCGCTCGCGGCGCTGCTGCTGGCCGAGCCGGCTCCGCAGCTGCTGATGCTGGACGAGCCGACGAACAACCTGGACCTGGCGAGCGCGGGCCAGCTCGCCGGCGCACTGGACTCCTACCAGGGGGCGCTGATCGTCGCGAGCCACGACGTTCCGTTCCTGGAGTCGATCGGGATCACCCGCTGGCTGCTGCTCGACGGCGGCCTGCGGCCGACGACGGCGGAAGAGGTCCGGGAGACCCTCTGGTCCGCCTGATCCGACGGAGCCTGCTGTTCCTCCGGCCCCGCCCCCTGCCTGCCCTCCGGCCGTGTCCGGCCGTCAAGGCGGGGGCGGGGGCCACCTTCCTGCGTGACATTCGCCGCGTCTGCGGCCCCGTACACGCCGATCAACTGCATAGATAACGGGATGTAACCGGTCATATGAACGCCCGGGGCTTGGCTGGCCCTCACGGTCCGCTTAACCTACGGCGTCGTAGGCTACGGAACCGTAGGTAATTCGCTTTGTCCCCAGGAGTACCCGTGACGATCACCTCTCCCCACCTCGGCAGCTCTGCGGCGTGGACCGACGCGAAGCTGCTGTATGCGCTGGAAGAGGTGGTCGAGAAGGAGCTCAACCGCCACCTGAAGGTCACCAAGGACTGGATGCCCCACGAGTACGTCCCGTGGAGCGACGGCCGGAACTTCCCGGCGTTCTTCGAGGACGGCGAGGCCTGGGATCCGCAGCAGTCCAAGGTCACGGACATCGGCAAGATCGCCCTGGTCGTGAACCTGCTGACCGAGGACAACCTGCCGAGCTACCACCACGAGATCGCCACGCTGTTCGGGCGGAACGGCGCCTGGGGCACCTGGGTGCACCGCTGGACCGCCGAGGAGGGCCGCCACGGCATCGTGATGCGCGACTACCTGCTGGCCTCGCGCGCCGTGGACCCGGACAAGCTCGAGGCGTTCCGCATGCAGCACATGTCGGAGGGATTCGAATCCGACAACCGCCACTCGATGCTGCACTCGGTGGCCTACGTCGCATTCCAGGAGCTGGCCACCCGCATCTCGCACCGCAACACCGGCCACCAGTCCGGCGACCCGGTCTGCGACCGCATGCTGGCCCGCATCGCGCAGGACGAGAACCTGCACATGATCTTCTACCGCAACCTCCTGGGTGCGGCCTTCGAGATCGCCCCCGACCTGACGATGCAGGCCGTGCGCGACGTCGTGGTGAACTTCCGCATGCCCGGACACGGCATGCCGGGCTTCGAGCGCATGGCCGCCCAGATGGCGATCGGCGGCGTCTACAACCTGCGCATCCACCACGACGACGTCCTCAGCCCCGTCATCCGCTTCCTGAAGATCATGAGCATCGACGGTCTCGGCCCGGAGGGCCGGCAGGCCCAGGAGGAGCTCGGCCTGTTCATGGACGGCCTGGATTCGGAGGCCCGCAAGTTCGACGAGCGCCTCGCCGCCCGCGCGGCACGCCTGGCGGCCCGCAAGGGCTGACCGGCCACTGTCGCGGCCCGGCCGGATGCCGGCCGGGTCAGCGGCGCGACCGCAGGGCGAGGCGCTCCGCCTCGGACAGCCCGCCCCACACGCCGAAGCGCTCGTCGTTGGCGAGGGCGTACTCCAGGCAGCCGGTCCGCACCTCGCACGCCGCGCACAGCCGCTTCGCCTCCCGCAGCGAGTTTCCCGGCTCGGGGAAGAAGAAGTCCGCGCCCGTCTGCGCGCACAGCGCGAACTCGTACCAGGCGGGGGCCGCGGCGGCAGTGGCGGGAGCGGTGGTGGTGTTCATCGACATGCCGCCGATCCTCACGCCCGCCGATGGACGTCTGATCAACGACCCATCAACACGGGCGGCGAGCGCCCCTTTCGAGCATGGCACCGCCCACTGACATCGGGCCGCCCCGCGCCCGGCGGTTCAGTCCGTCCCCGGCTCCTCCGCGGACTCGGCAGGAGCGGTCTTCTTGGCGCGGCTCGGCTGGACGCGCTTGGGCTCGCCCGGCATCTTCGGGTAGTCCGGCGGGTAGGGCATGTCGCCGAGCCCCTCGTCGTGCTCCTGCCGCTCGGCGAGCGCCAGCGCGGCCTCCAGGGTGAAGGCGTGGTCGTCCATGTCGGCGTGGAGGTCGCCGAGCTCGGCGTACCGGGCGGGCATCGTGGTGATGTCGAAGTCCCGGGGCTCCGCGGAGTCCAGCTCGTCCCAGCGGAGCGGGGCCGATACGGGGGCGTGGGGGCGGGGGCGGACGGAGTACGCGGAGGCGATGGTGCGGTCGCGGGCCGTCTGGTTGTAGTCGACGAAGATCCGCTCGCCGCGCTCCTCCTTCCACCAGGCGGTGGTGACCCTGCCCGGCATGCGGGCCTCCAGTTCGCGGCCGATCCCGATCGCGCAGCGCCGTACGTCGGTGAAGGTCCACCGCGGCTCGATCGGGACGAACACGTGGAGTCCGCGCCCGCCCGAGGTCTTGGGCCAGCCGCGCAGGCCCAGCTCCTCCAGGAGGTCGCGCAGCTCGTGCGCGGCGACCACCGCGTCGCCGTAGTCGGTGCCCGGCTGGGGGTCGAGGTCGATGCGCAGCTCGTCGGGCCGGTCGGTGTCCTGCCGGCGCACGGGCCACGGGTGGAAGGTGAGGCAGCCGAGGTTGGCGGCCCACAGTACGGCGGCCGGCTCGGTCGGGCAGATCTCGTCGGCGGTGCGCCCGCTGGGGAAGGCGATGTGGGCGGTGGGGATCCAGTCGGGGAGGGTTTTCGGGGCGCGCTTCTGGAAGAAGGACTCGCCCTCCACCCCGTCGGGATACCTCTCCAGCGTGGTGGGGCGGTTGCGCAGGGCGCGGGTGATGCCGTCCCCCACGGCCAGGTAGTACTGGGCGACGTCCAGCTTGGTGAGGCCCCGCTCGGGGAAGTACACCTTGTCCGGATTGGACAGGCGCACCTTCCGGCCGCCCGCCTCCAGCTCGATCGCTTTCCCGGATGCACCCATGTGCGCCACGGTAGGCGGGCCCGACCTAACGCGCATACCGGGCGAAGGCGGACGTACCGCCGCAGAATCGTGGGCATGGACCTGCCCGTGATGCCGCCCGTGCTGCCGATGCTCGCCAAGTCGGTCGCGAGGATCCCGCCGGGCATGCAGTACGAGGCGAAGTGGGACGGCTTCCGCGCCATCGTCCACCGCGACGGCGACGAGATCCAGCTCGGCAGCCGCACGGGCAAGCCGCTGACCAGGTACTTCCCCGAACTTGTGAGCGCTTTGAAGGAGAACCTGCCGGACCGCTGCGTGATCGACGGCGAGATCGTCATCGTGCACGGCGGGCGGCTGGACTTCGACCGGCTGACCGAGCGGATCCACCCCGCCAAATCCCGTGTGGACCTTCTGGCCTCGACCACCCCCGCCAGTTTCGTCGCCTTCGACCTGCTCGCCCTCGGTGACCGGTCCCTCCTCGACGCCCCGCTCACCGACCGCCGCAGCGCCCTGTGCTCAGCCCTCTCCACCACTCGGCCCCCCGTCCACCTCGCGCCCGCCACCACCGACCCCGCGCTCGCGCAGCAGTGGTTCGAGCAGTTCGAAGGCGCTGGGCTCGACGGAGTGGTCGCGAAACCGCTCGACCTGCCCTACCGGCCCGATGCGCGCCTCATGTTCAAGATCAAGCACGAGCGTACGGCCGACGTCGTCGTCGCCGGTTTCCGTTTCCACAAGAGCGGTCCGATTGTCGGATCGCTGCTACTGGGCCTCCACGACGACCGCGGCGCCCTCCAGCACGTCGGCGTCTGCGCCGCCTTCCCCATGAGGCGCCGCGCAGAGCTCGTCGAGGAACTGGCACCCCTGCGCATGGAGGACGTCTCCGGCCACCCCTGGGCCGCCTGGGCCGAGGAGTCCGCGCACGAGAGCGCCCGCCTGCCCGGCGCGCAGAGCCGCTGGACCGGCAAGAAGGACCTCTCCTGGGTGCCGCTGCGCCCCGAGCGCGTCTGCGAGGTCGCGTACGACCACATGGAGGGCGACCGCTTCCGCCACACGGCGCAGTTCCGTCGCTGGCGCCCCGACCGCACCCCCGGGAGCTGCACGTACGCCCAGCTCGACGAGGTCGTGGGCTACGACCTCGCCGAAGTCCTCGGCACCCGCCCCGCCGCCTGAACGCCCGCCCCTCGCACCGCCCGCCCCTCGCACCGCCCGCCCCCGCCGCCCGGCCTCCGCCCCGCCCGGCTCCGCTCACCCGCCGGTCAGCTTCTCCCACTCCGCCCGGTCCGGACCGGCCGCGTTCGGCGCGTAGTGCGGCCGGGCCTCCAGCCAGCGCGCCACCCGCTCCCGAACCTCCGGGTCCGCGTACGCCCGCTCGGGCCGTTCGGCCAGGTGGCGGACCCTGGCCCGGGCCCGCATCACCTCGGGGTCGTCCAGCGCGCAGTCGAACAGCGCCGCCGCCTCCCGCGTCCTGCCCGTCCGGGCGCCCCGCGTCCAGAACCGCTCGCCCACGGCCGCATCGGCGACGACCTGGAAGTCGAACCACGGCTTGAGCGTGCGCACCGCCCACGCGTGGTGCCCGGCCGCGTACCGGGCCGATCCGGTGTCCCGGTCGGCCGTACGGGCCACCCGCAGCGCGGCCCACAGAGCGAGCGAGGTGCCCTGCCCGAGCGTCGGGTTGGTGTGGGTGACGGCGTCGCCGACCGGGACGAGCCCGCGCACCACCGGCCCCCGCTCGTCGACGAGGGCGCTCCAACGGTTGTCCAGGCTCGCAGTGGCCAGGACCCCGGTCAGCGGCTCGGCGCCCAAGGCCAGCCAGGCCGCGCCCGGCGGGAAGGCACGCGCCGCCCGCTCGAAGACGGCCGGATCGCGCAGGGCCGAGCGGGTCGGGTCCTGCGTGTGGACGAACACGGTCACGGCGAAGGTCCCGTTGTCCGCCGGGAAGACCGCGCACCCGGAGAAGGCCCCGCCCGCCACCGACCACGGCCTGCGAGGCCCCTCCCCCGTGCCCTCCGGCAGCCGGTACCAGCGGCAGAAGTACGCCAGCCCCGTACGGTGCCGCTCCACGACCGGCGGCCGGCAGCCCGCCGCGGCCAGCCACCGCTCGGCGCCACCGCGACGGCCGCCCGCGTCCACGACCAGGTCCCCCTCGCGGACACCGGCTGCGGTCGCCACCCCCGTCACCCGGGCCGGCCCTGCCGCGCCCGCCGCTGCCCGCTCCACCTCCAGCCCGGTGACCGGCCCGCCGTGGTGCAGGACCGCGCCGGGCTCCGCGCGCAGCGCCGTGACCAGGGCGCTCTCCAGGACGATGCGCCGGGCCTGGACCATGACGAGGTCGTCGTCGCCGGGCCGCGCGGGCGGCCGTACGTCGAACCAGTCGAGCTCGCTGCGCTCGCGGGCGCCGAGCCGGAGCATCTCCGCGTACACGTCGGG
Source organism: Streptomyces toxytricini (assembly GCF_014649915.1). GTDB lineage: Bacteria > Actinomycetota > Actinomycetes > Streptomycetales > Streptomycetaceae > Streptomyces > Streptomyces toxytricini. The sequence continues at coordinate 7,486 of NZ_BMTY01000040.1, read as the reverse complement.
CAGCTCGCGCCGCAGGAGGGTACGGGCCGCGCCGAGGAGGACGTGCGGCTGCGCGGCCTGCGGGACGGCCGGGCGGTGCCAGCCGAAGGAGTCGCGGTCCAGGGCCGTGCCCGGAGCCCGGGTGTCGCGCTCGAAGAGCTCGACGGTGTGCCCCTGCCGCGCGGTGAGCAGTGCGGTGGCGAGCCCACCGACGCCGCCGCCGATGACCAGAACGTGTGCCATGCGCGCCCCGCCCCCACCCCTGGACCCGTCGGATCGCCCAGAGCCTGCGCAGGCGGCCCCTGATCGAAACCCGCACGCCAGTTCGTGCCGTCCGTCAGGCCGGACGGGCCCGCCGGGGCTACCGCGCCCCGTGCGCCTGCCCGGCCCGGTGGGCGGCGAGGGCCCGCCGGGTCGTCTCCTCGATCAGGTCCGCGTTGATCGCGACGGCCGCGCGCACCCCGGCCGCGGCCGCCGCCGCCAGCTGGTCCGTCGGGCTGGTCACGTTCCCGGCGGCCCAGACGCCGCGCAGGGCGGTCGCGCCGGTCGCCGGGTCCGCCTCCAGGCAGGTGCCGATCTGCACCCCGTCCCGCTCCATGCCCGTCACCGGCAGCCCGAGCGACCGGGCCACCCCGGTGCGCGCGGTGAACCGCGGCGCCACCACCAGCGCCCGGCACTCGACGCTCCCGCCGCCCGCCAGGGTCACCCCGGAAAGGCCTCCGGCGCCGACGGTCAGGCCGGTGACCCCGCCCTCGACCACGGCGACGTCCAGCGCCGCGAGCAGCTCCCGCTCCTCCGCCCCCGGCCGCCGGGTGTGCGCGAGCAGCGTCACCCGGTCGCTCCAGCTCCGCCACATCTGCGCCTGGTGCACGGCGAGCGGGCCCCCGCCGAGCACGGCGATCGGCCGGTCGCGGACCTCCCAGCCGTGGCAGTACGGGCAGTGCAGCACGTCCCGCCCCCACCGCTCGCGCAGTCCCGGCACGTCGGGCAGCTCGTCGACCAGGCCCGTCGCCAGCAGCAGCCGGCCGGCCCGCACGGCCGACCCGTCCGCACAGCGCAGCACGAAGCCGCCCTCCGCCGGCCGGTCGGCCGCGAGCACCGTCCCCGCCGCGGCCGACCGGACCTCCGCACCGTACGCGGCCGCCTCGGCGCGCCCGGTCGCCAGCAGCTCGGCGGGGGCGGCCCCGTCCTGCCCGAGGTAGCCGTGCAGGTGGTCCGCGGGCGCGTTGCGGGGGCTGCCCGCGTCCAGCACCACCACGGTGCGCCGCGCCCTCGCCAGGGTCAGCGCCCCGGCGAGTCCGGCGGCGCCGCCGCCCACGACCGCCACGTCGTACACCCGTCCGCCGCCTGTGTCCATGTGCTCCTCCTTGCGTCGTTCCCGCGGGCCGTCCGCGTCGCCCGTGCCCTGCGGGCGAGGGTGCGCCCGCAGCCTGGGCCGTGTCACACGGCTTTGCCGGACCGGCAAACTGGTGGGACCCGTACGCCGCCACCAGGAGGGACCGTCCCATGACCACGCGCCCCGAACGCCCCCAGCGCGCCGCCCCGCACCCCAATGCCGTCGTCGGCGTCGGGCTCGTCGTCTGCGACCCGGCGGGGCGGGTGCTCCTGGGCCGGGCGCACGACGGCCGGTGGGAGCTGCCCGGCGGGAAGGTCGACCCCGGGGAGGGCTTCGAGCAGGCCGCTGCCCGGGAGCTGGCCGAGGAGACGGCCCTGCGGGCGGACCCGGGGGACATCCGGATCCTCGGCGTGCACATCGACGCGCAGGGCGGCGTGACCAGGCTGACGGCCTCGGCGGTCGCCGCGTCGGCCGAGGGCACCCCGCGGGTCACCGAACCGCACAAGATCACCACGTGGGAGTGGTTCGCGCCCGCCGACATCCCGGAGGCCCTGTACGCGCCGTCCGCGCAGGTCCTGCGCACCTGGCGGCCGGGGCTCGTCCCGGCGCTGCCGCAGGTGCCCGCGCACTCCTACCCGACGGCCCCGCCCGGCGCGTGACCGCCGCGGCTCAGCGCAGGTACTCCAGACCCGGGTGGACGGCCCGGTACCCGTCGAGGAGCCGCCGGGCCACCGCCGCCGAGTCCACCAGCGGGTGCAGCGCGAACGCCTTCGCCGCGGCCGCCCGGGAGCCGCTCTCCGACGCCGCCAGCACCTCGCGCTCGACGGCCTTGACCGCGGTCACCAGGCCCGTCGCGTGCAGCGGCAGCGGGTCGACGGCGACCGGGTGGGCGCCGTTCGCGTCGACCAGGCAGGGCACCTCGATGACGGCTTCCGCATCGAGGACGGACAGCGTCGACCGGTTGCGGACGTTGAGGATGAGCGTGGTGCGCTCGTCGCGGGCGACGGCCCGCATCAGCGCCAGCGCGACCTTCTCGTAGCCCCCGGACTCCGTGTCGGCGTCCTCGCGCCCGCCGGCGCCGGCCGCCTCGCGGTTCTCCGCCATGTACGTGGCCTCCCGCTCGGCCCGGGTCCGCTCCCAGGCGGCCAGCGCCGCCCCGGGGGCGAGGCCGGGCCGGCCGGCCTCGGCGTAGAAGCCGCGCTGCTGGTCGCGCAGGAAGGCGCCGCGGGTCTGCCGGGCCTCCCGGTAGGCGCGTACGGTCTCGCGGTTGAAGTAGTAGTAGTGCAGGTACTCGTTCGGGATCGCGCCGAGGGCGCGCAGCCACTCGGCGCCGAAGAGCCGGCCCTCCTCGAAGGACTCCAGCGCCTTCGCGTCGGCCAGCAGGCGCGGCAGTTCGTCACGGCCGCCGATGCGCAGGCCGCGCAGCCAGCCCAGGTGGTTGAGGCCGACGTAGTCGACCCAGGCGTCCTCGGGACGGGCGCCGAGCACGCGGGCGACGCGTCGGCCGAGCCCCACCGGCGAGTCGCAGATCCCGATGACCCGGTCGCCGAGGATCCCGGCCATGGCTTCGGTGACCAGGCCGGCCGGGTTCGTGAAGTTGATGACCCACGCCTCGGGGGCCCGCCGCGCCACGGCCCGCGCGATGGCGCGGGCGACCGGCACGGTCCGCAGCCCGTAGGCGATCCCGCCCGCGCCGACGGTCTCCTGGCCCAGCACGCCCTCGGCCAGGGCGAGCCGCTCGTCCGCGGCGCGCCCCTCCAGGCCGCCGACGCGGATCGCGGAGAAGACGAAGTCGGCGCCGGACAAGGCCTCGTCGAGGTCGGTGGTCGCCGTGACGGCCGGGGCGGGGCCGGGCGCCGGGGCGCGGGAGGCCGTCCGGGCGGCGGCCGCCTGATCGGCGAGCACGCGGGCCATGGCGGAGAGCCGCGCCGGGTCCTCGTCGTGGAGCACCACGTGCGTGACGCGGCCCTCGCCCCCGTCGCCGATCAGCGCTCCGTACACGAGCGGAACCCGGAATCCGCCCCCGCCGAGGATGGTCAGCCGCACGCCCCTACCGCCCTTCGCCACGGCCGCCGCCGATGCCACGATCCGCGGCATTCGGTCGGCGGCGCACGAGTGAGGGCTCCAGTGTCCCCCGTGCTGGGCGGCGTACGGGGTTCAGTCGCCCAGCGAGGGGACGGCGCGGAGCCTCGGGCCCTGCCGGTGCGGGGCGGAGCCGCCGCGCGCCGGGCCGGCCGCGGGGCCCTGCGGGGCCGAGAGGACCAGGGTGATCCGGGTCAGGCCCATCGCGTCGAGCATCCGGCCGGATTCGGCCACGATCCGGCACCGGACGAGGCCCGTCTGGGGATCCCAGTGGCGGACGGTGCGGACGGCGCCGTCGCGTTCGGCGGCCTCGGACCCGTGGGTCTTCAGCCAGTGGGGGACCCCGTACCGGTAGGCGGCCTCCATGAAGGGGTCCCGGGCGATCTCCTGGCGGATGCTGCGCAGCCCCTCGTCCTCGGGGGCCGCTTCGAGGGCGCCCGCGAACTGGGCCATGAGCGGGACGCACCACGCCGGTTCGTGGTCCTCCAGCACGGCGGCCGCGTCGGGG
>NZ_BMTY01000040.1:0-3556 GCF_014649915.1 Streptomyces toxytricini | reverse complement strand
TGGAAGAGCACGAAGCGCAGGAAGTTGTCGTCGGGGAGGGCGGTCGGGTGGGGGCGGACCGACTGGAAGAGCCGGTCGAACGCCGAGTTGGTGAGCGCGACGTCCCAGCGGTGGTCGACCAGGAAGGACGGGTAGGGCACGGCCTCCATGAGGGCGGCGTAGTCCACCAGGTAGTCGCGCTGCGCGGGGTCTTCGGGCAGCCGGTTGTCCGCGGCCGCCCGCCAGGTCGACGGCGGGTCGCGGTCGACCATGACCCGGAACAGCCAGAAGCACTGCCGCTCGCTCATCTCCAGGGCTTCCGCCAGGGCGAGCAGCTTGCGGTCGGTCCATTCCTTGACCAGGCCGCGTTCCCAGTTCCCGTAGGCGCGCACGCTGATCCGCAACCGGGCGGCGAGGTCTTCCTGGCTCAGGCCCAGTTCCTCGCGGCGCTGGCGCAAAATCTCCTTGCGTCGCTCCGACCGCACTGCACCGCGTGCGGACTCCTCGCCCGCCAGGCGCTCCTCACCGGCTCGGGCGAGGCCATCGGACGGGCCCACCGCTGCGAGATGTGGCACCGAGAGCTCCCCCTCCTCACGGTCTGGATCTTCAATTTCCTGTGGCGATCCTGCTACCGACTTCATTCGAGTGTCAACTATCGTGGCAATTCCAGCCTCTTGACAGCTCATTCCCGCCACAGCTGTGGCAAGTTCTGGCCCTGCGGCGGCGAAACGGCTAGATTCCAAAAGCCGACCATGTGCCCGAACCGACTCGCCGCGATCTAGGAGAACCACTGGTGACAGACGGCTTCCCGGCTCCCGTCGCGGTGGCCAACCCGTCCCTGACAGCCACCGTCACGCGCGTCGCCGAACTCGCGGGCAAGATGGGCCGCGACCCGAACAAGGTCTTCGACCTGCGCCGCCTCTCCGAGGCCTCCGGCGTACCCACCGACGTGGTGAAGAGCCTTCTGGACGGCCGACCGGCCGGAGAGCCCTGCCTTCAGACCCGGTTCCTCCAGCGCCTGGACCTGCTCCGGCGCACCCGGCTGAAACCCAACGGCCGCCGCTACACCCAGCAGGAGATCGCCGACGGCGCCGGCATGTCCCGCCAGCAGGCGGGCGCGCTCATCAACGGCGACCGCCGCCCCACCATGGAGCACTGCGACGCCATCCAGCGCTTCTTCGGCGTCCATGCGGGCTTCCTCACCGCCCACGACTCCGACGCCCTGCTCGACGCTCTCCTGCGCACCGAACAGCAACTGCTCCAGGACTACGCGGGCCGCACGCGCGAGACCGTCCCCTCCCCGGCCGCGTCCGCCGGCGACCCCCTGGCAAGACTCCTGCAGAACCACGGCGTCCGGGGCATCGCCTGGCGCGCCGCCCAACTGCCCAGCGACAAGCACCGCGACAAGGTGACCGAATGGCTGGACATGCTCCTCGAAAGCGTCAAACCGAACGAATCCTGACCCAGTCGAGAGTCTGGGTCTGATCCTTGAGTCCTGATCCGGATCCACGCCGACGGGGAGAACGGTGAGCATAGGCAGAGAGCAGCGCCGGTTGTGCGGCGAACTGGTGGCCGGCCTCCGGCTGCCCGCGCCCGTGGAACCCGTGGACCTCTACGCCGCGCTCTGCGAGGGCATGAGCAGACACCGCGGCCGTCGGGTGGACTTCCGGATGGCCTCCTTCCCGCCCGGCACGGCCAGCGGCCTGTGGCTCGACCTCGCCGACCGCGACCTGGTCGTCATCGAGGAGCGCACCGCACCGGACCACCAACTCGTCATCCTGGGCCACGAGCTGTGGCACATGAAGGCCGGCCACTGCAGCCACCACGTCGACGGCGCCGCCGTCGCCGCCCGACTGCTCACCGACGAGGCCGACCTCGGCGAAACCGTCCGCCGCGTCGCCGCACGCACCCGCGCCGACGTCCGGGAGGAGACCGAAGCAGAGACCTTCGGCCTCCTCCTGGGCAGCCGCTGCCGCACCTGGCTCGCGGGCGCCGCCCACCGGGCACCCGCCCAACGCGACCAGCTCGCGGGCCGCATCGAGGCGTCCCTCGGATATCGGGGGCACAGGAACGACCGTTGAACGGCCAGGACTACTACATACCGGCAGCTGCACTGGCGGTCGCACTCGCCTTCAAACTGCCGGCCCTGCGCAACAACTGGCGCGACCCCCTGCTGCGCTCGGTCTGCGCCCTGCTGATCCTGGCCGGCTCGGTGTTCACCTTCGCCGCTCCCCCGACCATCGCCGCCGTCAACGGGTGGACCGGCGTCACCAACTTCTCCGCACCCCTGGTCTACTGCCTCATCACCATGTTCAGCGCCTCCTGCCTGGTGCTCATCGTGAACTGGCGCGGCGGACCGCCCGAACAGACCCGCCGCACCTCCCGCCGCTGGATCGTCGGCTACGGCGTCATCGTCGTCGTCCTGATCGTGCTCTTCCTGCTCGGCGAAGCCCCGGTCGAGCGGCTGCGCGACTTCGACACCTACTACGCCAACACCCCGTACATCCGGTACATGATCGCCCTGTACCTCACGGCCCACCTGGTCGCCGCCGTCGTCATGGTCGCCATGTGCCTGCGCTGGTCCCTCCAGGTACGCGGGTGGCTGCGCACCGGCCTGATGATCATCGTGGCCGGGTACGTGTTCAACCTCAGCTACGACGCCACGAAGATCTCCGCGGTGGTCGCCCGCTGGTTCGGCCACGACCTCGACGACCTGAGCACGTACGCCGCCCCGCCGCTCGCCTCCATCGGCGCCCTGGTCAGCGCCGTCGGGTTCGTCCTGCCCCTGGTGTGCCAGCGGATGGCCGACAACTGGCAGACCTGGAACACCTACCGCCGCCTCGGCCCCCTGTGGGCGGAGGTCCAGCCGTGTACGCCCACCGGGACGCCGTGCGTGAAGATGTCCTGGTGGTCCCCGCCCGAGCTGCGGGTCATCCAACGCGAGTCCGACATCCACGACGCGTTCCTCCACCTGGGCCCGTACTTCGACGAACGCCACCGCGACCGCGCGTACGAACTGGCCGTGGCGGGCGGAGCCGACGAGGACACGGCCCGCACGGTGGGCGAGGCCGCCATGGTCTCGGCGGCGGTCCGCGCCCACTCGGCAGACCCGGACGGCAGAACCATCGGCTCCCGCGAGGACCTCCCCCCGGACACCCCGACGGGCCCCCGAGACCTCCTGGGCGTCTCCCAGGCCCTCCGCGACTCCCCGGTGGTAGCGGCACTCCGCGGGGCTGCGACCCTGTCGGGGCCGGGGGCCAGCTGAGGGGCGGGCGGGACGGGGCGGAGCGGGGTCGGGGGGCGACGGCGGGGCGGGGGGGGGGAGGCGGGAGCCGGGCGGTCCGGGTCGGGAGACTTCGGCGAGAGCGGGGTTGGCGGGAGCCACGAGGTCGGGGTCGGGGAGACTGCAGCGGGGGGCGAGTTGGCCGGAGCCGACGGGTCGGGGTCGGAGAGACGGCAGCGGAAGCCGGGTTAGCGGAAGCCGACGACTCGGGGTCGGTGTGCTCCGGGGGTGTCCCGGCAGCCCATTGTCCTTCCGGGTCGGGCCGCCCTGTAAAGGGCGCTCCCTGCGGTCGCG
>NZ_BMTY01000039.1:15875-26583 GCF_014649915.1 Streptomyces toxytricini | reverse complement strand
TCGGCGTGCCGGGCGGAAGCCCGCGTACCGGACGTACTCGGGCTTTCGCCCGGTGCGGCGAGAGCGCGTGCCAGGCGTCGCGGGGCAGGCGGGAGTTTGACGACAGGCCCTAGCCTCCGGTGGGGCGGCGCTGCTGGGTGGCGCGGTAGCGGGCGGGGGAGATGCCGTAGCGGCCGGTGAACGCGGTGCGCAGCGATTCCGTGGTGCCGAAGCCGCAGCGGGCGGCCACGGCCGCCACCGGGAGGCCGGTGGCGGCGAGGAGCTGGGCCGCGGCCTCGGTCCGGGCCTGGCGCACGTACCGGCCGGGGGCCTGCCCGAGGTGCTCGGTGAACAGGCGGGTGAGGTGGCGGGGTGTCACCCCGGCGAGGGCGGCGAGGCGGGCCGTGCCCAGGTCGTCGGCGGGGTGGGCGAGGACGTGCCGGACGACTTTCGCGACAACTCCGCTGTCGGGGGCCGGGGCGGCGGTGTGCAGGCTCATCTGGGCCTGGTTGCCGGGTCGTTGCAGGTAGGTGACGAGGTCGCGGGCGACCTGCCGGGCGAGTTCGGGCCCGTGGTCCTCCTCGACGAAGGCGAGGGTGAGGTCGAGGGCGCTGGTGATGCCGGCTGCCGTGTACACGTTCCCCTGGCGGATGTAGATGGGGTCGGGGTCGACGGTCACCTTCGGGTAGCGGGCGGCGAGCCGGGCGGCGAACCTCCAGTGCGTGGTGGCGCGCCGGCCGTCGAGGAGGCCCGCGGCCGCGAGGACGGCCGCCCCGGTGCAGACGGAGGCGACGCGGCGGCTCTCCCGGGCCAGGCGGCGGACGTGGCCCACGAGGCGGTCGTCGGCGGCCGCGCGTTCGAAGCCGACGCCTCCGGAGACGATGAGGGTGTCGAGGGGGCCGGTGAGCCGTTCGAGGGACTGCTGGGTGTGCAGGGTCAGCCCGGTGCCGCAGACGATCGGTGCGCCGCCCGGGGCGGCGAGGCTGACGCGGTAGGGCCGGTCGGGCGTGCCGAGCTGGTTGGCCATGGCGAGGCCGGTCGTCACGCACGCGATGTCCAGCAGTTCGGCCGCCTCGAAGCCGACGACCACCATGAGCCGCTCCCCCATGGGCCCGACCCTATGCCGGAAGGACGGGTACCCCAAGCCGTCGGACGGGACGGGCCGCGGCGGCTGCACCGGGACCCCTCACCGGACCACCCTGGGCGTGACCGCCGATCCGTCCTGTCCTTCAGGGAGACACCGTGACGACCGATTCCGCCCGCACCGGCACGCCGTCCGCCGCCGTCCGTACGTCACGCGGTGCGCGGGCGGGTGCTGCGGTGGCCCACCGGTGGCCCACCCTGCTGGCACTGGTGCTCGGCGCCGCCACGTTCGCGGACGGGCTGCCGGGCCGGGGGTTCCTGGCCGCGCTGCTGGTGGTGATGCCGGTCTGCTACCTGCTCTTCGGGGCGCTGCGCCGAGCCTTCGGCGGGACGCGGATGGTCGCGGTCCAGGTTGCCGGGCTGCTGGTGTTCGGGGCGGCCGCCGCCGTCGCGGTGTCGGTCGGCGAGAGCGCGGGCCTGCGGCTGCTGGCCGCCGGGTGGGCGGCGCACGCCGTGTGGGACTTCGTGCACCACCGGACCGGCCGGGTGGTGCCCCGGGCCTGGTCCGAGTGGTGCTGCGTGGTCGACCTGTGCGGGGCGGCCGCCCTGCTCGCCTGGTCCTGACGCAGGCGCGCCGCCCCGCTCGGGGCGGGTCCCGTTACGGGATCGGTGCGGGCGCGGAGCCGACGAGGGCCTGCAGGACGTCGACGGCGCTGCCGTCGTGGTCGCTGCCGGAGGTGCCCGAGCCGTTCTGGAGGTTGGCGGAGCGGTCGACCTCCACTATCGAGTCGGCGTGGGAGTTGTCGATGACCGTGATCAGGCTGTCGCCGGCCGCGGCGGGGGCGGCTCCGGCGCCGGCGAGGGCGCACGCCGCCGACACGGCCGTCAGGGCGGCGGCCGCCAGGGCGGCCGGCGTCCGCTGTACGGGCAGCCGCAGCGGGACGCGGCGGGTCACGCGCCGGCGCCTTCGAGGATGCGCTGGCGGGCGATGTTCCGGGCCAGCAGGCTGGTGGACTCCCGGACGCCGATGCCGCCGGCCGCGGCGGCCTCGGGCAGGCGGCCGTCGGACAGCTTGAGCTCGGTCAGGGCGTCGTGCATCGCGCGGTGCGCGGCGAACAGGCAGGGCGTGCTGTAGATGGCGATGTCGACTCCGAGTTCGCTCAGCTCGCCCAGGGACAGCCGGGGAGACTTCCCTCCGGCGATCTGGTTGAAGAGCAGCGGCTTGCCCGCGACGACTTCGCGGATGCGGCGGATCCACTCGACGCTGCGCACGCCGTCGACGAGGACCACGTCCGCGTCGGTGGCGGCGAGCGCCTCGGCGCGCCGCAGGATGTCCGCCTCCTCGGTCGCATCCGTCCGGGCGACGACGACGAGGTCCCTGCGGGTGGCGAGGACCATGTTCAGCTTGTCGAGGTATTCGGCGAGGGGCAGCACCTGCTTGCCGTCGGCGTGGCCGCAGCGGCGGGGGCGGCGCTGGTCCTCGAGGATGATGCCGGACGCGCCGATGCGCTCCAGGCTCTCGACGACGTGGCAGGCGACCTCGGGGTCGACGTAGCCGTCGTCGATGTCGACGAGCAGGTCGTGGCCGGGGAAGGCCCCGCGCAGCCGCTGGACGAAGGAGAGCATGTCCGGCCAGGCGATGAACCCGATGTCGGGCAGGCCGTAGTACGAGGCCGCGAAGCCGAAGCCTGAGACGAACATCCCGTCGTAGTGGTCGGCCGCGATCGAGGCCGAGTACATGTCGTACACGCCGATCAGCGGGGTGGTGCCGGGCCTGGCGATACGGGCACGGAGCTTGCTGCCGTAGGTCAACGCGTCTCCTCGGGAGTGGGTGGGACGGCCTGCCGCAATGCCGCGAAACGGTAATGCGGAGGCAAAGAAAGAGTCATCACGCTTTGTATCCGATCAGCCACTTAAAGCAACAGAGGGGCGTCGGCGTGTCACTCGCGCGAGTGACCCCGTTCACTGCAGAAACGCCACGCCGCCCCCGCCGCGAGCAGGGCTCGAGGGTGGCGCGAGGCACCCACGAGCGCCCACTGCCGCACGGTCCGGATCCGATCGCCCACTGGCCGATAGGTGCCTATTGCAGGCAAATCTTCGTGTGCAAATGTTCATGGATCCATCCGTGTGACGGACCGTACCGGCCCGCCCGCTTCGCCCCCCTCTTCCGCCAGGAGAAGGAATGACGCTGAAGCTGCTGCTCGCGAACGCCCCCAACCCCACCGCCAACCGGAACGCCTCGAACTACGCCTGCTACCCCCACATCGGGATCGTGCAGCTCGCCACGGCGACCCGGGACGCCCTGGGCGACCGCGTCGAGATACGCGTCGTCGACGGAGGCATATCCAACACGGCCGCCGTGCAGCGCGCCGTCCGGGATTTCGCGCCCGACCTGGTCGGCATCAGCGCACTCACGCCGACGTATTCGGAGGCCCTGGACATCGCATCGACCGCGAAGGCGGGCGGGGCGCAGGTCGTCCTCGGCGACGACCACGCGATCTTCTTCCCCGAGATGATCCTGCGGAACAGGCCGCAGATCGACTATGTGATAGCCAACGACGGCGGCGAGATACCGTTCGTGCAACTGGTCCGGGCCCTGGCGGAGGGCCGGAGTGTGGAGGAGGTCTCCTCACTCGCCTATCGGGACGGCGGCAGGATCCGCCGCAACCCGGCCCCGAAATACGCCCTCTCACTGCGCAACACGATTCCCGACCTGTCGTTCATCCACGACGTGCTCGACGTCTACGCCGACAACTACCGGGCGCAGTTCGGCCATTTGCACGGGCACGAGGTGCGCCCGGTCACGGTGAACAACGCGCGGGGCTGCGAGAACGGCCACAAGCGCTGCACCTACTGCTCGATCGCGGACCTCACGGTCAACACCGGGGATCCGCGGGGGTTCTGGAAGACGGTCGACCAGTACCACCGCGAGCACGGCATCAACCTGTTCTTCGAGGTGTACGACAGCTTCACCGCGAGCCCCCGGTACGTCGACGCCCTCATCGACGCCACTCCCCCGCACCTGAAGCGGCTGATCGACGGCGGCGAACTCCAGGTGATGGTGTACGCGCGGGCCCTCGGGCTGACCAAGCGGAACAACGTCGACAAGCTGCGGCGCCTGGGCGTGGTCCGCGCGAACATCGGCCTGGACGCCGCCGACCCGGAGATGCTGGAGGCGCAGCGGAAGAACAAGACGACCGGCGAGACGAACCTCGAGGCGATCCGCATGCTCAACAAGGCGGGCATCTCGGTGCACGCCTCGTACATCGCCGGTGCACCGGGCGAGCGGCCCGAAACCCTGGACCGCACGATCAGCGGCATCCGGCAGATGCTCGGAGAGGTGGAACTGTCCTCCGTGGAGTTCTCCCGGTTCATTCCGCTGCCGAACAGTCCCGCATGGGACCTGCTGGTCGACTACGAGCGGCCGAACTTCTTCAAGAGCAGCGGCGACATCGACGCCTACCTGGCCGGCCTGGGAATCTCCTTCACCACTGCGGAGCGGGCGGAGATGCAGGACCGGTTCGGGGATCGGGACCTGCTCGACATCGACGAGCTGGGTGCTTATTGGGCGGACAACTTCACGCACATCAGCGAGGATCACGCCTTGCAGCGGATCGCGGAAGTCGACGAGATGGTGAGCGCCCACAACGTGCGCACCGGGAACAACGTCGGATAGCGCGGGGAAGGAAGGTGCCCGAATGCTCGGAGTGGAGAACCTGCTGACGTATACCGTCGGCGCCCTGCTCATCATCCTGCTGCCCGGGCCGAGTTCGCTGTTCACGCTGTCCGTGGCCGCACGGCTCGGGGTGCGGGCCGGCTACCGGGCCGCGGCAGGGGTGTTCCTCGGCGAGACGCTCCTCATGGCGGCGACGGCGGCGGGGCTGGCCTCACTGCTCCAGACCAACGACTTGCTGTTCGCCATCGTGAAGTACGCGGGCGCCGGCTACCTCACGTGGATCGCCGTCGGCATGATGCGGGCGGCGTGGGCCATGTGGCGGCGCCCCGGCCGGGCGGCGGGAGCGGACGGGGAGGAAGCGGCGGCCCCGGGGGTTGCGGGGGCGGGGGCTGCGGGGGCCGGGGGGCGGTTGTTCCGGCGCTCGCTGGTGATCACCGTTCTGAACCCGAAGGCGATCCTGTTCTTCATCTCCTTCTTCGTGCAGTTCGTCGACCCCGACTACCCGCACCCGGCGTTGTCGTTCGGGCTGCTGGCCCTCGTCTACCAGGTGATCAGCATTGCCTACGTCACCGCGCTGATCCTGGGCGGCACGTACCTGGCCGCGCAGTTCCGGCGGCGGCGCAGGCTCTCCGCGGGGCTGACGACGGGGGCGGGAGCCCTGTTCCTGGGGTTCGCGGCCAAGCTGGCCACGGCGGGCAACTGACGGCGGCCGGCGGGGCGGGCGGCGTGTCCGGCCGCCGCCCGCCCCGCGCGGCGGCGCCGGCCCGTCAGCCCGCGTCCAGCACGAAGGCGGCTTCCCCGTGCAGCCTGCCGTTGACCTGGAGCTGTACGAGGTGCTCGCCGGGGAAGTAGCGGCGGGTGGTGATGGGCTTGAAGGAGTGCCGCCTGGTTCCGGTGAGGGTCTCGCCGGGGGCGAGGGTGCGGGTGGCCAGTTTGAACACCTTGGGGGTGCGGCTGCCGTTCGCCTTCCTGTGGTGGACGACGTAGTCGAGGACGAGTTCGGCGGGCGTGTCGGCGTCGTTGGTGAGGGCGTAGTCGAAGACGAGGTAGTCGCCGACGGCGACCCGGGCGGTGGCGACGACCGGTCCGCGGACGGTGACCGGAGCGTCGGGCGCGTGCCCGAGGACGGTCATGGCGTCGGCGCGGCCGGCCTTCACGACGGTGCGCAGGCCGTGCCGGGCCACCCGGCCGGTCGTGGCCGCGGGCGCGGCCAGCCAGCGTCCGGCCGTCTCGACGGCGAGCCCGGGATGGTCGCGGCTGATGTCGTTGAGGTGGTTGGCGACCGAGCGGCGCACGTAGTCGGAGTCGTCGCGGTAGAGGGCGTCCAGGAGGGGCAGCGCGGGCCGCGGGTCGGCGATGGACTCGGGGAGCTGCGGCGCCCACGGGAGCCGGGGCCGGGTGCCTTCGCTGACGAGGCGGCGGACGTGCGGGTCGGGGTCTTCGACCCAGGAACCCATCAGCGCCAGGGCGCGGTCCCGGTCGGCGCGCAGGAAGGGGCGGACCGCGGACTCCGCGGTCAGGCGCGGGGTGAGGTCGCGCAGCAGGGCGAGGGCCGGCTCGAATGCGGCCGGGCCGGAGGCGAGGCCGCGGACCGCGACCGCCTCGTTGACGGGGAAGGTCATCCAGCCGTCGAATCCGGGCGCGGCCAGGGCGGCGCGCAGGGCGGCCTCGAAGGCGGCCCAGTCGGCGGGCAGGTCGATGAGGGCGGCATCGCGGACGGCGGCGACCCGGCCGCTGAACGTCAGCCCGTCGAGCGCGGAGGCGCAGGCCAGCAGGGCCGGGGCGGACCTGAGTCCGGCTGCCGGGGCGAGGCGGCAGGCGAGGTCCCGGACGGTGTGCGCGCTGAGCAGTTCATCGGCCGTGGGCATGGACCAAGTGTGACCGATCCCCTGAACCGCCCGGGCCCAGGCCTGCCCCCGGGGGGTGCCGCTACCGCCGACGCCTGCCCGCGGCACCGTCCCGGGATTCCATGGGCGGTGACGGGCCGCCCCGACCGGCGGCGGCAGCCGTAGCGCAGTCGACGCGGGGGCCGGCGGGCCGGAAGGCGGACGGGACCGAGCCGTCGGTCCGAGCCCCGCCACGGCCATGGCCGGTCTCCGCCTGGCGCCGGAAGACCGCCGACGGGTCGCGCGCGGTGGGATGCGGCGGCCATGCACGGCCTCGCCGCAATGTGGGGCGGGTGCGGGTGAGACTGCGCCGCGGCCGGGGCTGCGGAGGGGCCCCTCCCGTCCACGGGTGGCGCCGGTACGCCGGAGGCACGCCCCGGGCTGCCTGTCTCGGCCCGGGCACATCGAGCCGGGTTCCGGGGCCGGGAACCCTACGCAGGCCCGGCCCGCCCAAGCCGGGCACGCAGAACCGAACCCGGGGCCGGGGAACCGTAGGGCTTCAGCCCACCCGACCGGGCACGCAGAAAGGGGTCCCGGACCCCGGGGGTCGTACGGGTTCGGCCCACGACACGGTGCTGCGGGTACAGGTGCGTGGCCGGCCCCGTGCCCTGGGGGCGTACGCACACCGGGGCTGCGGCCGGGCGGAGGCACGGTGGGGACGGCGCCGGGTGTCGCTGGGGGCGGGGTCGCAGCGGGGCGGGGCGGCGGCGGTGGGGTGGGGCCGGGTGGCGCAGTTTGGCCGGTTCCGGACGGACCACCGGCCGCGGAGGGGAGCGCCGGCCGCCGGAGCCCGCCGCCGGGTGGCGCGTCCCAGGGCTGCGGAACCGCGCGTTCCCGACAGACCGTCGGATTGCGGCGCGCCGTACCACGCAGCAACGATCATTCGCGGCCGCGGTGGACCGGCCGGCCCGCCGAGGCCACAGCACAGGCCACTCGTGGTCCGGTGGAGCGTCATTGGACTGCCGCTGAGGTGACGGACCAGGCCAGGACAACAGGCCAACGTGACATGTGGACTTGCCGTTGGCCTGGTCCGCCGCCGAGACTCGAAACGCACCACGAACGAACGCCCATTCGGACGCCGTCCCGGGGCCGTTCGCCGTGTGCCGCGGCCGTCCGGCCACGGCCCGCGCGGCGAACCGGCGACCACCCGCCCGGGGCGACTCCGTTCGCCGGCCGCACGCGCCGGGACCACTCCGGCGCATTCACCGCGGCCCGGCATCCCCTTCCACCAGAGAGGAAGTCCGCCATGCCCGAAAGCACCGCCGGCACCGCCCCCGAGGACCTCGACCTCGACTTGGACCTCGACCTCAGCGACCTGGCCATCACGGCGCTGCGCGACACGGCCGCCCTGCCGGAGAGCGGCGCCTCGCACGGCTCCTGCTCCTGCCAGGCCTCCTCCTCCTGCGCCCAGCCGCAGACCGACACCCCCATCGGCTGACGGCCCACCGCCGCCACCCGCTCTACCTGATGCGCTTTTCCGACGATGCGAGAGGCTGACACATGACCGACCCCAGCGAGGGCGTCCTCGCCCTGGACGACCTCGACCTCGACCTCGGTGAGCTCACCGTCACAGCACTGCGCGACTCCGTCGCCCTGCCCGAAACGGGCGCTTCGGGCGGTGTGAGCTCCAGCTCCTGCGGCTCCTCGTCCTGCGGCCAGCCGCGCCTTCCCGAACTGCCCCTCTGAGCAAGGCCGCTCCGTGCGGCCGGCCCCCGGGCCGGCCGCACGGGCCCCGGCACCGCGCCGAACACCCGCCCCAGGACCGGATCCGCCACCACGGGAGCCCCGCCATGCCGCACCCCGCCCAGACGGCGCCGCCGCGCGCCGCAGCCGCGCGGGCCGACCGCCCACTGCCGGAGCCGCCCGCCCTGACCGCCCCGTACGCGCTCGTCCGCACCACCGTCACGCCGCACCCGGCCGACTCCGAGGCGTCTTCCCGCGTACGGGCCCTGCTCGGCGGGCTCGCCCGGATCGCCGCACAGGAGGAGGAGCTGCGGGCCGGACTGTGCGACGACCTGTTCGCGTCCCGGCCGGGCCACTCCGAGGCCTTCCACCGCCAGGTGGTGCTGCCGCTCCGCCGGGCACTGCACAACGGCCGCGCACCGCGGCCGGCCCTGCTGGCCCGGCTCGGCGACCTGCCCGTACGCGTCCCCCGGCTCGGCACATGGCTCGCCCTGCGCGAGGAACGCGCCGCCCTGCTCGCCGAGGCCGACGACGCCGTCCCGGCGGCCCTGGCCGCCGAGCGCTCCGCCCTTGCAGAAGTGTGCCGCTCGCCGGGCTTCACCCGGGCCGTCGCCCTCAGCAGCACGGACCTGCTGCGCGCCGTGTCACGGGCCGCCCGGGACGAGGGCGGGCGCCGGGCCCGCAAGGAGGAGCCCTCGGTGCTGCGCCACGCACTGCGCGCCACCGCCAAGACCAGCCCGCTGTCCTGGTACACCGCGGTGGGCTGGTACGGCCAGGGCCCGGGCGCCGGCACGCCCGCCTTGCGGGCCGTGGTCCGGGAGAACCGGGCGCCGGTCGCGGCTCTCGTCTGCGCACTGCTCGACGAGCCGCGCCGCCGCGGCACCCTCGCGCACCGCCTGACCAGCAGTGCCCGCCCGACCGGCGACGGCCGTGTCCGCTACATGCGGGACACCACCGTGTTCGCGGGCGGCCGGTACCTGGTCACCCGCGAGGAGGAGATCGAGGTCGCCGCGCACCCCGCGTTGGCCGTCCTCGACGGGCTCGCGGTGCAGCCCGCGCCGCCGGACGCGCTCGCCGCCCGGCTCGCCGCGGCCCTCGGCCGCCCGGAGGCCGACCCGGCCGTCCGCCGGTTCCTGGGTCAGCTCGCCGAGAACGGGCTGCTGGTACCGGTCGACCCGGTCGATCCGCAGCACCCGCAGCCGCTGCGCGCCCTCGCGGGCTGGCTGCGCCGGTGGCCCGAGGACGCCGCGCTCGCCGACCGCATCGACCTCCTCGCCGCCGACACCGCCCGGTTCGCCCACACCCCCGCCGCGGAACGGCCCGCGCTGCTCGGCGACCTCGCCGAGCGCTGGCGCGACCTGCTCGCCGACACCGGACGGCCTGTGCCGGCCGGCGCCGCCCCGCTGAACGTGCTCTCCGAGGACGTACTGGCCGCGGGCGGGCCCCATGCCCCGCGACCCGCCCCGGCATGCGCACCGGCCGCACCCGAAGCCGCGCCCGCCGTCGGGCGCGGTCCGGTCTCGGACCGACCCGACCGGGCCGCCGCCCGCCGCCCCGCCGCCGCGGATCCGGCCGCCGGCGCCGCCCCCGCCCCGGCGGCCGCACTGTCGGCGGGCGATCGGACGGCCCTCGCCGAACTCACGGCCTTCGCCGAGCTGTTCGACCTCGGCCACCTGATGCGCCGTGCCGCGGTGCGGCGCTTCACCGCGCGCTACGGGACCGGCGGCACCTGCCCTGCCCCGTGGGAGTTCGCCGCCGACACCGCCGCCTCCTGGGAGGATGCCTCCCGCCTGGCCGCCCGCCCCGCCGACGACCCCGCCCTCCCGCCCGGGGCGGCCGAACTGATGCGCCTGCGCGCGGAATTCGCACGGCTCGCCAGGGCTGCCGCGGCCGCCTCCGGCGGGTCGGAGGGCCCGCCCGAGGAGATCGTCCTGCCGGCCGCGGAGGTCCGCGGGCTGGCCGCCCGACTGCCCGGCTGGACCGCCGCCCGGCCGCTGGGCTACGCCTGGTTCGTCCAGCACGCGGTCGAGCCCCCACCGGCGGACGCCGCCGGCGCAATGCTCTGCGTCAACCACGTGTACGCCGGCTGGGGCCGCTTCACCAGCCGCTTCCTCGAAGGCCTGCCCCCCGCGGCGGCCCGCGCCGTCGCCCGCGAGATCCGGCGGGGCCTCGGCTACGGCGCCCGGGCGGCGCAGATCCGGCCGGTGGGCGGCTTCAACGCCAACCTCCACCCGCTGCTGGTCGACGCCGAGATCGGACCCGACCGGCATCACGGCACGATCGCGGAATCCGACGTGGACCTGGTGCACGACCCGGCATCCGACCAGCTGCGCCTGCGCCTGCGGGCCACCGGCGAGCTCCTCGACGTCCTCTACCTCGGCTTCCTCGCCCCGGTGATGCT
>NZ_BMTY01000039.1:11805-15851 GCF_014649915.1 Streptomyces toxytricini | reverse complement strand
GCCGCAGCGCCTCGCGCCGTTCCTGTGCGACCACCCCGAAGGGGTCGTGGACTTCCGGCCGCTCCTGCCCCGCACCGCCTCCCCCGCCCCCGGCGGCGAGGTGGTCCGCACGCCCCGGCTGCGCCACCGCCACGTCGTGCTCGCCCGGCGCCGCTGGCACCTGCCCGAGGGGGTGCTGGCCGCGCTGCGCACCGACCTCGCGGACGACCCGGGGGACGTACCGGCGGCCGCCGTCGCCCGCTGGCGGGCCCTGCTGGGCCTGCCCGAGCAGCTGTTCCTCCACCCGGTGCCGCAGCCGCCCGCGGGGCGGGCCGCGGAGGACTTCCTGGCTTCCCTGCGCGCGCCGAAGCCGCAGCCCCTCGATCTGGGCAGCGCCCTGCACCTGCGGTGCCTGCCGGGTTGGCTGGCCCGCCATCCGCGGGGCGTGGTGCTGGAGGAGGCGCTGCCCGGCTTCGGCGGACGGGACCGGCCGGCCCGCGCCGTCGAGCTGGTCGCCGAGACGCACCGCCCCGCCCGCACCGGCTGACCGCCCGCCCCCGCCCGTCCCCGCCGACGCCCCGCCCGAAACCCGCCGAGGAGGCACCCCGATGAACGCCCCGGCCACCGGCCCGGACCCGGCTCCGCCGGCGCCGACCGCGCTCGACGTCGTCGTCCACCACTACGAGCCGGTCAAGGCCCCCCTGCTCCGCGAGGCCGTCCTGCCGCCGGCCCGGCGGGCGGCCGCCGAGGGGCTCGCCGTGCACGTCGAACGCCACTGGCTGCGCGGCCCCCACGTACGGCTGCGGCTGCGCGGTGCTCCCGCACAGGTGGCGGCCGCGGCGCAGCGTACGGCCGCGGAGCTGCGCGCCCACGCGGCGGCGCACCCGTCGCGGGCCGAGGCCGACGAACGGCAGCTGCTGGAGCAGGCCGCCGCGGCCGGGCGGGCGGAGCTCGTCCCTCCGCCGTACGGGCCGCTCTTCCCCGACAACACGGTGCGCGTGGAGCCCGTCGACCTGGATCCGCTGGCGGCGCTGATCGGCCCCGACGGCGTGCGGCTGCGCGAGGACCTGCTGGCCGCCGGCCTGCCCGCGCTGGAAGCCGGCACGGCGTTCCTCGGCGACCGCGGGGACACCTCGGCGGCCCGGGTGGAGCTGGTGGTCACCGCCCTGGCCGCGCACGCGGCCGCCCACCCGGAGGGCCTGGTCGGCGGCCACTACTCGTTCCTGTCCCACCTGGAGGACTTCCTCGTCTACGAGGACCCCGACGGGCGGCTGCGGGCCGCCTTCGAACGGCGCTGGGAGGCCGCTGGCGAGCGGATCTCCGCGCTGGTGGGCCGGATCGCGTCCGGCGGCGCCACCGGACGCGAACGTGCCTGGGCCGACTGGTCCGCCGGGGCCTGGCGGACCGCGGAGGAACGGCACGCGGCGGGCGCGGACTTCACCGGGGTCGCCGCGGAGTACCGGTCGCGGGCGGCCGCGCTGGGCGACCCGGAGACCGCCGCGCGCTGGAACCGCGAAGTCCGCACCCGCTACAGCGACTTCCACCGGCAGCTGCACCGCTCGGACCCCGAGGGCGCGATGTGGGGCCGCACCGACTACCTCGTGTACCGGGCGTGCACGAACGCCCTGTACCGGCTGCTGGCCGTGTGCGACGTCCTGCCGGTGGAGCGCTACCTGGCCGCGCACTTGGTCGTGCGGAGTGTGCCGGGCCTCACCGGGCACCGCTGGCAGGACCGCATCGACGAGGTCATCGCCGCCGTGGAGGGCGCCCGGTGACCGCCCACGGCGGGCCGCCCGCCGTCCGGCTGCGGCCGGGCGTCGAGGCCACCGTGCTGCGGTCCGGCCTGCACCTGCGCGGGCGGGACGCGAGCGTGACGCTGGAGGGCAGCCGCGCCCTGCCCGCCCTGTGGGAGCTCCTGAGGGACCGACTGGCTCCGGAGCCGGCCGCCCCCGCGGGGGCGGTGCGCCGGTCGGGCGGGCTGGATCCGGCGGACCCGCGGGTCGCAGCGGCGCTGGACCGGCTCACCGGGCAGCTCCGGGCACACGGGCTGCTCGCGGAGTTCCCGGCAGGCCGGGAGGAGCCGGCGGCCTGGCTGGCTGCGTCCACCGAGCGCCCGGCCGAGGCGGCCGCGAGGCTGGCCGCCGCCCCGCCGGTCGTCACGGCCGCCGATCCGGCAGCACCCCTCGCCGCGGCCCTGATACGGGCCCTGCACCGGGCGGGAGTCCGGCCCGAGACGCGGACCGACGGCTGCCTGCCGCCCGGCCTGGTCGTCGCCGCGGCCGGCGCCCCGCCGGTCGCCGTGGCCGCCGACCGGACGGCCGGCGGCGGCTTCGTCACGGCCCCGGCCGCCCCCGACCGGGTGCGCGCGGACGCCGCGGCGCTCGCCGCCCGGCTTGCGGACCCTGCCGACGCCAGCGGGACGGAGGCCGGTCCGGACGCGCTGACGGCCCTCCTGGCGGGCGCGGCCGCGCAGCGGCTGCTGTGCGCAGCCGCCGGACTGCCCGAACCCGCCGGGGCGGACGAGGACCAGCGGCTGCTGCCGGGCCTGCCCGCCGTCCTCGTGGCCGAGGCCGCGCCGCCCCGGGCCTCCTACCACCCGTGGGTGGCCGGGCCGGCCGCCGCCTCGGAGCCCGGCCTGCCACCGGCCGGCGACCTGGCCGAGGCACTGCGCCGCGTCGGAGCGCTGGCCGATCCCCTCCTGGGGGTGCTCGACGCGCCGATGCCGGGTGCGCTGCCGCAGCTCCCCGCGGCGCTGGCCGCCTGCCCGACCCCCGCCGGGCCCCTGGTGGCGGGAGCCCCCCGGGCGGACCTCGCCCGCCTCGCCGCGGCATGCCGGGCAGCCGAACTCCGGCTGGGCGGCGCGGCGGTGGTCGGCGCGGGGCCGGAGCACGCGCGCGGTCGGGCCCTGCGCCGGGCCGCCCTCGCCGCCGACCGGCTCGACGCCGGTCCCGCGCTACCCGAGGAGCAGTGGCGCGAGCACCCGCAGGCCCGCCACTGGCGGGCGGTCCTCACCGGCTTCGCGGGGCACGCGGAGGCCCTGCCGGTGGTGCGCCGGCTGGGCGCGGAGCAGGCGTACGGGGCCGTCGTACGGGTTCCCGGTTCCCCCGCGGCGCTCGGCAGCGCGGTGGAGGCCACCCCGGCGGATGCGGCGGCCATGGCCCTGCTCGGCGCCGTCACCCGGGCCATGGCCGCCGACCACGGGCCGGCCGGGGCCGCACACGTCCCGTTGAGCGGCGCCGAGGCCCCGCTCGCGGCCGCGGGCGCCGCACCGGCGGCCTGGGCGGACGAGGGGTGGGCCGAGGTCTGGCTGGCCGGGATCGCACACCGGGAGCCGGCCCTGACCGCGGCCCTGATGCGCCTGGCGGGCCCGGCCCCCGGACCGTGGCCGCCGACGGACGACCCCGCCGCGCTGCGGACGGCCGCGGCCTTGCACACCTGCGGCTTCACCGTCCTGGCCGGCCCGAAGGGATCCCCGTGAACGCCACCCCGACCCATGCGGCACCGATGCCCGGGACCCCCCGCCCTGGTGCGGCACCGCGCACCACGCAGCGGGACGCCACGGCACTTCCCGCCGCGGCGCCGCACGCCGAGGCCCCCGCCGGCCTGCCCGTCCTGGACGTGGAGGCGGCGCTGGCGACCGGCTCCGGGTGTGCCGTCGTCCACCTGGACTCCTGGACGCTGGAGTCGGCCGAGCGGCTCAGCCGGCATGCCCTGGCGCATCCCGTACGGCTCGTGCCCGTGCGGGAGGACGGCGGGCTGACCGTCGTCGGGCCCGTGCTGGAGCCCGCGGCCCGGGCCTGCCTCGTGTGCACCGAGTACCAGCGGCTCGCCAGCGCCGGGGGCCGCGTACCGTGGCGGAGCCCTCGGCTCCGGCTGGGCGGCACCGGGACGCCGGCGCTGGCGGAGGGGGCGCTGATGCTCGCCGCCGGGCTGCTCGGCGAGGCGGGGCCGCCCGACGGGGACGGCGCGACGCCCTCCGCGACCGTGTACGTCGTCCAGGGGGGTCGGGCCACCTGGTCCGCGCACCGGGTCCGGCCGGTCGGCGGCTGCCCGGTGTGCCGGCCGCT
>NZ_BMTY01000039.1:0-11781 GCF_014649915.1 Streptomyces toxytricini | reverse complement strand
GCCGGAGGACTCCCCCGCCGCCGCGGAGCTGCCCGCCGTCCCGCGTCCGCTTCCGGACCCGGCGGAGCTGCGCGGCCCCAATGACCGTACGGCCGCGGAGGCGTTGCGGACGGAGCTGCACGACGAGCGGTTCGGCCCGGTGCGCCGCCTGTTCCGAACGGAGGACTCCGCGTTCGGCCTGACGACCGCCTGGGTGACCGACGGCCGGCTGCTGGACGACGGCGGGTACGGGCGCGCCGCGGACTTCCGCTCCAGCGAGCGCGTGGCGCTGTTCGAGAGCGTGGAGCGGCTGGCCGGGATGCGGCCGATGGGCCGGCGCACCGTGCTGCGGGCCTCCTTCGCGGAGCTGGGCCCGGGCGCGGCGGTGGACCCGGTCCGGCTGGGCCTGCCCGACCCGGTGCACCACGGGCACCCGGCCTCCCGGACGGTGCCGTACCGGCCGGACCTGGAGCTGGACTGGGTGTACGGCTGGTCGCTGACGGAGGGCCGGGCCCGTGCCGTCCCCGAGCACGTCGCGTACTGGGACCTGCCGGACCCGCCGCACGGGGCGCCGCCCAAGGCGCGGGTGGTGTACGAGTCGTCGAACGGCTGCGGGCTCGGCAACAGCCCGCAGGAGGCGGCCCTGTACGGGCTGTTCGAGGTGGCGGAGCGGGACGCCTTCCTGATGGCCTGGTACGCGGGCACCCCCCTGCCGGGTGTCGCCCTGCCCGCCGGCGACCCGCTGGTGGGAGCGCTGGCCGCGCGGGCGGAGCTGCTCGGCTACCGGCTGCGCCTGCTGGACGCCACGAACGACCTCGGTGTGCCCGCCGTGGTGGCCGTGTGCCGCTACGAGGGCCGCCATCCGGCGGCGCCCCGCGCGTTCCTCGCGGCGGGCGCGCACCACGATCCGCGCGTCGCGGTCCGCTCGGCGGTGGCGGAGGTCGTGACGAACGTCCAGGACGCCGCGCAGCGGCCGGCCGGTCCGGGCGGGGCCCGCGATCCGGAGCGGCTGCGGCCGATGCTGGACCGGCCCGAGCTGGTGGTCGGCCTCGACGACCACGTGGGGCTGAATGCGCTGCCGGAGGCGCAGCCTCGGCTGGAGTTCCTGTTCGCCGACACGGGGGCGGCGCCCTGGCAGGAGCGGTGGCCGGGAGCGCCCGCGCCCGTCGCCGATCTGACGGTGCTGCTGTCGGAGACGGTGGCCCGGCTGGCCGGCCGGGGGCTGGAGGTCGTCGTGGTGGCACAGGACGAGCCCGGCGTCCGGGACCGGCTGGGGCTGCACTGCGCGAAGGTCGTCGTGCCGGGCACGCTCCCGATGACGTTCGGGCACGTCAACCGGCGGACCCTCGGCCTGCCCCGGCTGCTGGAGGTGCCGTACCGGCTGGGCCGCACCGCGCGCCCGCTGCGGCACGACGAACTGCCCCTGTACCCGCACCCCTTCCCGTGAGGTTCCGATGACCCCTCAGGCGTACCCTCCCGCGGCCCGTCCTTCGGCCCGTGCCTCTGCCCCTTACGATCCGGCGGCCGGCTGGCAGAGCCTTCACCTGGCGCTGCACACCGGCGCCGCGGACACCGACGCGTTCGTCACCGGCGCCCTCGCCCCGCTGATGGACGCCCGGTTCGGGCCGGAGTCGGGCGGTGCCTGGTTCTTCATCCGGTACGGCGAAGGCGGGCCGCACCTACGGATCCGGTTCCGGGGGCCGGGGTCCGGGCCGGTCGGCGCGGCCCGGCTGGCGGCGGAGCTGGGCGACCTCGCCGCCGGCACGGCGCCGGTCGTCGCCGGGCCTTGGCCGGTCCGCCACGGGGAGGTGCGGGCGGTGCCGTACGAGCCGGAGACCGATCGGTACGGGGGCCCGCAGGCGCTCCCGGTCGCCGAGGAGGTGTTCGTACACGCGACGCGGGCCGCCGTGGCCGCGCTGCGTGCGCTGCCCGCGCGGGCCGACCGGCTGGGGCAGGCGCTGGAGCTGGCGCAGGCCACCGCGGCGGCGCTCGGCCTGGACGAGTTGGCGGCCGCGGGATGGCTGCGGCGGCACGCCGCGTCCTGGCGATGGGTCGACGAGGTGCGGCCGCTGCCGGGGGCCGCCGTCCACGCCCGCGTCAACGCGGTGTTCGCCGCGCAGCGGGAGGGCCTGGCGCGGCGGGCGCGGGCCGCGCGCGCCGGGGTGGCGGAGGGCGGGGCCGCGCCGTGGCTCGCCGAGTGGGTGCGGCAGGTCCGCGCGGCCGACGCCCGGCTGCGGGAGCTGGTCCCCGCGCCCGCGCCGGGCGTGCCGGAGCGGGCGGATCGGCGGTTGTGGGTGTGGGCCTCGCAACTCCACATGCTGTTCAACCGGTTGGGGGTGGCCCCGGACGAGGAGCGGGCCGTGTGCCGGCTGGCGGGCCGGGCCCTGCTGGAGCCCGTCGACGGCGGGCCGCCGGACGGGCCGCAAGGAGGCGGGTTCTTCGAGAGGACTGCCCGGGCCGCCGACTACCAGTACCTGGAGCGGAGCAAGTTCCAGATCGGCCGGGGTCAGGACACGGCGGTCCGGGACATACCGCGGCCGCCCTCCGCCCCGGACGGCCGGCTCGTCGAGGGTGAGGTCCCGCTGCCCGCGGCGCCGTTGCCGCAGGTGTCCCTGGGCGAGGCGCTGCTCGGCCGGCGCTCGGCGCGCGGCGCGCTCACGGGGCCGCTCGACGCTGCGGAGCTCGGCGGCGTGCTGTGGCATGCGCACGCCCCGGCTCACGCGTCCCGGCAGGTCACGGCCGACGGGACAGAGCGGAAGCTGCGGCACCGCCCGTATCCCAGCGCGGGCGCCCTGTACAGCGTGCGGGTGCGGCTGCTCGCGCTGGAGGTGGCCGGGCTGCCCTCGGGCACCTACCACTGCGCGCCGGAGCGGCGGTCGCTGGTGCGCCTCGGGCCGGCGCCGGAGGTGGAGGCGCTGAAGGCGCTGTCGTCGTACCTGGCGCTCCCGGAGGGCCACCCGGACGCCGTCGGGATCGACGCGGCGCCGGCCGTCCTGGCCGTCCACCTCGACCTGGGGCTGCTGCGCGGCCGGTACGGGCTGCGGGCGCTGCGGCTGGGACTGCTGGAGGCAGGGCACCTGGCCCAGGTGCTCCAGCTGGCGGCGGGCGCGTTCGGGCTGGCGACGATCCCGCTCGGGGGCCTCCAGGACGACCTGGCGCACGAACTGCTGGGTTTGGACGACCTCGACGAGCCCGTCCAGTACCTGCTGCCGCTCGGCCGCCCGGCGGGATGACCGGGCGGCAGCCGGGCGGAAGTCAGGCCGCGGGGCGCCAGTAGCCGAGGCTGTTGACCCTCTGCTTGGGCAGGCCGAGCTCCTTGCGCAGGTAGCCGGTCAGGGTGCGGGTGGTCGCCGTGTCGCAGGCCAGCCAGACGTACGCGGATTGCGGATCGGGGGCCAGCCCGGGGAGTTCGGCGCGGATGCGCTCGACGAGGGCGGCGCCGCCGCCGGAGCGGGGGATGCGGCGGATGTCGTGCCGGTCGGCGTCGAGGCGGACGGGCAGGTCGGCATCGTCCTCGTGCTGGGTCTCGAACCAGATGGTGGCCGGGGTCTGCGGGTGGGCGTCCAGCAGGGAGTTGATGGCCGGCAGGGACGCCGGGTCGCCTATCACCAACAGCCGCTCGGGGGCCGGTGCGGGCGTCGTGAAGCCGGTGCCCTGCACGGTGGCGTCGATGGTGGCGCCGGGCTCCGCGGTGCGCGCCCAGTCGCTGGCGACGCCGTCGTGGAGGGCGAACTCCAGGGAGAAGGTGCCGGCGGCCGGGTCGGGGTCGACGAGGGTGTAGGCGCGCTGGTGCGGCTTTCCGTTGTCGGTGAACCACAGGCGGACCCACATGGTGGGGTGCAGGGAGTCGCCGGCGGCCGCGAGCAGTCCGCCGTCGGTGAAGGAGAGGCGCCGGTAGTGGGGAGTGACCTGTTCCGCCCCGGTGACCGTGAACGTGAAGTCCTTGCCGCGCAGCAGCTTGAGGACCACGCCCTCCCAGCCCTTGCCGACCGCCATGTCCGCCCCTTTTCCTGACGCCGTATAGTCAGGCGAGCCTAACCTAATAATTTCGGTCAGTGGTACGGGCCCCCGCGCGCCCCTCGGCGCCCCGCGGAACCGACCGCTGCCGCCGCCTGCCCCGCACGGCCGGCCGGCCCCGGCCCCGGGTGGCCGGCGCCCCGCGCCGGCCCGCGATCCGGCCGGATGTCACGAAGGAACGGAAGAACCGCCATGAGACCCGAGTCCACCGCCCTCGCCTCCCCGCGCGCGGACGTCCACACCGAGACCGTCCCCGGCTTCGGCACCGTCCGCTTCACCCCGGTCGACCCCGCGGCGGACTCCGCCGTGCTCCACTCGTGGGTCGTCGAGGAGCGCGCCCGGTTCTGGGGCATGAACGGCGCGAGCCGGGAACTGGTCCAGGAGATCTACGAGGACGTGGACCGCCGCGACACCCACCACGCGTACATGGTGCGGCTCGACGACGAGCCGGTGGCGCTGTTCCAGACGTACCAGCCCGCCGAGGACCGCATCAGCCTGTGCTACGAGGTGCGGGAGGGCGACATCGGCGTCCACCTGATGCTCGCCCCGGCGAACGGGCGGCACCGGCCCGGCTTCAGCCGTACGCTGATCGGGTCGCTGACCCGCTTCGCCTTCCGCGACCCGGCCGTCCTGCGCGCCGTCGGCGAGCCCGACGCCCGCAACGAGAAGGCGGTCGCGCTGCTGGGCCGCCTCGGCTTCGTCCCGCAGGGGGAGATCACTCTGCCGGAAATCGACCTGCCGGAGATATACCTCCCGGAGAAGCGGGCCGTGCTCGCCTTCCTCGACCGCCCGGCCGTGCTGCCGCCCGCCGACGGGAGCACCCCGACCCCCTAGGAACCCGCATGCCCACAGCGCACCGGAACGCCACGGGGCTCCGGCCCCTGTACGCCCGCACCGCCGACGGCTTCGGCCGCATCTCCCTGCGCCGCGTCGACCCGGCGGCCGACGCCGGGCTGATCCACGGCTGGGTGAGCGAGGAGCGGGCCCGGTTCTGGGGGATGGGCGGCGCGGACCGCGAACTGGTCCGCGAGGTGTACGAGGACCTGGACCGCCGGGACACCCACCACGCGTTCCTGGCCCTCCTGGACGGCGTGCCGGCCGCGCTGTTCCAGTCGTACGACTGCGCCGCCGACCGGGTGTCGGAGTGCTACCCGGTGCGGCCGGGCGACGTGGGAGTGCACCTGCTCATCGGGCCGCCGTCGGGTCCGCCGCGGCCGGGCCACACGGCGGCCCTGCTGGGCGCGTTCCTGTCGTACCTGGGCGGGCTGCCGGGGACCCGCCGGCTCGTCGCCGATCCGGACCCGGCCAACCACAAGGCGGTGGCGAGGCTGGAACGGGCCGGCTTCGCCCGCGGCCCGGAGGTCGACCTCCCCGAGATCGACCTGCCGGAGGTCCGCATCCCCGCCAAGCGCGCCCGTCTGCTCTTCCTGGACGCCCCGCCGCGGCGCTGACCTCAGGGGGCGATGGGCAGCTGCCGCTTGTGCTCGGTGGCCCGGTAGCGGCGGGCGATGATGTCGTAGGCCCGCTCGTCGACCGGCTTGCCCTCCAGGAAGTCGTCGATGTCGTCGTACGTGACGCCCAGCGCGTCCTCGTCCGCCTTGCCCGGGTCGAGGGTCTCCAGGTCGGCGGTCGGCACCTTCCACACCAGCTCGGCCGGGGCGCCGAGCGCGTCCGCCACGGCGCGCACGCGGCGCTTGGTCAGGCCGGTGAGCGGCACCAGGTCGGCGGCGCCGTCGCCGAACTTGGTGAAGAACCCGGAGACCGCCTCGGCCGCGTGGTCGGTGCCGACGACGAGGCCGTCGTGGGCGCCGGCGACCGCGTACTGGGCGATCATGCGCTGGCGGGCCTTGATGTTGCCCTGGACGAAGTCCTGGTGGTGGGCGTCGCGGAAGACGACGCCCGCGGCGACGGCGGCGGCGAGCGCCGCGTCGCTGGCGGGCTTCACGTCCACGGTCAGGACGTGGTCGGGGCGGATGAACGACAGCGCCAGCTGGGCGTCCTTCTCGTCGGCCTGGACGCCGTACGGCAGGCGCATCGCGTAGAAGGACGCCTCGTGCCCGGCGGCGCGGGCGCGCTCCACGGCGAGCTGGCACAGCCGGCCGGCGGTGGTGGAGTCCACGCCGCCGCTGATGCCGAGGACGAGGGAGCGCAGGCCGCTCCCGGTGAGCTTCCCGGCGAGGAAGGCCACGCGGCGCTCGATCTCGCGCTCCGCGTCGAAGGAGTCGGTGACCTGGAGGTCCCGGGCGATCTCCTGCTGCAGGGCGGTGGACGCCGGCTCGCTCACGGCTGCTCCTCGGGGTCGTGCGTGTGGGTACGCGGGGGCGGTTCGGTGTTTCCGGACCGACCCTAGCCCAAACGGCCGCGCGGCCCCCTTCCGGCCGCCCGGCGGCGGTCCGGCCGGGTACGGCCGCGGCTCGGCGGTCCGGCGGTGCGGCGGTCAGGCGGCCGCTTCGTCCTCCGCCCCGGCGACGAGCGGCCGGCCGTGCGCGGCCGCGTAGTCGGCGGGCCCGCCGGCGAGGACGGCGAGCCCGGTGTGTCCGGCGCGTTCCAGCAGGCTGGCGGCGGTCATCGCCCGCTCGCCGCGCGCGCAGGCCACGAGCGCTCCGGGCGGGGCCCCGTCCTCCTGGCCGGGGATCGAGCCGAGTTCGATGTGGACGGCGCCGGGCACGTGCCCGGCGGTGAACTCCGACCGCTGGCGGACGTCCAGGTAGGGACGGCCCCCGGCACGGTCGGCGGGCAGGAGCGGAGTCGCGGCCTGCCGGCCCCCGTCGCCCAGCCAGGCCGGCATGCCGCCCTCCAGGATGCCGGCGAGCCGCTCGTAGCCGATCTTGTACGCCTGCCAGAACGCGTCGTCCGGGGGCCGGCCCGGCTCGGCGACGAACACCAGCGGGGCCGCCTCGGGCAGCAGCCAGCCCAGCCAGGTCGCGAACGCCGGGCGCAGGGGGATCGACACGGCCCCCGGGATGTGCCCGGCGGCGAACTGCGCCGCGGGGCGCACGTCCAGGGCGTACGCGCCCCCGGCGAGCAACGCCCGTACGTGCGCCGGGGTCAGGGCGGGCAGGGCGGGGGCGTCGTCCGGGAGGAGGCCGGGGCCGCGGCGGTTGGCCTCGGCGAGGCGCGCGAAGTAGGCGGGGTGGGAGCCGAGGCCGTCCAGCAGCTCGCGGACGAAGGATTCCTCGTCGGGAGCGGCGAGCAGCGGGTTGGTGCGCTTCTGCGCGCCGACGGTGGTGGTGCGTTCGGTGCCGGGCGGGGCGGAGCAGAAGGATCCGGCGCCGTGGGTGGGCCAGACGGGGGTCGCGTCGGGGAGGCGGGCCAGCCTGTGGAGAGAGCGGTACTGGGCGCGGGCCAGCTCCGCCGCCCGGTCGGCGCCGAGCAGGTCGGTGCGGGCGGCGGCGCCCACGATGAGGGAGCCGCCGGTGAACACGCCGAGCGTGTGCGTACCGTCCAGGAGGAGGTAGGCGAGGTGGTCGTCGGTGTGGCCGGGGGTGGCGAGGGCGCGCAGGGCGAGCCCGCCGAGGTCCGTCTCGTCGCCGTCGGCCAGCCCGGCGTGGTCGAAGGCGCGGCGCCCGGCGGCGGAGGCGAGGACGGCCGCGCCGTCGTCGTGGGCGAGCTGGCGGGCGCCGGAGAGGAAGTCGGCGTGCAGGTGGGTGTCGGCGGCGAAGGCGACGCGCAGGCCGCGCCGGGCGGCTGCGGAGCGCAGCATGCGCAGGTCGCGGGAGGCGTCGACGGCGAGGGCGCGGCCGTCGCCGAGGTCGACGAGGTAGGAGCTGTTGCCCAGGCCCTCGTCCACGAGCGGGACCAGGTGGTCGTCTGCGAAGGACACGGCATCCTCCAGGACGGGGCTGCCCCGGGCGGGGCGGGCGCGCGGGCGCGCCTCCATTCTCCGCCGGTACGCGCCCTCCCGCGCGGGGACCGGGGTCACGGGGCGAGTTCGAGGTAGGCCGGCCGCCCCTCTTCCCGTGCGGTCAGCGCCGCCTGCCACACCGGCAGCACGTGCGGCGGGACCATGTCCGCCGTGATGTCCTCGGGCCGGCAGAAGCGGATCTCGCCGATCTCCGACTCCTGGAGGGTGATCCGCTGCTGCTGCTCCGGGGTCAGCTGCGGGCCCTCGAAGACGTGGAAGACGTGCGCGCCCTCCGGCTGGGCGAGCCACGCCGTCACCAGCAGGCCGCCGACCTCCAGGTCCAGGCCGATCTCCTCGCGCAGCTCGCGGCGCAGCGCCGCCGTGGGGAGTTCGCCCTCGTCGAGGTGGCCGCCCGGCAGGTTCCACCGCTCCTTGTACACCGGGTTGACGACGAGCACCCTGCCCTGCCCGTCCGTGACGACGGCGGCAGCCGATGCGGTGGCCGTGGATCGGCGGGCGGACGGGGTCATGCGGTGCTCCTGTCACGGCGGGCGGGCCGCCGCTTCCGGCAGACGGGTCGGCGGCCACGGTAACAACGCGGCGGCGGGCGGGTTCGGTTGGCCCGGAGCCGGCGGCGCGCTGGGCGGTGGGCGGGACGGAGCCCGTCGACAGGGCGTCGCCGGCCGGTCACACTGGGGCACGGAGGTGGCACATGACGGAACGCGAACGGACCGACGGCATGCGGCCCGCCGTCCGGGAGACGTACGGCCCCGCGGACCTCAGCGCGGTTCCCGTCTTCGCCGGCGGCTTCATCAATTTCGGCTACTGGCAGCCCGGCGACCTGGGCCGCCCCCTGACGGTCGCCGACCGGATCCGCAGCCAGCAGGACCTGTACCGGCACGTGCTGGACACCGTCGGCCCCGTGGAGGGCGGCGAGGTGCTGGAGGTCGGGTGCGGCCTCGGGGTGGGCTGCGCGCTGGCCCTGGAGGAGTACGCCCCGGCGCGGATCACCGGCATGGACATCCACCCCCAGCAGCTGGAGCGGGCCCGCCGGGCCAACACCGGCCTCCTGGCGTCGGCCGGGCCGGCCCGGTTCCGGCTGGTGCGCGGGGCGGCCGAGCGGATGCCGTTCGGGGAGGCCGAGTTCGACCGTGTTTACAGCGTGGAGGCCGCCCAGCACTTCGACGACCTGGAGGCGTTCGCCGCGGAGGCGGCCAGGGTGCTGCGGCCGGGCGGGCGGCTCGCCGTCGCGAGCTTCTTCGCCGCCGACCCGGCCGCCCCGGAGCTGCTGGCGGAACTGCTGACGACCTTCGCCGACGGGCTGGACATCGCCCGGCAGCCCGCCGACCTGACGGACGCCCTGACCCGGTCGGGGCTGGAGGGCGCGCGGGCGGAGTCCATCGGTCCGGCGGTGTGGCCCGGCTGGGACCACTGGCTGTCCGCCCAGTGGGAGCCGGGCACCTGGCCGCGGAACTTCCTGCATGCCTGGGAGCGGGGGCTGCTCGACTACTACGTCGTCACCGCCGAGCGCCCCCGCGCCTGACCCTTACGGCCTGGGCAGTTCGCGCGTCAGCTTCGAGTGCCACGGGCACCAGGTGGAACGCGGCAGGAGCGCCCCGCCCACCTCGTCCAGGTGCTCGTCCACGTAGGCGATGCTCGCGTCGCAGACCTCCATCGCCATGCCGAAGAACTGCACCGAGTTCGGATCGAGATGGTAGGTCCACGGCTTGTTGTACGAGGCGGGCGTCTTGACGACGGTGCCCATGACGCCGCGGTTCTCGGTGTCCACGCCGCTGAGGATGTCCCGGGCCTGGCGGATCTTGGCCGCGTCGGTGAGCTTGATGACGAACGTGTCCGTGCCGTCGGTGAACTCGAAGTAGCTGGCCCGCGCCGTCGCGGACACGGCGTCGCCTTCGGCGGGCTGGGCGGCCTGGGCGGGCTGGCCCAGCGCCAGCGCGAGCATCGAGACTGCCGCGACACTGCCGGCGCGGGTGAGGATTCGTCGCATGTCCGGTACCTCCGTACCTGGTGGGTCGTATGGGCCTATCGGCCTTTCGAAACCGCAACGTAGTCAACTCACCAGCCCCAATGGTCACTTGTGCCGTGAAACTGCCCCAAAGGACACCAAGTACGGCCGCTCCCCTGCCCGGAGGGCCACGCTCCGCAGTTCCGGCGGCCCCGCCGCCCGTATCCTCACTCCCCGACCTGCCCTTCCGACCCCACGGAGCCGCCCATGTCAGCCAGCACGTACGGATACCCGGTGCTCCCGGGGGCGGCCCTGGACACGCCCGGCGCCGCGGAGGTCCTGCGCCGGCGGGAGCGCGGCCTGCGGTGGGGCGCCTGGGCGGCGGCCGCTGAAGCCGCCCTGCTCGCCGCCGTCACGGCGGCCGCCGGGCCCGGATCCGCGGCGGCCCTGGGCGCGGCCGCAGTGCTCCTGCCGGCCGTCGCCGTGACGGTGGGGCTCATGCTCCTGTGGCGGCGGGCGCGGCGAAGGGAGCGGCTGGTCATGGCCTGCTACGGCTGGCAGGTGTGGCCGTGCGCCGCGCAGGAGGTGCGCGTCGTCGCCGCCGAGGGGCGGCGGGAGGGAGGCCGCC
Source organism: Streptomyces toxytricini (assembly GCF_014649915.1). Classification (GTDB taxonomy): domain Bacteria; phylum Actinomycetota; class Actinomycetes; order Streptomycetales; family Streptomycetaceae; genus Streptomyces; species Streptomyces toxytricini. The sequence goes on along the minus strand of NZ_BMTY01000039.1, from coordinate 1,347 downwards.
GGTGGGGTACGGACGGCCGCGTGGTCCTGCTCCGGCCGGACGGGCAGAGCCACTGCTCGTTCCCGCCGCCCGGGGAGGGCTGGGACGGGCCGGCGGTGCCGCAGCCGGCCGGGCCGCCGCAGGAGGTGTGGTTCGCGGGCGACACCCGGTTCGGCGGCATGCTCGCGCTGCCCGGCGGGCTGCCGTTCCGGTACGTGACGCGCTCGAAGCCGGGCGGCGCCCGCGGCTCGGCCGAGGAGGACGCCCTCGCCCGGCGCACCGGCCTCATGCCCCGGGGGTGGCGGCCCCGCCGCTGATGCGGGTGGCCGGTGGTAGCGCAGGGGGCCGGCGGGGTAGGCCTGCTGTGGCCTGCGGGTGGTCCGCGGGCGCGGGCCGCGGGTGGTCCGGCACGGGGGAAGGGAAGCGGTGTGGGAAGCGGAGTGGGTGCAGGAGGGGATCCGGCCGGTGCGGCGGACGCCGGGCGGCCGGTGTCGGCCGCCGAGTTGTTCGACGGGCTGGGGATCGCGTACGAGGAGGCGTTCGGCCGGCTGCCGGCACAGTCGGACGCCGTCGACTGGCTGACCGCCCGGCTGGCGCCCGGCGCCCGCGTCCTGGACGTCGGCAGCGGCACGGGCCGCCCGGTCGCGGAGCGGCTCGCCGACGCCGGGTTCGAGGTGACCGGCATCGACGTGTCACGCGTCATGGTCGACCTTGCCCGCGCCCAGGTCCCGAAGGCACGGTTCGAGCAGTGCGACGTACGGGACTTCACCCCCGACGGCGGCTTCGACGCCGTCTGCTCCTTCTTCCCGCTGCTGATGATGACCCGGGCGGAGGCTTCGGCCGCATTGCGGCGGATGGCCGGCTGGCTGGTGCCGGGCGGCTACCTGGTGTCGGCGACCGTGCCGGCCGACGTGGAGGACGCCGAAGTGGAGTGGATGGGCCGGCGCGTGAGGGTGTCGAGCTGCTCGACCGACGCCTACCTGCGCCTCCTGCGCGAGGACTGCGGCCTGGAGCTGCTGCACCACTCCGTCTCCCTGTTCCTCCCCGACGGCGCCCTGGCGGCCCCGGAGGAACACCTGTTCTGCTACGCGCGCAGGCCGGGCGGCGGGGAGAGGTAGGCGGGGGCGGCGTGGTCAGGGTCGGAGGGAGGGGGCGGGAGCGGGTGGGGCGGGAGCCCGGCGGGCGGCGTCGCATGGCGACGGCGGAGCCGGGTGAGGCGGAAGCCGCGCGGGCGGCGTCACATGGCGGCGGCGCGGGTGGGGGTGGCCGGGAGCCGATCAGCCGGCATCAAGGAGGGTGCTGGGGGTGTCCCCGGCAGTTGATGGTGTCCGGGGCGGGCCGGTCCCTCAAGGGCGCTCCCTTTCGGTC
>NZ_BMTY01000038.1 GCF_014649915.1 Streptomyces toxytricini | reverse complement strand
TGCGTTTCCGACTCTATCAGAGTCTTTCGCGCTTCGCTTTCCGGGGTTTTCGCTTTCGCGCTTTCCCTTTCCGGCGGCTCCGACCATATCAGGGCTTTTCCCGTTCTCCGCAACTCGGCCGATTCACCTGACGGCGTGCGGCGGAGAGCTGAGATCTTGATGGAGTCAGCTTCTGAGGTGGTTGGTTCCCGACCACTCCACCGGCTGTTCGTGAGTAGTTCACGAGGGCCGTCGTGGCGGGAGTCACGACAGTAGCGCTCCCGTGGTTCACAGGCAAATCGAATCAGGCGTATGGTCTAGTCCACTACGGTGTCGGCGGACGCGCTCCCCGGCCTCCGGCAGGAGGTTCGATTCGCGCGAACCGGGACATCTCATGACATACCCTTCTGAACGTGCGCCGTCGAGGACAGTCAGTGACGGCGTGGCGACGAAGCCCCACCCCCTGGGAGGCCCCCATGACCACCGTCACGTCCCCTCTTGCCGGGCGCGCCATCGGACTCGCGGCAGTGCCCGATCCGGTGTTCTCCGGCGCGATGGTGGGTCCGGGCACCGCGATCGACCCCGTGCGTGAGGCTTCCGAGGCGGTGTCCCCCGTCGACGGTGTGGTCGTCTCCCTGCACCCGCACGCGTACGTCGTCGTCGACGGCAACGGGCACGGTGTGCTCACCCACCTCGGGATCGACACCGTCCAGCTCAACGGCGAGGGCTTCGAGCTGCTCGTCAACAAGGGCGACACCGTGACGCGCGGCCAGGCCGTCATCCGCTGGAACCCGGCGGCCGTCGAGGCGGCCGGCAAGTCGCCGATCTGCCCCGTCGTGGCACTTGAGGCCTCTGCGGAGTCCCTCGTCGATGTCGCCGAGACCGGCGACGTCGCGACCGGTGACGCCCTCTTCGGCTGGAACTGAGCCGGCCGGCAGGACGCGTCCGCCCGGCACGGGCGAGTCGGACATCCACCGCGGCGGCCGGGGCCGCCGCTCAATCGGAGACGGGTGAAATGGAGACAACGCTGCGAGGCGTCGGCGTGAGCCACGGCGTGGCCATCGGCGAGGTGCGGCACATGGGCACGGCGGTCCTGGAGCCGCCGGCCCGGCAGATCACGGCGGACGAGGCGGAGCGCGAACAGGGGCGCGCCCGCCAGGCCGTCAGTGCGGTCGCGGCCGATCTGGTCGCGCGCGGCCAGCTGGCGGGGGGCGAGGCCCAGCACGTGCTGGAGGCCCAGGCCATGATCGCGGAGGACCCCGAGCTGATGGCGGACGTCGACCGGCGGATCGCCGTCGGCAGCACCGCCGAGCGGGGGGTGTACGACGCGTTCGCCGCGTACCGGGACCTGCTGGCCGGGGCCGGCGAGTACATGGCCGGGCGCGTGGCGGACCTGGACGACGTCCGCAACAGGATCGTGGCGCGCCTGCTCGGTGTGCCGATGCCCGGTGTGCCGGACAGCAACGAGCCGTACGTGCTGATCGCGCGGGACCTGGCCCCCGCGGACACGGCGCTGCTCGACCCGGCGCTCGTCCTCGGCTTCGTCACCGAGGAGGGCGGGCCGACCAGCCACAGCGCGATCCTCGCGCGGGCGCTCGGTGTCCCGGCCGTGGTCGCGCTGCCGGGGGCCGGTGAGATCGCCGAGGGCACCGTCATCGCGGTGGACGGCTCGACCGGCGAGGTCTTCGTCGACCCGAGCAGCGGCAAGAAGGAGGAGCTGGAGGCGGCGGCCGCCGAGCGGAAGGCCGCGCTGGCCGCATCGTCCGGTCCCGGTGCCACCTCCGACGGGCACAGGGTGCCGCTGCTGGCGAACGTCGGCGGCCCGGCGGACGTGCCGGCCGCGGTGGAGGCCGGAGCCGAGGGCGTCGGCCTGTTCCGCACCGAGTTCCTCTTCCTCGACGACAGCAAGAAGGCGCCGTCGGAGGAGAAGCAGGTCGACTCCTACCGCAAGGTGCTGGAGGCGTTCCCCGAGGGCCGGGTCGTGGTGCGCGTGCTGGACGCGGGCGCGGACAAGCCGCTGGACTTCCTGACGCCGTCCGACGAGCCGAACCCGGCGCTGGGCGTGCGCGGCCTGCGCACCCTGCTGGACCACCCGGAGGTGCTCCGGACCCAGCTGACCGCGCTGGCGAAGGCAGCCGAGGGGCTGCCGGTGCACCTGGAGGTCATGGCTCCGATGGTCGCCGACCGGGCCGACGCGAAGGCGTTCGCGGACGCCTGCCGCGCCGCGGGGCTCCAGGCGAAGTTCGGGGCGATGGTGGAGATCCCCTCCGCGGCGCTGCGGGCGCGCTCCATCCTCCAGGAGGTCGAGTTCCTGTCGCTGGGGACGAACGACCTGGCCCAGTACACGTTCGCCGCGGACCGGCAGGTGGGTGCGGTCTCCCGGCTTCAGGACCCGTGGCAGCCGGCGCTGCTCGACCTGGTCGCGCTGTCGGCGGAGGCGGCGCGGGCCGAGGGCAAGAGCTGCGGCGTGTGCGGCGAGGCCGCCTCGGATCCGCTGCTGGCCTGTGTGCTGACCGGTCTGGGCGTGACCTCCCTGTCGATGGGTGCGGCGTCGATCCCGTACGTGCGGGCGACGCTCGCCAAGTACACGCTCGCCCAGTGCGAGCGTGCCGCGGCCGCGGCGCGCGCCGCGGACAGTGCCGAGGAGGCGCGTGTGGCCGCGCAGGCGGTGCTGTCCGGCGAGTAGGCGCCGCAGGGCTCAGTGCTTGGTCGGTCGAGGGGCCCCCGCCAGTGGTGGCGGGGGTCCCTCGGCTTGTACGGACGCCCGGGCCGGGCCGGCTCAGTGGTGCGGGGGCGGGTCGTCCACCTCGAACCCGGGCCGGTAGTCGACGCCGTGCTCGGGAGCGACCGGTTCGCCGGTGTCGGGGTCGGTGCAGTAGGCGTTGAACACGGCGGCTGCTGAGAGGGGGACGAGGCCGCCTCCTTCCAGGCGCCAGCCGTGGACCCGGTCGCCGCCGCCGTCGGCGGTGGTGCGCAGGACCAGGCCTCCGGCTCCGCCCAGGGCCATGCCGGCGGCCAGCACGGTGACGAAGTCGAGGGCTTCCCGCCCCTCCGGGTCGAAGCCGGGCAGGGCGGGCGGGCCCGGTGGGCCTGCCGTCCGGGCGTGCAGCACGGCGACGAGCTGTCGGTCGCCGGTGGGGATGGAGCACACGGCGTGGTGGTGGCCGGTCCCGGCCCCGGCGACGAGGCGGGTGACCGCCGTGGCGGCCCGCTCGAACGCGGACCGGCCGATGTCCTGGCCGCAGTCGGCGCAGGTTCCGGCGCGGGCGAGGACCGCGGCCGCGTACTCCCAGGTGGCCCGGCGGGCGGCCTCGTCGACCAGGAGCGGCACCATGTCGGCGACGGGAAGGCCGGTATAGGGGAGTCCGGGGCCGGTGCCGGCGAGCTCGGCGGTGAACCGGGTGCGGGAGGCTGCCGTGTCGGGGTCGAGTCCCTGTTCGGCGCAGAAGGCGGCGTACTGCTCGGGGTCGAAGAGGGCGACCGTGGTGTGGATGCCCTGATCGGCGAGGGATTTCAGCAGGTCGTCGACGTGCCGGAGGTAGTCGCGGTGGTCGTCGAAGGTGAAGCTGCGGTAGCGGCGCATGGCCGCGAAGTCCCCGGGGTCGGCGAGCAGGCCGATCGTGCCGGGTACCTCGCGGCGCAGCGTCGTCGTCTTCCGTGTGTCTGCCATGGCTCCCCCTGGTGTGCGAACGAATGCTCACTCAGAGTAATCAGAGCCACTGACAGCGCCCGGCCGGCGCCTCAGGAGCCGGTACGGGTGCGGGCCAGCTCCTGGTAGAAGCGGAGGAGGTCGAGGTTGTCCACCGAGCCGGGGTTGACGGCCTTCTCCAGGGGTGTGCCCTGGAGCAGCCGCTTGACGGGGACCTCGATGCGCTTGCCGGTGAGGGTGTGCGGGATGGCCGGCACCTCGATGATCTCGTCGGGCACGTGCCGCGGGGAGAGCTCCTCGCGGATCGTGGCCTTGATGCGGCCCTTCAGGTCCTCGTCCAGGGTGGCGCCGGGCGCGAGGTGGACGAAGAGCGGCATCCAGTAGCCGCCGTTCGGCTCTTCCAGGCCGATGACGAGCGATTCCTTGATCTCCGGAAGGCGTTCGACGGCCTCGTAGATGTCCGCGGAGCCCATGCGGACGCCCTGCCGGTTGAGGGTGGAGTCGGAGCGGCCGTGGATCACGACGGAGCCGTGGTCGGTGATCGTGATCCAGTCGCCGTGGCGCCACACGCCCGGATAGGTCTCGAAGTAGCTGTCGCGGTAGCGGCTGCCGTCCGGGTCGTTCCAGAAGCGGACCGGCATGGACGGCATGGGGTTGGTGACGACGAGCTCGCCGACCTCGCCGGTGAGCGGCTTCCCGGACGGGTCCCAGGACTGCAGGTCGGTGCCGAGGCAGGCGGCCTGGAGCTCGCCGATGTGGACGGGGAGGGTGGGGACGGCGCCGGCGAAGCAGCTGCACACGTCCGTGCCGCCGCTGACGGAGGCGATCCACAGGTCCTCGGCGACCTCGTCGTGGAGCCAGCGGAAGCCGTCGGGCGGCAGCGGGGAGCCGGTCGTGGCGACGCACTTGACGGCGGAGAGGTCGAAGTCGCGGGAGGGGTGGACCCCGGCCTTGCGGCAGGCCATCACGTACGCGGCGGAGGTGCCGTACAGGGTGGCCCGGGTGCGCTCGGCGATCCGCCACTGGGCGCCGGTGTCGGGGTGGCCGGGGCTGCCGTCGTAGAGGACGACGGTGGTGCCGGTCAGGAGGCCGGAGACGAGGAAGTTCCACATCATCCAGCCGGTGGAGGTGTACCAGAAGAAGCGGTCCTCGGGGCCGAGGTCGCAGTGCAGGCCGAGCTGCTTGAGGTGCTCCAGGAGGATGCCGCCCTGCGACTGGACGATCGCCTTGGGCAGGCCCGTCGTGCCCGAGGAGTAGAGGACCCACAGCGGGTGGTCGAAGGGGACCGGCTCGAACGTCGGTTCGACCGGGGTGGACACCAGGTCCGACCAGGCGAGGGTGCCTTCGGGGGCGGGCGTGCCGAGCAGCGGGATGTGGACGACGGCGCGCAGCGAGGGGAGCTCGGCGCGGAGTTCTGCCACGGTGTCGCTGCGGTCGTGCTGCTTGCCGCCGTAGCGGTAGCCGTCGACGGTGAAGAGGACGACGGGTTCGACCTGCTGGAAGCGGTCGAGGACGCTGCGGGCCCCGAAGTCGGGGGCGCAGGAGGTCCAGACGCCGCCGACGGCGGCGGTCGCGAGGAGGGCGACGACCGCCTCGGGGATGTTGGGGAGGTAGCCGCTGACGCGGTCGCCTGGGCGTACGCCGAGGGCGCGCAGCTCGGCGGCGAGGGCGCCGACGCGGCCGCGGAGCTCGGCCCAGGTGACGAGGACGGGCTCGTGGGTCTCGTCGACGTGGAGCAGGGCGGCGTCGCCGGCGCGGGCGGGGTCCTCGCCGGCGCGCAGGGCGTGCTCGGCGTAGTTGAGGGTGGCGCCGGGGAACCAGCGGGCGCCGGGCATCGAGCGGTCGGCGAGGACCTGCTCGGCGGGGGTGGTGAAGCGGACGTCGAACCATTCGGCGACGGCCTGCCAGAAGGTGTCGAGTTCCTCGACGGACCAGCGGTGCAGTGCCGGGTAGCCGCCGTCCGCGGGAGCTCCGTGCCGCTCGGCCGCCCACGCCTGGAAGGCGGTGATGCGGGCCGCGGCGATCCGGTCGGGCCCCGGGGTCCAGAGGGGTTCCGGCTGGGTGGACGAGGTCATGGGTCGGCTCCCGGTCAGTGCGGCCCGCGCGTGGTGTGCACGGTGTGCCGTGGTGTCGGCGTGCAGGTGCGTGGGTGGGTGGATCGGTGCTGGTCGTTCCGTGCCGCGCGGGCGGGGTGGGCTCGCGGTGGCACACAGGGACGATGCCATGTGATCCACGTCCGCACCAGGGGTGCCCGGGGCGGGTGCGCGGGTCGTGGCAGGTGAACGGTGTCTGAACGTCCCCCGTGCGGTCGGGTCCCGGTGGCAGGGTGGGCGGCATGGACGGTCGCGATCTGGTGCGTGCGCTGAAGGGGTTCGGTACGGAGGGCGGGAGGCGGGCCTGGCGGTCGGCGCTGCGGAACCGGCGTGCGGACGCGGCGGGGCTGCCGCGGCGCGGACCCGAGCGGGCGCGGGTGCCGGGGCTGCTGGCGGGGACGGAGCCCGCGCCGGGCGGCGGGCTGCTCCGTTTCGCCCGGTCCGAGCTGCTGGTGCGGGTGACGGCGGGCGGGGCGGTGTTCTGGAGCTGGGACGGGGCTGCGGCGGCGCCTTCGTACGCCGTTCCGGGCGGCGGGCCGGAGCCGGACCCGCGGGCGGTGCTGGAGCCGGACACCGGGGGCGGCTGGCGGGTGGTGTCGCAGCGGGTGACCGTCGGCGTGTCGCGGTACGGGGCGGTGGAAGTGCGCACTCCGGGCGGGGCGGTGCTGCGGCGGGAGCTGCCGCCGCGCTGGTGGGAGCCGCACCCGGGCGGGCCGGGGGCCGCGGCCGGGCCCGGGGCGGCGGCCGGCGGGCGGTGGATGGTTCGGGCGGAGGTGGGCGCCGACGCGCGGTTCTTCGGGCTCGGCGGGCGGGCCGGCGGGCCGCGGCTGCGGGACGGTGAGTACAGGCTGTGGAACACCGACCCGGGCGGCGCCTTCGGTCCGGGTGACGACCCGCTGTACATCACGATGCCCGTGCAGCTGGTCGTGGCGGACGCGGGGACGCACCTGGTGTTCCACGACAACACCTGGGACGGGCGGGTGGTGCTGCGCGAGGGCGAGGAGGGCGCCGGGTCGGGCCCCGACCGCCCCGGGACGTGTGAGCTGCGCGTGGACGGCGGTCCGCTGCGCTGCTGGGTGCTCGTGGGCACCCCGGCGCGGGTGCTGCGGGGCTGGGCGGCGCTGACCGGTGCCCCGGCCGTCCCGCCCTCGTGGGCGCTCGGGTACCAGCACGCGCGGTGGGGATTCGGAAGCGCGGACGAGGTGCGGCGCGTGGTGGCCGGGTACGTCTCGCGGGGGCTGCCGCTGTCGGCGGTGCACCTGGACATCGACCACTACGACGGTCACCGGGTGTTCACCGTGGACCGGAAGCGCTTCCCCGATCTGCCCGGCCTCGCGCGGGAGTTGGACGGGGCCGGGGTGCGCCTCGTGTCGATCGTCGACCCGGCGGTGAAGGTGGGCGACGCGGTGCACACCGCGGGCCAGGCGGTCGGCGCGCACGGGGCGTTCGTACGGGACGCTGCGGGGCGGGAGGTGCGGGGCGAGGTGTGGCCGGGTCGGTGCGCCTATCCGGACTTCACCGATCCGCAGGTGCGGGCGTGGTGGGGCGGGCTGTACGCGGAGCGGCTCGCGCAGGGCTTCTCGGGGGTGTGGCACGACATGAACGAGCCGGTGTCGTTCGCGCCGTTCGGGGAGACGACCCTGCCCCGGTCGGCGCGGCACGCGCTGGACGGGGAGGGCGGAGACCACCGGGCCGGGCACAACGTGTACGCCCTGGGCATGGCCCGGGCCGGCTGGGAGGGCCTGGTGCGGCTGCGGCCGGGCGAGCGGCCGTTCCTCTTCTCGCGGTCGGGGTGGGCGGGCATGCAGCGGTACGGGGGCACCTGGTCGGGGGACGTCGCGACAGGGTGGGAGGGGCTGCGGGCCTCGCTGTCGCTGGTGCTGGGGCTGGGGTTGTGCGGCGTCCCGTACTCGGGGCCGGACGTGGGCGGGTTCGGGGGTTCGCCGTCGCCCGAGCTGTACCTGCGGTGGCTGCAGCTCGGCGCGTACCTGCCGCTGTTCCGGACGCATTCGGCCCTGTGGGCGGGCCGCCGGGAGCCGTGGGAGTTCGGGCCGGAGGTGGAGCGGCAGGCGGCCGCGGTGCTGGCGGAGCGGGAGCGGCTGCGGCCGTACTTCGTGACGCTGGCGCACCTGGCCCGCAGGACCGGCGCCCCGTACGTGCGGCCGCTGTGGTGGGGGGATCCGGGCGACCGGGCGCTGCGGGACTGCGAGGACGCGTTCCTGCTGGGAGACGGGCTGCTCGTCGCGCCGGTCCTGGAGCCGGGCGTGGAGCGGCGGGCGGTCCGGCTGCCGCGGGGCCGCTGGTACGACACCGCGAGCGGGGCGGCGTACGAGGGGCCCGGGCGGGTGCTGCTGGACTCGCCGGCGGGCCGGATTCCGGTACTGGCGCGGGCGGGTGCCGTGGTGGCGGTGCGCGCGGCGGACGCGGATGCGGAGGCGGGCGGCGGGGTGGTGCCGGAGGCGTGGGCGCCGGCGCCCGGGCGGGTCGGGGGCGGGGTCGTGGTCCGGGATCCGGGGCCGGGGTTCGAGCCGGGGGTGGTGGAGCGGTACGCGGTGCGGTGGTCGGGCGGCGAGGTCGTGGTGGAGGACGCGGCGGGAGCCCGGGTGGAGGGCGCGCTGGTGCGGGGCGCGGAGGCGGTGCGTCCGGCTGCGGTGCGGCCCGGTCAGGCGTAGCGGCCGGCGAACCAGGCCGCGGCGGCCCGGGTGTGAAGGGGGAAGGCCAGCTCCTCCGGGGCGCGCAGCAGGTGCCAGCCGGTGGTCTCGTCCGTCGGGGCCGGCGGGGGGAGGGCGGCCAGGGGGCGGAGCGGGAGGAGCCCGAAGAGGAGGAGGTGGCCCCCCGGGGAGCTCATGGCGTCGGCGAGGGCGACGTCGGCGGCGGGGGCGTGGATGCCGGTCTCCTCGCGCAGTTCGCGGACGACCGCTTCGCGCCAGTCCTCGCCGAAGTCCATGAAGCCGCCGGGGAGGGCGGTGCCGCCGAGGGCCGGCTCGATGGTGCGGGTGATCACGACGAGGCCGGTGCCCGCCTCGTCCTCGGCGGGGAGCAGTGCGACGGCCACCGGGAGGGGGTTGCGGTAGGTGACGGCGCCGCAGGCGGTGCAGCTGCGGGGCCAGGCGTCGCTGTCGAACAGCGTTCCGCAGGTGGAGCAGTGCGAGTCCCTCAGGTGTGCCGGCATGCGGCGATGGTAAGCCAAGGGACATGCGGATGGCGGTGGTTGCGGGGTGTCTGGCGGTGCTGGCGGGTTCGTCGCCGAGCGGGTTCGCGGCGCTGTCGGACGTCGATCCGGGCATCGGGCAGGACATGCGGTACGCGACCGGGCGCAACTTCACGGGGCGGGTGGTGGAGGGGTACGAGGAGCCGGTGTGCCTGCTCGCGAAGCCGGCGGCCGAGGCGCTGCGGCGGGCGCAGCGGGTGCTGCGGCGGCAGGGGTTCTCGCTGCTGGTGTACGACTGCTACCGGCCGCAGCGGGCGGTGGACCGGTTCGTGCGGTGGGCGCGGGACACCGGCGACCAGGCGACGAAGGCCGAGTTCTACCCGGAGGTGGACAAGTCGCGGCTGGTCGAGCTCGGTTACATCGCGGAGCGGTCGGGGCACAGCCGCGGGAGCACGGTGGACGTGACGCTGGTGCGGCTTCCCGGGCGGCGGCCGGTGGACATGGGCACGCCGTTCGACTGGTTCGGGCCGCTGTCCCACACGGACGCTCCGCAGATCGGCGGTGCCGTACGGGAGAACCGGCGGCTGCTGCGGAGGGTGCTGGAGGCGGAGGGGTTCGTGAACCTGCCCGAGGAGTGGTGGCACTTCACGCACCGGCCGGAGGCGTTCCGGGAGCAGTTCGACTTCCCCGTCGCCTTGCGCGCCGTACGCGGATGAACCCACACTTCTGACGGACCGTCAGAAGGAGGGGCTGTGGAGCGGACCCGGAAGCCGGCCGTGCCGGGGTGGTTCAGCGAGGAGGGCGGCTTCCGGCTGCTCGGGACGCGGTGCCCGGCCTGCGCGGCGGTGTTCTTCCCGCGGGAGGACGCGTACTGCCGCAATCCGCACTGCGCGGGGGGCGGTGCCATGGAGGAGGTGCCGCTGTCGCGGCGCGGCCGGGTGTGGTCCTACACCGACGGGCGGTACCGGCCGCCCGCCCCCTACCCCTCCGATCCGGAAGAGCCGTGGGAGCCGTACACGCTCCTCGCCGTGGAGCTGGAGGCGGAGGGGATGGTCGTGCTGGGGCAGGCCGTGCCCGGGGTGGGACCGGCCGACCTGGAGGTGGGCATGGAGGTCGAGGTGGTGGGCGGGGTGCTGGCCGAGGACGCGGACACCGTGTGGACCACCTGGCGCTTCCGGCCGGTGGGGGGCAGGGCATGACGGACGTGGCGGTGCTCGGCGCGGGAATGCACCCGTGGGGCAAGTGGGGGCGGAGTTTCGTCGAGTACGGGCGGGTCGCGGCGCGGGCGGCGCTCGCCGACGCCGGGCTGGAGTGGAGCGGCGTGCAGTCCGTCGTCGGCGCCGGCACCGTGCGCGGCGGCTACCCCGGCTACGTGGCGGGCGCCACCTTCGCCCGGGCCCTCGGATGGCAGGGGGCGCGCGTGGCCAGCGTGTACGCCGCGTGCGCGTCCGGCGCGCAGGCCGTCGCCGCGGCGCGGGCCCAGATCCTCGCCGGGCAGGCCGACGCGGTGCTGGTCGTCGGCGCGGACGCGGCGCCCAAGGGGTTCTTCGCCCCGGCGGGCGGGGACCGGCCCGACGACCCGGACTGGCTGCGGTTCCGGCTGCTGGGCGCGACGAACCCGGCGTACTTCGGGCTGTACGCACGCCGGCGGATGGCCGTGTACGGGGACACCGCCGAGGACTTCGCCCGGGTGAAGGTAAAGAACGCGGCGGCCGGGGCACTGAACCCGCTGGCGCGCTACCGGAAGGCGGTCACGGCCGAGGAGGTGGCCGCTTCCCCCGTGGTCGCCGACCCCCTGCGGCTGCTCGACGTCTGCGCCACCTCGGACGGGGGCGCCGCCCTGGTGCTGGGCAGCATCGAGTTCGCGCGGGCGCGGGGCGTGGCCGACCCGGTGCGGATCCGGGCGGTGTCGACGGTGACGCCGCGGTATCCGCGTACGGTCCTCGACCTGCCGGACATCGCGACCGACTCGGCCTGCGGAGCCGGCGCCGGGGCCGACGCCGGGGCCGCGAGCGCCGCCGTGCCGTTCCGGGCGTCGATCGCGCGGGCCGTGTACGAGGAGGCGGGGGTCGGCCCGGAGGACCTCTCCCTGGCCGAGGTGTACGACCTGTCCACCGCGCTGGAGCTGGAGTGGTACGAGGACATCGGCCTCTGCGGCCCGGGAGAGGGCGCGTCGCTCCTCGGGAAGGGCGCCACCGCGCTCGGCGGACGGCTGCCGGTCAATGCGAGCGGCGGGCTCGCCTCGTTCGGGGAGGCCGTGCCGGCGCAGGCCATCGCCCAGGTGTGCGAGCTGACGTGGCAGCTGCGCGGGGCGGCGGGAGCCCGCCAGGTGCCGGGGGCGCGGGTCGGGATCGCCGTGAACCAGGGGCTGTTCGGGCACGGGTCGGCGGTCGTGGCCGTGCGGTGAGCGGGGCGTGCACGGATGCTTGACGGGCCAGTGGAGCGGGTTCACACTCGCTCCACGGTCCCGAACCGTCCCCCTGCCCCCCCGTGGAAGCCGCGGCCCGTACCCCAGTCGGCGGGGGTGCGGGCCGCTCCGGCGCCTCAGCTCCCGGCGGTCAGGCTCCGCCTCCGGGCCCGGGCCGTGGACATCGCGTGCTCGACGACCCCGACCAGCACGTCCTTGACGGACTCCCGGTCGCGGGCGTCGCACAGGAGCACGGGCACGCCCGCGTCGAGGTCCAGCGCCTCCCGGACGTGCACGACGGGGTGCCGTTCGGCCCCGTCGAAGCAGTTGACCGCGACGGTGAAGGGGATCCCGCGCCGCTCGAAGTAGTCGACCGCCGCGAAGCAGTCGGCCAGCCGGCGGGTGTCGGCGAGGACCACGGCGCCCAGGGCGCCCTGCGCCAGCTCGTCCCACAGGAACCAGAAGCGGTCCTGGCCCGGGGTACCGAACAGGTACAGCACCAGGTCCTCGCGCAGGGTGATCCGCCCGAAGTCCATGGCGACGGTGGTGGTGCTCTTGCCCTCCACTCCCCCGGTGTCGTCGATGCCCGCGCCGGGCTCCGAGAGCGACTCCTCGGTGCGCAGCGGTCTGATCTCGCTCACCGCGCCGACCAGGGTGGTCTTGCCGACCCCGAAGCCGCCCGCGACGAGGATCTTCAGGGTCAGCGGCTCGACCGGGGAGACGGCGTGCATCGCACCGCGGCTAGAGCGCCCGAAGGCCATCGATCACCTCACGCAGAATGGATTCGTCGGGCAGTTCGGCCGGCGGCACCGGCCGGGTCACGTGGACCAGTTCCTCCTCGGCCAGGTCGCCGATGAGGACGCGCACCACCCCGACCGCCAGGTCGAGTTCGGCCGCGATCTCGGCGACCGACTGGGGGCGCTCCCGGCAGAGGCCGAGGATGTGGGTGTGCTCCGGGGAGAGGGTCAGCTCCCAGACCGGGTCGTCCGCCGCCGGCTCGGCGAAGACCAGCGCGATCAGGTCGAGCCGGTGTTGGCCCGCGTGGCTGGTCCGCCCGCGGGTCATCGCGTACGGGCGGACGACCGGCCCCGCTTCGTCGTCGAACCAGTGCGGCTCGTCGGGGCCGTGGGCCCGGGCGGTGTCCGCTCCGGCGGCGTGCTCCTGGTGCTCTGCGCCTGGATCGCTCATGCGGCCTCGACTCACCCTCCGGCTGGCAGTCCGGAGCGCGGGGCGGTCGACAGGTGGTCGCCGACGCGCTTGACCATGAGGGTCATCTCGTAGGCGACCTGCCCGACGTCCGAGTCGGCGTCCGAGAGGACGGCCAGGCAGCTGCCGTAGCCGGCGGCCATGACGAAGAGGAACGCCTCGTCGAGCTCGACGACGGTCTGGCGGACGCCGCCGGAGTCGAAGTGCCGGCCGACGCCCTTGGCGAGGCTGTGGAAGCCGGAGGCGACGGCGGCGAGGTGCTCGCTGTCCTCGCGGGTCAGGTCCTTGGAGCTGCCGGTGGGCAGGCCGTCGCCGGAGAGGACGACCGCCTTGCGGATGCTGCCGACCCGGTCGACGAGTTCGTCGAGCAGCCAGTTGAGCTGGCCGGAACCGCGGCTGCGGATGTCGTTGCCGGTCTGCGGTGCGGTCATCGACCGTCCCCCTCGTTCTCGTTCGCGGGACCGCGGCCGGCGCGGGAGTCCGCCCCGGTCTCGGACTGCTGTGCGTGCTTGTTGCGGCCCGCCGTCCAGCCTCGCTGGAGGGCGGACATGCGGGTGCGTACGTCTTCGGCGTCGCGCTCGGCCGGCGCCTCGGGTGCGGGCCGGGCGGGGGCCGGCGCGGGGGCGGACTTCAGCTGCGGCGCGAGGTTCGCCTGCCGGACCCGCCGGGGCAGCCCGCCGGGGCCCGTGGCCGGGGCGGTCTGCCCCGGCTGCGTCACGGGCGGCTCCGGCTCCGGCCGGTCCGTCGCGGGCGGGACCGGGGATACCGGGCGGGGCTCCACCCGGCGGCCGTGGTCGGCCACGAGCGTCGGCGTGGGGCGGCGGCGCGGCAGCGGCACCGGGCCCGAGGAGCGGGCGGCCTCGGGGCGGGGGCCGCGGACCGGCTCGGCGCGGTGGCCCTCCAGCCGGACGGGGCCGGTCGGGGCGAGGGGCTCGCGGGCCGTCCTGCGCTCGGGGTGCTGCCGGTCGGCGGGGCGCAGGCCGAGCAGGCCGCTGCGGGGCGTGCCGTGCGGGGGCGTCTCGTCGTCGAGGGTCGCCATCGCGGGGCGGCCGCCGACGCCGGTGAGGCCGGCGATGCCCGCGGCGGACTCGTCGAGGGCGGGGGCGTCGTCGGCGCCGTCGAGGCCGAGCATGCCGAGGGGGGCTTCGAGTTCGACGGGGCGGCGCCGGTCTGCGGCGGGCAGCGGCCGCCCGCCCGCTCCGTGCTGCACGGCCTGCGTGGCGTGCGCGGGCCGCTTGCCGGGGCCGGCTGGGCGGCCGTGGCGGTCGTGCTTGGCACCGCCGGGGCGCAGGCCGCCGCCTGGGGTGTCGGGGGCCTCCGTGAGCAGCGCTGCGGGCAGGAAGACCACGGCGGTGGTGCCGCCGTAGGGGCTGGGCTGGAGGACGACCTTCACGTCGTGGCGGCGGGCGAGGCGGCTGACGACGAACAGGCCGAGGCGGTCGGTGTCGGAGAGCTCGAACTCGGGGGTCTCGGCGAGGCGCAGGTTGGCGTCGAGGAGGGCTTCGGGGTTCATGCCGAGGCCGCGGTCGTGGATCTCCAGGGTGAAGCCGTTGGCGACGCGTTCGCCGTGGACCTGGACGGCGGTGTGCGGCGGCGAGAAGACGGTGGCGTTCTCCAGCAGTTCGGCGACGAGGTGGGTGACGTCGGCGACGGCGGGGCCGGCGATGCCGAGGCGGGGCAGCCGGCGGACCTCGATGCGCTCGTAGTCCTCGACCTCGGCGACGGCGGCGCGGACGACGTCCATCAGCTGCACGGGGCGGCGCCACTGGCGGGAGGGGGCCGCGCCGGAGAGGATCACGAGGCCCTCGGCGTGGCGGCGCATGCGGGTGGTCATGTGGTCGAGGCGGAAGAGGTCGGCGAGCTCCTCGGCGTCCTCGGTGCGCCGCTCCATGGTGTCGAGCAGGGTGAGCTGGCGGTGCAGCAGGACCTGGTTGCGGCGGGCGAGGTTGACGAAGACCTCGGAGACGCCCTTGCGGAGCTCGGCCTGCTTGACGGCGGCTTCGACGGCGGCGCGCTGGAGGGTGTTGAGGGCCAGGCCGACCTGGCCGACCTCGTCCTTCTCGTACTGCAGGCGGGGGGCCTCGGTCTCGACGTCGACGTGCTCGCCGGCGGCGAGGCGGCGCATGACGGCGGGGAGGCGGACGCCGGAGACCTCGTGGGCCTCCTTGCGCAGCCGGGACAGGTCGCGGATCAGGTCGCGTCCGATGCGGACGGACATGAAGAGGGAGACGAGCAGCGCGAAGAAGCCGAGGACGCCGGCGACGGCGGCCTGGACGAGGACGGTGACGGCGACGGGCTCGACGCGCTCCTGGTAGCGGTCGCCGGCGGCGGTGCCCATGGTGGCGAGGTCGTCGAGGACCTTGGCGGCGGCCTCGTCCCACTGGGCGGCGGTGATGCTGCGGGGGTTCTTGCCGGGGCCGCCGGAGAGGAAGCGCTCCTCCGCGTCGCGCAGGGGCTTGGTGTCGGGCCCGCTCCAGTACGTCTCGAAGGCGTCCCGCTCGGCGGGGGGCAGGATCGCGAGGTTGAAGGAGTACAGCAGGCGCCGGTTCGCGGCGAGGTCGGAGACTTGGCGCAGGTCGGCGGGGCCGACGTTGCGGGCGGCGAGGGCGGAGGCGATGACGGCGTCCTCGCGGGAGAGGGTCTCGCGGGCGCGGGTGATGCCGACGAGGGCGCGGCCCTGCTTGTCCATCTCCACGTTCTCCAGGGCGTGGAGGTTCATCAGGAAGTCGTAGCAGGGGTCGACGAGGCTGCTGTACATCTCCAGCGCCTGATTGGGGTCCAGGGTGTTCTGGTCGACGGAGCGGCGCAGGGTGCCGATGCCGTTCAGGGCGTCGAGGATGGAGGTCAGGCGCTGGTTGGCGGCCGGCGAGAGCTCTTCGACGACCTCGGGGTCGCGGGCGTTCCTGCTGATGCGGTCGACGAGCTGGTCGGTGGCGGCGCGGCGCTTGGCGAGCTCGGCGGTGGCGGCGGAGGCGCGGGGGTCGCCGATGACGACGAGGGTCTGGCGGCGTTCCTTCTGCAGGACGCGGACGACGTCCTCGATGGGGTAGCCGACCTTGTCGATGACGTAGGCGACGTCGAGGAGTTGCAAGGCCTGGCGGCCGGTGACGACGGTGGAGAAGCCCCAGAGGGCGGTGAGGGAGACGAGCGGCACGAGCAGCAGCGCCACGATCTTCCGGCGGATGGACTTCCCGCGAAAGCGCATGGCCTCCCCAGCCTCCCCAGCTCAACCCCCTTTGCGGGGATTGGTGTTCCGTCACTCAAACGGCGTGAGCCTACTACTGCTGCGCGACGCCTTCGAAGGCGTGTCCGGACGTTTTCGGCCTGCCGCCCGGGCGAAGATCACGAGTTGTCCGATACCTCCGGGCAACTGCGTTCCGATATGCGGCAGATGGCACTCGGTGGGGGGTCGGTCCCCGGGGCGGCACGGATGGCTGGAAGTATTCGTTCCGGCGTGCTCGGCGGTGCGGGTGAAAGTCCGCGATCCGGGAATCTCCCGGGGCCGGTGCACGTCTACCTGTTCGAGGGGTTTTCGCCGGGTGCGTCGTCCGGCCCTGCGCGGGCAGGGTAGACATCACCGGCAGTGCGAGGGGAGGGAGCGCCCCATGGGGACGTACGAGGACACGGGCGCGGGAGCGTCGGTGCGCGCAGGGGCGGTGCACGCAGGGGCGGGTGCGGCCGGCGGGCCGCGGCGCGGGCTGTGGCAGGAGGAGCCGGCCCGGCGTCGCCGGCTGCCGGACCCGGTGCGGGAGTCGGCGGTCCGGGCGGTGCTGATCGTGGCGGTCACGCTGACCGCCGCGACGATCGCGTTCTTCCTGACGATCACGGGATCGTGGCTGGCCCTGCCGATGGTGCTGGCCGCGATAGCCGGAACCGTGGTCGCCACGTGGGGCGTGCTGGACGTGATCATCACGCGGCAGATCTGGAACCAGCGGTACGGGGTGGTGTCTGAACCGAGCAGCACCGCGCGGAGCCTGCGGCGCGAGAGGCGCCGGGCCCGCCGCGAGGAGCGCGCCGCCGGCCGCCGCGGGCGGGCCGGCCGGAACCGGCAGGCCGCCGCCGGTGGGCCGGCCGGCTGGGCGGAGCACATATCCGCCCGCGGCGGAGCCGGGTAGGGCCTGTCCGGCGGATCAAGGTCGGATAGGCCGCGGCGTCCGGTGCGGTGCGGCGCAAGGCGCCGGAGGGTCGCGACAGCGGAGCCATCGGGACACTCCGGCAACGCGGCGAGGGCGTCGTACCGGACGCCGCGGACCCGGCCATGATCCGCCGGACAGGCCCTGCGCGCGTGCCCGGACCGGCCGCCGACAGGCGCGGCAGCCGACCGGGCCCGGTCAGGCGCCGGCGGTCGAGCGGCGGAACATGCGGGTCGCGGTGATCTCGCCGTGGATCGCCTCGCCCTCCGCGGACTGCTGCGGCAGGCCCGGCCGCAGGTGCTCCTCGACGCTGATGTACTTCAGGCCCGCCCGCAGGTCGGCGTCGTTGCGCAGCCGGATGACCAGCGGGAACTCGGCCAGCGCCGTGGTGTCGAACAGGCCCGTGGTGTACAGGAGCTGGACGCCGAGGGCGTCCGAGACGGCCCGCTGGAGCTCCAGCAGGTACGTGGCGTTGGCGCGCCCGATGGGGTTGTCGAGGAACAGGGTGCCGGCGTGCCGGTGCTTGTCGCGGCCGCGGTCGTTGCTGCGGAGCGCGGCCATCGTGCAGTAGAGCGCGATCGCGGCGGTCAGCAGCTGCCCGCCGGAGAACACGTCGCCCATCTGGCCGACGGGGACGCGCTCGGCGCGCAGTACCGCGTCCGGCTTGAGGATCTCCACCGAGACGCCCTTGGGCTCCAGGGCCGCCTGGACGCCGCGCAGGAGCAGGGACATGCCGTCACGGCGGCCCTCGCCGAAGGCGGCGTTCTTCCTGACCGCGGAGCGGGTGGCGTCGTCGATGACCTCGCCGAGCCGCTCGGTGAGCGTGGCCTGGTCGGGCTCCTCGAAGCGGATCCGCAGGAACTCCTGGCCCGACCATTCGCCGAGGCCCTCGGGGAGCCGGGAGAGCCGCTGCGCGGAGCGGAGCGTCGCCAGGGCGGACTCGACCAGTCCGCGGAGCCGGTCGACGATGCTGTCCCGGTTGCGCTCCAACTGGGCGAGTTCGTCGGTGAGGACGCGCAGCCGCGGCGCGAAGGCCGCCGCCCAGGCCGCCGCGTGCTCGGGCAGGGCGGAGGCGGGCAGTTCGCGGATCTGCTGCCGGGCGGGGGTGCGCACCTGCTCGTAGCGGGTGGCGTTGGCGTGCCGGACGAGGACGTCGCTCGCCTCGCGGACGGCGGTCTCGGCGGCCGAGAGGTCCGCGGCGCAGCCCCGCAGCGAGCGGCGGGCCTCGGCCGCGGACTGCCGGGCCTCCTCCAGGGTCCCCGGGTGGGGCGCCGGCTCCTGCTCGTCGTCCTGCGGGGCGTGGTCGCGCAGCAGGTCCCGCAGCATCGCCGCGGTCTCGTCGAAGCCCCCGGCGCCGTCCTCGGCGGTGCGGTGGGCGCGCAGCAGGTCGGCGTGGGCGGCGCGGGCGCTCTCGACGGCGGCGGCGTGGGCGGCGAGCTGGGCGGTCGCGTTGCGCAGCATGGCCTGCGCCTGCTCGACGTCCTCGGGGACCATCTCCTCGGGGAGCTCCGTGTGGGCCTCGCCGTCGGCCGGGGCGTGCCGCTCGGCCTCGCCGCGCAGCCGGCCGAGCTGCTCGCTGGCGGCGGAGGCGCGGGTCTCCAGCATCTGGACGAGGGATTCGGCGCGGGCGGCGGCCGCCTGCCGGGAGGGGCCGTCGGCGCCGTCGGTGCCTTCGAGGAGCTGGGCGGCGCGGGTGCGGACCTTGTTGGTGAGCCGGTCGAGTTCGGCGAGGGCGGCGCTCTCGTCGGACTCGGCGCGGGCCTGCTCTGCCCGCAGGTCGGCGCCGACGCCGACCTTCTCGTAGAGCCGGGAGGCGGCCCGGTAGGCCTCGCGGAGGTCGGGCAGCGGGCGCTGCGGGGCGCCCTGGTCGGCGGCGTCCTCGGGCAGGGACTCGGGGGCGCCGGCGATCTCGGCGCGCTCGGCGCGCAGGGCGCGGGCGGTGCGCCGGGCGTCGTCGGCGGCGCGCTGTGCGGCGCGGCGGTCCTCGTCGGCGGCCCGGGCCCGCTCCAGGCACATCTCGGCGCGGGCCTCGGCTTCGGCGGCGTCGTCGGCGAGTTCGCGGACGCGGACCTGCCAGGTGGCGCGCTCGCGGAGCCGGGAGGCGAGGCCGGCGAGGATGTCGGCGGCGCGCCGGGCGCGCTGGGCGGCTTCCTGGCGTTCGTCGCGGACGCGGGCGGCGTCGGCGGCGGCCTCGTCCGCCTCGGCGCGGGCGGTGCGGGCCTCGGCGAGCTCGGCGTCGGCTTCCTGGGCGAAGGTGCGGGCCGCGTCGGCGTGTTCGGCGAGCTCGGCGAGCCGGCCGGGCGGGCATCCGGTGCGCCATGAGGCGAGGCGGGCGGCGAGCTCCCGGTCCCCGGCGAGGCGGGCGGCGAGCTCGCGGATCTCGGTGTCGCGGGCGGTGGCGCGGTCGCGGAGCGCGCGGCGCTCCTCGTCGGCGGCGTGCTCGTCGTGCATGGCCGGGTTCGGCGGGACGAGGAACACCGCGGCGGCGTCGTCGCCGGCCGGGGGGACGGGGGCGAGGAGGGCGGCGGCGGTGCCGACGGCGACCGTGGAGCGGGGCAGCAGGGCGGCCCCGGCGAGGACCTCGCGGGCGCGGGCGTGGGTGTCGGGGTCGGTGATGACGACGCCGTCGACGAGTTCGGGGCGGGCGGCGAGGACCGCGGCGTGGTCGGCGGGGTCGACGGACTGGGCGAGGTAGCGCCAGCCGGGCAGGGCGGGGATGCCGTGCTCGCCGAGGTATTCGACGGTGGCGAGGACGTCGGGGCCGGGCGGCAGCAGGCCGCCGTCGCCGAGCGCGCCGAGGATGCGGGCGTCGTCGGCTGCGGCGGTGCGCAGGTCGAACAGCTGGCGTTCGGCGGAGGCGACCGCGTCGGTGAGGAGGGTGTGCAGCTCGTCCGCGGTGCGGTCGAGGTCCTCGGCGGTGAGCCCGCCCGCCGGGGCTTCGGCCGGGGCTGCTCCTGCGGCGGGGGTGTCGCCGCCGGAGCGGGGGCCGGGCACGGGGGCCCGTCCGGGGGCCGAGGGCAGGCCGAGGAGGGCTGCCAGGCGGGGCGCGGCGGCCAGGGAGGCCGCGGCGAGCCGTTCGGCGCGGTGGGCGGCCTCGGCGGCGTCGGCGGCGTCGGCGGCGCGGGCGGCGGTGAGTTCGGCGCGGGATTCCGCGGCGGCGGCCTCGCGCGCGGTGTCGGCGGTGGCCCGGGCGGCCTCGCGGGCCGTGTCCCAGGCGGCCACGGCGGCGGCTTCGGCGTCGCTGGCGGCCAGGGCCGCGCGGGCCGGGTCGGCGTCGGGGGCGGAGTCGTCGAGCCAGCCGGCGCGGACGGCCTCGGCGGTCTCCTGCTGGACCTCGGCGAGGCGGGCCCGCAGGTGCTCGGCCTCGCTGCGGGCCCGCTGGGCGGCGGTGGCGGCGGCGGTGGCGTCGCGGTGGGCGGCCTCGCCGGCGGCCTGGAGCGCGGCGGAGCGCTCCTCCTCCTCGTTGGCGGTGCGCTCGCCCTCCTCGGCGGCGGTGTGCAGGGCGCGTACGAGGGCTGCGGCCGCGGAGGCGCGCGCGGCGAGGGCGGGCGCGGCGTCCCGCTCGGCTTCCAGGATGGCGGCGGCGACGCGGGCGGAGCGGTCGGCCGCGGCACGGTGTCGGAGCACGATCTCGGCGGCCTGCCAGGCGGCGTGCAGGGTGCGGGCCTCCAGCAGTTCGCGGCGCTGGGCGGTGGCGGCCTTCTCGGCGACGGCCAGGGCCAGCGAGGCGTGCCGGTAGGCGAGTTCGGCGGATACGGCGGCGCTGCGGCCGCGGGCGCTCTCGGCGGCGGTGACGGCGTGGGCGGCGTCGGTGACCCGCTGGGCGAGGTCGGCGGCGCGGGCCCGCTCCTCGGCGGCGCGCGCGGAGAGCCGGCGGGCGAGGGTGCGGGTGCG
Organism: Streptomyces toxytricini; assembly: GCF_014649915.1. Classification (GTDB taxonomy): domain Bacteria; phylum Actinomycetota; class Actinomycetes; order Streptomycetales; family Streptomycetaceae; genus Streptomyces; species Streptomyces toxytricini. The sequence continues at coordinate 6,355 of NZ_BMTY01000038.1, read as the reverse complement.
GCGCTCGGCGCCGGCGTGGACGTCGCGGAGCCGGGAGCGGGTCTCCGCGGCTTCGACGATCTTCCCGAGGAGGTCGACGGAGCCGGCGGTGAAGTCCCGTTCGGCCATCAGTTCGGCGCGCCGGCCGAGCTTGTTGCCGAAGCCGTGGACGAGGTCGGCGAGGCCGTCGGTGTCGCGGGTGTCGGTGACGGCGCGCAGCAGCAGGTCGGTGAAGTCGGAGTCCTTCTTCACCGCGAACAGGCCGGCGGCCTCGCCCTCGTCGGCGTTCATCTCGCGCTGGTAGCGGAAGAGCTCCGGGTCGAGGCCGAGTTCGGTGAGGTGCTCGTTCCAGCGGTCGTGGATCTCCTCGAAGTACACCTCCAGGTGCGGGTAGGCCTTGCCCGCCTCGGTGAGGGCGTCGCGGAAGCCCTTCATGGTGCGGCGGCGGCCCTGCGCGCCGGAGGCCCCCTCGACGGGCGGGCGGACGGCGGTGGACTCGGCGACCGGCAGGTTGTCCAGGCTCAGGCCGGGGCCGGGCCGGAAGGAGTACCAGGCCTCGGCGAACTTGCGGGGGTCGTTGGAGACCTGGCGGCCGCGCCATTCGCTGACCTTGCCGACGACGACGCACTCGCCGGTCTGGGTGTGCTGCCACTCCAGGGCGACGTGCCCGCAGTCGTCGGCGAGGAGGAACTTGCGCAGCACGCCGGAACTGGCCCCGCCGAGGGTGTTGCGGTGGCCGGGCAGCATCACCGAGAAGATCAGCTTGAGGAGGACGGACTTGCCGCCGCCGTTCTCCAGGAACAGCACGCCGGCGGGTGCGGGGCGGCGCGGCGGGCCTGTGGGCTCGTCCGCGAAGAACTCCGCCTGGGCGGGCGCCGGGTGGGGCACCGGCTCGCCCACTCCGCGCAGGTCGAGCACGGTGTCGGCGTAGCGTGCGCCGGCGGGCCCGATGGAGTAGAGGCGGATCCGGGACAGCTCGTACATGGCGGCGGGCTCTCGTGGTGTCTCGTGGGTGGTGGTACGGGAGGACGGGGGTCGGCGGGGCCGGGGCGGGCCGCGCCCCGGGGCGGGCGCGGGCCCGCGGGCCGGTTGAGGGCCGGGGCTCAGGCGTGGAAGGGCAGTCCGGCGTCGGGGGCGAGCTCCAGGTCGTCGCCGTCGGGCGGCGGGAGGAGGCTCGCGGTGCCGTCGCTGACGGGGACCACGCCGAGCTCCAGGAGTTCGGCCATGGCCGCGGTGCCCGCCATGTCGCGGACCTGGAGCTGGTAGCGGGGGGTGGTGCGGTAGGTGCCGCCGGAGTCGTCGCCGGTGCGCTGGAGGAATCCGGAGTCGGTGAGGAAGGCGGCGGCCTTGCCGACGATGCCGGTGGTGGACCCGGCGAGGCGGCGGGCGTCCTTGGTGGCGCCGGTGGAGCTGCGGCGGGCGTAGACGCGCCAGGCGGCCTCCAGCCCGGGGGCGTCGGAGGCCGGGTCGGTGTTCTCGCCGAGCTCCTCGGCCCGCTCCTCCAGGCGGCGGCAGGCCTGCCGGACGAAGGCGTCGACGCCGTTGACGGTGATGCGGCCGACGTAGCCGTCGTCGGCGAGGTCCTCGGGCCGGGGGAAGGCCAGCGCGGCGATGGCGAGGTGGGCCAGGCCGTGCAGGAACCGGTCGCCGGAGTCGGCGGCCGTGCGGCGGGCGTAGTCGCCCATGCGGACGGCGAAGACGGAGTCCTCGCCCGCGGTGACGGCCATGCCGGCGCGCGGGGACACCTCCAGGACGACGAGGCCGAGCCCGGTGGCGACGGCGTCGGCGAGGCGGCCGAAGGCGGGGTCCTCGCGGTAGCGGCGCAGCAGGTCGGCGTACTCGGCGTCGCGGGCGGGCTGCAGCTTGGGCTGCAGGCCGAACGCGACGAGGCGCGCCGCGTCGGCGGCGTCCGCGGGGGTGACGTGCGAGCCGGCCGAGGGGGCCGGCGCCGCCGGCGCCTCGGCCTCGCTCCACGCGGGGTGCTCGGCGTGGTGGTCGCTCACGGGTACTGCCTCTCCTGGGGTGCGGTGGTCGCGCGGGAGCGCGGTGCCGCGGGTGCGGCGGCGTGCGTCGGGCCCCGGCCGCCCCCGGCGGGTGCGGCCGGGGTCGCGGCGGACGGGCCCGGACCGGCTGGGGTGGCGGGGGCCGGCGGGGGCGTCACTGCGCCTCCGTCCGGTCGGCGGTCATCGCGGCCGCGTCCAGCAGGGCCGTGCCGACGATCAGGTCGGCGCCGCCGAACTCCGGATCGTCCAGCTCCGTTCCGTCGTCCACTGCGAACAGCAGCCGCTCCTCGCCCTGCCGGTAGGCGGTGCCGACGGCCGGGCTCGCCGCGTGGACGGCGAGCAGCGCCACCAGGTAGGGCAGGTCCGGGTCGCTGCGCCGGGCCTCCGCGAGGAGGCCCGACAGGCGCCGCGGCGCGTCGTGCGGCAGGTCCAGGAGCTCGGTGGCGGCGGCGAGCTGCTCCTCGCTGAAGCGGCTGTCGTCCGGAGTGGCGATCAGGTCGGGTTCGGGCATCTCCGCGCCGAGGTGCTCCCGCTCCACGGGCGGCGTCAGCAGCAGCTCCACCAGGTCCGCGACGCGTACGGACACCGGCGTGCGCAGGCCCGTGCCCGCCGCGAAGAACGCGTCGGTGACGCGCCTCGCGTCGGCGACCGGCAGCGGCAGCACCGGGGCCACCAGCTGCCCGTACAGGTCGATGCCGGACCGCGGCGCGGGCGCCGCGAACGCCTGCCGGTCCTGCTCCGCCCGGAACAGGGGGCCGGCGTCCAACAGCCGGGACTGGAGCTGGGTGTGGCGGCGGATGCAGTCCTTGACGATGTCGACGAGCTCGGCGGCCCGCCGCTTGTTCTCCGGCTCCTCGGCCTCGTCGCGTGCCTTGCGGATGTTCGTCAGGATCGCGTTCTCGTGCCGGTAGCGGTCCGCGACGTGGTCGAGGGCCTCCTCGATCATGTCGGGCACGGACCGCAGCCAGTCCACCGCCCGCACGTTGCGCCGCGTCGCCTCCAGGGTGCGGCGCAGCGTCTCCGCGTACTGCACGGTGCGGTAGCGGGCCTGCTCGGCGGCGAGCTGGGCGTCCGCGAGGCGGCCGCGGCTGACGAGGACCTCCAGCTTCACCTCGGCCGCGATCTGGGCGCTGGTGACGTCGGTGTCGAGGGCGCCCACCAGGACGTTGACGGCCTCGTCCGTGGTGCGTAGGTAGACGCCGCCCCCGTAGCCGGGGACCTCCTCGATCAGCTTGAAGTCGTAGTCGCGCCGGACGTACGCCCCGTCCGGGCCGAACGTGCCGTAGATCGCGCGGAAGCCGCGGTCGACGCTGCCGACGTTGACCAGGTTCTCCAGCACCCAGCGCGCCACCCGCTCGTGCTCGGCGGCGGGCCGCTCGGGGGCCTGGGCCGCGATGCGCGGCAGCAGCCTGGCCACTATCTGCTCGTGGTCGGCGCCGGTGTCGAAGTCCATGTGCAGCGTGACCAGGTCGATCGCGGCGAGCGCGATCTCCGCCATCGCGTACGTGCCGTACTCGCCGGCGAGGTTCGCCTTGCGGACGTCGAGGTCGTGGAGCGGGGCGGTGCAGGCGAGCGCGCGCAGCCGCCGGGCCAGGCCCTCGTCGGCGGCCGGGCCCGGCGCCGGGGACGGAAGGGTCTTCGCCGGGGCGGGGAGAGTCACGGACAAAGATTAGGCGCTCGCAGGGACAACATCCCAAACGGCATGGTTCGGCATGATCGGTCCCGGTCCCGCCGGGCGGGCGTTGTTCTAGGCTCACGCCATGGCATCCATGATCACACGTGCGGTCGACCTCAACGCCGACCTGGGCGAGGGCTTCGGACGCTGGACGCTCACCGACGACGAGGCGCTGCTGTCCGTCGTCACCAGCGCCAACGTGGCGTGCGGGTTCCACGCCGGGGACCCGTCGATCATGCGGAGGGTCTGCGAGCTGGCCTCCGCGCGCGGCGTGCGGATCGGGGCGCAGGTCTCCTACCGGGACCTGGCCGGGTTCGGGCGCAGGTCGATGGACGTGCCGCCCGGCGAGCTGGCCGACGAGATCGCCTACCAGATCGGGGCGCTGGAGGTCTTCGCACGCGCGGCCGGCTCCCGCGTGTCGTACGTCAAACCGCACGGCGCGCTCTACAACCGCACCGTCCACGACGCCGCCCAGGCCGCCGCGGTAGCCGCAGGGGTCCGCACCGCGGCCGGACCGGACGCGGACCTGCCGGTGCTCGGGCTGCCGGGGTCGCGGCTCTTGGCCGCGGCCGCGGACGCCGGCCTGACGCCCGTACCGGAGGCGTTCGCCGACCGGGCCTACACCCCGGCCGGGACGCTGGTACCGCGCGGCGAGCCCGGCGCCGTCCTCCACGACCCCGACACGGTCGTCGCCCGCGCCGTCGCCATGGCCGCGGAGGGCGCCGTCCCCGCTGCCGACGGCACCCGCGTCCCCGTCGCCGCGCGCTCCCTGTGCGTGCACGGCGACACCCCGGGCGCGGCCGCGCTCGCCCGGCGGGTGCGCGAGGCGCTCACCGCCGCCGGGATCCGCGTCGAGGCCTTCGCATGACCCGCACCGCCGCACACCGGGCCCGGCCTGGCCGGGCGGGCGCGCCGTGAGGGCCCTCGTCGTCGGCGTCGAAGCGGTGCTCGTCGAGGTCGGCACCGCCGCCGAGGCGGCCGCCCTCCACGCGGAGGTGCTGCGCCGGCGCGCCGCCGGCGAGCTGGGCCCCGTACGGGACGTGGTGCCCGCGGCGCGGACCGTGCTCCTGGACGGCGTACGGGACCCGGGGGCGCTCGCCGCGCGGATCACCGCCTGGCGGGTGCCGCCGCTCGCGGAGGAGGAGGGCCCGCTGGTCACCGTCCCCGTCCGCTACGACGGGCCCGACCTGGCCGACGTCGCCCGGCTGTGGCGGGTCGCGGAGCGGGACGTCGCCGAGGTCGTCGGATCCGTCGTCTTCCGGGTGGCGTTCTGCGGCTTCGCACCCGGCTTCGGCTACCTGACGGGGCTCCCCGAACGCTTCCACCCGCCCCGGCGGGCCACCCCGCGCACCGCCGTCCCCGCCGGCTCCCTCGCGCTGGCCGGCGAGTACGCCGGGGTGTACCCGCGCTCCTCCCCCGGCGGCTGGCAGCTCATCGGCACCACCGACGCCGTGGTGTGGGACCCGCTGCGGGAACCGGCGGCACTGTTCGCACCCGGGACGCGGGTGCGGTTCGAGGAGGCGGGCGCATGACCGGAACCGGCGGCGGGCTGTGGCTGGAGGTGCTGCGCCCTGGGGCGCTGACCACCCTCCAGGACCGGGGCCGACCGGGCCGCGCCCACCTGGGCGTGCCGCGCTCGGGCGCCCTCGACGCGGAGGCGTACGCCCTGGCCAACCGGCTGCTGGGCAACCGACCGGACGCCGCTGTCCTGGAGACGACGCTGGACGGCGTCACGCTGCGGGCAGGCGGGCCCCCCGGGTCGGCGGTGGTCGTGGCGGTCACGGGCGCGCCGTGTCCTGTACGGGTGTCCGGCCGGCCGGTGGCCTGGGGGGAACCGGTCCGCGTCCCGGCAGGGGCGGAGCTGGACGTCGGCCGGGCGGAGTCGGGAGTGCGCGGCTACGTCGCGGTGCGGGGAGGCTTCGCAGTCCAGCCGGTCCTCGGCAGTCGCTCGACGGACCTGCTGTCCGGGCTGGGCCCCCCGCTCCCGGCGCCGGGCACGCTCCTGCCGGTCGGCCCTCCCGGCCCGGATCCCGTCCGCGGCGCCGACACCCTGAGAGTCCCCGCGCCCCCCGCCGAACTGGTGCTGCCCCTCAGGCCGGGCCCGCGGGCCGACTGGTTCACCCCGGCTTCGCTGTCCGCGCTGTGGCGCTCGCCGTACCGGGTGTCCCCGGAGTCGAACCGCATCGGCCTCCGCACGGAGGCGGGCCCCAGGCTCACCCGCACGCGCGGCGGCGAACTCCCGAGCGAGGGCATGGTCCTGGGCGCGGTCCAGGTCCCCCCGGACGGCCTCCCGGTGGTCTTCCTGGCCGACCATCCGGTGACGGGCGGCTACCCGGTGGTGGGCGTGGTCCCGCCGGGACGGGCTCTGAACGCGGCGGCCCAGGCCAGACCGGGCACGCCGGTGCGGTTCGTGGCGGCGGGATGGTAGAGGCGCGGCGGGGGGGCCGGGAGCGTAAGGCGACGGCGGGGGTGGGGTTTGGCGGTAGCCGATTGGTCGGGGCCGGACGGCGACGACGGGGGGGGGAGGTTGGCCGAAGCCAACCGGTCGGGGCCGGACGGCGACGACGGGGGTGAGGTTGGCGGAAGCCAACCGGTCGGAGCCGGACGGCGACGACGGGGGTGAGGTTGGCGGAAGCCAACCGGTCGAGGCCGGACGGCGACGACGGGGGGAGGTTGGCGGAAGCCAACCGGTCGAGGC
>NZ_BMTY01000037.1 GCF_014649915.1 Streptomyces toxytricini | reverse complement strand
GCCACCCGCTACGACAAACATCCCGACCGCTATCTCGCCGCCATCAGCCTGGCCAGCACTCTCATCTGGCTCGACTCATGATCGACAAGACGCCCCCTAGTAGCCAGCGCTGCGACGGTGACGCCCACTGCTCTCCGCCAAGACCCTCGTCGTATGGTGCCCTGCATTCCTGCCCTCTTGTGTATTTGCGCCGCAAACGTGCGCGGACCTACGCTGTCATCAGCCGCCAGCTGTGGTGGCCACACTGCTTGCGCTGGTGACCACCGTATGAGTGTCCGTCATTCCGCGGCCTGCGGGCGGTCATCGGCCACGGCCGACGCGCTGCCATCGTCCTCGCGGCGGAACTCACACTGCCCATCGCGCTCCTCATCCCACAGACGACGCCCTACGCCGTCGCCGCCGGCATCGCAATGCACGCCGCGCTCAGCTGCCTCAAGCCCCGGCAGCTGATCACCTTCTCCGGCCTGGCCTGCTGGCGCAACTGCCGGAGGCGACCGTGCAGCGCCTCCTCGGTGGACGGGAGGGCCGCCGGCTGCGCGAGGTGGCCCGCGGCATCGACCGCAGGGCGGTGGTGCCGACGGAGCTTCCGCACAGTGTCGGGCGATTCCCCTGCGACACTGGCACCCGAGGCCGCCCGGGCCGCGCTGCTTTCGCTGGTCGTCGAGCTCGGCGACCGCCTGCGCGCCCGAAAGCAGGCCGCCCGGGCGATGAGGATGACCGTCACGATGGCTGACCGCTCCGAGGTCCACCGCAGCCGCCAGCTGCCCGGCGGGCCGTCCCCGCACACCTGACGACCTCCGCGACACCGCCTACGAGATGTACGACATGCTGGGGCGCAGCAGACTCCGCGGCATCGTCCTGCGCTGCGAACAGCTCATGGCAGAGACCGCGCGCCGAGCAGCTCTCCTTCGACCTGGCAGGGAACGCCGGCTAAGGGCGGAGATAGCCATCGACCTTCGAGATCCGCGCCGGTTCGGCTACACCGTGCCCATCGGCGACCCGCGGATGCGTCGGCTGACCGTTCACCTCCCGCCCGCCTGGGCCGCGTGCCATCCTCCAGGGAAGAACACCACCCCATCCCCCGACACAAAGCGGGGAACATTAATATCGGCCCGCTGATCTGAATCATGTTGTGGTGATCATCCGGCATGCAGACATCGTGCGATGTGTTGTGTCGTGTTTTCCTCCGCACGGGCACGATCGGTGTGTCTGATCACCGTGGGTGGCGGCCTGTACTGCCCGTCAAGAGAGAATGACACTGTGACTGATGAGCGATCAGGGCATGCCATGTGGACCACCGTCGCCACCGTTATGGGTACCGCTATCGCCCTGCTGACCTTCTTCGGGGTCAGGGGATGCGGCTCTCCTCCGGAGCATCCGCGACCTAGTCCCGACTATCCTCCGGTCAGCGCTTCGGTAACGAGGACGGGGGAGGCTGCTTCATCGTCGCCGTCGCCGTCGCCGTCGCCGTCGCCGTCACCGCCAGTGCAATCGCAAGAGAAGTACCTGGTCGAGCTAGAACCCCTGCCGGGGGGGTACCCCCCGTACACAGGATCAGCTGACCTTGGGGGGCGAACCTTTGCTCAGACTGTGTCCTTCTCTGTCGACAAAAGCTCGCTTCCCAGTAGCTATGCGGAATACAATCTTGGCGGTCGTTGGAGATTGTTTGACGCCACCATCGGGGTCCGAGACGACTCCCCGTCGGGCGGCCGAATCACCTTTCAGGCTCTCGTGGACGGCCGCTCGGTAATGAAGCGAGAGCTGGGAGTGGGCGAGTCTGAGAAGGTGAAGATCAACGTCTCAGGGGCACTCCGTCTCATGCTCAAGGTTTCCTTCACGGCAGGCGAGCATTACGACAACTATTCCTATGGTTCCTGGGGAGATGCTCGACTCTCACAACAGTCAGAACCGCTTTGAGAGATTCGCTCGCTTCAGAAGTGCAATGTGAAGCCTTGGCGTACGGCCGGCGGGCGGACTACTACGCGAATGAGCGACGGCTGCTCGCAACGCCGCACCCAGGACCGCGGGCTTGGGTGAGGCATTGCGAGGCGGCATCGGGAAAATGGGGCCAGGGGGAAACCACGCCCGGCCAGCCCCCGTCCGGCCTCGGCCCGGGCTGGCCCCGGAGCAGGCCTGACGGCACCGCCCCGAGCGCTGCGTGTCCGAGGAGACCTGACACCCCACCGCTTGGGCGAGGGCTCGCTCCACTGACCTGGGGTCAGGGGCTCCGGCTGGCGGCATACCCGGGGGCCAAGATCCGCGCGCCCTCGACACCTTCGCCGACAGCCCTCCCTCCCTTTCGACGGCCGGGGGCGGCATGTGGGTCCACGCTGCATGCTGCCCGCGGGCGCGCCCCGTCGTCGTGGTGCTTCGGCCCATCGTCGGCGCCGTGCTCGTCTGCTCTCAGTGCGGCGCGTCAGATGACCGGCGGGCGGCCCAGCCGGGTCCTCCGCCACACGGTCCGCCACCGCATGGGCCGCCTCGGCAAGTAAAGCACCCGTACGACCTGCCCATTCGCACAGCCAGGCGGAACGGCGGCAGGCTGATAGTCATGTCGCACGCATGTCTCATTCTGCGTGTGTCGGAACAGCGAGGTTGGCGTGTGCTTCCGGCAGAATTGCATCCGATCATGAACGGCTGCGGAGCGCAGGCGGCTGGACGAAGGGCTTATGGGGTGGGGTTCGACGAGGAATGGGGCGCGCTGCGCGCCGAGGCCGCCACACGGGCTGCGGCACCGGTCGTTGATGCGTACGAGGTGGCGCGGGCGGCGGCGCTTCAGCGTCTCGCGGACTTCCGGGACGGCATCGTGCTGGTGCCGTCGGACGAGCACGGCGGTCCGTGGACGACGCAACTCCACGGTCTGGACTGGATATGCGCCTTCTCGGACGAGGAGGCCCTGTACCGGTTCGCGGTGGCGCGCGACGAGGTCGGCCGCGAGTGGCCGTACCGGCGGATCGGCGGTGCCCGGTTGCTGGACGAGGTGCTGCCGGTGCTGGACTTCCCGTGCGGGGTGGCCTTCAACGCTGCCGGTCCGGACGGTGCGGTGTTCCCGCCGGTGCGCGGGATCGTTCCCGATGCGGTGGCGCTCGACGGGGGGCGTACCGCATGAGCGGGGACGACAAGGACCTGGATGTCTCGAAGCAGGCTCTGGGGCAGATAGCCAAGGGCATCACGGATGCGCTGTCCGAGCTGGGCGAGCTCGGCGCGGTCGGCGACGCGAGCATGGGCCGCGGCTTCTCCAAGCTGGCCCTGACCGGTGTGCAGACGGGCCACGACGGCCTGACCGCCGCGATGAAGACGTTCTGCGAGCGCTGGGAGTGGGGGGTGCGCTCCCTGGTCCAGCAGGGCAACGCCTTCGCCGTGAACGTCGGCCTGTCGGCCGGCATGATCCACGAGCAGGACCAGTACCTCCAGGGCGCCTTCAAGATCTTGACGAACGCCGGTATGGGCAACCCGTACGCCTCCGAGGACGAGATCACCAAGAAGGGCTGGACCGAGGTCCTGGCCGACAACCCCTACACGCAGATCCGCGACGCGGACTACAGCACCGAGTCGCGTGCGCGCGCCGACGCGAACAGCAAGGAAGCGTGGAAGACCGCCATCCGTGACGCGAACAGCTCCGACATCCTGCTGTCCAACCAGGTGATCGACGCGGCGGGGCTGGGCGACAAGCAGGACGCCTTCGTCGAGGGCATGGTCGGACCGGCTCCCCGGCCGGCAGCGCAGTCGGAGGGCAAGCACTGATGGCGGACTGGGGCGACCTGGTCAACAAGGGTCTGGAGAAAGCGGAGCACGGCTGGGACTCCGCCATGAAGTCGGTCGGCGAGGGAGTCGACAGGGCCACCGAGGGCATCGGCGCCGCGCTCGACCACGTCGGCGCCCACGGCGCCGCCGACAAGGTGGAGGACTGGGGCGACCGCTTCGCCTCCGGCGCGGGTGTCACCGTACGCGAGCAGAACCTTGGAGAGACGGAGCAGGCCAACGAGCTCGTCCACGGCTCGCCGTCCGAGATCCGCGAGTCGGCATCGCACCTGAAGGACTTTCAGGCGGCGTTCGAGAACGTCGGCGCAGGCATGCGCGCCCTGGACACCGGTCACTGGAAGGGCGCGGCGGCCGACGCGTTCCGCGAGAAGTTCGCGCTGCACCCGGGCGACTGGCTGCGCGCCGCGTCCGCCTGTGAATCCGCAGCCCAGGCCCTGAACGCCTACGCGGAGATCGTGGAGTGGGCGCAGGCACAGGCACAGCTGGCCATCGAGGCGTACCGGCAGGGCAAGAAGGCCACCAAGGATGCCGAGGCGGCCCACCGCAAGGCCCTCACGGCGTATGAGACGGCGTCCGCGGCCGGCGGCGACGCCGGACCGCGGCCGACCGATCCGGGCGACGTGGGCAAGGCGAGCCGCGACCGCGCCGAGGAGATCCTCAAAGCGGCCCGCAGCCAGCGCGACGACGTCGCGCGCATGGCGCAGAAGGCGTTCGACGCAGCGGTCGAGCACGCCCCGGCGAAGCCTTCGGCCGCACAGCGGGCCCTGGCGAACGCCCTCGACCATCAGGGCGCCCAGGGCATCGAGGGGGTCCACTTCCTCGGCGGCGCGATCAAGGGCGTGGCGGGGGCCGTCAGCTTCGGTCGGGGATTCCTGAACCCCCTCGACCCCTACAACCTGACCCACCCGGCCGAGCACTCCGAACACGTCAACACGACGCTGGCGGGCCTCGTCTCCACCGCCTCCCACCCCGAACGCATACCCGGGCCGCTGATCGACTCCATCATGGCCGACCCGTCCGAGTTCGGCGGCCGCCTCCTTCCGGAGATCTTCGCCGGCAAGGGCGCGGGCCTGACCCGCACCACAGCCCGGTTCGCGGACGACCTGGCGAAGGAGACGGCAGAGCAGGCAGCCAAGAAGGCTGCGGTTCCCGACCCGTGGAGCGACCTCGCCCGGTCGACGGCACAGGTCAGGCAGAAGGCGATCCACGCTGACTCTGTGGCGCCCGACGTGGCCCAGCAATACGTGGATGCGAATTTCCCCTGGCTGAAGGACATCAACAACCGGTGGCAGCCCGGTTACACCGAGAACTGCACCAACAACGTGGTCACGGTTGACCGTCGGCTGGACGGTGCCGAGGTGTCCGCTGCGCCTCGCCCGCATGCGGGGGACATACCCTTCAGGGAGCTTGGTGTCACGGCGGACGCGAAGAAGGTTGTGAGCAGCTACGACGACATCATCCGCGATCTCGAGAGCCGCGGAGAGGGCGCGCGGAGCGTTGTCGCGATCCGCCGCTACAACGACACCGGGCATGTGTTCAACGCGGTGAACACCCCACACGGGGTGGTCTTCCTGGACGGGCAAACAGGCGCGCTCGCCTCCTTGGAGCCCTATGTGAAACGCATCTCCCACGTCCCCTACCGATAAGGCCGACAGGAAAGACCCGTGCACTCGAAGAACCAAGCCCTCGAGGCTGCCCGCGCTCATCTCGCCCAGGCGTACGCAAACGAGCCGTGGACGATCGTCTTGCTGCCCGAGCAGTCGTACGAGCACCGGGCGGCGTGGGTTATCAGGTTCGACACCCAGGAGAGTTTGGACTCGGGAGACGAGTTCCATGGTCCACTCACCAAGGTGGTGATCGTCCCCAAAGACGGTTCCGCGCCCCACGGCCCCCCGTCCGCGGTCCCCCTCGCCGTCTACCTCGACATGCTCGAACGCGGCACCTGGCCGCCCACGGACACGCGGTCCGTGGCATCCGGCCCTCGGCTCGTCGCACAGAACTGGCTTGATGCGACGTATCGGGGGCTCGTGGAACTGGCGAGGGCCGAGCCGGTTGCCGAGGACGCCGGGACCTGGCTGTTTGCATGCCGGACGATTGATCAGCCCGGGTACCCGCGCACTCCGATGTTGGCCGCTTCCCTCGTCGTGCCGAAGGACGGAGGTGAGCCGTTCCACCCTGCCTCGGACGACCCCTGGGGTGATACCGCCGCCTACACCCGGGAACCCGCTCCGCGTGACCGGCAGACGCAGGCACGACGGCTGAACGCACGAGGGGCCGTCGTGAGCGTCGCCTCAGCGATCGTCGGCGCGCCGTCCTCGCCGCTGTCCTGGCAGCCTGTGCACGAAGCACCGGGGTGGTGGAACCTGTTGTTGCGGCGCTACTTCCCCGGCGCCGAGCAGTTGCGTTGTGCAACCTGGCACGAGGTGATCGGCCGGGCTTCCGAGACCGGGCCCGGCACCCAGGGCGTGGTATGGGTACGCAGGACCATCGGTGGTGTCGAGGCCAGCGGGCACCTGCTGTACGTGCACAACCACGATGGCGACGTCGTGTTCCTCGACGGGATGACGGGCGGGCTCGCGCGGCTTGACACGGTGACGGTGCAGGAACTGGTGTTTGCGCGGGTGCAGCCCGCGCAGGCCAGCATGGCCGCCGGTGGAGCGGCCACGTTTGAGGATGCGCTGCGCAAGGCCGAGGAGTGGCTGCAGCGCACCTACGACGAACCGGTCGAGCTGGTGGCTCCGGCGCCGGATGACGAGACGGCTCGGGGCTGGCTGTTCGCCTGCGAGACTACCGCGGCCCTGCATAGCGGGGATTGGCGCCGCACCATGCTCGATGCCGGACTCGTCGTACCCAAGGACGGCCGCGAACCGTTCCTGCTGCCCAACTCCGATCCGTGGGGGTACCTCGCCGCCTGGGACCGGGGGGAAGAGACCGAACCTACTCCGCTGCCCGGCCAGGCCGAGTGGTTCGGCCCAACGATGGCCCGCTTGGGACGCGTGCTGGACGTGTCCGAGTTCCCGACCGTGACGGCGGCCACGGCCGCGCTCGCAGCCCTGCCACCCGGTGGGCGGTCACTGCTGTGGGTGAGGCGCGTGGATCGCCGCGGGCGTGGGTCCACTGGGCTGTTGCTGACGGGATTCCGCACTCGGGAAGGGCTCCTCGGAATCGTCGATGCGTCCGCCGAAGAGTTCCGGGATCTGGATGGGCTGCAGGCGAGCGGGGTCCGGGTGATTCGCTACCGCTGAAATGCACCGGCGACGAGGCGGAGGGTTCGACCCGAAGGCTTGACTGCCTTTGAGGAAGAGAACAGGCGGTGGGGCGCAGGCGGGGCGAGCCTGGTGGCTGTGTAGGTCAGAAGCGGCTCTGGTCCACTTCTTGTGGAGTCTCACGGACAGTGATGTCAGTGGTGTGTGGTGGGATGGCAGGACTCTGCCGTTGATCCGCTGGGAGCCCCCGTGACGTCCTCGTCCTCGTACCCGTCCCTAACTCGTGCCTTGGCCGAGGCTTTGGTCGATGTCCTGTGGTTCATAGACGGCAGCGAAGACGAGCAGATGGATCAGGACGACGCGGTCAAGGTTATGGAGGGTGTTGCTCACGTGGTCAGCACGCTGCCGAGTGATCAGCTGCAGGAGCTGATCGAGCTGGTCGGGGAGATGGCATCTGCTGAGAACAACCCGGCTCGCCGCGAGTTCCTGGAAGCGTTCCCGGAGGGCTTCGGGCTGAGTGAGAGGGGCCACCACGGGGTCCTGCCCCCAGCCCTGGGTTGCAGCATCAGCGGAGGCATCCGAACCACCGTGGGACGTTGGCTGGCCTCTTGTTTTCGGCGGGGTGAACGAGAGCCGCGTGGGCGGTGGCTTCGAGAGCCGCTTTGGTCCATCTGTGCGGAAGATGGACAACGGTGTGGGTCCATGGTCTGCGGCGAGAACGAGAGCCACCCTGATCGAGTGACATCGAGTGGAGTGTCTGCCGTAGCGGATGGACGTCGGCCAGTAGGTTGGCGGCCTGGGCCCTGCCGGTCCGTGTCCCTGACAGGCGCGGTGCGGACGGGCCCGCCTCTCTGATGCGAGAGCCGGTGGCTGGCTTTCAAGCGTGTCAGGGGCTGGTGCGATGATCCCCGAGGCGGGTGTGCGCTCGCCGAAATCTCGACTCGGGGGTGGCTCGGTTTTGGACACGTGGCAGGAGTTGTCGGCGGAGGTAGAGGGTCGCCTGGCGGCCATGTCGTCGAGCGAGCGGGGAGTGTTCGCCGTCGGTACAGCTGAGCGACTCATGAGCTGGCATGAAGCACTACCCGAGGAGGATCGGGCGCCGTTCACTATGAGTCTGCGCCCTCTGCTGAACGCCGTATGGGAAGGTTCCCTCGGGGACTCGACCGCTTTCACGGCGGTAAAGCGGGGTGTGGCCGAGTACATGCTCAGCGAGTACTGCCACAACGATGGCCAGGATGGTCCCGACGATGCGGACGAGAACGCAGCGGCCACGACGCTGTATGCCGCGCACGCCTACCTGTTCGAGTGCTGTGACTTCGCAGTCTGGGCAAGCCGACGGGCCGTGGACGCTGTGGACGAGCACCTTGAGCACCTCGCCGAGCAGGAAGAGGAAGTAGCCGACCTCGACGAGGCAACCGTTGCCGAGCTCCAGCGGCAGCTGCGGGATCTCGACCTCATCGCGAACTACTCGAAGGACCTTCGGCTCGCCAGCCTGGGACTGCCCATCGACACTTCGATCCGGCTTCGCGTGGAACTGCGGACCCCTCTTTCCAACCGGGACTGACCGCGTGAACAGCCCGGTAACTTGCGCCGTTCGGCTTCGGTGATGCGGAAACGGTAGGACTCGGTGCCGGTCTGGATGAGGGTGCAGCGGAAGGTGATCCGGTCAGCGATGGCCGCGCAGAGGCGTGGGTCGCCGAAGATCTTGTCCCACTCCGCGAACGGGGAGTTCGTGGCCATCGTCGACGGCGGAATGGATGTAGTCGAAGCCCACGCCGGAGCGGGTGGCCCGGCCGGCCTGGCGGCCGAGGGTTCTGTGGCCACCTCCGTCGGGGATCCGGCCTAGTTTCTTCACGTCGACGTGGACCAGCTCACCGGGTCGCTCGCGTTCGTATCGGCGGATCAGGGTGCCGGTCGGGCGGTCGAGCCAGGCGAGGCGGTTGAGCCGGTGGCGGGTGAGAATCCGGTGCACGGTGGAGGCGGGCAGTCCCAGGACGGGACCTATCCGGGCCGGCCCGAGCTTGCGTGACCGCCGCAGTTCGCAGACCCGTTCTTCCACGGCGACCGGGGTCCGGTGCGGGGTCCTCAGCGGCGTGCTGGGGCGGTCGGCCAGGCCCGCGGTGCCTTCGGTCTTCCAGCGGCGGACCCACTTGTGGGCGGTGGGTCGCGATATGCCCATCTCGGCCGCCATGTGCGCAACCGGCCGGCCCGCCAGGACACGTTCGACCAGGATCCGCCTGCCGTGAACGGTCAGGCGGGCATAACGGTGGGACACGAAGACCTCCGTGTGTGGTGTGGAGCCTAGATGTATGAGGCCAGGACGTTGGTTACGCCTGCGCGTAGTCGTTGGTCCGGTGGTCGGCCTCCTGCCGCGCCGTGGGGGCGGTGATAGTTGTAATGGATATTCCAGACATCGAGGGCGTCGCGGCGTTGGGCTTCGGAGTGCCACGTGCGGGCGTAGAGGAACTCTTCGGCGAGGATCCGGTTGTAGCGCTCCACCTTGCCGTTGTGACGAGGGGTGTACCGGCGTGATGCGCTGATGGCGTGCGCCGAGCAGGGCTCGGGCGAACGCGCTGGCGCGGTAGCACGCCCCGTTGTCCGTGACGATGCGTTCGATGCTGGCGATGCCGTGGGCCGCGAACCAGGCTTTGGCCCGGTGCAGGAACGCGACGGCGGTCGTGGCCTGCTCGTCGGAGAGCGCTTCGGTGTAGGCGAGTCGGCTGTATCCGTCGACGGCGGAGTGAAGGTAGACGTAGCCGCCGCGTGCGCCCTTAGCCTTGCGGCGCTCGACGGTCTTGGCTTGAGCGCTCCCGCGTCCGTGGACGCGCCAGCCGCCGCCGTCCGGGATCCGGCCGACCTTCTTGACGTCGATGTGGACCATGTGTCCGGGACGGCGGGCGTTGATTTTCCGCGGTTCCCGGTTCGTGTCGCCGCTGGGGTCGATGAATCGGCGCCGGTTAAGGCCGAGGGCGAGCAGGTGCCGGGAGACGGTGCGGCGGCTGAGTGCGTACCCTTCGGCCTGGAGCTCGAACGTGATCCGGGATGCCGACCACTTCTCGGCCCGGCGTAGTGCCTCGATCCTGGCCACGACGTCCGGGTGAGTCGCGGTCGGCTGGCGTCGCGGTGTGGACGAACGGTCCAGCAGACCGAGTTCCCCGTGCCGGCGGTAGCGGTTGACCCATTTCGACGCGCAGGCACGGGAGATGCCCATCTCGGCGGCAACGTGCGCGATCGGGCGGGTGCGGCAGCGTTCAATGAGCCGCTGCCGGCCCTCGGCCGTAAGAGGTGCATTACGGTGCGTCATACCTAGATCCCTTGGCCTCAGAGGGCGGAACGCCGGAGGTCTCTGCCCGGCGCGGCCGTGATCGGCCCGGGGACGGTCCGCACCGTGCTGCCCGCCGCAGCGGCGGGCAGTAGGGCAGATGCAGAGCGCGGCTTCATCGGGTGATCGGCGTGGCGCCGGTCGCGGCGAGAGACAGGTCCCAGAGCCGGGCCGCCTCGTCGGGATCGATGGCGTAGGCGCGGACGCCGCCATCGTCCATGGGGGTTCCGGGGGCGGAGAGGGGCGCGATGTCGCAGTCCTCCAGGTAGAGGCCGCCCCGGTTATCGAGGAGTGGGGAGGTGGCGGCCCACAGGCCGGTGGCGGCGCCCTGGGAGGGGGTCTTGAAGCCCTCGCCGATGACATTGCCGTGCTCGTCCACCCAGCCGCGGTCGATCTGTTCCTTCAAAGCCATCTCGCGCTGGAGGCCGGTGATGATTTTGCCGGGGTGGAGGGCGAAGGCCCGGATGCCGTCGCCTTGCCCGATGGCGTCGAGGTGCACGGCGGACAGGGCGTTGGCGGTCTTGGCTTGGCCGTAGGCCAGCCACTTATCGTAGCCGGTACGGAAGTGCGGGTCGTGCCAGCGGATGCCGGTCAGGGTGTGTCCGGCGGAACTGTTGACGACGACGCGCGCGCCGTCCGCGGCGGCCAGGAGGGGATAGAGCTCGCAGGCGAGGGTGAAGTGCCCGAAGTGGTTGGCGGTGAGCTGGCCCTCCCAGCCGGGCCCGACGCGCCGCTCCGGGGTGGCCATGACGCCGGCGATGGCCATCAGGACATCGATCCGGTCGAGCCGGCCGCTCAGGTGCGCTGCGGCTGAGCGGACACAGTCGATGTCGGCCAGGTCCATGGGGATGACCTCGCAGTTCTTCACCTCCTTCAGAGCGGCACGGGCAGCGTCGGGGCGGCGGGCGGGAACGATGACCCGGGCTCCGGCGGCCGTCAGCGCCAGTGTGGTGGCCAGGCCGAGCCCGGAGTAGCCCCCGGTGACCACGGCCGTCTTTCCGGAAAGATCGAGGCCGGCCACGATGTCCTCGGCGGTGCTGGAGGCGGAGAAGGGCGAGCCGAGCGGCTGCTGATCAGTAATGGTCATGCCGCTGACGCTATGATCTAGAGCGAGGTCTAGATCAAGCCAAAGGGTGAGCGGGATGACGACCAGCGAGGCTGCCGTGCAGTCGCTGAGCATCGGCGAGGTGGCCGAGCGCACCGGGCTGAGCGTGCACGCGCTGCGCTTCTACGAGCGCGAGGGCCTGCTCGTCGGGCCGGTCCAGCGCACGTCGGGCGGCCGACGGCGCTACACCTCCTTCGATGTCGAATGGCTGCTGATCTGCGTCAAGCTCCGCGAATCCGGCATGCCGCTCGCCGACCTCAAGCACTTCGCCGAACTGGTACGCCGCGGACCGGGCAACGAATCGGAACGCCTGCACCTGCTCGACACCCATCGACAGCGCGTCGACGCACAGATCCAGGCGCTGGAGGAGTGCCGGTCCGTCATCACCTGGAAGGTCGCCGTCTACACCGAGCACCTCGCCCGCGGTGAAGCCGGCGGGCTCTGGGCCCCGACTACCTGAAGCCACTTCCTCGGGTGCGGTGCGCCACCCATGGAGCGACGAGCCCCGGCACAGCGCAGCTGCACGGATATGCCCTGCCAGGAGCGTCAACAACGTCATGACCCGCAACACCTAGACACCTCCACCACACCGGAGGTCTTCGCCATGATCAAGACCTGGGGCCTGTTAACAACGCTCGTGGTCAATACACCTAGATTGCGCAGCGCGCCGGGGAGGACAGACTCGTTCAGGACCCGGGCCAGGCACTCGACGGACCGCTCGGAAAGCGGGCGCCAGGCGGCGGCTTCTCCCATCGGGAGGTTGGTGCCGGTACGGAGCACGAAGTCCTCGGCGGGCTTGCCCTCGTCGTCCGAGTTCAGGTGCGGGGCCATGAGGCCCTGGCCCATGGGCAGCACGTTCGCAGCCGGCTCCTCACGGGCGAGCCTGAGGAGCCGGTCGCGGTCGGCGGTGGAATTCTGCCCGCTCAGCCGGATCGGGGCCTTCAGGTCTATCAGCAGAGGGCGGGGGGCGGTGTTGGCTTCGACCCGGATGACCACCACGCTGAGAGTCCGGAATCATCGTCGAACGGGACAGGGTTGAAGGTCGGCTCCCACGGAGGGTCGAACTTCTCACGGCAACCGCTGGCGACCTTATCGATCGTCTCCTGGGCGTCGGTGCCGACGACGCGGTCAACGCCTGCCTCGACCCTGTCGTTGATGCCCACGAGGATCATGCCGCGGTAGGTGTTGGCCATCGCCGCGATGGTCGTCAGCAGGCTCTTGGAGTACTCGCGCTTGAACTCCAGCGTCAGGCTCTCCACCTGGTCCGGCCGCGCGGCGAGGGCACGGATGCGCTCGATCGTGAGATCCGCCGCCGACGCAGCGAACAAAGAGTTGTTCATCCGCTCATGCTCCACCAAGCAGCCTGCTCACCACCGGGGAATTCCCCCGGGCGCTGCCCGATCCGGAGGCCGACAACACCGTGCTCGTCCCGGAAGGCGTACCTCCCGGCGCCCGCGCACTGGAAGAGGTCAATCCGCCTGCGAGCCGAAGCCGCGCAGCACGGGGTCCAGCTCCTGCGCGGCGCCGCACAGGGAGCACAGGCGGGTGCCGGGCCTCTCCGCGACGTCCAGCGCCGGCTCCCGGGACAGCAGCGGCGTGATCCGCGGGGCCTCGGCGCAGTCGACGGCGTGGAGCAGGGCGCCGCCGCGGCCGCCGGCCTTCTGCAGCACCCAGCCCGAAGGCCGGCGGGGCCCCAGCGCCTCGCGGACCGCCGACGGCGGCGGCAGCCGCTCGGTGGGCACCGCTTCGCAGGAGACGCCGTCGACCCGCCGCACGTGCTCGGGGGCGCGCACCCACACCGGTACTCCGCCGCCTGGACGTCGCCGTCCCCGGCGTTGCGGTACGCGGGCAGCCCTACCTCGTACAGCCAGCCGCGCGGCGTCTCGCGCCAGGCCCACAGGCGCGCGGTGAGCTCCTGGCCGTCCGGCAGGACCACCCGCACCGGCACCGGCAGGCCCTCCGGGGGAGTCGTCGTCATGCCCACCACCGTAGGCAGCCCCGGCCGCGCCCAGGACCACCGCGCGGGCGCCGGGCTCTGTCCACAGGCCCGGCCGGGCGCAATGGTCATGTGACTGCAGACGACGTACAGCGCGCGGCCCGGACCCGCGCCAAGATTCTGGACGGCCTCGCCCGCGCGGAGCGGGCCCTGTTCACCCGTCCCGCACCAAAATCCGCACGAACGCAGATGAAATTCCTTCGCAAGCGGGAGGGCTCCACCAAGTCCCTGGCGGAGCGCCTGGGCGTCTCCCGCAAGACGGTGCAGCGCTACCTCTCGGGCGCCTCCACCAAGCCGAACGAGCGCCTTCAGGCCGCCCTGGTCCAGGAGACCGAATCGGAGTGGCAACCGCAGGTCAGGGCACAGGCCAGGCAGCGCGCGGCGTCCTCGGGCGGGCTGGTCATCTCCTGCCGGGCGTACTTCGGCCTTGGTCCGGAGGGCACCTCCGACGCGGGCCGGGTACGGGATATCACCGTCGCCGTCAGCCCTTCCCACGCGGCCGCCATCATAGCCGCGCGGGAGGACGGTGCGACGGAGAGCGACCTGCACGACGCGGTCGCGGAGGCCATCGCGGACGCCTATTTCCGTCAAGGCGGTGGCGGCCGTGCGGGCTTGGAGGTGAGATTCGCGGACGTGGAATGGCTGAACATAGCGTTCTAGCGGTGCGTAATTCGGGCGTGCTGTAGACCTGTGTTATGAGCCGAAGCATGAGAGTTGACACAAAGGCAGGCGTGTTGTCACTCGACTGCATCTGCCGACGACTGCGGCGGACTGGGCCGGAGTCCGCCTGCACAGGCCAGCACTTCTGTCGCTGAGGAGTTTAGGAAGACCGTGAACACGGACGACCTGTCCACGGAGTCGATGAGACCGGTACGCACAAGCTCTTCCCCGGCCTGCCGGAGGATGTCGACAGAGGCGGCAAGGCCCCCGACTGTGTGGCCGCGCCGAGCAGCTGTGCGGATACGAATCGCGAACACACCCGCGTGCCGACTGGCGGGGACCAAACCGTCGAAGATGGCGAAGGTGCCTCCGGCAACCAGGACGTCACGGGCAGGTCCGCATGCCGGGGTCTGCTCGCGAAGCATGGCGATGAGGTCCTCGCGAGGAATGCTGCGCACCGGCACCCGTAAGACCCAGGCGTCGCCCATGTGTGACAACTGCAGCGCCTCTCTGGTGACAGCCCGACTGCTTCGACCTGCTTCTTTCGCAGGCTACCTGGTGCCGACGGTGACAACTACTGAGCCTCGGCACATGTGACCGGCTCGCCGAACCGCAATACCGGGCGGGCCCTCATTCCCGAGAAAGCGAGTCCTGATGAACACGTCCGACGGGTGGCGGCGGCGCCGTGTCCCCGAGGCCCGCGGCCGCGCCGGCGCTGGAGGAGGCCGAGCTGCACGCGCACCTGGACCGCCGCGACGATGCCGCGGCCGACGACGGCGGCCGCCGTGCTGCGGAGCTCGCGGAGTGGCAGCGCATCGTGCAACTGCTCGCCGCGACCGGTGGCCCGTACGACCCGGACGCCGACGCGGTCGTCCGGGAGGAGCTCGCCGAAGACCGCCGACGCGAGGAAGCCGAGCAGCAGCGCCGCCAAGAGCAGCAGCGGGTAGCCGGCCGGACCGAAGAACTCGCCCGGCACGGCGGGGCCAGCCGACTCGACCGGAGCGTGCCGAGCCTGGCCGGGGACGAAGCCGCCCGCGACCTCCTGGACGACAACCGCGATTACCGCGCCGCGAAGGTCGACGCCTGGCTCGCCCACGCCCTCGCCACCCACTCCGGCCATACGCCGACCAGGCTTCCCGCGCCGCCGCCGTCGGCCTGCTGCCCGTCCCCGTCCGCGCCCGCGCCGCGCTGCTCGCCGCCCTCGCCTGCACCGGCGCCCCGGTCGACGGCGACCTCGAGCTCGTCGGCCGTCTTGCCCAGGCCGACCCGGACGTCACGATCGCGCTCGCCGCGTGGCTCGAGACCGCGGCCGCGGTACAGGGCGGCACGGCGTGAGCGCAGCGGACGAGGTGGTGGTGGCCACCTGGAGCGAGCACAGCGAGATCGGCCACCACTACGAGGACCTGCTCGCCGACGGCCAGGTCATCGCCTGGACCGAGCCTCCCTTCGGCGAGACGCTCTACCCCGGTGACGACGACCGACTGCAACCCGATCTGCGGGTGCCCGACGCTGTGGCCGCGCCAGTTCTGCACGGAGTGCGCCGGCTGCGCCGCCTGCGGGCAGTGCACCGGCCCGCACATCTGGCCCCCGCAGATATGTGACAGGGAAGCCGGGACGCTTGCCATCGAGGATGGGACACCAATCCCAGACATCGAGGCCGGGAACGGCACTGTCAGCCCAGCGCCTTCAAGTTCAGCATGAACCGGCGCACCTAAAAGAAGCCGCCCTCAACTGCCCAGGTGAAGGGCTCGCGATTGGGGGCCCTGGCGTGTTGCCCCAGAGGTAGATCCCAACTCCGCACTCCTTCGCGAGCGCGTACAGACCGTCGATCTGCTCGTCCGTGAGCTGTCCAGTCGTGTAGACGGTGCGTGCCATTCGAGCCCTCGTCGTTGTCGTTGCGAGCTATGTTTGCTGTCAGGAGAGGATGCTGACCATGACGATGAACGAGAGCCGCCCCTGCGGCTGCCGGTGCGGGGGCTTTCCCGCCCGCGGGAAGTTCTTGCCAGGCCACGACTCGAAGATCGTGCCTCAACTTGAAGCAGACCACGGGAGCCTGATCGACTTCTGGGCTTGGTACGAGAAAGCGATGGTCGGCACACCGCCCAAGTCGCCTGCCAGTTGAACGGGCGTGGTCGACGGAAGCATCTCAAGAGGTCGTTTCACTTGGTGAGTCGGCGGTAGCTGATGAGGGCTGCGGCTATGCCAACGAACGCGAGGAGGTGTTCGGCCGTGCGTTCGTATCGGAGGTGCAGTCGGCGGCAGTCGGCCAGCCAGGAGACCGTTCTCTCGACGACCCAGCGGTGTCCGCCGAGCCGCGTGGACGACTCGATGCCCTTGCGGGCGATGCGGTGGCGGATGCGCCGCTCGCGAAGCCATTTCCCCAGGTGGTCATAGTCGTAACCCTTGTCGGCATGGAGCTTGGCCGGACGCCGGCGGCGGGGTCCGCGGCGGGAGCGGATGGGCGGGATCCCGCGCACGAGCGGCTGCAGGCCGAGGCTGTCGTGCATGTTGGCGCCGGAGATGCCCAGCCACAGCGGCACGCCGTTCCGGTCGGTGATCAGGTGGATTTTCGATCCCGGCTTGCCGCGGTCGGTCGGATTCGGTCCGGTCAGTGGCCCCCTTTTGCCGCCTGGACGCCGACGGAGTCGATCGCGCACCGCGACCAGTCCAGCTTGCCCCGAGCGCCGAGTTCGTCGAGGATCACCCGGTGCAGCCTGGCCCGCACCCGGTCACGGCTCCACTGAGCGAAGCGCCGGTAGACCGTGGGCCAGGCCGGCCCGAACACGGGCGGCAACTGGCGCCACGTGCAGCCCGAGGTGGCCACCCGTCCGGTGCCAACCGCTCGATCAGATCCGTCATGCACGGCCCAACGAGCAACCACGCCACCAGAAGCGATGTCTAAGCGCCTGAACGAAGGACGCCAGGAGGGGAAGATGCAGGTGGGTCTCGGGCTCGTCCACGAGAACCAAAGACTGTTCCGCCACTCGGTTCACGCGGCGCCGTCCTGCTCGCGCACCTGGCCGCGTACGGGCCCGTTCCGCAGCTCCTCACGGAACGCGGCCACGTCCACCACGGCCCGGCGTCCGGCCGGCAGCCGTACGAGCCGGCGGTAGCCGGGGAAGCCGGGGCCGAGGCACCGCCCGCCCGCCTGCCGCTCCCCGGCCTCCAGCACCACCCTGTACCCCACGACCAGCAGCTCCGCGGACCCCTCGGAGCCGAGCAGCGCCCGCATCGTGTCGACCAGCGACGACGGTACGACGGCCTGGACGCGGTAGGACCCGTCGTGGCCCTAGGAAGCGGTGACGGCGGCCGCCGAGACGGCCAGCCGCTACCGCTCGGTGGCGACGACCCGCAGCGTCCCGCCCCTCGGCGTCGAACAGGACACCTCCGAGCACCGGCAGCTCCGGATCGGTGCTCGCGGCGAACCGGACCGCGTCCAGCGCGGCGGCGAGCGCGGGTCCGGACAGGGTCAGGCGTACGGCGGTGGTGTCGGTGGTGGTCGAACTCATCGGGATCTCTCTGGCATCGAGAAGGGCATGGACCATGTAGAACTCGCGGCGCGCCTCGCCGAGCCCCCCGCTCCAGCCGGAGCAGGTGCTCGGCGAGTAGCTTCAGCAAGAGGGCGCTGTCGGACCCGGCCCAGCCGGCGGCCGCCAGCCGGATGTCGGCCAGCGGCATGCCGGCTCGCCGCAAGTGCGCCAGCAGGCGGGCCTCGTCCAGCTGTCCGGGCCCGTACCAGCGGTACCCGCTGACTGGGTCCACCCGGTCCGGGACCAGCACCCCGGCTCCGTCGTAGAACCGCAGCGCGCTCACGCCCAGTCCGCTGTCCCGGGGGCCATCTCGCCGCTACTGCGCATCTCGTTCTCCACGCCCTGCACTCTGGTCCCTCGACCAGGTCGAGGGTCAAGCCCGCATGGTGCCCGTCCCTTGGTCCCAGGACCAGCAGTACGCTCTCGGCTTCCACAGGCGGATCCGCCTCGCGGGCTCCGTCGCGCGGACGTTGAGGTGGTGGCCCGTGCCGAATACCAACCGCAGGGAGCCGTTCTTGAACGCGACCGCCGACCGGACGGTGGCGCCGATGAGCAGGTGCGCCTCCCCGAGGGGGAGCGGGACCGCCCCGGGCGCGGACGCCGGTCCGTCGGTCAGGAGCACCGGTCCGGAGACCGTGAGCACCGTGCCGTCGGCGAGTGCCACGGTGAGGCCGCCCTGCGGCAGGTCGACGGCCACCACGGCAGTGCCCAGCAGCCCGATCACCCAGCGGTCGTCGTGTTCCTCGATCACGGCAGGTCCGGCAGGTGGTCGAAGATGTTTCCGATGCTGTCACCGGGGCTGCCGTCGGGCATCTGCGGATGGACCTCGCCCGTCTTGGGGTCGATGAGCATGTCCGGGTTCTTGTTGCCGCCGATCCCGCGCCACCCGCCTTGGGCCTTCACCTTGTGAATCGCATCCTTGATCTGCTTGACGGAGTAGCCCGTCGCCTTCGCGATGGCCGCCGGCCTGCTGCACAGCCCGTTGGAATTGTGCACTAGGACCGGAGTGGCGCCCGCGAGCACGTAGTAGGTGTGGAGGCCGTTGACGGTGAGGTTGTAGGCGCCCCGGAGTTCCTTCCAGTGGACGACCTTCTCGATCGCGACGGCGGCGCCGTCCGAGGTGCGGAGGGTGTCGCCGGAGTTGAGGTCGGCGGCGTCCGTCCACTGCCTGCGGTTCTCCGACCAGAACGGGTGGTGGTCGGTGGAGGTGAGCGTGCCCCGGCCGGCGTCGGCACTCAGGGTGATGCCGGTGAAGTCGATGTCGTCGGGGGTGTGGATCGTCGCCTCGACCGGACGCGGGCTGGTGACGCCCGACTCGGGGTCGGTGGCGAGGACCGCGTCGCCCGGCCGGACCTGCTCGATGGGACGGGCCGCCCCATCCGCCATCAGCACCGGGGTGCCGGCCGGGAAGCTGTTGAAGCACCCGGCGATCCGGTCACCCTTGCGGGCGGCTCGGATGGCATCGGCGGTGAGCGTCCCGCCGTTGCGCGCCCAGCGCAGCACGACGAGCGCGCCGAGGGCGCGGTCGGTGACGCTCAGCTCCTCGCCGGTGGCCAGGTCCTTGCCGCGGAGGGCCTCCACGACGCCCTTGCCGTCGCCGATGCCGGGGAGCACGTTGAGCAGCGAGCCCATCTTGCGGTCCTGCGCGGCGAGTACCTCGGGCGGCGTCTGGTTCGCGCCGACGTTCTCGTTGACGCGGGAGAAGTCGAACTTGATGTCCGGCACCGAGACGATGTTGTCTGCGGCCTTGTTGAACCCGCGCACGGCGGTGTTCATCTTGCCCAGGCCGTCGTTCATCTCACGGACGCCCTCGTTGAGCTTGTCCATGCCCCGATTGGCCCCTGCCAGGGCCTCGTTGATCCCGTCGATGCTCTCGTTGACCTCGTCCAGCGCGGCGTTCATCTCGTCGAGGGCCTCGTTCATCTCGTCGAGGCCCTTGATGATCTGGTCGATGTCCTTGCCGATGCCCTTGAGCCCGTCGAACGCGTCGAAGATGGTCGGGACGTCTGCGGGCTTGATCTCCTTCCGCTCGGGGAAGTAGTCCCCGAGGTAGACGGAGAGCAGGGTGGTGAGCTCGGCGGAGGGCTCGCCGACCGCGTCCAGCAGCTCCGAGGCCTGGAACAACTGGTTGCGGAACTTCTGCAGGTGCGGCTTTGCCGCCTTGTGCGTCTTGGCGAGCTGCTTGAATATCTCCCGCCTCCGCGCGGGGTCCGCCTCCTGGTTCGCCTGGGTCAGGAGCGGCCGGAGCTGGCCGGCGAGCGTCTCCATTTCCTTGTTGACCTCGGCGAAGGCCGCGCCCTCGTCCTTCATCGCCGGCTGGGAGATGTAGAGGTACGTGCCCACCGCGAGGCTAAGCTTGACGGACTTGAGGGCGAACTCCGCGGCACACTGCGGCCGTTGGAGCAGTGGCAGCGACTTGCAGTTCGCGTACTTGGAAACCTTGGCGGCCATCTCAAGGAGCGTGGGCTCACGCTCGGGCGGCTCGGCGGCCGCGGCCGACCCGACGCCTGCGCCGGCGGTCAGGCACAAGGCGGTGAGTACGGCGACGATCTTCTGTTTGACGTGCTGAAACATGCGTTCCTTACGACGCGGCCCGCGAGAGCCGCGCTTCCCCGTGGCGGCCACTGCCGCCGATGTTGCTCACGCGTCATGTGCCATGCGCGCGTGTGGTCGCGACCGACCGTAAGGCGCTACCACAGGTAATGATCATTTAGCCCAACGGGCCGCGTAGGGTGGGGGAATGGGAGCGGAACCGGAGTCGGAGCGGCGGGGGTTGCCGGTGGACCGGCGGTTCCTCCTCGCCGTCCTGTGCGCGGTGCTCGCCGCCGTCGTGAGCTGGACCGAGCTGATCCTGGTCGTCCCCGAGCGGGTGCTGCCGCACTGGGCGGTCGCTAGCATCGCGCTCCTCGCCGCCGCGGCACTGCGGATCCGCCCCCGCTCCCGGCCCTCCGGGCCGTGGCGGGCGGCGTTCGCCCTCCCCGCGCTGGTGGCCGTGGCCGGCGTGGGGCTCGGCGGGGCGGGGGACCTGGGGGCGGAGTACCGGGTGCTGGACCCGGCGGGTCCGGACGGCTGCCGGGCCCTGGTGCGGGAGAACTCGTTCCTCGTGATCGGCGACGGAAGCGTCTACGCGGTGAACGGGGTCGGGTTCGCCCTACCAAGCAGCTCCTGGGTCGCCGATGACAACGCGCGCCCCATCGCCGCGGGCCAGTATGAGCTGACCTGGGGCGAACGGGCGGGCGTCCTGGTGCTCCACGGCCGCGGGGGCGACCCCGTGATGCCGGCCCTGCACGGGGTCGACTGCGACTGACGCCCTGCCTCAGCCCGCCGGCTGGAAGGCCGTCGTGTCGAACTCGGACGAGAAGGGGGCGGGCACCGGCAGGAGGGTGCCGAAGGAGACCCTCTTGTGGGCGCGGTAGCCCTGCGGGGAGGGGTCGGAGAAGCAGGTGATCTCCTTGGCCTGTATGTCGACCACGAGGTACAGGGGCACCAGCTGCCCGTAGACCTGGGGCTTCTCCTCCCGGTCCGTGTCCGTAGTGGATGAACGGTGCTGGCAGCCGTGAACGGGTCTGCCAGAAACGGCACGACTACGTCGCGCTGCCTGGTCGCTTGCAGCGGTTCCTCACGTACCCTCACCACCATCCAGCCGGGCCGGTGGCGTTCCACAGCCTCCGCCTTGAGCCGGTCGCGCTCCTCGGTATCGCGGTGCCAGTACGATCCGTCGAACTCCACCGCAACCGCCCTGGTCGGGGCCCGCCGGGAAGAGCCTGTCGAGCCGGTACCGGCCGTGCGGCGTCTGCAGCGGGTACTGCTGCTCTCCGCCGGTGAGGACGAGCTGGAGCTCGGCGAACAGTTCCGTCTCCTGCGAGGAGACGCATGTGCTTCCGGCAACGCGGGAAGCCCTGCCTGCCCGTGAACACCTGCGCCACCTGCGCGGACCAAGGTTCGTGTCCGGCGGGGCACAGCCACCAGACCGGCACGTTGGCCCCGGCGGTCACCTCCGCCGGGGTGAGGGCGCCGTTCATGGACGGGTGCCACAGGGCCGCGAGCTCGGGGTTCTCGCTCGACAGCGCCTGGTAGCGCACCCGGCCGGAGCAGGAGGGACACGAGGTCACGCCGCGGATGCGGTGGAACACCTTAACTCGCCGGCGCACACGCTGCATTTCCACCAGACCAGGCGGTGCGAACCGGCGGTGACCTTTGCGGCCGTCAGCCCGTTGTTGCGCGCGGGGTGCCACTGCGCCGCCAGGTTCGGCCGCGCCTCGGGCAGAGCGGGAGCACGCTTCCTCCGGGCGCAGACCGGGCAGTGCTCAACGAGACGCGCTCGTGGGAGATCGAGGTGCCGCTGGCCATCGCGGACACCGGATACGGCGACGCCGCCGCCTTCCGGCACGGCCTTCAGGCCCGCGGCCTCAACTACATGGTGGGGATCTCCACGACCCTGTCGGCCCAGCCCAGCTACGCAGTCCCGGTCGTCGAACCGTACTCCGGCACCGGGCGCCCGCCGGTGGCGAAGTACCCAGACAAGCCTCAGTCGGAGTCGGTGAAGCAGCTGGTAATCGCTGCGGGCACGAAGGCGGCGAAGCCGGTGCAGTGGCGTGAGGGATCCCGGCCCGGCACGGGCCGCAGCGGCTTCAAACGGATGTACTCGCGGTTTACGGCCTTGCGGATCCGGCCCGCCGGACGCGAGGTCCGCCAAACCGTCGACGGATCGGAACTTCCGGAGTGCTGGCTCCTGGCCGAGTGGCCGGCCGGCCAGGCCGAGCCGGTCCAGTTCTGGCTCTGCGACCTGCCCGCCGACACTTCGCTGCGGCGTGGAAGGTCTTCTCAGCGGTCCAGGCCCAGACCCAGTCCTGCGTGCTGCGATTGACGTCCCGACGGGGGTACTCGCGGCCTTCCAGGTCCGTCTCCTCCAGATCAATTTCGACCGTCCAGCCGGGGTTGTCGAGCGTGGCGATCTTCACACCCCACTCGTGCTCCCAGTCGCCGTTGCACTGCTGCGTGTATCAGTCCTGCAGCCAGGCAAGAAGATGCTCTGAATCGCTCATGACAGGAGATGCTAAGCGAGTCGCGTATTCGGGCTCGGGCATGGCTGACCAGCGGGAGAAGCAAGGCGGAACTAGTACGAGTACGCAGACTGACCGACCAGGAGGGACAACGACTGCAGCAGATCGTGCGCCGGGGCAGTACCAGTTCGGTGCGCTACCGCCGCGCAATGATGCTGCTGGCCTTGGCCAGCGGGAACCGGGTGCCGGTGATCGCTCCCAGCTGGTCCAAGCGGACGAGGACACCGTCCGCGATGTGATCCACCGGTTCAACGAGATCGGCCTGGCCTGCCTGGACCCCTCAATGGCGGGAGGCCGTCCCCGCCCATGCGGTCAGAGCACCTAGCAAGGACGGGCCAAGAGAACCGGTCCTGGCGGGATTCCCCGCCTGGCACCGGGCGAGCACCCGGCTACCACCCTCAGCTGCCCGCAGCGGCAACCGGCCGGCTGCCCACGACCGGTCTGAGCCACGACAGCCCGTCGCGGGCGTCGCTCTCGAACACCGGGACCAAGTACGAGGAGCCGTCCAAGGCGCTTCCGCCGGAACCCACCGATCGCCGCCGGCACCCCGCGAGGGCGAGGGCCGCTCACGGCGCGCCGGGGGCGGCGGATAGCGTGCGGGCATGGCGAACACGGGGAAGCCAAGGGTCCCGTACCGGCAGGGCAGCGGATTCTGGCGGATGACGGCGAAGTGGGTCCTGGTCATCGGGACCCTGTACCTGCTGGACGGCGGGCTGATCCGGTCGTGGGGCGACGCCGTGGCATGGCCCCTGATCGGGATCGTGCTGTACGTGCCGTTCGGGATCGGCGTCGCCTGGTACCCGAACAAGGACCGGCGCGTCGAGCTGACGCCGGTGGAACTGCGCGTGGGGCGCAAGCGACTGCCGATGGAGAGCGTGAACCTGCTGCACGTGGCGCGCTGTGGCTGGAGGGGCGGTCCACCGCGGACGACCAGCCGGTGCCCCGATGGCCACGGGCCGTCCGGGTGGTGTGGGTGCCGCTACGGGACGGCCAGGCGTTCGGCGCGGAGTTCCGCGACCCGGCCGCATTCGCCAGGGTCTTCGGCGACTTTGTCGTGCAGGCGTGCGGCGGGCCCGACGCCGTCCGCGCACGGGCCGCGACAAAGACCTGCCCGCGAGCGCGCCCCATGCGGGCGCGCCCCGCCGGCGACGCGGGCTCCCGGACGGATCTCCTGGACCTCTTCGACTGACGGACCCCCTCGCCGACCGCGTGGGACCACTGGCCGAGCTCGCCGGCGGAATTTGGCCAGCCGATTCGCCGAGCGACCCCTCCAGGGCAGGTCCGCGGTCCGGCTGCGCGCACCACGGCGCCCGACGGTGGCGGCCGTCGTCAGGAGCCCTCCGCATCGAGCCGGTCGGGCGTCGTTGGGTGCCAGCGGGGGCGGCCTGCCGCTCGATGCCTGCCGGCGCCGTACCGGACGCTCGCCGTGGTGGTGGATGACGGGCAGGTCGGCCAGGGCGCCCTGGCCGACCGACTGTCAGTGCCTTGACGCACGATAAAGGGCATGATCCAGACCCTTCCCCTGGCCCTGCCGAGCCCACTGGTGGACCACCACGCCCTCGACCTGACCGCGCTGTACTCAACGGGCTGGGGTCTGACGCTCTTCGACCTCGCCGGAGCCGCGAATGGCGAGGTGTACGCCCTCTACGGCGTTGGCCGTTACACCCACGGCGTCGCCGACGAGGAGCAGGACCCGCGGGTTGCGAACTTCGGGTACCGGATCATCACCCGGTACTCCGCTGAGGGCGCGGTCCTGGCGAGCGCGCAGTTCCGTACCGGCGGTGCGCGCGAGGGGGGCTCGGACGTCGCTGACGGAGGCGACATCGGCCTGTGCGCACTGCCCGACGGGGTCCTCGCCATTACCGCGACGCCGGACATGACCACGCTCGTCGCGCCGGACCTCAGTCGCGTTTTGGCCGTCTACGACTCCAAGGACGGCCGGCCCTTCCGGGACTTCACGCCGCAGGAGGGCGACCCTTTCGCCGGGTCCATCAGCGTCACCCCCTCGGGCCGACTGCTGTGCACCCTCGCTGAGTACGGGGTCTGGAGGTTCGGAAGCGTCATCACCAACCTCGTGGGCATCGCCGAGGGAGCTCTGACCGCCGAGTCCAAGCCGGCCATCCGCGCGCTTGCCTCGCTCGACCCCGAGCCGGCACACCAGAGCGCCGCCGACCTGCGCCCGCACGCCACCTATAAGGGCGATCCCATAGGGATGGCGAACCGCCCACGCCCGGCCCTGACTGAGCTCGTCGCCGCCGAGGACCGCCTCTCCAAATGGGAGCAGTCCCGCCTCGGCCGACCGGTGCCGCTCTCCGACGACCTCTTCGTCGTCCCCTTCTACGCCAGGACGTTCCGAAGTGGCAGCCGCGGCCAGCCCTTCGTCTTCGCCCTCGTCAACGACCAGGGGGAGATGACCGGACGGCTCCACGGCCTGCATGAGTGGCGCGACTCGCCCTTCACCGGGTTCTGCTTCAACCTCGCGGCCGACCCGCACCGGGGCCACGCCTTCCACCTCAACCGCTACGGCCTCTACGCCTGGGACCGGGCAGGAGCCCTCCGCGCCAAGCTGGACACCGGCACCAAGACCTTCAAGCCGCTGACCCACTTCACCCTCGGATCCTGTGCCCCCAACGGCGACCTGCTGTTGGCCCATACCAAGCAGCACCTGATCCTGCGCGTCCCTGCCCCAGACGACCTCACCGACCTCGCGGCAACCGTTGAGGAGACACTGCGGGCGTACGCCCGACAGCGCACGGCCCTGAAGAAGCAGTGGGGCCCGGTCAACTGGCACTGGCAGCACTCCGCGCCGCTCCACCGCATCTGATCACCCGGCCGCCACCGAGCCGCCGTCCCGGCGGGGGTACGAGCCTGTACGCCCCGGCATGGAGGGGTGAGTGCCCGTCGTGGCGGGATCGGACCTGGCGCTGGGCCAGCTGACCGAACAGGCGCCCGGGCAGCGCGAACGTATCGAGACGAACCACGCCCGCGTCGTCGCGAAGCCGCCGGCCCCTCCCGGGGCAGCAGGGGCCGGCGGGCGGCCTGCGGGATGCGACCGGCTGGCCCCCACGGCGCGCTACCGCCGGGCGGAACGTGCGCGGGCCGGCTGCCTTACGGGCTCACGTCAGCGATGTGGGCGGCCACATAGTACCAGTGGCCGACCGGTACGCGAACGCATCACAGCCACGGGCTGGCTCCAGGGTGATGCCCACACCTCACAGGTATTCAGCTTTTGTGATCAAGGTAGTGTTCCGTTCCGGTGTGAATGGTTCGGAAGGGGGCGGACTGGGATGGAGCTGGCCGCAGAGATAGCCGAGTACCGGCAGGGCAGGGGTGTTCCGGCCCGTTTGGTCGGTGAGTTCCGGCGTGCGGTGTTGCTGGTTCCGTACGCGGACGCCCACGATGGCGGGTTGATGTCCGCGGTGTCCGGCGGGATCCGCTGGCTGTACGCGTTCACCGATGAGGAGGCCCTCGCCCGTTTCGCCGTGGCCCGGGGCGAGACCGACGGCGAGTGGCCCTACCTGGCGATCCTCGGGGCGCGTCTGGCCGATGCGGTCGTCCCGGCCGTCGAGGGTCCTGCCGGAATCGCCGTCAATGTGGCGGACGAGGACGGGTCGATGCTGTTCCCGCCCGTGGCGGGCATCGTCCCGGATGCCGCCGCGGTCGACCTCGGTTCCGGCGAGGCCGCCGCGGCCGGCTCGGGCGAGGCGGCCTGATGGCGGGCAATGGCGACCTGGAGGTGTCCCCGCAGGCGGTCGCGGCCATCCAGAACGGCCTGCGGGCGGCGATCGCGGAACTCCGTGAGAGCGGTGATGCGGCCGGTGCCTCCCAGGGTGCGGGTTTCGAGAACTTGGCGATGACCGGTATGGAGACCGGGCACGCGGGCCTGGCGAAGGACTTCGAGGACTTCTGCGAACGCTGGGAGTGGGGCGTGCGCGCCCTCATCCAGGACGCCTCCGCCCTCGCCGGGAACCTCGGTATCGCTGCGGGGACGATGTGGGAGGAGGACCAGTACGTGCAGGGCACGTTCAAGGTCGCCCTCAACGCCGCCTGGGGCAACCCGCACGCCAGTGAGGACGAGATCGAGAAGAAGGCCTGGGGCGACATCGTCACCCCAGGCCTCTACAAGCCGGACTACAGCGCGAAGTCGTTCGAGCAGAGCGCGAAGGACATCGGGCAGACCTGGTCGGACACCAAGGACACCGTCACCTCCACGGGGCGGATCGGATCACTGAAGGACCTGCTGGACCAGGCCGGCGGGGGCAACGGGGGCAAGGGCTGATGGGCTGGCGGGACTGGGTACCGGACTCCGTCGAGGACGTCGTCGAGGACGGCGCGGAGAAGGTCGGCGACTTCGTCGAGTGGGGCGGCGACAAGGCGGCCGATGTCGCCGAGGACGTCGGCTGGGACAGCGGTGCGGACTGGATCCGCGACAAGAGCCGCTCGGCGGCCAACCAGCTCGGCGCGGACGTCGCCGAGCTCGAGCTCGGCCAGACCGAGGACCCGAAGAAGCTCGTCTACGGCAGCGCCGCGAAGATCCGCGAGCAGGTCGGGCACCTGAACGACTTCCAGAAGGCCTTCACCTCCGTCGGCAGCGGGCTGAAGAACCTGACCGAGCCCGACGGGCTCAAGGGCGAAGCCGCCAGGGCCTTTCAGGAGGCGGTGGCGAAGGAGCCGCCGCGCTGGTTCAAGGCCGCCGAGGCCTTCGGCAAGGCCGCCGACGCGATGAACCGTTTCGCCGAGACGGTGGAGTGGGCGCAGAACAAGGCCAGGGAAGCCCTGGAGGACTACAACAACGCCAAGAAGGTCTCCCAGGACGCCCACGCCGCCTACACCAAGCAGCGCGACGCCTACAAGGCGGCCGTCGAGGCCAAGAAGGATCACCTGCCGCCCAGGCCCTCAGACAGCTTCGATGACCCCGGCAAGCCCCTCGCGGCAGCAGCGCAGGAGAAGCTCGACCAGGCCCGCAAGCAGCGCAACGAACTCGCTGAGAACGCAGCCAGCGCCGTCCGCGCGGCCCGTGATGCGGCTCCGCCCAAGCCGTCCTACACCCAGCAGCTCGGCGACGGCCTGCAGTACCTCGACCTCGCCGCCACCCACCTCCTGGGCGGCGTCGTCAAGGGCACCGCCGGCGTGGTCAGCTTCGCCCGCTCCCTCAATCCCGGCGACCCCTACAACATCGCCCACCCGGCCGAGTACCTCACCAACCTGAACTCCACCGCCGCCGGCCTGGTCACGATGGTCAACGACCCCTGGGGCTCGGGCAAGAAGATGCTCGACGAGTTCATGAAGGACCCCTCCGAAGGCATTGGCAAACTCATCCCCGAACTCATCGGCCCCAAAGGCGCCGGCGCCGCCAAGAAGGCGGCCACCACCGCCAAACACCTCGACGACGCCAGACCAGGACCCGCCCGTCAGGAGGACAGTACGGACGGCCCCGGCAAGAACGAACAGCGGGACTGCGACAAGCGGTGCGACGGCACGGATCCCGTGGACCTGGCGACCGGCCGGATGTTCCTGCCGCAGACCGACATCGTCCTGCCCGGCGTCCTGCCGCTGGTGTTCTCCCGGCGCGCCGAATCGGGCTACACTCTCGGCCGCTGGTTCGGCCCCACCTGGTCATCCACCGTCGACCAGCACCTCGAAGTCGACGCCGAAGGCGTCATCCTCGTCACCGAGGACGGCCTCAGAGTCCCCTACCCACACACTGCGCCCGGCCTGCCGGTCCTGCCGGTGTCCCCGTCGGCGCCCCGCCACCCGATGGAGCGCACACCTGACGGCGACTGGACGGTGACCGACCCCGCGACGGGTCACACACGCCGGTTCACCTCGCCGGCGGACGACCCGGACGCGGATGGCATCGCACCGATCGCGCAGCTCGAAGACCGCAACGGCAACCTGATCACCTTCGAGTACGACGAGCACGGCACCCCCCTCGGCATATCCCACTGCGGCGGCTACCGCCTCCGCTTCGACACTGCCGACGGCCGTATCACCGCCCTCCATCTCGACGGCGGCCCCCGCATCCTCGCCTACGGCTACACCGACGGACACCTCACCGCCGTCACCAATTCCTCCGGTAGGCCCCTCCGCTTCACCTACGACGACCGCGCCCGCATCACCTCCTGGATCGACACCAACGACAGCCGCTACGCCTACGCCTACGACGACCACGACCGCTGCACCGCGCAAGGCGGCGCCAATGGGCACATGGCTTTGGTCTTCGCTTACGGCGATCCCGACCCGCACACCGGCATGCGCACCACCACCACGACCACTCCCGACGGGGAAGTACGCCGCTACCTGATCGACGCGGCCTACCGCGTGGTGCAG
The DNA here is from genome assembly GCF_014649915.1 of Streptomyces toxytricini. Lineage (GTDB taxonomy): Bacteria > Actinomycetota > Actinomycetes > Streptomycetales > Streptomycetaceae > Streptomyces > Streptomyces toxytricini. Next base: position 9,432 of record NZ_BMTY01000037.1, on the reverse strand, counting down.
AGCATCGACCCGCTCGGCGCAGTGACAAGGTCCGAGTTCGACACCCGAGGGCGACTGCTCTCTCTCACTGATCCGCTGGATCGCACCACCGTCTTCCACCGCGACGGCGAAGGCAGGCTGGTGTGCGTTGTCCGCCCCGATGGTCGGGAGCTGAGCATTGACTATGACGAGGCTGGCCGACCAGTACGCGACACCCACGCCGACCGCACCTCGTGGACGTTCACCTACGACGAACGTGGCAACCGCGCGTCCCGCACCAACCCCGCCGGGGGCACGACCCGCTACACCTACGATGACGCGGGAGGCCTCGCCTCCATCACCGATCCGCTTGGCGCGACCACCACGGTCCGCTGTGACCGCGCCGGTCTCCCGGTCAAGATCACAGACCCAGTCGGGGCGGTCACCCTGTACGACCGGGACGCATTCGGGCGACCGCTCCGCGTCATGGACCCTCTCGGCAACACCACCACGTTCGAGTGGACGCCGGAGGGCAGGCTCGCACGGCGCGTCGAACCCGACGGCACATTCCAGTCCTGGTCTTATGACGGCGAGGGCAATTGCGTCCGGCATACCGATGCTATCGGCGGGATCACGACCTACGAATACGGCGACTTCGACGTAGTGAGAGCCCGTACGGGCCCTGACGGTGCGCGCCATGCCTTCGTCCATGACGCCCGGCTGCGCCTCACGGAGGTGGTCAACCCGCAAGGCCGTAGCTGGCGGTACGTCTACGACGCCGCCGGCAGGCCGGAATCCGAGACGGACTTCGACGGTCGCACCGTACGGTACGTCCACGACGCGGCCGGACGCCTGGTCACCCGTGTCAATGCCGCTGGCCAAGCGGTGCACGTGGAGTATGACGTCCTTGACAACCGCATCCTCAAGGATGTGGGCGGCGCTGTCACCCGGTATGAGTACGACTACTCGGACTGTGTTGCGGAGATCACCGGTCCGACAGGCACGGTGACCTACATACGCGACCGATTCGGACGCGTACGTGATGAGACTGCCGACGGGCGGACCTTGTCGCGTACCTATGACGAGCTGAGCCGCGTCGTCTCGCGGACGACGCCGTCCGGGGTGACCTCGGAGTGGACCTACGACGCAGCGGGCCGGCGGGCAGGCCTGACCATGCCCGGGACTTGGATCGGCATCGAGCGCGATCCGATGGGTCGCGAGACGGGTCGCCGCACCAGCAGCGGACTGACGCTGGACTTCGAGCGCGACACCCTCGGGCGCTTGGTGAGCCAGCGGGTGACCGGCGCAGATGGCAGTCTTCTCCGACGGCGCGGCTACACCTACCGAGCCGACGGCTTCCTGGTGGGCATGCAGGACGAGCTCGAGGATGCGCGAACGTACGAGCTGGACCCCGTTGGCAGGGTCACAGCGGTCAGCGCTGCCGCCGGCTGGAGCGAGCGCTACGCCTATGATGCCGTCGGCAACCAGACGGACGCCTCGTGGCCTGTCGGCCATCCTGGCAACACCGACGTGACCGGTCCGCGGACATACGAGGGAATGCGGCTCATCGGCGCAGGCCGGGTCAGGTACGAGTACGACGCGGCTGGCAGGATCACCCTTCGGCAGCGCACTCGGCTCTCTCGCAAGCCTGATACCTGGCGTTACGAGTGGGACGCCGAGGACCGCCTCACGGCCGTCACCACCCCGGACGGGACCTTGTGGCGCTACACCTACGACGCACTCGGCCGCCGCAGCGCCAAGCGACGCATGGCCGCGGACGGGGTCACCGTCGCGGAGGAGACGGCCTTCGTCTGGGACGGCATGACCCTGTGCGAGCAGACGACCACTGCAGCGGACCAGCCGCACGCAGTCACCTTGACCTGGGACCACGACGGCCTCCGGCCCCTGGCCCAGAGGGAGAAGCTGACTGACGCCGACGGTGGCTCAATCGGCAGTCGGTTCTTCGCCATCGTGACGGACCTGATCGGCACCCCGACCGAACTCGTCGACGAGGCCGGCACCGTCGCCTGGCGCACCCGCAGCACGGTGTGGGGAACCACGACCTGGAACACGGACGCGCAGGCCTACACCCCTCTCCGCTTCCCCGGACAGTACTTCGACGCTGAAACGGGCCTGCACTACAACTGCTTCCGCTACTACGACCCGGAGACCGCTCGCTACGTCTCGGTCGACCCCCTCGGTCTCGGGCCCGCCCCGAATCCGGCCGCGTACGTCGTCAACCCGCATACCTGGTCCGACCCCTTGGGCCTCACTCCGTGCCCGCCCAAGGGCGAGAAAAGCAATCCGTTCAAGTTGCGGGATGAGGCCGAGCGCGCTGCGTTTGATGCCGCTGGAGTCCCCTTCGGCACCACTCCTGACGCCGAGTGGATCGTCATGGGCGACAAGACGATGAAGAACATGCCCGGATACGTCTACTCCTCGGACCCGAGTCACTGGGGGAACTTCCGGCAGTTCGAGACACCGGAGGGCTCTCGGGTCGTTGTAGAGCACACGCATGATCCCGCCGGGCCCCACTTCCACGCAGGAGGACCAAAGGGATTGACACTCGAAGATCGGATGCGTTCCGGGGTGAACTTCGGCTGGGACAACACGGCCGACGGCTACAAGACCATGGAACGCTACCTGGCCATCGACAAGCCCGGTGGAGACCACCACTTCTTTTACGAGGAGAAATGACATGCCCACCAGCGAGGACAACCTCCTTGGCCTCATCCGCGCCAGCGGTCTCGAGGTGCACACGGTGCAAGGAAACGACCCCGGCCCTTCGGTTGAGGCCGCTTGGCGAGCCATGGCGGGCTTCAGCGTGGAGCCCAGTGCGACGGTTCCCTTGAAGGGAGACCTCGGGGGAGTCCACGACCTCTGGCTCCAGCATGCTCGCCGAGCTGGTGTCGTCGGCGACGACGGGCTGTTCCTCATCACCGCGGTGGTGACCGGAAGCTGGGGGGTCGGCTGGGTTTGGGTGCGTCTCACCGACAACGCCGATGTCTCCCGTCTCGTCGACGACCAGGGACGCATCGAGTTCATCGCCCGCTCCGCGTCAGGCGACCACATCTGCGGCATCACCGCGGAGGAGTACGATTACTGGGTCGTCAGCCTGGCCCTCTGATGGAGAGGCCGGCCCGCACCACACCCGGACTGCTCGCGCCGGCCTTATGGGCCCACTCTGTCGCGCCTGGTGCGCCGCCGTGGTAGTTGCCGCACCCCGCTGCCTTGCTCCAGCCGAAGTCCGCGGCGCCGACCGCCGCACCCGGCTCCGGGAACCCTGGCACGCTGTGGTGTTCGGGTCGGCGAGGCCACGCTGCTGGTCTTCACGAGCCTGCGCCACCCCCGGTCGGCCAGGCGCCAGAAAGGCACCGGCGGCGCAGGCCGGGCCCGCGTCAGGCGAACTCGACAGTGTTGATGCCGTACGCGATGAAGACGGTGACCGCGAGCGTGATCAGCCCCGGCCGCACAGCCGAGAGCCACAGGCCGAGGCTGCGGGAGTGGCCGCTCCCCGCCCGCGAGAGGAGGACCGCGGTCCCTCCGAGTGACGAGATCAGCGTGAGCGCGCCCAGAAAGAAGGCCAGGACCCTGGGCGAGGAAGGGACGGTGTCGGGACCGTAGTCTTCCCTGATCCCGGGCAGCAGCTGGTCGTTCGGCTCGGTTCGGCGTCCGTCCGGCCCGTTTGCGTGTCGGCCGGCTCGGCGGCGAGGCGGGCCCGGCGGCCGGCCGAGGGCTGTCAGGTCGAGGGGCGGGGGGCCGCGTGCGGCCCTGCAGACGGGCCAGGCTGGCTGCTTGCTCCGGATCGGGGACCTGCTGCCGCGCCACCCGCGGAATTTCGGCGCGGACGCTGTCCTGGTGCGCGGCGTCTGCTTCGCCTCCGCGTGGCCCGCCCACACTGCCTCGATCCGGCCGGCAGGCGTGGTACACCACCGTCCCCGCGCGGGCCATTCCACACCGTCTGTCCCGGTCTCGGGTGGCGGGAAAGGCCTCCTCGCCGTCGACAGCCCGGCGCCTGACGCCCACACTGCCCTGGCATAGTCGGTCGCCCCCGGACAATGGAGATGACACGATGAGGACTTCCCGCGCCCTCTTGACTGCCGCAGCCGTTCTGCTTCCCGTGGCTCTCGGGGCATCCCCGGCCCCAGCAGCCCTCGACTACGCCACACCGGGACCCCTCCCCTCGGACGCCATATGCATGTCCGTCACCAGCGGAAACGGATGCTTCAGGAAGTACGGTGACCAGTTCTGGGTCCGGAACTGGGACGCTCCCGCGACCAGTCTCGAGGTGCAGTGGGAGAACGCCCTGTGGGACGGCAGCCGGTGGCAGACCTACCGCATGGGCACTTGCAGCGCCTACCAGCTGGACACCGGGCAGTGGGGAGTCTGCAACAAGGACTCCTACGAGAACAGCAGCACCAACAAGTGGGGGTACAAGGGCAGCCAAGTGCGGTGGCGGATCGTGGCAGGCACGAGCTTCGGCCCCTGGTCCTCGTGGCACCTGAACGACGCGTGACAACTCTCCGCGTTTCGTGCAGGAGCCGGTGCATGGGGAACTCAGGCGTGGCCGCAAAATCCAACGTCTCGGACGGACGCCGCAGCCGACGGCGGCCCCCCGCCCTACGGCGAGCTGGCCCGGGCTCTAGTGGCGTCGTCGTTTTAATCCTCCCCGCACCCGGGTTGTTCGTGTTCGCGGAGATCAGGCTCCCCGATCCGGGCCGGTCAGATGCACCGCCACCACCTCCCCGCGACCATAGCCGGCGACGGCCGCCGCCCGGCCTGGAGCGGATCGAGGGCGAGGTCCGGTGATCTGGTATGGCAAGGACGGTATCGACCGGGTGCGACCGCCCGGTGGTTCTGGTCGCCGCCCGCTTCCGCTACCACGAGGCGCGGGCCGCGCCGGCCGTTGCTCCGTGACCATCTGCTGTTGTCAGGCAGAGGAGGGGCACCGCGTGGAATGGGAGATGGGGCTATGTCCGTACCCTGGCCCTGCACGAGAACACCGTGGCCGCCTCCGCGCTCTACAACGAGCTCGTGGCCGCTGACGTAAAACGTCGTCGCACACCAGCGGGCAGCGATGTACCCCGCGCGCACGTCCAGCAGCCGCCCTCCCCCGACCCGGAAGAGACGACGGCGGACGAGCCCGCCCCGGCCCCGGCCCCGGTGGCGCCGCTGGAGGCGAAGGACGTCCTGGCGGCGGCGGCACGCTTCCCGTAGGCCGTGGCTGCGCCGGGGACGCGCACGGTCGCGGCCGCAGCGAGCGCGACCGCGTGAAGGCCGAGGCCGCCGAAACGGCCGAGAAGGCCCGCGGCTGGCACGCTGGCTTACGCCCTGGGCAAGCCCTCTGACGATTGGGCAAGCCCGCGTGCCAGCAGGTGGGCAAGCCGTAGGCGACCCCGGGCAAGCTGGTCTTGGCAGTGCTGCAGCGCCGGGTCCTTGCGGACGAGGTCAAGCCGGGGGAGACGGCGAGCTTCCCTCCGTGCGATTACTGAAGAGGGGACCGGGCCGGCGGCCCGGGATCGCGGGGGAGAGGTACCCGCGTTCGCGGGCCGCCTTGATCCAGTCGGTGATGGTGGGTTCCGGGCGTTCGAAGAGATCCGCCAAGCGCCGGTAGAGTCCAGGCCCGTTACCGGCCTCGCGGAGGTAGGCGTGTGCCAGCTTGTGAAGGAGTGCTCCCTCCAACGGGGGCAGCCGCGCTTCGCCAGCTGTGCGAGGGCTTCTGCGTTTTCCAGGGCTTGCACGGACGCCGGGGCGAGGCCGCCTGGCCGGCGGTCTGCCGCAGACGTGATCCCGATGGTGGTGACGCCCTCGTCCTTCCAGAAATGGCTGGCCAGTCGGCTTGGGCCTGGGCGACGATCTGAGTTGCCCGGCAACCCGCCGAGCAGCGCGAGCGACCAGTCGGGAGCGGTCGTCATCAGTGGAGGATCGGGAAGTTGTCGGGGGAGCGCATCGTGGACGGCCCTTACGATCCAATGGTTTTCACGGGTGGGTCCGAGGCCCGACCAGGGCACCCCTTGGGCATGGCCCCTCGCTCCGCCTGTTTCTGCAGTTCAGTCTCATCTGCCAGATCCGCTGGCAGGGTGGTGTCTGCGTTGATCCCGGAGGACATCAACTGCTCCTTGTTGATGAAGGTGTACTTCAGGTCTACGGCAAAGAGCCGCGTGCAAGTCAACGTGGCGAAGAACAGATCTGTGCCGTCAACGTTGGCGTGGCTCAGGTCCGTGCCGGCCATGTCCGCGTCATACACGGAAACGTCGACGAAGTCCGCCCGGGTGAAGTCCGCGTCGCGCAGCTTCGAGCGGCTCAGGTCTGCTTTCGGCAGGTTCGCCTCCATCAGGAGCGCGTCGGTCAGATCGGCGGACGCCAGGTCGGCTCCGGAAAGATTTGTCTCTGGCAGGTCCGCGTCAATGAGGTTGGCGTGTGACAGGCGCGGCGGTGTCGCGTTCGAGCAGAAACTCGACGGGCACCGGACGCTGCTGTTCACCCCGGCCGCCCCCAGCGGGCGGGGGCGAGTGCAGACGCGGCGGGGGTGCTGGTTCAGGACCGGTGGCCGGACCTGGTGGCGGCCGCCGAGCAGCAGCTCCCGCACGGCCTGGTCCTCGATGGCGAACTGCTCGTGTGGGACATAGAAGCCGGCCGACTGTCGTTCGAGGCGTTGCATCGCCTGGCTGCCGCCCGGGCCCGCGGCGCTCCGGCTCTGGCGGCCCGGTGGCCGGCCTACTTCGCCGCGTTCGACGTGCTGCAGCGGCACGGGGTGGGGCTGCTGCAGCGCCCCTACGCCGAGCGCCGCGCCTTGCTGGAGAACCTGTTCGCCGACCACGCCCTGACGGCGCCTTGGGCGTCGCTCGTCCCGATGACGACGGACCTGGCCACAGCCCGGGAGTGGCTGGATTCCTGGACGGACGTGTCCGGGGTGGAAGGCATCGTGGCCAAGGGCCTGACCACCCGCTACCTGCCCGGATACCGCGGCTGGACGAAGATCCGCCGCAGGGACACCACCGAAGCGATCATCGGCGCCATCACCGGCACCCTGACCCGCCCCCAACTGCTCATCCTGGGCCGCTACGACGACGGCGGCCGGCTGCGCGCGGTCGCCCGCACGGCCCCGCTGCGCCCCGACCAGTCCCGCCAGGTCGCCGAACACCTCGCCCCAGCGGGCTCGGGGCATCCCTTCGAGGGGGTGCGGTTCCCTGCGGCGTGGGGCAGCCGCGATGCCTTGGACGTGGTGCTGGTCCGCCCCAATCTCACCGCGGCCGCCGTCCTCGCGCTGTTCCCGTCCCTGCCCGCCACCACCGTCCACGCCGCCGCCGAAGAACGGTCGGCGGCCCAGGTCCTTCCGATCGGCGTGGCGGTGACCGTCCTCCCGGTCGCGGTCGAGGACCGCACCGGCTACCAGCGGACTTCCTTACCCGGCATCCGCGGGCGGCCTGAACGGCCCTGCTCACCGCTCATGCCCAGTCGACGCCGCGCTCGGCGCGGGCGTGGGCTGGTCGCGGCGGGCCAATGTTCGCGTACAGGTCCCGGTGCGGTGCTCGGTGCCGTCGGGCAGGCGTGTTCGGGGGAAGTACGGCCGGGCCGTTCTTTAGGGCAGCGGCCCGGGTGACCGCCGCTGCCTCCGAGGGGTGCCGGTGCCCGGCATCCCGGGAGCTCCGTGGCGGAGACCGGTGGGCAGTCCGGCCCCGGCCGAAGCCGGGGCCGCTGGCCCGTCGCCGCCCGGCCGGGGCTGGAGCGGCTGATGCTCATGCTCTCTTACGGCTTGTGGCCGTTGCCGTGGCCGTCGGGGTGCAGCACCACTTTCGTCCAGCCTTCGTCACGGGCGTCGAAGTGCTCGTAGGCGCTGGGGGCCTGATCCAGGCCGAGCTCGTGGGAGACGATGAAGCTGGGCTTCGCCTTTTCGCTGGCGATCAGATCCCGCAGGGCCCGGTTGTACTTCTTTACGGGTGCCTGGCCGGTCCCCATGTGTTGGCCCTTGAACCACATCGTCCCGAAGTCGATCGGTATCTTGCCCTGGGCCTCCAGTTCGTCCTGGGCTTCCTGGCCGCCGGGGTCCTGGGGCAGGAAGACGCCTACCACGCCGATGTCGCCGGTGAACCTGACCGAGTCGATCAGACCGTTGAGCGTGAGGCTGGCGTCCTCGCGTCCCTGGTGGTCGTGCGCCTGGTAGCCAACGCACTCACACCCGTTGTCGGCGCCGAGACCGAGGGTGGCTTCCTTGACGACCTCCGCCGGGTCCTGTTCGGCGGTGTTGATCGGGATGGCCCCGATCTCCTCGGCCTTGAGCAGCCGGTCGGGCTGGTGGTCGGCCACCCAGACGCGGCCGGCGCCTTTGAGCACGGCGGAGTAGGCCGCCATCAGCCCGACAGGCCCGGCCCCGAAGACGATTGTCTGGTCACCTGGCTTGACGTGGGCCATCTCGGTGGCGTGATAGCCGGTGGGGAAGATGTCGGCGAGCATCACGTAGTCCGTTTGCCGTTCGGCGGCGTCCTCGCCCAGGCGCAGCGCGTTGAAGTCTCCGTAGGGCACGCGCAGCAGCTCTGCCTGGCCGCCCTGGTAGGGGCCCATGTCGGCGAAGCCGTAGGCAGCCCCGGCGAGGGCGGGTTCCGGCTGCATGGTGAGGCAGTAGTTGGTCAGGCCCTGCTCACACTGCTTGCAGAAGCCGCAGGCGATGTTGAAGGGCAGGACGACATACTCGCCGACCTGGACCTTGCGGACGGCCGAGCCGACCTCCACGACCTGGCCCATGTTCTCGTGTCCCAGGGTGCGGCCGGACTCGAACGAGGTGCGGCCCTCGTACATGTGCAGGTCCGAACCACAGATGTTGGTGGCGGTGATCTTGACAATGATGTCGCAGGGATGTTCGATCTTCGCGTCCGGTACGTCCTTCACCACGACCGTTCGCGGTCCTTCATATACCGCTGCTTTCATGATGCTTCTCTCGATGCCGCGGCCCGACCGCGGCACGACGGTGAGGGAGGCGACAGGGCCGCGACCCCGAAACCCCCTGGTGACGAGATCCACGGTCCGGCGCGCCTCTGCGGGCCGTTCACCCGAATCAGATGGACGGTGGAGCTGGGCTGCCACCGGTCCGCCAGGCGGAGCTTCGGCGCTCCGGTGGCCTCCTGGGCGTGTCCCCGTCGTGCCCGGCACGAAACCGTCATCTGCCGAACGATCAGCGGTTTCTCCTCATCCCGGGACCTGGCGCTGCTGCCGGTTGTCCGCCCCTTGCGCACGGGCGGTCCGTGCGCACCCTCACGGGCGGGCCGCCGCCCCGCTCTGCGCCCCCCGGCTTGGTGGACGCGGTGGGAGGCTGTCAGACAGCTGATTCGCCGGAGGACGTTCCCGCGGGCAGCCGAATCGACCAGGGTCGGCAACGCACCCGCCCGTCGGTACAAGCACCGCTGCTGGGATAGGTGAGCCGTGTTGTGGCGCTGGCCTGTGGTGGTAGCTGGCTGGTGTGTGTCCAGGACGGCTGCT
>NZ_BMTY01000036.1 GCF_014649915.1 Streptomyces toxytricini | reverse complement strand
GCACGCCGAGAGCACGCACCAAACGCCGCGGGGCCGCCCTCCGGGCGACGACGGGAGTTTGACGACAGGCCCTAGGCCGCCCCGCGGGCGGCGCGCCGGGCGGTCCCCGGACCGGCGGGCCGGGTTCGCCCTCCGGAGCGGTCGAGGGCAGCCGCCTGCCGCAGGCGCCCGCCCGCCTCCGTCCGCCGCGCCGCGCCGCCGCCTAGGGTGCGGTCCGACCGCCCCGGACCCCGGGCGGAGCGACCGCCGCTCCACCGGCCCCATTCCACGGAGGAACAGATGCCCAGTCCGCAGCAGCCCTTCGGCACCGTCGTCAGCAGCATCGGCGTCAACCTGCGCAAGTACCCCAGCACCGACTCCGCCATCACGGGCACCCTCGCCCACGGCGCCGAGATCGGCCTCAAGAGCAAGGTCCACGCCCAGGACATCGACGGCAACACCATCTGGTACCTGCTGCGCGACAAGCCGGTGTGGGTCGCCGCCCGGCACGTCGACAACACCGGCCAGGTGCCCCTGTCGAAGGACGTGGAACCCGCCCAGCCGACCGGCTGACCAGCGCCCCGCCCCCGCCCCGCGCCGCCGGCCGCCCCGACCCCGGCACGGGGCGGCGCGCGGCCGGCCGGGGCCGTCGTACCGTCAGGTCGTCTGCGTCAGCCGCCCGCCGGCGCGCGGTACGCGGGCCTCGCCCGGCGCCGGGGCGCGGTTCCACGCCATCCGCGACCACGGCAGGGCGAGTTCGCCGCGGTCCGCGACCTCGCGCGGTGCGAGCGACGAGACCGGGAGCGCCTCCCGGTGTCCGGCGTACACCGTGTCGACGTAGCGGTGCCCGGTGTCGGCGGCGACGAACAGCACCGTGCGCCGCGGCGCGCGGTCCCGCTCGTGGCGTGCCGCCAGATAGCCGGCGCCCGCCGACAGCCCCGCGAACACGGCGTGCCGGCGCAGCAGGTCGACGCTGCCTGCCCGGGCCGCCTCGAAGGAGATCCAGTGCACGGTGTCGTACTGCTCGTGCGCGACGTTCCCGAAGGGGATGGAGCTGCCGATCCCGGCGATGATGATCTCAGGGTCCGCGACGTGCCCGGCGCCGAAGGTGACGCTGCCGTACGGCTGCACGCCCACCAGCTCGACGTCGCCGCCCGCCTCGCGCAGGTAGCGGGCGAGGGCCCCGGTCGACGCCCCCGACCCCACCCCGCCGACGACGGTGAGACCGTCCGCGCCCGTCTCCGCCCGGATCCGGTCGGCGACCGCGCGGTAGCCGGCGTAGTGCACGTCGTCGTGGTACTGGCGCATCCAGTGGTACTCGGGGTGCTCGGCGAGGATCTCGTGGATCCGCTCCACCCGCCGCTTCTGGTCCAGCCGCAGGTCGCTGCACGGCTCCATCTGCTCCAGCGTCGCCCCCAGCACCGCCAGCTGGGTGCGGAGCGTGTGGTCCACGGTCGTCGAGCCGACGATGTGGCAGCGCATGCCGTACCGGTGGCAGGCCAGCGCGAGCGCGTACGCGTAGATGCCGCTGGAGCTGTCCAGGAGGGTGTCCCCGGGGCGCACCGCCCCGGTGTCGAGCAGGTGGCGGACCGCCGCGAGCGCGGACACCGCCTTCATCGTCTCGAAGCGGAGGCAGACGAGCCGGTCCTCCAGCCGTATCAGGTCCGGGCGGCCTATCGACTCCGCGATGTGCTGGTCCACAGCAGCTCCTCGGCAGGGTGGGAAGGGGATATGGGGGTGTACGCGCGGACGCGCACGCCGGGGGTGGCGAAGACCCGGGCTGCGGGGATGCCGTGGGCGTCCAGGGCCTCCAGGCAGCCGCGCACCTGGTACGGCAGCCCCGGCGCCGCCGCCCGGGCGGCGTCGAACAGCACGCCGGCCACGGCCCCGCTGTGCGCGATCTGCACGCCGACCGCCCCGACCCGGCGGGCCACCGCGGCCAGCGCCTCGAACTCCGGGTGCCCGAGCACCCGCTGGCCGCGCCGGGCGCTGGCGGTGGCGACCGCCCCGAGCAGCCGCGCGTCCTGTGCGGCCACCGCCCGGCGCAGCAGGGCGCGCAGCCGCTCCCAGGCCCGTACGTCGGCCTCGCCGGCCTCCCGCACGGGCAGGGCCAGGGTGTCCACGGGCGCACCTCCGCCCAGGTCGCAGCCGACGACGAGCAGCGGCGGCAGGGCCGCGCCGAGGACTTCGAGGACGCGGCCCTCGCGCTGCGCGAACAGCACCGGCCGCCCGTCCAGCATCAGCGGGTCGCAGGCCAGCTCCGCCCGTACCGTGATCCGGGCGACCGCCCCGGTCGGCAGCCGCACCCCGTACGCGTCCGCGACCGCGCGCACGGCGGCGATCACGTCACTGGTGGAGCTGCCCATGCCGAGGCCCACCGGGATGTCGCCCGCCAGCAGCAACTCGCCGCCACTGGGCGGCAGTCCGGACCGCCGGGCGCACTCCGCCACCGCGAGCGCGGCGGCCCGCGCGGCCTTGGTGCGCGCCGCGGGGGCGACCGTGAGCGCCTGCGGGTCCGTCCCGGGCCGGATCGTGAAGACGGCGCTGCTCCCGGGCCCGGCCATGGGCAGGGTGACGAGCCCCGGGCACGGGCGGCCCGCGCCGTCGCGGAAGACACCCTGCAGGATCTCGCCGTGGTGGCAGGGGGCCTGCCCGCGCCCGGTGGTTCCGGTGGTGCGGGGGGTCACGCGCCGCCCACCGCCGCACGGTAGCGGTAGAGGAGGGTCTCCTCGCCGCTGAACTGGGAGAAGGGGAAGGGTTCGGCGGACAGGGCGGTGACGCCCGAGCCGAGGAAGGCGCGGGCGACGGCGCTGCCGCTCTGCGCGTAGACGACCAGCGGGATGCCGCGGTCGCGGCAGCGCCGCAGCACGGTGTCGAACGAGCCGTTCCCGAGGGTCATCCCGGTGCAGACGACCGCGTCGGCGCGGTCCAGCACCTCGTGCATGTCGGAGGTGACGGGATCGCCCCACTGGGTGGCCTTCAGGTTGAAGTCGCAGGGCACCGGTACGCCGCCGCGCTCGCGGATGGCGGCGACGAGCGGGTTGACGACGCCGATGAGGCCGACGCGGGCCCCAGGGGCGATGTCCAGCAGCCCCGCTATCGCAGCGTCCCGGGCGGCTGCCCTGACCTCCGGCGCGCCGGCCGGCAGGACCACCGGCTCGGCCCGCCCGGCCGCCGCCGCAGCCCGGTGCGGGTCCGCCCCGGCCAGGTAGGCGTCGAGGGCGGCGATCCGCAGCGGGCGCGGCGCCTCGCGCAGCAGTACGTCGAGGGGCGCGCCGGAGTGTTCGCGGCACAGCGACGGGTCGATCTCCCCGGCCTCGAAGGCGCACCCGCCGAAGGCCCCGCCGACCCGGACGAGGACGTACTGGTTGAGGTAGGTGGTGTCGCCCCCGGCGAGCCGGGTGCCGTGGTGGATCCAGAACACGCTGGTGGCGGTGAGGTCGCTCGGGAGCGGGCCGTGCCCGCCCGCGAGGACCGCCTCGGCGAGCGCGTCCACGGAGTGGACGGAGTCGGCGGGCTGGACGGTGTCGATACGGGTCATGGGTTCCTCGGGTTCCTTGTCTTCACTTCTCGTCACTGGCGGATACGGGTACGGGGGCGCCGGTCGGTGGTGGCGCGGGCCGCAGCGGGCCGCGGTAGGCGACCGAGGGCCGGCCCAGCGCGTCCGGGGCGGGTACGGCGTCCACCTCGAAGACCTCCGCGAGCAGTTCCTGGGTCAGCACGTCGGCGGGGGGCCCGCAGGCGGCCAGGCGGCCGCGGTGCAGGAGCAGCAGCCGGTCGCAGTAGCGGGCGGCGAGCGACAGGTCGTGCAGGACGACCAGGACGGTCTGCGGGGTCCCGGCCAGCAGCTCCATCAGCTCCAACCGGTGCCTGACGTCGAGGTGGTTGGTGGGCTCGTCGAGCAGCAGCGCGCGGGGCTGCTGGGCCAGGGCGCGGGCGAGGTGGGCGCGCTGCCGCTCACCGCCCGACAGCGCCTTCCAGGGGCGGTCGGCGAGTGCGGTCAGGCCGACGCGGTCCAGGGCCGCGGCGACGACCGCCCGGTCGGCGGCGTCCGGCCCGCGCCACCGGCTGCGGTACGGGGTCCTGCCCAGGCCCACGACGTCGGCGACCCGCAACTCCCCGTCCGCCCCCGCCTCCTGCGCGACGAACGCGACGCGGCGGGCGATCCGGCGGGCGTCCCAGCCCCGCACGGACTCGCCGTCGTAGCGGACGGTCCCCGAGTCGGGGGCCCGCAGGCCGGCCAGACAGCGCAGTAGCGAGGACTTGCCGGACCCGTTCGGCCCGAGCAGGCCGACCGTCTCGCCGGGCGCGACCTCCGCGCTCACCCCGCGCACGACGGGCGCGCCCGCGGCCGACCAGACGACTTCCTCGGCGGTGATCCTCACAGCTCACCCCGCCGGCGCAGGACGAGGAGGAACAGCGGGACGCCCAGCAGCGCGGTCACCACGCCGACGGGGACCTCGCGCGGCGCGAACGCGGCCCGGGCGAGGGCGTCCGTCCACACCAGGAACACCGCCCCGGCGAGCGCCGTGCACGGCAGCAGCACCCGGTGCAGCGGCCCGACGAGGAACCGCACCCCGTGCGGGACGATCAGCCCGGCGAAGCCGATGGCGCCGACCGTGGCGACCGCCACCGCGGTCAGCACGGCCGTGACGACGAGCAGCAGCAGCCGGGTGTGTCGTACGCCGATGCCCAGGGAGGCCGCGGTGTCGCTGCCGAAGGCCAGCCCGTCCAGGGCGGTGGAGCAGAGCCAGGCCGCGGCCAGGCCCAGGGGGGTGACGGCGGCGCAGACGGCGACGGTGTTCCAGCGGGCGGGCGCCATCGAGCCCAGCAGCCAGTGGGTGACGGCCCGCGTGGTGTCGGCGTCCGCCGAGGCCATCAGGACGAGCGAGGTCAGCGCGGTGAACAGCTGGCCGACGACGACCCCGGTCAGGACGATGCGCGACGAGTCCAGCCCGGTGCGCCGCAAGAGCAGCAGGAGCAGCGCGAACGACACCAGCGCGCCGACGAGGGCACCGCCGGTGACGCCCAGCGCGTGCGATCCGATCCCGAGGACGACGACGGTGACGGCCCCGGTGGAGGCGCCGGAGGAGACGCCGAGCAGGTACGGGTCGGCGAGCGCGTTCCGCGTGACCGCCTGCAGCACCGCGCCGCATACGGCCAAGGAGGCGCCCACCAGGGCGGCCATCAGGACGCGCGGCAGCCGCAGGTCCCAGACGAGCGAGTCGAGCAGCGGCGGCAGCGGCTCGACCGGCAGGCCGAGGCGACCGCCGAAGGCGCGGGCGACGTCCGTCCAGCCGACGTCGGCGGTGCCGATGCGGACGGCCGCGGCGACGGACGCGGCGAGCACTCCGGCCCCGAGCAGCGCGAAGGCGGCGGCGCGCACCGCCCCGGCTCCTCCGGTATCGGGCGGCCCGCCGGCGTCTCCCGCGGCAGGCCGCGACCCGGATGCGGCGGGTGGGGGCAGCAGGAGGTCCGCCGAGTGGCCGGCGGCAGCCTGCTCAGTGGCCATGCCCGTGGTCCTTCAGCCCGGCGGCGATCAGTCCGAGGGCGTGCACGGAGCGCACCGACGGGTCGAGTTCGATGCCCGGCACCTCGATGATCCTGTTGTCGCGGACCGCCGCCAGCTTGGAGACGACCGGGTGCGCCGCCATCACTGCGCGCTTCTCGGCGGCGCTGTCACCGGGGCGGCCGCGCTCGGACAGGTCGCCGATGACGATGAAGTCGGGGTTGCGCTTGGCGACTTCCTCCCAGGAGACCTCCGGCCAGTCCTCGGCCACGTCGTCGAAGGCGTTCTTCGCGCCGACGATGCGGCTCATCTCGCTGGGCAGGCCGCTGCCGCCCGCCACGTACGGCATCCCGTTGAAGACGGAGTACAGGTAGACGACGGTCGGCCGGTCCGCGCCGCCGTGCGGTGCGGCGGCGGCCTCCGCGGCCTTGGCGACCGCGGCGCGCTGGTCGGCGGCGAGCCGGGCGGCCCGCTCCTCGACGCCGAAGACCCTGCCGAGGTTCTCGTAGTCCGAGAAGAGGAGTTCGAAGGCGGTCCTGCCGGCCGGGTTCTGCTGCGGGCAGTCGACGGCGCTGACGAACGCGGGGACCTTCAGGGCGGCCAGCTCCTCGCGGGTGCCCGCCCGGTCCGCGGTGTACAGGTCGGCGGAGCCGGCGACGGCGAAGTCGGGTGTCGCGGCGCGCAGTTGCTCGCCGGTCGCGATCTTCGGTGCGATGACGGGGACCTTGGCGTAGGCGGCCTGGTACTGCGCCGGGATCTTCGTCTTGAGGTTGGCCGTCCCGGCCATGCGGTCCTGCAGGCCCAGTTCGAGCAGGGTCTCGGTGGACGCCTGGTCCAGGGCGACGGCGCGCTCGGGCGGCTTGGGGAGGGAGAGTTCGCGGCCGCAGCTGGTGATCGCGGCCGCCGCGGCCGGGGAGCGGTCGGAGGACGGGGCGTGGGTGCCGGTGGTGCTGCCGGCGCAGCCGGCCGTGGCCAGGGCGAGGGCGAACACGAGGCCGAGGCGGGCGGGATGGCGCATGGGGATTCCGTTCGGGAAGCGGGCACGGATGTCTTCGGCACCGCCGGGGCGGGGTGCCGCGTTCGAAGGGTACTGTAATGGTAATCATTTCCATTAACGATTCCGGGGGCGGTCCTCCCCGCCGCCACCCACGCACCCAAGGAGCACCCACCCGTGGCGTCCACACCTGCGCCGACCACCGCCGACTCCGCGGCCCCACAGGCCCGTTCGGTCCTCCGCGACCCCGCCTTCCTGCGCCTGTGGGCCGGCACCACCGCCTCCGGGCTCGCGACCTGGGCCCTGCCCTTCGTCCTCGGGCTCGCCGTCCTGCACCGCGACCTGGGCGCGGGCGGCCTCGGCCTCGTCCTCGCCGCCCGCACCGTCGGCTTCCTCCTCGCCGTCGCCGTCGGCGGCGTCCTCGCCGACCGGCACTCCCGCCGCTCCGTCGTCCTCTGGTCCGGCCTCGCGGCGGCAGCCGCCGCGCCGCTCCTCGCCGCCGGACTCGGCCGCTCCCTCGCCCTCATGACCGCGGCCGCGGCCCTCGCCGGAGCCGGCCAGGGCGCCTGCCGGCCCGCCTTCCAGGCCCTCACCGCCGAAACCGTCGACCCCGCCCGCCGCCAACAGGCCAACGCCGCCATGACCCTGGCCGTCCGCAGCTCCACCCTCGCCGGCCCCGCCCTGACGGCACTGCTCGCCGCCTGGCTCGACACCGCGACGCTGCTGCTCGGCATCGGCGTCCTGTGGCTCGTGGCCGCGCTCGTCCCGGGCCGCGGCACCGCAGCCCCCGCTTCGCCCGCGGACGCCGATGCGGACCCCGACGCCGGGCCGGCCGCCCCGCGCGCGGGGTTCCGCGCCGAGTTCCTCGAAGGCCTGCGCGAGGCGCGCCGCCACCCATGGTTCCTCGCCGGCCTGGGCGCCCTCGTCGCCGTCGTCGCCCTCGGCTACTCCGCCACCAGCGTCGCCCTGCCCCTGATCAGCCGCGACCGCTACGGCACGGAGTGGGTGCTGGCCGCCGCCACGACCGCGTACACCCTCGGCGCGCTCGCCGGGGCGCTCGTCATCGCCCGCATGCGGCCGCGCGCCCAGGGCTGGGCGGCCCTCGCCGGGCTCGCCGCGTACGGCGCCGCCCCGCTCAGCCTGGTGCTGCCGGTGCACCCGCTCGTCATCGTCGCCGCGTACGCCGTCGCCGGAATCGGCATCGAACTGTTCAACGTGCCGTGGTTCACGGCCACCCAGCGGGAGGTCGCCCCCGACAAGCTCGCCCGGGTCTCCTCACTGGACTTCCTGGTCTCCTACGGCCTCGCCCCCGTCGGCCTGGCCCTCATAGCCCCCGCCATCGGCGCGTTCGGGACCGCGCCCGTCCTCGCGGTGTGCGCCGCCGCCTGCTTCCTCGTACCGGCCGCAGCCGCCCTCGTCCCGACGTCCCGCCACTTCGCCCGCACCGCCCCCTCGGCCGCGGACTGACCCCGTACACGCACCGGGCAGGCGGCGGCCGTGGCGCAGCCGTCACGATCCGCCGCCGAACCCCCACGACTCGATGTCCCGGTAGCGGATCGGGCCCGGGCCGCGCCCGAAGTTGCTGCCCACCAGGTGCAGCCGCGCGGCCGGCCAGGTCCGGCCGGCGAACCCGGCCAGGCCCGCCGCGGCGCCCACCACGCTGGTCAGGTCGTCGCGGCGGGCGCGGGCCAGCGTCAGGTGCGGCCGCAGCGGCCGGTCCGCGAAGGCGATCCCGCACTCCTTGACCGCCGCCCGGACATCGGCGGCCAACAGGTGGAGCCCCTCCAGGTCCCCGCGGATCCCGCTCCACAGCACCCGCTCGTCGAAGTGCCCGCCGCCGTCCAGCGCCAGCCGCAGCGGCTCACGCGCCCCGGCCAGCCCGGCCAGCGGTGCGTGCAGCCGCGGAACCACCGCCGCCGGCAGCTCGCCCAGGAACGCGAGGGTGATGTGCCAGTCCTCGATCCGGTTCCACCTCATGCGCGGGTACGCCGCGTACGCGGGCGCCAGCTCCCGCTCCAGCTCCTGCTTCGCGTCGTCGGGCGGGGCGAGGGCTATGAACACGCGGACGGTCGGGGAGGGGCTCTGTTCCTTCACAGGCCATTCGTACACCACCGCCCGCCCGGCACCCCGACGCGGGCCCGGGCCCACCGCGTGCGTACTGCACCGAAACCGCGGACGCCCCCGGCCCGCCCGTGCGAGAGTGTGCCCGGAGGCCTCCGCGCCGGATCCCCGCAAGGGCGGCGCCGGAGGGCGACGCGGAACGGAACCGGACGGGGCGAGGGCGGGGTGGGGCGGTAGTGGGCGGGCGCAGGCTGCTGTCGTTGTCGGACGCACTGGTGCTGCTCGGCGGCGACCCGCCCGCGGTCGCCGCGCTCGACCGCGCCCTCGGCGGCGCCCTCGGCGCGGCCACCGGCGGCATCGGCGACGGGCTGCTGCGGATCGCCGACGCCCGCGGCAGCATCGTCGCCCTCGGACGCGACGCCGTACACGGCCTCGGACGCCGCCTCGGGCACGCCCAGGGCCGGGCCGAGCGCACCGAACTCCTGCACGCCGCCCACACCGTGATCGTCGTCGTCGCCTGGTTCGAGGCGCTGGACGCATCCGAGCTGCCGTTCGGCGTCGGCGACCTGGAACTGACCCGGGGCGAACAGCTCGCCCTCGCCGGCGCCCCCGAACGCAACGCCCGCGGAGCGGCCTTCGCCCACGCCCTGGCGGCCGTCGACGCGCCCCGCCCCGCACCCCACCGCCCCTCCGAGGACGTCACCGCCGAGCTGCTGCGCTGGTACGGCGCGCTGTCGGACCGCTTCCTCTCCTTCGCCGAAGGCCTGCACGTGTGGAGCGCGCTCAACCCGTCCGAACGCTCCACCGCGGTGCGCGCCCTCGGCGCCGACCTCGCCCCCCGCGCCGTCGCCCGGTACGAGGACCTCTACGCCCGACTCGCCCAGGAGGCACCCGAGTTCGGCTTCTGGACGGCCCAGGTCGAGCACCAGGCCACCCGCGACCGGATCCGGCTCGCCCTCGCCGGCATCGAGGAGCTGCTGTCCGGGGCGGCCCGCGGAATGCGCCCGCCCGCCGACGTGGCGGCCGCACTCGCCCGCGCCGCCGAAGCCGTCCTGGCGCGCCCCGTCCTCGACGCCTCCACCGCACCCGACGGCATCCGCGTCCCCGCCCTGCGGGACATGTACCTCGACCCCGACTTCCGGGTCCGCGCGGCCGACGGCACCGGAGGCCCCGCCACCGAAGCGTGGTGGGAGGAGGCGCCCGTACGCCGCGACCTGACGTGCTACCTCGCCGGAGCCCTCACCGACCCGGGCGGGGCCCACGCGCCGCTGCTCGTCCTCGGCCAGCCCGGCGCCGGCAAGTCCGTCCTCACCCGCGTCCTCGCCGCCCGCCTCCCCTCCGCCGGCTTCCTGCCCGTCCGGGTTCCGCTGCGCGACGTGCGCGCCGAGGACGACCTGCAGGAACAGCTGGAGCAGGCGGTGCGCGCCGCCACCGGCGAGCGGGTCGCCTGGCCCGACCTGGTGCGCTCCGCCGGCGGGGCGGTCCCCGTCCTGCTCCTCGACGGGTTCGACGAACTGCTGCAGACGACCGGCGTCCACCACAGCGACTTCCTCGTCCGGGTCGCCCGCTTCCAGCAGCGCGAGGCCGACCAGGGCCGCCCGCTGCGCGCCGTGGTCACGAGCCGCACCGCAGTCGCCGACCGCACCCGCTACCCGGAAGGGCTCGTCGCCCTGCGCCTGGAGCCGTTCCGCGCCGCCCAGATCCGCCGCTGGCTGGACCTGTGGAACGGCGCCAACGCCGCCGGGCTCGCCGCCCGCGGCCTCCGGCCGCTGCCCTGGGACGCCGTCGCCCGCCACGCCTCGCTCGCCGGGCAGCCCCTGCTGCTGACCATGCTGGCCCTGTACGACGCCGCCGACAACGCCCTGCCCCGCAGGGCCGACAGCCCGCCCGGCACCGGCGCCGACGGCGGCGACCCGCTCGACGAGGCCGAGCTGTACGAGGAGCTGCTCACCTCCTTCGCCCGGCGCGAGGTGGACAAGACCGCCGGGGACACCCTCCCCGAGCACGACCTGGCCGAGCTCGCCGAACGGGAGCTCCAGCGGCTGTCCCTCGTCGCGTTCGCCCAGCTCAACCGGCGCAGGCAGTGGGTGTCGGCCGCGGAGCTCGACGCGGACCTGACGGCGCTCCTCGGCCGGCCGGCCGCCGAGTCCGCCGGCTTCCGGGCCCCGCTCGGGGCGGCCGAGGTGGCGCTCGGCCGGTTCTTCTTCGTCCAGCGCGCCCAGTCCCTCCGCGACGGGCGCATGCTGTCCACGTACGAGTTCCTGCACGCCACCTTCGGCGAGTACCTCGTCGTACGGCTCGCACTGCACGTGCTCACCAGCCTGCTCGCGGACCGGCCGGCCCTCTCCGCGGGCGCCAGCCGCATCGACGACGACCTGGCGTACGCCCTGCTCTCCCACGCCCCGCTGTCCTCCCGGCAGATCCTGCGCTTCGGCGGGTCGATGGCCCGGCGCATCCCCGACGGCGAACGCGAGCGGCTGGTGCGGCTGCTCGTACGGGTCTTCCACCAGCACGGCACCCGCACGGACGACCCCCACCCCGCCTACCGGCCCGCCCCGAACCGCACCTCGTCCCGGCACGGCACCTACGGCGCCAACCTGGTCCTGATGCTGCTCTTATTGGCCGGGCGCACCACCGCCGACCGCCTGTTCCCGGACGCGTCCGACCCCGCCTCGGCGTGGCACCGCAGCGTCCTGCTGTGGCGGTCGTCCTTCAACGAGCAGCAGTGGACGGACTTCGTGCTGTCCGTCTCCGTACACCGCGGCTGGACGGACAGCGGCCGGAGCCTGGAGATCCGCCTGCGGGAGGAGGAGCAGCGGGCGCCCGAGCCGTTGGACATGCACTGGCTGTACCGCCGGCCGCAGCGCGACACGGTCCTGTGGTCGCGCACGTACTGGGACGACGTGTGGCACAAGATGGACGTCACGGGCGGCACGACCGACCTGCTGGTGCGGCACGCCGTCGACCCGGTCATGGAGCTGCTGGGCCCGGCCGTCACCCTGTTCACCTCCTCCCGCGAGGGCGGGCCCGCGACCTCCCTCGCCCACGACCTGCTGCGCCTGCTGATAGGGGGCAGCACCGGGCTGCCCGTCGACGAACTGGCCGACCTGTACCGGCGCGTGGGCCGCGCGCTCGTGCTGCTGCCGGACGACGCGCCGATCAGGGAGCCGGTGACCCGGCTGCTGGCCGATGCGCTGCGCAGGGACGGCGCCGTCCTGCCCGGCAGCACGCTCCTCCACCTCGACCGCGCCGGCCTCCGCGAACGCCGCCTCCGCGAACGCCTCGCGGAAGCCGTCCGCACCCACCACCCCCACCTCCTGCGCATGCTGCTGGACCACTGACGACCCCCGGCCGGGCGCCGGCGCAGGCGACCGCCGGGGCTACTGCGCGCAGCGGTAGGTGAAGGCGGCCTCTGCGGTGCGGCGGTCCGGGGAGCGGAGTTCCAGGCGGGCGGTGGCCGGGTAGTCGCCCTTGCCGTGGAAGGTCCACAGCAGGTGGAGCCTCGCCTCCCGCTGGCCCTTCACCAGCCGCTCGGTCAGCTCCTCGGAGCGGGTGCCGTCGCTGCGGACCCAGCGGTAGGCGAGGGTGCCGGCGCGGCCGTTCGTCCGTACGGCGGCCACGACGTCGGCGGTTCCGCCGCACGCCGGACCGGCCGGATCGGTGGAGACGGCCACGTCGCGGACCTCGATGCCCGGGCCGAGGCGCTGCCAGCCCAGGTACAGGAGGACCGCGGCGAGGATTCCCGCGGCGAGCGCGTACCGGCGCAGGCCGCTGCCCCGGCGGGCAGGGGCCGCGGGCACCGGCACGGGGAACGGGGCGAGGGCGGCCGCGGTGACACCGGGGCCGAAGCGCAGCACGGAGCCGTCGACCCGATCGGGCGCGACGAGGGTGGGGCCCTCGGACGGCGTCCCGCTGATCCAGTGGCTGCCGAGGGCTGTGGCGCTGTAGTCGTCGTCGCTCATCGGATCTCGCACCGTCTCGTCAGGATCTGCTGGACCGCGGCGCCGGAGGCGGCGGCGGGCGTGGTGGTGGCGCGGACGCTCCAGTAGCAGCCGGTGCCCTTGAAGGAGAGCGTCCGCGGGGTGCCCGCCGTGGAGGCGGGGAAGGTCATGGACCCCTCGGACACGGCGGCGGTGCCGCGGCCGTCGCTGCTGAACCACTCCAGGCGGACGGTCGCCGGGCCGGTGGCGCTGACGGCGAGCGTCACCTGGCCGGTGGTGAAGCCGCTCTGCCCGAACGAGGTCACGGAGACCGAGCGCACCTTCACGGCCGGGGACGGCGGCGGGGTGGTCGGCGGCGCCGTCGTCGGCCCGCCCGTCGGCGTGCCCGGGGTGCCGGGGGCCGGCGAGCCGGGGCCGGGCGCCGGTCCGGACGCCGAGGCGGAGGCCGACGGCGACGCGGACGGCGAGGCGGAGGCGGAAGCGGAGGGGGAGGCCGAGTCCGACGGGGACGCGGACGGAGAGCCGGAGGCGGAACCGGAGGGGGCCGGGCCGCCCGTCGGCGGGGCGGCACTGGTCGTCGCGAACGAGCTCAGCGCCGCCGCCCCGCCGGTGTTGTCCGTGGCGGCCGCCTGCTGGACGGCCAGCAGCAGGCCGAGGACGAGGGCCGCGCCGGCGCCCAGCCAGCCGCGCCGGCCCGGCGCCCACAGCGACGTGCTCGCGGTGGCGGTCGTGGACGCGGCCGTGCCGCCCGCGGAGGGGAACAGCAGCGGCAGCAGGGCGGCGAGCGCGGCCAGCTTGCGCTGCCCGCGCTCCTCCCAGTCGGGCCCGTACGCCCCGCAGGCGATGTCCTCCAGCTCGGCGACGAACGCTTCCGCGTCCTCCGGCCGCTCCTCGGGCCGCTTGGCCAGGCCGCGGCGGATCAGCGGGCGCACCGGCTCCGGAGCCTCGGACTCCGGCACCGGGGCCTCGATGTGCTGGAGCGCGAGCTCGGCGAAGTTCTCCCCGGCGAACGGCTTGCGGCCGGTCAGGCACTCGAAGAACGTGGCCGTGGCCGCGTACACGTCGGCGGCGGGGGAGGCGGGCCGGCCCTGCCACTGCTCCGGCGCCATGTACGCGGGCGTCCCGGCGACACCGGCCTCGGTGCCCCGGTCCGCGGCGATGCCGAAGTCGACGAGCTTCGAGGAGCCGTCGGCCGCGACCAGCACGTTCTCCGGCTTGTAGTCG
Organism: Streptomyces toxytricini; assembly: GCF_014649915.1. Classification (GTDB taxonomy): domain Bacteria; phylum Actinomycetota; class Actinomycetes; order Streptomycetales; family Streptomycetaceae; genus Streptomyces; species Streptomyces toxytricini. Next base: position 28,418 of record NZ_BMTY01000036.1, on the reverse strand, counting down.
CGGTGGACGACGCCGGCCCGGTGCGCGGCGGCGAGGCCGAGGAGGGAGCCCTTGAGCACGACGAGTGCCGCCTCGGGCCCGGTCTGCCCCGACTCGCGCAGCAGCTCGCGCAGCGCGATGCCGTCGACCAGCTCCATCACGATGGCGGCGCCGGCGGGCGACTCCACGTACTCGTACAGCCCCACCACGTACGGCGAGTGCAGGCCGCCCAGCAGCCGCGCCTCGGCGCGGAACCCCTGGACGAACGCCGGGTCCTGGCGGAGCCGGTCGCTGAGGTACTTCACCGCGACGGGCGTGCCCGTCGCGTCGTGCACCGCGAGCACCACCCGGCCGCTGGCTCCCGAACCGAGCTCTCTGGTCTCCGTGTAACCGGGGACCACCCACGCTTTCATCTTTCCGTCCCCCCTGCTGTGGAGTTTCACTCTTGCAACACACGAACGAGCCCCGTCCGGTTCCCGGACCGGTGGTGTGGGTGTCGTCGTCCCCGCCGGGACGCGCCGGCGGACGCCACCTGGCGCGCCGGGGACGTGCCCGGGCTGCGGCGGGGTCATGATAGGGCCCGCCGCGGACACCGGGACCCCGCGGGGCGGGGGTCGGCACCGCGGCGGCCGGTCAGAGCGGACGCGGTGATTCCGCCTGGTGCGCGGACTGTCCCCGGCCGCTGCTAGGGTGACGTGTGCTCGTCAAAGGCGGGCCCTCTCTCCCATGCACCGACACTTCAACGGGGGTTGAACGTGAAGCTTCGCCATGTCCGCGCCGTAGCCGTATTCGGCATCGTCGTCTTCGCTCTCACCGGCGCCCGCGGCTCCCACGGCGGCAGCTGCGGCGGAGGCCACAGCTCGTCCGGCTCCAGCAGCTCGGGCGGCAGCAGCTCCGGCGGAAGCAGCAGCAGCGGCACCACCAGCGGCAGCGACGGCAGCGACAGCAGCAGCACCAGCTCCTCCGGCTCCGTCTCCGGCGGCGCCAAGGCCGGAGACAAGGCCGAGCGCGACATCCGCATCAACGAGTGCAAGATGGACGCCTCCGGCAAGAAGCTGGTCGCCCGGATCACCGTCACCAACAGCGGCTCGCTGGACGCCACGTACGGCTTCATCGTGAAGTGGCGCGGCGACTCGACGGCGAGCCCCGCCGTCGCCTCCGTCACCGGCCTGAAGGTCAAGGCCGGTGCGTCGCAGACGACCGAGGCCACCACCACGTACCTCGGCAAGGGCAACGGCAGCGAGTACAAGGAGTGCGTGGTCTCCAGCGCCACGAAGAACACCTTCTGACGGACGCTCCGGCACACCGGCACACCGGCACACCGGCACACCGGCACACCCCGCATCCGGCACCCGCGGTCCCGGCGCGCGCGCAGAACACCGCGCGCGCGCCGGGACCGCGCCGTTGTCAGCGCCCCGCCGCGGCCGTCCCATCCCGCCCGGCCCCGCGCCGACGGCGCAGGTGCCACCACGCCCCCACGGCGGCGGACGCCGCGGCCAGGCCGACCAGCAGCGCGGGCCAGCGGCCGCCCGCCGTCCGCACGTCCGCGAAGACCACCAGCAGCACCACGCCCACCGGCACCAGCACCGACGACAGCACGCGCACCACCCCGGCGAGCGCCCCCGGATCCAGCCTGGAGGCGGTGCGCCGCCGCTCGGGGGGCGGCACGTGCAGGAGGTAGGAGTCGGCGGCCCGCGCCAGCAGTCGCCGGGTGGCCTTCCGGTACGAAACCGCCATGTACGGCATCCAGACCAGCGGCACCACCATCCCCACCGCGAGGACGGCAACCAGCAGCGCCCACTGGCCGATCCGGACGAGCCACGCCCGCAGTCGGCTCCCGCGGCTCTCCTCGGCGGTGGTCAGCAGGCCGAGGAGGCGGGCCATGCGCAGAGTCACCCCGACCAGGACCGCCCACCGGCTCCGCGGCACAGGACCCGCGGACTGCGTGCCTGCGCCGCCCGGATCCGCGGTGAGCGCCCGCGCCGCCGACTCCGTGTCCGGGTAGACCCCCTGCAGCACCAGCAGCTCGGCTGCCCGCTCCGGCGCGGTCGGATCCAGGCCCGTCACGGCGGCCAGTTCCATGACGGTACGCGCCTGGCGCAGCAGCGCGGCACAGAACGCGACCGGGATGAACACCAGGAACGGGCCGCCGACGAACGCCCCCTCCGCCACCGTCGCGCGGGTCCCGCGGGCGATCACCGCCGCCCCCAGCGCGGAGGCGTCCGCGTCCGGCATCTCCGCGCGCAGCCGCGCCACGGTGCGCGCGGCCCGCGGACCGTTGTGCCGCAGCGCGAACCCGGCCAGCAGTTCGGGCAGCCGGCCCGGCCGGGCGAGCACCGCCTGCAGCAGGTTCCGCGGCTCCCCGGCCGCCGCACGGCCACGACGCCGGCTCATGGCGCGGGATCCCTTCCCATACCGGGCGGCCCCGATTCCGGTCGCGGCCCGCCGCCCGGCCGGGCCGCGGAAGCGGATCCGGAGCCGGGATCCGCGGCGGGCCCGTCGCCGGCCGCCGCAGCCGCTCCGGGCGGCGTCCCCTCCGCCGGACCCTGCGGGCGGCGCAGCAACCGCGTCACGATGCTCGCGACCACCGCCGCGAACACCACGAGCGGAGTCTGGTGGTAGGCCCCCTGCCCCAGCAGCAGCACCGTGAGCACGGAGCTCGTCAGCGGCAGCCCGGTGACCGCCGCGGCGGCGGCTGCGATGCCAAGCGCCAGCCCGGGCGTCGTGCCCAGCCCCGGCAGCCCCGAGCACACCACGCCCGCGGCTGCGCCCACCAGGATCGACGGGAAGATCGGCCCGCCGCGCAGCCCGCCCAGGCTGAGGCCCCAGGCCAAGCCCTTGAACAGGATCAGTGCACACAGCGCCGCGATCGGCCAGGCGTGCGGGTCGGCGGTCAGCGTCCCCAGGGTGATCTGCCCGGACAGCGCGGCCTCCGCCGGGTCACGGCCCGTCACCAGCGCGTACACCGCCAAGCACACGCCCACCCCGACGGCGCAGAGCACCGTACGCAGCCCCGTCCGCGGCCGGATCCACTTCTCGGTCCGCCGGCCGAGCGCCATGCCCGCGGCGATCAGCGCCGCGATGAGCGCAGCGGCGGGGATCCCCCACAGGAAGTCGGCGGCGTCCGGGGTGAAGCGGGGCGGTGCGGTCGGCAGCGCCAGATCGCCCGTGGACAGCCCCGTCCAGTCCCCGAACCCGGTGAACACCAGCGCCCCGGCCCCACTCGCGAGCAGGGACGGCAGCAGGACGACGACCATCCCCGTGCCGCCGAGCCCGGCGGCCTCGATGACCAGCACCGCCGCCACCAGGGGCCCGCCGAGGATCGTGGAGATCGCGGCCGTCTGCCCGGCCGTCGCGATGACCGCCCCGTTCATCGCGTCCAGGGGCTTCCGGGACAACTGCGCGGCGAGCAGCGCGAGGCCCGAGCCGAGGGCCATCAGCGGCGCCTCCGGCCCGAGGACCACGCCCAGCGGCAGCGTCAGCAGTGCCGCCACGACCACACCGGGCAGCGCCTTCGGCCCGACGGGCGGTCCGCCGAGGCCGTGCGCGGGGACGTGCCCGCCGCCGCCCGGCATCCGGGTGACGACCGGCGCCAGGATCAGCCCGGCCAGCAGCAGCCAGGGCAGCGGCCACCACCACGGGGCCCGGTCGAAACCGAGGTCCTTGGGCCAGTCCTCCCACACGAGGTTCTGCAACGCCAGCTGCGCGCTGACGAAGAAGAAGGACACGAGCGCGACCGGCACGCCCAGCAGCGCGGAGAGGAGCAGCAGCCGCCGGTATCCGCGGCCGGCCAGGATCTGCCGCAGCTGAGGATCTGCGGCCGAGGTGGGCGCCATGCCGCCATCCAAGATCCTCGGGGCTCCGGCCGCCCGTCCGGCTGCTCCGACCGGACGAGCGGGCGCCCCCCGCGGGCGGCACGGGCGGGCTCCGGACCCGGCCGGGGTTTGAAGCCGGGGGGACGGGTCAGACGCAGGGCATGGTGCGCATCGGATACACGATGATGACCGAGCAGTCCGGGCCGCGTGCGCTTGTCGACGACCTCGTGGCCGCCGAGGCCGCGGGCTTCGACTTCTCCGTCATCTCCGACCACTACTTCCCCTGGCTCGAAGAGCAAGGACACTCGCCCTACGCGTGGAGCGTGCTCGGCGCGGCCGCGCAGGCCACCGAGCGGATACCGCTCATGACGTACGTGACCTGCCCGACCTACCGCTACCACCCGGCGGTCGTCGCCCAGAAGGCCGCCACGATGCAGCTGCTCTCGCAGGGCCGCTTCCGTCTCGGCCTGGGCTCCGGCGAGAACCTCAACGAGCACGTCACCGGACGCGGATGGCCCGCCCCGCGGGAACGGCTGGAACGCCTGGAGGAGGCCGCCGTCGTCATTCGCCGCCTCCTCGCGGGTGAAACCGTCGACCACGACGGCCGGCACTTCCGCGTCGACAGCGCGCGGCTCTTCGACCTGCCGGACCGGCCCCCGGAGATCGGCATCGCGGTCTCCGGCCCCCGCTCCTGCGCCGTCGCCGGCCGCCACGCCGACCTGCTCATCGCGATCGAGCCCGAGCGCCGGCTGCTGGAGGACTTCGACCGCAACGGCGGAGCCGGCAAACCGCGCGTCGGACAGGTGCCCGTCTGCTACGACCCCGACCGGGACGCCGCCCTGGCCCGCGCCCACGAGCAGTTCCGCTGGTCGGTCGGCGGCTGGCAGGTCAACGCCGAGCTGCGCGGCCCCGCCGCCTTCGCCGAGGCCACCGCCGCGGTGAGTCCCGAGGACGTCGGCAAGTCGATCCCCTGCGGCGCGGACGTGGAGGACTTCGTCGCGGCCGTGCGCCCGTACGCCGAACTCGGCTTCACCGAGGTCGCGCTCGTGCAGATCGGCGGCGCCCACCAGAAGCCGTTCCTCCAGTGGGCCGAGGCCGAACTGCTGCCCGCCCTCCGCGAGCTGTAGAGAGAACACTGCGAAAGGAACCGTGCACGATGGACGACATGGACCAGGGAGGCGCCGGCGGCGCCCCGCTCGACGACGACACCCCGCAGGACCGGCGCAGGCGCCCCGGCAACCACAGGGCGCAACAGCCCGGCGGCACGGGTCGCGAACGGCCCCGCGGAGAGCGGGGCGCCGCCGCCGACGAGGACGCCCGCGACGGCGAGGCCGGCGACGCCCTCAGCCCCAGCCCGCAGGCCCAGCGCAGGACGGCGCGCGGGCCCGGCCCCGGCCACGACTGACGCAAGCGCTCCTCCGGCGCAGCACAGCCCGACGCCCCCGGCTTCCGAGCCGGGGGCGTCGTACGGTGTCGCGTGCGTCGTCCTCAGGCGGGCCATCGGCCGGTGAGCCGGCGCACGCCCGTCGCACCGGCCCGGTCCACGGCGGCCTTGACCGCGGCGAAAACCGCACCCTGCAGGGCCGCGGCGATCAGGATCTCCGACCAGGCGCGGTCCTCGTCCATCGCGTCGGGAGCGTCGCCCTGGCGGCCCATGAGCTTCCACACCTGCTTGAACACCAGCCCGGCGAGGAGCCCTCCCGTGGCGCCCAGCGCCATTCCGACGGGCCGGTAGGCGAGCTTGGCCTTGTTCACGTCGTCCTCGTTCCTTTCCGTTTCCCGGGTCCGTTCCCGATACTCAGGTGCGGTCCGCGATGTACGCGTGGACCGTCTTGCCGCCCTCCGGCGTGGGCCGGACGGACAGCTCCTCGGCCAGGTGGTTGACCAGGATCCAGCCCCAGCCGCCCGCCCCGTCCACGTGCGGCGGCCGGCGCACGGGCGGGTCCGGGCTGGTGTCGCTGACGTCGATGCCGACGCCCGCCTCGTACCGGGCCAGGTGCAGGGTGCACGGCCCCTCCGTGTGCCGCACGGCGTTGGTGACGAGCTCGCTGACCACCAGCAGCACGATGTCCGCCGTCGCCGCGGCGACCGGCCGACCCGCCTGCGCCGCGTCTCTGAGGAACCTGCCCGTGGCGCTCCGGGCACTGGCCGCGGCAGCCGCGTCGTGCCCGGGGTCGAGGGACTGTTCCAGTTGGAGGGTCATCGCCTTCTCTCCGGTCGCGCGCGTGCGGTCGGGCCGGTGGGCGTCGTGGTGCCGGTCGTCGCGGTGCGGGTGGGGGCCGCTGCTCAGTCCGGCGGTTCGACGGGCGGGGGAGTGGCCGGGACGTCGGCGGGGCGCTCGCGTCCGCCGCCCCCGCCGCCCTTGCCGCTCTCGCCGCTGCCGCCGCGTACGGCCTCGTCGGCGCGCCGGCGCTCCTCACGGTCGCCGGCCTCGCCGGGAGCCTGCGAGGGAGGTGTCGGCTTGCGCCGCTCCGCCTCCGAGCCGGCACCGCGCTCCGGCTGCCGGCGTCCTCCGGTGTCTCGGGTCATCGTCTCGGGCCTTCCTGTCGGATGGGCGCGCCGTCCCGTGCACGGGCATGACCGCCGGCCCGGCGGTCGTACGCGCGTACCTGCGTGCCTACCGGTGCGGCTGCCCGGATCCTCCGACCGGAAACGACCCGCGCCCGCAGGGGTGAGACCTCGGCGGGCCGGGGTAGACGCCGGGCCATGAGAAGCCAACCCCTTGTCCCGCGGCCGCCCTCCGACGCCTCGCGCAGCCTGCTGCGCGCCCTGGAACGGCTGGAACAGTGGCCGGCCCCCGACCGCATCGCCTCCACCCTCCGCCGGGTGGTGCGCGCCGTGCCGCTGGGCCGGGCGCGGGACGTCCTGCACGGCCTGCCCCTCGGGCATCCGCTGCACCCGCTGCTCGTCCAGGTCCCCGTCGGAGCCTGGCTCTCCGCCGCCGTCCTCGACTGCGTGCCCGGCCGCAGGACCGAGCCGCAACTGCTGATCGGCGTGGGACTTGCTGCGGCCGGGCCGGCCGCGGTGGCCGGCTGGGCCGACTGGGCGGAGCTGCCGCCGGAGCAGTCCCGCGTCGGCCTCGTCCACGCCGCGTCGAACATCGCCGCCGTGTCCCTCTACGCCGCCTCCCTGGCCGCCCGCCTGCGCGGCCGCCACGTCCGCGGCCGGCTGCTCTCCACGGCCGGGTTGGCGGCCGTCGGCCTCGGCGGAGCCCTCGGCGGGCACCTGGCGTACCGGCAGGCGTCCGGCGCCAACCACGCCGAGGCCGTCCCCCACCTGGTCCCCCAGGACTGGACCCGCCTCGGCCCGGTCTCCGATTTCCCCGCCGGCCAGGCCGTACGAGCCGACCTGGCCGGGGTGGAACTGCTGGTGGTCCGGGAGGCCGGAGGCCAGATGCACGCCCTCGCGGGCCGCTGCTCGCACATGGCGGGCCCGCTCGCGGAGGGCGACATCGACGACGGCTGCGTGCGCTGCCCCTGGCACGGCAGCGTCTTCCGCCTGTCGGACGGCTGGAACGTCCGCGGCCCGGCGACGTCCCCGCAGCCGTCCTTCGAATGCCGCACTGTGGACGGCCACATCGAAGCCCGCCTCCGCCGCCACCACTGACGGCCCGGATGGGAACCGCCGGCCGAGCAGCGCCCGACCGCCGCGAGAGCGGGCCGGGGGCTCAGCCCTGGAGGGCGGAGGCCGCGATGCGCAGGTCGGCGACCAGGCCGCGGTAGGCGGCGTCGCGGTCCGGGGCCCTGAGGACGGCAGAGGGGTGCACGGTCGCCAGGAATTGGGCGTCGGGAAGGGCCGCGGCCCCGCCGGCTCCGGGGCCGTCGGGGGATGGGAAGGGCCGGAGTACACCGCGGTGTTCGCCGACGCGGAACGGGCCGCCGAGGAGGGCACGGCCGGCCGTGGCGCCGAGTGCCACGACCAGTCCGGGCCGGACGGCGGCCAGCTCGGCCGTGAGCCAGGGACGGCAGGCGGTCATCTCGCGCAGGTCGGGCGCCTTGTGGATGCGCCGCTTCCCGCCCTCCGGCACCGTGAACTTGAAGTGCTTCACCGCGTTCGTCAGGTACACCTCCGACGGGTCCAGCCCCGCTTCCTCCAGCGCACGGCGCAGCAGGCCGCCCGCCGGTCCGACGAACGGCTCCCCGGCCCGGTCCTCCCGGTCCCCGGGCTGCTCGCCGACCAGGACGACCCGGGCCCGCCCGGGCCCTTCGCCGAACACCGTCTGCGTGGCCGCCGCGTACAGCGGGCACCCGCGGCACCCGGCTGCGGCCCGGCCAAGTTCGCCGAGGTCGTCCGTACGGGGCACCCAGGGGCCGGCGTCGTACGCCTGCCCGTCGTGCCCGTCCTGCGTGCCCGCCTTCACCGCCTGCCGCCCCGCCCGTGCTCGCTGCGCCACCTCGGCCACCTCCTGCGGTCGCCCGGCGTCTTCACCGGCCGGGGCGGCGGCAAACGTCAGCGGGCGGCCGCCGTCCCGACGAGCGGGTCGGAGGGCAGGGCGATCCGGGCGGAGAAGCCGCTGCGGGGGAGCGTGGGGATCCGCGACAACGGGATCGACAGGTCCTGCGCGGGCACGTCCAGCCGGCAGCGGGCCAGCTCGCCGGAGAGGGCCGCGAGCACGCTGACGGTGATGTCCTCGCCGGGGCAGCGGTGCCCGCGTGCCGCGTCCCCGCCGCCCTGCGCGAGGATCAGGTCCACCGGGGGCTGCGGCCCCGCGAACCGGTCCGGCCGGAAGGCGTACGGGTCCCCCCACAGCGCCGGGTCGTGGTGCTGCCCGTACACGTCGAGCAGGACCGTGCAGCCCGCTTCGACGGGCTCGCCGTGCCAGCTCGTGTTCCGGGCGGCCCGCCCGCCGACGAACGGCGCGAACGGGTAGAACCGGCGCACCTCGTGGGCGAACCGCACCCGGTGCGCGCCGGAGTCGTCGTCCCGCAGGGCGGGGGAGAGGCCGGGCTGCCGGTTCAGGGCGTGCGCCGCGAACACGACGAACCAGGCGATCGCAATGGTCGGCCGGATGACGTTCAGCAGCTCGACGGCGGCCGTCCGCTCGTCCAGCGGCTGCCCGTCCGCGCCCCGGTGCTCCACGACTGCCGCCAGCGCCGACGCGGCCGCGGCCTGCCGGTCGCCCCGCCGGACGGCCGCTACCAGGGCGGCCAGGCTGCGCTCCTGCCGGGTGCGGGCCCGCCTGGCCCGCAGGTGGCGGGGGCCCGGCGTCGCGAAGCCGTCGACCATGGCGACGCAGTCGGCCGCCATCCGGCGGGCGTGCGCCTCGGCGAGCGGCAGCCCCGCCCAGGCACACACCGAGCGGGCCAGGACGCGGGACGCCTGCTCGAACAGCACCACCTGCTCGCCCCGGTGGGCGGCCACGGCGGCCCGCCACTGCTCGACGACGGTGTCGGTCAGGGCCGCGACCCCGCCGGCGTCCTTCAGCAGGGCCGTGAACATCGCCTTGCGTACGCGGTGCGCCTCCCCGTCGAGGGTGTGCACCGCCCCGCGCCCGAACAGGGTGTCGAGCACCGGGCCCGGTACGGCCGCACGCCGCACGATGTTGTCCTCGTCGTAGAAGAAGGGCACGGCGTCGGGCCCGTGCAGCGCGACGGCTGGGCGGCCCATCAGGCGCGTCCGCACCAGCGGGCGGCCCTCGGCCCGCAACAGGTCGGGCAGCCAGGCGTAGCCGTGGAGCAGCAGCGGCAGGGTGCTGTCGGGCAGGCGGACGGAACGGTCGTGTAGTGGATTCACGGTCCGGCGGCTACCCGGAGCACGCGCTTCCACACGTTGTCCGACCCCGGGTCCCCCGGATGCGTTGCCCCGGCCGCCCCGGGTAGGCGCGGGGCATGTCTGTATCCACTCCTTCAAGACCTCCGATTCCGATGCACCATCCCACGGCGGTCGCGTGCGCGGCGGCGGGCGGCTGCGCCCGGGCCCGCGAGCTCCCCGGGAAGGCGGGGTGGTCGTGATGCGGGTCGTCGTGACGGGTGCCACCGGCAACGCCGGCACCAGCGTGGTGCGGGCCCTGGCAGCGGACCTGCGGGTCACCGACGTGGTGGGTATCGCCCGGCGCCGTCCCGCCCTCGACATCTCCGGCGTGCGCTGGGTGGCCGCGGACATCGACCCCGGCCACTCCGACCTGACCGGGCTCTTCGAGGGCGCGGACGCCGTCGTCCACCTTGCGTGGAAGTTCCAGCCCACCCACGACGTCGTCGAAACGTGGCGGACGAACGTCCTGGGCGGCATCCGCGTCTTCGAGGCCTGTGCCCGCGCGGGCGTCCGCACCCTGGTGCACGCCTCGTCCATCGGCGCGTACGCTCCCGGCCCGCCCGACGGGCGGCCCGTCGACGAGAGCTGGCCCACGCACGGCTGGCCGGGCGCCGCCTACACACGGGAGAAGGCCTACCTGGAGCGCTACCTGGACGGCTTCCAGCCCGCGCACCCCGAAATGCGGGTGGTCCGGATGCGGCCGGCGTTCCTGTTCAAGGAGGCTGCCGCCAGTGAACAGCGGCGGATCTTCGCCGGCCCGCTCCTGCCGTGGTGGCTGGTCCGGCCGGGCCTGCTCCCCGCCCTTCCGGCCGTCACCGGCCTGCGCTTCCAGGCCCTGCACACCGACGACGCGGCCCAGGCGTACCGGGAGGCCGTGTTCCGCCCCGTACGCGGCGCGTTCAACCTCGTCGCCGATCCGGTCCTGGACATGGCAGCCGTGGCCCGGCTGCTGCACGCCCGCACCATCCCGCTGCCCCCCGGAGCGGCCCGGGCGGCTCTCGCCGCGGCCTGGCGGATGCGCCTCGTCCCCGCAGCCCCCGGGCTCTTCGACGCCTTCCTGCGGCTGCCGCTGCTCGACGCCGGCCGGGCCCGCGAGCACCTCGCCTGGACGCCGTCCACCACGTCCACCGAGGCCGTCGCCGACTTCCTGACGGGCCTGCGCCACGGGGCGGGCCTGGAGACGCCGCCGCTCGCCGCCGCCGGAACCCCCGCCCGCAGACACCAACGCTGACCCTCGTGCCCGCGCCCGCGTCACCGGTGCCGCCTCGCCCGGCGCCTCCCGGGTGGCCTACGGAGCGGCCGGACCGTCCACGCGCTCGGCCGGCCGTCGTATCCGGGCGGCTGACACGGTCGCCGCCGCCCAGGCGCCCACCCACAGCGCGCCGACCAGCAGGGCCGCGGCCGCGGGGGCGGCCCGAGGAGGCACCGCGCCCAGCGCGGGTGCCAGGCCCGTCGCGCGGGCGGCGAATCCGGCGACGCCCGCACCCACCACGGCTGTGCCCGCCCACGACGCGGCCAGCACGGCCAGGCGGAGGGCCCGCCTGCGAGGGGGCCGCGCCAGGAGCAGGGCGAGGATGGCCATCAGCAATCCCAGGGCCGCGTTGCCCCACTGCGCTGCGCGTACATCGGAAATGGCTGCGTAGGACTCGGCGGGCGCGGGGAAGCCCGGCATCCCCAGCTCCCGCTCCCATGCCAGGTGCACCTTGGACACGGTGTAAGCGAGGGCGCCGAAGCAGGCCGTGAGAGCTGCTGCCCCATGTCGTCGACGGTCGGATCGGTTCATGACCCCATCGTGCGGCGGGCCGCGGCCCCGCTGCCTCCCCCGGAAGTGTGGGCCGCCTCCCCCGGACGGGGGAGGAGCACCCCCACTGCCTACCGGGACGGCTCAGGCGACCCAGGCGGAGGTGAGGTTCTGCACCGCGGAGCCGTCCGTGTCGGCCAGCTTGGTGCCGACGAACTCCCGCGCCCAGTCGGTGGTCTGGATCCGGAACGCCGGCTCCGCCGCGGTCAGCGCCTCCATCACGGACTCCGCCGCCCCCTCCGGCGTCTGCGCGGTGCCGTCGAGGAACTGGGCGACGGTGCGGTCGACGTACGTGCGCAGCGCCCCGGTGTAGGCACCGGCTTCCAGGCCGGCCTCCGGGTCGATGCCGATGTTGTTGACGAACTCGGTGGCGACGGCGCCCGGTTCGACCACCGATACGGCCACGCCCAGCGTGCGGGCGACGGGGGCCAGGCTCTCCATGTAGCCCTCGACGGCGAACTTGGCGGCGCAGTAGGCCTCGTTGAACGGCTGTCCGACGACGCCGCCCACGCTCGTCACGGTGACGAGGCGGCCGCCGGACGCCCGCAGGTGGGGGAGCGCGGCCTTGCTGACGTTCAGCACGCCGAAGAAGTTGACCTCCATCACCGTGCGGATGTCGGCGAGGGAGTCGTTCTCCAGGGTGCCCACGTGGCCGGCGCCCGCGTTGTTGACGACCGCGTCGAGGCGGCCGTAGTCGGCGACCACTCCCGCGACGGCGGCCGCGACGGACGCCTCGTCGGTGACGTCGAGCTGCCGGATGTCGAGCTCGACACCCGCGTCGGCGGCGGCCTTGCGGAGGGCGTCCGCGCGGGCGGGGTCGCGCAGCGTGGCGACGGTGCGCCAGCCGGCGCGGGCGGCGGCGACGGCCGCGGCGAGGCCGATGCCGGAGGAGGTCCCGGTGATGAGGACGGTCCGGTCGGTGGAGGTGTGAACAGTGGTGGACATATCGGAGCCTTTCGGGACGTACATGTTCTGTGCGTGCACACACAACATACCGTTGTGTGTGTGCACACGCAACCCCTCCCTATACTCGGATCCATGCCGAAGAAACTCACCCAGGCCGAGATGCCCGCCGAGGACTACGCCTTCTACGGCCTCGTGTGGGCCGGCACCGTCATGACCGAGCGCGTCGACCGCGCCCTCACCAAGGCCCACGGCCTGCCCGTGTCCTGGTTCGAGGTCATGCTGTGGCTGGCGTCCAGCCCGGAGCCGGTGCCCGCGTCGGTCCTGGGCAACAGCACCATGCTCAGCCGCAGCCAGGTCTCCCGGGTCGTGGACGCCCTCCAGGCCCGCGGCCTCGTCACCCGCACGCCCTCGGCGCGCGACGCCCGGTCCGTCGAGATCTCCCTCACGGACGAGGGCCGCCAGGTGTTCGCCGCGGCCGACGACACCCGCCGCGCGGCCCTGGCGCCGGTCTTCACCGACCTCCTCGACGACCGCGACCTCGAAGCCCTGGGCACGGTGTGGCGCAAGCTGAAGGCGGAGAAGGAACGTCTCGCCCAGGAGCCCCCGGCGGGCTCCTGACTCCGCCGCCCGGGGGAACCCGCCCCCGACCCGGTCGCCGGGAACACCCGGGACGGGCCTGCGGTGGTTGGCTGCCCGGATGAAGTACTTCGTGACGGTGGTGGGGAGCCAGGCGGACTACGACGCGATGGCGGGGAAGCCCTCGCCCGCTTCGCCCGCCTGGAGCGGCGACGACATCACGGCCATGTTCGCCTTCATGAGCGAACTCAACGAGGAGCTCGCCGCCTCCGGCGAACTCCTGGACGCCCAGGGCTTCGGTCCGCCGTCCGAAGCCCGGTTCGTCACCGGCTCCCCCGGCCGCGAACCGGCCGTCACCGACCGACCGTACGCCGACACCGAGGTGGTCACCGCCGGCGACTGGCTCCTGGAGTGCTCCGGCCTCGACCGCGTGACCGAGATCGCGGCCAGGATCACCCAGTGCCCGGTTCCCGCGGGCTCCCCGGAGTACCCGGTGGTCATCCGCCCCGTCGGCGAGTCCCCGTCCGCCTGAGCCGTTCTCCGACCGGCCTCCCGGCCGCACCGTCGAACAGCAGGCGGTGTTGGATGGGGCCATGGTGAGGCGGAAGCGGGAGAAGAGGAAACGGCCGCCCTTCGGCATGCCGACGGGCATCATCCTGCCGGCGACTGCGGAGGGCTGGCGCCACAGCGTGTGTACCGCGGAAGGCGGGATGCTCTGCGGGGCGCTGCCGGACGTGCCGATCCACGCCGGCCCCGCAGACGCGCGGGACGCCGCGGCCGCCATGGTGGCGGGGCTCGCCCGCGACTTCCACCGCGCGCACGTCGAAGTGGCCTGGGATCCGCCCCGGGAGCCCTGGTCGTGGACCGGCCGCGTCTCCCTCGTCTCCCCGCCGCCGGACGCCTGTGGGGAGACCGCGGGCTGACCCGTCACCGCCAGACGGTGTTCATCAGGATGATCGCCGCCAGGTCGGCCAGGATGATCGAGATGGTGGCGATGACCATCGCCCAGGCCCGCTGCGACTCGTCCCGCTCCATGTGCGTCGCCTCCCGACGGGACGCAGGTCCCGCCCGGCCTGCCTGCACGGCGCCGGTTGCGGCGTCCCTGCATCCAGCCGACCACGATCTGCGGCGTCCGGCCCCCCGACCCGCCCGTTCGGGGCGCGGGAAGCCCTGACGCGTCACAGCTCGGGGCTGTGGCCCGGGTGGAGGACGAGCAGCCATTCGTCGCCGCGGGTCTCCACCGCGAAACCCGCGCCGCGGAACGCGGCCGCCAGCGCCAGGCCGAACGCGTGCCGCAGGCCCGGCAGGTCCGGGCGGGAGCGGTCACGCCGCCGCGCGCGGGCCGGACCGCGGCGCCGTACGCGCAGGCGGGCCAGCTCCTCCGGCATCCAGCCGACCATCACCCCGCGGGCGTGGCGGACCACGTGGACGCCCTCGGCCCCGCTCGTGGCCTCCGTGAAGCCGGCCTCCGCCAGAACGGCGCGCACCGCGGCCGCGAACTCCGCTTCCTGATCTTCCACGCAGCGCACTGTAGCCGCGGGAGGGTTCCGGGAGGCGCAGGAGGGGGCCGGCGGGCGCCGTCCGCGTCGCGACCGGGTGGAAACAGGCCCTCGGGCGCATCACCGCGAGCGCGCCGGGCAAGGGCGGGCGGAGGGCGCCGACCGGTGCCCTCCGGGAGTGACGCAGGCCGGGAGGCCCGCGTCGACGCCCGCCGGATCCAGAGAGTGGGGAGACACGCCATGTCGCAGGTGAAGGAAACGATCGAGGTCGACGTCCCCGTCCGGACGGCCTACGACCAGTGGACGCAGTTCGAGTCGTTCCCGAAGTTCATGGACGGCGTCGAGCGGATCGAGCAGCGCACGGATACGCTCACGCACTGGGTGACGAAGATCGCCGGCGTGGAGCGGGAGTTCGACGCGGAGATCACCGAGCAGGTGCCCGACCGCAAGGTCGCCTGGGTGACCGTGGGCGGCTCGACCGAGCAGTCCGGCGTCGTCACGTTCGAGCCGATCGACCCGACGCACACGCAGGTCACGCTCATGATGGACTTCGAGCCGGAGGGGATGGCGGAGAACATCGGCGACAAGATGGGCTTCGTCGACCGCCGGGTCAAGGGCGATCTGACGCGGTTCAAGCACTTCATCGAGGACCGAGGCACCCCGACCGGCGAGTGGCGCGGCCGCGTCTGACCCGCCACGTCCTTCGCGGCCGGATCCGCCGCCCGTCCGCACGGGCGGCCGATCCGGCCGCGAACGGCCCGCCGTCCGGCCGGACCGGCGCGGCGCCCGGCCTCCCGGCCGGGCGTCAGGCCGGGTCCTCCGGCCGTACGGCGGGCCGTTCCGCTTCGGCAGCCGCCGCGGGCGGCTCCCCTGAGCCGCCCGGCCCCGAGGCCGGCCCGGACGGCGCCGACGGCCCTGACTCCGTCGCCCCGTTCTCGCCCGCGTGGGCGCGCAGGTGCCCGATCACCGTGTTGCCGACGGCGACCAGCGGGACGGCCACGACCGCCCCGCCGATCCCGGCGACCAGCCCGCCCGTGGCCACGGCCAGGACGACCGCCAGCGGGTGGACCCGTACGGCCCGCCCGAGGATGAACGGCTGCAGCACGTGGCCCTCGATCTGCTGCACGACGAGCACCACCAGCAGCGTCATCAGCGCGGTGAACACCCCCTGCGTCACCAGCGCCACGACCACGGCGAGCGCCCCCGACACCACGGCGCCGACCAGGGGTACGAACGACGCCAGGAAGATCACGACGCCGATCGGGACGGCGAGCGGCACGCCCAGGAAGTAGATGCCGACCCCGATGAACAGGGCGTCGATGAACGCCACGATCAGCGTCCCGCGCACATACGCGGTGAGCGTCCGCCACGCCAGCGGGCCCGCGCCCGAGACGCCCGGCCGGGCCGCGGCGGGCACCAGGCCCAGCGTCCACCGCCAGATGCGCGGACCGTCGTACAGCAGGAACAGCGTGCAGAACATCGCCAGCAGCATCCCGGTGATCACTTCCACCAGGACGGTCACGCCCTGCAGACCCGTCGACGTGATCTCGCTCGTGCTCGTGCCGATCGCATCGCTCAGACTCGACGCGATGTCGCTGATCTGCTGCTCCGTCACGTGGAGCGGGCTGTTCAGCAGCCACCGCTTCAGCTCCTCGATGCCCTCCTGGAGCCGGTCGGACAGGTTCCCCAGGTTGTCCAGCACCTGCCAGGTGATGAACCAGCCGATCAGGCCCAGGACGGCGAACCCGCACAGCGCCGTCACCGCGGTGGCGAGCCCCCGCGACAGCCCGGCCCGGTGCAGCCGCGCGACCGTCGGCTGGAGCAGCGCGGTGACCAGCATGGCCGCGACGAATGCCAGGACGACCAGCCGCACCGACCCGATCACCTGCATCACGACCCACACGGCCGCCGCCAGCACCAGGAACCGCCAGCCGGCCTCCGCCGCGACGCGCACCCCCCACGGCACCGCCGCCGCCGGGTCGGCGGCCCGCGAACGGGCCCGGCGGGCCTCGGCGAACGCCCGTTGGCGCGCCGCCCGCTCCTCGGCGTCGTAGCGGGCCTGCACCCGCGCCCGGCGTTCGCCGAGCGCGGTCGCGCCGGCCTTCACACGGCCGGACCAGTTCCGGATTCCGGGCATTCCCACGCTCCTTCCGTCCCGCCACGCGTCTGCCCCGCATCCATGGGATCAGGCAGCGGCCCCGAACCGGCCCGGGCGGACGGAGGAGTCCCCCGTCCGGCCGTCATCCGGGCGGGTGCCCAGCGGATGCCGGGCGGCCCGGCCCGCGTCAGGCTGCGGTCGGGGTCGCAAGAGACGACCCCGGGGTCGCAAGAGACGACCCGGGTCCGGCACCACCGCACAGACGAGGATCCAGCCATGTCCCACCTCCGGCGTACCGGCGTCATCTCAGGGGCGGCACTGCTCGTGCTCGCGGCCACGGCCTGCTCGGCCGGCAAGACCACCGTCGGCGAACTCACCTTCCGCGCCCACGACTCGCCGGTCGAGCTCACGTACTCCAACACGCCCGTGCAGGGCTGCCACCGCATCCGGCTCCCGCGCGGCGCGGCCCACGTGGAGAACAACACCCTCGTCGACGTCATCCTGTACCGGACCCCCGGCTGCCAGAAGGTCGAGGGCCGCGACGAGGGCACCTACGTGGCGACGTCCAGCGGGAACGTGACCGCCCCCGACACCCTGCCCTGGCGCAGCTTCACCGTCGTCCACTGACCCGCCCGCACCGCCCTGCCGCGGCCGCCGCGGGCCGTCCCGACCGGGTGTTCCGGCGGGCCCGTCCGGAGCACTCCGCAGGGCGTCCGGATGCGGCGCCCGCCGGGGGAGGGGGATGCTGGCTGTGTGACCGGGAGAGAGGCGTGATCCGGCGGCGGACCCCCGCCCGCGGGACTCCGTACCGGCCGGCCGGCCGCCCCGCCCGCTCCGGTGCGCCGGCGGCCGGGGCCGGGCCCGCGCACCGCAGGGAGCCCACATGAACGGCACCGCCGGCTACGAAGGACTCCACGGCCCCCTCGACGCGTCCCGGGCGGCCGTGGCGGTCCTCGACGGCGAGGGCCGCGTCGTGGGCTGGAGCCCCGCCGCCGCCGACCTGCTCGGCTACACCCCGGCAGAGGTCCTCGGCCGCAGCTTCGACTCCCTCGCCGCCGACCCCGCAGCGCCCCCGCTCACGCCCGACGCCCGGACCGTGCTGCGGCTGCGCCACCGCGACGGGGGCACCGGCCGGCGGACCGCGGTCGCCGTACACCCCCTGACCTCCGCGGACGAGGACCGGCCCGGCCCCCCCGCCGGGCAGCAGCCCGCCCGCCTGCTCGCCATGGCCGACGCCGACGCCGCCGACCACTGGGACGCCCTCCAGTCGATGCTGCACGGCCTCGCCACGCAGTCCCCGATCGGCCTGGCCATCTACGGCACCGACCTGCGCGTCGTATGGACCAACGAGGCCCTCCGCAAGGAGATGGGCCCCGCGGACTACTCCGGGATCGGCCCCGACGACATGGTCGCCGGCGGGGCGGTCATCTCCCCCGGAATGCCCGGCACCCTGGAGGAGGTGATGGCGCGGGTCCTTGCCACCGGCGGGCCCGTCACCGACCTGCACTACAAGGGCCGCCCGCCCTCCGCGCCCGACCGCGACCACGTCTGGTCCTGCTCCTACTACCGCCTGGAGGGCCCCGGCGGCGCTCCCCTCGGCGTGTGCGAGGAGACCGTCGACATCACCGACCGCTACCTCGCCCAGCAGCGCCTCGACCTGCTCGTACGGGCCGCCCGGCGGGTCGGCACCACCCTCGACATGGGCCGCACGGCCCACGAGTTCGCCAACGTGACCACCCCGGAGTTCGCCGACGCCGTCACCGTCGACGTCACGGAGGCCGTCCTGCGCGGAGAACGGCCGCGCCCCGACACCGGCGCAGACACCGCCTCCGTCCGGCTGTGGCCGCCCGAACACCCCGGGGCGCCCGCCGCCGCCGACCCGAGCGGGCCCGGCACACTGACCGTGCCGCTCCGCATCGAGGGGACCGACCTCGGCCGGGTCACCTTCGCCTGGCGGCAGCGCACCGGCCCCTTCGACCCCGGTGAGCTCGCCGTCGCCGGTGAGCTCGCCGCCCGGCTCGCCGTGTGCGTCGACAACGCCCGCCGCTACACCCGCGAGCACGCCGCCGCGCTCCTCCTCCAGCGCAGCCTGCTGCCCCGGCTCCTGCCGCAGCTGTCCGCCGTGGAACTCGCCTACCGCTACCTGCCCGCCGACATCGGGGCCGGCGTCGGCGGCGACTGGTTCGACGTCATCCCCCTGTCCGGGGCCCGCGTCGGCCTGGTCGTCGGAGACGTCGTCGGGCACGGTTTGAGCGCCGCCGCCACCATGGGCCGGCTGCGCACCAGCGTGCGCGTCCTCGCCCGCATGGACCTGGCACCCGACGAGCTCCTCACCCGCCTCGACGACCTCGTCACCCAGGACGCCGAGGAGCGGGCCGCGCCGCGCACCGCGGGGGAGGAGCTGCCCGACGCCGGAGGATTCGGCGTGACCTGCCTGTACGCCGCCTACGACCCGGTGTCCGGGACGTGCACGACGGCGCGGGCCGGACACCCCCTGCCCGCCGTCGTCCACCCGGACGGCACCGTGACCTTCCCCGAACTGCCCTCCGGGCCGCCCCTCGGACTCGGCGGGCTCCCTTTCGAATCGGCCGAGTTGACACTGCCGCCGGGCAGCCTGCTCGCGCTGTTCACCAACGGCCTGGTGCAGGGCCGCGGCCGCGACCTCGACGAGCAGCTCGGCCTCCTCGGCACCGTCCTCGGCCGGCACGACCGGCCGCTGGACGACCTCTGCGACGACGTCGTCGAGGCGCTCCTGCCAGGGCCGGCCGAGGACGACGCGGCGCTGCTGCTGGTCCGCACCCGGGTCCTCGGCCGGCGGCAGGTGGCCTCCTGGGACCTGGACGACGACCCGCGGGCCGCCGGCCGGGCCCGCGCCGCCGCAGCCGCCCAACTGCGCGACTGGGGGCTCGACGAGCTGGTGTTCACCACCGAGCTGGTGGTCAGCGAACTCGTCACCAACGCCGTCCGGTACGCCTCCGGAGCGCCCGTCCGACTGCGCCTGATCCGCGACCAGACCCTCATCTGCGAGGTCTTCGACAGCGGCCACACCTCACCGCACCTGCGGCACGCCGCCGGGGACGACGAGGGCGGCCGGGGCCTGTTCATCGTGGCGCAGACGACGCAGCAGTGGGGCACCCGCTACACCGGCGCGGGCAAGGTCATCTGGGCGGAGCAGGCCCTGCCCCGCTGAGGGCGGCGGATCCGATCCCGCTGCCCGCACGGCACGCCGTACGGGCCTGCCGGCAGCGCGCGCCGCCGGCCGGCCCGTACCGCGCGGTCACGCCAGGTCGAAGCGGTCCAGGTCCATCACCTTGGCCCACGCGGCGACAAAGTCGTCCACGAACTTCCGCTTCGCGTCGTCGCTCGCGTACACCTCGGCGAGCGCCCGCAGCTCGGAGTTCGAGCCGAAGACCAGGTCCACGCGGCTGCCGGTCCACTTCAGCTCGCCCGTGGCGGCGTCCCGGCCCTCGAAGGTGTGGGCGTCCGGGGAGGTCGGCTTCCACGCCGTGCCCAGGTCGAGCAGGTTGACGAAGAAGTCGTTCGTGAGCGCGCCGGGCGTCTGCGTGAAGACCCCGAGGCCGCTCTCCCCGTGGTTCGCACCGAGGACGCGCAGGCCGCCGACGAGGACCGTCAGCTCGGGCGCGCTCAGCGTGAGCAGGTTCGCCCGGTCGAGGAGGAGGAACTCGGGGGGCAGCCGGTGGCCCTTGCCCAGGTAGTTGCGGAAGCCGTCCGCTGCCGGCTCCAGCGCGGCGAAGGACTCGGTGTCCGTCTGCTCCTGGGAGGCGTCGACACGACCCGGAGTGAAGGGCACCTCGACCGCGAAGCCCGCCTCCTGCGCGGCCTTCTCGACGCCCGCGGCGCCCGCGAGCACGATCAGGTCGGCGAGCGAGACCTGCTTGCCGTCCGTGCGGCCGGAGTTGAACGACTCCTGGATGCCGGTCAGGGTCCGCAGCACCCGGGCCAGCCGGTCCGGCTCGTTCACCTCCCAGCCGGCCTGCGGCTGCAGGCGGATGCGCGCGCCGTTGGCGCCGCCGCGCTTGTCGCTGCCACGGAAGGACGAGGCCGACGCCCACGCCGTCGACACGAGCTCCCCGACGGTCAGCCCGGAGTCGAGCACGGCGGCCTTGAGCCCGGCGACGTCGGAGCCGTCGACGAGATCGTGGGCCCGCTCGGGCAGCGGGTCCTGCCACAGCAGGGTCTCGGAGGGGACCTCCGGGCCGAGGTAGCGCGCGACCGGCCCCATGTCGCGGTGCGTGAGCTTGAACCAGGCGCGGGCGAAGGCGTCGGCGAACGCGGCCGGGTCCGCCAGGAAGCGCCGCGAGATCTGCTCGTAGACGGGGTCGAAGCGCAGCGACAGGTCGGTGGTGAGCATCGTCGGGGCGTGCGTCTTCGCCGGGTCGTGCGCGTCGGGGACGGTGCCCGCGCCGGCGCCGTCCTTCGGCCGCCACTGGTGGGCGCCGGCCGGGCTCTCGAACAGCTCCCACTCGTAGCCGAAGAGGATCTCGAAGAAGCTGTTGTCCCAGGCGGTGGGCGTGGTCGTCCAGGTGCCTTCCAGGCCGCTGGTGATGGTGTCGGCGCCCTTGCCCGTGCCGTACGAGTTGCTCCATCCGAGCCCCTGCTGCTCCAGCGGGGCGCCCTCGGGGTCGGCGCCGACGTGGTCCGCCGGGCCCGCGCCGTGCGTCTTGCCGAAGGTGTGCCCGCCCGCGATCAGGGCGACGGTCTCCTCGTCGTCCATCGCCATCCGGCGGAACGTCTCGCGGATGTCGCGCGCGGCCGCGATCGGGTCCGGGTTGCCGTTGGGGCCCTCCGGGTTGACGTAGATGAGGCCCATCTGGACCGCGCCGAGCGGCTCCTCCAGTTCGCGGTCGCCGCTGTAGCGGCGGTCGTCGAGCCAGGTGGTCTCGGGGCCCCAGTAGACGTCCTCGTCCGGCTCCCAGACGTCCGCGCGGCCGCCGCCGAAGCCGAAGGTCTCGAAGCCCATCGTCTCCAGGGCGACGTTGCCGGCGAGGATCATCAGGTCGGCCCAGGACAGGCTCTGCCCGTACTTCTTCTTCACCGGCCACAGCAGGCGGCGCGCCTTGTCGAGGTTGGCGTTGTCCGGCCAGCTGTTGAGCGGGGCGAAGCGCTGCTGGCCCGCGCCCGCGCCGCCGCGGCCGTCGCTGATGCGGTAGGTGCCGGCGCTGTGCCAGGCCATGCGGACGATGAAGGGCCCGTAGTGGCCGAAGTCGGCCGGCCACCACTCCTGGGACGTCGTCAGGACCTCGGCTATGTCCCGCTTCACGGCCGGCAGGTCGAGGGCCTGGAACGCGGCGGCGTAGTCGAAGTCCCCGCCGAGCGGGTTGGCCACGGCGGGGTTCTTCGCGAGGATCTTCAGGTTGAGCCGCTCCGGCCACCACTGGCGGTTCCCGCCGCCCTGGGTCGGGTGCGGGGCGCGCCCGTGCGCCACCGGGCAGCCGCCGGCCCCTTCCGTCTTCGCGTCTACGACGATTGCGTCATCGTTCTCGGGCATGGGAATCCTTCCGGATCAGGTGGATCGCGGTGCTCAGGAACTGCCGGCGGTGGAACGGCGGGGCACGGGCTCCGGCGGATGGCCTCGGCCCGGTGCGACCCGGCGGAACGGCGCGGAACCGTCCGGCTGGAGGTGCGCCGGACGTGCGCACCAGCCCAACTCGTCCTTTCCGCCCGGCCCTTGGTTGTCGCCGGAAGCGATCCTACGATGGACGAAGTCCAAGTCAATGCGGCAACCAGATCCGAATCAACTCGGCATCCGGACAATGCACATTTAGGCTGGTGGGGCATGAGCGACCTGGTGGGACGGCTGCGCGCACGCGGCTGGCGCATGACGGCTCAGCGGCGGGTGGTCGCGGAGGTGCTGGACGGCGAGCACGTCCACCTGACCGCGGACGAGGTGCTGGCGCGGGCCACCGCCCGGCTGCCGGAGGTCTCCCGCGCGACCGTGTACAACGCCCTCGGCGAACTGGTGGCGCTCGGCGAGGTCGCCGAGGTGACGACCGACGGCCGGGCCAAGCGGTACGACCCCAACGCCCGCCGCCCGCACCAGCACCTGGTGTGCTCGGGCTGCGGCGAAATCCGGGACGTCCACCCGGACGGCGACCCGCTCGCCGCCCTGCCCGCCTCCGAGCGGTTCGGCTTCGCGGTCTCCGGGGCCGACGTCGTCTACCGCGGCCTGTGCCCGGCCTGCGTCGCGATGTGAGGGCGGGCGGCGCGCGGTCAGGCGGCGCCCCGGCCGATGCCGGGGAGGAAGCGGCCGGTGCGCGCCGCGTACGCCGTGTACGCGGCGCCGTGCACGGCCCGCAGGTGGGGCTCCTCGACCACGCGGACCTGCAGCTGCACCGCGGCCGCGAAGGCGGCCAGGGCGAGGGCGGACACGGCGTTCGGCACCATCAGTGCCAGGCCGGCGGCAGCCGCTGACATGGCGGTGAAGACGGGATTGCGGACGTGGGCGAAGAGCCCGCCGGTGACGAGCGCGGTGCGCTCGGCGGCGTCCACGCCGACGCGCCAGGAGGCGCCCATGTTCGCCTGTGCGGCCGCGGTCGCGGCCATTCCCGCCAGCGCGGCCGCCAGCCCGGCCCACCGCACGGCCGGGCCGCCGGCCGTCGGAAGCCCGGCGAGCGCGGCGAGCGGGGCGAGGGCGCCGCCGGCGAGAGCGGCCGCGAACAGTACCCCGGCCCACCAGGAGGCCTCGCCGGCGCGGCCCGAGATGCCCCGGAACCCGGCGTCGCCGGTGCGCCGGTGCTGGAGGGCGGCCTTGACGCCGAAGGCGAAGGCGGCCCATCCGAGGTGCAGGGCGAGCGCGCCCCAGGCCCAGTGGTTCACGGTCGGCGACTCCCCGTGGTCTTTGGATCGCGGTGATCGGTACGCGAGGAGAGTACAGGACATCCTGAATTCACAGAATCCTGAATTCAGGGACGGGGTGTTTGTGAGCTCGGGTCGTCGTCACCGTCCACCGCCCGAGGTCGCGCCGCACTCAGCAGCGCCGCCGTCGATGCCATGCGGCCCGGCGGTTCCCACGTCCAGGTCCGAACGGACTCGAAACCGGCCACCCGTACGCTGTCCGCAAGCGTGGGCAAACCACCGGGCAGCCACTTCAGGTGCGTGCAGAGGAGGATCCGGCCACCCGGCCGCAGTACCCGGCGGAGTTCGGTGAGCGCCGCGGGCACGTCCGGCCAGAGCTGGACGTTGTTCACCGCCATCACGATGTCGACGGAGTCATCCGGAAGCCCCGTACGGTCGGCCGTCCCGGCGGCCAGCCGCAGCCGGCCCCTCGCGACCGCCCCGGCGCAGCGGCGCCGGGCTGCCGCCAGCATCGCCGGGGACGGGTCGACGCCGATGACGCGGGCCGAACGCCGGGCCGCGGCCTCCAGTCCCACGCCGGGACCCGGGCCGACGACCAGGACGGCGTCCCGTTCGGTGGGCGCGGCCAGCAGTACGGCGTGGCGCTCGGTGGCGGCGTTGCCGCGCGCCATCAGGCGGCCGCCGCACCGCCCCAGCAGCCCGCTCGGCCGGCCGAACGCCCGGGCCAGGGCCCATCGCGCGATGCGTCCCACGTCCACACCGTCCATCACAGCACCCCTCCGGCCGCGCGGCCGCTTCGGAGCCCCGGTCAGTGGTGGGCGTGGACCACGGCGTGGCCCTTGCCGCGGCCGATCATCCACTTGTTGATCGGTGTGGTCACCGCGAAGGCCACCGCGAAGCCGCCCAGCAGCGCCGCCCAGAAGAGGCCGTCGCCGAGGTGGGCGTCCATGGCGCCCGGAGTGAGGGTGATGACGGCGTTGTCGACGAGCTCCATGACGGCGATCGACACGGTGTCGGCGGCCAACGCCACCTTGACCGCCGCCTTGAGTGTCAGGCCGGACCGCACCACCGCGAACAGGGTGAACGAGTACCCGAAGAGGAACGCCAGGGTGATGGCCAGCACCATCGTCTGGACGTTGCCCCAGGCCAGAGCGGTGCCGATGACCATGCCGAGGATCTCGCCGATCGCGCATCCGGTCAGGCAGTGGAGGGTCGCCCGCACGGCCGTACCCCACGTCGCGCCGACATGCGCGGGGGTTTCGCCGTGACGCGTGTGTCCGGCGTGCACGATGCGGCCCGAGCGGCCGTGGCCTGCGGCGTGGTGCCTCTCGCTGCTGTCGTCCATGACGAAACCCTTCCCCATCTCGCCGGCGCGGGGCGCGGGCGGTGTGCCGCTCCCGCGACATGCAACCCCATACCCCAGGGGGGTATTCCGTGCTCACGCGCGCAACGTCGTCCGCGGCGGTACGCCGTAGACGCGCCGATACGCCGCCGCGAACCGCCCCACATGCGCGAACCCCCACCGCGCGGCGATCCCCGTGACGGTCGCACCCCCGCCCGGGACCGCGTCGCGCAGCTCCCGGTGGGCGTGGTCCAGGCGGACACGCCGCGCGTAGTCCAGCGGCGTCGTGTCCATGTGGCGCCGGAACGCGTACTGCACCGCGCGCGGAGTCACGTACGCCGCCGCGGCGACGTGGGCGAGGGTGATGTCGTGCTGGGCGTTGCCCTCTATGAACGCCTTGGCCCGCCGCAGCGTCTCCGGCCCGGCATCGACGGAGTCCGCCGCCAGCGGGCTGGTGTCGAGGTCGTTCGGGACAGCCACGAGGACCGTCGCCGCCAGCAGCCGGGCCGTCTCGGCCGTGACCAGCCGGGACACCCCGCCCGCGGTCAGCACGGCGCACCGCGCGAAGTCCGCGGTGCGCTGCCACAGCGCCGCCATGTGCGTACCCCCCGGCACCAGCTCGGTGAAGCGCACCGGACCCCTCCGGTGCGGCGAGGCGTCGTCGGCGGCCCGCCCCACGAGATCCAGGGGCAGCACCACCGACGACACGCGCAGATCCTCCGCCCCGAGATCCCGGACCTCGCCCGGCCTGCCGTCCAGGCACACGTCGCCCCGCCTCAGGCGCTCGTGCCGGTTGCCGCTCCGCAGGTCCCCGCGGCCCCCGTGGACGGTGCTCACGACGAGCAGCCCGGACGGTTCGACGGACAAGCTCAGCCGCCCCGGCAGGCGGATCTCGGTCAGGGCGAACGGACCGGCGTCGATACGCGAGACGGCGAACCGCCCCGCGGTCAGAAGCAGCACCTCCATGCGCACCGACGCCCCGAACGCCGCCTCCAGGCTCCTGCGCACCGTCTCCGGGTCACAGGTGGTGCAGTCGTCGTACACAGGTCCGGACTGGAGTGTCATGTCGCCACCGCCTCACCCGGCCCCTACCCCGTTCCCACCGGTCCAGCCGCACCGGCGACAAGGCTCACGACCCCTCCGGGCCCTCCGGCTCCGCGGGGTCCTCCTGGGACAGGACGAGGGCGAGCTGCTGGAGGATCTGCTCGCTGGTCTCCAACGGCTCACCGCCGTCGTGCGCGTCGGCCAGCGCATCGAAGGCGAGCAGGAAACCGTTCACGAGCGCACTCAGCGGCTCCGACAACTGCTCCAGGACCGCACAGCCCGCCTCCGCCGCCGTCGCCCCGGCCGGGACCACGAAACTGGCGGGCATGGCCTCCCCCAGCAGATCGGAGACCAGCTGCTCCTCGGCGCCCGACCTCACGGCGGTGATCGCGGCGATCGCCCGCAGCTTGACCTCGTTCTCCCTCATCGGAGGCCTACGTCCTGCCGTCCGAGGGATGCCTGCGCATCCTCCTCGTCGGCGGTGCGCGCCTCCAACGCCACGGTGATCGTCTTTCCGCTGCCGCCGGGCCCGCCCGCCTGCACGTCCAGGTGGTCGGCCAGGCGTTTGACCATCTGCCAGCCGAAACGGCCCGGGACGGATGCGGGGGAGGGCCGGTCGACAGGGAACCGCGGCTCCGCGTCCGCCACCTCGACGACGGCCCGCGGCGGCCGGCAGCGCACCCGGAACGCAGTGGCCCCGCCGGCATGGCGCCGCGCATTCGACACCAGCTCGGTGACCACCAGCAGGGCGGCGTCGACGTCGGCCCCCATGACGCCGTGCGCCGACAGGACGGCGCGGGCGATGCCCCGGGCCTCCTCACAGGTGAGGCCGCTGTACGGCGATCCCATGCCCACTCCTCCCTCCGTCAGCAGCAGCTCCCAAACAGCGGTGCCACTGTCCTGAACTGCTCGGCGGCACCGTCGGACGCGTCCCTCACGGAGGCGTCTGTCCTGACGGCCGGAACCGAAACAGACCACCGGCGACCCATGCGGCGTCCGGGGACGTTCGCGCCGCGGACGACGAGCGCCGGCTGTTTCGCTGCCGGGGCTGCGATGCCGCCGCAGGCGCGCGGAACATGTATGGGTGACCCCGGCTGGGTGGAGGTGAGATTCCGATGATCGCTCCGATGAACTCCGACCACCGCCTCCGGGCCCCAGCACCGGCGCGCACGCTGCTCACCCTCGACGGGCTGCCCGAAGGCCGCGTCGCGGCCCTGGTCGTCGGCGAGATCACCGACACCACGGCACCGCCTCTGCGGCGCAGCCTGCGCGCCGCACTCGGCTCTTCCACCGAAGGCCTCGACCTCGACCTGTCCGCTGTCCCCTTCTGCGACGTCGCAGGCCTCCACCTGCTGCTGAACCTGCGCGCCCGCGCACTGGAGAACAGCCGCACGCTCCGGGTCACTGCGGCCTCCCCCCTCGTCCGGCAACTCCTGGAAGCGACGGCGTGCTGGACCCGGCTCGCCGCCGACCCCGCCTCCGCGGCCCCCTCGCTGCTGCTCACCACCGAACTGCGCCGCGTCCTCGTACGGCCCGGGGGAGCCGCCCCGGCGCTGCGGGGCGCGGGCGGCTCCCTCCAGGTGCGCATCGAGGGCACCGCGGCCACGGTGACCTGGCCGGCGGTCCCTTCCGGAACCGCCGCCGACGGCACGGGCCAGCGCCTCGCCCGCGCGGCCGTCGCCTCGGCCCTGCACCGGGCGGGCCTGCGCACCGTACGCCACCGCTCGGTGGCGACCACACGGGCCCGGACGGCCCTGTTCGGGCCGCCGGCGGCGCGGCGGCGGCCGGCCTGAGGGGCGCGGGGGGCGAGACCCGAGGGTTCACAGGGGGCGAGAGGGGCGCTGCACGGCCCGGGCGCAGGCCTCGACGTCACGCCCGGGTGACGGCTCAGCCGCCGTCAGGGGTCCACAGGTCCGCCAGGCGGGCCGTTCCCGGGCCGATCCCGTCCCAGGGGCGGTTCACGGTCAGGACGGCGATGGAAGACGTCGGGAAGGCCCGGTCGAGATGCTTCCGCAGGTTCTTCGCGCCGCTGCCGGACAGTGCGGCCGCCAGCTCGTGGACGGCCGGATTGTGGCCGACCAGGAGCAACCCGGACAGTTCGGGAGCCTGGCGGCGCAGCACGGCGAGCAGCCCACCGGCGTCCGCGTGGTACAGCTCCTCCGTGTAGTAGGCCGGAGGCGGGGCGGACAGGTGGGGGAGCATCATCTGCCAGGTACGGCGCGTGCGCAACGACGTCGAGGACACGGCCAAGTCGACCCGGTGCCCCGACCCCTCCAGCCACCGCCCGGCCTCGCCGGCATTGCGCCGACCGCGCTCGGTCAGGTCCCGTTCGGGATCCGCGGCGGTGTGCTTCGGCACGGCCTTCCCGTGCCGCACGATGACGATCAGCCGCCGGTCACTGTCACCGGTCTCGCTCACGGGACACCTCCGTTCCACCTTGCGGGCTGACGTGTGCCCGGGGGACGGGGGAGCAAACGCGGGGGCGGCGGTGGGGCGGCGGCGGGGCGGCGGGAGGCGATGGCTCGGGGCCGGATGGGAGGCGGCGGGGGAGGACACCAGACGAGCCGCGCGGGCGGGCCGGCGGGGAGACGGGGGGCGGGCCGGCCGGGAGACGGCGGGGGCGGGTGGGCGGGTGGGCGGGAGCGGGCGGGCGGTAGCCGACCGGATGGGGCCATACAGAGACGGCGGCAGTGGGGTGGGCGGGAGTCGGTGGGTCGGGGTCGGTGGGTGCGGGGGGTGTCCCGGCAGCCCATTGTCCTTCCGGTGCGGGCCGCCCTGTAAAGGGCGCTCC
>NZ_BMTY01000035.1:46746-52407 GCF_014649915.1 Streptomyces toxytricini | reverse complement strand
GGCCGAAGATGACCGGCACCATGCTCGACGAACGCCTCGGCAAGATCCACTTCTGGACGCTGTTCATCGGCTTCCACACCACCTTCCTGGTGCAGCACTGGCTGGGTGCGGAGGGCATGCCCCGGCGGTACGCCGACTACCTGGCCGCCGACGGGTTCACCGTCCTCAACTCGGTTTCCACGGTCGGCGCGTTCCTGCTGGGCCTGTCCACGCTGCCCTTCCTCTACAACGTGTGGAAGACCGCCGTGTCCGCGCCGCGGGTCACCGTCGACGACCCGTGGGGCTACGGGCGGTCACTGGAGTGGGCGACGTCCTGCCCGCCGCCCCGCCACAACTTCGTGACGCTGCCCCGGGTGCGCTCGGAATCCCCGGCGTTCGACCTGCACCACTACGAGGTCGCCGAGTACGGGCGCCGCGAGAACGAGGGCCGGCGCGACATCGCCGACGAGGACCGGGCGCACCTGCCGCCGGACGGCTCGCAGGACCGCGACGGCGGGCCCGGCCGGCGCGAGTAGCGCGGCGGGCGGCCGCGCCCGCGACAGGGGGCCCGGACGCGCGGCGCCGCCCGGGCGGCCGGGGAGGCCGGCCCGGGCGGCGGGGCGGGAAGCGGGGCCGGTCAGGCCAGGTCGAACCGGTCCAGGTTCATGACCTTGTTCCAGGCGGCGACGAAGTCCTGGACGAACTTGGCCTGCCCGTCCGAGGAGGCGTACACCTCGGCGATGGCGCGGAGCTGCGAGTGCGCGCCGAACACGAGGTCGACGGCGGTCGCCGTCCACTTCGCCTCGCCGGTGGCCCGGTCCCGGCCGTCGAAGACGCCCTCGGCGGTCGCGGACGTCTTCCATTCGGTGCCGGCGTCGAGCAGGTTGACGAAGAAGTCGTTCGTCAGCGTGCCCGGCCGGTCGGTCAGGACGCCGTGCGGTGCCTTGCCGACGTTCGCGTCGAGGGCCCGCATGCCGCCGACGAGGACCGTCATCTCGGGGGCGGTCAGGTCGAGCATGTTGGCCCGGTCCAGCAGGAGGGTTTCGGGCGGCAGCTTCTCCCCGGTCTTGACGTGGTTGCGGAAGCCGTCTGCGCGCGGTTCGAGGACGGCGAAGGACTCCGTGTCCGTCTGCTCCTGCGAGGCGTCCGTGCGGCCGGGCGCGAAGGGCACCCGGATGTCGTGGCCCGCGTTGCGCGCCGCCTGCTCGACGGCCGCGCAGCCGCCGAGGACGATCAGGTCGGCGAGGGAGACCTTCTTGCCGCCCGTCTGAGCGGAGTCGAACTCCCCGCGGATCCGCTCCAGGGCCTCCAGCGTCTCGCGGATCTCGGGCCCGGAGTTGGCCTCCCAGCTCCGCTGCGGTTCCAGCCGGATCCGGGCGCCATTGGCCCCGCCGCGCTTGTCGGTGCCGCGGAAGCTCGCCGCCGAAGCCCACGCCGTGGTCACCAGGTGCCGGAGGGGGAGCCCGGTGTCGAGGATCTTCCGCTTGAGGGCCTCGACGTCCTCGTCGCCGACGAGCTCGTGGTCGACGGGGGGAACCGGGTCCTGCCACAGCTGGGGCTCCGGCACCCACGGGCCGAGGAAGCGGGAGACCGGGCCCATGTCGCGGTGGAGCAGCTTGTACCAGGCCTTCGCGAAGGCCTCCGCGAGCTCCTCGGGGTGCTCGTGGAAGCGCTTGGTGATCGGCCCGTAGACCGGGTCGACGCGCAGGGCCAGGTCCGTCGTCAGCATCATCGGGGCGTGGCGCTTCGACGGGTCGTGGGCGTCGGGCACGGTGCCCTGGGCCTCGGGGTTCTTCGGGGTCCACTGCCGGGCGCCCGCCGGGCTGGTCGTCAGCTCCCATTCGTAGCCGTACAGGTTGTCGAGGTAGCCGTTGTCCCAGGTGGTCGGCTTGGACGTCCAGGCGCCTTCGAGTCCGCTGGTGAGCGCGTGCGGGCCGGCGCCGGTGCCGTAGGTGTTCTTCCAGCCGAGGCCCTGTGCCTCCAGCGGGGCGGCCTCCGGTTCCGGGCCGATGTACTGCGGGTCGACCGCGCCGTGGCACTTGCCGAAGGTGTGGCCGCCGATGATGAGCGCGGCCGTCTCCTCGTCGTTCATCGCCATCCGCCCGAACGTCTCGCGGATGTCCCGGGCGGCGGCCACCGGGTCGGGGTTGCCGTTGGGGCCCTCCGGGTTGACGTAGATGAGGCCCATCTGCACCGCGCCGAACGGGGCGGCGAGCTCGCGGTCGCCGCTGTAGCGCTCGTCGCCGAGCCAGGTGTCCTCCGGGCCCCAGAAGACCTCCTCGGGCTCCCAGATGTCCTGCCGCCCGAAGCCGAAGCCGAACGTCTTGAACCCCATGGACTCCATGGCGCAGTTCCCGGCGAAGACCAGCAGGTCCGCCCAGGAGATCTTCCGGCCGTACTTCTGCTTGACGGGCCACAGGAGGCGCCGCGCCTTGTCGAGGCTCGCGTTGTCGGGCCAGCTGTTGAGGGGGGCGAAGCGCTGGGCGCCGGACCCGCCGCCGCCCCGGCCGTCCGCGATCCGGTAGGTGCCGGCCGCGTGCCAGCTCATGCGGATGAAGAGCGGCCCGTAGTGGCCGTAGTCGGCGGGCCACCAGTCCTGTGAGGTGGTCATCACCTCGAAGACGTCGCGTTTCAGGGCCTCCACGTCGAGGCTGCGGAACTCCTCCGCGTAGTCGTACTCCTCCCCCATCGGATTGGCCTGGGGCGAGTGCTGGTGGAGAACCTGGAGGTCCAGCTGATTCGGCCACCAGTCCCGGTTCGTCCGGGGCCGGGCCGGCGCCGGGGTCGGCGAAGGGATTGCAGGGTTCTCGCTCTCGCTGCCGGACACGTCGGGTCCTTCTTCCTGTCTCGGTGTTCCCTGTGCTGTGCTGCCGGCGCCCGGCCCCTGCCGGGCACGCCTCGTCTCGTGCCCCGTGTTCCGGATCCGAACGCGTGAGTCCGATTGGCGAGCTTTGTCAGCTTCTCTATCGTCGCGCACGGTCCTGCGCATGGCTACGAAACACGCAGGGCGACGACCGGCGCGCCGGGCCGCGCGCTCTCCGGCCGACGGCTGCGGAATCCGCCCGGGCCGGACGCTTGGCCGCCGTTCCCGAGGGCAGGCGCGGATCACCAACCGGAATGCCGCCGGGGCGCCTCGGCTGCGGCGGCCGCTGCGAGATCATGGAGACTGCGATGACAACTGCTCGCGAGATCATGACGCCTGACGCGACCTGCATCGGCGCCGAGGAGAGCGTCCTGGAAGCAGCGCGGAAGATGACCGAGCTGGGTGTCGGGGCGCTGCCGATCTGCGGCACCGACAACAAGCTGAAGGGCATGCTCACCGACCGCGACATCGTCGTGAAGGTCCTCGGCCAGGGCAAGGACCCCGCCGAGGTCAAGGCCGGAGAGCTCGCGCAGGGCGAGGCCGTCACCATCGGCGCCGACGACGACACCGCCGAAATCCTGCGGACGATGACGGAGCACAAGGTGCGCCGCCTGCCGGTGATCGACGGGCACACCCTCGTCGGCATCGTCGCGCAGGCGGATGTCGCCCGTTCGCTGCCCGACCCCCAGGTGGGCGACCTCGTGCAGGCGCTGTCCACCGACTGACGCCGGACGGCCCGCCCGTCCGGGGCCGCCGCCTCCACCCGGGTGACACCGCGGCGGCCCGGGCCGCCCGCCTGCCGGGACCGGCGCGGGCCGCCGCCCTACGGTGGCCGCGTGACCGAAGTGCAGGCGGACACCGCAACGGCGACGGCGCGGCTCAAGGAGCGGCTGTACGCGACGATCACGATGATCTCCGTGGTCGTCGGCCTCGGCGCGAGCGGCCACGTCGAGCCGGGGGGTGCGGCCGCCACCGTGGCCACCGCCTCCGCCGGACTGTGGCTGGCCTCTGTCGTGGCCGACCAGCAGGCCCACCGCGTGGTGCACGGCAGCCTCGCCGGCGGGCAGGAGCTGCGCACCATGCTCTTCGTCAGCAGCCCGCTGCTGCTGTCCGCGGTGGGCCCCCTGCTGCTCATCGCGGCCGCTGCCCTCGGCGTGATGGAGCTGGAGACGGCGCTGGTGACGGCGGCCGCGGTGAACGTCGCGGCCCTGTTCGCGTGGGGCTGCCACGGCGGTGTGCGGATGGGCGGCGGCACGGTGTTCGCCCTGGCGGCCGGCGCCGTCGACGCGGCGATCGGCACGGCGGTGGCGGTGGTGAAGGCGGCCGCCGGCCACTGAGCCCGCGCGCAGGCATACGGCGCGCAGGGTCGGGCAGGCTTTCCCGCAGGACTGCGGGAGACTCCGGGCCGGACCGGCAGGTGAGGGCGATGCCGTACGCCATCCACTGGGACGAGGCAGCCATCGACGCGGCGGCCGGCTTCATGGCGGACGACCCCGAGGGGCTGCGGCAGCTGATGTACTCCGTCGACCTGCTGGCCACCAGGCCGCGGCCGCAGGGCACCGTCGAGTACGGCTCCCCGCGGCTGCGCCGCATGCACGTGGGCCGCTACCGGGTGCTGTACGAGGTCGTCGACGCCGCGGCGGCCGTCGTCCTGTTCCACGTGGGCCGCTTGGGCTGAGCGGGCCGCCGGCGCGGTTCGGACGCCGGTTTCGGGTAAGGCGCCCGGCATGGACAAGACCGAACGAGGCACTCGGCGGGACGCGGACGACGCGGTCCCGCGCCGCGGCCCGGCCGCCGCGGACCCCGGGCCGGAGCAGAACGGCCCCGACAAGCCCACCGACCTGGGCAAGAGGTCCTGGAACGCGGTGCTGCGCCGCACTTTCGCGGAGTTCCGGGACGACGAACTGGCCGACCGGGCCGCGGCGCTCACCTACTACGGGGTGCTGGCCCTGTTCCCGGCGCTGCTCGTCCTCGTCTCGCTCCTCGGCGTGACGGGCAAGGCGGCGACGCAGGGCCTGCTGGACTCCCTGACGAAGCTGACCCCGGGCGCGGCGCGGGACATCATCACGCGTGCGGTCGAGCAGCTGCAGGCGAGCAGCGGGACGGGCGGGCTGCTGGCGATCGTCGGCCTCCTGCTGGCCCTGTGGTCGGCGTCGGGCTACGTGGCGGCGTTCATCCGCTCCGCGAACGCCGTGTACGACGTGCCGGAGGGCCGCTCGATCTGGAAGCTGACCCCGCTGCGGGTCGTGCTGACGCTGGTGCTGATGCTGCTTGCCGGGGCGAGTGCGGTGATCGTGGTCTTCACCGGCGGCCTGGCCCGGGAGGCCGGGGCCGCGCTCGGCATCGGCGAGGCGGCGGTGACGGTGTGGTCGATCGCGAAGTGGCCGGTGCTCCTGCTGCTGGTCACCGCGATGATCGCGCTGCTGTACTGGGCGGCGCCGAACGCGAAGTCGCGCGGGTTCCTGCGGGTCACGCCGGGCAGTGTCCTGGCCTTGCTGATCTGGATGGCCGCCTCGGCCGGCTTCGCCGTGTACGTGGCGAACTTCGGCTCGTACAACAAGACGTACGGCACCCTCGCCGGTGTGATCATCTTCCTGGTGTGGTTGTGGATCACGAACCTGGCCATCCTCCTGGGCCTGGAATTCGACGCCGAGATGGCCCGCCAGCGCGCCATCCTGGAGGGGCATCCGGTCGACAAGGAGCCCTACGTGGAGCCCCGCGACACCAGCGAGTGGTCGGACGCCGAGCGCGCGGAGTGGGACGGCGTCCCGGCGGACGGGACGGCCCCGGCCGGCAGGGCCGACGGCGGGCGGCGGCCT
>NZ_BMTY01000035.1:0-46666 GCF_014649915.1 Streptomyces toxytricini | reverse complement strand
CCGGCAGCCCGGCTGACCCCGGCAGCCCGGCTGACCCCGGCAGCCCGGCTGACCCCGGCAGCCCGGCTGACCCCGGCGGCCGGGCCCCGGCGTTCCGGGGCCGGCGTGCCAGGGCCGGGCCGCCGGGGGCGGTCAGGATGCGGCCGTGCGCAGGGTCCGCGCCTCCTCGGTGAGCCAGGCCGGGCGGACCATCTCGACGTTGCGGCCGGTTTGCGCGGCGGCCCGGTCAAGGGCGTCCGCCGCAGCCTCCGGGTCACCGGCCGCCCGGGCGCGGGCCGCGTCGGCGAGTGCGCCGCCGGCCCCCGCCTCGGCGGCGCCGGCCCGCTGCAGCGAGGCCCCGGCGCGCTCCGCGGTCGCCGCGGCCTCCTCGAACCGGCCCCGGGTCCAGTGCGTCCAGGCCAGGTTGTAGAGGCAGACGCCCTCGGTGCGCGGGTTCTCCATGGCGGACGCGGCGGCGAGCGCCGCCTCCAGCGAGGCGGCCGCCTCGTCCGGGCGGCCGAGGGCGAGGCGGGCGACGCCCTGGGCGTTGAGCGCGTAGTCGGTGGCCTCCCGGACCCCGGCTTCGGCGTAGGCGCGTACGGCCTGCTCGCCGGCGGTGACGGTCTCCTCCCAGCGGCCGAGGGCCAGCAGGGCGGTGAAGCGGGCGTTCCATGCGCGGGCGGCGGTGAGGGGGTCCTGCGTGTCGGCGGCGATGCCGCTGAGGCGGTCCGCTCCGG
The DNA here is from genome assembly GCF_014649915.1 of Streptomyces toxytricini. Lineage (GTDB taxonomy): Bacteria > Actinomycetota > Actinomycetes > Streptomycetales > Streptomycetaceae > Streptomyces > Streptomyces toxytricini. The sequence continues at coordinate 45,950 of NZ_BMTY01000035.1, read as the reverse complement.
CCAACGCCGCCTCGCCGTCGCCGAGGGTGGTGTGGGCGAGGCTGAGGCTGAGCACGGCGTGCGCCTCGGCCTCGGTGTCGCCGTTGTCGCGTGCCAGGTCCGCGGCCCGGGCGAGCGGGCCGGCCGCGTGGTCGAGGCGGCCGAGCTGGCGGTGGGCGTCGCCCAGGCAGAACACGGCGTCCTGGAGCGCTGTGCGGTCGCCGAGGCGCTCGGCCAGGCCGGCCGCCTCCGTGAAGAGGTCGACGGCTTGGCTCAGGGGGCCTGCGCTCAGCCGGGCATGCCCGTGGCTGATGAGGTGGGCGAGGCGTGCGGGGTCGTCGGTCAACTTTCCCTCCAGGGTCAGGTGCATCGAGATGACGGCGAGTGCCGATCCGTGCCGGGTCATCCAGGGGCCGATCGCGCCGAGGACGAGCGCCGCCCGGTCGGCGTCGCCGGCGCGCAGCCGGTGGCCGAACTCGCGGCGGTGGGCCTGTACGTCGTCCAGGTCGCGCCAGTCGGCGGGGGGCGGGGCGGTCCTGGCGTACCAGTCGGCGGCGCGCCGCTCCAGGGCCTGCCTTCCCAGCGGGCCGCCGGCCGGCAGGGCCCCGTACGCGAGGTCGGCGTCCAGGGGGTGCAGCGCATAGGTGCGTGTGGCCCGGTCGGCCGAGAGCATGCGCATCCGGAGGAGCTGTGCCATGACGCGGGGCGTGTCGAGGCCGGGCAGGAGGCCTCCGGCGATCCACTCGACGGCTTCCCGGGAAACGGGCGTGCGCAGTACGGCGAGGACGCCGAGGACCGTGCGGGCGTCCTCGCCGAGGCGGCGGTGCCGGTCCTGGGCGAGACCGGCGACGACGTCCCCGCGGAGGGTGAAGTCCTCCAGGACCTCTTGGAGGGTGGGCAGTTCGAGGATGTCGTCGGCCATGGCGCCGACGAGGAGCTCCAGGGCGCGTGGCACCCCGTGGACGCGCAGAGCCGCCTTGAGGAGCTGCGCGTCGGACAGCCGGGCGAGGCCGAGGGCGCCGTCCTGGTCGAGTTCGCGGAGCAGGGCGACGGATTCGGCGGCCGGCAGCCCTTCGGAGAGTTCGACCTCGGCGGTGAAGCGGCGCAGTTCGGGGGGCAGCCGGAGGGGGATCTGCGAGGTGACGAGGAGGCGGGGGGCGCGCCGGGCCCGGAAGAGGCAGTCGAAGAACACGGCGAGTTCGCGGTCGTCGGGCGTGCCGTCGTCCTGGAGCAGGTCCTCGAGGTTGTCCACCAGGACGACGAACAGGTCCTCGCCCATCGCGGCGAACAGCTCTCCTATCCTGTCCGGGACTGGGTGGTTCGCCGCCCACACCTCCCGCAGGCGGGCCTCGCGGGCGGGGGGCATGGCGCGGGCGCAGTCGAAGTACAGCCGCTCCAGGGAGAGCCCGCCGGTGCGGGTGCTGACGTTGACGATCGCCGCGGGGGACACCGCTGCGGTGCCGCCGGGCCAGTCTCCCTGCTCCAGCATGGCGACGACCTTCGCGGCGACGGCGCTCTTGCCCATGCCGCGGCGGCCGGTGACGGTGACCATGCGGATCGCGGGGTCGGCGAGGTGCCGGCCTATGCGGGCGCGGACCTCGTCGCGGTCCTTGAAGAGTTCCAGGCCGTGGGCGACGGGCAGGCCGACGACCTTGACGGTCCGGGCGGCCGGCGGGGCGCCGGAGCCGGGGACCGCGCCGGCCGCCGCGTCCGGGAGCGCCAACGGCGCGCCGATGCCGAGGAGTCGGGCGAGGCGGTCGCGGTGGGGTGCGTCCACGCGGCGCAGGGTGTGGTCGATGCGGGCGGCGGTCAGCCTGCCCAGGCCCTCCCAGCGGTGGTGTTCGGCGACGACTCCGACGATGCGGGAGCCGGCCCACAGCGCGGCGCCCGACATGCCGGACCAGGGGGAGACCTGTGGGTCGGGGTCGGCGGCGGCCACCGGCACGGTGACCTCCAGGGTGCCCGTCCGAAGGTTCGACAGGGCCGCCACGGTGCCGTCCGCCTGGTGGAGTTCGCGGAACTGCCGGCCGTCGGGGCCGCGGCGGCGCTTCCACAGGGGGAAGCCCGCCGCGTGGACGTCGATGACGGCGTGCCGCTCGTCGCCGATCCGCCCGAACGGCGCCGGGCCGACCGGCGGGGCGCCGGGCGGCGGGGCGAACTCCAGCACGGCCACGTCGGTCTCCGGGTCGGACCAGGCCAGCCGCGCCGGCGCCGCCCATTGGCCGGGCCGGTCGGCGTCGAAGCGCACGCGTACGCCGGAGGCTCCCGCCACGACGTGCAGGGCGGTCAGGACGACGGCGTGCGCGACGCGGTAGCCGGATCCGCGGCGGTTGCCGGCCGCGGTGGCGACGATGACCTCGGCGATGCGGTGCGGGTCCAGCCCGCCGCTGCCCATTGCTCCCCCGGGCGCCGCGGCCGTCCCGTCAGTCCTCACCGGTCAGTTCGGCGCCGGAGATCAGCGCCGGCTCGTCCGGCAGGTCGGTGTGCACCGGCTGGAGCGTCAGCGTGAGGCGCTGGGTGACGGTCGACGACCGCTTGGCGGCCACGCCGGCGTCGAACACCCAGAAGCGGACCTTGACGCCCGGCTCGTTGGTGCGCTCTATGCCGACGGTCAGTTCCAACTCCACTTGTTCGGCGCGGAACCGCAGGTCGGAGTCGTCTCCGGCCGTCATGGCACGACTCAGCTCCGCGCGCAACTGCGCGATCATGTCCGCCAATTCGACTGCGTCGTCCACTGCTGGTGGCCCCCCAACTGCTGCTGCTCCGTCAACTTCCTGTCTGTGCAGGCAACATCATCGCTCATGATCGGCACGCGCGGGCCGGAGTCGTGGAGGGGCGGCGCGGAGAGCGGGGAGGGAAGGCCGGCGTGGCCGTGGTCAGGCTTCGGCGGGGCGGCGGCCGAGGCGTTCCAGCAGCCCGTCCCGGTACAGCCGGGCGACCGGTTCCAGGAGGTCGGGGTGGCGCAGGAGTGCGGCGGCGGCGACGTCGCCCTCCGTGGGGCTGGTCAGCCGGCGGAAGCCGACGGGTACCGCCCCGGCGTGCTCGGTGCCGGCGAGGGCGTCCACCGCGGCCGACGCCAGGTCGGGGCGGGCCAGGAGGCAGGCCGCCCAGCTGGCGACCGCCTCGTCGACCCAGCTGCGCCACGCCTCCGCGTCCTCGACGGGGGCGGGGGCGACCGGGTCGGCGTCGTGCGCGCCGTCGTAGGGGCCCGGGAGCGGCAGGCCGTCGTCCGCGCCGGCCGCCCAGTCCAGGGAGCCGGACCCGCGGGCCCCGGTGAGGGCCGCCAGCTCCGCGTCCATCCGGGTCGGGTAGCGCAGCCACGCGGCGACGGTCGCGGCCTGGAGGGCCTGCGCCTCGGCGAGGGCGAGCTGGAGGGCGCCGCCCGAAGCGGGATAGGCGCGGGTGAGCCACTGCGCGGTGGCGGTGATCACCGGGGCGAGGCTGGACGTCGTGGACACAGGGGGCCATCCGGGTGCCGGAGGAGGGGGGAACGACGACCATAGCGGCCCGGACAACCGGACCGGAATGGGAGAAATCACTGGTCGGAGGGTGGCGTCGGTCACACGGCGGCGCGACACACGCCCGCCCGGCGCAATGGCGTCCGGGCGTCCCGGGGCGGCTTTCACTGGTGGCCGCGGCCGCGACCGGCTCGGCCGCCCGTACGGAGGAGGAGCCACATGGGACACGGCGGGGACGTGATCGCCGAGCTGACCACCGACCACGAGGAGGTGGCCGAGCTCTTCACCAACATCGAGGAGCTGCCGTCGGGGCACCCCCGGCGCAAGGACCTGGTCGACCGGGTCACGATCGAGCTGGTGCGCCACTCGGTGGCGGAGGAGGCCTACCTGTACCCGGCGGTCCGCGAGCACGTCCCGTCCGGCGGCGCACTCGCCGACAAGGAGCTGGAGGAGCACGCTGCCGCCGAGCGGACCATGAAGGAGCTGGAGGGCTGCGACGCCGACGACCCGCGGTTCGACGGGCTGGTGCGGCAGCTGATGGCGGAGATCCGCGAGCACGTCGCGGACGAGGAGGCGAACCTCTTCCCCCGGCTGCGCGCCGCCTGCTCGGCGGAGACGCTCCACGAACTGGGCGACAAGGTCCGCCAGGCGAAGAAGACGGCGCCGACCCGGCCGCACCCGGCGGCCCCGGACCAGCCGCCGGCGAACAAGCTGCTCGCCCCGGGCGTGGGCCTCGTGGACCGGCTCCGCGACATGATGAGCGGCCGGGGCAAGGACACCTGAGCGGCCGGGGCGGCACGGGGGTCCGCCCGGCGGGCGGTCCGGGGTTTCCGGCACCGGCCGCCGGGCAGGTGCCGGCCATGAACGGCCGACCCGGCGCCGCCGACTTCGAACTCGTGGACATGGTGCTCCTCCAGGAGGAGGGCGCGTCCGTCCGAATCCGTGTTGCGCAGCACTCCGACACCCTCGAGCCCCTCGACCTGCCCGAGGGCGGTGTCGTCACGCTGTCGCTGGTCTTCCGCCTGGGCCGGGACGTCGACGGGCTCACGTACACCGAGGTCCGCAGCCGGGAGGGCGTACCCGGCCTCCCCTGCGAGACGCACCTCGGGAGCTTCCGGGCGGGCGGCCCTTACGAGATCCGCCTGCGCCCGGAGCGGCTGCCGTCGGGCCATGCGTCCTGCGGCGCGTACGAGGTTCGCGGCACCTTCACCGACCGCCGCGGCCGGCTGCTGGCCAGCGCGTACCGGCGCTACCGCGTCTCCCCGCACTCCGCCGCGGTGCTGCTGCCCGGCTCGGCGGACGGCGGCGCGCGGCTGCCCGGCGGGGCGGTCAGCGGTTGAGGAGCCAGATGGAGGCGTTGAGGGCGGTCGCATAGGCCACCCACAGCGCGTACGGGACGAGGAGCAGCGCGGCCGGCCGGTAGGCCTTTGCGAACACTGCGATCGTCGCGGCCACCGCCGCCAGGAGCAGGCAGATCTCGGCGAGCGCGAGTCCGTAGCGGCCTGCGGCGAAGAACAGGGGCGTCCAGGCGAGGTTCAGCAGCAGCTGGGCGGACCACCACAGGAGCGCCGGGCGCCGCAGCTCGGGGTGGCCCCGGCGGACGACGAGCCAGGCAGCGACGGCGATGGTGGCGTAGAGGACGGTCCACACGGGTCCGAACAGCCAGCCGGGCGGCGCCCAGGCGGGCAGCCGGAGCGAGGCGTAGACCTCGCGTGAGCCGCTGCCGGCCAGGGCGCCGAGGGCGGCGACGCCGTAGGCCGCGGCGAGCAGGGCGAGCAGCAGCGGCAGGGGGCGCCTGGCTGCGGCGCGTGCTCCGGCGGTGTCCATGCCCGGCTCCTGTCCGTTCGGCGGCCCGGTACATCCTTCCCTTCGGCTTACGGCCGGCCGGCGGATGCACGGCGGGCGGACCCGCGGCGGGGGCGCCGGGCCGCCGCAGCTCAGCCCTCGGCGCCGGGGGCCCGGTAGCCGATCTGCCCGGCCCTGCGCAGGGCGTCCAGTGTTTCGTCGACGGTCAGCAGGACGGTCGTCTCGAACGAGCCGAGCGCCCCTCCCCCGCTGATCGCCAGCGCGACCGCGGCCATGGACACGTTGTCCGGGGCCTCCCACAGGTTGTAGCCGTCGTGCGTGCCGAAGGCGTACCAGAAGCCGTGGAGCTTCCCGCCGACGGACTCGATGTACGTGCGGGCGGCCTGCGCGCGGTCCTCGGGGTGCTCCGTCAGCCTCGCCCACGTCTGCGGTGTGTAGCTGAACCTCGACAGGTAGAGCGGCATCGCGTCCCTCTCCTCCGTTTCCCACCACGCTGCCCGCGCGGGGCGGGGAGGCGTCGGATGCGGCCCGCGGACCACCCGGACGGCCGGGCCGGTTCAGCCGAGGGGCGCGGGGTCGGCCTTCTCCCCCGGGGTGAAGGTGACGGGAAGGGCCTGGGGGCCGCGCAGCCCGCCGGGACGCCAGCGGAGTTCGGCGCGGGGGACGGCGAGGGCGAGGCCGGGGAGCCGGCGCAGGGCCGTGCCGATGGCGATCTGGCCCTCCAGCCGGGCGAGCGGTGCGCCCAGGCAGTAGTGGATGCCGTGCCCGAAGGCCAGGTGGGCGTTGTCCTTCCGGGTGATGTCGAGGCGCTCGGGGTCGGGGAACCGGGCCGGGTCGCGGTCGGCGATGGCCGAGGCGATCAGCACGGTCGCGCCGCGGGGGATCGCCACGCCCGCGATCTCGACGTCCTCTCGGGCGAAGCGGGCGATGCCGGGGCTGACCGGGCCGTCGTAGCGGAGGAACTCCTCGACGGCGCCCGGCAGCAGCCCTGGGTCGGCGCGGAGCAGGTCCAGCTGGTCGGGGTGGTCGAGCAGGGTGGCGATGCCGCCGGCGATCAGGTTGACGGTCGTGATGTAGCCGGCGGCGAGCAGCAGGAACACCATGGCGGTGAGCTCGGGCTCCGTCAGCTGCCGGTCCTCGTCCCGGGCGGTGACGAGGGCGCTCAGCAGGTCGTCGACGGGGTGTGCCCGCTTGGCCTGGACGAGGCCGGTGACGTAGCCGTGCATGTGCCGCCAGGCCTCCTCGACGGCGGCCGGGTCCGGGGGCTCCGCACCCCGCATGATCATGCGGTCGGTCCAGTGCTGGAAGTCGTGGCGGTCGTCCACCGGTACGCCGAGCAGCTCGCTGATCACCGTGACGGGCAGCGGCAGCGCGAAGTCGGCGACGAGGTCGGCGCGGCCGGCCGGGACGACGGCGTCGAGCAGGTCGTCGGTGATCGCCTGGATGCGCGGCCGCATGCCGGCGACGCGGCGGGCGGTGAACGCCTTGGAGACCAGGCGGCGCAGCCGGGTGTGGTCGGGCGGGTCGCTGCGGAGCATGGTGCCGAGCAGCGACTCGCGTTCGGTGGCGGGCAGCTGCTGCTGGAGGCGGGCGTCGGCGGCGTCGCGGACGTCGCTGCTGAGGCGGGAGTCGGACAGGGCCGCCAGTCCGTCCTCGTAACGGGTGACGAGCCAGGCTTCGAGGCCGCCGGCGATGACGGCGCGGCGGACCGGGCCCTCCTCGCGCAGCTGCCGGTAGAGCGGGAACGGGTTCGCCACGAAGGCGGGGTCGGCGTAGGGCAGCAGGACGGGCCGGTCACTCACGATGCCTCCCGGGCGGTCGTCGTCCTCGCGTCGCACGAATCATGTCCTGTGCACCATTCTGCTGGGACGCCGCCTTCCGGCCATTTCCGGATGCCTGCCGGTTGGAACCGAATTGATCTTGTCGGTGTCTTCCCCCTACGAGAGCGCAGGTGAAGCGACAGGGAGGTCCACATGACCACGAATCGCCGTACGGCCCTGGCCATCGGGGCGGGGGCGGCGCTGGCCGCCGCCTTGCCGACGGGCACGGCGCACGCGGCAGGGGCGCGAGACGGCGCAGGCGCGGGGGCGGCCGTTCCGGCGCTGCGCGCGCTGGAGCGCGAGTACGGGGCGCGCCTGGGCGTGTACGCCTGGGACACCGCCACGGGGCGGACGGTGGCGCACGGCGCCGACGCGCTGTTCCCGCAGTGTTCGCTGTTCAAGACGCTCGCGGCGGCCGCGGTGATGCAGCGGTTCGACCGGGGAGGGGAGTACCTGGCCAAGCGGATCCACTACACGCAGGCGGACGTCGACCGGGCGGGCGGCGGCGAGATCACGCGGCAGGAGAAGAACATCGCCGCGGGGCTGACGGTGGCCGAGCTGTGCTCCGCCGCCATCGCGCAGAGCGACAACACGGCCGGGAACCTGCTGCTGGAGGAGCTGGGCGGGCCCTCCGCGATCACCTCCTTCTGCCGGTCCCTGGGCGACCCGGTGACGCGGCTGGACCGGTGGGAGCCGGAGCTGAACTCCGCAGAGCCCTGGGTGTCCACCGACACCACCAGCCCCCGCGCGATCGCGCGGACGTACGCCCGCCTGGTGCTCGGCGACGCCCTCCGGCCGCGGCACCGGGAGCTGCTGACCGGCTGGCTGCTCGGGAACACCACCAGCAAGGACCGGCTCCGGGCCGGCCTGCCCGCGGACTGGGCCGTCGCGGACAAGACCGGAGCGGGCTCGTACGCCGTCAACAACAACGTCGGCATCGCCTGGCCGCCCGGCCGGCCGCCGGTGGTGATCGCCGTCCTCAGCACCAAGCCGGAGGCGACGGCGCAGCGGGAGGACTCCCTGGTGGCCAGGGCGGCCGAAGTGGCGGTGCGCAAGGCGGCCTGACGGCCGCCGCGCGGTCAGGCGGAGGCGGCCTCCAGGAGGAAGTACGGGGCCGCCCCCTCCAGGGGGGCGGCCCACAGGAGGGAGAGCCCGGCGCGCCCGCACAGGTCGTGGAAATCGGCCCGGGTCCGCTCCCGCCCGCCGAGGTTGACCATCATGTTCAGGTCGCTCAGGTAGGTGACGGCGCCGTCCAGGGCGTGCGCGGCGGCACCGGTGTCCTCCACGGTGTCGGGCAGCACGGGTTCGACGATCAGGACGCGTCCGCCGGGCGGCAGCACGGCGCGGCAGTGGCGCAGGATGGTGACCGCGCGGTCGTCGGGCCAGTCGTGCAGGACGCTCTTGAGGAGGTAGAGGTCCGAGCCGGCCGGGACGGACCGGAAGAAGTCCCCGGCGGCTGGGGTGCAGCGCCCGGTGACGCCGTGCCGGCGGAGCGTCTCCGGTGCGCCGCGCAGGCCGCGGGCGGTGTCGTGGACGGTGCCGGTGAGGTGCGGGTGGGCGGTGAGGACCGCCGCGAGGAGGGTGCCGTCGCCTCCGCCGACGTCCGTGACGGCGGTGAACCGGGCGAAGTCGTAGGCGTGCGGCAGCACGGAGGCGGCCTCGGCGGTCGCCTGGCCCATCGCGGTGTCGAAGTCGGCGGACAGCTCGGGGTGGCGGGCGAGGTGGTCGAAGAAGTCGGTGCCGAAGACGGTGTCGAAGGCGGCGTCGCCGGTGCGGACGCTGTCGTCCAGGTGCTCCCAGGCCCGCACGATCGCCGGGTCGGTGAACACCCGCACGAAGGACGCGAGCGAGTGGGGGTGGTCGGGGTGCAGGAGGGCGCCGGCGGGGGTGGCGGAGAAGGTGTCGGGTGTCGGCTCCTCCAGCAGGCCGAGCCCGGTGAGTGCGCGCAACAGCCGGGTCACCGGCTGGTGTTCGGCTTCCGCGGCGGCGGCCACGTCGCAGGCCCGGCGTGGCCCGCTGCCGAGCAGTTCGACGATGTGCAGGCGGACCGCCGCGCGGAGCGCCTGAGCGGCCAGGCCGCCGAAGGCGAGCCGTACGGCCAGGGGGCGGTCGGTCGGGTCCGCCGGGCGGACTTCGGTGCTCGTCACGGTCTGTCGTCTCCTCATGCGGGTGATCGGGTCGGGTGCCGGCCGGCGTCGGACCGGCCGGGGGTGCGTCACGGAAGGGCGGCCAGCGCTGCGGGGGTGCAGGCGGCGAACGCGGTGACGTCGCGGTGGAGGTGGGACTGGTCGGCGTAGCCGCAGGCCGAGGCGACCTCCGAGGCGTCGGCGCCGGCGCGCAGGGCGCGGGCTGCGCGGTCGAAGCGGACGAGCATGGCGGCCCGCTTGGGCGTGAGGCCGGTCTGCGCGGTGAAGCGGGACCACAGCCGTTTGCGGCTCCACCCGCAGGAGGCGGCGAGGTCCGCGACCCGCACGCGTCCGCCGCGGGCGGTGATGTGCTCCCAGGCCGCGGCGACCTCGGGGGCCGTACGCGGGCCACGGGCGGCCGTGTCGGAGAGGAAGCGGTTCACCAGCGAGAAGCGGTCGCTCCAGGCGGCGGTGTCGGCGAGCCGCTCCCGCAGGAGGCGCTCGCGCTTGCCCCACAGGTCCTCCAGCGGCGCAACGGTGCCGTCGAGTTCGCGGAGCGCGGGGCCCAGCAGGGTGTGGGCGGCAGGAGGAGAGAGGCGCATCTCGATGCAGCGGACCCGTTCGCCGCGGATGCGGGCCGCGCCGGGCGTCGGCGCCGCGACGAGGCTGCGGACGGGCTGCGGCGGACCGGCGCCGCCGTCGACTGTGAGGGGGGCGTCCCCGAGGCCGAGGACGACGATCACGGCGGGCTGCGGGAGGACCCGCAGGTCGAACGGGCCGCCGGTGCGGTCGCGGTACCCGGCCATGGCGACGCCGCCGAGGGAGGGGACCGCGGCCGGCCGGGCGACCTGCCACCGGTCCCCTGCGCTGGGGTCCGCGGGGCTCTCCCCCGCTGCGTTGCTGCTCATGGACCCACGATCGCCGATGCGCGGCGGCCCGTCTTGGACGAAAGTTCCGCAGCGACGGCGGTCAGTCGGCGATGCGGAGGTCGCCGAAGAGCAGCAGGTGCTCCAGCACGTCCTCCATCGGGTCGTCGATCTGGCCGGTGTTGACCAGGGCGACGACGGGGGCGTTGTGGGAGTCGCGGTGGGTCTCGTCGGCGGCGGCCGGGCCGGCGGCGAGCGCTGCGGTGAAAGCGGCGGCGAGAGCGGTCAGGGCAGTAGTGATGATCTTCTTCATGTCCGGTCAACGAGCACGCCGCGCCCGGGGTGCGGCCTGCGACCGGGCAGCGGGGGTGTCGGACCCCCACTGCCCGGCCGCAGGTCATGAGGGCGGCTGCGACTCTGCGCCGGGCGCGTCGCCGTCGTGTGCGGCGGTGCGCCGCTTGTGCCGCCATGCTGCGAAGGCGATCAGGCCGCCCACCGTGAGGACACCCGCCTTGACGGCGATCTTCAGCGAGAGCCATCCGGTCACGAACGGCACCCGCCAGCCCGCCCGCCACAGGAGGGCGATCAGGCCGAGGCCGACGACGAGGCCGACGGCGACGCCCGCGGCGGTCTTGAGGGGTGTGGAGCCGTCGGGCTTCTCCACCTTTCCATCTGTCATGACCACAACGTTATCGACGGCAGGCGGTGTTCTCGTACGACGAAGGGACCATCTGCACGTCATCGAAAGTTGACGGCCCGACAGGCCCGCCGCGGACGGAATCGTTTCCGACACCGCATGCGAAAGTCCGGTCGGCAGCACGCACAGCCGCGCCGAGCAGCGGCACCTCCGGCGCGCACGCGGGGCCGGCCGCGCCGGCTACACGGCCGCTCCCCTCACCGGGAGCCCGACCCTCCGGACCATGGCGGGGCGCGGCCGGGCGGCTGGGCTGCCGTACGGCGGCAGGGCGGGGACGGCGGGCGCCGTGCCGGGGGCTGCCGGAGTGCGGGTGGTTTGGGCGCCGGGGGCGATGCGTACGGCTCCGGCGGCGAGGGCGGCCGTCAGGAGGGAGGAGGGGCGCGGGCGGGTGGTCATGGTGTCTCCCGGGGTCGGCGGATCGGGCCGGCCGCGGTGTCCGGGGCGGCCCGTGACTCCATTGAGCCCCGGGGGCGGCGTGACCGGCACGCCCCTGGAAGTCGGGGCTTGACGGCGGCGCCGCGGGCGTGGTTCAGCCGGAGGGCGGCAGGAGGGGGCCCAGCGGGCCGAGGTCGATGTTGAGGTCGGCGAGGGAGTAGCCGTGCTCGGTGCACAGCTCCGTCATCCGGTCGTGCAGGGCCATGAGGGTGGCGCCCAACTCCTCCTCCTGCTCCTCGGTGAGCCCGCCTGCGTCGACGCGGCGCAGCGCCTGCCGTTCGATGAGCTGGCGGAGGAGCTCGACGAGGGTCAGGACGAGCTTCACGAGGTCGTCGCCGACGGTGTCGGGGCCGGTGCGCATGCGGTGGCCGGGGCCGGCCGTTCGGTCGGCGGCTTCCGCGGCGGGGGTCGCGGGGAGCAGCCGGAGCGCGTCGGCCATCGCGCTGCCCACCCGCCGGAGGTCGGGTTCCGGCGCAACGGGAGCGGGCCGCTCCGGCCCGGTGGCGGGCGGCGAGGGCTGCGCGGGCTGGGGTTGCGGGGCGGCGGGGGTGTCAGGAGCCATGGCGGGCGCCGTCCTCGTCCGGGCGCGGGGCCTCCGCGGTGGCGACGGAGCTGATGAGGGCCCGGAGGGAGATGCGGACGAGGTCGATGTCGGCGATCGACAGGACGATGTCGCCGGTGATGACGACGCCGCCGGCGAGCAGCCGGTCGAGGAGGTCGACGAGGGCGACCTGCCGGTCGGGCAGGCCGGCGGCGCGGCGGTCGGGGGCGTTCACGGCGCGGCGGCGGTCGGCGGGGGCGGCGGCGCGGCGAAGGAGTACGGGGCCCACGGGCCCGTCAGCTCCAGCCGGACCCCTGACAGGCCCCGTACGGCGCTGTGCACGGCCTCCCGGAAGGCTTCCGCCGCGGCGTCGGGGACGAGGTAGGCGTCGTTGAGGACGTTCTCCCCGGCCCCGGAGGCGGTGAGCGGGCCGCTCTGGGCGGGGTGGCGCACGTGGTCGGCGGTGTGGGGGGCGGCGAGCGCGGCGATGCGCTCGGCGGCGGTGCGCGCCTGGGCGTAGTGGTCGTCGCGGGCGTGCTGCTGGGCGCGCCTGGCCTCCAGGTAGGCCCGTCCGGCGCCCGGTTTGGACGCGGCGGCGCCGGCCGCGGGAGGTGGGGTGGCGCCGGGGTCCGCGGCGGCGGCCGGGCGGACGTACAGCTTGACGCCGTACTCGGTGTGGGCGCTCAGCCGTGCCAGGCCTGTCGCGAGCGCCTGGCCGTGGTGGCGGAGGGCCGCCAGGGCACTGGCCCGGTCCGCGTACAGGGTGGCCAGGCGCAGGGGCAGGACGGTGGTGTGGGCGGCGAGCCCCTCGATGACGCGGTGGTGGGCGCGCGCGGTCTCCTCCAGCCAGTCCAGGTCCTCGAAGCGGACCTTGAGGGCCTCCTCGTCCCACTCGGACCGGGGGACGTCGCTGACGGCGAACGCTGCGGCGGGCCCGTGGCCGGCATCGGTGAGGGCGAGCAGGTCGACCGGGCGCCCTGCGACGCCGGTGAGGGCGGGCAGGACGTGGTCCAGCGCCGGCGCGGGCGGGGTGGCGGCGTAGGCGTAGACGAGGGACGGGCCCGCTGGGGGGGTGCTCACGGCGGGGGCCTGCGCTTCCCCGTGCGGCGTACGGGGCGCTCCGCCTCGTCGGGAGCCGCCTCCGGCAGGGCGGTGTCCGGCAGGGCCCGGTCCGGCGGCAGCGGGGCGCGGCGCATCTCCTCCAGCTCGGCCCTCAGGCGGCGGTTCTCGGCGGCGAGGGCTTCCTCGCGTCCCCGCGAGGACAGTGCGGGGTCGTGCTCCCACCAGTCGATGCCCATCTCCTTGGCCTTGTCGACGGAGGCGATGAGGATGCGCAGCTTGATCGTGAGGAGTTCGATGTCGAGGAGGTTGATGCGGATGTCGCCGGCGATCACGATGCCCTTGTCGAGGACGCGTTCGAGGATGTCGGCGAGACTCGCCGAGGAGCTGGGCGGGTAGCCGGCCATCGCGGGGCGCGAGCCGAAGGAGCGGGCCATGGGGTCGGTCACGTCTTCGCCTCCGTCACGTCCCGGTCAGGGGTTGCGGTGGTGGAACTCTTCGATCTCCATGAGGCGGTCCAGCAGGAACCGCTCCTGGACGTCGAAGGTCTCCTCGTCGATCTCCCCGTCGGCGAGCCGCCGCTCCAGCAGTCTGAGCTCGGCCCAGACGGGCGCCGGGTCGTAGTACTCGGCCTCCGCCTTGTCGGCGACCCGCTGCGCCACCCACACCACCGCGCGGGCGGGGATCAAGGGTGCGGTGAACAGCTTTCCGAGCAGGCCCATGGCTCCTCCTCTAGCCCACGAAGCTGTACGGGGGCAGCGGGCCGGCCACCCTGATCTCCACTCCGGTCTCACCGTCCGCCACGAGGTCGGCGTGCGCGACCTGGAGGGCGCCCTCCCCGTCGGGGCCGCGGGCGACCAGCAGGGAGAGGTTGAGGAAGTCCTCGCCGGTGGGGGCGTGCACCGCGTGTTCGCGGGCCAGCGGCACGAGCGTGTCGATGATCCCGGCCGCCGCGTCGGAGTGCCGCTGCTGCACCTCGTCGGCGACGTACTGGCCGAGCTCCAGGGCCAGCCGGGGGTCGTCGGTGCCGGCGCGGATCTGCTCGTTGAGGCTGCGGGCCGAGGGCGACTCCTCCAGGATCCGGCGGAGGATGTGTTCCTCGTCCCACGAGGCCTTGACGTTGTACTCCACGCAGCCGCGGACGCGCTCCAGCGCCCCGAGGTAGAGGTCCGCCTGCTCCTTCAGCACCTGCCGTACGGCGTCGTCGTCGGGGGCGGTGTAGCCGAACTGCAGGGGCAGCGGCGTCCCGTCCTCCAGGAGGCGGTCCTGGACCGCCTGGTGGGCGACGAGGTCGCGGCGGCGCGGGCCGACCTCCTCGTGCACGTCGCTGACCACGGCCTTGAGGTCCCCGGCCGGTACCGTCCGCAGGGGCGCGGACCCGGCTCCGACTCCGGAGACCCCGTCCAGGCGGCACGGGTGGTCGCCCAGCGTGACGGCGTAGACGTAGACGGGCATGGGTCACTCCCTCTCGCGGCGGACCGGGCGCCGGGCGGGCCGCCGGCGGCGCGGGGCCTCCTCTTCCGCGTACTCCTCTTCGGCCTGCTCCTCGTCCTTGGCGGCCTTCCCCTTGGCGCCGCCGGAGAGGGAGTCCGTCACGGCTTCCACGGCGCCGCTCAGGGCGCCCTTCGTCTTGCCGCGGCTGCCGCTCTCCATCATGTTGTCGACGAGGTCGGGCAGTTGCGCGGGCGCACGGCGCCCCGCCTCCAGGTCGAGCCGGTTGCAGGCCTCGGCGAAACGGAGGTAGGTGTCCACACTGGCCACCACGATCCGTGCGTCGATCTTGAGCAGTTCGATGCCCACGAGCGAGACCCGCACGAAGACGTCGATGACCAGGCCGCGGTCGAGGATCAGCTCCAGGACGTCGTAGAGGCTGCTCGTTCCGCCGCCGCCTCCGGTGCGGGCCACGCCCGCGCCCGGTCCCTGCGGCATCATCGTCATGGTGCGTCCCTTCCCGGCCGCCGCGGTCAGCGCGGCCGGTCGATCATGCCCCGGCTGTACCTCCGGGTCCGTTCGTACGAGATCAGTTGGCCTTCCTCGTCGAGGGCCACCCGGTAGCTGGCCATGACACTGGTGGTGTCGGGGATGCGCGGCAGCTCCACCACCTCCACGACCGCCTCCCAGCCCTCTTCCGTCGGCTTCAGCGCGGAAACCGAGTCGGGGTGCCGCCCCAGCAGCTCGGACAGCTGCTCCATGGCGGCCCGGAGCACCCAGGCGGCCCCCGCCCGGCGGGCGGGGGCCCGGCGCGCCGGCTTGGCGGCGGGCCGGGCTTCCCCGTCGTCGTCCTGCACGGGGCGGCGCCTGCGGCGGGCGGGTTCCGGCGCGGTCATGGGCTCCCCTCGAACGTCGTCTCCGTCGATGCACGGCCCCTCCCCCGGTCGGCGCGCGGCACACCTCCTGCTGCGGATTTTTTTCGCATAACAGTGCATACCGGACGTCAGTGTGAGCAGGCCTGTAGGTATCGCGGACCACGGGAGCCCCAGGCCCCGGCCGCCCCCCACCCCCTCCGGAAGGACAGGGCTGATGCAGGACACGAGCAAGATCGCCCTGGCAGCCGCCATCGCGGGAGGCTACGTACTGGGCCGGGCGAAGAAGGGCCGCATGGCCCTGTCGCTCGCCACGTACCTGGCCGGACGCAGATTCGGGCTGCAACCGGGCCAGTTGATGACCCAGGGGCTGCGCACCCTGAGCGAGCTGCCGCAAGTCGCCGAACTGCGTGAGCAGGTGCGCGGCGAAGCCCTCCAGGCGGGCCGGAAGGCCCTCACCGCGGCCGCCAACCGGCAGATCGCCGACCTCGCCGACACCCTCCACCAGCGCACCCTCGACCTGACCCGCGGGCCGGCCCCCGGCAGGGACGGCGAGGAGGACGAGTACGACGAGGACGAGGCGTACGAGGACGAGGCGCCCGAGGAGGAAGCGTACGAGGACGAGGCGCCCGAGGAAGAAGCGTACGAGGACGAGCCCTACGAGGACCAGGAGGAGGGCCCGTACGAGGAGGACCGCTGGGCCGAGCCTGAAGCGGAGGAGGAGGAAGAGGAGGAGGAAGAAGAGGAGGAGGAGCCTGAACCCGAGGAGGAAGAAGAAGAGGAAGAGGAACCGGAGGAGGAAGAGGAGGAGGAGCCGCGCCCCGCGCGGGCCGCCTCCCGGACCCGCCGGACGCCCTCCGAGGCCTCGAAACGGGCCACCTCGTCCCGCGCCAAGCCCGCCGGCAGGGCGCCCGCCCCCGCCAAGCCCCCGGCGAAGAAGGCCGCGCCCCGCGGCGAGCCCGCCAAGAAGGCCGCCCCGGGGAGCAAGCCGGCCGAGAAGGCCGCCCCCGCCCGGAAGTCCGCCCCCGCGGACCGCGGCGGCTCCGGCTCCGGTGGCCGGACGGGCGCAGCGAAGAAGGCCGCCTCCCCGTCCAGGGGCGCCCCGGCGAAGAAGGCCTCCACGGCTCCGCCCGCGCGCAAGGCGGCGGCCAAGAAGGCGGCACCGGCCAAGAAGGCGGCCCCTGCGAAGAAGACCGCGGCCAAGAAGACCGCGGCGAAGAAGACGGCGGCCAAGAAGACCGCGTCCCGTCCGCCGGCCCGCGGCGGCGGCTCCGGCAGCGCCAAGAAGGCCTCGCCGGCGAAGAAGGCGAAGAAGACGTCGGCCCGCAAGCCGTCGACGCGGAGGTAACACGATGGCCACCACCGACCGGGCCGACCGGGCCCCTTCCGGAGAATCCCCGTCCCCCGTCAACCAGCTCCTCGACGAAGTCACCGGTTTCCTCTCCGCGCAGGCCGGCCAACTCGCCGACAAGGCCGGGGAGAAGCTCGGCGACTTCACCGGCCAGCTGGAGGACGTGGCGAAGAACGGGGGCACTCTCGCCGACATCGGCGGCCGCATGCTCAAGGGCGACTCGCCCCTCAAGGCGGCCGTCGGCGGCTCGCTCGGCGGCCTCAAGGACAAGGTCAAGGAGGTGGGCGGCGGGCTGCTGGGCGGCGGCAAGGGCAAGGGCCGCAAGAGCGGTTCCAAACCGACCCACATCACGGAGACCGTGGACATCGGCCTCCCCGTGCGCACCGTGTACGACCACTGGACCCAGTACGAGAAGTTCAGCTCCTTCGCCAAGGGCGTGCGCAGCGTCTCGCAGGGCGCCGACACCACCAGCGACTGGAAGGTGAAGGTGGGCCCGTCCACCCGCAGTTGGAAGGCCACCGTGCAGGAGCAGGTCCCGGACGAGCGGATCGTGTGGACCTCCGAGGGCGCCAAGGGCACCACGCGCGGCTGCGTCAGCTTCCACGAGCTGACGCCGTCCCTCACCCGCATCGTGCTCGTCGTCGAGTACTACCCGGCCGGCCTGTTCGAGAAGACCGGCAACATCTGGCGCGCCCAGGGCCGCCGCCTGCGCCTGGACCTGAAGCACTTCGTCCGGTACGTGACGCTGACGGACGAGGAGCCCGAGGGCTGGCGCGGGGAGATCCAGGACGGCGAGGTCGTGCGCAGCCACGAGGAGGCCGTCGAGGAGGAGGAGTCCGCCGAGGGCGAGGACGGGGAGGAACCGGAGGACGACGAGGAGTATCCGGAAGAGGGCGACGAAGAGGGCGGTGAGTACGCCGACGAGGAGGGCGCGCCCGAGGACGAAGAGTACGAGGACGAGGACGAGGACGAGGACGAAGCCGCTCCCGAGGAGGAGGACGAGGACGAGGGCGCGTACGAGGACGCCGACGAGGAAGAGGAGGAAGACGAGGAAGAGGAAGAGGAGCCGCCGCGCCGGCGGACCCGCCGGGCCCGCCGGTGAGCGCGGCAGCGGCCGCACGCGGCAGCGGGGGCCGCCGTCCTGTGACGGCGGCCCCCGCTGCTCGCGCGGCCCGTCAGTGCTTCAGCGCGTCCTTGGCCTTCTGACCGGCCTGCTTGGCATCGGCCGCCGCCTGCTCCGCCCGCCCCTTTGCCTCGAGGCTCTCGTTGCCGACGGACTTGCCGGTGGTTTCCTTCACCTTGCCCTTGACGGTCTTGCCGACGTTCTTGGCCTTCTTGCCTGCGGCCATGCTCCGCTCACCTCCCGGTAGAGGGGCTGTACACGGACGCGGATGCCCGCGGCGGGCCGGGCCATGCACGGCGGAACCCGGGAGTTTCCCTCACACGGGCAGCGGGGTGAAGGAGTGCATCTCGCCGTGCCCTTCGCGTACGACCCCGTAGCAGTGCTCGGGGACCTCGTTCCACGCCCCGGGGAGGTCGCCCAGCGGCTCCGAGACGATCAGCCGGGTGTCGTCGGACAGCTCCCGCAAGTACTCGAGGTCGGGGTGCAGGGCCCGCAGCGACTCCACTCGGGTGCTGTAGAACAGCGAGCGGGCGACGCCCGCGCTGGCGTAGCGGAACGCCCACACCGCGGTGCCGTCGGTGACGGCGACGGTCATCTGCATGGGTGCCTCGATGCCGTGCTTGCGGCCGACCTGCTCGACGAAGCCGACCATGCGGGCGACCGCCCCGGGCGGGTCCTCCTCCAGGCCGAAGGTCAGGGCGAGGAAGAACATCGCCTCGGAGTCCGTGGTCCCCTCCATCGCCAGGTAGAGGACGGGGTCGACGGCCATGCACAGCTCGCGGCGCAGCCCGTGGAAGCCGGTGATGGAGCCGTTGTGCATCCACATCCAGTGGCCGTGGCGGAAGGGGTGGCAGTTCGTCTGCTGGACCGCCGTCCCGGTCGAGGCCCGGATGTGGGCGAAGCACAGCGGCGACCGGACGTGCTCGGCGATCTCCCGGAGAGTGCGGTTGTTCCAGGCGGGGCCGACGTCGCGGACGATCGCCGGGGTGTTCACGTCGGGCTCCTGGGTGTACCAGCCGATCCCGAACCCGTCCCCGTTTGTCGTCTCGACGCCAAGCCGCGAGTGCAGGCTCTGGTCGATCAGTGAATGGGCCGGCTTGTACAGGAGCTGGTCCAGGAGGACGGGCGTCCCCGTGTAGGCGAGCCATCGGCACATGATCGACCACCCTTTCCTGCGGCGCCGTTGCGCCCTTCGACGGTGGGCTCGCGGCCGGCCCGGCGCATCACCCGAAGAGGGTGACGGCCCCAACCGCCGGCCTGCCTCCGCCAGGGCTGCTCAATGGGACAGGCCCGCCTTCGCCGCGACGATGGCCGCGCCCAGCAGGACCGTCACCACCGCCGTGATGACCACCAGGCGCCGCGGCGCGCCCGCCCGTACGGCGCCGAGGACCGCCCAGCCGACCTGGCCGGCCAGCGCCACCGCCAGGGCGAACCAGGACGTCGCCCGGGCGTCGAAGCCGAGCAGGGGGGCGATGGCGACGGCTGCCGCCGGCGGCAGCGCGGCCTCGATGAGCGGTCTCTCGTCGCGGCAGACGGTACGGAACTCGTGCCAGGTCAGCGGCTCGTTCGCGAGGGACGCCCCGAAGAGGCGGGCGTAGACGTGGGCCGCCCAGAAGACCACTGCCGTGGACAGCAGCAGCACGATCAGGTGGACCCGGGGGTACTGCCCGCCGACACCGGTGCCGACGACGACCGAGGCGGCGAGCAGCGACCCGTACACGGCGCCGCTGTAGTCGAAGCGCGGCCGTTCGCCGGCGATGCGGCGGTGCCAGTGGCGGTGGCCTCCGGGATGGTCGCGCTCGCCGCCCTGCACCGGGCGGCCGCCGGCGGCGGCCCGGCCCATGGTCCGGGCCAGTCTGCGGATCTCCGCCCAGTTGACGGGCACTGCGGCGCGGTTGCCGGGGCGGCGCCGCGGCACCAGGACGCGCAGGGCACCCGCTTCGATCCGGCAGTGCACCGGTGTGGGCAGGGTCAGGGACTCGCCGTCGATGCCGGCGCTGATGTGCGGGGCGTCCGCGTCGATGACGACCTCGCGGGCGTCGAGCGCGACCAGCCCGGTGGAGCGGCGGCCGCGGAGGATGCCGGCCGCCTGGGCGGCGCTCGCGACCTTCACGGCGAACACCCCGAGGGTGCCGGCGTCCAGGCGGGCGCGCCGGGCGAGGCCGGCGGGGTCGCCGGCGCCGTAGGGGTTGTTGCTGACGAGCACCGCCTGCGGGCCGTCGACGGTGGTGCCGTCGGCGCGGACCGTGAGCCGGGGCCCGGCCTGCCGGGCCAGCAGGTCGGGGAGGAGGTCGAGGGTCGTGCGCATCTTGTCGTCGCGGTAGGCGGGGCTGCGGACGACCTCGGCGTACGTGCCGAAGGAGGCGGTGTTGACGAAGGGGCGCTCCCCGACGCGTCCGAGGTCCACCCGGAGTTCGACGCCGTCGGTGAGGGCGTCCAGGCAGGCCGCCGGGTCGGTGCGGTCCAGGCCGAGGTCCATTGCGAAGTGGTTGCGGGTGCCGGCGCTGATCACGAGGAACGGCAGGCCGTGCTCGGCGGCGACGGCGGCGACGAGGGCCTGGGTGCCGTCGCCGCCTGCGACGCCGAGCAGGTCGGCCCCGCGGGCGACCGCGCCGCGGGCGAGGGCGGTGACGTCCATCGGCTCGGGGCCTTCGAGGAGCACGACTTCGGCGCCGAGCTCCTCCGCCTTCTCCTTGAGGTGGAACGCGCCGACCTTCCCGCCGCCGGAACGCGGGTTCATGATCAGGAAGGGCCGTGCGGGCCGGTCCGCCGGGTACTCCGGCATGCGGGCGTGCGCCTCGTCCGCCAGGGCCGACCGCCCGGCGGCCACGGCCGCCAACCACAGGGCCGCCGAGGACAGGACGACCCACAGCAGCCCCGCGCGCACGTACGAGACGACGAGCAGGACGGGCACCGCCACGACGGCCGCCAGCCCCAGCCAGCGCACCGGCCCGCGGTGGGCGAGCACCAGCCAGGCGGCGGCCGCCGTGGCGGCCACCCCGACCAGCCCCGCCGCGACCAGCAGGACGCTGCGGTAGCCGGCGAACAGCAGCATGAGCAGCAGCGCCGCTGCCCCGGCCAGCAGGGCGAGGCGCGCCTTGGCTTGGGTGCTCACGTGGTCGACCTCCGCCGTCGGGCGTACGGGACGTGGCCTCCATTGGCGGTCCGGACGGTTCGGCGCGCATCCCCCGTGCCGGGCGATGAGCGCTGCGTGGCGATCAAGGGCACGGGGCGTGAGCATGGAGTGGCCAGCGACCTGGGCTCCGTCCGCCGCCGAACTGCGGCTCCGGCGGGCGGAGCGGACACGATCGGAGGATCGTGCACGGAAGGGACCGCGACCGCGGTGAAGCCGCCTCCACGGGACTTGGGCCTATGACCGTCTCCCTCGTGCGCGCCCCCGTGCTGGGTGCGAAGTTCGCCCTGCCCGATCCGCCGCCCGGCCTGGTGCGCCGGCAGCGGCTGACCGGGCGGCTCGACCGCGGTATACAGGGTCCTTTGACGCTGGTCACGGGGGCCGCCGGCAGCGGCAAGACCGCGCTGGTCGCCTCCTGGGCGCGGTCGCGGGCATCCTCCTCCCCCGTCGTGTGGCTGTCACTGGACGAGCAGGACACCCCGCAGAGCTTCTGGGCGCACGCCGTGGAAGGACTCCGCCGCGCCGGGGTGCCGGTCGGCGGCGACGGCGGCCGCGGCGACGGCTCCGATCCCGGCCTGCCGGTGCGGATCGCCGCCGCCCTCGAAGAGCTGCCGGCGCCGCTGGTCCTCGTCCTCGACGGCCTCGACCGGGTCCGCGGCCCGGACGCCGCCTCCGGCCTCCGCTTCGTCGTGGAGCACGCCGGTCCCGCCTTCCGGCTCGTCGTCATCGGCCGGTCCGAGCCTGCCCTGCCGCTGCACCGCTACCGTGTGGAGGGCCGGCTCGCGGAGATCGGCGGACGGGAGCTCGCCTTCACCCGCTCCGAGGCCGCCCGCCTGCTCCAGACGCAGGGCGGCCGCCCGCCGGACGAGCGCGTCGTCGACCTGCTGCTCGAACGCACCGAGGGGTGGGCGGCAGGACTGCGGCTGTGCGCCCTGGCCATGGCGCGGGCCGGGGACCCCCTCGAGTTCGCCGGCTCCGCGGCCGCTGCCCGGCAGGCCGTCTCCGACTACCTGCTGACGGAGGTGCTCGCCGTCCAGCCCGCCGCCTCCCGCGAGCTGCTTCTGCGGGCGGGGGTCCTGGGGCGGGTCCATCCCGGTCTCGCCGCCGCGCTGACGGGGCGCACCGACTGCGAGGCCGTCCTGCACGACCTGGTGCGCCGCCACGCCTTCGTCGAACCGGTGGCCGGGACGCGCTGGTTCCGGGTCCACCCCCTGTTCACGGCGGTGCTGCGCGGGCGGCTGCGCAGCCGGCAGCCCGCCTTGGAGACCCTGCTGCACCGCCGGGCCGCCCGCTGGTACGCGGCGCACTGCCGGACCGCCGAGGCGGTGGAGGAGGCGGCCGCGGGGGGCGAGTGGCCCTATGCGGCGGCGCAGGCGGTCCGGCACCTCGCTGTGGGCCCGCTGCTCGCCGGGCCGGCCGCCGCACCGCCCACCGCTGCCTCACCTCCCACCGCCGCCGTGCCGGCCGCCGCACCCGCCGAGGCCCTCGCCCGCATGCCCGAGCACACCCCCGGCGCAGCCGCAGCCCTGGTCGCCGCGGCCTGCTGCCTGGCCCGCGACGACGTGGCCGGCTGCCGGGCCAGGCTCCCCCGGGCCGAACGGGAGCTGGTGCACGAGCCGGCCGCCGGCCCGGCCGAGCTGCTCACCCTGGAGCTGCTGAGGCTGCTGTCCGCCCCCGGCCCGGCCGAGGCCGACGCGGCCGCGCGGCGCATCGCCGAGCTCGTGCTGCTGCTGCCGGGCGAGGAGCGGGCACGGCATCCCGAGATCGAGCCGCTGTGCCTGTACGGGCGCGCCCGTGCCCTGCTGTGCGACGGCCGGATCCGGGCGGCGCGGGAGGGCCTCGCCGAGGCGGTGCGGGCGTGTGCCGACGGGGCGCCGGCCCTGCTGTCCCGCTGCCTGGGCCGGCTCGCCCTCGCCGACGCCGCGGCGGGCGCCCTGTCGGCCGCGGAGGAGCACGGCACGGCATCCCTGGACGCGGCGGACCGCGGCGGCGTACCGGAGGAGAACCGCTCCGGGGCCGCCTGGCTGGCACTGGCCTCCGTCGCGGTCGAGCGGGGCGACCTGCGGACCGCGGCCGCCCACCTGGACCGCGCCGCGGACCACTCCGACACCCTGCACGACCCGGTCCTGGCGGCTGAGCGCTCCGCCCTGCGGGCCCAGCTCGAGGTCGCCGGCGGCCGCTGGCACGCGGCACTGGCCGTACTGGACGAGCCGCGGCCGCCCGGTCCGCCCGGTGCGGCCGCCCGGCTCGCCGTGGCCCACGCGGGCGCCGCCCTGGCCCACGGCGACCACGACACGGCGCTCACCGCGCTGCGGGCCGTCCCCGAGGCGCTGCCCGCGCGTACGGTGCTGCTCGCGCAGGCGCACCTGGCCGCCGGGCAGTCCGCGCAGGCGCTGCGGCTGATCGAGCGGGCCGAGGGTTCGGCGGAGGCCACGCTCCCGGACCGGGTGCGGCTCGCCCTGCTCCGCGCCCACTGCGCCCTGCTGGACGGCGACGAGGCCGCGGCCCGCGACCGGCTCCTGCACGCCCTGGACACGGCCCGGCCGGAGCTGCTCCGGCGGCCCTTCGCGGAGGCCGGCCCCTGGCTCCGGCACCTCGCGGCCGGCCTCAACGGCCACAGCAGCTCCTACGAGTGGGTCACGGCCGCCGCACCGCGCGCCGCGGACGGCATGCCGGTCGAGGAGCTCAGCCCGCGGGAGAAGGAGGTGCTGGCCCTGGTGGCGCGGATGATGTCGACCGAGGAGGTCGCCGCGGAACTCCGGCTGTCCGTCAACACCGTCAAGACGCACATGCGCGGCATCTTCCGCAAGCTGGGCGTCTCGCGCCGCCGCGACGCCGTGGAGCGCGCCCGCGACCTGCACGTCATCTGAACCCGTGTGCCCGGCCCGGCGCACCGGCCGGCCCGGGGCGAGAGGAGGCACCGCCGTGACGAGGTCCCTCACTGCCGGAGGCGGCGGCCCGGTCGCGCTCACCCCGTCGGAGCGCGCCGAGCGGGGCAAGGCGGCGCGCAGCAGCGTGCGCCGCTCGGAGCAGGCCCGGTTCGAGCCCGGCCCGGACCGGCCCGACCCGGTGGGGATCCTGCTGGAGCAGGAGGCGGCCCGGGTGCCGGAACTGGTCCCGATCCGCCGCGCCCGCATGCTGGAGTCGCCGTTCCGCTTCTACCGGGGGGCGGCCGCGGTCATGGCCCACGACCTCGGGACGGCCCCCCACACGGGGCTGGAGGTGCAGCTGTGCGGCGACGCGCACGTGCTGAACTTCGGCCTGTTCGCCTCGCCCGAGCGGTCCCTCGTCTTCGACGTGAACGACTTCGACGAGACCCATCCCGGGCCCTTCGAATGGGACGTCAAACGGCTCGCGGCCAGCCTCGCCGCGGCCGGCCGGGACAACGGCTTCGACGCCGCCGAACGCGCGGCCGTCGTCCTCGACGCGGTCCGCGCGTACCGGCTGCGGATGCAGGGCTTCTCCGGCATGCGCGTCCTCGACGTCTGGTACGCCCGGGACGACTCCGCGGACCTGCGCGCGATGGCCGCGCAGGGCGGCGGGGCCCTGCTGGCCCGCGCGGACAAGGTCTTCGCCAAGGCCCGCTCCAGGGACCACCTGCGGGCGTTCTCCAAGCTCACCCACCGAGTCGACGGGAGGCTGCGGATCGCCCCCGACCCTCCCCTCGTCGTGCCGCTGGCCGAGCTGCTGGACGGAGCCGGCCCGACCGACCTGGACACCGGCCTGCGCCGGCTCGTCGACACGTACGCGCAGAGCCTCGCGCCCGAACTGCGGGCCCTGGTCGGGCGGTTCCGGGTCGTCGACATGGCGCGCAAGGTGGTCGGGGTCGGCAGCGTCGGCACCCGCTGCTGGATCTTCCTGCTGCTCGGCCGGGACGAGAGCGACCCGCTGCTGCTCCAGGCCAAGGAGGCCGGCCCGTCCGTGCTCGCCCCGTACACCGCGCCGTCCGCGTACGACAACCAGGGGCAGCGGGTCGTGGCCGGGCAGCGGCTCATGCAGGCCGCCGGCGACATCTTCCTCGGCTGGGAGCGCCTGACCGGCCTCGACGGCCGGGAGCGCGACTTCTACGTCCGCCAGCTGCTCGACTGGAAGGGCTCCGCCACGACCGAGGGAATGTCCCCGCAGGGCATGCGGCTCCTCGCCCGGGTGTGCGGCCGCTCGCTGGCCCGCGCGCACGCCCGCTCCGGCGACCCGATCGCGATCGCCTCCTACCTGGGCGCGGCCGACACCTTCGACCGGGCGGTCGCGGATTTCGCGGAGTCGTACGCCGACCAGAACGAGCGTGACTTCGCGGCGCTCGCGGACGCCGCCCGCACGGGACGCGTCACGGCCGCGGGGGGCTGACCCCGCCGCGCGTCCGCGCGCAGGGTGCCGGTTCACCCGCCGGGGGTGATCCGCGGCGGCCGCCGCGGCCGCAGAGTCGATCCCGTCCTCATCGCCCCGCTGGGAGGAAAGCAATGGACGGTTCCGTGACTCTGGCGTACGACTATCCGGTCCTCGGCGTCTTCTGGACGACCATGTGGATCTTCCTGTGGATCATGTGGTTCTTCCTGCTGTTCCGGGTGATCAGCGACATCTTCCGCGATCACGACCTGAACGGGTGGGGCAAGGCCGCCTGGCTGGTGTTCGTGCTCATCCTGCCGTTCCTCGGCGTCCTGGTGTACGTGATCGCCAGGGGCAAGAAGATGGGCCGGCGGGAGCTCCAGCAGGTGCAGGAGCAGCAGGAGGCCATGGACGACTACATCCGGCGCACGGCCGGGAAGTCCGGCACCAGCGAGGTGGACCAGCTGGCGAAGCTGTCGGAGATCCGCGCCCGCGGCGACATCTCCGAGGAGGAGTTCCAGCGGGCGAAGGCCCGCATCCTGCAGTGACCCCGCGCGGACGGCAGGCGCTGCAGGGCGGCGAGGGCCTCGGCGGCTACCACTCGGGGTGCACCTCGTAGCTGTCGTAGCGGTGGCCGTCGGGGCCGGTCCACGGCCGGAAGCGGCCGGGGCCGCTGCCTCCGGCGGCGAACCGGACGGGCTCGCCCGTGTCATCGGTGACGATGACCGCTCCGGCCTTCTCGGCGCTGCGAAGGGCGTGGGTCCAGTGCCTGCCGCGCCGCCCGGAGCGGTAGTCGGGGGTCTTGCAGTGGGACATGGCGACCGGGGCCTCCGTTCCGCGAGGTGGGGGGCGGGATGGGGGTACGCGGAACATGTGGTGATACCCGCATCCGACCCGCCCACACCCCCGTCGGCGAAGGTCGAGCGGTCGGCCGCACGGCGCCCGCCCGCCCGCGGGTGCGGGCGGGCGGTGCGGGCGGCGGTCAGCGGCTGTCGGCGCTGGGGACGGTCAGCGGGTCGCGCGGGGCCTTCTCCTTCTCGGCCGCCATCCGCTCGCCCAGCTCCTGCAGCCGGTTGCGGCCCATGGCCTTGCGGACGTCGGGGAACCAGTCCTTCTCCTCCTCCTCGACGTGGTGGCGGACGTTCTCCATGAGGACGCTCATCTTCGCCTTGAACCGCTCGTCGGAGGGGTCCATGTCCTTCAGCTCGGAGAGCATCCACACCACCGCGTGGTGCTCCTCGACGCTCTCCAGGACGTGGTCGGATGTGTCCGGCGCCGCTTCCCGGGCGGCCGGGTAGAAGATCTGCTCCTCGATCCAGGCGTGGACGGTGAGCTCCTCGATCACGCTGTCGGCGATCTCCCGGCGCTCTTCCGTGTCCTCGTCGCCGGTCTTCTCGAAGCGCTTGAACAGCTTCTCGACGGTCTTGTGGTCCTCGCGCAGCAGCACGATCGCATCCATGGGGCTTCCCTTCGGGTCGTGTCCGTACCGAACCAACGGAACGCTCGCCGCTCTTACCCGCACGGCGGCGGCTCAGCCGCGGCTGCGCCACCGGTCTCCCGGCGGGCCGCGGCGAGCGGTCCACCGTACGCAGGCGGGGGCCGGACGGGGGCGCGGCCTGGGCCGCGCGGCGGGGTGTTTCGCCCGCGGGACGTCGATGCCGTCCGGCATGCGGCGGAGCGGCGCGCGTCCCGGGCGGGTTTGCGCCGCCGGCCGCGGGAAAGACGCCGGGTGCGCCGCGGCACCCTTCCGGCAACGGCACCTCCCGGAGCCCTCGGCGGGCGACTGCGGCGCCGCACGAACGGCAAGGCCACGCCCGCAACCGCTCAGTCCCGCGGCTGCGGCCTCCCCGGTGCCGGCCGGGCTCCCTGCCCCGACCCCCGGCCGGCACCGCGTCCCCATCCGGGGACGCCGCATCGGACCTGGGCGGCCCCCGTGGGCCGTCGGGTCCGATCGGGTTGTCCGAACGGGTGAAACACCAGCTTGCGGCACATGGGAGCCGCCCTCCGTGGGAAGGCGCGCAACCCCCGGGCGGCCGCCCGGCCGCCGCCGGGGAGGAGCTGTCGAGCCGAACGGAGGAGTGGTTCACGATGGTGTCGAGGACGAGCAGTCAGGGCGGCCCCGCCGCCCGCCCGGCGGACGGGGCTCGACGGGGGCCGTGGCAGGACTTCGACAGGGTCATGCAGGAGATGCTCGGCCTGCTCGAGACCGGTCCGGGCCGGACGCGGACGCGGACAGCCGGCGCCGGAGGCGGCGCAGCACCCACGGACACCCCGACAGGAGGCGGAGCATGAGCGCGAGCGAATCGCAGGGCAACGGCGTCTACCAGCCGCCGGCCGAAGCGGAACCCGGCGAGTTGCAGCCGGACATGGAGAACGCCCTGGACGAACCGGACCTGGACGACACGCTCGACACCGGCTACTCGCCGCCCGACCGCCCGCGGGCGGTCACCCGGTACGGCACGACCGCCGGCGAGCAGCGCGACGGGGAGACGCTGGACCAGCGGCTCGCCCAGGAGGAGCCGGAACCGGACCCTTCCGCGGAGGCGGACGGCGGGTCGGAGGCGAGCCCGGGCGAGGACCTCGCCGAGCCCGCCGGCACCGGCGGCGACGACCGCGGCGAGGACGTCACCGCCGATCCGGGCGGCGACCGGTCCACGGCGGGCCGCGAGCGCGCCGGGCGGATGACCGCCTCGGACGAGCAGATGCCGGTGCGGCACATATCCGTGGTGGCGCGGGACGCGGGGATCGACGGCGGGGCCGCCTCCGCGGAGGAGGCGGCCGTGCACGTCATCGAGACGGAGGACGAAGGACGGGACGGGGCCTGAAGGACGGGACGGGGCCTGACAGGCGGGCCCGGAAGACCGGCGGGACGCCGCTGCGCTCAGGGCAGCGGCGTCCCGCCCGTCGCGTTCAGGACCTCGGCGGTGATGTAGCTCGCCCGGGACGAGGCCAGGAAGACGTACGCGGGCGCCATCTCGGCCGGCTGCGCCGGCCGCCCCAGGGGGCTCTGCTTCCCGAACTCCTGCGGGTCCGGCATCGTCGCCGGGATCAGCGGCGTCCAGACCGGGCCCGGTGCGACCGCGTTGACCCGGATCCCGTCCTCCGCGAGCATCTGGGCCAGGCCCTGCGTGAAGGTGACGATCGCCCCCTTGGTCATGGCGTAGTCCAGCAGCGGCGGGCTCGGCTTGTAGGCCTGCACGGAGGCGGTGTTGATGATGCTGGCGCCGGCCGGCATGTGCGGCAGGGCCATCTTGCACAGCCAGAACATGGCGTACAGGTTCGTCCGCACGACCCGGTCGAACTGCTCGGTGCTGATGTGGGAGATGCCTTCCGGCTGGGCCATCTGGTAGGCGGCGTTGTTGACCAGCACGTCGATGCGCCCGAACTCGGCGGCGGCGTGCGCGATGACGGCGGCGCAGGCCTCCTCCTCCCGCAGGTCGCAGGGCACCGCCACCGCCCGGCGGCCGCTGCCCTCCACCAGGCGCATCGTGGTGTCGGCGTCCTCGGCCTCCTCCGGCAGGTACGTGAACAGCACGTCGGCCCCCTCGCGGGCGAAGGCGAGCGCCACCGCGCGGCCGATTCCGGAGTCCCCTCCGGTGACGACGGCCTTGAGCCCGAGGAGCTGGCCGCTGCCGCGGTAGGAGTCCTCGCCGTGGTCGGGCCGGGGCTCCATCGCCCGGGTGGCGCCCGGCGGCTGCTGCTCCTGCTCCGGGAAGTCGGGCCGGGGGTACAGGGTCGTCGGGTCGGGGGCCACGCCGCCGCCGGTGCCGGTGTTGGTGTCGGTCACGGGTACTCCTCCTCCGGGCCGTACGCCCGTGTCGGGAACGGGAGACACGTGGCCGCGCCTACCCGGGCCTTCGCCTCGGACACGCGGGACTCCCCTGTACGGGGGGATTGGCCGGGGGCCGACGGGGCAGGCGGATGCCCGAGGGGGGCCACGAGGCGAGGAGGATCGGCTCATGTCCACCAGCCCGAAGTCACACGTTCCGCACGGCGAGGGCCCGAGCCGGCACGAGGGCACCGAGCAGCACGGCTGGTCCGGCGACGTCGACGCGACGCACAAGCAGGACAACCCGAGTGCCCGGCGCTCCTTCGACTCCCCCGACAAGCGCCGCAAGGGCGGCTCGAAGGGCGGCCCGCCCGACACCGGGTCGCCGGTGGAGTCCCACACCCGCCGCGGCGAGGACATGGCGGGCCAGGCCCAGGAGGGCCACCACGACCTCGGCCGGCGCGGCCGGTCCGGGCGCCCCAGCGGGGCCAAGGACGACTCGGCGTTCTCGGGCGTCCGCTCCCCGGACGCGCCGAAGACACGGCGCAAGGGCTGAGCGACCGACAGCACACACGGCACGGGAAGGAGCAGGAGATGCCCCGAGGATCGTCCCCGAAGCGGGAGCGACAGTACGAGCACATCAAGGAGTCCGCGCGGGACCGCGGCGAGTCGGAGAAGCGGGCCGAGGAGATCGCCGCGCGGACGGTGAACAAGGAGCGTGCCCGCTCCGGCGAGTCGAAGACCGCCAGCCGGTCCTCCACGCAGGACATGTCCTCGTCCAAGCGGGGCGGACAGCGGTCGCACAGCGGCTCGGAGGGCCCCACGAAGGAGCAGCTGTACAACGAGGCGAAGAAGAAGGGCATCAAGGGCCGCTCGCAGATGGACAAGGCCGAGCTGCAGCGGGCCCTGGACCGCTGAACCGGCCGCCCCGTGACCAGGCTGCGCACGAGTGACCCGCACCGGCCCGGATGGCAGCGGGTGCGCCACGGCCGGGGGTTCCGCTACCTCGACGCCGCAGGCGCCCCGCTGGCCGCCGGGCAGCGGGAGCGGGTCCGCCGGCTGGCCATCCCGCCCGCATGGACCGCGGTGTGGATCTGCCCCTGGCCCAACGGCCACATCCAGGCGATCGGCACCGATGCGGCGGGCCGCCGCCAGTACCTGTACCACGAGGCGTTCCGCGAGCAGCGCGACGCGGCCAAGCACGAGCACGTGCGCCGCGTCGCGCGCAGCCTGCCGCGCCTGCGCCAGGCCGTCGAGGAGGACCTCGCGGGCCGCGGCCTCGGCCGGGACCGGGTCCTGGCGTGCGCGGCGCGCCTGCTGGACCTGGGCTTCTTCCGGATCGGCGGGGAGCGGTACGCCCGCGACAACGAAAGTCACGGCCTGACCACCCTGCTGCGCGAGCACGCCCGGTGCAGCCGCGGGGAGGTCTGCCTGGACTTCCCCGCGAAGTCCGGCCGCCACGTGGTGCGGGCGCTGGTCGACGATGCGGCCCTGGCCGTCGTGCGGGCGCTGCTGCGCCGGCAGGAGCCGGGCCCCCGGCTGTTCGCGTACCGGGAGGGCCGCACCTGGCGCGAGGTGCGGGCCGCGGACCTGAACGCCTACCTGCAAAAGCGGTCCGGGCGGGACATCACGGCCAAGGACTTCCGGACCTGGCACGCCACGGTCCTCGCCGCGGTCGCCCTCGCCGTGTCGGCCCGTACGGCGAACGGCTCGCAGGCCGTCCGCAAGCGGGCCGCGGCGCGGGCGGTGCGGGAGGTCAGCGAGTACCTGGGCAACACCCCGGCCGTGTGCCGTGCCTCCTACATCGATCCGCTGGTCTTCGAGCGGTACGAGGACGGCGTCACCATCGCGTCCGCGCTGGGGCGGCTCGGCGAGGACGCGGAACTCGGCACGCCGGCCACCCGCGGCGCGGTCGAGCGGGCAGTCCTGCGCCTGCTCGGCGGCTGACCGCCGCGGCCGGCCGGGCCGGCGGCCGTCACGGCCAGGACGGTTCCCGGCGGGGGACGACGACCACCTCGGGGACCGCGCTGCCGCCCGGCACGGACAGCGCGTACATGACGGTGTCGGCGACGATGTCGGGGCTCTGCAGCATCGACACGTCCGCGTCGGGGAAGCGGTCCATGATGAACGCGGTCTCCATGCCGCCGGCGATGACGCCCGTGACGCCGATGCCCAGGCAGTCGCGCTGCGCCTCCTTGAAGAGGGTGTGGGTGAAGGCGCGCAGGCCCGTCTTGCTGGCCGCGTAGGGGCCGGCCTCCGTCCAGGTGCGGTTGGCGGCGGTGGAGAGGATGTTCACGATGTGGCCGCCGCCGCGGGCCACCATCCGGCGGTACGCCTCCAGGCACAGGTACATCGGGCCCAGCAGGTTGGTGGACACCACGCGGGTGACCTCGTCCGCCGTGAGGTGCTCGGCGGACTTCGTCACGTCCACGGCGGCGCAGTTCACGAGCACGTGGAGTTCCTCGCCGGACTCGTCGAGGGTGCGGAAGGCGTCCGCGGCCTGTGCCGGGTCCCGCACGTCGAGGTCCAGGTGGCGGGCCTGCCCGCCGCGGGCCGTGAGGTCCTCGCAGAGGCCCTCGGCGAGGTCGCGCCGCACGTCGGCCACGAGCACCCGGGCTCCCGCGGCCGCCAGCCGGCGGCAGATCGCGGCGCCCAGGCCGCGCGCCCCGCCGGTCACCAGTGCCTGCCTGCCGAGCAGGTCGAGGGGCGAGGAGCTGTCCATCGCGGTCACACGCCTTTCGTCGCGGTACACCGGCCGCCGGGCGTACGCGGGCGCGGCCCGGCGGTGTCTGCGCCTCCACTGTGCGGGGCAGGGCCGGGGCGGGCACGCCGGGCTGCGCCGCCCGTGCACCGGCCGGGCGCCGCCGGGTCGGTGTGAGCAAACCCACCCGGCCCCCAACGGGCCCTGTGGGCGGGCGGATTCGGGGGCCGGTGACGGCGGTCACGCCCCCCTCGCGGAGCCGGTCTGCCAGCATGGGCCGAACGGGACGATTCCCCCGGTGCCCGCACCGCGACCATGCGGTGCGGGCGCCGGCCGCGCCGAGACGCCGGATCCGCCCGTGACCCGTCCTGGCCCCGTTCCCCGGTACCGCTGTGTCTACCTCTGCTTCCCCGGCGCGCTCCGCCGCGCCCTCCCCCGCCGCGCCCGCCTCCGCCCCCGCGCCTGCCGGCGCGCCCGGCGACCGCTCGCCGTGGCGCGCCCTGCGCCACCGCGGGATGCGCTGGTGGGCCGCCGCCAACTTCGTCTCCAACGCAGGGACCTGGACCCAGCTGACGGTGCAGAACCTGCTGGTGCTCCAGATCACCGGCTCGGCCGCCCTCACCGGCCTGTCGGTGTCCCTCCAGGCGGCCCCCGGACTGCTCCTCGGCCTGGCCGGCGGGTCCCTCGTCGACCGGTTCCCGCACAAGGTGACCGCCGCGGTCTGCCAGGCCCTGCTGGGCGTGGTCGCCTTCACGACCTGTCTGCTCGTCGCCCTCGGCCTGCTGAACCTGCCGGTGCTGCTGGCCCTGGCCGTGGTCACGGGCGTCGTCGCGACCGTCGACGGGCCCGCCTGCGCGCTCCTCGGAAACGACCTGGTCCCCGCGCGGGACGTGCCGTCCGCCATCGGGGTCGGGTCGCTGGTGCACAGCGCGGGCCGACTCGTCGGGGCGGCGCTGGCCGGTGTGACGGTCGCGGCGTTCGGCACGGCCGCCGCGTACGCCGTCAACGGGCTCTCCTTCCTCTTCGTGGCCTGCGTCATCCCCTTCCTGCGCCCGGCTCCCGGCGCGGAGCAGCACGCCGCGCCGGCCGCGGGCGGGGCTTCCGGGGACGGGGCGGAGCCCGCCGCGGGCATGCGGGCCGGGCTGCGGTACTTCCTCGGCCGGCGCCGGCTGGTCGCCCTCGCCGGTCTCAACGGCATCAGCGCCCTCTTCGGCCGGAACTACTCGCTGACGCTGGTCGTGCTCGTCACCGGCCCGCTCGCCGGGGACGCCGCCTCCTTCTCCGCGGTGTCCACGGTCCTCGCCGCGGGCGGCATCATCGGCGCGGTCCTCGGGGCGCGGCTGCGGCTCCCCGGCGTCCGGCTCGTCGCCGCACTCACCGTGCTGGGAGCCCTCCTGCAGATCCTCGCAGGCCTGTCGCCGTCGCTGGCGGTGCTGCTGGTGCTGGTCCTGCCGATGGCCGTCGCCGAGTCCGTCGGCGACACGGCCCAGTCGACGCTGCTGCAGACCGACCCGCCGGCGCGCATGCGGGGCCGGGTGCTCGGCGCCTGGTCCACGGTGCGCACGGGCTGGGGGCTAGCCGCGCCGCCCGTGCTGGGTCTGCTGATGGAGCAGCTCGGGGTGCGGGCCGCGCTGGTCTCCGGCGGCCTCGTCATCGCCGCGGCCGTCGGCGCCGGCTGGCTGGCCCGCCGCCGCACCGCCCGCCGCACCGCGCCGGTCGCGCCGGTCAGGGCCGCGTGCCCCGTAGCGGCGGTCTCCCCGCCGGCGGTGGCCGCGGCCGCCTGATCCCGGCCGGGCAGCCGTCAGGCCCTGGCCGGCGGCTCGGGGAGGGCCCGTACGGCTGCCAGGGCCTCGGCGGCGGAGATCCGCAGCAGCCGGGGGTCGGTCAGCCTTCCGTGGGCGTCGCCCGGGCGCAGGGGGTCGTCGTCCGGCGAGGGATGCCACAGCACGCGGTGGGGGCCGTCGGGCGGGGGTCCCCACAGGCGGGGCGCGACCGGCCCGAACAGGACGACGGAGGGGGTGCGCAGCGCGGAGGCGAGGTGGGCCACGCCGCTGTCCCCCGCCACCACGCAGCGGGCGTGCGCGACGAGCGCGGCGAGCCGGCCGAACGGCAGGTCCCGTTCTCCGCCGGCGACCGCATCGGGCGCGAGGCCCGCGTACGCGGCGACGCGGCGGGCGAGCGGGCCTTCGCCGCGGCCCGCGACGACCACGACGCGGTGCCCGTCCCGGGCCAGGGCGCGGCCCACGGCGGCGAACCGCTCGGCCGGCCAGCGGCGGGCCGGGGCGTCGGCGCCGGGGTGCAGGACCACCGCGCCGGGCGCCGGCGAGGGCTCGTCGGGGAGCGGGAGGGCGAGGTCGCCGGGGTCGGCGTGGAGGCCGTACCAGCGGAGCATGCGGCACCACCGGTCGCGTTCGTGCTCGTCGGGGCGCCAGCGCGGCCCGGGCGCCTGCGGGCGGTCGGGGGGTGCGAAGACGAGCAGGCGGCGCGGCCGCAGGCCGGCGAGCAGCATCCGGGAGGGCGGGCCGCACCCGTGCAGGTCGACGGCGACGTCGGGCGGGGGGCCGGGCCAGGGCAGGGCCGTCGGCACACCGCGCCCGGGGGCGTGCGCGGGCAGCAGCCGGTCCACGGTGCCGAGGGCCCGCACGGCGTCGGCGAGGCGCTCCGGAGCCGCCAGGACCAGTTCGTGCCCGGGCAGGGCGTTCCGCAGGGCGCGCAGCGCCGGGACGGCGGTCAGCAGGTCGCCGAGGCCCAGCGCCCGCAGCACGGCGGCCCTGGGCGGTGTGGCGCGCCGCAGCCGGCGGGGCGGTGGCGGGGACGGGTGTGCGGCCGGGCCGGTCGCGGCGGGGGCCGCGGCCGGCCCGGCGGGCGGCGGGGCGGCCCTCACGGGACGCCGGCCCCGGCCTGCCCGGCCGCCGAGGCGCGCGCCGCGCGCCTGGCCAGGCCGGTGGTGGAGCGCCCGTCGAGGTAGGGCAGGACGACGGCCTGCCCGCCCCACGCCCGCACCTGGGCCGCCTCCGGCAGGTCGTCGACCGCGTAGTCGCCGCCCTTGACCCAGATGTCGGGCCGCAGCAGGGACAGCACCTCGGCGGGGGTGTCCTCCTCGAAGGGGAGGACCGCGTCCACGCTGCCGAGCGCCTGCAGCACCCGGGTCCGGTCGGCGAGCGGTGTCAGCGGGCGGCCCGGCCCCTTGAGCCGGCTCACGGACGCGTCGGAGTTCAGGCAGACGACCAGGCAGTCCCCGATCCGGCGGGCGCTGTCCAGCAGGCCGACGTGGCCGGCGTGCAGCAGGTCGAAGCAGCCTCCGGTCGCCACGACCGTGCCGCCGCGCGCCCGGACCTCCCGTACGAGGGCCAGGGCGTCGGAGCCGTCGGGCGCGGCGGGGGCCGGGTCGGGCCGCCGCCACAGGGCCGCCTTGGAGGCGCCCCCTGCGGCCACGAACGCGGCCGCCTCGGTGACGGCGTGCCAGACGGCCTCCTCGGGGAGGGCGCCGTCGGCGAGGGCGGCGGCGGTGTGCGCGGCGAAGCAGTCGCCGGCGCCGCAGGTGTCCCCGTACGCCCGGAAAGGCGGGGGCACGAGCAGCGGGGCGTCCGCGTGGGGGCGGGTCAGCAGGGCGCCGCGCTCGCCGAGGGTGACGGCCACGGAGGCGGCCTGCCAGCGGGCGGCGAGCAGCGCGCCGCGGCGTGCGTACGCGCCGAGGGACGTGCCGCTGCCCTCCTCTGGGCACAGGGCGCGGGCCTCGGCGGCGTTGGGGGTGACCAGGCGGGCGCAGGGGACGGGCGGCCCGCCGCGCGGGTGGGGGTCCCACACCAGCGGCACCCGGTGCGCGGCCCGGGCGAGCAGGGGCCGCAGGGCATCGGCGGTGCCGCGGCCGTAGTCGGCGACGAGGACGGTGTGCGCCGCGGCGAGCAGTTCGTCGCACTCCCCGGTGGCGGGCCCGGCGCGGCCGCCGCCGCGGTCGATGCGGACCACGGGGCGCCCGGAGGCCAGGACGCGCGTCTTGACCGGGAGCGTGCCCGACAGGGGCAGCTCCACGAGCCGGATCCGGCCCCGCAGGGCCTCGCGGACGCGGCGGCTCGCGCCGTCCCTGCCGAGCGCGGTGACCAGGACGACCTCGCGCCCGGAGCGGGCGGCGGCCAGCGCGGCGGCGAGTCCTGCGCCGCCGGGCCGGGAGCGGTCGGAGGCGACGTCGACGACGGGGACGGGCGCATCGGGTGCGAGGCGGTCGGCGGCCCCGTCGATGTCCCGGTCGAGGAGGACGTCGCCGACGACGACGAGGGGGGCCTGTGCGGAGGACGCGGTCACGGCGTCCTCCCGGTCACGGGCACGGCGGGGAGGGGCCGGCCGTCGGCCGCGCCGGCGGGGCGTGCTGCGGCGGTCCGGCGGACGCGGGCGGCGGCCCGGCCGGTGCCGGGGCTCCGCGGCGTCGCGGCGGTCTCCCGGTCCAGTGCCTCGTCGAAGGCCTCGCAGAGCAGGTGCACGGCGACCAGGTGGACCTCCTGGACGGTGGCGCTGGTGTCGGCGTCGATGCACAGCGCCTCGTCGCAGGCGTCGGCGAGCGGGTTGGGTGCGGGGCCGGTCAGGGCCCACGCCCGCAGGCCGTGCTCGCGGGCCGCGGCGGCCGCCGACAGGAGGTTGTCGCTGCGGCCGGACGTCGACAGGAACAGGGCGACGTCGCCCGGCCGGCCGTGGGCGGCGACCTGCCGGGCGAAGACGTGGTCGTAGCCGTAGTCGTTGCCGATGGCCGTGACGCTGGAGGTTTCGGCGTGCAGGGCGATCGCGGAGAAGGGGGGCCGCTCGCGGCGGTAGCGGCCGACGAGTTCGGCGGTCAGGTGCTGGGCCTGCGCGGCGCTGCCGCCGTTGCCGGCGGCGAGCAGCCGGGCGCCGGCGGGCAGGGCGCGGGCGAGTTCGCCGGCCCACCGTTCGAGGAGGCCGGTGCTGTCGCGGCACATCCGCTCCAGGGCGGCCTGCAGGGAGGTGCAGTGGGCTCGGACCGCCGTCGGGGGCGGCGAGCCGGGGCGCGCGGAGCCCTCGGGCTCGCGCTGCGTGCGGGGGTGGGGGTTCATGGTGGGGGCCGGCCCGCGGGACGCGGTCGGCCTCACCTCCTTCCGGACGCGGCGGACGGTTCAGGCGGGCGCGGGGCGGCGTACGCCGAGGGCGGCTGCGGCGGGCCGGGAGCGGCGTTCCAGGACCGACCGGTACGAGGCCTCGGTGGCGGCGGCGACGCGGTCCCAGCCGTACCGGGCGACGGCGCGGCGGCGGGCTTCCTTCCCGTACGCGGCCCGCAGCAGCGGGGCGGCCAGCAGCCGGGACACGGCGCGGGCCAGGGCGGCGGGGTCGCCGGGCGGCACCAGCAGCCCGGTCTCCCCGTGGACGACCGTGTCGAGCTGGCCGCCGACGGCGCTGGCGACGACCGGCCGGCCGCACGCCATGGCCTCAAGCGGGACGATGCCGAAGGGCTCGTAGTCCGCGGGGCAGAGCACCACGTCGGCGCTGCGCAGCACGGCGGGGACGTCGGCGCCGCCGAGGCCGCCGGCGAAGCGGACCCGGTCGGCGACCCCGGCCTGCCGGGCGGCGGCGCGCAGCCGGGCGACCTCGGGGTCGCGGTCCAGGTGCTCGGCGGGCGGTCCGCCGACGACGACGAGTTCGGCGCCGGGAAGCCGGGACAGGGCGGCGATGGAGACGGCCGCGCCCTTGCGGGGTACCAGGCGGCCGAGCTGCAGCAGCCGGTACGGGTGCGCCGGGTCCCGGGGGGCGGCCGGGCCGTCGGGGTGGAAACGCGCGGGGTCGACGCCGCACGGCACGACGTCGGCGCGGTCCTCGGGGACGCCCATCCGGATCAGCTCGCCCACCTCGTCGCGGCATGTGGCGAGGACCCGGTCGCAGCGCAGCCCGATGTCGCGCTCCCACGGGATGCGCTGGGCGGGGCTGGTGTCGGCGGCGCCCTGGTGGCGCCGCTTGACGGTGCCGAGGGCGTGGTAGGTGTGCAGCAGGGGGACGCCGAGCACGCCGGCCGCGGTCAGGGAGGCGACCCCGGACATCCAGTAGTGGGAGTGCACGACGTCCGGCGGGCCGGCCCGCCATTCGGCCAGCAGCCGGCTGCCGAAGGCGCCCATGTGCGGGAGCAGTTCGTCCTTGGGCACCGGCTGCGGCGGACCGGCGTCGACGTGGTGCACCCGCACTCCGGGGCGGAGCTCCGCGGTGTCGGGCAGGTCGCGGCAGTCGCGCCGCGTGTGGACGGTGACGCGGTGGCCCCGGTCGGCGAGGGCGCCGGCCAGGCAGGCGACGTGGACGTTCTGCCCGCCCGCGTCGGCGGTGCCGAGCGCGGCCAGCGGGCTGGCGTGCTCGGAGACCAGGGCGATCGACAGCGGGCGGCCGCGGTCGGGTCGGGCGGGGGGCGTCATGACCGTACCTCCGTGAGCAGGTGCTCCCAGTCGGACAGGAAGCGTTTGAGGCCGTACCGGTCGAGTGCGGCCCGGCGGGCGCGGGCGCCGTCCTCCGCGGCGGCTTCCGGTTCGTTCAGGTAGTGGCGGGCCGCCAGGGCCAGCTCCTCGGGGCGGGTCGACAGGGTGCCCGTACCGGGCGGAACGGCGGCCGAGGCCTCCGTGGTGGCCAGCGCCACCACGGGCATGCCGAGGTGCATGGCCTCCAGCAGGGACAGGCCGAGGGAGGTCCAGCGGACGGGGTGCAGGTACAGGCGCCGCTCGGCCATGGCGGTGTGCAGCAGCGCCTGGGGCAGGTCCCGGCCGCGGCAGCGCTCCGGGTCCAGCCCGAGGTGCTCGGCGAGTCCTTCGGTGCGCATGCCGAACACGTCGAGCGGGGCGGCCTCGCTGAGGCCGGGCAGCAGGTCGGTGCCGGTGTACCGGCCGCGCCGGACGGGGTCGTTGACGACGACGGCGGCGCGGGCCAGCCGGCCGGTGTAGCGGTGGCCCGGGTCGACGATGCCGTGCTCGATCACCCGGGTGCGGGTGCTGCCGCAGTCCCAGAACAGCCGGTTGAAGTGGGTGACGTGGACGAGGACGGTGTCGTCGCGGTCGGCCGCGGGGTGCCTGGTGCAGGGCACCGGGCCGTCGGGGGCGTTGTGCTCCAGGTAGACGGCCGGCACGTCCCGGCCGGGCCGGCGGCCGCCGAGCCACTCCTCGGCGAGCCGCCACTCGTGCGGGCGCTGGAGCACGACCACGTCGACGGGGGTGTCGGCGAGCTGCCCGGGGGTCACCTCGCGGACCGAGCCGGGCCAGTCGAAGGTGCGGGCGCGGCCGAGGCCGTCCGGGCCGCGGTCGGGGGTGACGGGCACCAGGTAGGTGTGCGGGCCCTGGACGAAGGCGGTGGTCCAGGAGCCGTGCACGTGCCACAGGAGGATGTTCACCGTGCTGCTCCTAGGTCGTGGGCGGCTGCGCGGCGGACGCCGGCTCTTCCGCGGCCGGGTGCGGCGCCGAGGAGGGCTGCCACGGCCGCGAGGACCTCCTCGTCCCGTACGGAGTCCAGGCAGGGGTGGCCGGGCACCGGGCAGGTGCGGGCGCGGGTCGCGGCGCAGGCCGCCTGCTGGTCGCCGAGCAGGACGTGCGGGACGCCGTACGGGCGCCAGCGCTCGGCCGGCACGACGGGGGCGAACAGGCAGGCCACGGGGGTGCCGACGGCGCTGGCCAGGTGGGCGGGGCCGGTGTTGCCGGTGACGACCGCCCGGGCCCCGGCCAGCACTCCGGCGAGTTCGTGCAGGTCGCGGGTGCCGCCGCCGAGGTCGAGGGCGTGCCTGCCGGCGACGCGGGCGGTCAGCTCCCGCTCGGCGGGCCCGCCGGTGACCACCACGCGGTGCCCCGCGTCGTGCAGCGCCGCGACCGCTCGGGCGGCCCGTTGGGGGCTCCACGCCCGGGCGGGGACGGCCGCTCCGGGGTGGACGACGAGGTAGGGGTCGGGGCCGGTGAGGCCGACGGTCTCGGGCGGCTCCAGGATCCCCAGCGCACCGTCGTCGCCTGCGGGCAGCGGGTAGCCGAAGTCCCGCGCCAGGTCGAGGGCGGCTTCCGCCTCGTGCCTGCCGGGCCGGCGGCGGTGGCGCAGGGAGAGCAGGGAGCCGGGGTAGTCGGTGCAGTCGGCGGCGGTGTCCCCGATCCCGGCGAGCGCCAGGAGCAGGGCCGCCGGCAGGGGGCTCTGGTGGTGGGAGACGAGGACCAGCGCCCGGTCGAAGCGGTCGGCGGCGAGCGCGTCCAGCAGCAGGTCGCACTCCTCGCGGGAGGTCCGCGGCGGGGCGAATCCCACCCACGCCGCGTGGTGGACGAGGACCCGGTCGACGCCGGGGAGCAGCGCGGCGGCGGGTGCGCCCTGGGGGCCGCACAGCATGGCCGTGTAGGAGGAGCCGGCCGCGACGGCGCGGACGGCGGGGCCGGACAGGAGGACGTCGCCGGCGCTGTCGAGGCGCACCACGAGGGTGCGCGGGGCCCTCACCACGGGTCACCGCCGGGGTGGGAGGCCGCCCGGCGGGGCGCCGGCTCGCGGCGCAGGGCGAGGTCGAGCGCGAGGCGTACGGCGGCCAGCAGGTCGGGGGCGGTGTGGCGGGCGGCCCCCACCTCCTGGGGGCGGGTCGCCGGGGTGGGTACGAGGACGGCGAGCGCGCCGGCGGCTCGGGCGGCGTCCTCGTCGGCTCCGATGTCGCCGATGACGACCGTGCGGCGGGGGTCCGCACCGAGGGCGGTGCAGGCGGCGAGGACGAGGCCGGGCGCCGGCTTGCGGCAGCGGCAGCCGTCCTCGGGCCGGTGCGGGCAGACGGCCCATGCGCCGAACGGGCCGAGCAGGGCGTCGACGCGGTCCGCGACGGCGCGGACCTGGTGGTGGGTCAGGAGGCCGCGGCCGACTCCGGACTGGTTGCTGACGACGCCGGTGGGCACGCCCAGCCGGCGCAGCACCG
Source organism: Streptomyces toxytricini (assembly GCF_014649915.1). Taxonomy (GTDB): domain Bacteria; phylum Actinomycetota; class Actinomycetes; order Streptomycetales; family Streptomycetaceae; genus Streptomyces; species Streptomyces toxytricini. Next base: position 5,564 of record NZ_BMTY01000035.1, on the reverse strand, counting down.
CCACGGCCTCGCGCGCGGTCGGCACGGGCCGGACCAGGCGGGGGTCGCCGTTGTAGGGGACGTCGGCGACGAGGGTGCCGTCGCGGTCGAAGAGGACGGCCTGGGGCAGGCCGTCGTGCGCGGGGCCGGCCGCCGGAGGCCCCGTCCACAGCCATGGTCCGCCCGGGCCGCGGTCGGGGAGCGCCGCGGGGGCCGGGGTGCGGGCGGTCACGGCGCACCCGCCGGGGCGGCTGCGGTCCGCCGCCCCTCCGGGGCGGGCGCCGGCGGGGGGCCGGCTGCGGGGGTGGGCGGCACCCGCCGGTGCGCGGCGAGGCCGCGGGCCCAGTGCCAGGCGGCCGCGGGCGGGATCAGGACGCTCGTCACGGCCATGGTGAGGACCTCGTCCCGGGTACGGGGCCCGGGCGCGATCCGGGCCGCGGCGAACTCGGCGGTGCCGGCGAGCCAGGCGGCCGCGCACCAGGCGGCGGCGCGGCGGCGGCCGAGGAGCGCGCACACCGCGGACGCGCAGGCGGCGGCGGTGACGGCGAGGTGCGCGGGGCGGCGGCCGAGCGGGGCCGCGGCCCGGCGCCGCCAGCCGCGGCCGTGGAGCCGGTCCATGAGGACGTCGTCGGCGTTGCCGGCCTGGGTGCGGACCGAGATCCAGCGGTCCGCGGGCCGGACGGGGTGCCGGGTGAGGCGGGTGCCCTCGGCGAGGGTCCAGCCGCCGGCCACAAGGCGCAGGGCCAGGTCGGCGTCCTCGCGGAACGCCCGCCGGAACCGCTCGTCGAAGCCGTCGGCGGCGCGCAGGGCGGCGGTGCGGAAGGCCATGTCCGCGGTGATCCAGCGGGCGGTGGCCAGGCCGGCGGTGCAGCGCTCCCAGTCGGTGGGGCGGCGGTCCTGCGGCAGGGGCACCTCGATCCGGGCGGTGACGGCCGCGGTCCCGGGACCGGCGGCCGCGAGGTCGCGGTCGAGGGCCTCGGCCCAGTCGGGGCCGGGCACCACGTCGTCGTCGAGGAAGACCACCCAGGGGACGGAGCCCGCGGCCCGCCAGCCGGCGTTCCGGGCGGCGGCGGGGCCGCGGGCGGTCCCGGGCACGAGGAGGGTCCGTGAAGCCAGCGCGTCGGGGACCTCCAGGGGCGGGAGGGTGCCGCCGGGGCCCGGGCGGTCGTGGACGACGACGACACGGCCGGGGCCGGGGCCGCGGGCGGCGGCCAGGGCCTCCAGGCACGCGGTCAGCTGCGGGCGGCCGACCGTGGGGATGACGACGGCATAGCGGGGCGCGGGTCCGGTCACGCGGACCACCCCTCGGGGGACGTGCGGAACATCGCGCCCCGGCGGACGGCGTACGGGCCGATGGCGAGCAGGTCGACCGGCGAGGAGCCGAAGCACTCCAGGGCGTCGCGCGGGTCGTCGACCATCGGCCGGCCGGCGGTGTTGAGGCTGGTGTTGACGACGACGGGCAGCCCGGTGAGCCGCTCGAAGGCCTCCAGCATGCGGGCGACGAGGGGCTCGCGGGCCGCGTCGACGGTCTGGATGCGGGCGGTTCCGTCGACGTGGACGACGGCCGGGATCCGCTCGGCCCAGCCCGGCCGCACGTCGTGGACGAACAGCATGTACGGGCTGGGGAGCGGGCCGTCGAAGAGCTCGGCGGCCCGGTCGGCGAGGACCATCGGGGCGACCGGCCGGAACTGCTCGCGGCCCTTGACGTCGTTGAGCCGTTCGAGGTTGCCGGCGTGCCCGGGATGGGCGAGCAGCGAACGGTGCCCGAGGGCGCGCGGCCCGTATTCGGAGCGGCCCTGGAACCAGGCGACGACGGCGTTGTCGGCGAGGGCCTCCGCGACGGCGACCGCGATGTCCGGGGGACGCTCGAAGGGGACGCCCGCCGACTTCAGCCAGGCACCCAGCTCGGCGTCGGACCATTCGCGGCCGAGGTCGGCGCCGTCCATCGGGCCGGGGTCGTCGCCGGCGCCGGCGGCCACGAGGAGGGCTGCGCCCAGCGCCGTTCCGGCGTCACCCGCCGCGGGCTGGACCCACACCCGGTCGAACGGGCCCTCGCGGGCGATCCGCGAGTTGGCCACGCAGTTGAGGGCGACGCCGCCGGCCAGGGTGAGCGTCCGGTCGCCGGTGCGGCCGTGGAGCCAGCGCACCAGGTCGAGCAGGGTCTCCTCCAGCACGGCCTGCGCGGAGGCGGCGGTGTCGGCGTGGTCGCGCGTCCACGGCTCGTCGGGGCCGCGCGGCGGGCAGAACTCGTGCCAGGGGACGGCCGTCGCCCGGAAACCGCCGTCACCGGTCGGGTGGACGTGGCGCCGCAGCTCGGGCAGCATCCGCGGCGTGCCGTACGAGGCGAGGGCCATCACCTTGAACTCGTCGGAGGAGCGCAGGAATCCGAGGTGGGCGGTGAGCTCCTCGTACACGAGGCCGAGGGAGTGGGGGAGTTCCTGCGCGCAGAGCGGCTCCAGGGAGGCTCCGGTGCGCCGGGCCGCGAGGTGGGAGGCGCGCTCGCCGCGGCCGTCGAGGACGAGGACGGAGCTGCGCTCGGCCCGGTCGGCGGCGAACGCGGCGGAGGCGGCGTGGGCCATGTGGTGGGGGACGAAGCGGACCTTGGCGGGGTCCAGGCCGGGCAGGGCGGACGCCAGGAAGCCGGGGGCTTCGCGGGCGTAGGTCTGGCGGAGGTGGTCCCAGGGGTCGTCCAGTCCCATGGCGTCGGCCGGGCGGGCGAGCTGCGGGTCGTAGGAATAGGCGACGGCGTCGAGGTCCTCCGGGCGGAGGCCGGCCTTGCGCAGGCACCAGCGGGCGGATTCGACGGGGAGTTCCCACGCGGAGAACGGCACGGGCCGCTTGCCGTGTTTGCGTCTGCTGAACCGCTCCTCTTCGGCGGCGGCCACGGTCCGGCCGTCGACGACGAGCGCGGCTGCGGGGTCGTGGAAGAGGGCGTTGATGCCGAGGACGCGCATGGCTGACCGTCCTTCAGGTTCCGGAGGGACTCGGCGTGGAGCGGCGGTCCGGGCTGTTGTTGCGGGCCCGGAACCAGGCGATGGTCCGCCGCAGGCCGTCCGCCATGTCGGTGCGCGGCTCCCACTGGAGCTTGCCGCGTGCGAGCGTGATGTCCGGGCAGCGGACCGCCGGGTCGTCGACGGGGCGGGCGATGAAACGTATCTGCGAAGCGGAGCCGGTGAGTTCGATGATGCGGCGGGCCAGGTCCAGCATGGTGATCTCGTCCGGGTTGCCGATGTTGACGGGGCCGCGCATGCCGTGGGCGGCCGCGGCGAGGATCCCGGCGACGGTGTCGTCGACGTAGCACAGGGAGCGGCTCTGCCGGCCGTCGCCGGTCACGGTGAGCGGCTCGCCGTCGAGGGCCTGGCGGACGAACGTGGGGACGGCGCGCCCGTCGTGGCCGCGCATTCCGGGCCCGTAGGTGTTGAACAGCCGGACGATGCACGTGTCGGTGCCGTGGGCGGCGCTGTGCGCGGTGGTGAGCGCCTCGCCGAACCGTTTGGCCTCGTCGTACACGCTGCGCGGCCCCACCGGGTTGACGTTGCCCCAGTAGGCCTCGCTCTGCGGGTGCTCGTGCGGGTCGCCGTACACCTCGGAGGTGGAGGCGAGGACGAACCGGGCGCCGCTGCGGCGGGCCAGCTCCAGGGCGTTGCGGGTGCCGAGGCTCCCGGCGTCCAGGGTGTGCAGCGGCAGCCGGAGGTAGTCGGCGGGGGACGCCGGGGAGGCCAGGTGCAGCACCAGGTCGGGCGGACGGTCGACGGTGAACGGCCGGCTGACGTCGACCCGGCGCAGCGTGAAGCCCGGGTGGTCGTGCAGGTCGGCCGTGTTGTCGGGCAGGCCGGTGCTGAAGTCGTCGAGGCACGTAACGTCGGTGCCTTGGGCGAGGAGGGCGGCGCACAGGTGCGAGCCCACGAAGCCCGCGCCGCCGGTGACGACGGCATGCCTCCAGCGGGGGTCCGGCAAGGGTGCCATGGGGGGTCTCCTCGGGGTCGGGCGCGGGGCCGGCCGGTACGGCTGCGGCCCCGGCGTGCCGTACGGCACGAGGCGCCGGGCGGGGCCGCGAGCGGCCCTGCCCCACACTGCCCGCCCCACCCGCCCGCGGCACGGCGGGTGCGGCATCCGGGTGAGACGACGGCCCGGCGACCTGCGCCTCCGGCGGCGGGGCGGTTTCGCTCGAGGGCTGGCCGCGGCCGGGGGACCTCGGCGTGAGCTGCCCCGCCGGGCAGGCTGTCCGCTTTGCGAAACACTCCCGACGGCCGACGGTGCCCAGCCGCCCCGGGCGGGAGCGGGACGACTCGGCGCCGGGGCGGCGGGGGGGGGAATCCGAGGACCCGGCGTCGGAGAGGCGACAGCGGGAGCAGGGCGGGAGGCCGACGACCCGGCACCAGAGAAGCGACAGCGGCGGCGCAGTGGCGGAAGCCCGGGATCCGGGGCGTCGGGGAGACGGCGGTAGCCGGGGATCCGGGGCCGGGTAAACAGCGGTAGCCGAGGATCCGGGGCCGGGTAAACAGCGGTAGCCGAGGATCCGGGGCGTCGGGGAGACGGCGGTAGCCGGATTGGCGGGGGCAGACGACTCGGTGTCGGTGTCGTGCTGGGGGCGTCCCGTCAGCGCATTGTCCTTCCGGCGCGGGCCGGCCCGTCAAGGGCGCTCCCTGCGGTCGCGTCGCTCCGCGATGGCCTGACGGCCACCCTTGACAGGCCGACCCACACCGGAAAGACAAAGAGCTGCCGAACAACGCAATCCATGGCGGGCCATCAGGGAGCGCGCTCTTCCGCTCCGGCAGCCCCTTTCGCCCCACCCGCATCATCAGACCCGTCGGCGGAGAACCAGGGCGCCGTCCCTGCACGAAATGGCGCCTGGAGTCTCATCGGGAGACAGCAGCGCCCCAGATCGCTACACGCCCCCGTCTGCTCGGCGTCCGGCCGCCGCCCGGGGCCGCGAAGCGCCCAAGACCGCCACACGGCGTGCCTGCTCAGCGCCTGACCGCCACCGAGGGCCGCGAAGCGCCCCAGACCGCCACATGGCCGTGCCTGCTCAGCGCCTGACCGCCATCGAGGGCCGCGAAGCGCCCCAGACCGCTGCGCGCTTCGGCATTACGCGGCGGACGGCCGCCCTCGGTCACGAAGCACCCCGGTTTGCCCCGTTCTCGTCACGTCTCGGCGCCTGACCGCCGCGGTGGTGGGCCGCGAAGCGCCCAGATCGCTGCTCGACTCGTTGCTTTCGGCGGCTGAAGGCCGTCGGGGCGCGAAGCGCCCCCACCTCGCTGCCCTCTCCTACCATCTCGGCTACAGACGGCAAGCAGGCAGCGTCAGCGCTGCCCACACCTGCAATCCGGCGGTCAGCCGCCGAGCAGGCGGCGCCCCTGTAGGGATCTGACGCGCCGCCCGGCCCCGGACGGCCACCAGACGCCGAGCAAACCCGGGCCACGTAGCGATCTGGGGCGCTTCCGTCTCCGGATGATGCTCTGGTCGTCCTTTCGTGCGGCCACCGCCTCCCGGCCGCCGAAAAGGCCCCCAGATCCGGGTCTGGGCGGGGGAACGGCCGGGCCCCGGCACTGAGCGGGACCTGCTGATGCCGGTGGGGCGAAAGG
>NZ_BMTY01000034.1:32048-61757 GCF_014649915.1 Streptomyces toxytricini | reverse complement strand
CGGTGTGGCCGGGTGGCGGGTAGCGGGTGGTTTCGGGGCTCTGCCCCGGGCCCCGCGCCTCAGTCGCCGGCGGGGCTCGATTGGGTCCCGTGCGTCCCAAACGCCGGCGGGGCTCGATTGGGCCCGTACGCCTCAATCGCCGGCGGGGCTCGATTGGGTCCCGTGCGCCCTGAAAGCGGCAGGGGTGAAATGGGGCGGCGTCAACTGGCCGGCGTCCTGGGCGGGTAGGGCTGCACATGGCGACGGCGGGTCGGGAAATCAAGCCCGCGCGGCGTTTGAGCGCGACGGGCGCGGAGCGCCCGGATTCGGTGGGGCGGAGCCCGGCGGGGCCGGGGCCGCAGGTCCCGGTTTCGGGAAGGGGCGGGGTGGGGGCATGCCCCGCGCAGCGGAGGCCCGCTGCCGCTGCTGCTGCTGCCGCTGCCGCTGCCGCTGCGCGGAGCGGGTGCTCAGCCGGTACCTGGCCGCGGTGACACGGGCATGGTGGGCGGCTGCGCCGCCCCGGGGCCGCGTCGTGTGGCGGGCCCGGGGCCCGGGGGCCGGGTGACGGCGTCGTGTGGCGGGCCCGGGGCCCGGGGGCCGGGTGACGGCGTCGTGTGGCGGGCCCGGGGGCCGGGGGCCGGGTGACGGGGTCGTACGGCCGGGCCCGGCGGCCGGGTCACGGGGTCGTGTGGCGGCGGGCTCTCAGGGCCAGGCTCAGGGACAGCACCGTTTCCGGGTCGTCCAGGTCGGTGCCCAGGAGGTCCGCGATGCGGGCCAGGCGGTTGTAGAGGGTCTGGCGGTTCAGGTGCAGCTCCCGCGCCGTTTCCGCCTTGCGGCCCGCGTGGGCCAGGTACGTCTCCAGCGTCGGCAGCAGCGCCGGCCGCGACACCGCGTCGTGGGCGCGCAGCGCCCCGATCGCCCGTTCCACGAACGCCGCCAGGTCGGGATGCTCTCGGAGCCGCCACAGCAGCAGGTCGATGTCGAGCCGGCGGGCGTCGTACCAGGGCCGGGCCGGCAGGCCGTGCGCGGCGGTGGCGGTTTCCGCCGCGTGCCGCAGCCCGGCCGAGGCGGCCGCCCAGCCGCCGGCGACGCCGACGACGACGGCCGCGGGCGCCCCGGCCCGCTCCAGCCCGGCCCGTTCCAGCCCGGCGCGCAGCGCGGCCGCGACCCGGTCGGCGACGGCCGTCCGCTCGGACTCGGCCCGCAGCGACACCAGCAGCGGCACCCTGCCCTCGACGGGCCGCACCCCGAGCAGCACCGGCACGCCGACCGCCGACAGCTCCTCCAGGACGGCCCGGGCCAGCACGGCCCAGTTACCGGACGGCCCGAGGTCGGCCGACAGCCGCATCACCACCGGCAGCAGCGGCCCCTCCCCGGGCCGGAACCCCAGCACCCGCGCCTGCGCGGGGGCGTCCTCGGCGGAGATGCGGCCCTCCGCGAGGTCGGTCAGGAAGTCGCCGCGGCCGCGCGCCGCGAGCTCCTCCTCCTGCCGGGCCTGCATCATGACCACCGCCAGGACGCCCGCGGTCCGCTCCGCGGCCATGTGGTGCACCGGCAGCAGCGGCGCTGACACCCCGAGCAGGACGAGCCGCGCCCGGACGGAGCCGGTGCCGGGCCCGCCGCCGGGCACGTCGACGACGACGGCGTGGCCCGACGGCTCGGCGGCCCGCTGGCCGCGCAGCCCCTCCCACACCTGGAGCGGGTCGGCGGCGGCTTCGCCCGCCACGGGGCCGGCCCCGTACAGCAGTTGCCCGTCGGGGGTCTCCAGGAACACCGGGTTCGCCGTGAAGTCGGCGAGGATGCGCAGCACTTGCGGGATGCCGCCGCCGCCGAGGAGGGCCTGCGTGCAGCGCCCGTGCACCTCCTCGGCCCGCTGGAGGAGCGCGTAGTGCCCGTTGACGATCTCGGTGTGGACCTCCTCCGTGACCGCCACGAACGGCACTTCGCGGTGCAGCTGCACCAGCGGCAGTCCGGCCGCCCGCGCCGTGTCGACGATGGTCGCGGGCAGCCGGGTGAAGCGCGGCCCCAGTTCGACGACGAGGGCGGCGATGCCGCGCTCGGCGAGGCGGCGTACGAACGCCCGCTGCTCGGCGGGCCGCGTGCCGAGGCCCAGCCCGGTCGTCAGGAGCAGCTCCCCGCCCTTGAGGAGCGACGCGATGTTGGGGACCTCGCCGGCGTGCACCCAGCGCACGGTGCGGCCCAGGCGGTCGGCGCACGCCACCACCTCCGGCAGTCCGCTGCGCAGTCCGGGGAGCTCGAGGGCCCGCTGAACGGTGATCCCGCCCTGGTTGTCCATGCCGCGGGACGCTACCGGGCGCCCGGCACCGTTCCAAGGCGGGTCGGAGTCCGCGGCCACGGTCCCGTTCGCTAGAGCGGGGTGATGTTGTGGTTGAAGCGGAACACGTTGTCCGGGTCGTACTGCCGTTTCAGGGTGCGCAGCCGGTGCAGGTTCTCCGCGCCGACGCCGGCGACGATCCGCTCGGGCCCCTCGTCGCCGGTGAAGTTCAGGTACACGGCGCCGGTGCTCCACGGGCGGGCGTCGGCGCGGACGCCCCGCACCCACGCCATGGCCCTCTCGTCGTCGGCGGGGTCCTCCCACACGCCGAAGGGGTGCACGACCCACGGGGCGTCCCGGTAGGGCACCGGCCACTGCCGGGGGCCGGCGGCGATCGCGCCGCCCTGCGGGAACAGCACGTGCTGGCAGTTGGACGGGACGGGCATGGACTCGGCGCGGGAGCAGAACACCTCCAGCATGTCGTCGGGGGCGCCCGTCAGGTATTCGGCTGACCAGTAGTTCCGCAGGCCGGGCGGGTCGTCGAGCATGCACGCGAAGTCCGCGTACGGCAGCTCGGCGACGAGTTCGGCCTCGTGCGGGACGGCCAGGAGCGGCGCGGCCGCCTTGCGGACGCCCTCCTCCGGGCCGGTGAACGTGAGGATCGCGCAGGCGAGGAGCGCGCCGTGCAGGGGCGCCGGGACGAAGTCCTCGGGCGGGCCGGTCAGGTAGATGAACCCGCCGCCGAGGTCGTCGGGCCCCTCCTCCACGAGGTCCCGGTAGGCGCGGGCCAGGGCGGGCCCGTGCTCGGGCAGCGCCATCACCAGCGCGAAGGAGAAGGCGGGGAGGTCGTGCAGGCGCAGGGTGAGCGAGGTGGCGATGCCGAAGTTCCCGCCGCCGCCGTGGAGCGCCCAGAACAGCTCGGGGTTCTCCTCCGCCGTCGCCTCCACGACGCTGCCGTCGGCGGTGACGAGTTCCGCGCCGAGGAGGTTGTCGACGGCCAGGCCGAACTTGCGGTCGGTCCAGCCGCTGCCGCCGCCGAGCACGTAGCCGCCGACGCCGGTGGTGGAGACCCGCCCTCCGGTCGTGGCGAGCCCGTACGGCTCGCAGGCCCGGTCGAGGTCGCCCATGACGGCGCCGCCGGCGACGCGGACGGCCCTGGCCGCCGGGTGGACCGCCACGTCGTTCATCAGGCGCAGGTCGATCACCAGGCCGCCGTCGTTCAGGGACATGCCCGCGACGCTGTGGCCGCCGCCGCGCACGGCGACGGGCAGGTCGAGGTCGCGGGCGAAGCGGACGGCGGTGACGACGTCCTCGACGCTCTCGCAGCGGGCGATCACGGCGGGCCGCCGGTCGATCATCGCGTTGAAGATGCGCCGGGCGTCGTCGTAACCCGGGTCGCCGGGGGCGAAGACCTCGCCGGCCAGGTCCTCGCGGAGCGCGGCGAGCGCGTTGCCCGCCTTGGAGAGGGGAGCCATCGCCACCCCTCCTTCCCGAGCGGTCGGTCGAGGGACCCCTCCAGGGTAGGCGGGCCCCTCCCGGGCGGCGCGCCGGAACCGGCCCGCCGCCCCCGGTCGGCCCGCGTCAGCCCCCGTACGCGCCGCTCGCGGTCAGCCGCAGCGCGGTGTCGATCAGCGGGACGTGGCTGAACGCCTGCGGGAAGTTGCCGACCTGCCGCTGGAGGCGCGGGTCCCACTCCTCCGCGAGCAGGCCCAGGTCGTTGCGCAGGGCGAGCAGCTTCTCGAAGAGGTGCCGGGCCTCGTCCACCCGGCCGATCATCGCGAGGTCGTCGGCCATCCAGAACGAGCACGCCAGGAAGGCGCCCTCGTCGCCCTCCAGCCCGTCCACGCCCGCCTCGTCGCCGGCGGTCGGGTAGCGCAGGATGAACCCGTCGGGCGTGGACAGCTCGCGCTGGATCGCCTCGATGGTGCCGATGACCCGCTTGTCGTCCGGCGGGAGGAAGCCCATCTGCGGGATCAGCAGCAGCGAGGCGTCCAGCTCCTTGGACCCGTAGGACTGCGTGAAGGTGTTGCGCTCCTTGTCGTAGCCCTTCTCGCAGACGTCCTGGTGGATCTCGTCGCGCAGCTCCCGCCACCGCTCCAGCGGGCCGTCCGCGTCGCCGCTTTCGATGAGCTTGATCGTCCGGTCCACCGCCACCCAGGCCATCACCTTGGAGTGCACGAAGTGCCGTCGCGGGCCGCGGACCTCCCAGATGCCCTCGTCGGGCTGGTCCCAGTGCTGCTCCAGGTACTTGATCAGCTTCAGCTGGAGCACCGAGGCGTAGTCGTTGCGGGCCAGGCCCGTCATGTGGCCGAGGTGCAGGGCCTCGGTGACCTCGCCGTAGACGTCCAGCTGGAGCTGGTGCGCGGCGCCGTTGCCGACGCGGACCGGGCGGGAGCCCTCGTAGCCGGGCAGCCAGTCCAGCTCGGTCTCGCCGAGCTCGCGCTCGCCCGCGATCCCGTACATGATCTGCAGGTTCTCCGGGTCGCCGGCGACGGCCCGCAGCAGCCACTCGCGCCATGCCTGGGCCTCCTCGCGGTAGCCGGTGCGCAGCAGCGAGGAGAGGGTGATGGCGGCGTCGCGCAGCCAGGTGTAGCGGTAGTCCCAGTTCCGCACGCCGCCGATCTCCTCCGGCAGGGAGGTGGTCGGGGCGGCGACGATCCCGCCGGTCGGCCCGTACGTCAGCGCCTTGAGCGTGATCAGGGAGCGGATGACGGCCTCCCGGTAGGGGCCGTGGTACGTGCAGTGGTCGACCCACTCGCGCCAGAACGCGGTGGTCGCGGCCAGCGCCGCCGACGCGTCGGGGACCTCGGGCGCGGCGCGGTGCGAGGGCGCCCAGCTGATGCAGAAGGCCACCCGGTCGCCGGGGCCGACGGTGAAGTCGGAGTACGTCGTCAGGTCCCTGCCGTAGGTCTGCGCCTCGGTGTCCAGCCAGACCGAGTCGGGGCCGGCGACGGCCACGGTGCGCTGGTCCACCTTGTGGACCCAGGGCACGACCCGCCCGTAGCTGAACCGCATGCGCAGCGAGGACCGCATCGGCACCCGCCCGCTGACGCCTTCCACGATGCGGACCAGCTGGGGGGCGTGGTCCTCGCGCGGCGGCATGAAGTCGATCACCCTGACGGTGCCGCGCGGGGTGTCCCACTCGGACTCCAGGACCAGCGAGTCGCCCTGGTAGCGGCGGCGGTCGGCGTACGGGGCCGCGGCTCCGGCCTGGCCGGCCGGGCCGATCCGCCAGAATCCGTGGTCCTCCGTTCCGAGAAGGCTCGCGAAGACGGCGTGGGAGTCGAAGCGGGGAAGGCACAGCCAGTCCACCGATCCGTCCCGGCAGACCAGTGCGGCGGTCTGCGTGTCTCCGATCAGTGCGTAATCCTCGATGCGCCCGGACACGATGCTTCTCCAGTCGAAACGGCCACGTCGCCCCGAAGGGCGCTTGCATTGCGCGGTTGCGCGGTGTCTTCCGTGTGTGGATCCCCGCACTGAGCTCATGATTCCGGATGCGGCCGGGTTACGCCGTCTGCCGGACTGCTCGGCGGCGATGTGGAGCGATATCCGAGCAGGATATGACGGCACCCTAGTGATCCCCTGAAGTCTCGGGGGAATGCCGCTCGGCCGAACGGGTGACCGGGGCGGATGCCGCCCGACCGGCCCAGCGGGCGGCCGGTCGCGCAGCGTGGGGCGCCCGTGGCGGGGCGTGCCCGGAGGCGGAGCGCGCCGGGCGCTGATAGGCTGGTACCCCGTGGACCGGTGGTCTGCCTGTGCGAATCAGGCACCCCGCAACCGCAGCTTCGGCGCCCCCAGAGACCTTCCGGTTCGACGGTGGCCGGCGCCGGACGCACCTCACTTCGCGACCACGGGAGCCCCCTCTTGGCGATGCCGCCCAAATCCCTGACGACCAAGCACATCTTCGTCACCGGAGGTGTCGCCTCGTCCCTCGGCAAGGGCCTCACGGCCTCCAGCCTGGGTGCGCTGCTGAAGGCGCGCGGCCTGCGGGTCACCATGCAGAAGCTCGACCCGTACCTGAACGTCGACCCGGGCACCATGAACCCGTTCCAGCACGGCGAGGTGTTCGTCACCAACGACGGCGCCGAGACGGACCTGGACATCGGCCACTACGAGCGCTTCCTCGACGTCGACCTCGACGGCTCGGCCAACGTCACCACCGGCCAGGTCTACTCGACGGTCATCGCCAAGGAGCGCCGCGGCGAGTACCTGGGCGACACCGTGCAGGTCATCCCGCACATCACCAACGAGATCAAGCACCGCATCCGGCGGATGGCGACCGAGGACGTCGACGTCGTCATCACCGAGGTCGGCGGCACCGTCGGCGACATCGAGTCCCTGCCGTTCCTGGAGACCGTCCGCCAGGTCCGCCACGAGGTCGGACGCGACAACGTCTTCGTCGTGCACATCTCGCTGCTCCCCTACATCGGCCCCTCCGGCGAGCTGAAGACCAAGCCGACCCAGCACTCGGTGGCGGCCCTGCGCAACATCGGCATCCAGCCCGACGCGATCGTGCTGCGCGCCGACCGGGACGTGCCGACCTCCATCAAGCGCAAGATCTCGCTGATGTGCGACGTCGACGAGGCCGCCGTGGTCGCCGCCATCGACGCCAAGTCGATCTACGACATCCCGAAGGTCCTGCACACCGAGGGCCTCGACGCGTACGTCGTCCGCAAGCTCGACCTGCCGTTCCGCGACGTGGACTGGACGGTCTGGGAGGACCTCCTCGACCGGGTCCACAACCCCGACCACGAGGTGAAGGTCGCGCTCGTCGGCAAGTACATCGACCTGCCGGACGCCTACCTGTCGGTCACCGAGGCGCTGCGCGCCGGCGGCTTCGCCAACCGGGCCCGCGTCCAGATCAAGTGGGTCACCTCCGACGACTGCAAGACCCCGGCCGGCGCGGCCGCCCAGCTGGCGGACGTGGACGCGGTTTGCGTCCCCGGCGGCTTCGGCGACCGCGGCGTGAACGGCAAGGTCGGCGCGATCACCTACGCCCGCGAGAACAGGATCCCGCTGCTCGGCCTGTGCCTGGGCCTGCAGTGCGTCGTCATCGAGGCGGCCCGGAACCTGGGCGGCATCGAGGAGGCCAACTCCACCGAGTTCGACCCCTCGACCCCGCACCCGGTCATCTCGACCATGGAGGAGCAGCTGGCCTTCGTCGAGGGCGCCGGCGACCTCGGCGGCACCATGCGCCTGGGCATGTACCCGGCGAAGCTCGCCGAGGGCTCGATCGTCCGCGAGGTCTACGGCGACCAGGCGTACGTCGACGAGCGCCACCGCCACCGCTACGAGGTGAACAACGCCTACCGCGGCGAGCTCGAGAAGACCGGCCTCGTCTTCTCCGGCACCTCCCCGGACAACAAGCTCGTCGAGTACGTCGAGTACCCGCGCGAGGTGCACCCCTACCTGGTCGCCACCCAGGCCCACCCGGAGCTGCGCTCCCGCCCGACGCGCCCGCACCCGCTCTTCGCCGGCCTGGTCAAGGCCGCGGTGGAGCGCAAGACCGGCAAGTGACGGCCTGACCGAGGGCATACCGTAGACAGCCGGGGCACGGACGTCCGTGCCCCGGCTGTCGCGCGTGCGGAGGGTTTCGGGGAATGAACATCAAGGACACGGCCGAGTCGTGGGAGACGCTGTCGAGCCGGCGCCCCTTCCAGGGGAAGAAGACGGCGGTCGTCTCGGACGAGGTCCGCATGCCCGACGGTTCCGCCGCCACCCGCGACTACCAGGCCCACCCCGGCTCCGTGTGCGTCCTCGCCTACGACGAGGAGGGGCGCGTCCTGGTGCTGAAGCAGTACCGCCACCCCGTGCGGCACCGGCTGTGGGAGCTCCCGGCCGGCCTCCTCGACGTGCCCGGCGAGAACCCGCTGCACGCCGCGCAGCGCGAGCTGTACGAGGAGGCGCACGTCAAGGCCGAGGACTGGCGGGTCCTGGTCGACTTCTTCGCCTCGCCCGGCGGCTCCGACGAGGCGATCCGCGTCTTCCTCGCCCGCGGCCTCGCCGACGCCGAGGGCGACCGCTTCGAGGTGTCGGAGGAGGAGGCCGACATGGAGGTGGCCCGCGTACCGCTCGCCGACCTCGTACGCGGCGTCCTCGCCGGCGACCTCGGCAACCCGGGCCTGACCAACGGCGTCCTGGCACTCCAGGCGGCCCTCGCCGCCGAGGGCGGCCCGGACGCGCTGCGCCCGGCGCAGGCCCCCTGGCCGGCCCGCCCGTACGAGGCCTGAAGGCGGCGGCGCGGCCGCCTGCCCGCGGGGGCTGCCCCCGAACGGCGGGGCGGTGTGACGATCCGCTGATCCGATCGGGGGATGCGCCCGCCCTGCCCGCCACGGGTCGTCGCTCTGCGTGAACTACGCTCGCACCCCGAAGGCAGGGAGAGGAGCGGATCCGTGGCGGATTTCGTCGGGCGGCGGCGCGAGCTGAAGGAGCTGCGCGAGGACATCGCGCGCACGGGCCTCGACACCCTCTCCGGCCGCAAGGCCAAGTCCCCCCGCGCCCGGCTCCTGCTCATCGCCGGCCGCCCCGGGTCCGGGCGCACCGCCCTCGCCGAGGCCCTCGTCCGGCAGGTCGCCGCCGACTACCCCGACGGCGTGCTGCGCGTCCGCCTCACCGCCCCCGGCGGCGAGGGCATCAGCACCGAACGGGCCCTGCGGATCCTGCTGGAGGGCCTCGGCGAGCCCACCCCGCCGGGCGCCTCCGAGGACGAGCTCAGCTCCGTCCTGCGCGCCGCCCTGGCCGGCAAGCGCGTGATCCTGCTCGTCGACGACGCCGCCGACCCCTACCAGGTCGACGCCCTGCTCCCCGACACGCCCGAATGCCTCGTCGTGCTGACCGCGGAGGGCCCGCTCACCGGGATCCCGGACGTCCGCCCCTGCACCCTGGGCGGGCTGGAGCCCCCCGCCGCCGTCGAGATGCTCGCCCGCCTCATCGGCACCACCCGCATCGCAGCCGACCCGCGGGCCGCCGAAGACCTCGCCGAGGTGTGCGGGGGTCTGCCCGCCGTCCTCACCATGGTCGGCGGGTGGCTCGCCGCCCGCCCCAAGGCCGCCGTCTCCGACACCGCCAAGCAGCTCCACGACATGCCCGCGGGCAGCTCGGGGCCCCTCGGGAAGGCCTTCCGGCTCGTCTACGAGTCCCTTCCCCAGCCGGCCCAGCGCACCCTGAGGCTGCTGCCGCTCGCGCCCGCCGGGATCGTCGACTCGCACACCGCCTCCGCCCTGGCCGGCTGCTCCGTGGCCGCAGCCCAGGCACTCCTGGAGGACTTCGCCGGCCTCGGCCTCGTCCGGCACGCCCCCGACGGCCTGTTCCTGCTGCCCGGCTGCCTCGCCCCGCTGCTGCGCGGCCTGCTGGAGGCCAAGGAGCGGCCCGCCGAGGTCCAGCTCGCCCGCGCCCGGATGCTGGAGCGCACCGTCCGCCTGCTGCACTCCTGCAGCGCCATGGCCGGCGCGGAGGACGCGGAGGACGTGCGCGAGCAGCTGGACGGACTGCCGCGCGCCCTGCGCTTCGCCGACCGGCGGGCCGCCGCCACCTGGCTGGAGAGCCGGCTCCCCGCCCTGTCGGCCTCCGCCGTCCTCGCCGTCGCCGACGGCGGCCTGGACACCCTGGCCCGCCGGCTCGTCGCCGGCCTGGTCCGGGCACTGGCCGAGCACCGGGGCACCGCGGCCGCCGCCCCCGAGCTGTACGGGCTGCACCGGCTGGTCCTCGACGTCGCCGAGCGGCGCAGCCTGTACCGGGAGCAGGCCGCCGCCCTGCTCAACATCGCCGACCTCGACGCCGAGACGGGCCGGACCAGGGAGGCCCTGGAGCGCTACCGGGCCGCGCTGGACGCCGGGCGGGCGGCGAACGACCCGTACGCGACGGGCCGCGCGATGGAATCCGTAGGCGGCGCCTACCAGGAGCTCTCCGACTGGCACCGGGCCGCCGACTGGTTCGGCCGCGCCCTGGCCCAGGCGCTGGCCCGCGGGGAGCGGGCGGACGAGGCCCGGCTGTACGGGCGGCTCGGCAACGCCCACACCCATGCCGGCCGGTACGGGGACGCCCTGCGCGCCTGGCGGGCGGCCGCCGCGGGCTACCGGAAGCTGGGCGATGTACCCGGCCAGGCAAAGGCGTTGAGCGAGATGGCCCGCATCCAGGAGTACGCCGGACGGCCCGAGGAATCGCTGCACACCTGCCGGGAGGCGGTCGACCTCGCGCGCCGCGCCGGGGACCTGCGGCTGCAGGCCGCGCTCCAGGTCAGGCTGGCCGACACCCTCGACCGGCTGGGTGATCCCGCGGCGGCCCGGCTGCACCGCTCGGCGGCCGACAAACTACTGGGAGACGACCCCGCGGCCTGCGAAATCCGCAGTGGTAACGACTGAGATTATTGGTTTGCAAGGCTAGACAGCGCCTCATCCTTCATTAGACTGGCTCCACCACGTCCTCTCGTGGTGCATCCCGTTGCGCGCCTTGTGGACGGGTATGTATGGAAGTGCCCCGAAAAATCCCCTGAGCCAAGGACCGTGATCGACGATGAAGGTCGGCATCCCCCGCGAGGTCAAGAACAACGAGTTCCGGGTCGCCATCACGCCTGCCGGCGTGCATGAGCTGGTCCGCAACGGCCACCAGGTCTTCATCGAGCAGAACGCCGGTGTCGGCTCCTCGATCTCGGACGCCGAGTACGTCGCCGCGGGCGCGGAGATCCTCCCCACCGCCGACGAGGTCTGGGCGACCGCCGACCTTCTGCTGAAGGTCAAGGAGCCCATCGCGGAGGAGTACCACCGCCTCCGCAAGGACCAGACGCTCTTCACCTACCTGCACCTGGCGGCCTCCCGCGAGTGCACGGACGCCCTGCTGGAGTCCGGCACCACCGCCATCGCGTACGAGACGGTCGAGCTCGCCAACCGCGCGCTGCCGCTC
Organism: Streptomyces toxytricini; assembly: GCF_014649915.1. Classification (GTDB taxonomy): domain Bacteria; phylum Actinomycetota; class Actinomycetes; order Streptomycetales; family Streptomycetaceae; genus Streptomyces; species Streptomyces toxytricini. Next base: position 50,605 of record NZ_BMTY01000034.1, on the reverse strand, counting down.
CTCGCCCCGATGTCCGAGGTCGCGGGCCGGCTGGCCCCGCAGGTCGGCGCCTACCACCTGATGCGCTCGGCCGGCGGCCGCGGCGTGCTCCCGGGCGGCGTCCCCGGCACCCACGCCGGCGAGTGCGTCGTCATCGGCGGCGGCGTCTCCGGCTGGAACGCGGTCCAGATCGCCATCGGCATGGGCTTCCACGTGACCCTGCTCGACAAGGACATCAACAAGCTCCGCGAGGCCGACAAGATCTTCGGCACCAAGGTCAAGACGATCGTCTCCAACGCCTACGAGCTGGAGAAGGCCGTCATCGAGGCCGACCTCGTCATCGGCGCCGTGCTGATCCCGGGTGCGAAGGCCCCGAAGCTGGTCACCAACGAGCTCGTCGCCAAGATGAAGCCCGGAAGTGTACTTGTCGACATTGCGATCGACCAGGGCGGCTGCTTCGAGGACTCCCGTCCGACCACGCACGCCGAGCCGACCTTCCAGGTCCACAACTCGGTCTTCTACTGCGTCGCCAACATGCCGGGCGCCGTCCCGAACACCTCCACCTACGCCCTCACCAACGCCACGCTGCCCTACATCGTGCAGCTCGCGAACCTGGGCTGGGCCGAGGCGCTGCGCCGCGACCCGGCGCTCGCGCTGGGCCTCAACACCCATGAGGGCAAGGTCGTTTACGGACCGGTCGCCGAGGCCCACGGCCTCGAGTCCGTCGAGATCGGCACGCTGCTCGGCTGAGCCGTACGACCCGTCAACGACTGACGTCAATCTCACGTCCCCGGCCGGACCTTGCGCGCAAGGTCCGGCCGGGCGCGTTTGCCGCGGCGGGTCCGGCCGGGCGCAACTCGCCTCAAAGGTAGCCCTTTAACCCTTTCGCACACCTGCGAAACTTCACAGTGACGGGTCCGACGCCCTTGACAGAGCGGTGTTCGGTTGCCGACACATCGTTGCCGGTCCGGTGGATTGTGTTGCCGCTGGGCGGTGACACGCCATAGAGTCGCCAACCGTCGGCATGGTGCCACGCTGACCTATCGATAAGTGTCCTGGTCACGTCCGAGGAGGTAAGACGACTTGTGAATGAGTCGACATTTACTCCTGGGGGTGGTCGCGCAGGGACGCCCGAGCGGGGCCAGGGTCCGGCCGGGCTCGAAGCGGTCGGCTCCGTCGCAGTCCGCACGTTCGCAAACCACCAGCACATGACGACGCCCCAAAAGAGCATGGACGGCCTAGACGTGAACTCCACGGCCGGCGACCACAGCGGCGATGCGCCCATTGGTTTCGCCGACTACGACCAGGTGCCCGAAGGGCACTTCTACGACCCCGACGCGGAATACGAGCCCGACCCCGAGTACGCGGCCACCCTCGCGCCCGACGCTGCCCGCCAGCGCCGCGAGCGGATCGGCCCGACCGGACGTCCGCTGCCGTACTTCCCGATCCCGGGTCCGCTGACCGACCACGGTCCGGCGAAGATCATCGCGATGTGCAACCAGAAGGGCGGCGTCGGGAAGACCACGTCGACCATCAACCTGGGCGCCGCACTCGCCGAGTACGGGCGGCGGGTCCTCCTCGTCGACTTCGACCCGCAGGGCGCGCTGTCCGTGGGCCTCGGCGTGAACCCGATGGAACTCGACCTGACGGTCTACAACCTGCTCATGGAGCGGGGCATGTCGGCCGACGAGGTGCTGCTGAAGACCGCGGTCCCCAACATGGACCTGCTGCCGAGCAACATCGACCTGTCCGCCGCCGAGGTGCAGCTGGTGAGCGAGGTCGCGCGCGAGTCGACGCTCCAGCGGGCGCTGAAGCCCCTGATGAACGACTACGACTACATCGTCATCGACTGCCAGCCCTCCCTCGGCCTGCTGACCGTCAACGCCCTGACGGCGGCCCACAAGGTCATCGTCCCGCTGGAGTGCGAGTTCTTCGCGCTGCGCGGCGTGGCCCTGCTGACCGAGACCATCGAGAAGGTGCAGGAGCGGCTCAACCCGGAGCTGGAGCTCGACGGCATCCTCGCCACGATGTACGACTCCCGCACGGTGCACAGCCGCGAGGTGCTGGCGCGTGTCGTCGAGGCGTTCGACGACCACGTGTACCACACGGTCATCGGCCGCACCGTGCGCTTCCCGGAGACCACGGTCGCCGGCGAGCCGATCACCACGTACGCCTCGAACTCCGTCGGTGCCGCCGCCTACCGCCAACTGGCCAGGGAGGTGCTCGCCCGGTGTCACGCCGAGTGAGTCTGCCCGGAGCCGACGAACTGTTCCGTACGACCGGGGGGACGGCACTGCAGTCGTCCTCGCCGAAGCGGGGCGGCGAGGAAGCCGCGGCAGTGCCGGCGGAGGGCACGGCGGGGGAGGGCCGCGGCCGGGAGGCGGCGGCAGGCACGGAGCGCACGGACCCCGTGGTGGGAGCCCCGAGGCGGCCGCAGGAAGGTTCTGCCACCCCCGCGGCGGCTCCCGCGGGGGCGACCCGCCGCGGGAAGGGCACCGGCCGCGGGTCGGGCCGCCGGCCGAGCGGGCGCGAGCGCCACGACGAGAAGATCACGGTGTACGTCTCCGCCGAGGAGCTCATGGACCTGGAGCACGCCCGCCTGGTGCTCCGCGGCGAGCACGGCCTCGCGGTGGACCGCGGCCGCATCGTCCGCGAGGCGGTGGCGGTCGTCCTGGCGGACCTGGAATCCCGCGGCGACGCCAGCATCCTGGTCCGCCGCCTCCGCGGCCGCTGACCTTCCGGCCCCCGGGCCACCGCGCCCCGGCTGCCCGGCCCTGCGGCCGCCGTGCGGCCCACCGGCCCTCGCGGCCGCCGCGTCCCGGCTGTCCGGCCGTGCGGGCCACCCGGCTTTGCGGGCCATCGGCCCGGCTGCCCATCCTCGCGGCCCAGGGGCCACCGCCCCGGCTGCCGGGCCGCGCTCGCCGACCGCCCGAGGCCGTCCGGCGCCAGGGCTGCCGGCCGCTGACGCCGGTCGGCCAGGTGGCAGCCCCCGGCCCCGCCGCCTCCCCACGGTGCACGCACCGGCTTCCTGCGGGTCCCGACCCATGGGACTCCGCCCTTTGGGGCCTGTCCCGAGGGGCGCCTGCCTCGATGGCGACCAGCCGCGACGAGCCCGCTTCCCGCATGCACCGGCCATGCCGGGCCTCTGCCTCACGGGCGGCCGGCGCGCGCGCGTCCTCCCTTCGGGGGCGACTGGCCCGGGCGGCGTGCCCCGGCAGGCGACTGGCGTGCCGGCGACCGGCCTTGCCGGGCCACCTCCTGCCCTGGGGGCGCCGGTTCTCTGGATGTGTGCTTGCAGGGGGGCGCGGGTTTCCGCGGTCGCGGCCCCATGCGACCGCCGGGGCGCGCCGACCGGGTTCCCGGCGGGGCCGCGGATCCAGTCCTCCGTGCCCCTGCCGCCCCGGCCTCGCCGAGCGGTGTGCCGTGCGCGGGTCCGGGGGACGCCGCGGGTCGGGTTCGTGGGAGCCTTGGGGCGGGCCGACCGGGCCCGCCCCCGTACCTTCCTGGACTGCAATGCCCTCTCCCGCCGAAGCCGGCCGCCCGCCCCGCCGGACCCTCGGGCGCGGCCCCGGCGCATCCTCGGGCCCCCGAGCGCCCGCCCCGGCGCCGCCGGAGCCACACGAGGCCGCCTGCGGATCCACGGCCGTCTGCCCGGCCCCCGATGCCCCCGTGGCCCCGACTGCCCCTCAGGGGCCTTCGGAGGCGGCCCTGCGCGCCGCTGCCGACCAGGCGGCCGGAGCCCAAGCCGCCCGGGCCGCCCCGTCTGCCGCTCAGCGGCTCTCGGAGGCGGCAGCGTGCGCTGCCGCGGCACCGAACGCGGGCGGCCGCCCCGCCTTCGGCGGGACCTCTGCCCCGGCCGGCACGCCCGCCGCGGCCGCCGCCATCGGGCCCGGCTCCCCTGCCGAGGCCACGCGCGCGGAGGGCGGAACAACCGCCGGGGCCGGTGCCGCGGCCGGCGCTCCGGCCGAGTCCGGTGCCTGCGCCGGGGGCGGCGCCCCCGGCGGAGGGGGTGACGGGCGGTTCACGTTGCGGCTCGACAATTTCGAGGGGCCCTTCGACCTGCTGCTGCAGCTCATCTCCCGGCACAAGCTCGACGTCACCGAGGTCGCGCTGTCCAAGGTCACCGACGAGTTCATGGCGCACATCCGGGCCATGGGGCCCGACTGGGACCTCGACCAGACCACCGAGTTCCTCGTCGTCGCCGCGACGCTCCTCGACCTGAAGGCCGCCCGCCTCCTGCCCGCCGCCGAGGTGGAGGACGAGGCCGACCTCGCGCTCCTGGAGGCCCGCGACCTGCTCTTCGCGCGGCTGCTGCAGTACCGCGCCTACAAGCGCATCGCCGACGTCTTCGCGGAGCGCGCCGAGTCCGAGGGCCGCCGCCACCCGCGCACCGTCGGCCTGGAGGACCACCACGCCGCGCTCCTGCCGGAGGTCGTCCTCGGCATCGGCGCCGAGGGGTTCGCCCGCCTCGCCGCCAAGGCCATGCAGCCCAGGGCGGAGCCGCAGGTCTACGTGGACCACATCCACGCCCCGCTGGTCAGCGTCCGGGAACAGGCCGCCGTCCTCGTGGCCGCCCTCCGGGAGCGCGGTGCGGCCACCTTCGACGAGCTCACGCAGGACACGGACGACACCCTCACGGTCGTCGCCCGGTTCCTGGCGCTGCTGGAGCTCTACCGGGAGAAGGCGGTCGCCCTGGAGCAGGAGGAGGCCCTGCGCACGCTGACCGTGCGCTGGACGGGCGGCGGGGCCGGCGCGATGCCCGCCGTGACCGACGAGTTCGACCGGATCGCCGAAGCCGGGGAATGAAGGAAGAGGGAGACATGGACCAGCCATCCGACGAGGACGCCCTCCCGGGCGAAGGCGGCCCGTACGACACCGGCGACGGTCTGGCCGGGCTGCCGCTCAAGCCCGCCCTGGAGGCCGTCCTCATGGTCGTGGACGAGCCCGCCACCGAGGCGCACCTCGCGAAGGTCCTCGACCGCACCCCGCGCGAGATCGCCGGCGCCCTGCGCGAGCTCGCCGACGAGTACGCCGTCCAGCAGCGCGGCTTCGAGCTGCGGCTCGTCGCAGGCGGCTGGCGCTTCTACACCCGCCCCCGCTACGCGGCCGCCGTCGAGCGCTTCGTCCTGGACGGCCGGCAGGCCCGCCTCACGCAGGCGGCGCTGGAGACCCTCGCCGTGGTCGCCTACCGCCAGCCGGTCAGCCGCTCCCGCGTCTCCGCGGTGCGCGGGGTGAACTGCGACGGGGTCATGCGCACCCTCCTCCAGCGGGGTCTGGTCGCCGAGGCGGGCACGGAACCCGAAACAGGTGCGATCCTGTACAGGACGACGAACTACTTTCTGGAGCGGATGGGCCTTCGCGGCCTGGACGAGCTCCCGGAGCTGGCGCCCTTCCTCCCCGAGGCGGAGGCGATCGAGGCCGAGACGCAGGAAGGCGTTCCGTCGTTCGATCCGGACGCACCGGACACCGAAGAAGACGACAAGACGACGGAACTTTGATGCGAAGCAGCGGCAACGGCAACGGCGGCAACCGGAACACGGGCGGCGGCGGCAGCCGCAGGGACGGAGACGGACGCGGGCGCGGCAATTACCGCGGCGCCGGCAACGCGCGCGACGAGCGGGCGGGCGGCGCGCCGCAGCGCCCGCGCCGCCCGCGTCCGGAGGAGCGCCGCTACGACGTCGGCCCGGAGGGCGAGCGCACCCGCGGCTCCCGCGGCGCGGACGCCCGCGGCGGCGCGAAGGGCGCCCCGAAGAAGCCGGGCCGCCCCCAGGGCGGCGGCGGGCGCGGCGGCCAGGGCGGCGGCGCGCGGCGCGGCGAGGCGGGCTTCGGCAGCCCGTCGCGGCCGCGCGAGTTCGACGCCCGGATCGAGGAGCGCGTACGCGACCGGTACGCGGACAAGCCGGTCATCCGCACCCCGAAGACCTTCCCGGGCGCCGAGCAGGAGGGCGAGCGGCTCCAGAAGGTGCTCGCGCGGGCGGGCATGGGTTCGCGCCGGGCGTGCGAGGAGCTGATCGAGCAGGCCCGCGTGGAGGTCAACGGCGAGATCGTCACCGAGCAGGGCAAGCGCGTCCTGCCGAAGGACGAGATCAAGGTCGACGGCCTGACCGTGGCGACCCAGTCGTACCTGTTCTTCGCGCTGAACAAGCCGGTCGGCGTCGTCTCCACCATGGAGGACCCGGACGGCCGCCAGTGCCTCGGCGACTACGTCACCAACCGCGAGACCCGCCTCTTCCACGTCGGCCGGCTCGACACCGAGACCGAGGGCGTCATCCTGCTCACCAACCACGGCGAGCTGGCCCACCGCCTGACGCACCCCAAGTACGGGGTGAAGAAGACCTACGTCGCCGCCATCACGGGCCCGCTGCCCCGCGACATCGGCAAGCGGCTCAAGGACGGCATCGAGCTGGAGGACGGCTGGGCGCGCGCGGACCACTTCCGCGTGATCGACCAGGTCGGCAAGAACTACCTCGTGGAGGTCACCCTCCACGAGGGCCGCAAGCACATCGTCCGCCGGATGCTCGCCGAGGCCGGCTTCCCGGTCGAGAAGCTCGTCCGCACCGCCTTCGGGCCGATCGAGCTGGGCGACCAGAAGTCCGGCTGGCTGCGCCGCCTGACCAACACCGAGGTCGGGATGCTGATGCGCGAGGTCGGCCTGTAGACCGGCCGCGGCCGGTCCGCACCGCACCCCCGCACCCGGAGCCCGCAGTGCCTTCCACGGCACTGCGGGCTTTCTGCTTGCCCGGCGCACCCCACCCTGTTTATAGTCAGGCTGACTATTAAAGGAGTGAGGGGGGTCGATGCTCTCGTGAGCTGGACCGAAATGCTCGGGTTCGCCACCGGGGCCCTGTGCGTCTGGCTCGTGGCCCGGCAGCACATCGCCAACTGGCCCGTCGGCATCGCGAACAACGTCTTCTTCATCGTGCTGTTCACGCAGGCCGGCCTCTACGCGGACGCCGGACTGCAGATCGTCTTCATCGCCCTCGCCGCCTACGGCTGGTGGTCCTGGACCCACGGGGGTGGCCCGGGAACCGCCGGAGCCCTGCCGGTGCGCCGCACCACGCGCACCGAATGGGCCGTGCTCGCGGCGGCGGGGGCGGTGACGGTGCTCGCCCTGACGCTCCTGCTCGACCGGGCCACCGACTCGACCGTGCCCTTCTGGGACGCGCTGACCACCGGGCTGTCGCTCGCGGCCACGTACGGCCAGTGCCGCAAGCTCGTCGAGTCCTGGTGGCTGTGGATCGCCGCCGACCTCGTCTACATCCCGCTGTACGCCTACAAGGGCCTGCACCTGACCGCCGTCCTCTACACCGGCTTCCTCGCGCTGTGCGTGGCCGGACTGCTCGGCTGGCGGCGCAGCCTGGCCGGCCAGGGCTCCGGCACCGGACCGGGCGCCCGTACGGCCGCGGAGGCGGCGGCGTGAGCGCCCGGACGCCCGGGACGGCGTACCGGCACGGGCTGGTCCTCGGCAAGTTCTACCCGCCGCACGCCGGCCACCACCACCTCGTGGACACCGCGGCCGCGCAGTGCGAGCGGCTCACGGTCCTGGTGTGCGCGGCCTCGGTGGAGTCCGTGCCGCTCGCCGACCGGGTCGCCTGGATGCGCGACGCGCACCCGCAGCCCGGCGTGCGCGTCGTCGGCGCCGTCGACGACATCCCGGTCGACCTGCACGACCCGGCCGTCTGGGACGCGCACATGGCCGTCGTCCGGGCGGCCGTCCCCGAACCCGTCGACGCCGTCTTCACCTCCGAGGACTACGGGACGGAGCTCGCCCGCCGGTTCGGGGCGCGGGAGGTCCTCGTGGACCCCGCCCGCAGCCGCTTCCCCGTCTCCGGGACCGCCGTCCGCGCCGACCCCGTCCGCTGCTGGCCGTACCTCGGGCCGGCGGTCCGGGCCGCGCTGGCCCGGCGGGTCGTCGTCCTCGGCGCCGAGTCCACCGGCACGACGACGCTCTCCCGGGAGCTCGCCGCGCACTACCGTGCCCGCGGCGGGGTGTGGGCCGCCACCGGATGGGTCGCCGAGTACGGCCGCCGGTACAGCGAGGAGAAGCTCGCCGCCGCCCGCGCCGCCGACCCGGCGGCGACCTGGGAGGACGTGGAGTTCACCTCCGAGGAGTTCCCCGTCATCGCCCGCCGCCAGGACGAGGACGAGGAGCGCGCGGCCCGCGAGGGCTCGCCCGTCCTCTTCTGCGACACCGACTCCTTCGCGACCGGCATCTGGCACGAGCGGTACACGGGCGGCCGGAACCCGGAGGTCGAGCGGATCGGGGCCGCCCGCCCCCGCGACCTGTACCTGCTGACCGACCACGCGGACGTCCCCTTCGAGGACGACGGCCTGCGCGACGGCCCGCACCTGCGGCCCTGGATGACCGGACGCTTCCGCGAGGAACTGCAACGCACCGGGCGCCGCCACCTCGTCGTCACCGGCGACCGCGCCGCGCGCCTGCGGACCGCCGTCCGGGCCGTCGACGAACTCCTCTCCGAAGCCTGGCAGTTCACCGACCCCCTCCCGGAAAGGCGCTGACCGCCGTGGCGGACTACGACCCGCGCGCCTTCGCGCCCTTCGCGGTCACGGTCGACCTCGCCGTCTTCACCGTCCGCGCAGGCGCCCTCCACGTCCTGCTGATCCGGCGCGGCCAGGACCCGTACGCGGGCGCCTGGGCGCTGCCCGGAGGGTTCGTCCTGCCCCGCGAGTCCGCGGAGCAGGCGGCCCGCCGGGAACTCGCCGAGGAGACCGGCCTGCCGGAGCAGGTCGTCGCCGCGCTCCACCTGGAGCAGCTGCGCACGTACAGCGAACCGGACCGCGACCCCCGGATGCGGGTGGTGTCGGTGGCCTTCACCGCGCTCGTCCCCGACATGCCCGAGCCCGCCGCGGAGGGCGGCGGCGACGCGGACCGCGCCCGGTGGACGGCGGTGGGGGAGGCCGGCCCGCTCGCCTTCGACCACGCGGCGATCCTCGCCGACGCCCGCTCCCGGATCGGCGCCAAGCTGGAGTACACCTGCCTGGCCACCGCCTTCTGCCCGCCGGAGTTCACCCTCGGCGAGCTCCGGTCCGTCTACGAGACGGTCTGGGACACGGCCCTGGACCGGCCCAACTTCCGCCGCAAGGTGCTCGCCACCCCCGGCTTCGTCGAAGCGGTGCCCGGCGCCGCCAGGCTCACCGGCGGCCGCGGCAAACCGGCCGCCCTCTACCGGGCCGGCCCCGCCACCGCCCTGCACCCCCCGCTGCTCCGCCCCACGCCCACGCCCCCGGAAGGAACCCCGAGCACATGACGACGACGGCGACGAAGCGCGCGGCGACCGGATCCCTGTTCGGCCTGGCCCTCGGCGACGCCCTGGGCTTCCCCACCGAGTTCAACGACGTCCCGGCGATCCTCGCGAAGACCGGCCCCTGGCGGCAGATGCGGCTGCCACGCCCGGCCATCGTCACGGACGACACCCAGATGACCCTCGCGCTCGCCCGCGGCATGCGCACCGCGGCGGACCGCGGCCCGCTGACCCCGGAGGGCCTCGCCGGGCCCGTCCGCGAGGAGTTCACGGCCTGGTACCGGTCCCCGGAGAACAACCGCGCCCCCGGCAACACCTGCCTGCGGGCGTGCAGCCTCCTCACCGACCCCGGACGGGACTGGCGCGACGCCGGCCAGATCGGCTCCAAGGGCTGCGGCGCGAACATGCGCGTGGCCCCGATCGGCCTCGTCCCCGGCTGGACGGAGGAGGAGCGGGCCGGCGCCTCCCAGCTCCAGTCCGCCCTCACCCACGGCCACCCCACCGCCCTCGCCGCCTCGGACCTGACGGCCCGCGCCGTGTGGCTGCTCGCCGACGGGGCCGAGGTCACGGGCCTGGTCGGCCTGCTGCGCTCGTACGCCCTGGACAACCGCACCCGCTACCACGAGCGCTGGCTCGGCGACCTCTGGATGCGCACGGCCTGCGACGCGAGCCCGCAGTCCTACATCGCCCGCGGCTGGGACGACTGCCTGGCCGCCCTGGACCGGCTCGCGGCGGCCCTGAAGACCCCGTCCCCGGAGACGGACCCCTGCCTGACCACCGGCGAGGGCTGGATCGCGGAGGAGGCCCTCGCCACCGCCCTCCAGTGCTTCCTGCTCTTCCCGGACGAGCCCCTGACGGCCCTGCGCCGCGCCGCCTGCACGTCCGGCGACTCGGACTCCCTGGCCTGCCTGGCCGGCGCCTTCGCAGGCGCCCACCTGGGCGCGGCGGCCTGGCCGGACGACTGGACGACCCGCATCGAGTACCGCGAGGACCTCGACACGTTCGCCGCCCTCTGGGACGCCTGACGGCCGGCCCGCAGCCGAGGCACGAGGGGCCGGGGGGATTACCCCTCCCGGCCCCTCCGCGGACCCCGTCCCTCAGAAGGCCGTCTCGGCCACGGTTTCCCGGGCAATTCCCGACCCGTTGAGGAACTCCTCCAGCACGAACCGCATGGCGGCGGGAACTTCGTCGTCCGCCCGCATGTAGAAGCCGAACCCCGGCACGTCGAGGTGCTCGAGCCTGTTCAGGGCCACGCAGACACCGCTGTCCAGCCGCCAGCAGTAGATCAGGCGTGGCCCGAGGTCCCACTCGTCCTCGAACCTCTCGCCGGTCCCCCAACGGGCGGCGGCGTCGTCCACCTCGACCGTGAGGTGGGCCACGTAGACGGATCGCCTGCCGCCGGTCATTTCGTGCGCGCAAATCGCGATCACGACGCTGCGGCACTTTCTCGGCGGGCCCGGTGGAGGAAGGATTCCACTGCTGCCCGGTTCGGGGTCTCCGGGAGGGGGGAGCGCGGGAGGGCCGCGTCCGATTCGGCTGACAGGCAGGTCGCCCAGGCGTCGATCTCCGACCAGGACGACTCGCCCCGCTTCACCGCGAGGAGGCGGTCGCGGTACGGGGTCGCGTCGATGTCCAGGCGGCCCGTGCGGAGCATGTCGCGGCAGGACAGCAGCAGCCGCAGCAGGTGCATCGCGTGCTTCCAGCGCGGCGCGCCGTGCAGCCGCACGTCGGCCAGGAGCTTGTCGTGCTGGCCCTTCGCGTAGCGGGTGAACGAGGTGTGCACCCCGCGGGAGAGGAACGCCCCGCGCAGTGCGAGGAGTTCCTCCCCCACCGGGGTCAGCCGCTCGACCAGCGGCGAGTGCAGGCACTCCAGGACGTTCGGGTTGCTGCGCAGCGCCAGCTCGCAGAAGCGCTCCAGCTCCCAGGAGAACTGCTCCTCCCGGGGGCCCTCCACGTGCGTCGGCGGCTTGTCGAAGCGCCAGAACAGCGGGGTCGGCGCCAGGTAGACGCCACGCCGGTCGGTGTCGCTCGACCCGGTCGCCAGGCCGAACGCCCGCGAGCCCATGACGCACGCGTAGACCGTGTGGTCGCGCACCAGGGCGTGGTCGTCGGACGCGGCGGCCGCGCCCGCAAGGGTGGTCTGTTCGGTCATCCCCGGAGGGTAGGCGCGGCGGCGGTCGCCGGTCGACGGGATTTGCCCCGCCGCCCCGGCACCGCACTGCGCCAGGGCGCCGCCTTACGCCAGGTACACCTGGCCACCGGAGACCGTGATCTTCGCCTCCGGGAGGGGGCGGGTCGCCGGGCCCTTCGTGACCGCGCCGTCCGCGATGGCGAACCGGCTGCCGTGGCAGGGGCAGTCGATGGTGCCGGCGGCCACCTTGTTCACCAGGCAGCCCTGGTGCGTGCACACCGCGGAGAAGCACTTGAACGTCCCCGCCGCCGGCTGGGTCACCACCAGCTTCCGGTCCTTCAGCACCGTGCCGCCGCCCACCGGCACCTCCGACGTCTTCAGCAGCGCCGTCCCGGCGCTCTCGCTCGGGGCCGCCGCCTGAGGGCCGGACGTGCCGGGGGTCGCGCTCTCCGGGATCGGCGAGGGCTCCTCCTCCCCGCCGCAGCCGGCCAGCGCGCCGCCGGCCAGGGCGGCGGCCCCCGCCGCCAGGACGGTGCGTCGGGCGGTGGGCACGGGATCGCTCATGGGCTCCTCCTCGTCTGGGCCGGGACCGGCGAAGAGCATCCTGGCCCGCGCCGGGCCCCGGGTGGTGCTCCGCCGCGCCGCCGCTCAGGCACCCGGCTCCCACGGGGCGAGCTCCGGTGCGGCACCCGGCCCAAGGACGACCTCCCAGACGCGGACCACCGCCGCCCGGTCCAGCGGCCCGTGGACGTGCGGGTAGCGGCCGCCCGATTCACCCTCGCGGCGGACTTCCGAGGTCAGCGCGCGCTCGTCGAGTTCGACGGCCAGCACCGGGCCCTCCACCTCGCGGTAGTACCGGTCGGCGATCTCCAGGGCGGTGGGGCGGTCGGCCGAGCAGTGCACGAATCCCTCCGCGTCCAGGGAGGCCGGGGCGTACGGGAGCTCGGGCGCGGCGGACCAGTCGGCGAGCGGGACGATGTGGAAGATCATGCCGACGTTCTACCCCAGCCGCCACCGCCCCGCCGCGGACCGGCCCCGAGTGGCAGGCCCCCGCCATCGGGGGTGCCATGGTCCGGAAAGGCCCCCGGGACCCGGCAGCCCCGGCAGCCCCGGCAGCCCCGCCCGACGGGCCGCCGGATCCCGGGCGCCCCCGCGCTGGCTACCCTGGCCCGGAGTGATCCGCCGCCACACCACGCAACCCTGGAGCGCCCCGTGAGAACCGCCGCCGTCATCGGAACCGGCCTGATCGGAACCTCGGCGGCCCTCGCCCTCGCCGCCCGCGGGGTCCGCGTCCACCTCGCCGACCACGACCCCGACACGGCCCGCACGGCCGCCTCCCTCGGCGCCGGCACCGACGAGCCGCCCGCAGGGAAGGTCGACCTCGCGATCGTCGCCGTACCGCCCGCCCACGTCGCGGCGACCCTGGCCGACGCCATCGGGCGCGGCGTGGCCCGCGCGTACGTGGACGTCGCCAGCGTCAAGGGCGGCCCGCGCCGGGAGCTCGCCGCGCTCGGCGCGGACACCACCGCGTACATCGGCACCCACCCCATGGCCGGCAAGGAGCGGTCCGGGCCGCTCGCCGCCACCGCCGACCTCTTCGAGGGCCGCCCCTGGGTGCTCACGCCCACCCGGGAGACCGACCACGAGGTGCTCAACCTGGCCCTGGAGCTCGTCGCGCTCTGCAACGCCGTCCCGGTCGTCATGGACGCCGACGCCCACGACCGGGCGGTCGCGCTCGTCTCGCACACCCCGCAGCTCGTGTCCAGCATGGTCGCCGCCCGCCTGGAGGAGGCCGACGAGACCGCTGTGCGGCTCTGCGGCCAGGGCATCCGCGACGTCACCCGCATCGCCGCCTCCGACCCCCGCATGTGGGTGGAGATCCTCTCCGCCAACCCCGGCCCCGTCGCCGAGGTCCTCGCCGGCATCGCCGCCGACCTCCGGGCCACCGTCGACGCCCTGCACGCCCTGGAGTCCGCCGACGTGGACGAGCGGCGCGGCGGCGCCGGCGGCATCGAGGACGTCCTGCGCCGCGGCAACGCCGGCCGCGAGCGGGTCCCCGGCAAGCACGGAGCCGCCCCGATGGCGTACGAGACCGTCGCCGTCCTGATCAGCGACCGGCCGGGCGAACTCGCCCGGATCTTCGCCGACGCCGGCCGGGCCGGGGTCAACATCGAGGACGTGCGGATCGAGCACGCCACCGGCCAGCAGGCCGGCCTCGTACAGCTCATGGTGGACCCGAGCGCCGCCGCCGCCCTCACCGAGGAGCTGCGCGACCGCGGCTGGGCCCTGCGCCGCCCGTAACCCCCGCCCGTCGCGCGCCCGCCCCTGTGGCCGCCGACCGCCCGCCGCCGGGGCCGCGGCCGCCCCGGCGGCCCCCGCGGCGGCTCCCGGGCAGCGCCCGTTCCGGGGCCCGGTAACCTTGGAGAGGGGCGCTTTGGCGCGCCCTGACACGCACGCGCAACCAGGAAGGTGCCCGCACCGTGGAAACCGCAGCTCCGTCCGCCGTGATCGTCGCCATCGACGGTCCCTCCGGCACGGGCAAGTCCAGCACCTCCAAGGCCGTGGCCGCCAAGCTCGGGCTGCGCTACCTGGACACCGGTGCCCAGTACCGGGCCATCACCTGGTGGATGATCACCAACGGCATCGACACCGACGACGCGGACGCCGTCGCCCTGGCCGCCGGAAAGCCGGCGATCGTCTCCGGGACCGACCCGGCCGCCCCGACGATCACCGTCGACGGCGTGGACGCCTCCGGCCCGATCCGCACCCGCGAGGTCACCTCGAAGGTCAGCGCGGTCAGCGCCGTCCCCGAGGTCCGCGCGCTGATCACCGACCTCCAGCGCAGCATCGCCGCTGAGGCCGAGGGCGGCATCGTCGTCGAGGGCCGGGACATCGGCACCACCGTCCTGCCCGACGCCGACCTGAAGGTCTTCCTCACCGCCTCGCCCGAGGCCCGCGCCGCCCGCCGCAGCGGCGAGCTCCGCGGCAAGGACGCCGCCGACGTCGCGGCGACCAAGGAGGCCCTGATCAAGCGGGACGCCGCCGACTCCGGCCGCAAGACGTCGCCGCTGGCGAAGGCCGGCGACGCCGTCGAGGTCGACACCACCGAGCTGACCCTGGAGCAGGTCATCGAGTGCGTCGTGACCCTGGTCGAGGAGAAGAGGGCGGGCCGCAAGTGACCCGGACGCCCTCCCCGAAGGGTGCGGCGGTCGGCCGGCGGATCGGCATCGGGCTCATGTACGGGCTGTGGAAGCCGCGCGTACTGGGGGCCTGGCGCGTGCCCGCCTCCGGTCCCGTCATCCTCGCCGTGAACCACGCCCACAACATCGACGGGCCCATGGTCATGGGCACCGCGCCGCGGCCGCTGCACTTCCTCGTCAAGAAGGAGGCGTACATCGGCCCGCTCGGGACCTTCCTCGAGGGCATCGGCCAGGTCCCCGTCGACCGCGCGGGAACCGACCGCACCGCCGTCACCAAGGCCCTCTCCGTGCTCGACAACGGCGGCGCGCTCGGCATCTTCCCCGAGGGCACCCGCGGCGAGGGCGACTTCGCATCGCTGCGCGCGGGGCTCGCGTACTTCGCCGTCCGCAGCGGCGCACCGGTCGTCCCGGTGGCCGTCCTCGGCAGCACCGACCGCCGGGGCCGGCTGATACGCGGCCTGCCCCCGTTCAAGAGCCGGGTCGACATCGTCTTCGGCTCCCCCTTCGACGCGGGCGACGGCACCGGCCGCCGCACCCGCACCGCCCTGGACGAGGCCACCGTGCGCATCCAGAGCAGGCTCACCGCCCACCTCGCGGACGCCCGGCGCCTGACCGGGCGCTGAGCGCCGGGCGCCCCGACCGGCGCTGAGCGAGACTTGACCCAGTAGTGGCGCCCGCGCGGCACCCCGCGCGGCCGCCACCGACCACCACGAACGACGAGGAACGGACTTCATGAACGACCAGCACGACCACGGAGCGCTCGGCGACGCCGAGTACGCGGAGTTCATGGAGCTCGCCGCGGAGGAAGGCTTCGACCTCGAAGAGGTCGAGGGCGCGATCGAGGAGGCGGGCCACGGCCCGCTGCCCGTCCTCGCCGTCGTCGGCCGGCCCAACGTCGGCAAGTCGACCCTGGTGAACCGCATCATCGGCCGCCGCGAGGCCGTCGTCGAGGACAAGCCGGGCGTCACCCGCGACCGCGTCACCTACGAGGCCGAGTGGGCGGGCCGCCGCTTCAAGGTCGTCGACACCGGCGGCTGGGAGCAGGACGTCCTCGGCATCGACGCCTCGGTCGCCGCGCAGGCCGAGTACGCCATCGAGACCGCCGACGCCGTCGTCTTCGTCGTCGACTCCAAGGTCGGCGCCACCGACAGCGACGAGGCCGTCGTCAAGCTGCTGCGCCGCGCCGGCAAGCCCGTCGTGCTGTGCGCCAACAAGGTCGACGGCCAGAGCGGCGAGGCCGACGCGGCGATGCTGTGGTCCCTCGGCCTCGGCATGCCCTACCCGGTGTCCTCGCTGCACGGCCGCGGCACCGGCGACCTCCTCGACGCCGTCCTGGAGGCGCTGCCGGAGGCCCCGGCGCAGTCCTTCGGCGGCGGGCAGAGCGGCGGGCCGCGCCGCATCGCGCTCATCGGCCGCCCCAACGTCGGCAAGTCCTCCCTGCTGAACAAGGTCGCCCGGGAGGAGCGGGTCGTCGTCAACGAGCTGGCCGGCACCACCCGCGACCCGGTCGACGAGCTCATCGAACTCGGCGGCGTCACCTGGAAGTTCGTCGACACCGCCGGCATCCGCAAGCGCGTCCACCTCCAGCAGGGCGCCGACTACTACGCCTCGCTGCGCACGGCCGCCGCCGTCGAGAAGGCGGAGGTCGCGGTCATCCTGATCGACGCGACGGAGAACATCAGCGTCCAGGACCAGCGCATCATCACGATGGCCGTCGACGCGGGCCGCGCCGTCGTCGTCGCCTACAACAAGTGGGACGAGCTCGACGAGGAGCGCCGCTACTACCTCGAGCGCGAGATCGAGACCGAGATGCAGCAGGTCGCCTGGGCGCCCCGCGTCAACGTCTCGGCGAAGACCGGCCGCCACATGGAGAAGCTGGTCCCGGCGATCGAGACCGCGCTGGCCGGCTGGGAGACCCGCGTCCCGACGGGCCGGCTGAACGCCTTCCTCGGCGAGCTCGTCGCCGCGCACCCGCACCCGATCCGCGGCGGCAAGCAGCCCCGCATCCTGTTCGGCACCCAGGCGGGCAGCAAGCCGCCGCGGTTCGTCCTCTTCGCCTCCGGCTTCCTGGAGCACGGCTACCGCCGGTTCATCGAGCGCCGTCTGCGCGAGGAGTTCGGCTTCGAGGGCACTCCCATCCACATCTCGGTGCGGGTGCGGGAGAAGCGCGGCGGCCAGCACAAGAAGAAGTAGCGCCGCCGGGGGTCAGTAGCCCCGGCGCGGAGCGGGCGGCAGGGCCGCCGGGATGTGCTGCATCCCGGTCTGGTGCTGCCGCCCGCCGGCGTATGCGGTGGAGCCGCCGGCGTACGCGTACGAGGGCTGCGGCGCGGCCGGGGCCGGCGCGGGCGCGTACGGAGCCTGCCACGGCTCCGGCTGCCACCCGGAGCCGCTCCAGCCGGCCCCGTACGTGCCGGTGCCGGCCGTGTAGGAGCCGCCGTACGAGAACCCCGTGAAGGCCAGGTCCTCCTCGCCGGTGCGGTCCCCGGGCAGCGCCCGGAAGGCCCGCAGGTACTCCGAGCACAGCGTGTCGTAGATGGGGGTGTGCGAGGCGGCCGGAGCGCCGTCCCGGTCCTGTACGGGCCGCATCCGGGAGATGCTGCTGCTGGTAGGGGCAGAGGCGCGGGAGGGGTCGTATGAATGCACGTATCAGCCAACGACCCCGGGGCCCTGCGGATGCGGGCGGACGGGCAGGAAACGCAGATCGCCGGGGGTGTGCGGGCGGACCGCACACCCCCGGCGACATGCGCCGTGCCGCCCCCTCGTGAGGGGCGGGACGGTCGCTCCGGGCCCGCTTTCCGTCAGGCGCCCGGGGTGCCCGCCAGCGGCATGGAGGCGGCCACCAGCTTGCCGGCGGCGGCGGCCTTGTCGAGGGCGTCCCGCAGGAGGTCCTCCCGCGGCTGCTGGCCGATGGAGCCGACGGGAGCCGCGTAGACGAGGACGCGCTGGGACTTGTTGACGGCGGCCCGCCAGCCCTCGGTGACCGACAGGGCCTGGTGCGCCTGCCACCAGGCGACCGGGCCGGAGCCGTCGGTGCCCGGCTGGAGCACGGCGTGCAGCTGGCCCGCGGCGAGCAGCACCGACCAGCCGGCCAGCGGGGTGGGCAGCTCGGCGGTGTCGGTGACGGGGATGAAGCCCTGCTCGATGAGGAGCGGCAGGAAGTCGTCTCCCGGGCCGGTGCTGCCGGGGCGGGCGATGGGCGCGGTCGGCTCGACCACGAGGGCCGGGTGCAGTTCGCCGCCGATCAGGACGAGGCCGCTGGTGATGCCGAGGACCGCCTGGCCGCCGGGGACGCTCTGCGGGGCGGCGCCGCCCGCGGCGGGGGCCTCGGGGGCGGGGCTGTCGCCGGTGATGCTGCGGACGGCGCCCTGGAGCTGCTCCTCGGAGACCGACACGACCTGGGAGGGGATGCAGCCGGCGTGCGCGAAGGCGAGGACGGCGGTCTCGTCGCCGACGAACAGGACGGTGCTCGTGGGGTCGGTCTCGGGGTCCCCGGGGGTGCGGCACGAGGTGCAGTCGTAGCTGCGCGGTGCGTCGTCGCCGGTGAGCAGCCTCTCGGCTTCTTCGTCACCGATCTCGGCACGTACCTCATCACTGACGTCGAGCATGCGGGGCACGGGGTGGCTCCTCGGGCTAGGCGAGCGGGGGGCCGGGCGGTTCCCGGCCTGCCGGGATCAACGGCGGATCGGCGGCCGGGGTCACGCCGTTTGAGGGAACGGAATCGAACCCGGCGGCCAGAGGGGTGAACGGTCCGCCCGGGGGTTCGCCTCGGTGTCAACGGATGCCGGTTCGTGTCCCGTTGGTGTCCGGTCGTGGCCGCTTCGGGGAAGGGGGCGCGTCCGCCGACCGGGTGGGGCAGTGGACGGGCCGCGTGGCGCGGGCGGCGGGCGGCTCCGGCATGCGTAGCGTGACCCGATGCCCGACCCCCGGATCCGGCGGGCCGCCGCGGCGGCCGCCGCCGCCGTGCTGGCTCTCGTCCTCGTACTC
>NZ_BMTY01000034.1:0-32026 GCF_014649915.1 Streptomyces toxytricini | reverse complement strand
CCCGCGGGAGCCGGCGCGGCTCCTCCTCCGCCGGCGCCCGGCCCCGCCGCCGCCGCGCACCCCGGCTCGCCGGGGACCCTCGGCAGCGGGCCGGGGGACTGCGGGCCGGGCCGGGAGTGGCCCTGGGACTGCGTGGCCGACTGTGAGAGCAGCGGGCGGTGGGCGGTCGACACCGGCAACGGCTTCTACGGAGGCCTGCAGTTCCGGCAGTCGACGTGGGAGGAGTACGGGGGCCTCGCCCACGCACCGCGCGCGGACCTGGCGACGCGGGAGCAGCAGATCGCGGTGGCGGAGGAGGTGCTCGCCGAGCAGGGCTGGGAGGCCTGGCCGGTGTGTGCGCGGCGGTACGGGCTGGCCGGGCGGATGCACGTGGTGCGGGCGGGGGACACGCTGGCGGGGATCGCCCGCAAGCGGCGCGTCGAGGGCGGCGCGCAGGCGCTCTACGAGGCCAACCGGGCGGTGGTCGGGCCGCGTCCGGAGGCGCTCGCCGTCGGCCTCCTGCTGGTCCTCCCGCCGCCCCGGCCGGCGAAGCCGGCGCCCGGTGAGCGGCTTCCGTCGGCCGTTCCGGGCGGCCCCGGAACGAGTTCCGGAGCGGAGGGCGGGCAGAGTCCGCAGCCGGCGCCGGACGGGTCCGCGGCAACCGCTCCGGCGGAGAAGCCGTAAGCGGACCGGAACGTCCCGGCGGTGCTCCGCAGGCCGCCGCGCACAATACCGGCGCCGAATTCCCGGCCGCTCGAACGGAATGCGGAAGCGGGTTCGGCGCGGATGCGGCGGCGCGCCGGATAAACAATGGCGGGGGCCGGTTCGGGGCGGGCTTCCCGTGGCGATGCGGGGAAGTCTGACGACCCGTAAAACTGTCGACATTCCGTGACACAAGTGTGACCCGGTACGGACGAACGGCCGGGCGCGGCGCTGACGTCCGGGCTCCGGGAACGGCCGAGGCGGGCCGGATGGGTACTCCGGCCCGCCTCGCTCCCGCACGGGCAGGGGTGGTGCGTACCGCCCCGCGCGGGCCGTCGTGCCCGGTGGTCCGGGCCGGTTCCGTCAGCCGCCGCCCGCGGCCGGGCGGGCGGCCGCGCGGGCCGCGCCGGCCCGCTCGCCGTGGGCCGGGCGGCGGGACCCGGCCGGGGTTCCCGGCAGGCGCTCGGGCCGGACCAGGTGCGGCCGGCCGGAGAGGTGCGCGGCCGGCCGGGGGACCGTCGTGTGCCCGGGGGCCGCGGCAGCCGTGGCGGCCGCGGCAGCCTGTGCGGGCGCCGGCGCCGGAGCTGCGGCAGCGGCCGGAGCCGGGGTGCCCGCCGGGGCCGGGGGCCGCCACTTGCCGCCCGCGGACAGCAGCGGCACGAGCGCCGCGGCGACCGGAGCGGGCAGGGTCCCGGCCTCCACGCGGCGGCGCATCGCCTCCCGCTTGGCGAACACCCAGGCCTCGACGCCGGCGATCAGCGGCTCGAACCAGGGCAGCGCCAGCATGATCAGCAGGCCCGCGGACCAGCCGAGCAGCACGTCGCTGACCCAGTGGGTGCCGAGGTAGACCGTGGTGGCGCCGACGCTCAGCGAGACCACCGCGGAGACGATGGACAGCACGCGCCGGGTGGTCACGGTCGACGCGAGGTAGGCGAGGATGCCCCAGGTCACGACGGCGTTGGCGGTGTGCCCGGAGGGGAATATGTCGCCGCCGGCGAAGAGTTCGGCCGAGCCGATCGTGGTGGCGTAGTGCGGGCCGAGCCGGCCGAGGCCGAGTTTGACGGAGCCCACCGTCACGTTCAGCAGGAGCAGCGCCACGCCGAGGGTGATCAGGGGGCGGAGGGTGTGCTGCCGCCAGGAGCGCCAGCCCAGCCATGCGGCGACCATGACCGCGGTGGGTCCGCGCTGGCCCAGCACGACGAGGTAGTCGAGGAAGGCGTGCAGCTGCGGCCACTGCTCGTAGGGCCGGAAGAACATCACCTGCCAGTCCAGGCGGACGAGCCAGGACGTGGTCAGGACGGCCACCACGATCGCGAGGTAGAACGCGAAGGTCGATCCGAGGAGCACGACGCGATGCCGGCTCATCCGCGGTGTTTGCAGATGAGCCGGCCGCTCGGGTTCCCGGTCCAGTCGGGCGAACACCCGCTCCAGCCGGGTCAGGATTCGGTCGGTACGCACTCAATCGACGTTACCGCGCGCCGCTGTGCAGCCCGGTCGAATCACCGGGTTTGTGATGACCATGTGATGTGGAGTTGGTCTCACGCGGTGCGTAATTCCTGGGATTAAGGCATTAGTTGGTGCATCCGGCTCTTTGGTGCGGCCATTCTTTCCCACGGCTTACACCATCTTTATCTTCGCGGTTCAATTCCTTTCTGCGCCGGTGCGGAAGAGCGTTCGCCGCCCGCACCGCCCCATGCCGCTACGGCGGCCCCGAGCCGTTCAGCCAGGACGCCCCGTACGCCGCCGACGCCAGGGCCGCCGCTCCCAGCAGCGCCGCTGCCCGCCGCGGCCGCCACCGGGCCAGCGCGAGGGCCGCCGGAAGCAGCAGCGGGAACGCCGGCAGCAGCAGCCGCGGCTTGGACCCGAAGTACCCCGACGCGCCCAGCGCCAGCGCGACCACGATCCCCGTGTAGACGAGCAGCGGGGCGGGCTGCCGCTGCCGTACGCACAGCGCGTACAGCCACAGCACCAGCAGCACGCCCGCGGCCAGCGCCAGCCCCGCCGCGGCCGGACCGGGCCCCTCGGCCAGCATGGCCGCGGCGAACCGGGCGAAGGCCAGCCCCCCGTCGAAGCCGTTGCCCCAGCCCTCCTGCACCCGCAGGTACCCGAGCAGCCCCTCACCGGTGTACGCGCCCACCCACAGCACGTACGCCGCCGCCCCCGCCGGAGCCAGGACCGCGCCCGCCGCGATCCGCCACGACCGCTCGCCGCGCCGCCACGCCAGGGCTGCCGCCGCCCACACCGCCGCCACGACCGCGGCGCCGACCGGACGGGTCAGGCCCGCACCCGCCGCGAGCAGGCCCGCCGCCGGCCACCACCCGCGCAGGACCGCGTACAGCGCCCACGCGGCCAGCGCCGTGAACAGCGCCTCGCTGTACGCCATCGACTGCACGACACCCACCGGCAGCGCGGCCCACACCGCGACCGCGCACACCCCGACCCGCCGGGCGTCCGCCTCCGGCCACCGCTCCCGGCACACCGCCCCGGCCACCGCGAAGATCCCCCAGGCCGCCGCGAGGCCCGCCACCGCCGACACGGCCAGGCCCGCCGAGCCGTACCCCAGCCCCGTCGCCCCCGACACCAGCCGCTCCAGCCACGGCAGCAGCGGGAAGAACGCCAGGTTCGCGTGCACGTCCCCGTTCGGCAGGACCACCTCGTACCCGTAGCCCTCCGCCGCGATCCGGGCGTACCACAGCGAGTCCCACCGTGCCGACAGCAGCGTGTGCGCACTGCTGCCGACGGCGGCGCCCCACCCGGCCAGGACGGCCGCACCGAGCAGCCGGACCGCCGCGAAGACCGCCAGGGCGGGCGCGGCCCGGCGCAATCCAAGATCTTCCACGGGCATGATTATCCGGGGGCCCGTGGCCGCCGACCGGCGCGGAACCACAGAAGGTGACGGCTCGTGTACGCCGGGAGAGGGCGGGCGGGGAAAGCGGGCGGGGCGAGTGGTGCATGCCACAGGGAGGCCGCCGCCGCGATGAGAGCTTGACCACGTGGGGCACCGGCGAACTCGCGTACGCTGACCCTTCACTCGCACGTCGCCGCCGGACCCGCAGGGCGCCGCACCGCACAACGCCGCCGCGGCCCCGCCGAAAACGCCGGTCCACCGGGTGCGAGCGATTCATCTGGGAGGTACATGCATGCCGGGGACCAACGCGGCCGGCCGCAGGATCGCCGACACCGACAGAGGGCCCCTCCTCAACCGGCTCCGGGCCGCCTCCGGCGGAACGAACCGCTGGCTCGTCCTCGCGGTCCTGTGCGTCAGCCTGGTCCTCGTCGCGCTCGACGCGACGATCCTCCACGTCGCCGTCCCCGCCGTGACCGAGGACCTGCGCCCCGGCCCGATCGAGCTGCTGTGGATCGTCGACGCCTACCCGCTCGTCTGCGCCGCCCTGCTGATCCTCTTCGGCACCCTCGGCGACCGGATCGGCCGCCGCCGGATACTCCTGCTCGGCTACGCCCTCTTCGGCACCGCCTCGGCCGTCGCGGCCTTCGCCGACCACGCCCAGGTCCTGATCGCCGCCCGCGCCCTCCTCGGCATAGGCGGCGCCATGATCATGCCGGCGACGCTGTCGATCCTGCGGCAGGTCTTCCCCGACCGCCGCGAGCGGGCCCTCGCCATCGGCATCTGGACCGCCGTCGCCGCCATCGGCGCGGCCGGCGGCCCCGTCCTCGGCGGCTTCCTCATCGAGCACTTCTGGTGGGGCTCGGTCTTCCTCATCAACATCCCGCTCATGGCCCTGATCCTCCCGCTCGGACGGTGGCTGCTCCCCGAGTCCAAGGGCGCGGCCGACGGGCCGTGGGACGTGCTCGGCGCGCTCATGGCCGCGGGCGGCGTCCTCGGCGTCGTCCTCGGCGTCAAGCGGCTCGGAGCCGAGCGCCGGCTCCTCGACGCCGAATGCCTCGTACCGCTCCTCCTCGGCATCGTCCTGCTCGTTCTCTTCACCCGCCGCCAGAGGCGCCTCGCGCACCCGCTGATCGACATCCGGATGTTCGCCCGCGCCGCCTTCTCCACCTCCGTCGGGTGCATCGTCCTCGCCATGCTCGCCCTGGTCGGGCTGGAACTGCTCGCCGTCCAGTACCTCCAGCTCGTCCTGGAGCTCAGCCCGCTCGAAACCGGGCTCCGGCTGCTCCCGCTGACCTTCGCGGCGATGGCCGCGGGCGCCACCGGCTCCTACACGCTGGCCCGGATCGGCCCCCGCACGATGGTCTCGCTCGGCTTCCTGCTGACGGCGTTCGCCGTGCTGCTGCTGACCCTCATGGGCCAGCACGACCGGCCCGTACTCCTCACCGCAGGCTTCGTGCTGCTCGGTTTCGGGCTCCAGACGACGCTGTTCGCCGCGTACGAGTCGATGCTGAGCGAGGCCCCCGCAGAGACCGCGGGCGGGGCGGCCTCCATAGGCGAGACCTCCTACCAGCTCGGCGCGGGCATGGGCATCGCCCTCCTCGGCAGCGTGATGAACGCGGCGTACGCGCCGGGCCTGCTCGACGTGCCCGGGGTGTCGCCGCAGGAGGCGCGGGGCGCCGCCAACTCGCTGGGGGAGGCGTACCAGATCGCCGGGCACCTCGGCGGGGCCGCGGGCGACGCGCTGTACGCGGCCGCCCGGCACTCGTTCGTCCACGGGCTGCACATCACGCTCGTGGTCAGCGCCGGCCTGCTGCTCGCCGGAGCGCTGATGGCGCTGAAGCTGCCGCGGGCCATGGACTGCACTGCGGCGGACGAGCCGGGTACCGCGGGCGCCGCCGCCCCCGTGCCGCTGCCGGCCCAGGCGGGCCCGGTCGACGCGGAAGACGCAGAAGGCACAGCAGACGCGGAAGGCCGCCCCACGGCCAAGGCCGTCTGACGCCCCGCGCCGTCCGGCCCGGCAGGCGGGGGCTGGACCGGCGCCCGCCGCGGCGACAAACTAGCACCGCTAGGTTCACCCCCAGGCCCGCCGGGAGGCCCCGTGTCCTTCGTCCCCACCGATCCGCTCGGCCTCGACGAGCTCCTCAGCCCCGAGGACGCCGCCGTCCGCGACACGGTCCGCGCGTGGGCCGCCGACCGGGTCCTGCCGTACGTCGCCGACTGGTACGAGCGCGGCGAACTCCCCGGCATCCGGGAGCTCGCCCGCGAGCTCGGCGCGCTCGGCGCCCTCGGCATGTCCCTGGAGGGGTACGGCTGCGCCGGCGCGACCGCGGTGCAGTACGGGCTCGCCTGCCTCGAACTGGAGGCGGCCGACTCCGGAATCCGCTCCCTGGTCTCCGTCCAGGGCTCCCTCGCCATGTACGCGATCCACCGCTACGGCTCCGAGGAGCAGAAGCAGCGCTGGCTCCCGGGCATGGCGGCGGGCGAGCTGATCGGCTGCTTCGGCCTGACCGAGCCCGACGCCGGCTCCGACCCGGCGGCCATGCGCACCCACGCCAAGCGGGACGGCACGGACTGGATCCTGAACGGCCGGAAGATGTGGATCACCAACGGCTCGGTGTCCGCGGTCGCGGTGGTCTGGGCGCAGACGGACGAGGGGATCCGCGGCTTCGCGGTGCCCACCGACTCCGCGGGCTTCTCCGCCCCCGAGATCAAGCACAAGTGGTCGCTGCGGGCCTCGGTCACGAGCGAGCTGGTCATGGACGACGTCCGGCTGCCGGCCGACGCCGTACTGCCGGGGGTCGTGGGTCTGAAGGGGCCGCTGAGCTGCCTCAGCCACGCGCGGTACGGGATCGTCTGGGGCTCGATGGGTGCGGCGCGCGCCAGTTTCGAGGCGGCGCTGGACTACGCGCGGACGCGGGAGCAGTTCGGCCGGCCCATCGGCGGGTTCCAGCTCACCCAGGCGAAGCTGGCGGACATGGCGCTGGA
Source organism: Streptomyces toxytricini (assembly GCF_014649915.1). Classification (GTDB taxonomy): domain Bacteria; phylum Actinomycetota; class Actinomycetes; order Streptomycetales; family Streptomycetaceae; genus Streptomyces; species Streptomyces toxytricini. The sequence continues at coordinate 25,512 of NZ_BMTY01000034.1, read as the reverse complement.
GCTCCACAAGGGCATCCTGCTCGCCCACCACCTGGGCCGGCGGATGGACGCGGGTACCCTGCGGCCGGAGCAGGTCAGCTTCGGCAAGCTCAACAACGTCCGTGAGGCGATCGAGATCTGCCGCACCGCGCGGACTGTCCTCGGCGCCAACGGGATCTCCCTGGAGTACCCCGTCATGCGGCACGCCACCAACCTGGAGTCGGTGCTCACCTACGAGGGCACCGTCGAGATGCACCAGCTGGTGCTGGGCAAGGCGCTCACCGGTCTCGACGCCTTCCGGTGAGGCCCGGCCTCAGCTCTGGTTGAAGAAGTCGCGGGAGCGGCCGCCCGGCTCACCGCTGACGATCTGGGTGTCGGCCGGGGTCAGCAGGAAGACCCTGGTCGCCACCCGCTCGATGGAGCCGCGCAGTCCGAAGGTGAGGCCGGCGGCGAAGTCGACGACGCGCTTGGCGTCGGCGGGGTCCATCAGCGACAGGTTGACGATGACGGGCACGCCCTCGCGGAACAGCTCGCCGATGGCGCGGGCGTCGCGGAAGCCGTCCGGCGTGACGGTGGCGATGCGGCGGCCGCGCTCGACGGCGGACTCGGAGGCGACCCGGACCCGCGGGTCGGTGGCCCACTGGTCGCCGGGGCCGGCGACGGAACCGTGCCCGGCATCCGCGTAGTCGTCGTCGTAGTAACGCTCGTCGTCACTGTCCTCCACGAGACCCAGCCAGGCGCTCGCCTTGCGTACCGAACCCATGGACGCCTCCTTTCACCGCGGTCAGTCTGTCTTTTCTCCGCAACCCCTATGGTCGTCCATGATGCTGACAACGCGCCAAGCGGATGGCCGCCGCGAAGTTGTTTCGTGACGGTACTGGTGCAGAACATCCGTTGCACGGTCGAGGATCCTGGTCGGTGCCACTGCTGACCGAGTGAAAATACGACCGGTGCGGCCGCGCGGGTGGTCGGCGGGGGCGTACGGGTGACTGATCTGGCTGGATACGATGCCCATCTTTCCGCGGATGACACTCGGGGGCCCGTATTGTTCGGCATCGTCAGACCTTGTACGCACCGGCTCGGGGAGCGGCTCAAGGCGGAGTGGATGGCCCATCTGTGCGGGCTGTGCCTGGCACTCAGGGGTGACCACGGGCAGTTCGCCCGCATCGTCACCAATTACGACGGGCTTCTCATATCGGTTCTGACGGAGGCTCAGTCAGGACCCGCCGCCGGCGCCCGGCGCACCGCCGGACCGTGCCCGCTGCGCGGGATGCGGACGGCCGCCGTGGCCGACGGCGAGGGCGCGCGGCTCGCCGCGGCCGTCTCGCTCGTGCTCGCCTCGGCGAAGGTCCGGGACCACGTCGCCGACGGCGACGGGCTGTTGGCCCGCGCGCCCATGGCCGCCGCCGCCCGCCGCGTGGCCCGGCGCTGGGACCGGGCGGGCGCCCGCACCGGCGCCTCGCTGGGCTTCGACACGGCCGTCCTCGTCGACGCCGTGGACCGGCAGACGGGCATCGAGACGCTTGCCGGTCCGGGCACGCCGGTGCTGGTGGTGACCGAGCCGACGGAGACGGCGACGGCCGCGGCGTTCGCGCATACCGCACGGCTGGCCGGGCGGCCCGGCAACGCCGCCCCGCTGGCCGAGGCCGGCCGGTACTTCGGCCGGCTCGCGCACCTGCTGGACGCGGTCGAGGACCGGGCCGAGGACGCCGTGAACGGCGCCTGGAACCCGCTGACGGCGACCGGGACCCCGCTGGCCGAGGCGCGCCGGCTGTGCGACGACGCCCTGCACGGCATCCGGCTCGCCCTGGACGAGGTGGAGTTCGCGGACGCCGGGCTGGCCCACCGGCTGCTGGTGCACGAGCTGCGGAACTCGGTGGACCGCGCCTTCGGCACCTCCTCCTGCGGGCACACGGCCGTGAACTCCGCGGGCGGGGGCGGCGGCTTCGGCGCGCCGCCGCAGGGCTTCGGGCCGGGCCAGGGGAACCCGTACGGCGGCGCGCCGGGGAACCCGTACGGCGGGGGCGCGCAGGGCGGCGGGCCCTACGGCGGCGGCCCGTACGGCGGCGGGCCCTACGGCGGCGGGGCCGGCATGCCGCCGGCGGGCGGCCCGGGCGGCGGCGGGCAGCCGCCGCAGAAGCCGCGGCGCGGGCTCCTCGCGGGCTGCGCGGTCGCGACGTGGATGTTCTGCACCTGCCAGCTGTGCTGCACGGACCACGAGGGCCCCTGGTCGCGCAAGAAGCGCGACGCCTGGTGCGACAACTGCGATTGCGATTGCTGCAACTGCTGCGACTGCGGGTGCGGCTGCGACTGAGCCGTCGTCAGGGGCCGCAGGCCCGGACGGCGTACTGCGGGGTTGCCGTCCGGGCCGGGCGTGGAAGGGTTGGCGACACCAGCGATCACGCACCCGACCCCGAGGCGGACTGCCGTACATGACGCGAACCCCCGCCGGCGCCCGCCCGGTGCCCCCGCAGGCCCGCCGACTGCCCCGGCGGGTCGAATTCCGGCCGTTCCGCGGCCCGGGGGCGACGGCTGCGCCGAGGGGGGCCGCGACCGGACGACGCTGCCGCCCCCAGGCTCGGCCGACCACGTCCTCCGCCGGCTCCCACCGCCGGGCGGCCCCCCGCCGCCCGGGGCGGCCGCGGGCGGGCGGAGGCCGAAACACGCCCTTGTCCCCGGTTTCCGGCGCCGAGACACTCCCGTCAGCGCCACCCGGGGATTTGTCAGGGGCACGACGAAAACTGTGCGCCTGCCGTACCCCCGGCTGCGCCTCACGGGCTCCGGCTCCCCCACGCCGCCGGGCCCCCGATCCCTCCCGGGAGGACGAGAAGTGAGGATCAAGAGCATCACCCGTACCCGGCTGCTCGCAGTGGCCGCAGGCCTGGCTGCCGTCGCCGGGCTCGCCGCGCCCACCGCCGCCAGCGCGGACAGCGGCTTCAGCGCCGCACGGCTCGCGGCGGCAGGCGCCTCCGTCCAGCGGGCCGACGTCGCCGGCACGGCCTGGTACACCAACCCCGCCAACGGCACCCTGGTGGTCGCCGCCGACTCCAGGGTCACCGAGGCGGACCTCGCCAGGATCCGCAAGGAGGCCGGAGCCGACGCGGCCGCCCTGCGCATCGAGCGCATCCCCGGCCAGCTCCGCAAGCTGGTCAACGGCGGGGACGCGATCTACGCGTCGAGCTGGCGCTGCTCGGCCGGCTTCAACGTCCGCAGCGGCACCACGTACTACATCCTGACCGCCGGCCACTGCACCGACGGCGCGGGCACCTGGTACACGAACTCGGCGCGCACCACGGCGATCGGCCCGACCGTGGGGTCCAGCTTCCCCAACAACGACTACGGCCTCGTCCGCTACGACAACACCTCGCTGTCCCACCCCGGGACCGTCGGCAGCCAGGACATCACCAGCGCCGTCAACGCCACCGTCGGCATGTCGGTGACGCGCCGCGGCTCCACCACCGGCACCCACAGCGGCACCGTGACCGGCCTGAACGCCACCGTGAACTACGGCAACGGCGACATCGTCTACGGCATGATCCGCACCAACGTCTGCGCCGAGCCCGGCGACAGCGGCGGCCCCCTGTACTCCGGCACCCGCGCGGTCGGCCTCACCTCCGGCGGCAGCGGCAACTGCTCCTCGGGCGGGACGACCTTCTTCCAGCCGGTCGTCGAGGCCCTGAACGCCTACGGGGTCAGCGTCTACTGACCCGGCAGGAGCGCAGCGGCCCGCCCGGGCCCCGGACCCCGGGCGGGCCGCTGCGTGCGCCGCTCAGGCGGCGGCCCGCTCCTCGGGGTGGCCGCTGCCGACGGGGGCTCCCGGGCGGCCCCTGCGGAAGGCGGCGCAGGCCAGGGTGACGGCCGCGCCACCCACCGCCCAGGCGGCCAGCACCAGCAGCGGCCCGGCCGTGCCGTGGCCGTCGAAGTAGGCGAGCGAGCGCGCCGCGTACGTCCCCGCACCCGGCGGCAGGGCCGGGCCGACGGCCTGCCAGAACGGCGGCAGCAGCGCGTACGCGTAGGCGCCGCCCGCGCTCGGGTTGCCGACCACCACCACCAGCAGGATCGCCAGGCCGATGCCGACCACGCCGGCCAGCCCCTGCAGGGCCAGGGTGATCGCGCCGACCGCGAAGACCACCATGGTGCCCAGCCCCCACAAGGCCGCCGTACTGCCCGGCAGCGCCCCCAGCACCGGGCCCGCGACCACCGCGCCGAGCAGCCCGGCGACGGCCGCGTACACGAGCAGCGCGCCGAGCCGGATCGCGGCGCGGGCGGTGTTCGCGGGGCGGGCGCCGGCGCTGATCGCGAGGGCCGCGGCGCACAGGTAGCCGCCCACGCACCAGCCGACGACGAGGTAGAAGGAGCTCAGTCCCCGGGCGTCGCCCGCGTCGGCCGGGACGGCGTCGACGACCTGGAGGGTACGGCCCCGGGACTCCTCGGCGAGGCCGACGACCTGCTCCAGGGCCTGGGAGAGGGAGGCGCCGGCGCCGCTCGCGACCAGCAGCCGGTCGGGCCCGCCGCCCGGCCGGACGATCAGCGCGCCGTCCGCCCGCCGGGTGCGGACCTCGTGGAGCGCGGCCGCCTCGCCGGACACCGCCCGCGCGTCGAGCGGGTCGCCGTCCAGGGCGTCGAGCTGCCGCGCGGTCTCCTCGGCGGCCTGCGCGGTGGGGGCGGCGACGGCGAGGCGGATCCCACTGGGACGGGGGTCGTGGAAGGCCCCGAGGTACGAGGCCGCGAAGGCGAGCTGGAGCGCCAGGACGCCCAGCACCAGCAGGGCGGCGCGGGCGGTCACGGCGTCCTTGACCTCGGCGGCGAACCCGCCGGGCGCGGGGGCGTCGCGGCTCTCTTCGGTGCTCTGGGTCATGCCTCACACGCTCGGCGGGCAGGAGGGGGAGCGCAGCAGGGGAGCGCTGAACGGGTGACGGCGGAACCGGAGGCCTGGGGGAGCGGGCCGCTGGATGATCGAACAACTGTTTCGCACGGGTATTCGAATTGCCTTATGGTGGAGGGCAGGGGAGGTGACACCGAGGAGAGCAGGAGGCGCGGGTGCCAGGGTTCACGCATCTGCACACCGTTTCGGGGTTCTCCATGCGCTACGGAGGCTCCCATCCGGAACGGCTCGCGGAGCGTGCCGCGGAGCGGGGCATGGGCGCCCTCGCCCTGACCGACCGCGACACCCTCGCGGGCGCGGTGCGCTTCGCGAAGGCCTGCGCCAAGGCCGGGGTCCGGCCGCTGTTCGGGGTGGACCTCGCCCTCGCCGCCGCTCCCGCCCCGGTTTCCGCTTCTGCTTCCGCCGGGCGGGCCGCGGAGGCGTCCCACCGCCGGCGGACCCCCGTCAAGGGCGGTGCCTTCGTCGACGAGTCCGCCCCCCGGGCCGTCTTCCTCGCCCGCGACGGCGCCGCCGGCTGGGCGGAGCTGTGCCGGATGGTCACCGCCGCCCACGCGGGCGCCCCCGGCGCCGCCGCCCCGTCCGGACCGCCCGTCCTGCCCTGGGCGGAGCTGTCCGGCACCGGCGTGTTCGCCCTGCTCGGCCCCGGCTCCGAGGTCGGCCGGGCCCTGGCCGCCGGCCGGCCCGACCGGGCCGCGCGGCTGCTCGCGCCCTGGCGGGAGGTGTACGGGGACGCCCTGCGCCTGGAGGCCGTCCACCACGGCCGCACCGGCACCGGGCCCGGCTCCCTGCGCCTGGCCGCCCGTACCGTCGGCTTCGCCGCCGAGCAGGGCGTGCGCGCCGTCCTCACCAACGCCGTCCGCTACGCCGACCCGGGGCAGGGCCCGGTCGCCGACGTCCTCGACGCGGCCCGCCGCCTGGTCCCCGTCGACCCGCGGGGCCCCCTCGACAGCGGCGAGCGCTGGCTGAAGGACCCGGCCGCCATGGCCGGTGCCGCCGAGCGGATCACCCGGGCCGCCGGCCTCGGGCCGGGCGACGCCCGCCGGCTCCTCGCGGAGACCCGGCACACCGCCGAAGCGTGCGCCGTGGACCCCGAGGACGACCTCGGCATCGGCTCCGTGCACTTCCCCGAGGCCCGCCTCGTCGGCGCCGGCCACCGCACCGCCCAGCGGGTCCTCGCCTCCCGGGCCGCCGCCGGCATGGTGCTGCGCGGGTACGCCGGCAAGCCCGCGTACTGGGAGCGGATGCACCACGAGCTCGACATCATCGCCTACCACGGCTTCGCCCCGTACTTCCTGACGGTCGCCCAGGTCGTCGACGACGTACGGGAGATGGGCATCCGCACCGCCGCCCGCGGGTCCGGCGCCGGCTCCCTCGTCAACCACCTCCTCGGGATCGCCCACGCCGACCCCGTCGAACAGGGCCTGCTGATGGAGCGGTTCCTCTCCCGGCGCCGCCGCGTCCTGCCCGACATCGACATCGACGTGGAGTCGGCCCGCCGCCTGGAGGTCTACCGGCGCATCATCGACCGCTTCGGCGCCGAGCGCGTCGCGACCGTCGCCATGCCCGAGACCTACCGCGTCCGGCACGCCATCCGCGACGTGGGCGCCGCCCTGTCCATGGACCCGGCCGACGTGGACCGCCTCGCCAAGGCCTTCCCGCACATCCGCGCCCGCGACGCCCGCGCGGCCCTGGCCGAGCTCCCCGAACTGCGCGCCGTCCGCGAGGAGCGGCACGGGCGGCTGTGGGAGCTCGTCGAGGCGCTCGACGCGCTGCCCCGCGGGATCGCCATGCACCCGTGCGGGGTGCTGCTCTCCGACGCCTCCCTGCTCGCCCGCACCCCCGTGGTGCCCACCAGCGGCGAGGGCTTCCCCATGTCCCAGTTCGACAAGGACGACGTGGAGGAACTCGGCCTGCTCAAGCTCGACGTGCTCGGCGTGCGGATGCAGTCCGCGATGGCGCACGCCGTCGCCGAGATCCGGCGGGCCACGGGGAAGGAGCTCGACCTGGACGACCCTGCGCAGGTCCCGCCGGGCGACCCGGCGACGTACGAGCTCATCCGCTCCGCCGAGACCCTCGGCTGCTTCCAGATCGAATCCCCGGGCCAGCGCGACCTGGTGGGCCGGCTCCAGCCGTCGACCTTCCACGACCTCGTCGTGGACATCTCCCTCTTCCGGCCCGGCCCGGTCGCCGCCGACATGGTCCGGCCGTTCATCGAGGCGCGGCACGGGCGGGCCCCGGTCCGCTTCCCGCACCCGAACCTGGAGCCCGCGCTGGCGGAGACGTACGGGGTGGTGGTCTTCCACGAGCAGGTCATCGAGATCGTGCACGTCATGACCGGCTGCGGGCGGGACGAGGCGGACCGCGTGCGGCGCGGGCTCTCCGACGCGGAGTCCCAGCCGCGGATCAAGGTGTGGTTCGCGGCGAAGGCCGCCGAGCGGGGCTACCCGGCCGAGGTGATCGCCCGCACCTGGGAGATCGTCGAGGCGTTCGGCAGCTACGGCTTCTGCAAGGCGCACGCCGTGGCCTTCGCGGTGCCCACGTACCAGTCGGCGTGGCTCAAGGCCCACCACCCGGCCGCCTTCTACGCCGGGCTGCTCACCCACGACCCCGGCATGTACCCCAAGCGGCTGCTCCTCGCCGACGCCCGGCGGCGGGGCGTGCCGGTGCTGCCGCTGGACGTGAACCGCTCGGCTGCCGCCCATCGCATCGAACTGGTGTCCGATGCCGGGGGCGGGAGGCCGCCGGTGTGGGGACTCCGGCTCGCCCTCGACGACGTCCACGGCATCAGCGGTGCGGAGGCCGCGCGGATCGAGGCGGGACAGCCGTACGGGTCACTGCGCGACTTCTGGGAGCGGGCGCACCCGGGCCACCCCGTCGCCCAGCGCCTGGCCCAGGTCGGCGCCCTGGACTCCTTCGGCGCCAACCGGCGCGACCTGCTGCTGCACCTGTCCGAACTGCACGGCGCGCAGCGCGCTGCCGGAGCCCGTGGCGGCGGCCCCCGCAGCACCCAACTCCCGCTGGACGGCGGCCGGTCCACGGCCGCGGTCGGCCTGCCCGACCTGACCGACGCGGAGCGGCTCAGCGCCGAGCTGGGCGTCCTCGGCATGGACGCCTCCCGCCACCTGATGGGGGACCACCGCGCCTTCCTGGCGGAGCTGGGCGTCGTCCCCGCCGACCGGCTGCGCGAGGTCGGGCACGGCCGGACGGTCCTGGTCGCGGGCGCCAAGGCCGCCACCCAGACCCCGCCGATCCGGTCCGGCCGACGGGTCATCTTCAGCACCCTCGACGACGGGACCGGCCTGGTCGACCTGGCCTTCTTCGACGACAGCCACGAGGCGTGCGCGCACACCGTCTTCCACTCGTTCCTGCTGCTGGTCAGGGGCGTCGTGCAGCGCCGCGGCCCGCAGAGCCTGAGCGTGGTCGCCTCGGCCGCCTGGAACCTCGCCGAGCTGGTCGAACTGCGCGAGGCCGGCGGGCTGGACGCCGTCGCGCGGCGGCTCGCCGAACCCGCCGCTCCCGCCGGCGGCGAGGCCGGCGCGGACCCCTCCGGCGGCCGCCGGGTCCACCTGCCCACGGGGTACGAGATGAACCCGTGGGCGGACCTCCGGCCGGCCGGGGAGGGGGCGGCGACGGGGCGCCGGCTGTGGCACGCGAGCCCGGGGAGCGCGGGATGACCGGGCACGGGGTGGCCGGGGAACGCGGGGCGGCCGGGCAGCCGGCCGCCGGGCCGGCACCCGCGCCCGCGCCCGCACCCGCGCCCGCGCCCGCACCCGCGCCCGCACCCGCGCCCGCACCCGCGCCCGCACCCGCGCCCGCACCCGCGCCCGCACCCGGCCCGGAGGCCGCCGCCGGTGCCACCGTGCTGTGCGTCCGCCTGCGCCGGCTGGACGGGGAGCCGCTCGGCACCCCGCTCTACACCGGCCTGCTCGAACTGCTCGGCGAGCTCACCCCCCTCGTGCAGCCCGCCCCGCCCGACACCGCGCTCCTCGACGTCCGGGGCGCCCTGCGCTACTTCGGCCGCAGCGCGCCCGAACTGGCCGCCCTGATCCGGGTCCGCGCCCTCGCCCGGTACGGCGTCGACTGCGCGATCGGCATCGCCGCCAACCCGATGCTGGCCCGGATGGCCGCCGCCGGGGCCCCGTACGGGCGGACCGTCCGCGTCGGCCCGGACCCGGGCGCGGTACGGGAGTTCCTCGACCGCAAGCCCGTCGCCGCCCTCCACGGCGTCGGTCCCAAGGCGGCCCGCACCCTGTGCGCGTACGGCCTCGACTCGGTCGGCCGCGTCGCCGCCGCGCCGCCCGCCGTCCTGCGCCGCCTCCTCGGCGCCCGGACCGGCCGCGAGGTGCACGAACGCGCCCTCGGCATCGACCGCACCCCGGTCCGGCCCGGCGCCGCGGCCCGCTCCCTGGCCGCCGAGCGGCCCTTCGCCCGCGACGAGCTGGACCCCGTACGGCACCGCCGCGCGCTGCTCTCGCTGACCGAGGAGATCGGCGCGCTCCTGCGGGCCCGCGGGCAGGTCTGCCGGGCCGTCTCCCTCACCGTGCGCTGCGCCGACCGCACCGGCCTCACCCGTACGAGGACCCTGGCCGAACCCACCGCGCACTCCGCCGACTTGACCGCCGCGGCCTACGCCCTGTACGCGGCGCTGGGCCTCCAGCGGGCCCGCGTACGGGCGCTGTCGCTGCGGGTCGAGGAGCTCGCCCCGGCCGAACGGGCCGCGCACCAGCTGAGCTTCGACCCCGAGGACGAGAAGGCGCGGCGCCTGGAGGCGGTCACCGACCGGGTGCGGCAGCGCTTCGGTCCGCAGGCCATCGCTCGCGGCACGCTCGCGGCCTAGCAGGAGAGCGGTCGGGGCGCAGTGGACACGTGACTTTTTTACCGACGCGTAACTTCCCTGTATTGCTACCCGCCCGTAATTTGGCGTGAGCAGCACTCCTTGTGATCCGGATCACGGGATTGAACCCCCACGTCCCTTCCCCTTGACCCGCAAGGAGATCACCCGATGCTGCCCTGGCGACGCCTGCTCCGCCCGCTGGCCGTCCTCGTCCTCACCGCCGCCGCACTCGCCGCCCCGTCCGGAACCGCCCAGGCCGCCCCCGCCGGCCCGAGCAGCGGCTGGAACGACTTCTCCTGCAAGCCCTCCGCCGCCCACCCCCGCCCCGTCGTCCTCGTCCACGGCACCCTCGGCAACTCCGTCGACAACTGGCTCGGCTTCGCCCCCTACCTCGTCCACCGCGGGTACTGCGTCTTCTCCCTCGACTACGGCCAGCTCCCCGGCGTGCCCTTCTTCCACGGGCTCGGCCCCGTCGACAAGTCCGCCGAGCAGCTCTCCGCGTACGTCGACCGGGTGCTCGGCGCGACCGGGGCGCGGAAGGTCGACATCGTCGGCCACTCCCAGGGCGGCATGATGCCGAACTACTACCTGAAGTTCCTCGGCGGCGCCGGCAAGGTCGACGCCCTGGTGGGCCTCGCCCCCGACAACCACGGCACCACCCTGAGCGGACTCACCAAGCTGCTGCCCTACTTCCCCGGCGCCGAGGACCTGCTCAGCGAGAAGACCCCCGCGCTCGCCGACCAGATCGCCGGATCGCCCTTCCTCGCCAAGCTCAACGCGCCCGGCGACACCGTGCCCGGGGTCCGGTACACGGTGATCGCCACGAAGTACGACCAGGTGGTCACCCCGTACCGCAGCGGGTTCCTCCAGGGCGCCGGGTCCCAGGTGCGCAACGTCGTCCTGCAGGACCTGTGCCCCCTGGACCTCTCCGAGCACCTCACCATCGCGCTCACCGACCGGATCGCCTGGCACGAGGCGCTGAACGCCCTCGACCCGGCGAACGCCGAACCGACCACCTGCGCCTCGGTCTTCGACTGAGCCGCAGCCGCGGGCCGGCCGGCCCGGCTCAGTCGAGCAGGGCGCGGAGGCCTTCCGCGGTGCGGGCCTGCCGGTCGAGGGCGTCCAGCGCGCGGACGGCCTCGGCGGCGGCCCCCGGATCGCGGGCGGCCAGCCCGCTCGCCGCGAACTCGTCCTCGTCCAGACGCAGGACGGCCGAAGCGTCCGCCGAGACCCACAGGTCGAGGTCGAGGTCCTCGACGCGGATCTCTCCGCCCGCGACCGCCGCCGGGCGCGTGATGTCGCAGTACCAGCCCTTCAGGACGCCGCCGCCGGTGCGCACCTCCTTCACCGCGTACCAGCGCGAGCGCCAGTAGTGCTCGGTGAAGACGTCGCCCGGCTCGAAGCGGACGAAGCCGAAGTCGCGGACGCCGCCGGCCGCCCACCGGGCGCGGACCGTGATCCGGTCGCCGTCGTCGGACAGCACCCGCGCCGGGTAGCGGATCTTGGTGCGGCCCGCCTTCGAGAGGGCCACGGCCACGTCGTCCGCGGCGCCCTCCCCGTCCCCGTCCGCGGGGCCGGGCAGCGGCTTCACGTAGCGGACCTCCGTCGCGCAGACCTCGTACCCGAACCACTCGTTGACCGCGAGCATCGGCCCGTTCCCGGTGTCGTTGCCGGTGAAGGCCTCCCGGTAGCCGGCCGCGCGGGCCCGGCGCAGCGAGTCCGCCTTGGCGAGCTTGGCCAGGCCGCGCCCGCGGAAGGCCTGCACGGTGCCGGTCATCGCCGAGCCGTAGCGCGAGGCCCCGTCGGTGCGGGCCGCGGTGAACGCGGCGACGGCCCCGTCCACCACCACGACCGAGGTCAGCTCCTTGTCGAGCTCCGGGTCGCTCCAGACCGTCCGCAGCCAGTCCTCGTAGTCGTCCAGCAGCGGCGGCACGTCGCCCGGCTCGTCCGCGGAGGCCGCCGCGTCCGCCTCGAACAGCGGGCGCGGGTCGTCCGCGAACGCCGAACCGGGCCGCAGTTCGACGCCCGCGGGCAACTCGGCGGGGGCCGGGGGCAGCGCGGCCGCGGACAGGTCCAGGCGCAGGAAGTGCGCCGAGCGGCTCGACCGGTAGCCGTGCCGCTCGGCGAACGCCCGTGCCGGCTCCTCGTCCAGCACCCAGGCGTACACCTCCACCGCCCCGCAGGCGGCCAGGTGCTCCTCGGCCGCGCGCAGCAGCGCCGTCCCCGCACCGCGCCGCCGGTGCGCCGGGTCCACCTGGGCGTTGGCGAAGGCCCGGTTCGGCTCGGTGCTGTCGTGGGCGATGCCGATCTGGGCCGTCCCGACCACCTGCCCCGCGCCGTCCTCGGCGACGAGGATCCGCGCGTGCCGCGCGGCGGGGGCGGAGGCCAGCTCGAAGGCGACCCCTGCGGGCGTGGAGATCATGAACGGCAGCGCCGCACGGCGGATCCGTACGACGGCCTCCACATCGGCGGGATCGAGCGGACGGAGATCGCGGATCGTGACGGTCATGGGCCGACCGTAGGCGCCGCGGGCGCCCCGACGCCTGCGAATATCGCGGCCGATGGGGGAGAATCGCCCCGTGACCTCGACGAACCTGAACATCCGGATCGACGGCTCGGCCGGCGCCCCCGCCCCGTACGAGCAGCTGCGCACCCAGATCGCCGACGCGGCGCTGGCGGGCCGGCTGCCGGTCGGACACAAGCTGCCGACGGTCCGGGGCCTCGCCGAGGAGCTGGGGCTCGCGGCGAACACGGTCGCGAAGGCCTACCGCGTCCTGGAGGCGGACGGCGTGGTCGAGACGCGCGGCCGGCACGGCACGTTCGTCGCGGCCGCCGCCGACTCCGCCGCGCGGGAGGCGGCCGCCGCCGCCCAGGCCTACGCCGAGCGCGCCCGCCGCCTGGGCCTCACCCACGAGGAGGCCACGGCCGCCGCCCTGGACGCCCTCCGGGCCCGCTACAGCGCCTGAACAGGTCTCAGAGGTACAGGCCCGCCTCCGCGGTGTGGCCCTGCGGCGGCAGCAGCGGGCCCGCCGGGCCGGTGCCGCGCAGGCGCGCGTACAGCTCCGCCAGCGTCGCGCCCTCCCGTGGCACGTCCTCCCGGGTGCCCAGCCATTCCGCGGCCTCGCCGTGCGTGAGCCGGCCGACCTCGATGCGGGCCAGGCAGCGGCCGGGGCGTACCACGGCGGGGTGCAGCCGCTCCAGGTCCTCGTTGGTGGTCACCCCGACGAGGACGTTGCGGCCCTGGCCCAGCAGGCCGTCCGTCAGGTTCAGCAGCCGCGACAGCGCCTGCCCGGCGGTGTGCCGGGCCTCGCCGCGGATCAGCTCGTCGCAGTCCTCCAGCAGGAGCAGCCGCCACCGGCCCCGGGCCGAGCCGTCGTCCTCGCCGATGGCGATGTCCATCAGGTAGCCGACGTCGTTGAAGAGCCTCTCGGGGTCGAGGACGCAGTCCACCTGGCACCAGTCCCGCCAGGACCGGGCCAGGGTCCGCAGCGCGGACGTCTTCCCCGTCCCCGGCGGGCCGTGCAGCAGCAGGAGCCGCCCGGTGATGTCGTCCGGGGTCACCTTCATCAGCCGGTCCATGGCGGACGCCACCGGCGCCGTGTAGTTCCGGCGGACCTCCGCCCAGGTCCCCGCGGAGATCTGACGGGTCGTGCGGTGGGGCCCGCGGCGCGGTGAGACGTACCAGAAGCCCATGGTGACGTTCTCCGGCTGCGGTTCCGGCTCGTCCTGCGCGCCCTCGACGGCCTCTCCGAGGACGCCCTCCGCGAGCTCGTCGCTGACGGCGGTCACCGTCACGTCCGCGCCGCGGCTCCAGCGGGAGACGAGCACAGTCCAGCCGTCGCCCTCCGCCAGGACGGCGCTGCGGTCGGAGTCGCGCGCCGCGCGGAGCACGGCGGCACCGGGCGGCAGCAGCGCCGCCTCGGCCTTCACCCGCTCGATGCTCACGCTGCGCGAGTAGGGCTGCTCACCGGAGGCGAACCGGCCGAGGAACAGCGCGTCGACGACGTCCGCCGGGGAGTCGCTGTCGTCGACGGTGAGCCGGATCGGCAGGGAGTCATGGGGGTTGGCTGGCATGGCGCCCATGATCCGACACGAGCCGTCGCGGCGCACCGGTGTTTCGCCGGAACGGCCCAGGGCCTCCCCGGCCGGATCCCGCTCCAAACACCCGCGCGGTGAAGGTCCGGCGCCCAATCCTCCGCCGAACCTCCTTGGCATGAACACTTCCGGCCAATCCCGGCTCCTTGTACCACGGACTCAGGAGTAACCCCGACTCCCGAGTAACCCCCCCCACGAACACCCCCACGAGGAGCCGCACATGCCCCTGCGCAGCATGCCCCGCCTCGCCGCCTGGACCTCCTCCCTCCTACTCGCCGCCGGTGCCGCCCTGTTCGGTTCCGGCCAAGCCGCCGCAGCCTCCGCAGACTTCGGCTACGTCGCCCTGGGCGACTCGTACTCCTCCGGCCTCGGCGCCGGGAACTACGACTCCTCCAGCGGCAACTGCAAGCGCACCTCCCGCGCCTACCCCGCCCTGTGGGCCGCCGCCAACTCCCCGGCGAGCTTCGCCTTCACCGCCTGCTCCGGAGCCCGCACCGGCGACGTCCTCGCCAACCAGCTCGGACCGCTGAACTCCGGAACCGACCTGGTCAGCATCACCATCGGAGGCAACGACGCCGGATTCTCCGACGTGATGACGACCTGCGTGCTCCAGTCCGAGTCGACCTGCGTCAACCGGGTGAACCAGGCCAAGGGATACGTCGACTCCACCCTCCCCGCCCAACTCGACCGGGTCTACAGCTCCATCCGGGGTAAGGCCCCCGCCGCCCGCGTCGTCGTCCTCGGCTACCCCCGCTTCTACAAGCTGAGCGGCACCTGCATCGCCGGCCTCACCGAGGGCGAGCGCGCCGCCATCAACGGCGCGGCCGACCACCTGAACGCCGCCATCGCCAAGCGCGCCGCCGACCACGGCTTCACCTTCGGCTCCGTCGTCGGCACCTTCACCGGCCACGAGATCTGCTCCGGCAGCGCGTGGCTCCACAGCGTCAACTGGGCGAACATCTCGGAGTCCTACCACCCGACCGCCGCCGGGCAGTCGGGCGGCTACCTGCCCGTCCTGCGCAACAACGCCTGACCGCCGCGCGCGGCGGACCGCAAGGCCCCGGTCCGCCGCCCGCAGCGCCCCGTGCGCACGCAGCCGGTACGCGCCTCGCTCAGGCGGCAGCCTCGGGGTCGAACTCGGAACCGTGCTCCTCCCCGGTGCCGGGCCCGGGCTCCGGCTCGCTCCCGCCACCGGCCTGCGGGTCCGGCTCCGGCTCGGGGGACGCGCCCGGACCGGGCGAGGCGCTCGTACCGGGGGAGGGGGACCCGCCGGGCGGGGGCTCCTCCTCGCAGACCACCGAGAACCCCACCCACTCCGAGACCGCCTCCGCCGGCCCCCGGACCTCCAGGCGCACCGCGTCCTCCAGGGTCCCGCCGGCCCGGTGCGCGAGCTCGGTGTGCTCCAACTCCAGCTTTCCTTCCGCCGGGTACGCGGCGGACCGCCACCCCTCGGCGGAGCCGCCGCCGCGCCGCACCCACCGGTACTCCACCGACGCCGGCCGCGGCTCCACCGCGACGGCGGCGGTGAACGCCGGCGCGCGCCACGCCGCGGGCGGGCAGCTTCCGGCGTACGCGGCGCGCACGGCCCGGACGACGGCGGAGGCGTGCGGTGCGGCCGTCCCCGACGCTGAGGGGGACCCGGACGCGGAGGCCGACGCGGACGCCGAAGCCGACGCGGACGCCGACCCCGAAAGGCCGGCGGAGCCCGCCGACCCGCCCGCCGACCCTGGCTCCGCGTCCGACGCGGACGGCGAGGCGGTGGAGGCCGACGGGCCGGCCGAGCCGGAGCCGTCCCCGCCGCCCGCGGCGCGCTCCGCGAGCAGCAGCCAGGTCAGCACCGCCACCGCCGCCACCAGCACCGCGACCCCCGCGGCGAGCACCGTCCCGGCCCGTCCCGGCCCGTGCGGGCGCGGCTCGTGCCGGGCACCCGGCTCCGCGACGGGTGCCGGGCCGGTCCGCGGCATCGGCGCCGTCGGCCCCGGGTGCGCGAGCGCCCCGCCGCCGCCGTGCACGGGAACCGCCGGCTCCGGCGTGCCCGCCCCGGCCAGCGGCCCGCCCGGATCGCGTACGGCCCCGCCCGCGCCGACGATCCGCAGCATCCGGGCCGCCTCCTCCGCCGGCGGCCGCTCGGCCGGGTCCTTGCGCAGCAGGCCCTCCAGTACGGGCGCCAGCGCCCCGGCCCGCCGGGGCTCCCGGGGCCCGCCCTCCACCACCGCCCGCAGCGTCGACAGCGCGGACTCCCGGCGGAACGGCGACACGCCCTCCACGGCCGTGTACAAGGTCACTCCGAGCGACCACAGGTCCGAGGCCGTTCCGGGCTCCCCGCCCAGCGCCACCTCCGGCGCGATGTACTCGGGGGAGCCGACCACCTCGCCCGTCACCGTGATCGCCGTCGACCCCTCCAGGCGGGCGATGCCGAAGTCGCCGAGCACCACCCGGCCGTCGTTGGCCAGCAGCACGTTGGCGGGCTTGACGTCCCGGTGCAGCACGCCCGCCGCGTGCGCGGCCCGCAGTGCCGCCAGCACCTGCTCGCCTACGTGCGCGGCGCGCTGCGGGGCGAGCGGCCCCTCCGCCTCCAGCGCGTCGGCCAGCGACAGCCCGCGGACCAGCTCCATCACGATCCACGGCCGGCCGTCCTCGGTCACCACGTCGTACACCGTGACGACACCGCGGTGCGCCACCCGCGCCGCGGCCCAGGCCTCCCGCTCCAGCCGCCGGTACAGCCGCCCGACCTCGGCGCCGTCCAGCCCGGCGGGCGCGCGCACCTCCTTGACGGCCACCTCGCGGGCCAGCACCTCGTCCCTGGCGCGCCACACGACGCCCATGCCGCCCCGGCCCAGCGGGCCGAGCAGCCGGTAGCGGCCCGCCACGACCCGGTCCGGGCCCGCCGCGCCGCCCGTCCCGCCGCCGCCGTCTGCGCCCGCCGCGCCCGTCCCGCCGGCGCCCCTGCCGTCCGTCACGCGAGCCCCCTGTGCATCCGTGCGTCCCTGCGCCCCTGTGCGATCGGGCGGTCACTCCAAGTTAGCGCAGTGCGCCCCGCGTGACCCCTGTCGCGGCGCCGGAACGCGTGGCGCGCCGGTTGCGGGGCGCCCCCGCCGTGCTCCCGCGTGCCGCCCGCGAAGGGGTTGAAGAGTGCGGATCTTGCGGAGAGTAACCGACAACTCCGCTGAGTAATCGTCAACTCCCCGACGCATAGGGGTAATTCACACCACCGGGATACCCGGGGGCGTCTCGGGGGCGATAGGGTTAACCTGCCCGGGCCGGGTGCCCTCGTACGGGTGGGGAGAGAACATGGAACAGATAACGATGCGCAGCAGGCCGCCCCGCGTGCCTGCCATCACCTGCGGAAGCAGCGCGACCAGCTCGCGCCTCGACCGCCACCTCGCCGTGCTGGGCGGACCCGCCGTCCCGCACCGGGAGGTCGCCGAGGCGACCCTGCTGATGCGCGAACTCACCTCGCGCGACCACACGCACCGGCTGCGGAGCCGGAGCGCGCGCGTCTCGCTCTTCGCGCCGCTGCGGCGGCTGCGCCGCTCGCTCTTCGGCAGCCGCCGCTCGTAAGAACGGTCCCGAGCCCCGTCAGGTTTCGCCCCGGCCTACGCAATTACTCCATCCCGGCGCAGTGTCGCGATCTGCGCGCCCGACATCCCCAGGGCGCGCAGCAGGGCGTCGGTGTGCTCGCCGAGCGCGGGCACCGCACCCATCCGCGGTGCGGCGCCCCCCGGCAGCCCGATCGGCGGCAGCAGCGCCCGCAGCGGACCCGCCGGCGAACCCACCTCCCGCCAGCGGTCGCGCGCCGCGAGCTGCGGATGGTGCGCGAGCTGCGCCACGGAGTTCAGGCGGGCGCAGGCGATGCCCGCCGCCTCCAGCCGCCGGACCGCCTCCGCCGCGTCCAGCCGGCCCAGCGCCTCCGCGACGACCGCGTCCGTCTTCTCCCTGCCCCGGGTCCGCGCCGCGTTCGTCGCGTACGCCGGATCGTCCGCCAACTCCGGACGCTCCAACACCCGTTCCGTCAGGCGCCGCCACTCGCGGTCGTTCTGCACCGACAGCAGCACGCGGTCCCCGTCCGCCGTCGCATAGGCGTCGTACGGGGCGATCACCGCATGCGCCAGGCCCGTCCGGGCCGGCTGCTCACCGCCGTGCATCGTGTGGTGCAGCGGATGCCCCATCCACTCGGCGAGCGCGTCCAGCATCGACACCTCCACACGGCCCCCGCGCCCCGTCACCCCGCGGCGCAGCAGCGCTGCCAGCACCCCGGAGAACGCGTACATGGCCGCTGCGATGTCCGCGGCCGGAATGCCCGCCTTGACGGGCCGCTCCGGGGTGCCCGTCACCGACACCAGGCCCGCCTCGCACTGCACCAGCATGTCGTAGGCCCGCTTGTGCGCGTACGGGCCCTCCGGGCCGTAGCCGGAGACGTCCACGGCGACCAGCCGCGGATACCGCGCGCACAGCGCCGCCGAGTCCAGCCCGAGCCGGGCGGCGGCGCCCTGCGCGAGGTTCTGCACGAACACGTCGGCCCCGGCCAGCAGCCCGTGCAGCACCTCCAGGCCGCGCGGGTCCTTCAGGTCCAGCGCGAGGGACTCCTTGCCGCGGTTGGCCCAGACGAAGTGCGAGGCGAGGCCGTGCGCCGCCGTGTCGTAGCCGCGGGCGAAGTCGCCGCCGTCGGGGCGCTCCACCTTCACCACCCGCGCCCCCAGGTCCGCCAGCTGGCGGGTGGCGAACGGGGCCGACACGGCCTGTTCCACCGCGACGACGGTGACGCCCTCCAGGGGCAGCGGGTCCGCGGGCTGCGCGTGCACGTCCTGAGTGTGAGATGCCATGCGCCCTGCCTACCTGCCCGCACCCCGCCCTGTCACCACCCCGCCCGCCTCTAGGATGGCCGCGAGGTGATGAGCGATGACAGCCGGCAGCCGCCCCGCTGAACCCGAAGTGATCTGGGCCCGCCCGCAGCGCGCCGGACGCGGGCCCCGGCCCGCGCACACCCGGGAGTCGATCGCCGCCGAGGCCGTCCGCATCGCCGACGCCGAGGGCATCGACGCCGTCTCCATGCGGCGCGTCGCCGCCGGAATCGGCGCCGGCACCATGTCCCTCTACAACTACGTGCCGCGCAAGGAGGACCTGTACGAGCTGATGGTGGACGCCGTCAGCGCCGAGTACGCCTTCCCCGCGCCCACCGGCGACTGGCAGGCCGACCTCCTCGCCCTCGCCCGCCAGACGCGCGGCCTGATGCACCGCCACCCCTGGCTGCCCCGCCTGCTCAGCCCCGTGTACGGCTTCAGCCCCCAGGCCCTGCGCTACCTCGAGTACAGCCTGGACTGCCTCACCCCGCTGGACCTGCCCGGCGGGCAGAAGCTGGAGCTCCTCGCCACCGTGAACGGCTCCGTCGCGACGTTCGCGGCGAACGAGCTCGCCATGGCCGAGCGGGCCCGCTCCCTGCCCTGGAGCGAGGCCGAGGAGACGCGCGTACGGACCGCCTGGCTCGGCACCGCCCTGGCGTCCGGCGCCTACCCGCTGCTCGCGGCCGCCCTCGCCGACACCCACCCCGTCGCCGACGCGGCCGCCGACATGGACGCCGTCTTCGACCGCTGCGTGCTCCGCCTGCTGGCCGGCTGGACCGCCCCCGCCTGACTCCTCCCGAGCCCGTCACAACAGCGCGAACTGCCCGCCCGGGCCCTCCTCCAGGTGGTCCAGGACGGACGCCGGGCGCCGCGCCCACCGCGGCGGCGGCAGCACCCCGCCGGCCGCCAGCTCCGCCCGCGGCAGCAGCGGCCCCGGCTCGAACGCCGCCCGCTCCGCCGCCGTCCCGGCCAGCAGCGCCAGCGTCGTCACCAGCGCGAGCAGCTCCGACGTCCACGCCTGCGGCCACGCGGCCGGACCCAGCGCCTCCAGCCCCGCCGCGTCGGGGGCGCGGTGCGCGCAGCGGGCCGCGAACCACGCCTCCAGGACCCGCGCCCCGCCCGGCGCCCCGTACTCCCAGGCCTCCGCCGGTACGGGCGAGACCGTACCGGTGCCGAGGACCAGCGTCTCCGCGGCCGCGTCGTAGCCGAGCCCGTCGGGCCAGCCCGTGACCGCGGAGCGCACGTACGGGCGGCGGCCGCCCGGCAGCCGCGGCGGCTCCGCGCCGCGGCCCCCGCGCAGCCGCACCGCGAGCAGGCGGCCGCCCAGCTCCAGCCCCGCCCGCCACCGCTCCGGATCGGCGGGCAGCGGCACCTCGTACCCGCGCGGCCCCGGCCGGCCCGCGGCCAGGATCCAGCACAGCACGTCCTGCGGGGTGACCCAGCCGCCGAAGCGCTCGCCGAGCAGCGGCAGCAGACCCGGCGCGAGGTTGGGCTCCGCGCCGCCCGGACGGCGGTGCAGCGGCCGGATCCGGCCCAGCCGCCCGGCCGGCAGGTGCGCGGTCACCTGAAGGCCCGGCTCGGGGAGGCCCGCCGGCGCCGGATTATCCGGGACCGCCGCCGGAACCGGCTCCGAACCCTCCAGGACGAACAACTGCTGCCCGTCCAGCACCCGCCACAGCTCCGGCCGGGCCGAGTCGATCAGCCGCTGGTCGGGCAGCAGCCACTGCTCGTCGAAGGGCGCCAGCAGCGCCCGCACCGGCTCCGGACACGGGCCCGGGGCGTCGGCGAAGCGGGCCGTGGACGTCGCCCGCTGCCCCGGCAGCGCGGCCGCGCCCAGCGCCGTGGACCGGGCCCGGCTCGGCCGGAACAGCCGCTCCCGCTCCGCCCCTTCGGCGCCGGCCAGCACGGCCCACCGGGCCCGCAGGGCCGCCGGATCGGGGGCGGCGACCCACGCGCGGCCCAGGCGCAGACCGCTCACGGCCCAGGGCATCAGCTCGTCCAGCAGCGGTACGTCGTCGCTCACCCGGCAGATGGTAGCGACGGCCCCGCACCCGGCAGACCCCCGCGCAGCCGTGTCCGGGCCGGGCGGTGGCCGAAGCGTTACGCTCCTTGTGTACGGCCCCCATGCGCGGACGCCGCGGGCCCGGCCCGGCCCGGGCGCGCGCGGCCGTCCGCAGAGCCGAGGAGCGGACATGAGTCAGTACGACGAATACTCGACCCCCTCGCAGGCCGAGGGCGAGCGGCTCGACGAGGACATGGACGAGAAGGAGCGGGCGGCACACCACCACCCGGACACCCTGCGCACCACCCCCTCCCAGGCGGAGGGCGAGCGCCGCGCCGACGACGACGAGAAGTAGCCGCGCGGAGGGGCGGAGGGGAGGCGGCCCGTGCCCGCCGCCTCAGTGCGCGTCGACCGTCACCGTGAAGGAGAAGCGGTCCCCGCGGTACCGGATCCGCGCGACGTCCACGACGCGCCCGTCCTCGCCGTACGTGACGCCCGTGTAGTGGAGGATGGGGCTCAGCAGCGGCACCCGGAGCAGCTCGGCCGTCTCCGGATCGGCCAGCCGCGCCTCCACGGTGTCCGTGATACGGCTGATGCGCACGCCGACCACGTCCCGCAGGACCTTGGTCATCGGCCAGCGCGCCAGGTCCTCGACGTCCACCGCCTCGGCGACCTCGGGGCGTACGGCGTTCTCCGCCCAGTTCGTCGGCTCGCCGCTCTCGCCGTCGTGGCGCAGCCGCCGGTAGACGACCACCTCGGGCGTGTCGGGGAAGTGCTCCAGCAGCTCCCCGGACACGGCCGTCCGCTCGTGCCCCAGTACGGTCGTCCGGTCGCCCGACTGCTGCGCCACGATCGCGTCGACCGAGCCCAGCAGCCGCACCGGCGCCCCGCGCATGGCCCCCGGCTCGATGAACGTCCCGCGCCGTCGGTGCCGGCTGATCAGCCCCTCGCCCTCCAGCTCCTTGAGCGCCTGGCGCATGGTCAGGACGCTCACCCCGTAGTGCTCGGCGAGCTGCTCCTCGGTGGGCAGGCGCAGCGAGGCGTCCGGGGTGCGGCCCAGTATCGAGGCGCGCAACGACTGCGACACCTGATACCAGAGCGGCAGCTTCCGGTTCAGCACCAGCGAGTCTGGGGCGAAGGCGGTCACGGGTGGTTCTCCGTACGGACGAGGCGGCGGGCACGCGCGCGGCCCCGCCCGGCGGGGCCGGGAGCATTTTAGGCGCGGAAGTGCCGTTCCAGTCCCTCCCAGACGTCGTCGTACGAGCGCTGGAGGTGGTCGGCGCCGGCGGCCTGGGCGGTCGCGGTGATCGGCCAGCGCGTCTCGAACATGAACGCCAGGCCGTCGTCGATCTTCTGCGGCTTCAGCTCGGCGGCGCTGGCCCTGTCGAAGGTCTCCCGGTCGGGGCCGTGCGCCGACATCATGTTGTGCAGCGAGCCGCCGCCGGGGACGAAGCCCTCGGCCTTGGCGTCGTAGGAGCCCTCGATGAGGCCCATGTACTCGCTCATCACGTTCCGGTGGAAGTACGGCGGCCGGAAGGTGTCCTCGCCGACGAGCCAGCGCGGCGCGAAGACCACGAAGTCGACGCCCGCCAGGCCGGGGGTGTCCGAGGGCGAGGTCAGCACCGTGAAGATCGACGGGTCCGGGTGGTCGTAGCTGATGGAGCCGAGCACGTTGAAGCGGCGCAGGTCGTAGACGTACGGGGTGTGCGTGCCGTACCAGGCGACGACGTCGAGCGGGGAGTGGTCGTACGTCGCCGACCAGAGGTTGCCGCAGAACTTGTTGACCACCTCGGTCGGCCGGTCCGCGTCCTCGTACGCGGCCACCGGCGCCCGGAAGTCGCGGGCGTTCGCCAGGCCGTTGGCGCCGATCGGGCCGAGGTCCGGCAGCTCGAAGGGGCGCCCGTAGTTCTCGCAGACGTAGCCGCGGGCGGTGTCGTCGAGCAGCTCGACGCGGAAGCGGACGCCGCGCGGGATCAGCGCGACCTCGCCGGGGCGGGCGGCGAGCAGGCCCAGCTCGGTGCGCAGGAGCAGGCCGCCGCGCTCGGGGACGATCAGCAGCTCGCCGTCGGAGTCGCTGAACACCCGGTCCGTCATGTCGGCGTCGGCGGAGTAGAGGTGGATGGCCATGCCGGTGCGCTGCGCGGCGTCGCCGTTGCCGCCGAGGGTCCACAGGCCGGCCAGGAAGTCGGTGCCGGGGGCCGGGTCGGGCAGGGGGTTCCAGCGGAGCCGGTTCGGGTCGGCCGGGGCCTCGGTGAACGGCGCCGTCCGCACGGACCCGTTGTCGATGCGGGTGAACGGCGGGTGCGCGGCCGACGGGCGGATGCGGTACAGCCAGGAGCGGCGGTTGTGCTTGCGGGGCTCGGTGAAGGCACTGCCGCTGAGCTGCTCGGCGTACAGGCCGAGGGGGGCGCGCTGGGGCGAGTTGCGGCCCGACGGGAGGGCGCCGGGCACGGCCTCGGAGCTGTGCTCGTTTCCGAACCCGGTGAGGTACTCCAGGGCCTCGGCCGTCTTCCTGGCCTGCTCGCTCATGGGGTGCTTCCGCTCTGTCGAAGGAATCCTATGGTCGACAGTAGGATTCCGAGGCCCGCGCGTCAATGGGCCCCTTGCGGGGTCGGGGGTGCCGGGCGGACCGGTGCTGTCGCGGGGGATCCGAAAACGTGAACATTGCTCTACTCTCTCGCGCATGTCGTGGACCCCGTGGACCCGCAGACGCCCCGCCGCCCGGCCGGCCCTCCTCGCCGCCCTCCTCGTCCTGCTGCCGCTGCTGACCCTCCTGACCGCCGCGCCCTCCGCACGCGCGCACGAGGAGCGGCCCGTCACCTTCCCCGACGGCAGCGGATCCGTGCCCGCCTACCGCAACGCCGAGCCCGACCTGCTGGTCTGCAAGACCGACCGGCCGGCCTTCGAGCGCCGTATCGCCGCCTTCCCCGAGCCGCTCAGGCAGCGCAACCTCGCCCTGTACGAGCGGTGCGAGAAGACCGGCCACCGCCACCTCCAGCAGGCCGTCGACGCGGTGGACCGGCCCGGCATGAACATCGCGATCCTCCCCGGCCTGTACGAGGAGGAGCCCTCGCTGCCGGGGCCGTCGGGGGAGTGCGCCGCCCTGAAGGCCCCCTCGTCCGCGCTCGGCTACCAGATCCTGTCGTACGAGCAGCAGGTGCAGTGCCGTCACAACCAGAACCTCGTCGCGATCCTCGGCAAGAAGGACCTCCAGATCGAGGGCACGGGCGCGTCCCGGCTGGACGTCGTCATCGACGCCAAGTACCAGAAGCTCAACGCCATCCGCGCCGACCGGTCGAACGGCGTCTACTTCCGCAACTTCACCGCCCAGCGCACCACCTTCAACGCCCTGTACGTCCTCGCCGGCGACGGCTTCGTCATCGACGACGTCCTGACCCGCTGGAACGACGAGTACGGCTTCCTGACCTTCGCCAGCGACCACGGCCTGTACAAGAACTGCGAGTCGTACGGGAACGGCGACTCCGGCATCTATCCGGGCAGCGCCAGCAACATCAACGACGGCCGCGGCTACGACGTCCCCCGCTACTCGATCGAGATCACCGGCTGCCGCAGCCACCACAACATGGTCGGGTACTCCGGCACCGCCGGGGACTCGGTGTGGGTGCACGACAACGAGTTCGACCACAACATGGGCGGCGCCTCGATGGACAGCGCCTTCCCCGGCCATCCGGGCCTGCCGCAGAACCACGCGAAGTTCGAGCGGAACGTCATCCACGACAACAACCAGGACTACTACCGGTACGTCGCGGACGGCACCTGTGCGAAGCCGCCCGTCGAGCGCGGCTACGAGCAGGGCGTCGTCTGCCCGCAGATCTCCATGCCGCCGGGCACCGGCATCATCACCGCCGGCGGCAACTGGAACCTCTACGAGGGCAACTGGGTGTACGGGCACCGCCGTGCCGGCTTCTACCTGTCCGCGGTGCCCGCCTTCATCCGCGGCGAGGAGGCCTGGTCGAAGCAGGCCGACACCTCCCACCACAACCGGTATGCGGGGAACGTCCTGGGCCGTGACAAGGCGGGGGCCGTCCGCCCCAACGGGATGGACGTCTGGTGGGACGGCCAGGGCCGCGGCAACTGCTGGCAGCCCGGCCCCGACGGCTCCTCCCCGGGCGCCCTCCCGGAGTGCGGGGAGCGCCGCGGAGCGGTGTCGGGCGGCTCGCACCGGCTGGTGGGCGAGCCGGTGAAGCTCGCGCAGCTGCTCGTCTGCGCCGACTACGACGTGCAGGCGCGCAGGCTGCCCGCAGGCTGCGACTGGTACGGCGCCCGGGGCCTGGCCCGCGTCGAGACGCAGATCGCCCTCGGCACGGCCGCCGTCCTGGGGCTGGTCGGGGCGGTGCTGTGGGCGCGCCGGCTGCGCGGCTCCCGCCTGGGCACGGCGGCGTCGCTGCTGGGCCTGGCCGGCCTGGCCCTGGACGTGGCCGGCTCCACGACCCCGCTGGCCGACACGGCCGTCCCCGCCCTGGCCCTCCTCCTCCTGGGCCTGTGGTGGGCCGGTGCGGGCGCGGCCCTGCGAGCCGACCGCCCCTGGCTGGCCCGGCTGACCCTCCTCCTGGCCGGCCTGACCCTCCTCGACGCCTTCGACAAGGCCGTCCTGATGATCCCGGGCACCCCCGTCAGCCCGGCCTGGGCCCGCGCCTTGGTGGCCGTCGCCTGGACCCTCTGGGCAGCCGCAGCCTCCACCCGCCCCGCGCCCGACCCCGCCCCGACACCGACCCCGGCCGCGAGGAGCCCCAGGTGACCACCCCCACCCCGCCACCCGCCCGGCCTGCGCGGCCAATCCCCGCCCCGGCTCCGCCGGCCCCCGTCCCCGAGCCGTCGGCCTCCGTCCCGGCGCTTCCGGCCCCCGCCCCGGTGC
>NZ_BMTY01000033.1 GCF_014649915.1 Streptomyces toxytricini | reverse complement strand
CCTTGAGGGACCGGCACGCCCCGGACACCATCAACTGCCGGGGACACCCCCAGCCACCCACCCGACCCCGACCCATCAGCTCCCGCCCACCCGGCTCCCGCCGTCACACCCCCGACCCGGCCGGCCGGCTCCCGCCGCCCCCCTCCGCCGGCACACCCCCCACCCGTCCGGCCGGCTACCGCCTCCCCCTCCTCCGCCGTCGCACCCCGGTCCCGACCGCGCGCCTCCCGCCGCCTCCACCCCGCCGTCTCCTCCCCTCCCCCCTCACTCCACTCCCGGGCACGACCGCGTGCCCGACGCCAAGGCACCGTCCATCAGGAACGCGTCCGCGTAGGCCCGTACGCACTCCGACGCCGTGTACGCGGTGTGCCCGTCGCCCTTGTAGTCCAGGACGACCGCCGACCCCAGGCGCTGGGCCGTCTCCTCCGTCCACCGGTACGGGGTGGCCGGGTCGCCGCGGGTGCCGATCAGGAGCATGCGCGGGGCGCCCGGGTGGTCGATCCTCCGGAGGAAGTCGGTGCCCGCGGGCCGGCCGTAGCACGCCAAAACCGTGCCGAGTTGGCGCGGGCCGAAGATGCGCGAGGCCTGGCGGAACCGGTCCCGCAGCCCGGCGATCCGCCGCTCCACGGCGGTCGGCGCGGCCCTGTCGCTGCCGCGGTCGGGGTCGTCCGCGCAGTTCACGGCGGCCATGGCGGCCTCGGTGTTGTCCGCGGGCACGGGGACGGGCTCGGCGTCCGGTGCGCCGGGCTCGGCGGCGCGGTCGGCCGGGAGCTCCTCCGCGGGATTCGCGAGGCGCAGGAGGCCGGTGGGGTCGTCGTGGCGTTCGACCCGGGCCAGAGCGTCGGCGAGCGCCGGCCACGACGTACGGGAGTACAGGGCGGCGGCGATGGCGGTGACGGCGTGCTGGCCGGTGAAGGCGGTGCCGTCGGCATCGACGAGAGGATGTACGTCGAGGTAGGCGACGAGGCTGTCGGCGTGCTCCTTCGCGGCGCGGGCGTTCGTCCCGTACACGCAGCCTTCGGCGCGGCGGGTGCACCAGGCGAGGAAGTTCTCCAGTGCCTGCTGCTGGCCCTCGGCGGAGACGAGCGCCTGCTCGGTCAGCGTCTCGACGAGGGTGTCGACGCCGTCGAGGACCATCCGGCCGACACGGTGCGGGTATTGGGCGGCGTAGACGGCGCCGAGCCGGGTCCCGTAGGAGAAGCCGAGGTAGTTCAGCTTCGCCTCGCCGAGGGCGCGGCGGATGAGGTCCATGTCGCGGGAGACGTGCACGGTGCCGATGTACGGCAGGACCCGGCCGGAGGCGCGCTCGCAGCGCTCGGCGACGGCGCGCAGCGCCGCCAGTTGCGCGGCGGCGTCGCCGCGGGCCGCGCCGGGGTCGGGTGCCATGGAGCCCCCGCACGTGACGGGGGCGCTGTGTCCGACGCCCCGGGGGTCGAAGGAGACGAGGTCGTACCGTTCGCCGAGGTCGGCGAAGGCCTTGGCGTCGGCGGCGAGGCCCTCGACGCCGGAGGCGCCGGGCCCGCCGAAGTTGAGGAGCAGCGATCCGAGGCGCCGCTCGCGGGGCCCGCCGGCGGGGAGGGAGGCGAGGGCGAGGTCGATGGTGCCCTTGGCGGGGTCGGCGTGGTCGAGGGGCACCGCGAGGGACCCGCAGCGCATGCCGTCCGGTACGGGCTGCCCCGGGCAGGGGCCCCACCGGATCCGGGACGCGGCGGGCGCCGCCGCGGGGGCCGGCCGCTGCGGGTCGGCGGGCAGTACGGCGAGCGCGAGCAGGGAGGCTGCGCCGACCACGGCGCCGGTGCGGGCACGATGCACTGCACACTCCTCGGGCCGGCCCCCCGATCCCGTCAGCCACGATAAACGCCCCACCCCACGCCCGCTCCCCGAGCAGCCGGGGGTCCCCTCCCCCAAGCCTCCGGCCTGTCAGAACACGCCGAACGGGGGATGTTCCCACCGAGTCCCGGACCTCTCCGCCCCGTGGCCTCGGGCCCTCGAAGCCGACTCCGGATCCTTGATACGGCCACCATCGCGTTGCCGTCGCAACGCCGGAGAGGGCACGGGCAGACTGCCTCCCCGGCACCGGCAGGGCCGCACCACAGCCCCGTGCAAGGCCCTCTGCCGCTGAGCCGCCGTGGCGTTCAGGGCTGCTGCCGGTACAGGGCGTCGATTTCTGCGGCGTAGTCGCGGACGATTGCCCCGCGGCGGAGTTTCAGCGACGGGGTGAGGTGGCCCCTTGCTTCGGTGAAGTCGCCCGGCAGGACCGTGAATCTGCGGATCGACTCCGCGCGGGATACCAGGCGGTTCGCGTCGTCCACCGCTCGTTGGAGTTCGGCCAGGAGGTCCGGGTCTCTGATGAGTTCGCGGGTGGGGACGCCCTCGCGGCGCCGCATCGCGCGCCAGTGTGCGAGGCCTTCCGGTTCCAGGGTGATCAGGGCGGTCACGTACGGCCTGTTGTCGCCGACGACGAGGCATTGGCCGACCAGGGGGTGGGCGCGTAGCCAGTCCTCCAGGGGGGCGGGGGCGACGTTCTTGCCGCCGGAGGTGATGATCAGGTCCTTCTTGCGGCCGGTGATGGTGAGGTAGCCGTCGGCGTCGAGTTCGCCGATGTCGCCGGTGGCGAGCCAGCCGTCGGCGCGGGTGGGCGGCTGTGCGGTGTTCCAGTAGCCGGCGAAGACGTGGCGGCCGCGGAGGAGGACCTCGCCGTCGTCGGCGATGCGGACGGCGGTGCCGGGGAGGGGCCAGCCGACGGTGCCGAGCCGGGGTTTCTGCGGCGGCGTCACCGTACTGGCGCCGGTGGTCTCGGTCAGCCCGTAGCCCTCGAAGACGTCGATGCCGGCCCCGGTGTAGAAGGCGGCGAGGCGCCGGCCGAGGGGTGAGCCGCCGCTGATGACGTAGCGGACGTGGCCGCCGAGGGCGGCGCGGATGCGGCGGTAGACGAGGGGGTCGTACAGGGCGCGGGCGGTGCGCAGGCCGATGCCGGGGCGGCCGTTCTCGGCGGCTTCGCCGTAGCGGCGGGCGATGCGGGCGGCGCGGTCGAAGGAGGAGGCGCGGCCCATGCGCTCGGCGGTGGCGCGGGCGGTGTTGTAGACCTTCTCCAGCACGTACGGGATGGCGAGGAGGAACGTCGGGCGGAAGCCGGCCAGGTCGGCGAGGAGGTCGTCGGTGCTGATGCTGGGGGCGTGGCCGATGCGGACGCGGGCGCGGAGGCAGCCGACGGCGACCATGCGGCCGAAGACGTGGGAGAGCGGCAGGAAGAGGAGGGTGGAGGCGGGCTCGGTGGTGGCGGAGCGGAAGACGGGGTGGAGGAGTTCGACGGCGTTGTCGGCTTCGGCGAAGAAGTTGCCGTGGGTGAGGACGCAGCCCTTGGGCCGGCCGGTGGTGCCGGAGGTGTAGATGAGGGTGGCGACGGATTCGGGCGTACGGGCGGCGCGGCGGGCGTGGACGACGGCGTCGGGGATGTGCTCGCCGGCCTTGGCGAGCCGGGTCAGTGCGCCGGTGTCGAACTCCCACAGGTGGGCCAGCCAGGGCAGGTTGGCGCGTTCGGCGCTGATGAGGCGGGCCTGGGTGGTGTCCTCGACGGCGCAGGCGACGGCGCCGGAGTCGTGGATGATCCAGCGGGCCTGGAGGGCGGAGGAGGTCGGGTAGACGGGGACGGTGACGAGTCCGGCGGCCCAGGCCGCGAAGTCGAGCAGGGTCCACTCGTAGGTGGTGCGGGCCATGATCGCGAGCCGGTCGCCCTCGCGGAGCCCTTCGGCGATGAGCCCCTTGGCGACGGCGAGCACCTCTGCGGCGAACCGGGCCGCGGTGACGTCGTGCCACGTCCCGTCGGGGTGCTTGCGGGAGAGGACGACGGTGTTGGGTGCCTCGCGGGCGTTGTGGAAGGGGATGTCCGCGAGCGAGCCGCCGGTGGGGAGGGGGGCCAGCGGGGGGACCTCCACTTGGCGCACGACTCCGTCGACGACGGTCCGGACGGGCTCCACCGGCTTGGGGGCGGCCCGCATGACGTCCGCGTTCATGGCGCTCTCCTCCGCTCGACACGGGAGTTACCGCGTTACCGCCGGTAATTTACGCAGCGGTAACGGGGCTCGGCCAGACCCCGGTGAGCGGAGTTGGCGGAGGAAGAGCGGAGGAACGGGGAAGGGCCGGGCCCAGGCCGACGCCGGGGGCCGGGCCCGGGCCGACCGGGGCCGGGCCCCGGCCGGCCTCGGCCGTGGCCTGGGCCGGCGCCGGTTCCCGCCCTGGCTGGTTCCCCGGTGCCGGCCGGCAACGATGCCGGTTCCGCCCCGGGCCGGTTCCGGTGGCGGCCGGGGGCCGCCGTCAGCGCCGACCCCAGCCACGCGTGGCGCGACGGGGTGCCCGACTGGGCCCCGGGCCGCCCGCCGGTGCCGGCCGGGCCAACGCCGGTTCCGACCCGGGCCGCCGCCGCGCCTGGGGACGACGCCAATTCCGACCGGGCCGACGCCGGCCCCGACAGGGCGGCCGACAGGCTCCCGACCAACGCCGGTGCCGGCCGAGCCAACACCGATTCCGACCGGGCCGCCGCCGCACGCCGATCCCGACCGGGCCGACGCCGGCCCCGACAGGGCGGCCGACAGGCCCCCGGCCGCCGCCGGTGCCGGCCCGCCGGCGCCGGGCCGGGCCGGGCCGCGCCGCCGCCCGTCCGACCCGCGCCCCCACCGGTTCCCGCCCCGGGCCGCTTCCGGTGCCGACCCGGGGCGCCGCCAGTGCCGGCCGGGGCCGACGCCGGCTTCGGCCCGCCCACGCCGGTGCCGACGGGGCCCGCCGCCGGTGCCGACGGGGCCGGCGCCGATCCGGCCCGGGGCCGACGCCGGTCCCCACGGGGCGGCCGACCGGGTTCGGCGACCGCCGGTGCCGGCGCGGCCCGCCGCCCGGCCCAGGGCCGCCCCGTCAGGCGGGAATCCGCGTGCAGCTGTGGACGGATTCGCTGCCGCCGCGCTCGCGGTGGACGATGCGCAGGGCCCCGTCCCGGTAGGTGACCTGCAGCTGCTGGCCGTCGCCGGTGTCCTTGTGGCCGGGCGGCTTCCACGGGAGGAGCAGGGAGGCGCCCTCGCCGACCTCCTTCGGGACGGTGAGGGCCTCGCCGCCGGTGAGTCGGTTGATGCCCTTGGGGGCGGTGTGGACGTCGATGCGCAGGTGGCCGCCGCGCAGCAGCCAGGACCCGGTCCAGGTGACCGGTTTGCCGTCGGGTCCGTCCCAGTCGATGGTGAAGCCGCCGTTCCCGCCGCCGTCGGCGAGGACGGTGGCCGTTCCCGTGACGGTCGGCCCGCCGGGCGTCGTGGACTCCAGCCGCCACCTGCCCTTGACGAACGCGTCGAACGCCCGGGCCAGCACCCCGGCGGTGGTCGCCGTCGGTGCCGCCCCCGCGGAGCCGGTCGCCGGGCCGGCGGTCCCGGAGGGCGTCGACGGCGCGGCCGTCGAGGCGGCCGGCGCCGGGCCCGTGCTGCCGGCCGGGGCGGGCCCCGTGCCGTTGCCGTCCGCTCCTGCCGCCCCCGCGCCCTTGCCCGTGCAGGCCGCCGCGAGCGCGGCGCCCGCTCCGAGCGCGAGGTAGCGCAGCGCGTTGCGCCTCCCTATCAGCCGGGCCGCCGCCCGGGCCGCCCGTATCTCCCGTATCGCCTTCACCATCGCCATCAGGCCCCCGTTTCCCGCTCGTTGGACAACGGCCGCCGACTATAGGGCCGCCCGCGGGCCGGAACCGTGCGGGGGCGCCCGGCGTCTTGCGCCCGTACCGGCCGGCCGGAGGGTGGAGGGGCACGACATGGGCTTCCGGAGCGACAGCGCGGGCGGCGGCGACGAGGGGACCGACGACCTCCACGGCGACCGCGGCTGCCTGCAGTGGGTGCTGGGCGTGCCGCTCGGGCTCGTCTACCTGCCGGCGGCGTACCTGTGCCTGCTCCTGCTGCGCGCCGACCCGGGGCCCGACGACGTCCGCCTCCGCGACGACATGGAGGTGCAGGCGTACGCGGTCATGGGGTTCGCCTTCGCCGGCCTGCTGCTGTCGGTGCTGCCGGTGTACCTGCGCACGATCAGCCGCTGGTGGTACGCCGTCCCCGTCGTGCTCGGCTCGGCCGCCTGGCTGCGTACGGCCGCCCCCCTCTGAGCCGCGCGCCCGCGGACAGCGCCGCAGCCCCCGCCCGGACGGGGGCGGGGGCTGCGGCGGGTGCGGGGCCGGACGGGGTCAGGCGGCGGGTGCGACCGCGGCGCGGCCGTCGACCGGGGAGGTCTCGTCCAGCGGGGAGGAGGAGGCTCCGGCGTAGGCCTCCTTGTCCAGGATGCCTTCGCGGGCGGCGACCACGACCGGGACCAGTGCCTGGCCGGCGACGTTGGTCGCGGTGCGGACCATGTCGAGGATCGGGTCGATCGCCATCAGCAGGCCGACGCCCTCCAGGGGCAGGCCCAGGGTGGAGAGGGTCAGGGTCAGCATGACCGTGGCGCCGGTGAGGCCGGCGGTGGCGGCCGAGCCGACGACCGAGACGAAGGCGATCAGCAGGTAGTCGGTGATCGTCAGCTGCACGTCGAAGATCTGCGCGATGAAGATCGCGGCGAGGGCCGGGTAGATCGCGGCGCAGCCGTCCATCTTCGTGGTGGCGCCGAACGGGACGGCGAAGGAGGTGTACTCCTTCGGGACGCCGAGGCGCTCGGTGACCTTCTGCGTCAGCGGCATCGTGCCGACGGAGGAGCGGGAGACGAAGGCCAGCTGGATGGCCGGCCAGGCGCCCTTGTAGAACTGGACCGGGTTGACCTTGGCGACGAGCGCGAGCAGCAGCGGGTAGACGCCGAACATCACGAGCGCGGAGCCGATGTACACGTCGGCGGTGAAGGTGGCGTACTTGCCGATGAGGTCCCAGCCGTAGCTGGCGATCGCGGTGCCGATGAGGCCGACGGTGCCGATCGGGGCGAGGCGGATGACCCACCACAGCGCCTTCTGGAGGAGCTGGAGGATCGATTCGGCAAGGGTCAGGACGGGCTGGGCCTTGTCGCCGAGCTGGAGGGCGGCGATGCCGGCGACGGCGGCGAGGAAGACGATCTGCAGGACGTTCAGCTCGGTGAACGGCGTGACGATGTCGGTCGGCACGATGCCGGTCAGGAAGTCCAGCCAGGAGCCGGTGCGCTTGGGCAGCTTGCCGTCCTGCGGGGTCAGGCCGGTGCCTGCGCCGGGGTTCGTCAGGAGGCCGATCGCGAGGCCGATGCCGACCGCGATCAGCGACGTGATCATGAACCAGAGCAGGGTGCGCGAGGCGAGGCGGGCGGCGTTGTTGACCTTCCGCAGGTTGGTGACGGACACCAGGATCGCGAAGAACACGAGCGGGGCGACGGCCAGCTTCAGCAGCTGGACGAAGAGGTCGCCGACCTTCTCCAGGGTGGTGGCGAGCCAGCTGACGTCCTGGGTTCGGGCGAGCCAGCCGAACAGGACGCCGAGCACGAGACCGGTGACGATCTGCGCCCAGAAGGGGAACGTGAAGGAGGCCTTGGCGGGGGCCTGGGGGGTCGCGGACACGGACACTCTCCGAGTGGGGGCAAAGCAGGGGTGGGGAAGGGGGTGTGTGGGTTCAGCGACAGCCGCAACAGG
The DNA here is from genome assembly GCF_014649915.1 of Streptomyces toxytricini. Classification (GTDB taxonomy): domain Bacteria; phylum Actinomycetota; class Actinomycetes; order Streptomycetales; family Streptomycetaceae; genus Streptomyces; species Streptomyces toxytricini. The sequence continues at coordinate 54,996 of NZ_BMTY01000033.1, read as the reverse complement.
CCGCGGACACACGGCGGCAGAGGTCGACGTGCAGGCGCGCCACGAGCGGGACGCTCGTGATCATTCGGGGCGCAACTGGGGTCAACATGTTTAACACGCTAACACTTTCCCTTTGAGAAACTCAAAGGCGGACTTTGAGCCAAGGTCATCAAGCGCCCGCGACGCCCTCCCCGCCGCCCGGAGAACCCCCCGAAAACGCCGAAGCCCCGGCGGCCGGGGATGTTCCCGGCGCCGGGGCGCTCGTGCTGCGGCGTGCTGCCGTGTGAGGAATCCGACCCTCAGGAGCCGACGCGGGCGGCGTCGTCGGCCGCGTCCTCCTGGGAGCGGTTGGCGGCGAGGCGCTCCTTGGCGCCGGCGACGCGGTCGGCGATCTGCGCGGACATCTCGTCGCGCTGGCGGCGCAGCAGGACGAACGACAGCGGGGCGGAGATGACCAGCGCGAGGAGCACGACCCAGGCGGGGTTCGCGTCTCCGAGGCCCGCGGGGACCCAGCCCAGGTTGACCAGGACGGCCACGAGGACGAGGCATCCGACGAAGATGCCCAGGCGCATCGCGGTGTAGCGGATCGTCGCGCTCGGCTTGAAGGACACGGTGACCCCTTCTTCGGTTCGTCGGTTTCGTCGTGGCGTGTCCGTCCAGTGAAGCACGCCCGTACCGCGGCCGGCGCCGCCGGGGTCGGCGCACGGGCACCGCCGGGGGCGGCGCACGGCCCGCGGGGGCGGGGTTCAGTGCAGCGGCAGCAGCATGATGATCTCGTCGCGGTCGTCGCCGGGGGCCGCGCGGATGGCGTCCGGGATGCGGCCGACCTCCTTGTAGCCGCAGGCGGCGTAGAAGTGCTCCAGGCCCAGGCCGCCGCGACAGGAGAGCCGGATCGCCTCGACGCCGTCGAGGGTGCGGGCCGCGTCGGCGGCGGCCTCCATCAGGGCGCGGCCGGCGCCGCGGCCCTGGAGGGCGGGGTCGACCATGACGGTGTACGCCCACACCCAGTGGGTCATCAGCCGGTGCGTGTTGAGCGCGAGGAAGGCGCAGGCGCGGACGCGCCCGTCCGCGTCGCGGCCGACGACGAGGCGGTGGCGTCCCTCGGCCATGGCGACGAGGTGCTTGACCATCTCGGGGCGGATGTCGTCCTGCGTCACCGGCCCCACGAAGCCGACGGCGCCGCCGGCGTTGCTGACGTCCGCCCAGAGCTGGACGATCCCCTCGCGCAGGGCGGGGTCGACGACCGGATCAACCGTGAAGGTAAGAGTCACAGGCCAAGATTATCTATTACGGGCCCTCCGGACAACGCGGCACGGACGTCAACGCGGACCGCCCCCGCCCCCAACGCGAAGGCCCCGGCCTCCACGAGGAAACCGGGGCCCGGGGGCCGCTCGTGCGGGCGTCCGCGCGCCCGCCGGCCGGGTCAGACCCGCATCGCCTGCGGCGTCTCGCGCAGCGACGCGTCCGGTCCGGGGTACTCGCGGATGACCTCGTAGCGCGTGTTGCGCTCGACGGGCCGGAAGCCGGCCTCGCGGATGAGCTCCAGCAGGTCGTCGCGGGTCAGCTTGTTCGGGGTGCCGTAGTTGTCCGCGTCATGCGTGATCTTGTACTCGACGACCGAGCCGTCCATGTCGTCGGCGCCGTGCTGGAGCGCCAGCTGGGCGGTCTGCAGGCCGTGCATCACCCAGAAGACCTTGACGTGCTGCACGTTGTCGAAGAGCAGCCGCGAGACCGCGAAGGTCTTCAGCGCCTCGGCGCCCGTGGCCATCGTGGTGCGGGCCTGGAGCCGGTTGCGGACCTTGCCGTCCTTCATGTCGACGAAGTCGTGCTGGTACCGCAGCGGGATGAAGACCTGGAAGCCGCCGGTCTCGTCCTGGAGCTCGCGCAGCCGGAGCACGTGGTCCACGCGGTGGCGCGGCTCCTCGATGTGCCCGTACAGCATCGTGCTCGGGGTCTTCAGCCCCTTCTCGTGCGCGAGCCGGTGGATGCGCGACCAGTCCTCCCAGTGGGTGCGGTGGTCGACGATGTGCTGGCGGACCTCCCAGTCGAAGATCTCCGCGCCGCCGCCGGTGAGGGACTCGAGGCCTGCCTCGATGAGCTCGTCCAGGATGTCGGAGGCCGACATCCCGGAGATCGTCTCGAAGTGGTGGATCTCGGTCGCCGTGAACGCCTTCAGCGAGACGTTCGGCAGCGCCTCCTTCAGCGCGGACAGCGAGCGCGGGTAGTACCGCCAGGGCAGGCTCGGGTGCAGCCCGTTGACGATGTGCAGCTCGGTGAGGTTCTCGCTCTCCATGGCCTTGGCCAGGCGGACGGCCTCCTCGATGCGCATCGTGTACGCGTCCTTCTCGCCCGGCTTGCGCTGGAAGGAGCAGTAGGCGCACGACGCGGTGCACACGTTCGTCATGTTGAGGTGGCGGTTGACGTTGAAGTGGACGACGTCGCCGTTCTTGCGCGTGCGCACCTCGTGGGCGAGGCCGCCGAGCCAGGCCAGGTCGTCGGACTCGTAGAGGGCGATGCCGTCCTCACGGGTCAGCCGCTCGCCGGAGCGAACCTTCTCCTCCAGCTCACGCTTCAGCCCAGCGTCCATCGGCCGGTCGCCTCCTCAGTGTCCTGCTCTGCCCGGTAGGGCCTGCCCAACCCTGCAACCGTACTCTCAGCGCTCGGCGGGAAGTTCCCCGACCCGGTTCTCCCACTTCGTCGACAGCACGATCGTGGTGCGGGTGCGGGAGACGCCCTTGGTGCCGGAGAGCTTCCGGATGATCTTCTCCAGGCCGTCCACGTCGCTCGCGCGGACCTTCAGCATGTACGAGTCGTCGCCGGCGATGAACCAGCAGTCCTCGATCTCGGCGAGGTCCCGCAGGCGGCGGGCGACGTCCTCGTGGTCGGCGGCGTCGGAGAGGGAGATGCCGATCAGCGCGGTGACGCCGAGGCCGAGCGAGGCGGCGTCGACGGTCGCGCGGTAGCCGGTGATGACGCCGGCCGACTCCAGCCGGTTGATCCGGTCGGTGACGCTGGGGCCGGACAGGCCGACGAGCCGGCCCAGCTCCGCGTACGAGGCGCGTCCGTTCTCCCGGAGTGCCTGGATGAGCTGCCTATCCACCGCGTCCATATGCCTGGAGCCTTCCATTGTTCGGCGATGCTGCAAGTTTACGTATAGAATCAAAGGCACACAGGGGTCAACACCCTGTGAATCTGTCAACAGATCAATGACGATCTTCAGGAGTGGTGTACCCGTGTACACGATCGAGATGGCCTACGCACACATGCGACAGCTCCAGGAGCTGGCCAACCGATCCCGCACCGACAAGCCCGCAGCCGCCTACCAGGTGGACAGGACCCGCAAGCCGCACACCGCGAAGAAGCGCTAGCCACCGCTTGCCTCCCGGGAGCGGGACGCTCCACCGAGCTCCCCCTCCCACCGGCGGTACAGCCCGTGCGGCACCCCTGCCGCGTCGAGCACCCGCCCCGCGACGAAGTCCACCAGGTCCTGGATGTGCGTCGCACCCGCATAGAACGCCGGAGAGGCGGGCAGCACGACCGCGCCCGCCTCGTCCAGCGCCACCAGCTGCTTCAGCGTCTGGCCGCTCAGCGGGGTCTCCCGGACGGCGACCACCAGCCGGCGCCGCTCCTTGAGCGTCACGCTCGCGACCCGCTGCAGCAGGTCCTTCGACAGCCCGAGCGCCACTCCCGCCACGCAGGCCGTGGACGCCGGCACGATCAGCATCCCCTTCGCCGGGTACGAGCCCGAGCTCGGCCCTGCCGCCAGGTCCCCCGCGGCCCAGTACCGGACGTCGCCGTCCGACGCCGCGAACGCGCCCGGCTTGCCGTCCGCGCCGCGGGCCAGCCACTCCGCGAGGTCGCCGCGCCAGTGCGCGTCGCGGAAGGCGATGCCCGTCTCGTCCAGCAGGGTCAGCCGCGCGGCCCGGCTCACCACCAGGTCCACACTCTCGCCCGCCGCCAGCAGCCCCCGGATCACCGAAGCCGCGTACGGCGTCCCGGAAGCCCCGGAAACCCCCACCACCCAGGGGGTGCGCTTGCGCTCTGTCATGGCTACGAGACTATCCGGCCACACCGAGCGGGCACTCGCTAAGGTGTCCCGGACGTTCCCGAGGGGAACGGAGCACGACACCCGGGGGGCGGAGCGGATGAGCAGCAGCACGATCGAGCCGACATGGAGCCGGACGGACCGGGCCAGGGCGGCGGCCAAGCTCATGCTGGGCTGGGTGGCCCTGCTGTGGGTCCTGGAGGCGGTCGACCACGCCACCGGCCACGCCCTCGACCAGTACGGGGTGGTGGCCCGCGACCCCGACACCCTGCCCGGCGTCGTCACCGGGTCCTTCCTCCACTTCGGCTTCGACCACGTCGCCTCCAACAGCGTCCCGCTGCTGGTCCTCGGGTTCATCGCCGCCCTGTCCGGCATCCGCCGCTTCCTCGCGGTCTGCGGGATCATCATCGTGGCCGAGGGCCTGGGCACCTGGCTGATCTCCCCGCCGAACACCATGACGCTGGGCGCCTCCGGGGTCGTCTTCGGCCTCTTCGGCTACCTGCTGATACGTGGCTTCGTGGAGCGGAAGCTCCTCGGGATCGCCGTCTCCTTGGCCATCGCCGCCTACTGGGGCACCACGATGCTCACCGGCATCCTCCCGGTCCACGAGGGCATCAGCTGGCAGGGCCACCTCTGCGGCCTCGTCGCGGGCATCGCCACGGCGGTCTACCACCGGCGCCCGGCCCGGACCCGCCCGGCGGGCCCGCAGCTCACGGGGTGACGACGGAGGGGTCCACGGGCAGGTCGGAAGTGTCGACGGTGAGCTTGCCGATACCGGTCTCCACGACGACCGTCCCGCCGTACGCGACGGTGTCCGTACCCAGGTAGCCGTCGGGGCCGGGGTTCCAGAACAGCACGCAGTGCGCCTTGTAAGGGTCGAAGACCAGATAGTGCGGGATCCCTCGGCGCGCGTAGGCACAGGGCTTCACGTCGTAGTCGTTGCGGCGGCTGCTCGGCGAAACCACCTCGATGGCCAGCTCGATCAGATCGGGCGAGTAGGCGCTGAGGTTCTTGGCCACTTCGGCGGCCGGGATCACGGCGAGGTCGGGGCAGAACTCGTTGTCGCCGTCGAACGGGATCGCGACATCACTGAGGAAGCCCCACTGTTCCGACATCTGGGGCTTCAGCGCAGTCCACAGTTGCCAGATCGTGGCGTTGTGGTGCGGCTTCAGCGGACTCATCACGATGGCGCCCTCGACAATCTCCATCCGGTAGCCCGGGAACATGTCCTCGAACCGGCTGAGCTGTGAGTGCAGGCGGTCGCTCTCCGAGACGGTCACGTCGGCCTCCCTGTCCATGCACTCGATGGTAGGGCGCACGGTATGCACGCGGGCGGGCGTGCGCAGCCCGATTCGGGCGGAGTCGCTCCTTCGGGTTACCAGCGCAGGCCGCGGAGTACGAGGTCCACGAGGGCGCACACGAACAGGGCGATGCCGATGAAGCCGTTGACCGTGAAGAAGGCGCGGTTCAGGCGGGACAGGTCGTGCGGGGTGACGATCGTGTGCTCGTACAGGAACGCCGCGACGACGACCGCCAGGCCGATCCAGAACGCCACGCCCGCGTCCGTGGCCACGGCGTACCAGGCCAGGAGGGCCGTGGTGACGGCGTGGGCGCCGCGGGCGCCCCATAGGGCGGCCGGGACGCCGAAGCGGGCCGGGACGGACTTGACGCCCTCCGCCCGGTCGGCGGCCACGTCCTGGCAGGCGAAGATCAGGTCGAAGCCGCCGATCCACACGCCGACGGCCAGGCCCAGGATCACCGCGTCCCAGGACCAGGTGCCCGTCACGGCGAGCCAGGCGCCGACCGGTCCCATCGCCTGGGCGAGGCCGAGGATGGCGTGCGGGAAGTTCGTGAACCGCTTGCCGTACGGGTAGACCACCATCGGCACGACCGCCACCGGCGCCAGCATCAGGCACAGCGGGTTCAGCAGGGCCGCCGCCCCGAGGAACACGGCCAGCGCGATCCCCGCCCCGGTCCACGCCGAGCGCACCGACACGGCGCCGGTGACCAGCTCGCGGCCCGCGGTGCGCGGGTTGCGGGCGTCGATCTCGCGGTCGATGATCCGGTTCGCGGCCATCGCGAAGGTCCGCAGGCCCACCATGCAGACGGTGACCAGCAGCAGCTCCGTCCAGTGGACGGTGCCGCTCTCGTCGAACATCGCGGTCAGCGCGGCGATGTAGGCGAAGGGCAGCGCGAAGACCGAGTGCTCGATCATCACCAGGCGCAGGAAGGCCTTCACCTTGCCGCTGGACCGTGGGGCGGCGGGGCCCGGCCCGGGGCCGACGACCCCGTCAGCGGTCGTCATCATGCGAGGTCTCTCCGGAACTCGTCGATCTCGGCCTGCAGGGACGCGCGAGACAGCGGGCCCGTCGTCAGGGACACCGTGGGCGCCCCCTCGGGCTCGGGCGGGGTGGCGTGCACCGTGACCACGTAGCTCTCGCCCGTCCGGACGTGCTGCGTCGGGCGGCCTTCGAGCCGCAGCACCGCGCCGGCCTCGACGGTGAAGGGCTCGCCGGTGGCGACCGCGGCCTGCAGCCGCTCCGCGAAGTCCTCGACCTCGGTGTCGCGTACACCGGGCAGCTCGAAGCCGCCGTCGGCTTCGTAGTCGTCGTCCAGCACCAGGGCCCACAGGTCGCCCGGGCCGGCGAACTCCTCCGCCGAGACGCCCGCCTGCTCGGCGGCCTTGCGGACATCCGGGTCCGCCGGGTCGAGTTTCGGGCGTACCAGCAGCATGAACGTGGTGTCCTCGCCGATGAACAGCGCCGGTCCACCCAGGTAGGAGCTCACAGCCCGTACTCCTTCCAGCGGCGGTCCACCAGGGCCGCCGTCGCCGGGTCCGACTCGACCATGTCGGGCCAGCCGCCGTCGCGGGTGTAGCCCTCCTCGGGGAGCTTCTTCGTCGCGTCGATGCCCGCCTTGCCTCCCCAGAACTGCTGGTAGGAGGCGTGGTCGAGGTGGTCGACGGGCCCCTCGACGACGGTGAGGTCGCGGGAGTAGTCGGTGTTGCCGAGGGCCCGCCAGGCCACCTCGTGCAGATCGTGGACGTCGCAGTCCTTGTCGACCACCACGATCAGCTTCGTCAGGGACATCATGTGCGCGCCCCAGATCGCGTGCATGACCTTCTGGGCGTGCTTGGGGTACTTCTTGTCGATCGAGACGATCGCGCAGTTGTGGAAGCCGCCCGATTCCGGCAGGTGGTAGTCCACGATGTCCGGCACGATGATCTTCAGCAGCGGCAGGAAGAACCGCTCGGTGGCCCGGCCCAGCGGGCCGTCCTCGGTGGGCGGCCGGCCGACCACGATGGACTGCAGCAGCGGCCGCTTCCGCATCGTGATGCAGTCGATCTTCAGCGCGGGGAAGGGCTCCTGCGGGGTGTAGAAGCCGGTGTGGTCGCCGAAGGGGCCCTCGGGGAGCATCTCGCCGGGCTCCAGCCAGCCCTCGACGACGACCTCGGCCTGCGCGGGGACCTGGAGCGGGACGGTCTTGCAGTCGACCATCTCGATCCGCTTGCCGGCGACGAAGCCGGCGAACAGGTACTCGTCGATGTCTCCGGGCAGCGGCGCGGTCGACGCGTAGGTGACGGCCGGCGGGCAGCCGAACGCGATGGCGACCGGCAGCCGCTCCCCGCGCTCCGCGGCGACCGCGTAGTGGTTGCGGCTGTCCTTGTGGATCTGCCAGTGCATGCCGATGGTGCGCTTGTCGTGGCGCTGGAGGCGGTACAGGCCGAGGTTGCGGACGCCGGTCTCGGGGTGCTTGGTGTGCGTCAGGCCCAGGTTGAAGAAGGAGCCGCCGTCCTTGGGCCAGGTGAACAGGGCGGGCAGCCGGTCCAGGTCGACCCGGTCGCCGGTGAGGACGACCTCCTGGACGGGCGCCGCGTCCGCCTTCACCTTCTTCGGCGGCACGTGCACCATCGAGCCGAGCTTGCCGAAGGCCTCGCGGACGCCGACGAAGCCCTGGGGCAGCTCCGGCTTGAGGAGGCCGCCGATCTTCTCGCTGATCTCGGCGTACGACTTCAGGCCGAGGGCCTTCAGCAGGCGGCGGTCGGTGCCGAAGACGTTCATCGCCAGGGGCATGTCGGAGCCCTTGACGTTCTCGAACAGCAGGGCCGGACCGCCTGCCTTGTTCACTCTGTCGACGATCTCCCCGACCTCCAGGTACGGGTCGACTTCGGCCTTGATGCGCTTGAGGTCGCCCTCCCGCTCCAGGGCCCGGAGCAGCGAGCGGAGATCGTCGTAAGCCATAGGGGCCAGTATCCGTCACCGGATACGCTGGACCTGTCACCGGGGCCGTCGATTCGAACCCCGCCATTGCTCACAGGGGGCTGCTCCACATGATCCGGGCGCTGATGTTCATCCTGCCGCTGGCGCTGACGATCTATGCGTTCATCGACTGCCTCAACACCCCCGAGGACGAGGCCAAGCACCTCCCCAAGGTCGTCTGGGTCATCATCATCCTGCTCTTCTGGATCGTCGGCCCGATCGTCTGGTTCGCCGCGGGCAAGATGCGCCGTCCTCCGGTGGGCGGCCGTACGCCCTCCGAGTGGCACCGCAACCACCGGCACGAGTGGGTCGCCCCCGACGACAACCCGGACTTCCTCAACTCCCTGCGCGAGGAGAACAAGAAGGACGAGGCCCTCCTCAAGGACTGGGAGGCGGACCTGCGGCGCCGCGAGGAAGAGCTGAAGCGGCGCGAGCAGGGCGAGGACAAGGACAAGGGGCAGTCCTAGCGGGTGTCCCGCCGCGGTCTCAGTGGGACGGGGCAGCCGATCGCCCCGGGCCTGTGGCCGTGGCCGTCAGCACGGCTTCCAGCCGCTCGAAGCGGTCATGCCAGACGGCCAGGCCGTGTGCGCAGTCGCTGTCGGAGCCGTGCCGGTCGTCGGTGAAGCGGACCAGCGTGGAGTCCGTGCCCAGCGGCTCCAGGTGGAAGCGGATCCGGTCGTTCTCGTCCACCGTGTACTCCGCGACCCGTTCGACGTCCCAGGCCGTGACCCGGCCCGAGACCGTCTCGTCCTCGTCGAGCCAGTGCAGGGTCACGGCCCCGCCCAGGTGCCGTTCCAGCACGTCCGCATCCGCGAGCCAGCGGCGCAGCCCCTCCGGCGTGGTCAGGGCCGGCCAGACCGTCTCGTAGGCGCACGGCAGGTGCGGCTCGAAGTGCAGCAGGTAGCGGTCGCCGCTCCGGCGCTCGCTGGTGCCTTGCGGTGTCGGCATGGCACCAGCGTCGCCCCGTAGGCGCGGCCGCGCACCTCGGGCCCAAGCCCGGGGTGCGCGGCCGCGCGTGTACGGAGGACCGGGGGCTCAGACGCCCGCGTACGAGTGCTTGCCGTTGAGCAGGATGTTCACGCCGTAGTAGTTCCAGATCCAGCAGGCGAAGGCGAACAGGGCCAGGTAGGCGGCCTTGCGGCCCTTCCAGCCGGCGGTGGCGCGGGCGTGCAGGTAGGCGGCGTACGCCACCCAGGTGACGAAGGACCAGACCTCCTTGGGGTCCCAGCCCCAGTAGCGGCCCCAGGCGTCGCCGGCCCAGATGGCGCCCGCGATGATCGTGAACGTCCACAGCGGGAAGACGGCCGCGTTGATGCGGTAGGAGAACTTGTCGAGCGAGGCGGCCGACGGGAAGCGCTCCAGCACGGAGGCGGCGATCCTCGAGGGGGTGCCGCCGGAGGCGAGCTTGGACTCGTACGAGTCGCGCAGCAGGTAGAGCACGGCGCCGGCCGCGCCGATGTAGAAGACGGCGCCGCAGAAGATCGCGGTGGAGACGTGGATCCACAGCCAGTACGAGTGCAGGGCGGGGACCAGCTGGTCGCTCTCGGTGTACAGCCAGGTGGTGGCGACGCCGAGGTCGAGCAGGACGGTGGTGACGAGGATCAGGCCGAGCCAGCGGACGTTCTTCTTCAGGGCGAGGAGCAGCAGGTAGGTGCCGGCGGCCACCGCGGAGAAGGTGATCGAGAACTCGTACATGTTGCCCCAGGGGGCGCGCTGCACGGAGGCGGCGCGGGCGACGACGCCGCCGGCCTGGAGGAGGAAGCCGAGGACGGTCAGCGAGACGGCGATCCGCCCGTACAGGTCGCCCTGGGCGGTGCCGCCGGCGGCGCCGGGGCCGTCGGGGACGTCGCGGGTGCCGGGCGCGGACCGGGTCACGACCTTCGGCTTGTCGAGGACGGCGGTCGTGCCCTGGGAGCGGACCTGCACGGCGGGCGCGGCGGCCGCGGCGGGGGCGGTCGTCAGGGCGGCCGCGGTGCGGGCGACCTTGCTGCGGCTGCCGAAGGTCCACTCGGCGATGTGCGCGAGGAAGGCGAGCGTGTAGACCGCCATCGACGAGTAGACGAGGTAGTTGCTGATCTGCGCGAGGTTCTCGTTGACCTCGGCTGCGAGCGGCGTCATCCGCGCTCTCCTTCGACGGTTTCCGTGACAGGTCGTTCGGGCGCCGTGGGCGCCTGCTCGTGGAGGGCGGCGGCGAGCTGCCCCAGCTCCTCGGGGAGCCTGGCGGACTCGCTGCGGCCGAGTCCGGCCATCTCGACGACGGTGGTGCCGTCCGGGCCGGGGACGGCGCGGACCCAGATGCGGCGGCGCTGGATGAACAGCGACGCGGCGAGGCCGCCGATGGCGGCGACCGCCCCGCCGAGGGCGAGGCCGCTGCCGGGCTGGGCGGTGACGGAGAAGGTCGCCCAGCGCTCGATGCCCTCGAACTTGACGGTGCCGGCGCCGTCGGGGAGCTCCATGGTCTCGCCGACGAGCATGCGCTTCTTCAGCAGCTGCCCGTCGGCGTCCTTGAACTCCTGCATCTTGGCGGTGTTCAGCCGGTACACGTTCTGCGGCAGGCCGGAGTCGACGCCGAGGCTGCCGTGGTAGGCGCTGAGGGCGAGGACGGGGAACTTCAGGTCGGGGAACTGGGAGAGCATGGTGCCCTGGCCGGCGCCCGCGAAGGTCGGCACGAAGAGGGCGTTGAAGCCGAGCTGCTCCTTGACGCCGTCCTTGTTGCGGTAGCCGTCGGTGACCTTGACGGCGCCGGAGGAGCTGAGGTTGCCGTCGAACGGCAGCATCGGGACGGCGTCCTTGTAGACGACCTTGCCGGAGGGGTCGGTCACCGAGATGACCGGCGCGTAGCCGTGGCCCAGCAGGTAGACCTTGGCGCCGTCGACCTCCAGGGGCTTGTTGACCTGGATCTCGCGCTTCTGCGGTGCGCCGTCCGCGCCCTTGTGGAAGGTGACGTAGGCGGTGAAGTCGCGGGCGGTGCCCTTCTGGGGGCCGGACTCCTCGTAGCTGGCGGAGAAGTCGTCGAGGGTGAAGGAGAACGGCGGCAGGTCGTCGGTGCTGAAGAAGCTGCCGGACTTGAAGTCGTCGTACTGGGTGAGGGTGTTCGCGAAGCCGCTGCCGCGCAGGACGAGCTTGCCTCCCTCGGACTTGAACAGCTGGCCCCAGGCGAACGCCACCAGCATCACGATCAGCGACAGGTGGAAGACGAGGTTCCCGGCCTCGCGCAGGTAGCCCTTCTCCGCGGCGACGGAGCCCTTGCCGGGCTCGGTGCGGAAGCGGCCGCGGCCCAGGAGCGCCTTGGCGTGGGCGAGGACCTGCTCGGGCGCGGTCTCGGTGCGCCAGGTCGCGTACGCGGGCATGCGGTCCAGGCGGCGGGGCGCGCCGGGCGGGCGGCCCGTGAGCTGGCCGACGAACTGCCAGGTGCGGGGGACGATGCAGCCGATGAGGGAGACGAACAGCAGCAGGTAGATCGCGGAGAACCACACCGAGCTGTAGACGTCGAAGAGCTGGAGCTTCTCGGCGACCGGCACCCAGAACGCGTGGTCGCGCTTCCAGTCGGCGACCTTCAGCTCGTCGACCTGGTTCTGCGGGACGAGCGAGCCGGGGATGGAGCCCAGCGACAGCAGGAACAGCAGGATGAGTGCGACCCGCATGGAGGTGAGCTGCCGCCACATCCAGCGGGCCCAGCCGAGCACGCCGATGCCGACGGGGCCGGGGCCGTCCTCCGCGGGGGCGGTGGACAGCTGGGCGCCTGCGGCGGCCTCGGCGGAGTCGGAGTCGGCCCGGTCGGTGCCGGGGAGGTCGGACGGTTCGTCCGCGGGCGGGTGCTGCGCCTCTGCGGACGCCTTGTCGGTCGTACTCATGTCCGTGTAGTCCTCAGATCCCCACCGTGAAGCCTTGGGTCCAGCTCTGCATGTCGTTCACGATGCTGCCCCACACTCCTGTGACGAGCAGCAGGCCCGTCGCGATCAGCATGCCGCCGCCGATGCGCATCACCCACGCATAGTGCCGCTTCACCCAGCCGAACGCGCCCAGCGCCTTGCGGAACGCGACCGCGGCCGCGATGAACGGGATCCCCAGCCCCAGGCAGTAGGCGACCGTCAGCAGGGCGCCGCGCCCGGCGCTGGCCTGGTCGAGGGAGAGGGTGGTGACGGCGGCGAGGGTCGGGCCCATGCAGGGGGTCCAGCCGACGCCGAAGAGCACCCCGAGCAGGGGCGCGCCCAGCAGCCCGGCCGCCGGCTTCCGGTGGAAGCGGAACTCGCGCATCGTCAGGCCGGGGATGGCGCCCATGAAGAACAGCCCGAGGAGGATCACCAGGCCGCCCATGACCCGGGAGATGACCTCCTTGTTGCCGAGCAGGACGTTGCCGAACTGCCCGAAGAGGGCTCCCGTCGAGACGAAGACGGCGGTGAAGCCGAGGATGAACAGGCTCGCGCCGGCCACCATGCGCCCGCGCCGGGCCTCGGCGAGGTCGGCGCCGCTGACGCCGGTGACGTAGCTGAGGTAGCCGGGCACGAGCGGCAGCACGCACGGCGAGAAGAAGGAGACCAGGCCCGCCAGCACGGAGATGGGCAGGGCCAGCAGCAGGGCGCCGGACAGGACCGTGGGGTTCACGCCGGCCGGCTCGGCGGCCAGGGTGAGGAGTTCGGGGACCACGAGGTCACTGCTCCGCGAGCAGCGGGTCGATCATCGAGCGCAGCTGCTGCTCGCCCAGCGGGGCCAGGGTGCGCGCGGCGATCTTCCCCTCCTTGTCGAGGACGATCGTGGAGGGGATGGCGTTCGGGTTGAGGCTGCCGGCCGGGAAGCGCAGCAGGAGCTTGCCCGAGGGGTCGTACAGACTCGGGTAGGTGATCTTGAAGTCGGCCTCGAAGGCGGCCGCGTTCTGCTTGCTCGTGTCACGGGTGTTGATCCCGACGAAGGCGACGGGCTTGCCGGCGTCGGCGAGCTCCTGGGAGACCTTCGCGAAGGACGGGGCCTCGGCCCGGCAGGGCGGGCACCACGAGCCCCACACGTTGAGGACGACGACCTTGCCCTTGAGCTCGGTCGTGTCGAGGGTCTTGCCGTCGACGGTCTCCCCGTCGAGCTTCGGCGCGTCGACGCGCTCGCCCTTGGCGACGGTGGAGATGCCGCTGGGGCCCGTCACGTAGTTGCCGCCGCCGGACCCCGAGGACTTGGCGCCGTCCTCGCACGCCGTCAGGGTCAGGGCGCCTGCGGCGGCCACGGCGGTCAGCAGGAGGGCGCGGCCGCGGGCGGGGCGGCGGCGGGGGGCGCGGCCAGTTCTCATGTGAAAAGTTTCGCATGAGCGATTTGCCGATCTTCCGCGCCCCCCGGGGCCGGTGCCAAGCCGCTGGTCAGGCCCCGAACGCCTTCGACTTGCCCTTGACGGGCCGGGCGCCCGCCAGCAGGTGCGGGGGGACCAGGTCGCGGGCGGGCTCGCTGTAGCCCACCGACACCAGCCTGTCCCCCTGGTACGTGAACGAGGTCAGCGACGCCAGCGTGCACTGCCGGCGGCGCGGGTCGTGCCACAGGCGGCGCTTCTCCGCGAAGCTGCGGACGATCCAGATCGGCAGCTGGTGGCTGACGGCGACGGCCTCGTGGCCGCGGGCCGCGTCGCGCGCCGCCTCGATCGCGCTCATCATGCGGACGACCTGCTCCACGTACGGCTCGCCCCAGGACGGGCGGAACGGGTTGGTCAGGTGCCGCCAGTTGCCGGGCCTGCGCAGCGCGCCGTCGCCGACGCCGAAGGTCTTGCCCTCGAAGACGTTCTCCGCCTCCAGCAGCCGGGCGTCGGTCGCGATCTCGAGGCCGTGGGCCTTGGCGACGGGCTCGGCCGTCTCCTGGGCCCGCTCCAGCGGCGAGGACACGACGTACGCGACGTCCCGGTCCCTGAGGTGCTCGGCGACCCGGTCGGCCATGCGGCGGCCCAGCTCGGAGAGGTGGTAGCCGGGGCGGCGGCCGTAGAGCACGCCGTCGGGGTTGTCGACCTCGCCGTGGCGCATCAGGTGGACGACGGTGGTGTCGCTCATGCGGAGGCCTCCGGGGTGGCCTGCGCGGCGGCGCGGGCGGCGGCGGGCAGGGCGGCGGCGATCCGCTCGACGGCGGCGTCGTCGTGGGCGGTGGAGACGAACCACGACTCGAACGCGGACGGCGGCAGGTAGACGCCCTGCGACAGCATCGAGTGGAAGAACGCGTTGAAGCGGAAGGACTCCTGCTGCTTCGCCTCGTCGTAGTTGCGGACGGGGTCCGCGGTGAAGAAGACGGAGAACATGTTGGAGGCGGTCTGCACCCGGTGGGCGACGCCCTCCTTGGCCAGCGCGTCGGTGACCAGGCCCTGGATCCGCTCCGAGACGGCGTCGACCGCGGCGTACGCGGCGTCGTCGAGGAGGCGCAGCTGGGCGAGGCCGGCGGCGGTGGCGACGGGGTTCCCGGAGAGGGTGCCGGCCTGGTAGACGGGGCCGGCGGGCGCGAGGTGGGCCATGACGTCGGCGCGGCCGCCGAACGCGGCGGCGGGGAAGCCGCCGCCCATGACCTTGCCGAAGGTCATCAGGTCGGGGCGGACGCCGTCGACGCCGTACCAGCCGGCCCGCGAGGTGCGGAAGCCGGTCATGACCTCGTCGGAGATGTAGAGCGCGCCGTTCTCCCGGCACAGGTCCGCGAGGCCCTGGTTGAAGCCGTCGGCGGGGGTGACGACGCCCATGTTGCCCGGGGCGGCCTCGGTGATCACGCAGGCGATCTCGCCGGGGTGCGCGGCGAACGCGGCCCGTACCGCTTCGAGGTCGTTGTAGGGGAGCACGATGGTGTCGCCGGCCTGGGCGCCGGTGACGCCGGGGGTGTCCGGGAGCGCGAAGGTCGCCAGACCGGAACCGGCGGCGGCGAGCAGCGCGTCCACGTGGCCGTGGTAGCACCCGGCGAACTTCACGACCTTGGAGCGGCCCGTGAAGCCGCGGGCCAGGCGGATCGCGGACATGGTCGCCTCCGTGCCGGAGGACACCAGGCGGACCTGCTCGACCGGCTCGATCCGGGCGGTGATCTCCTCTGCGAGCGCGACCTCGCCCTCGCCGGGGGTGCCGAAGGAGGTGCCGCGGGCCACCGCGGCCTGGATGGCCTCGACCACGGCCGGGTGGGCGTGGCCGAGGATCATCGGTCCCCAGGAGCAGACGAGGTCGACGTACTCGCGGCCGTCGGCGTCGGTCAGGTACGGACCGGTACCGGACACCATGAACCGGGGCGTTCCGCCCACGGCGCGGAACGCGCGGACCGGAGAGTTCACGCCGCCGGGCGTCACGAGGGACGCGCGGTCGAAGAGAGTCTGCGAGACTTTGGCTTCATACGGGTACGGGTAGCTCACACGAGCCATGGTCTCATCAGGCCGCGACCGACTTGCGGACGGGCGTTTCACCGCGCCGCCCCGGGGGAGGTCACTGCCATGATGATCAGGCTGCGTGGCGGCAGCCGCGGGGCCGGGGCAGGCAAGACCAGTCGGGTGGAGATATGCAACGCGGTGGTGGACCGGGCGAGGGTACGGACGACCTCGACCCGAAGCGCGCCCGCGAGGCCCGCGAAGCCCGCCGCCGCGGCAGGCACCGCCGCCGCGCCGCGGACGCGGCCGAGCCCGTGCCCGCACCCGCGCCGGCCGCGGAGGAACTCGACGGCCCGGTGCCCAAGGGCCGCGGCATGGGCGTGACGTACAAGTACTTCGGCGCGCCGGACGGTGCGACGGCGGCCCGCGTGCCCGTGACCATGCGGCCGGAGGAGCTCGGCGGCGACGAGCTCGGCATGGGCGGCATGTTCACGAAGATCAAGCCGGAGACCATGGCGGCGATGGTGCTGACCGGCATCCAGGGCATACCCCTGCACAAGGTGCCGCCGCTGGAGCTGGTCGTCCTGCACCCGGACTACGCGGTGGTCAAGCTGCCGACGACGGTCGTCGACCCGCTGCGCGACATCGGCGAGGAGTCCGTCGGCGCGGCCGCGTTCATCTGGTCCACGGTGCCCGACCGCGGGGGCCCGCGCGACGCGTTCAACGTGTACCAGCTGCTGCACGAATGGCAGGATTTCAGCCAGCGCCTCCACGAGGCGGGCCACCAGCCGTACTGCCTGGTCTGGCCCTGACCGGCCGCCGCGCGCGGGGTGCGCCCCGCGCCGCCCGCGGCCGGGCGGCCGGGGCCCCGTAATTCGGCCGCGCGGGCCCGCCCGGCGATGGCATCCTGGGCAGCGTGAACGGACCCGGCATCCACCTCACCCTCGCCCCTGAACTCCGCCTGTTCGTCCCGCCCGGCCGGCGCGCCGAACGGGTCCCGACCGCCACGGACGGAGCCTCCAGCCTCGGCCACGTCGTCGAGTCCGCGGGAGTCCCGCTGACGGAGGTCGGCCGGCTGCTCGTCGACGGCCGCGCGGAGCCCTTCTCGTACGTGCCCCGGCCCGGCGAGACCGTCGAGGTGTTCGGCGTGGACCGGCCCCAGCGGATCGCCGGCGCCCCGCTGCGGTTCCTCCTCGACGTGCACCTCGGCACCCTCGCGCGCCGCCTGCGGCTGCTCGGCGTGGACGCCGCCTACGAGAACGAGGACATCGGCGACCCCGCCCTCGCCACCCGCTCCGCGGACGAGCGGCGCGTGCTGCTCTCCCGCGACCGCGGACTGCTGCGCCGCCGCGAGATCTTCGCCGGCGCGTACGTGTACAGCGACAACCCCGACGAGCAACTGCGCGACGTGCTGGGCCGTTTCGCGCCAGCGCTCGCGCCGTGGACGCGCTGCACCGCCTGCAACGGCACGCTGCGCGACGCCGACAAGGAGAGCGTCGGCGACCGCCTGCAGGGCGGCACGCACCGCTCGTACGACGTGTTCGCGCAGTGCACGTCCTGCGAGCGCGTCTACTGGCGCGGCGCGCACCACGCCCGCCTGGAGCGCATCGTCACCGACGCGGTCGAGGAGTTCGGGGGCGTGGCGGCGCCGTAGGGCGGTCCGACGCGGGCGCGCGCCGGTCAGAAGGCGTAGGTGTCGCCCGTGTCCAGGGCGAGGACCGCGTGCTGGTTGTTGGCGAGGTTGCGGTCCGCGGCGCCGCCGTTCCACCAGGTGTCGATGCGGACGACGACCTCGGGGACCGGCTCCTTCAGGCCCAGGACGAGCCCGATGTGCCGGCCCTGTCCGTGCCGCGGCAGCGGCCCGGTCTCGCACACCACCTCGCGCGCCCCGGCCCGCACGCAGCCCGCCGCCAGGTCCTGCCGGTCGGCGAGCTCGGCGGACAGGCGCAGCCGCACGGTGGAGTCGGGGAGCTCGGAGGGCCCCTCGTTCCACGGCACGAGCCACACCCGCAGCTCGCCCCCGGCGAGGGCGACCCTGCCGTGGTAGGCCACGTCGGCCTCCGGGGCGGCCGCTGCCGCCGCGGCGGGCCCGCCGGGCTCCGGGCCGGCGGCCCCGGCCGCCGCGGCCGCGCCGGAGGCGCCGCACAGCAGCCCCGCCGCGCCGGCCAGCCCTGCGAGCCCCATCACCACACTGCGAGCGGCACCACGGCGCACCGCCACCACCTCCTCGTCCACGCGCGGAGGCTAGCCCGCGGCCGCGCCCGGCCGGTCGGACCATCACACGAACGAGGGCGGGTCCTCCCCCCATCCGGCGGGTCCGGCGGCCTGGCCGACGGGCCCGTACCCGGCGGCCGGCCCGCGCCTATGCTGGCGGTGTCCGCCGTACGAACACACGCACGCACCCCACCGCACGCGTGCGCCCATGCACGAGGAGCCGCACATGAGCACGGCCACCCGGACCGCCGTAGTCACCGGCGCGAGCAGCGGCATCGGCGCGGCCACCGCCCGGCGGCTGGCCGAGGCCGGCTACCACGTCGTCCTCACCGCCCGCCGCAAGGACCGCATCGAGGACCTCGCCGCCGAGCTGGGCGCGGCCGGGCTGTCCGCGGCCGCGTACGCCCTCGACGTCACCGACCGTGCCGCCGTCGACGCCTTCGCCGCCTCCCTCGACCGCTGCGACGTCCTGGTCAACAACGCGGGCGGCGCGCTCGGCGCCGACCCGGTCGCCACCGGCGACCCCGCCGACTGGCGCACGATGTACGAGGTCAACGTCATCGGCACCCTGCACGTCACCCAGGCCCTGCTGCCCGCCCTGACCGCCTCCGGCGACGGCACCGTCGTCGTGCTGTCGTCCACGGCCGGGCACGGCACGTACGAGGGCGGCGCCGGCTACGTCGCCGCGAAGAACGGCGCCCGCGTCCTGGCGGAGACCCTGCGCCTGGAGATCGTCGGGCAGCCGGTGCGCGTCATCGAGATCGCCCCGGGCATGGTCAGGACGGAGGAGTTCGCGAAGACCCGCTTCCGCGGCGACGAGGAGAAGGCCGCCAAGGTCTACGCGGGCGTGGCCGAGCCGCTCACCGCCGACGACGTGGCCGACACGATCGCCTGGGCGGTGACCCGCCCCTCCCACGTCAACATCGACCTCCTGGTCGTCCGCCCCCGCGCCCAGGCCTCGAACACGAAGGTCCACCGCGACCTCTGAGCACGGGGACGAGCCGGTCCGCACCGTTCGGGTGAATGCGCACGCCGTGTACCCGCGCGCACGGAGGAGCCCCGGCCGGGCGGTGCCCGCCGGGGCTCCTCCGTCCCCCCGGATCCGCGTGCGGGCTCAGCCCTTCACGCAGATGACCTGCTTGAGCCTGGCCACGACGCGGACCAGGTCGGTCTGCTGGTCGATGACCTGCTCGATGGACTTGTAGGCGCCGGGGATCTCGTCCACCACGCCCGCGTCCTTGCGGCACTCGACGCCCCTGGTCTGCTCCGCCAGGTCCCGCGCGGAGAACCGCTTCTTCGCCGCCGTCCGGCTCATCTTCCGGCCCGCGCCGTGGGAGGCGGAGTTGAAGGACAGCTCGTTGCCGAGGCCCTTCACGATGTACGAGCCCGTGCCCATCGAGCCCGGGATGATCCCGTAGTCGCCGCTGCCGGCGCGGATCGCGCCCTTGCGGGTGACCAGCAGGTCCATGCCCTCGTACCGCTCCTCCGCCACGTAGTTGTGGTGGCAGCTGATCTCCCGCTCGAAGGACACCTTCGCCTTGCGGAACTCCCGCCGGACGACCTCCTTGAACAGGCTCATCATCGCGGCCCGGTTGTACTTGGCGTACTCCTGCGCCCAGAAGAGGTCATTGCGGTACGCCTCCATCTCGGGCGTCGCCGCGAGGAAGACCGCGAGGTCCCGGTCGACGAGGTTCTGGTTGTGGTCGAGGCTGCGCGCCACGCCGATGTGGTGGTCGGCGAGCTCGTTGCCGATGTTCCGGGAGCCCGAGTGCAGCATCAGCCACACCGAGCCCTCCTCGTCGAGGCAGAACTCGATGAAGTGGTTGCCGGTGCCCAGCGTGCCGATCTGCTTCGCCGCCCGCTCGCGCCGGAACTTCACGGCGTCCGCGAGGTGGTCGAAGCGGTCCCACAGCCGTGCGTACCCGTCCGCTGGGAACCCGTACAGCCGGTCGGCGTCGACGGGGTCGCGGTGCATGCCCGCGCCGACCGGGATCGCCCGCTCGATCTTCGAGCGGAGCCCCGACAGGTCTCCCGGCAGGTCGTTCGCCGTCAGGGAGGTCTTCACCGCGGACATGCCGCAGCCGATGTCGACGCCGACGGCCGCGGGGCAGACGGCGTCCTTCATCGCGATCACCGAGCCGACCGTGGCGCCCTTGCCGTAGTGGACGTCCGGCATGACGGCAAGACCCTTGATCCACGGCAGGGTGGCGGTGTTCTGCAGCTGCCGCATGGCACTCGGCTCGACGGACGCCGGGTCGGTCCACATCCGGATGGGGACGTGCTCCCCCGCAACCTCGAAGTACGACATAACGGCTTAATCCCCCGAAACCCATGGAAAAATCAGAATCCGCAAAACCCTCGCTCAGGACCCCAAACCAGACAGGAGACCGGCGCCGGGACCGGCGTGTGCGATAGACATTGTGTCCATCCGCGCCCAAAGCGCGGCAACGCATTTTCCTGACCGCCGGGCGGCCGGGGCGGTCGAAGGGAGCCAGAGGACGTGCAGCGCAAGGCGGTACGGCGGGTCCTGCCGGGCATCGCGGTGCTCACCGCACTCGTGGCCGGCATGGCCGGCCTGACCGGGTGCACCGGCGGCGGCAGCGGCGGGGGCGACACCGACTCCAAGTCCGGCGACAGCTCCCCCGCACCCGCGCCCGCCGGGAAGTACCGCAGCCTGCCCTCCCCCTGCCGGTCGGTCGACGGCAAGCGGCTGCGGGCCATGCTGCCGGCCGCGCCCGGCCTCACCGAGGAGGACCGCGAGCGGATCTACGCCGGGACCGCCGACACCTCCTACGACGCCGACCGGCACGTCGGCTGCCGCTGGAGCGCGCAGACCCCCGAGGAGACCCGCCTGCTCGCGGTCGGCTTCGAGCGGGTCGTCTCCTACGACCGGACGACCATGAGCGACGACGACAAGGCCCGCCAGGTCTACGTCCGCAGCCTCACCGACGCCCGCCTCCCCTTCCCCGGCCCCGCCGCCACCCCCGGCGCCCCGGCCTCCCCCGGCGCCGCCCCGGCGTCGAGCCCCCCTCCCGCGGCCCCGCCGGCCTCCCCGCCCGCGGCCGCCACCGGCGCGCCCCCCGCCTCCGGATCCCCCGCGCCGGGCAGCGGCGCCCCCACCCCGTCGCCCTCCCCGTCCGAACTCGGCTCCCGCGTCCTCGAAGGCCTCGGCGCCGAGGCCTTCATCGAGGACAAGCTGGGCCCGGCCGGCGCCAGCGCCGCCCAGTCCCGCACCGTGCGGGTCGTCTTCCGCACCGCGAACGTCATCGTCACCGTCGAGTACAGCGTCCAGCCCGCCGTGCCCGGCGCCGTCCCCTCCAGCACCGAAACCCAGGACAAGGCGCGGCAGCTGGCGCAGGCGCTCGTCGAGCGCTTCAGCGACTGACGGCGTCCGACGCGGCGGCCCGCGACACCCCGGCGTGACGGCGCGCACAGCAGCCGCACGCCCGGTGGGGCTACCGTTGCACGGGTCCCGCGCCCGCGCCGCGTCCGTACCCGCGCCCCCACCGCTCCACACGAACGCGTCCCTCAACGTAGTGAAGGAACCATGCACCGATCTGCTTCGCGCCTCACCCGGGTGCTCGCCTGCGCCGCCGTCGTCCCGGTCATATTCGCCGCCGCCGGATGCTCGTCCGACTCGGACAAGGGCAAGGGCTCCGGATCCGGCGACGGCAAGAAGTCGGGCGCGTCGGCGTCCGCCAAGCCCGGTGGGAAGCCGAAGGTCGAGCTGGAGAAGGCCCGTTTCGCCACGCTCCCCGAGCCGTGCAAGACCCTCCAGTCCAAGACCGTCGAGACGCTCGTCCCGGACGCGAAGGACACCAACGGCACCGCGACCAAGTCCAACGACCTGGGCAGCCGCGCCAGCTGCTCCTGGAACGGCCTGAAGACGGACGGCCTGAAGGGCTCCCAGTACCGCTGGCTGTCGGTCTCCCTGGTCCGCTACGACTCCCACGCCTCCCTCGGCAGCGCCAACAAGCGCGCCGAGGAGCAGTACGGCAAGCAGGTCGAGACCGCGAAGGCCACCGAGGGCGCGACCGACGTCAAGGCCGAGGCCGTCGCCGAGACCGGCGACCAGGCCACCTCGATCGTCTTCGGCGTGAAGAAGGACGTGGACTTCGCGAACACGACCGTCGTCGCACGCACCCACAACGTCGTCGTCACCGTCGACTACAACGGCGCCGCCTACGAGGGCGCCGGGGCACCGGATCACGCCAAGCTGCTCCAGGACGCCGTCGCCGCGGCCAAGGAGATCATCGCCTCCGTCGACGCCGCCAACCAGGAGCAGAAGCAGCCCGAGCAGCAGCCTTCCCCGGCCGCGTCCCAGTAGCAGGCACCGACACGGCGGGGCGCAGCGGACCGGGGACCCTTGGTGGAGGCTGACATTCAGTCACCCGTACAGTCACCCGTACGCTGTGCCTGCCGTGGCACGACAAGGGGAGGAGATCGCGGGTGGCCGCGATGCAGCTGACTCGTACGCACCGAATACTCATCGGCGTGGTCGTCGCGGGTGCCGTCGTCATCGCGGGCATCGGTTTCGCGGGCTCGTACGCCGCGGTCCGCGAGCTCGCGCTGAAGAAGGGCTTCGGGAGCTTCTCGCTGGTCTTCCCGATCGGCATCGACGCGGGCATCTGCGTCCTGCTGGCCCTGGACCTGCTGCTGACGTGGATCCGGATCCCCTTCCCGCTGCTGCGCCAGACGGCGTGGCTGCTGACCGCGGCGACGATCGCGTTCAACGGAGCCGCGGCCTGGCCCGACCCGCTGGGCGTCGGCATGCACGCGGTGATCCCCGTGCTGTTCGTCGTCACCGTGGAGGCGGCCCGGCACGCGGTGGGCCGGATCGCCGACATCACCGCTGACCGGCACATGGAGGGCGTCCGCATCACGCGGTGGCTGCTCTCCCCCATCCCCACCTTCAAGCTGTGGCGGCGGATGAAGCTGTGGGAGCTGCGCTCCTACGAGCAGGCCGTCGGCATGGAGCAGGACCGGCTGAT
Source organism: Streptomyces toxytricini (assembly GCF_014649915.1). GTDB lineage: Bacteria > Actinomycetota > Actinomycetes > Streptomycetales > Streptomycetaceae > Streptomyces > Streptomyces toxytricini. The sequence continues at coordinate 32,217 of NZ_BMTY01000033.1, read as the reverse complement.
CTACCAGGCGCGGCTCCAGGCCCGGTACGGGCGCAGCTGGCGCCGCAAGGCGCCGGTGGAGGCGCTGATGCCGCTGAAGCTGGCCCGCATCGGCGTACCCCTGTCGCAGACGGCCCCCGAGGGGCTGGCGGCGGCCGGGATCGACCCCGCGCTGCTGCCGCCCGCGGACACCGCGGCGAAGGCCCCCGCGTTGGCGGCGGGCGCCGCCGCGGCCGCGCAGCCGCAGGCCCTGGCCGGTCCGGGCGGTCAGGGCCCGCAGCAGGGCGCGCAGCCGGTGCCGTCCGGGCCCGGGCAGGACCCGCGGGCCGGGGCGCAGGCGCAGGCCGAGCCGCAGCCGGAGACCCAGGCCCAGGCCGAGGCCCGGGCGGCCTGGCTGCAGGCCCAGGGCGTCCCGCACCACGCGCCGCCGCCGTTCGCCGTGGACCCGACGGCCATGCCCGCGGCCCACAACAGCGCCTGGTTCGCCGCGCCGCGGGCCCCGCAGACCGCGTACGAGAGCGGCTACAACCCGCAGTACGTCGAGGGCCTGGAGCCCACCCCGGTGCTGCCGCCGGCCGGCCCCGAGCTGCCGGACACCGAGCAGGACCCGGCCGCCCGGCAGGCCCTCGCCGCCCAGCTCGAGGCCCGCGCCGCCCAGCGCGCCCTGGACGCGCAGGCGGAGACCGACGGGCAGGGCGCCCTCTTCCCGGCGGCCGCCGAGGAGGAGGCGGACGGCGGGATCGACGAGGTGAAGTTCGCCGAGGCCGCGTACGAGGTCTTCCGGGCGTACATCGACGAGAACGGCGGCTTCCCGACCCCGGAGCAGCTGGAGATACACCTCCAGGACCGCATGGGCATCGTCCACCCGCGCAGCGCCTCCGCCCTGCGCCGCCTGATGCCGGAGCTGAAGCAGCGCTACCAGCGCGACCTGGAGAACGAGCACATCGCCTGAGGGCCTCCCGCCCCGCCCGGGCGGTGAGGAAGCGGAAAGGGGGCCCGCCGGACACCCGGCGGGCCCCCTCCGTCGTACGGCCGGTCAGACCGCCAGCAGCTTGCGGACGCGGTCTGCGCCGACCGCCAGCAGCAGCGTAGGCAGGCGCGGGCCGGTCTCCCGGGTGACGAGCAGGCGGTACAGCAGCGCGAAGAAGCTGCGCTGCGCGACCTTCAGCTCGGGCGTCGGCTTGGCGTCGGGCTCCAGCCCGGCCATCACCTTCGGCACGCCGTAGACGAGCGTGGTCAGCCCGTCGAGGGACCAGTGCGAGTCGAGGCCCTCCAGCAGCAGCGCCAGCGAGCGGCGCGCCTCGTCGTCGAGGGAGGCGAGCAGCTCGGTGTCGGGCTCCTCGCGCACCAGGGTCCGCTGGTCGGCCGGGACCTGGGTGGTGATCCAGTTCTCGGCGCGGTCCAGGCGGGGCCGGACCTCGTCCAGGGAGGCCAGCGGCTGCGACGGGTCGAGGTCGGCCAGGATGCGCAGGGTCTGCTCGTCGTGGCCGGCGGTGATGTCGACGACCGAGGCGAGCGTGCGGTACGGCAGCGGGCGCGGGGTGCGCGGCAGCTCGTGCGAGGCGACGCGGACGGCGCGGGTGTGCGCGGCGGCGTCGGCGGGGAGCACCGAGCCGTCGGCGACCTTCGCCTCCAGCTTGTCCCACTCGTCGTACAGGCGCTGGATCTCCTGGTCGAAGGCGATCTTGAAGCTCTGGTTGGGCTTGCGGCGGGCGTACAGCCAGCGCAGCAGCTGCGGCTCCATGATCTTCAGCGCGTCGGACGGGGTCGGGACGCCGCCCTTCGACGACGACATCTTCGCCATGCCGCTGATGCCGACGAACGCGTACATCGGGCCGATCGGCTGCTCGCCGCCGAAGATGTGCACGATCTGGCCGCCGACCTGGAAGGACGAGCCCGGCGAGGAGTGGTCGACGCCGGACGGCTCGAAGACGACGCCCTCGAACGCCCAGCGCATCGGCCAGTCGACCTTCCAGACGAGCTTGCCGCGGTTGAACTCCGACAGCTTCACCGTCTCGGTGAACTCGTCCTCGGTGCAGACGTACGTCAGCTCGGTCGTCTCGTCGTCGTACGAGGTGACCTTGGTGAAGTCCTTGCCGCACTCACCGCAGTACGGCTTGTACGGGAAGTACTCGGCGCCCTCGGCGCTGCCGTCGTCCTCGCCGGCCGCGCCGGAGCCCTCGGCGGCCTCCAGCTCGGCCTCGTCGACCGGCTTCTGCGACTTCTTCGCGGCCTTCGGCTTCGTGCGGTACTGGGCGAGGACGGCGTCGATGTCGCCGCGGTGCTTCATCGCGTGCAGCACCTGCTCGCGGTAGGCGCCCGTCGTGTACTGCTCGGTCTGGCTGATCGGGTCGTACTCGACGCCGAGCTCGGCAAGCGCCTCGACCATGGCGGCCTTGAAGTGCTCGGCCCAGTTCGGGTACGGGGACCCCTCGGGCGCGGGCACGGAGGTCAGCGGGCGGCCGATGTGCCCGCCGTGGGACTCCTCCGTGACGCCCGGGATGCCCTTGGGCACCTTGCGGTAGCGGTCGTAGTCGTCCCACGACAGGACGTGGCGGACCTCGATGCCGCGGCGGCGGATCTCGTCGGCGACCAGGTGCGGGGTCATGACCTCGCGCAGGTTGCCCAGGTGGATCGGGCCGGAGGGGGAGAGTCCGGACGCGACGACGACAGGTTTGCCGGGTGCTCGGCGCTCCGCCTCGGCGATGACCTCGTCCGCGAAACGGGAGACCCAGTCGGTCTCGGTGCTGCTCTGAGCCACGACACGTCCTTCTATCTCGAATGCTGGCTTCAGCCATTCTCCCAGACGGAACCCGCCGCCCCTTGGTTGCCCGGCGCCCCGTATAAGCCGGGAAACGGGCTGCGGCCGCGTGGGATACTCGGCCCTTGTCGGAACGAACAACCCGCGCCCCCGGCGGATACCGCGCCAGGGGCACACTCACAGGAACGGCAGCTCATGGCCTCGGTCCCTTCCCTCGCTTCCTCCGTCCATCAGCGCGTCGCCGACGCCCTCGCCTCCGCCCTGCCGGAGGCCGGTGCGGCCGACCCGCTGCTGCGACGAAGCGACCGGGCCGACTTCCAGGCCAACGGCATCCTGGCGCTGGCGAAGAAGGCCAAGGCCAACCCGCGCGAGCTGGCGGCCACCGTCGTCGGCGGCCTCGACAAGGGCGGCGTCATCGAGGAGATCGAGGTCTCCGGTCCCGGCTTCCTCAACATCACGGTCTCCGACCGGGCGATCGTCGAGACGCTCGCGGCGCGCGCCGCCGACGACCGCCTCGGCGTCCCCGTCAACCCGGACGCCGGCACCACCGTGATCGACTACGCGCAGCCGAACGTGGCCAAGGAGATGCACGTCGGCCACCTGCGGTCGGCGGTCATCGGCGCGGCGATGGTCGAGATCCTCGAATTCACGGGCGAGCAGGTCGTGCGCCGCCACCACATCGGCGACTGGGGCACCCAGTTCGGCATGCTCATCCAGTACCTGATCGAGCACCCGCACGAGCTGGACCACAAGGCCGCGGAGCCGGCCGCCGGGGACGCCGGGGCGGCCGAGGCCGCCGGCGAAGAGGCCATGTCGAACCTGAACCGGCTGTACAAGGCGTCGCGCGCGCTCTTCGACGCCGACGAGGAGTTCAAGACCCGCGCCCGCGCCCGCGTCGTCGACCTCCAGGCCGGCGACGAGCAGACCCTCGCCCTGTGGCAGCGGTTCGTCGACGAGTCGAAGATCTACTTCTACTCGGTCTTCGACAAGCTCGACATGGACATCCGGGACGCCGACATCGTCGGCGAGTCCGGCTACAACGACATGCTCGCCGAGACCTGCCGCCTGCTGGAGGAGTCCGGCGTCGCCGTCCGCTCCAACGGCGCGCTGTGCGTCTTCTTCGACGAGTACAAGGGCCCCGACGGCCAGCCCACCCCGCTGATCGTCCAGAAGTCCGACGGCGGCTTCGGCTACGCGGCCACCGACCTGTCGGCGATCCGCGACCGCGTCGGCAACCTCAAGGCGAGCACCCTGCTGTACGTGGTGGACGCCCGGCAGTCGCTGCACTTCAAGATGGTCTTCGAGACCGCCCGCCGGGCCGGCTGGCTCCAGGAGGGCACCAAGGCCGTCCAGCTCGCCTTCGGCACCGTCCTCGGCGCCGACGGCAAGCCGTTCAAGACCCGCGAGGGCGAGACGGTCCGGCTGGTCGACCTGCTGGACGAGGCCGTCGACCGGGCCACCGCCGTCGTCCGCGAGAAGGCGGAGAAGGCCGGCCTGACCGAGCCGGAGATCGTCGAGAACGGCCGCCACGTCGGCATCGGCGCCGTCAAGTACGCCGACCTGTCCACGTCGGCCGCGCGCGACTACAAGTTCGACCTGGACCAGATGGTCTCGCTCAACGGCGACACCTCCGTCTACCTCCAGTACGCGTACGCCCGCATCCGGTCCATCCAGCGCCGCCTCGCCGACACCGCCCCCAAGGCGCACCCGGAGCTGCCGCTGGCCCCGGCCGAGCGCGCGATGGGCCTGCACCTCGACGGCTTCGGCGAGCTCGTCGCCGACGCCGCCGCCGAGTACGCCCCGCACAAGCTCGCCGCGTACCTGTACCAGCTCGCCTCGCACCTGACCGCCTTCTACGACCAGTGCCCCGTCATGAAGGCCGACACCCCGGAGCAGCAGGAGAACCGCCTGTTCCTGATCGACCTGACGGCGCGGACCCTCGGCAAGGGCATGGGCCTGCTGGGCATCCGCACCCCCGAGAAGCTCTGACGCCTCCCGTCTCCCGCTTCCCCCCGCCCCCGGACCGGCAGCCGCGCGCTGCCGGGCCGGGGGCGGCTTCGTACCGGGGCGCCGCCAAGTACGGTGGCCCCGACCGTTGTTGACGCAGCGGCGGCCGGGGGTACGGGGAGGGCACACACGATGAAGGCAGGCGTCTACCTGGCGCACCCGCGGAACGGGAGCTTCAACCACGCGCTGTTCGAGGCCGTCACGGCCGAACTCGCCGCCCGCGGCTGCGAGGTGCACGCGCACGACCTGTACGCGGAGGGGTTCCCGCCGCTCCTCGCGGCGGAGGAGACGGAGACGGTCGACGCGGCCGCCGCCACCGACCCGCGGGTCGAGGCGCACCGCCGCGAGGTCGCCGACCTCGACGCGCTCGTCTTCGTCCACCCCAACTGGTGGGGCATGCCCCCGGCCGTCCTTGCCGGCTGGGTCCAGCGGGTCCTCGTCCCCGGCGTCGCCTACAAGCTCGGCACCGCGGACGGGGAGCCCGCCGGCCTGCTGCGGGCCGACCGCGCCCTCGTCCTGAACACCTCCGACACCCCCGAGGACCGGGAGGCGGGCGAGTTCGGCGACCCGCTGGAGCGCATCTGGGCGGCCTGCGTCCTGCCGTACACCGGCGCACGGGACGTCCGCCGCCGCGTCTTCCGCACCGTCACCGACTCCACGCCGCAGCAGCGCACCGCCTGGCTCGCGGAAGCCCGTGCCCTGGCCGCGGCGCTGGTCACGGACGCGCCGGCGGGCTGACGCCCGGACAGGGACCTCCGCACCTGGCGACGGGCCGTACGACTCCGTACGATCACCTGACCGCGGGCCGCGGCCGGGGGGTCCGGGGAACGGCGCCGCGGGAGGCATGGGGAGGCCGATCGTGGACCCGTTACGACTGGCGCGCGCCGCACTGCACGTCCTCACGGAGGCGGATGCCGGGTACGCCCCGGCGCAGGCCGCGCTGCCCGCCCGCATCCGACTGCTGGCGGAAACCCGCCTGCGCGCCACCGCCTCGGGCACGGTGGCCCTGCACCGCCTCCGCGACGCCCCGGGCGCCGCCTCGGCCACCATGGCGGAGATAGTCCTGGCCGACGAGGCCGACCGCGATCCGGCCTTCGCGGCGGCGCTGGGGGCACTGCTGGAGGAGCTCCGGGGGGTGGGGGGTGCCGGGCCGGCCCGGGGCGCGGCTCGGGCGCCGGGGGCGGTGGAGGCTGCGGGGGCGGCGGAGGCTTCAAGGGGGGCGCAGGCCGCCGGGCCGGCGGAGGCTTCAGGGGCGGCTCGCGGCTCGGCTCCGGGTGCAGGGGCGGCGGAGGCCGGCGTATCGGCGTCGGCTGCGGGATCTGCGGCGGCTGCGCCGACCGCGCGGCCGACGGCCGCACCGGCGCAGGCTCAGGGGGCGGCCCGCGGCTCGGCTCCGGTCTCGGAGGCCGCGCAGGCCGCCCCCGACAGGGATGCGGAGTCTGCGTCGGCCGCACCGGCGGAGGCTCCGGCCGGGGTCCCCGGAAAGGCGGCTCCGGGTGCGGGGGCTGCGGCGCCCGCGCAGCCGCAGGCGGCGACGTCGCCGCTCCTGCCGCTGTCCCCCGCCGCCCGGCAGACGGCGGGGTCCGGCGGGGGCGGCCCGGATCGGGCCGGGCGGCCGGGGGCCGTCGACGACCCGCACGCCATCCGCGCCGCCGACGCCGTGCGGCCGCCATCTCCGGCTCGGTCGGCCGGGCGGGCCGTGCGGGCGGCCTTCCTCGCCGGGGCGGCCGCCACCACCGCGATCGCCGCGACAGGCGGCCGGGTGCCCACCGCCTTGTGGCCGCTGCTGCTGCTGCTCGCCGTCGCCGGGCTGGTCTGCGCGCGCTCCGCCGTCCGCCGCCCGTTCCGCCCGCTGCCGGCGGCGGGGCTGCTGCTGAACCTGGCGGTGCTCGCCCTGCTCGCCGCCGACGCCGTCACGGGGCGCGCGTTCTAGCCGCGGGCCCTATCGGGCCAGATCGGACCCGATCACCCGTTCGGCCCGATTCCGGTCGACGGGGCCGGGGGTAGGGACGTGCCGTCCGTCCGTCCCTCCCCACCCGCCCCGGAGGCCCCGTGCCCCTCATGACCGGCCCGTACCGGCCCGGCACCCCGTGCTGGATCGACCTGATGGTGCCCGACCAGCAAGCCGCCCTCGACTTCTACACCGGCCTCTTCGGCTGGACCGGCGAGATCGGACCGCCCGAGACCGGCGGCTACTCCGTCTGCGAGTACAAGGGGCAGCCGGTCGCCGGGATCATGAAGGCGATGAACCCGGACGGATCCGTCCCCGACCCGATGCCCCCGGCTGCCTGGACCACGTACCTGGCCGTGCACGACGTACACGAGGTGGTCAGAGCCGGCGCCGCGGCCGGCGGCGGCACCCTGGTCGACCCGACGGACGTCATGGACCTCGGCCGGATGGCCGTCCTCTCCGACCCCACCGGCGCCGTCTACGGAATCTGGCAGGCCGGCACCTTCCGGGGCGCCGGGATCGTCAACGAGGACGGCACCCTCACCTGGAACGAGCTGGCGACCGGCGACCCCGGCAAGGCCGCCGCGTACTACGCCGAGATCCTGCCGATCACGCCGACGCCGTCCGAGATGCCGGGTGCGGAGGGCTACACCGAGATCAAGGTCAACGACCGCGCGGTGGGCGGGATCATGTCCCTCGACCAGCACCCGAAGGGGACCCCGCCGCACTGGCTGCCGTACTTCCGCGTCGCCGACGCCGACGCGACCCAGGCCGCCGCGGAACGCGCCGGCGGCAGCGTCATGGCCCCCGCCTTCGACATGCCGGTCGGCCGCATGGCCGTCCTGGCGGACCCGCAGGGCGCGGTCTTCGCGGTGATCACGCCGAACGAGGCCCCGGAGCAGCCGGACCCGATGTGACGGGCGGGCCGGCCCTTTGCCGCCGCCGACGGGCCGCCGCCGACGGGGGCGGGGGGCGGCCGACGGGGGCGGGGGGCGGCCCGTCGGCCGCCGGTCGGCACACGGCCTGCGCTCATTCGATCAGCTCACGCACATGGCCCCGCCCCGCCTCCAGGTCTGCGGTCGATTCCAGCAGGAACTGCCAGGCGGGCGGCGGTGACACCTTCGAGGGCGCGCCGAACTCGCACCACACCGACTTCCCCGGCTGCCTCGGCACCGCGCCCCACCGGTCCGAGAGCGCCTCGACGATGCGCAGGCCGTACCCGTCGCCGATCCGGGTGCGGGACAGGCCGGGGCCGCTGTCGTGCACTTCCAGCCGCAGGCCGCCCTCGTACCGCCGGAGCCGGACGCGGTAGTACCGGCCGGGCGGGACGCCGTGGCGGAGGGCGTTGCCCGCCAGCTCGCTCACGCAGAGCAACAGGTCGTCGCGGTGCTGGGTGACACCCCACACGTCAAGTGTTTCCGCCGCGAACTGCCTGGCAGCGGGCACGGTTTGGCGGGAGCGCGCGAAATAGCGGTCCCTCATCCGGGCGGGTTCAATCTCCTGGATCACGGGGCGATCGTCGCCGTCCGTGACTACCGTGTGCAGTGCGACCGCCCGTACCGATCCATTGGTACGGGCAGGTACGGGTAGATCACGGGCGCAGGTGGGGAGTCCGGAAAACATGCCGCCGAGGAAACGCGTACCGAAGAACGGCACCGCCCTGAAGATGGTCGGGGCACAGATGGCCGTACTCCGGGTCAGGAAAGGCCTGACACAGCGCCAACTGGCCAAGTTGGTGCGGATGGAAGAGGAGACGATCGCCTCGATCGAACAGGGCAGACGCGCCCTGATGCCGGACGTGGCCGAGATGATGGACCGGGTGCTGGAGTCGGGCGGGGTGCTGGCGGCGGGGGTGGAGAGGCTGCCGGCGGTGGATCAGGTGCCTTCATGGGCTGAGGAATACCTGGATCGCGAGCGGGACGCCCTCGCGATCTCCTCGTACGAGAACCAGGTGCTGCCGGGTCTGCTCCAGACCGACTCCTACGCGGAAGCAGTGTTCCGCAACCGCGTTCCTCTCCTGCCGAACGACGTGGTCTCTGCACAGACAGCGATCCGCATTGCACGTCGCGAGATCCTGCGGCGCGAGACCCCGGTCACGCTCAGCTTTATCGTTTGGGAGCCGGTCTTGCGCCTCAAGATCGGTGGCCCGGAAGTCCACCGGGAGCAGCTCGCGCATCTGCTCAGTTGCTCGAAACTGCCAGGTGTGTCGATCCAGGTATACCCACTCGACCACACCAGCCACCCGGCGCTCGATGGCCCTTTCGTGCTCCTGGAGACCCCTGACCATCAGCGTCTGGCCTATGCAGAAACACAACGAGGGAGTCAGCTCATCTCCGACATGAACGAGGTGAGCATCTTGGAGCGCAGGTATGCGATGCTGCGGACTCAGGCCCTCAACCCGGTCGAGACGAGGGCCGAGTTGGACCGCCTGCTAGGAGAGCTATGAGCAGCACCGCACGGAAGTGGTTCAAGTCCAGCTACAGCGGCGACGATGGCGGCCAGTGCTTGGAAGTAGCCGTCGATTGGCGGAAGTCCAGCTACAGCGGCAGTGACGGCGGCAACTGCGTCGAGGTCGCCACATGCCCCGGCACTGTGCACGTCCGGGACTCCAAAGTCACCGACGGACCGGTGCTGAGCCTCGCTCCCGGCGCCTGGACCGCGCTTGCCGGGTGGGTCGCCGGCCGGTAGCCGCGGCAGCGGGTGTCGGCCGGGGCTCGGCCGACACCCGCTCGTTCGCGGATCACTTGATCAGGACAGCGGGTAGGAGTGCCTGCCCGTCGCCTCGTCGATCTCTCCGTGCGCCTTCTGCAACATCTGGGACGCGAGATCCATCAGCGCCCGCGCGCCCGCGATCTCTTCCCCGACCCTCAGCTGCGCCGGGTCGGAGGGGTGGCGCATGGCGTAACCGCGCGCCCGCATCTCGGAGCCGTCACCGAGCCTGACCATGGCCGCCGCAGTGGTGCGGTGCCCGTCCTCGGTGAATTCGAGCTCCACGTGCCACCCGACCAGTGTGGACATGGTGCATCACCTCCAGGGGCTCACCCTTGTCCCTCCAGGGTGCTACCGGGGTGGACGGGATGCGAGCGGGGCGGGGGTGGAGGAGAGGTGACGGAGGCAGGGGGCGGGGGCGGGGGGCGGCGGGAGCCGGCGACTCGGCGTTGGGCGCGACGGCGGGGGCGGGCGTTGCCGGTAGCCGATCGGTCGGCATCAGGGATGGCACTGGGGGTGTCCCCGGCAGTCGATGGTGTCCGGGGCGTGCCGCCCTGTAAAGGGCGCTCCTCCTTCGTCGTCGCGTCGCTTCGCGATGGCCCTTCGGGCCACCCTTGACAGGACGACCCGCCCCGGAGGCATTTTTTTCTGCCGGGGCCGCCCCCGGGGGAATGGCCTGGAGGGACGAGCCCTGTGGGGCGGGGTCAGGGAGCGTGATCCCCGCCCCGGGGGCCGTATCCAGCCCCACCGGCATCAGCAGCCCCGTCGGCGGAAGCCCGGTTGGCTCTCCCGTCGGGAAACGACGCCCAGAGCATCATCCGGAGGCAGGAGCGCCCCAGATCGCTACGTGGGCGCCCTCGGTTTGGCGTCCGGCGGCCGTCAGGGGCCGGGAGGCGCGACGGATCGCTACGTGGGCGCTCCCGGCTCGGCGGCTGGCCGCCGTCTGGGGCCGGGAGCGCGGCAGATCGCTACGTGCGCGCCCTCAGCTCAGCGGCGGTCGGCCGTCGTCGCCCAAGGGCGCCGGACGCCGGCGCCGGACGCGGCTGCCCGGATCGGAATGGACTGGTCAGGAGAACAGGTTGCGCCAGAAGTTGGCGCGGACGTCGCGGATCCAGCAGGTCCTGTTGCAGTGCGGTGCGCGGTACCAGCGGTGGACGACCGGGCGCCCGCAGAACTGGCACGGCACCGTGCGAGCCTTCTTCTCCCCCATGCCGGGGACTCTAGCCGTCAGGAGCCCTGTTCGTGGCGGGCCACCCGGTTCGAGACGTCCTTCAGGAGGGGGTCGAGGCGGCCGACGAGGGCCTGGTAGTCGCGGGTGCCGCCGTCGGCCCACTGTGCGAGGCCGACGACCATCGAGCGGCCCTGGCCGGTGAAGGCCTGCACCATGCCGCTGTCCGGAGGGAGGGTCTTCAGGCCCGAGCCGGGCGGCGGCGCCTGGGCGCCGACCTGGTAGTCGGTCGGGTTGCCGCCGAGTCGCATCACCAGCGTGACGGTGTCCTGCGGGTCCCTCATGGTGAAGACCGCCAGGTTGAACTGGTTGTTCTGGCCGTCCTTGTAGAGGGCGACGTGCTCGCCGAGGCAGCCCTTGCCCGCGTCGATCATGTTGGCGAGGGCAGGGCCGACCGAGTCGGGTTCGGTGCACGACTTCAGGGTCACGGCTCCCACCTTGGTGAAGTTGCCGCCCCTCCCGTCCGGCACCTTCTCGGGGAAGGCGTCGGCGAGCGGGATCACCGGCCGGTCCGATGCGCTGGGTGCGGCTTCGGGTGCGGGGGCCGCCTCCTGTCTGCTCGCGACGGTCTCCCCGCCGACCTTCGTCAGGAGGAAGAAGACCACGCCCGCGACGGCCAGTCCGACCAGCAGCTGCAAGATCAACGGAAGCTTCCGCTTGTTAGTCATGCTCACGACGAACACCCTAGGCAGACCCGCTGACATTGCAGGTCACAGCCTCATTCCGGTTCCGCGGTGGCCCGGGTGTCGTGAATGGTCAGCGCTCCGGCGAGGTCGAGGTCGGCGTTGGTGCCGTGGGCACCGGCGCGTACGAGCAGCACTGCGCCGAGCGCCGTGCTCCAGAACGTCCTGACCTCCACGCCGAGCGGACGCTCCGCCCTCCAGCCGCGGCTGTCGACGAGTCGGCCCACGAAGCGCTCGGACTGCCGGAACAGCAGGCGGAGGTGCTGGTCGACGACGGGGGCGAGTTCGGGCTTGGCGATCCCCGCGGCGAGTGCCCGCGCGACCGACGGGAGCGAGGGCATGGCCAGTACGGCGCGGGCGACGTTGCGCCGGAACGCCGCCGCATCGGGGGCCTGGGTGCCGATGCGCTCGATCCGTCGGGCGTCGTGCAGCAGGCCGAGGAAGGCGGCGTGCACGAGCAGCGAGTCCTTGGACCCGAAGTGGTACGTGACCTGGTTGGGGAAGACGCCCGCCGCCTTCGCGATCTCCGCGACGCTCACCTCGCCGCCGGGCCGCTCCTCACACAGCCGTGCGGTCGCCTCGATCAGCCGGCGCCTCGTCGCAAGACCGCGGCCACGGGCCTCGCTTCGCCTCTTCTCCATCCGCGAATTGTATGTGATACAACAGAGACGTTGACTTGTATGGCATACAAGAAAGGTGCAGGGACATGGACGTCGTCGTGACGGGACTGGGCGCGATCACACCACTCGGTGGAGACGTGGCGTCCACCTGGGACGCCCTGCTCGCCGGCGAGTCCGGCCTCCGTGCCGGCACCGACCTGCCCGACGTCGTGGCGGGGACGATGGCGGTCGACCCCGCCGAGTCACTGCCGCCGGTGCGGGCCAGGCGGCTCGACCGCTCACAGCAGGCCGCCCTCACCGCCGCGGCCGAGGCCTGGGCCGACGCCGGCGCACCGGAGGTGCACCCGGACCGGCTCGCATCGGCGATCGGCACGGGCATCGGGGGCGTACGCACGCTGCTGAAGGAGGACGACGTCCTGGAGTCGGCCGGGACCCGGCGCGTGTCGCCGCGCACGGTCCCGATGCTCATGCCCAATGCGGCCGCGGCGCTGATCAGCATCGAATACGGTGCACGGGCCGGGTCCTACACGCCCGTCTCGGCGTGCTCCTCCGGCGCCGAGGCGATCGCTCTGGGGGCCAGGCTCATCCGTGCCGGCGAGGCGGACGTGGTGATCGCGGGCGGGACCGAGGCCGCGATCACCCCGATCACCGTGGCCGGCTTCACCCAGGCACAGGCCCTGTCGCGGCACACCGCCGACCCCGCCTCGGCCTCCCGGCCGTTCGCCGCGGACCGCAGCGGATTCGTCCTCAGCGAAGGCTCGGCCGTCGTGGTGCTCGAAAGCGCCGAGCACGCCGCCGCCCGGGGCGCGCGCGTCCACGCGGTACTCGCGGGCGCCGGCATCGCCGCCGACGCCCACCACATCACGGCGCCCGCCGCCGACGGCTCCGGTCAGATCTCGGCCATGCGGAAGGCCCTCGCGCAAGCCGGCCTGACTCCCGCGCAGATCACCCACGTCAACGCCCACGCCACCGGAACCGAGGTCGGCGACGCCGCCGAAGCCCGCGCGATCCGAGAGGTCTTCGGCCGCGCCACCGTGACAGCCCCCAAGGCATCGCTCGGCCACCTCTTCGGCGCCGCCGGCGCGATCGAGGCCCTCATCGCCGTCCTCAGCGTGAAGCACGGCGTCATCCCCCCGACCCGCAACCTCGCCACCGGCGTCGCCCCCGACATCGACCTCGATGTCGTCACCGGCCGGCGAGACGTCCCCCAACAGGCCGTCCTCAGCAACTCGTTCGGCTTCGGCGGACAGAACGTCTCGCTCATCGTCACCCCATGACGGCGTTCAGCCGCCGACAACCACACACCGCGATCTGACGCGCCCCCGCCATCGACGACCGCCGGGCGCTGAGCCGGGATCGCCCACGCAGCGATCTGACGCGCTCCCCGCTCCGACGGCCGCCGGACGCCAAACCCACAGCGCCCACGTAGCGATCCGGAGCGCTCCCGGCCCCCCGACGGCCGCCGGACGCCAAACCTGGGGCGCCCACGTAGCGATCAGCCGCGCTCCTGTCTCCGGATGATGCTCTGGGCGTCGTTTCGTGCGGTCAGAGCCCACCCGGCTCCCGCCGACGGGGCGGCTGATGCCGGTGGGACGAAAGGGGCCACTGGGGCGGGGGAGCAAGCTCCCTGATCCGGCTTGTAGGCCCAAGTACCTCCAGGCCATTCCCCCGGGGGCGGCCCCGGCAGAAAAAAATGCCTCCGGGGCGGGCCGGTCGGTCAAGGGTGGCCCGCAAGGGCCATCGCGCAGCGACGCGACGACGAAGGAGGAGCGCCCTTGAGGGACCGGCACGCCCCGGACACCATCAACTGCCGGGGACACCACCAGCCACACACCCGACCCCGACCCATCGGCTCCCACCCACCGGCTCCCGCCGTCGCGCCCCCGTCACCGCTCCCGCCGTCACACCCCCGCCACGGGCCGGCCGGCTACCGCCGCCCCCTCACCGCTCCCGCCGGAGCCACCCCGCAACCTCGGTCGCCCAGTACGTCAGGATCGTGTCCGCGCCCGCCCGCTTGATGCCGGTCAGGGTCTCCATGATGGCGCGGTCGCGCTCCACCCAGCCCTTTTCCGCGGCCGCCTCGATCATCGCGTACTCGCCGCTGATCTGGTACGCGGACACCGGCACGTCGACGGCCTGGGCGACCCGGTACAGGATGTCGAGGTACGGGCCGGCCGGCTTGACCATGACCATGTCCGCGCCCTCCTCCAGGTCGAGCGCCAGCTCGCGCAGCGACTCGCGGGCGTTGGCCGGGTCCTGCTGGTAGGTCTTGCGGTCGCCCTGGAGGCTGGAGGCGACGGCCTCGCGGAAGGGCCCGTAGAACGCGGACGAATACTTCGCCGTGTACGCCAGGATGGCGACGTCCTCGTGGCCCGTCTCGTCCAGCGCGTCCCGGATGACTCCGACCTGGCCGTCCATCATGCCGCTCGGCCCGACCACGTGGACGCCGGCGTCGGCCTGGACCTGCGCCATCTCGGCGTACCGCTCCAGCGTCGCGTCGTTGTCGACACGGCCCTGCGCGTCGAGGACGCCGCAGTGGCCGTGGTCGGTGTACTCGTCCAGGCACAGGTCCGACATGATCACGAGATCGTCGCCGACCTCCGCCTTCACATCCCGGATCGCGACCTGGAGGATGCCGTCCGGCTCGGTACCCGCGGTCCCCAGCGCGTCCTTGTTCTCGTCCGCAGGCACCCCGAAGAGCATGATGCCCGCGACTCCCGTGTCGACGGCCTCGGCGGCGGCCTTCCGCAGGGTGTCGCGGGTGTGCTGGACCACGCCCGGCATCGCCTTGATCGGCAGCGGCTCGTCCAGGCCCTCCCGGACGAACGCCGGGAGGATCAGGTCGGAGGGGTGCAGCCGGGTCTCCGCGACCATCCGCCGCATGGCAGGGGTGGTGCGCAGCCGGCGGGGCCGCGAGCCGGGGAAGGATCCGTACGCGCTCATCTTCAGTCGCCTCTTCGAGCTTCGACAGCAGTCGGGGTCGGGTCCCAGCCTAGGGCCGGGCCCGCCCCGCGACGCGTGAGGGCCCGGGTGCGGGATGCACCCGGGCCCTCACGGGCTGCCGTCCCGGCCGGTCAGCCGACCGGCGGACGAGCAGGGGAGCAGTCGAGCGGTCGACCCGCTCCTCAGGTCGTCCGGCGCCGCCGCGCCCCCGGCCGGCGCTCGCTCGGCCGGGACACCGACTCGCCGGCCTCCTTGGCCGCCTCGCGGCGCGCCGCCCCGTACTCGGCGAGGGCTTCGGCGAGCTTGCCGACGCTCGGCTCCGGCGACAGGACGTCGACCCGCAGGCCGTGCTCCTCCGCGGTCTTCGCGGTCGCCGGGCCGATGCAGGCGATGACGGTGACGTTGTGCGGCTTGCCGGCGATGCCGACGAGGTTGCGCACCGTCGAGGACGACGTGAAGAGCACGGCGTCGAAGCCGCCGCCCTTGATCGCCTCGCGGGTGTCCGCCGGCGGGGGCGAGGCGCGGACGGTCCGGTAGGCGGTGACGTCGTCGACCTCCCAGCCGAGCTCTATCAGCCCGGCGACGAGGGTCTCGGTGGCGATGTCGGCGCGCGGCAGGAAGACGCGGTCGATCGGGTCGAACACCGGGTCGTACGGCGGCCAGTCCTCCAGCAGTCCGGCGGCGGACTGCTCGCCGCTGGGCACGAGGTCGGGCTTGACGCCGAACTCGACGAGCGCGGCGGCGGTCTGCTCGCCCACGGCGGCGACCTTGATGCCGGCGAAGGCGCGCGCGTCGAGCCCGTACTCCTCGAACTTCTCGCGCACCGCCTTGACGGCGTTCACCGAGGTGAAGGCGATCCACTCGTAGCGGCCCGTCACCAGCCCCTTGACGGCGCGCTCCATCTGCTGCGGGGTGCGCGGCGGCTCCACGGCGATGGTGGGAACCTCGTGCGGCACGGCGCCGTAGGAGCGGAGCTGGTCGGAGAGGGAGGCGGCCTGCTCCTTGGTGCGGGGGACGAGGACCCGCCAGCCGAACAGCGGCTTCGACTCGAACCAGGCGAGCTCCTCGCGGCGGGCGGCGGCGCCCTGCTCGCCGACGACGGCTATGACGGGGCGGGCGCCCTCGGGAGAGGGCAGGACCTTGCCCTGCTTGAAGACCTGGGTGATGGTGCCGAGGGTGGCGTTCCACGTCCGCTGCCGGGTGGTGGTGCCGCCGACGGTGACGGTGAGCGGGGTGTCGCCGGCGCGGCCGGCGGCGACGAGCTCGGCGCAGGCGGCGGGGACGGTCTCCAGGGTGGCGGTGACGACGACGACGCCGTGGCCGGCGCCGACTTCGCTCCAGCACTGGGCGGAGGCGTTGCGGGCGTCGACGAACCGGACGTCGGCGCCCTGCTCGCCGCGCAGCGGGACGCCCGCGTAGGCGGGGACGCCGACGGCGGTGGCGACGCCGGGCACGACCTCGAAGGGGATGCCCTCGCCGGCGCAGGCGAGCATTTCGGAGGCGGCGTTGCCGTCGAGGCCGGGGTCTCCGGTGACGGCACGGACGACCCGCCTGCCGGAGCGCGCGGCCTCCATGACAAGATTGGCGGCGTCCCGGATCACCGGTACTCCGGCGGCCGCTGACGTCTCGTCAGCGATCGTCAGCTGTGGCGTGTCCACTCCGGCGCGCGCGTGCGTGCGGACGACCTCGAGCACCTCGGGCTCCGCGATGAGCACATCCGCGGCGGCGAGCGCCTCGACGGCGCGCAGCGTCAGCAGTCCCGGGTCGCCGGGGCCCGCACCGAGGAAGGTGACGTGCCCGTGCCCGGCGGCGGCGACGGGGAGAGCGGAGGTGGTGGGACGTGAGGGGTTCAAAGGGATCGCTCCCCCATCAGACCGGCCGCGCCCTTGGCCAGCATCTCGTCCGCGAGTTCGCGGCCGAGCGCCATGGCCTCGTCGTGCGACTGGGGCACGGGACCGGTGGTGGACAGCTGCACGAGCGTCACGCCGTCGAGGGTGCCGACGACGCCGCGCAGGCGCATTTCATTGACAATCTGCCCGTCGGCCTGAAGGTCGGCGAGCGCGCCCACGGGGGCGCTGCAGCCGGCCTCCAGGGCGGCGAGCAGGGACCGCTCGGCGGTGACGGCGGCCCGGGTGTGCGGGTCGTCGAGCTTGCCGAGGGCGGCGATGAGGTCCGCGTCGGACGCGAGGCACTCGACGGCGAGGGCTCCCTGGCCGGGTGCGGGCAGGACGTTGTCGACCGACAGGTAGTCGGTGACTTCGCCGCTGCGGCCGATCCGGTTGAGGCCGGCGGCGGCGAGGACGACGGCGTCGAGCTCGCCGTCCCGCACGAAGCCGATGCGGGTGTCGACGTTCCCCCGGATGGCGACGGTCTCGATGCGCTTGCCGAGGGTGCGGGCGTAGTGGTGGAGCTGGGCGGTGCGGCGGGGCGAGCCGGTGCCGACGCGCGCGCCGTCGGGCAGCTCCTCGAAGGTCAGGCCGTCGCGGGCGACGAGCGCGTCGCGGGGGTCCTCGCGCAGCGGCATGGCCGCGATGACGAGGTCGTCGGGCTGCGCGGTCGGCAGGTCCTTGAGGGAGTGCACGGCGAAGTCGACGTCCCCGCGCAGCAGGGCGTCGCGCAGGGCGGTCACGAAGACGCCGGTGCCGCCGATCTGTGCGAGGTGCTCGCGGGAGACGTCGCCGTAGGTGGTGATCTCCACGAGCTCGACGGGCCGGCCGGTGACTGCCCGCACCGCGTCGGCGACGTGCCCCGACTGGGACATGGCGAGCTTGCTGCGCCGCGTGCCGAGCCGGAGGGGCTGGTCGGAGCGTGAATTCATGATGCCCGTCCTGAGTCGTGGGTCTGGTTGGCCTGGCCGGCCGCGTCCGCCCCGTCGGCCCGGCTGACGGAGGCCACCGTCAGCGGGTCGAGGTCGAAGAGCTCGCGCAGGGCGTCGGCGTACCCGGCGCCGCCGGGCTCGCTGGCGAGCTGCTTGACGCGCACGGTGGGGGCGTGGAGGAGCTTGTCGACGACGCGGCGGACGGTCTGGGTGACCTCGGCCCGCTGCCGGTCGTCGAGGTCCGGCAGGCGCCCGTCGAGGCGTGCGACCTCCATGGCGACGACCTCGGCGGCCATCGCGCGCAGGGCGACGACGGTGGGGGTGATGTGCGCGGCGCGCTGGGCGGCGCCGAAGGCGGCGACCTCGTCGGCGACGATGCCGCGGACGGCGTCGACGTCGGCGGCCATGGGGGCGTCGGCGGAGGCCTCGGCGAGGGATTCGATGTCGACGAGGCGCACGCCGGGGATGCGGTGCACGGCGGCGTCGATGTCGCGGGGCATGGCGAGGTCGAGCAGGGCCAGGCGTACGGGGGTGCCGTCGGCGTGGCTGCGGGTGCCCTTGCGGGGCTGCCGCTGGGCGGCGGCCTCGCCCTGGTCGGCCCAGGTGCCGTGGAGTTCGAGGTCGGTGGCGTCGACGCCGGTGAGGGCGGCGCGCCCGGCGGCGGCCGGTGCGTCGACGGGGCAGCCGTCGCGGTCGGGTCCGGGGGCGCCGGTGAGCGTACGGGCGACTCCGGCGTCGGCGAGGCGGCCGCCGGCCGCGGCGACGGCGGCGAGGCGGGCGACGACCTCGGGGTCGAGGCCGGCGGGCAGGGCGGCGGCGGGCTCGGCCTGCGCGGGGGCGGCGGCGCGCGGACCGGCCTGTGCGGGGAGCGTCCGGGGTGCCGGGGTGTGGGCCAGGGCGGCGGCGACGTCGTCGCCGGTGAGGACGAGGCCGGTGGCGCCGGTGCAGGAGACGACGACGTCGACTCGTGTCAGTTCGTCGGCGACGGCGGCCATGGGCACGGCGCGGGCGGCCACCCCTGTGCCTGAGGCAACCAGAATCTCGACGAGACGGTCGGCGCGCGCGGCGGTCCGGTTGGCGACGACGACCTCGGCGGCGCCGACCCGGGCGAGGGTGGCTGCGGCGAGGGAGGACATCGAGCCGGCGCCGATGACGAGGGCCCGCTTGCCGGCGGCCCAGGACTCGACGGGCTCCCGCCCGGCGGCCAGCTGCTCCAGGCCGAAGGTGACCAGCGACTGCCCGGCCCGGTCGATGCCCGTCTCGGAGTGGGCGCGCTTGCCGACCCGCAGGGCCTGCTGGAAGAGGTCGTTCAGCAGGCGGCCGGCGGTGTGGAGCTCCTGGCCGAGCGCGAGGGTGTCCTTGATCTGGCCGAGGATCTGGCCCTCGCCGACGACCATGGAGTCCAGTCCGCAGGCCACCGAGAACAGGTGGTGGACGGCCCGGTCCTCGTAGTGCACGTACAGGTACGGGGTGAGCTCTTCGAGCGCGACGCCGCTGTGCTGGGCGAGGAGCGTGGAGAGCTCGGCGACACCGGCGTGGAACTTGTCGACGTCCGCGTACAGCTCGATGCGGTTGCAGGTGGCGAGCACGGCGGCCTCGGCGGCCGGTTCGGCGGCGAGGGTGTCGTGCAGCAGCTTCACCTTGGCGTCGGCCGACAGCGAGGCGCGCTCCAGCACGCTCACGGGTGCGCTGCGGTGGCTCAGTCCCACGACGAGGAGGCTCATGCCGGCATCACCGCCGGGACGTCGCCTTCGGGGCCGGGCTTGCGGGCGCCGGAGGCGGGGCGGGCGGCGGCGTCCGCCACGGCGGCGGCGGTGACGGCGCCGACGGCGGGGGCGGCGGCGGAGTCCTCGCCGGCCTTGCGCTGCTCGTGGAAGGCCAGGATCTGCAGCTCGATCGACAGGTCGACCTTGCGCACGTCGACGCCGTCCGGGACGGAGAGGACGGTCGGCGCGAAGTTCAGGATGGAGGTGACGCCGGCGGCGATCAGCCGCTCGCTGACCTGCTGGGCGGCGCCCGCCGGGGTGGCGATGACGCCGATGGAGACGCCGTTCTCCCGGATGATCTTTTCGAGGTCGTCGGTGTGCTGGACGGGCATGCCGGCGACGGGCTTGCCGGCCATGGCCGGGTCGGCGTCGATCAGCGCGGCGACGCGGAAGCCGCGGGAGGCGAAGCCGCCGTAGTTGGCGAGGGCCGCGCCGAGGTTGCCGATGCCGACGATGACGACGGGCCAGTCCTGGGTCAGGCCGAGCTCGCGGGAGATCTGGTAGACGAGGTACTCGACGTCGTAGCCGACGCCCCGGGTGCCGTAGGAGCCCAGGTAGGAGAAGTCCTTGCGGAGCTTGGCGGAATTGACGCCGGCGGCCGCCGCCAGCTCCTCCGAGGAGACCGTGGGCACCGAGCGCTCGGAGAGCGCGGTCAGGGCGCGCAGGTACAGCGGAAGCCGGGCGACGGTGGCCTCGGGGATACCTCGGCTGCGGGTCGCCGGTCGGTGAGTTCGGCCAGTTGCCACGATGCTCCTGCGGGATGAGCGGGGCTGAAGGCGGTCCTCTGTCCCGAGACCGCCCCGTCGACAGCAGGCTATGTCTTTGTGAACGCGTGCACAAAGATTGTGTCCGCTTTGTCCGACCAAAGTGACCGGGGTCACGCACCCCGGGCCCGTGGCCGGAAGGCGCACAATGCACCGAACCCGTTCAGATCCTGCCGGGGGCAAACCGACACACACTCCTCACCCATACGCCCCCGAGATCCCACAAAACGCCCATGATGGTAGCCGTCGGGCGGTCAGCCCTCCAACGCCCGGCGCAGCCGGTCCGGGTTCACCCTCCAGAAGGTGTGCTGCTCGCCGTCCACGAGCACCACCGGGATCTGCTCCCAGTGCCGCCGGTGGAGCTCCTCGTCCTGGGAGATGTCCTTCTTCTCCCACGGCGCGCCCACCTCGGCGCAGACACGGGCGACCACGGCCTCGGCGTCGTCGCACAGATGGCACCCGGGCTTGCCGATCAGGGTGACCATCCGCTCACCGGGGCTCTTCTTTTCCTTGCGGCGCAGCAGAGGGCTCATGCACCCATTCTCCCGCCCCCCGCGCCGGCTCCCGCGCACCGGGGAGTTCACGCACCGGCAATCGCGCGGTTCGGGAAGTCCCGAACACAGTGGCTATGCTCGCGTCATGGCCGCTCGAGGATGGCTCACCCCCCGTAGGCACTCCGCCACCGCGCGGAGCGTACTGGCAGGCGAGGCCTCGGCCGAAGCCGCCCGCAAGACCGCCCAGGCCCTCGAAGCGGAGGTGCCGGAGGCGGTCGCGGAGGCCGCCGGGCCCGCGCCCGCCCTGCCCGAGGTCATCGAACCGGAATTCCCGGTGGCCGGGGACGACCTAGCCGCCGCCTTCTTCGACCTCGACAACACCGTCATGCAGGGCGCGGCGATCTTCCACTTCGGCCGCGGCCTGTACAAGCGGGAGTTCTTCCGCCGCCGCGAACTCGCCCGCTTCGCCTGGCAGCAGGCCTGGTTCCGGCTGGCCGGGGTCGAGGACCCCGAGCACATGCAGGACGCCCGCGACAGCGCGCTGTCCATCGTCAAGGGGCACCGGGTCAGCGAGCTCATGTCCATCGGCGAGGAGATCTACGACGAGTACATGGCCGAGCGGATCTGGCCGGGCACGCGCGCCCTGGCGCAGGCGCACCTGGACGCCGGCCAGAAGGTGTGGCTGGTGACGGCCGCGCCGGTCGAGACGGCCACGATCATCGCCCGCCGGCTCGGACTTACGGGCGCCCTGGGCACGGTCGCCGAGTCCGTCGACGGCGTCTACACCGGCCGCCTGGTCGGCGAGCCGCTGCACGGCCCGGCGAAGGCCGAGGCGGTGCGCGCACTGGCGGCGGCGGAGGGCCTCGACCTGGAGCGGTGCGCGGCGTACTCCGATTCGCACAACGACATTCCGATGCTGTCGCTCGTCGGGCATCCGTACGCGATCAATCCGGACACAAAACTGCGCAGGCATGCCCGGGAGCACGACTGGCGGCTGCGCGACTATCGGACCGGCCGCAAGGCCGTGAAGGTCGGCGTCCCGGCGGCCGCCGGGGTCGGCGCGATCGCGGGCGGCGCAGCGGCCGCCATCGCCCTGCACCGCCGCCGCAAGTAGCCTCCGCGGCGCCCCGGCGGCCCGCCGCCTGCACCGGAGCGGCCCGAGTGCCCGTACGGCGTCGGCCGCGCCGCTCCGACGGGCTGCCCGGCGCACATTCCCCCAGCCTTACCCGCGCATGCGGACGGGCACGCACGCCTGCCCGACTCGGTCCCGAGCCAGCCTGGAACTGCCCATTCCGCGCTACGGACCGATCAGCAAGCGATCACCAATTGCGACCGAATATGCCTTCGACACGCAACAGAAGTGTCGGAATCGATGATTTCTGCAACTGGGTGTAGTGCCGCCTGTACGAAGCGTTATTCTCCTCAGACGCATGCCGCCGCCCATCTGTCGCCACGACGGGTGAACGGCCTCGCACTGCACGTGATGGAAGCTCTGCCTCTGGGAGTCCCGTGTACCCACCTGTCGGGGTTGACGCCTCGGGCCTGGCTACGCTGCGCGCAACGGTCCTGGACCACCTGCGCGGCTTCGTCCCCACCGCGTACGCCGTCCCCGCCCTCGCCGCCGGCCTCGGCCCGGCCGGTCCTTGCTATGCCCTGGCCGACGGCGGAGCGACGGTGGGCAGACGCGGTCGCGCCGCCGGCGGCACCGCCACCGGCACCACGGCCCCGGCCGCCCGCCGGCCCACCGCGGACAGCGACCAGGCCCGCATGATGGACCTGGTCGAGCGCGCGCAGGCCGGCGAGGCCGAGGCGTTCGGCCGGCTGTACGACCAGTACAGCGACACGGTGTACCGGTACATCTACTACCGCGTGGGCGGCAAGGCGACCGCGGAGGACCTCACCAGCGAGACGTTCCTGCGCGCCCTGCGCCGCATCTCCACCTTCACCTGGCAGGGGCGCGACTTCGGCGCCTGGCTCGTGACGATCGCCCGCAACCTCGTGGCCGACCACTTCAAGTCCAGCCGCTTCCGCCTCGAAGTGACCACGGGCGAGATGCTCGACGCGAACGAGGTGGAGCGGTCCCCCGAGGACTCGGTGCTGGAGTCCCTCTCCAACGCCGCCCTGCTGGAGGCCGTCCGCAAGCTCAACCCGCAGCAGCAGGAGTGCGTGACCCTGCGCTTCCTCCAGGGCCTGTCGGTCGCGGAGACGGCCCGGGTGATGGGGAAGAACGAGGGCGCCATCAAGACCCTCCAGTACCGGGCGGTGCGCACCCTGGCCCGCCTGCTCCCGGAAGACGCCCGCTGATCCCCTCCCCGCCGGCCCCCGCCCCGCCGCCGCAGGCCTCCCCCCACCCCTTCCGACCGCTCACCATCCACACAACCGGTGACCCCTCGATGACGCTGTGGTCCGATCATCCTTCGTCCGTAACCCAACTGCCGCGCCGCTCGTTGTGCGGGATGCAGGCTCCCCGTGGACACGCCCTCCCCGAAGCCGCTCACCCGAAAGGGTGGACGTGCTCAAGGAAGGCAACCTTCCGGACACCTTGGGGAGTCGATCGTCATGACGAGAGGAGGTGCCGCCAGTGATCGCGAACGTGACTCCGCACCGGCGGGCGAACGCCTTCGCCCAGGCCCTGGAGGATCGGAACCCGTCGTCCGACCTTTCCGAACCTGACCCGGCGGCCGAGCAGTCCGAGGCACCTGCCGAGTCTGCCGACCACGAGCGGTTGTTGGCCCTGGCGAGCGTGCTCGGCGAACTGCCGCGCCCGGTGCTGGACCCCGAGGTCAAAGTGGTGCAGCGAGCGCAGCTCGTGGCCGCCATGGAGGCCATGGTGATGGAGGAGAGGGCCGGAGGCGGTGCAGCTTCGGACCCTCAGGTGCCCGAGCAGCGGGCCGGCCGCGGCGCCCACCGGGCGACCCCGCTCCGGAAACTGCGGCCCCGCTCCCGCTGGTCCAAGGGCATCGCGGCAGGCGGCCTCACCGTGGGTGTGGCCGCGGGGGCCTTCAGCGGAGTCGCCGCTGCCAGCACGGACGCCCTGCCCGGTGACACCCTCTACCCGGTCAAACGGGGCATGGAGGACCTCAAGCTCGGCATGGCCGACGAGGACGCCGACCGGGGCGAGCTCTACCTGGACCAGGCGTCGAACCGCCTGTCGGAGGCGCGCCGACTGATGGAGCGCGGCCGTACGGGCGTCCTGGACCACGAATCGCTGGGCGCGATCCGCCGCGCCCTGGACGGCATGAAGCACGACGCGGCCGAAGGACACCGACTGCTGCAGGCCGCGTACGAGCGGGACGGCTCGCTGGGCCCGATCCAGACGCTGTCGTCGTTCTCCCGCTCCCACCGCGACGCGTGGGGGAGGCTCCGCGACAAGCTGCCCGCCCAACTGGGCGATGTGGGCGGCGAGGTGGAGTCGGTCTTCCAGGCCATAGACGATGACGTGGCGCCCCTCCAGGCCCTGCTCCCGAAGGCTCCGGAGCAGACCCAGGGCAACGGCGGCGCCCCGGCCCGGCCGAGCGCCCCGTCCGGGCAGCAGCAGGCCCCGGCTCCGGGCGCCGGCGCACCCGCCGCGAGCCAGGCCCCGGCCGCACCGCCCGCCGCGAAACCGACGCCGGCTCCCGGCAGCGGTCTCCTCGGCGGCACCGGAGACCTGCTCAACCCTCCCGCGGGGCAGCCCACGCCCGGCTCGACGGCCGGCTCGCAGGCCCCGCAGCCGGAGATCACCCTCCCGCCGCTGCTCCCGGGCCTGCTCCCTGGCCTGGGCCTGAAGGCGGAGGACGCCGAGTAGGGCCCCGCCCTGCACGGCACGAGGTGCCCGGCCCCGCGAGGGACCGGGCACCTCGGCCTGCCCGTAGCCGGAAGGATCCCGGCGTCAGAAGAAGACGGACCTCCGCTGCACCAGCAGCTTGTACAGCGTGTGCTGGATCTGCTCCCGCACCTCGTCCGTCAGGTTGAACATCAGCATCGGGTCCTCCGCCGCCTCCGGCGGATAGCCGTCCGTGGGGATCGGCTCCCCGAACTGGATCGTCCACTTCGTCGGCAGCGGCACGGCCCCGAGGGGGCCCAGCCACGGGAACGTCGGCGTGATCGGGAAGTACGGGAGCCCGAGGAGCCGGGCCAGCGTCTTCGCGTTGCCGACCATCGGGTAGATCTCCTCCGCGCCGACGATCGAGCACGGCACGATCGGGGTGCCCGCCCGCAGCGCCGTCGACACGAACCCGCCCCGCCCGAACCGCTGGAGCCGGTACCGGTCGCCGAACGGCTTCCCTATCCCCTTGAACCCTTCGGGCATGACACCGACGAGCTCGCCCGCCTCCAGGAGCCGCTGCGCGTCCTCCGCGCACGCCAGCGTGTGCCCGGCCTTGCGCGCCAGCTCGCCGACGACCGGCAGCATGAACACCAGGTCCGCCGCCAGGAGCCGCAGGTGACGCTGCGCCGGATGCCGGTCGTGGACCGCGACCTGCATCATCAGCCCGTCCAGCGGCAGCGTCCCGGAGTGGTTCGCCACGATCAGCGCGCCGCCCTCGGCCGGGATGTTCTCGACGCCCTTGACCTCGACGCGGAAGTAGCCGTCGAACAGCGGCCGCATCAGCGACATCAGGACCTGGTCCGTCAGCTCCCGGTCGTAGCCGAACTCGTCGACCTCGTACTCGCCCGTGATGCGGCGCCGCAGGAACGCCAGCCCCGACGCGAGCCGCCGCTCCCAGCCGGGCCCTTCCGCGCCGTCACGCAAGCCGGGCGGAGCGCCGTCCGCGCCGTCGCGCGGCCCGCCGGGAGTCCGCCCGCCCGGGGCCGGCGTCCCGGCCTCAGGGCCTGTCCCGGCGTCCGGCGCGGGTGCGGGGCCGGGCACGGCGCGGACGGCGCGCCTCTCGGCGCCGCGCCGCCGCGGCCGGTCCTCGTCGAACGGAATGACCTTGGCGTCCGCCACTATCGCTGCGCTCCCTCGTCGGCTCCGGCAACCCCGGCGTCCAGCATGCCCGCGACCCGGTCCACGGCCCGGGCCAGCCGCTCCGGCGGCAGCAGCCCGCTCCCCCGGCTGCGCGCGAAGTCGGCGAACGTCTCGGAGGTCGAGTACATCGGCTTGAAGCCCAGCACCTCCCGCATCTGCGTGGTCTCCACGACCCGCCCGTGCGTGAGGAGCCGGATCTGCTCGGCCGAGAACTCGGTGACCCCGACCGCCCGCAGCGCGGCCCCCACCCAGCCGACCGCGGGCGGCGCGAGCGGCAGCGTCGGCCGGCCCAGCCGGCGCGCGCACTGCGACAGCAGCAGCACGCCGTCCCCGGCGATGTTGAAGGTGCCGCTGTTGAGGGTGCCCCGGCGGGGCTCCTGCGCCGCCATCCGCAGCACCTCCAGGACGTCCTCCTCGTGGACGAACTGCAGCCGCGGGTCGTGGCCGAGCACGGTCGGCAGGACGGGCATCGAGAAGTACTCGGCGAGCGCCGAGTCCGCGTACGGGCCGAGGATGTTCGCGAACCGCAGCACGCACACCGCGACGTCGGGCCGCCGCCGGGCGAACCCCCGTACGTACGACTCGACCTCGCCGGCGTCCTTCGCGAAGCCGGGCGGCGGCTGCGACTTCGGCTGGGTGGTCTCGGTGAAGACGGCCGGATCCCGCGGGGTGCCCCCGTACACGCTGGTACTGGACTTCACCACGAGCCGGCGCACCGTGGGCGACTTCTGGCAGGCGCCCAGCAGCTGCATCGTCCCGATGACGTTGGTCTCCTTGACGGCGCTGCCCGTACCGCCCGCCCCGGAACTGCCGCCGGTGACCGCGAGGTGGACGACCGTGTCGACGGCGTACTCGGCGAGGACCCGCGCGACGGACGACTGCCGGATGTCGGTGCGGACGAACTCGGCCCGCCCGAGGCCGTGCGGCGGCGGGACCGCGTCGACGGCGACGACCCGCTCGACCTCCGGGTCCCGTTGGACCCGCCGTACGAAGCGGCCCCCCAACTGCCGGGCAGCCCCGGTCACGAGCACGACCTTCCCCACGAGCCCCGCGCCTCCCTCGTCGTCCCCGCCCGTTCCCGGCTACACCGCAGCCCCTCCACCAAAGGATGGTGGAGGGGCTGCGGAGAACACGTACAGCTGCCGTTTACTTCTTGTTACGGCGCTGCACGCGGGTGCGCTTGAGCAGCTTGCGGTGCTTCTTCTTGGCCATCCGCTTACGCCGCTTCTTGATAACAGAGCCCACGACTACCCTCGCTCACTTCTCGGAACATCCCCGCGCCCGCGGGGATCGGTGCGGGGCGTCTGGGCCCACACGACCTACGTCGGCCTAGCCTACCCGCCCGAGCTCCGAGCTTGTAATCCGAGGCGACCCGAAGGTGGCCCAAAGGTGTCGCAGGCCCCACTCTCAGGCCGACTCCACCCCCACATAGGACTCTCGGAGGTACTCGTGGACCGCGTTCTCGGGGACCCGGAAGGACCGGCCCACCCGGATTGCGGGCAGATGACCGTTGTGCACCAGGCGGTACACGGTCATCTTCGACACTCGCATCACCGAGGCGACCTCCGCCACGGTCAGGAACTGAACCTCACTGAGAGGCCTCTCGCCAGCAGCCATGACACACCTTGACCTTCCGTGCATGACGGGCACCGGCTTCCCCTCCGGTTACTCCTCGTCGTCGCACGCTCACTCCCCAGATTAGGGGCGCGTGATACGAGTGGGGAAGAGGAGCTACGGCCACTCCTGCGCGCCCGGCAGACTCGCCCGGTCCAGTAGATACCGCGTCAGCGGTCTGTAGTAGTCCGCGCGCACGCCGTCATCAAGCGGAACCGCCACCGCGACGCACCCCTCGGCCTCCCCGACGAAGACCGCCGGATCATCCGTGTCCGCCAGCCCGATCGCGTCGACACCGAGCTGACCTGCACCGCAGACCCACCCGTGGTCCCCGACGACCAGCTGCGGCAGCGGCCCGCCGACCTCCGCGAGGGCCTCCAGCGCGATCCGAACCGGCAGGGGTGAATGGGTGTGCGCGCCGGTGGCACTCCCGGGGGGCCGCGCGCCGGGTGCTCGCACCAGCGCGACCCCCCGTACGTAATCCAGGCAGTGCGTGCGTACCCCGAACCGGGTCGGGATGTCGATGCGCGCGCCCTGCGCGGGAGTGAGGACGACACAGCCGGCTGCCGACAGGGCCCGGGCCAAACTGGCGTAGAACTCCAGGAGGCGGTGGGGGTGTCCGGTGCCGAACAGTACGGGTTCCCGCGCGGCCGCGGCCGCTCCCAGCCGCTCCGCGAAGGCCCGGAGCGCGGCGAGCGTCCGCTCCGGGTCGATCAGGTCCGGGCCGCTGACGTGGGCGGGGTCGGCGGAGACCCCGCACCTGTCCGCCATCAGGTGCAGCAGCTCCCGCTCGCCCCAGCCCGGTCCGGGGTCGAGGCCGAGGAGCACGCGCGGGTCGCCGGCCGCGAACAGCCGGTAGCTGCGCAGGCTCTCCTCGCGGGTGGTCGCGACGGGCCCGGCGAGGCGGGCGGCCAGCAGATGCGCTCGCAGCGCGCCGGTGCTCAACACCCCTCCGATGCTGCCGCACCGGCCCTTCCGGGGTGCCGGTTCGGGCGGGATTGCGCACAGTCGGCGTAACGATGCTTCACCTGTGCCGCCGGGCTTGCGGGCGGGGCGGCGGGGGGCTCCGTACCGGCTAGGGGAGCATGCCGCGGAGCGGGAACACGGCCCGCCGGGCGGCGAGGACGGCCTGGTCGGCGCGGTCGGCCGGGTCGTAGCCGGCGTCCCAGTCCTGCCAGGCGGCGTCCCGTCCGTCGGTCATCCGGCCGGGCGCGAGCTGCCGGGTCCGTGCGTACACCTCGTCACGCCAGGAGGCGGGCACGGCCGCGGCGGGGTCGACGGGCCGGTGGGCGGCGATCCCGACGAGGTGGGTCCAGGAGCGGGGCACGACGTCGACGACGGCGTACCCGCCGCCGCCGAGGGCGAGCCACCGGCCGCCGGCGTGCTCGTGGGCGAGCCGGTGGCAGGACTCCTGGACGGCGCGCTGGGCGTCCAGGGACACCGCCAGGTGCGCGAGCGGATCCTCGAAGTGGGTGTCGGCGCCGTGCTGGGTGACGAGGACCTGCGGCCGGAAATCGGCAAGGAGTTCGGGGACGGTGGCGTGGAAGGCCCGCAGCCAGCCTTCGTCGCCGGTGCCGGCGGGGAGGGCGATGTTGGCGGCGGTTCCCTCCGCGCCGGCTCCGCCGGTCTCCTGCGGCCAGCCGGTCTGCGGGAAGAGGGTGGCGGGGTGTTCGTGCAGGGAGACCGTCAGGACCCGCGGGTCGTCCCAGAACGCCGCCTGGACGCCGTCGCCGTGGTGGACGTCCACGTCGACGTAGGCGACGCGTTCGGCGCCGAGTTCGAGGAGGCGGGCGATGGCGAGGGCGGCGTCGTTGTAGATGCAGAACCCGGAGGCGCCGCCCGGCATGGCGTGGTGGAGTCCGCCGGCGAAGTTGACGGCGTGGGCGGCCTCGCCGCGCCACACGGCCTCCGCAGCCGCGACGGACTGCCCGGCGATGAGAGCGGACGCCTCGTGCATGCCGCGGAACGCCGGGTCGTCGACGGTGCCGAGCCCGTACGACCCGTCGGCGGCGCCGGGGTCGGCGGAGGCGCCGCGGACGGCGGCGATGTAGTCCTCCCGGTGCACGAGCCGCAGGGTGGAGTCGCCGGCGGGCGGCGCGGAGCGCACCTCCACCTCGCGGTCCAGTCCGAAGGCGCGCACGAGGCCCATGGTCAGGGCCAGGCGCACGGGGTCCATCGGATGGCTCGGCCCGAAGTCATAGCCGGTCACGGCCTCGTCCCACATCACCAACCCGCGGCTGCTCATGCGGGACACCGTATAGGGCGCCGCTCGAGCCGAACGAACGGGCGTACAGCAGCGTCACCAGCACGAGGGCCGCCGGTACGAGCATCGCCCCGCGGTGGCTCCAGGAGTCGCCGAGCGCGCCGACGAGCGGCGAACCGATGAGGAATCCGGCGTAGTTGAAGATGTTCAGCCGGGCGACGGCCGCGTCGGAGGATCGCGGGTACAGGCGGCCGGCGGCCGCGAAGGTCTGCGGGACGATGACGCACAGTCCGAGCCCGAGGAGCGTGAAACCGGCCATGCCGACCCAGGGGCCGGGCGCCGCGGCGACGACGGCGAACCCGCCGGCGGCGAGGAGCGTCCCGGCCCGTACGACGGCGGCCGCACCGAAGCGCCGTACGCCTAGGTCGCCGGCGGCGCGGCCGGCGAGGGTGGTGGCCATGTACAGGTTGTAGGGGAGCGTGGCGAGCTGCTCGGAGCCGCCGAGGACGTCCTGGACGTACTTGGCGCTCCAGTTGGAGACGGTCGAGTCGCCGATGTACGCGCACGTCATCACGAGGCAGAGCGGCAGCAGCGACCGGAACCCGCCCGGCCCGGGGGCGCCCTGCGGGGCGGGCTCCGGCGGGGCGGGGCGGCCGGCGGCGTGGAGGGGGCCGGCGGCGATGATGCCCGGGAGGAGTACGGCGGCTGCGGCGAGGTAGGTCGCGGGCAGCCCCAGGTGCCAGTGGGCGGCGGCCCAGGCGGCGGACGCGCCGGCGATCCCGCCGAGGCTGTAGGCGGCGTGGAAGCCGAGCATGATGCTGCGGCCGCAGGCCTGCTGGAGGCTGACGCCGAGCATGTTCATGGACGCGTCGAGCGCGCCGACGGCCAGCCCGAACACGGCGAGCGCGGCGGCCGCGTGCCCGAGGGTGCGGCCGGCTCCGACGCCGAGGAGGGCCAGCAGGACGAGCGGCTGCGACCACCGCAGCACGGCGGCCGCCCCGACGCTCCGGACGAGGCGCCCGGCGGCGACGCTGCCCACTCCGGCCAGGACGGGCACGGCGGCGAGGAAGGCCGGCAGCAGGGCGTCGGATATCCGGTACCGGTCCTGGATCGCGGGGATCCGCGTCACGAGGAGCGCGAAGGCGACGCCTTGGGCGAGGAAGCAGAACCCGAGGGCGCCCCGCGCACGCCGCAGCCGCAGATGCTCCGTCATGGCGGCACAGCGTAAGGCCGGGCCTTACCTGTGGGTAGGGATCTCACACGGGCAGTTCGAGGAGGCGGGGCAGTTCCTTCATGTCGGCGAAGTGGCCGGTGGCTCCGGCGAGCCGCTCGGCGGGCATCATGCCGGTGAATCCGTAGACGTCCATGCCGGCGGCGCGGGCGGCCTGCACGCCGAGCGGGCTGTCCTCGACGACGACGCAGCGGGCGGGCGGCACGCCCATGGTGCGGGCGGCGTGCAGGAAGAGGTCGGGGGCGGGCTTGCCGCGGCCGACGTCCTGGGCGCTGAAGACGATCCCGTCGCCGAACCACCGGCCGAGCCCGGCGGCCCGGTGGCCGACCCGTATCCGTTCGTGGCTGCCGGAGGAGGCGAGGCAGTACGGGGCGCCGTGTGCGGTGAGCGCGGCGAGGACGTCCTCGACACCGGGGACGGGGGCGAGTTCGCGCGCGAACGCGGCGAAGGTGCGCGCGTGCAGGGTGTCGTCGAAGTCGTCCGGAAGCCGCTGCCCGGTCCGCTCCCGGACGAGGTCGTGCACCCGGTGCACGGCCGCGCCCATGTAGTCGCGGACGGAGTCCTCGTAGGAGGTCGGATGCCCGAGCTCGGTGAGGTACCCGGCGAGGATGGTGTTGGCGACGGGCTCACTGTCGACGAGCACACCATCGTTGTCGAAGATGACGAGGTCATAGCGCATCCCCCCAACGTAGCCGCACCCCCGATGCCCTGCGGATACGCTGGTCGGGCACCCACCAGGAGGAGCTCATGGCCGACCTCACCCCCGAGCAGATGCGCCGCCTGCACGACTTCGCGGAAGAGCTCGCGGCGCTGGCCGAGCACCAGGAAGACCAGTGGAAGGTGCAGACCACCGAGGGCCAGATCTCCCTCACGATGATGAGCCCGACGGCTCCCCACGGTCTGAACGTCGTCCGGCTGCGCCGGCAGATCGAGGCGCAGACCCCGGAGGTCATCGCACTGAGCGACACGAACATGGGGGACCCGGAGACCGGGCTGACGAAGGTCCCCGACCTGATGGTGATCGCGGAGGAGGACGTCGACGACACCGCGAAGGTCGTGAACCCGCGGGACGTCATGCTGGTGGTCGAAGTCGTCTCGCGGACCAACTCCCTGACGGACATCCGCAACGAGCTGCTGGACTACCCCAAGATGGGGGTGCCGCTGTACGTCGTGGTGGATCCCCGCAAGGACCGGAAGACGGTCACGGTCCACAGCGACCCCTCCCGGGGCCCCGACGGAATCCGCTACCGCAAGGAAGTCCCGTACGCCTTCGGTGAGACCGTCGCCGCCGGCCGGTGGTCCCTCGACACGACCTCGCTGAAGAGCTATCCCGCCGAATGGTGAGGGCGCGGTTTTCAATCTCCCCTGAAACGCAGGAAAGCCCCGCACCAGAGCTGGTGCGGGGCTAACCCACAATGATCGTTCGGCGGCGTCCTACTCTCCCACAGGGTCCCCCCTGCAGTACCATCGGCGCTGAAAGGCTTAGCTTCCGGGTTCG
>NZ_BMTY01000032.1:59990-64201 GCF_014649915.1 Streptomyces toxytricini | reverse complement strand
CGCCCTTTACAGGGCGGCCCGCACCGGAAGGACAATGGGCTGCCGGGACACCCCCCGCACCCACCGACCCCGAGTCGTCGACTCCGCCCCACCCGCCACCCGCTTCCGCCGCCTCCCCCCGATGCCGAGTGCGGGGCTCCCGCTTCACCCGCAACCAGCCGTCGCCTTCTGGCCTCGCTTGCGTGGCTGCCGCCAACCCTCGGTCTCGCCGTCGCCTTTCAGCCCCGCGTGGTCGGGTCATCCCCCCGTTCCAGCCGTCGCCTTCCGGCCCCGCCCGCCTGGCTGCCGCCCCCCGTCCCGCCGTCTCCGGCCGGCCCCCCGGCCGGCGGCTCCTGCGGCCGACTCGCGCCGCCGCCTCTCCGTCGCCCCGGAGCAGCCACGTGCTCCGCAGCCTCCCTCGGCCCGGCGCCCCCGG
Organism: Streptomyces toxytricini; assembly: GCF_014649915.1. Classification (GTDB taxonomy): domain Bacteria; phylum Actinomycetota; class Actinomycetes; order Streptomycetales; family Streptomycetaceae; genus Streptomyces; species Streptomyces toxytricini. The sequence continues at coordinate 63,786 of NZ_BMTY01000032.1, read as the reverse complement.
CCGGGTCCGCCGCGTCCACCGGCCGCCGCCGCGCATCCCGGTGCGGGCCAGGGGCGCGCGTACCGTCCCCGCCACCGCCGCCCCCCCCCGCCGCCCCGCCCCGGCCCGCGGTGCGGGGTCGTGGCCTGATCGTGGCGGGGGCATGGCAGGCTTGGGGCATGGCCGCTCAGATTTCCCCCAGCATCCTGTCCGCCGACTTCGCCCGTCTCGCCGAGGAGGCGAAGGCCGTCGAGGGTGCCGACTGGTTGCACGTCGACGTCATGGACAACCACTTCGTCCCGAACCTGACCCTCGGCATGCCGGTCGTCGAGTCGCTCAGCCGGGCCACGGACATTCCGCTCGACCTGCACCTGATGATCGAGAACCCGGACCGCTGGGCGCCCCAGTACGTGGAGGCCGGGGCCGGCTCGATCACGTTCCACGCGGAAGCGGCCGCCGCGCCGGTGCGGCTCGCGCGGGAGATCCGGGCGAAGGGCGCCCGTGCGGCCATGGCGCTCAAGCCCGCGACGCCGATCGAGCAGTACGAGGACCTCCTTCCCGAGCTCGACATGCTGCTGATCATGACGGTCGAGCCGGGGTTCGGCGGCCAGCCGTTCCTGGACATCATGCTGCCCAAGATCCGCCGGACCCGGGAGCTGATCGCCAAGCACGACCTGGACATCTGGCTGCAGGTCGACGGCGGTGTCTCGGCCACGACCATCGAGCGTTGCGCGGAGGCCGGGGCCGACGTCTTCGTGGCCGGCAGCGCGGTCTACGGGGCGGTCGATCCGGCAGCTGCCGTACGCACCCTGCGCGAGCAGGCGGACGTCGCGATCGCCGCGGCGCCCTGGGTATGCGACCACTGAGGCAAGGGTTGGTGGACGGCTCGGTGAACGGGAGCCGTCCAGGCTGATCAACGGCCGCCGGATCTGACAGGATGAACGGCGAGTCGAGAGTGTGAACAGCAGTGAGGAGAACGCGGTGTCGGCAATGTCGGCGGGACGGTCAGCCCTGCGGATGGGACCCGCGGAGCTGGTGCAGGCGGCGGCCATGGCCCGCCGCTTCTACCTGGAGGGCAAGTCCAAGATCCAGATCGCCGAGGAGTTCGGCGTGAGCCGCTTCAAGGTGGCCCGGGTCCTGGAGACGGCCCTCGAGCGCGACCTCGTGCGGATCGAGATCCGGGTGCCGGCCGAGCTGGACGCGGAGCGCTCCGACGCGCTGCGTGCCCGGTACGGGCTGCGGCACGCCGTCGTCGTCGAGTCCCCGGCGGACACGACCGAGGACGCGCCGGACCCGGAGAACCTGGGTGCGGTCGCGGCCGACCTGCTGGGCGAGCTCGTCAGCGAGGGCGACGTGCTGGGCCTGGCCTGGGGCCGGTCGACCATCCACATGGCGGCCTCGCTGCACCGGCTGCCGCAGTGCACCGTCGTGCAGCTGACCGGCGTGTACGACGCCGGCACGGCGGAGCGCGGCTCGGTGGAGGCCGTGCGGCGTGCCGCGCAGGTGTCCGGCGGCGACGCGCACCCGATCTACGCGCCGATGCTGCTCCCCGACCCGGCGACGGCGGCGGCGCTGCGCAGCCAGACGGGCATCGCGCGGGCCTTCGAGTACTTCGACAAGGTCACCGTCGCGGCGGTGTCGATCGGCTCCTGGGAGCCGGGCATCTCCACCGTGCACGACATGCTGACCGACGAGGAGCGCGCCCACTACGCGTCCCTCGGCGTGGCGGCCGAGATGTCCGCGCACCTCTTCGACAAGGACGGCCGCCGGGTCGGCCGCGACCTCGGCGAGCGCTGCATCACGGTCGAGGCGGACCGGCTGCGCCGGATCCCCGAGGTCGTGGCGATCGCGGGCGGCCTGCGCAAGGCGGCCGCGATCGGTGCGGTCCTGCGGTCGGGCCTGGTGACGAGCCTGGTCACGGACACGGCGGTGGCGGACTACCTGATGACGGAGTCGGAGCCGGGCCTGCGGCCGGCGCTGGACCGGGCCGACCCGGACGACTGATCCGGCACCGTCCGGCGGGTGGTTCGACCCCGAAACGGATCTTTGGCACGATCGGGGCATGATCGTGAGGAGCGTGCCCCGGCTGCTGTCACGCGTGCTCGGGGCGGTGTTCCTGGTCGTCGCCCTGGTGGCGGCAGCCGGGTGCGGTTCGTCCGGGCCCGCGCAGGGAGCGCTGCCGTCGCAGCGGCCCTCCGCGTCCGCCCCGGCATGGGCGCAGGGCATGGCGACGGTGCGGGCCGACGAGCTGCCTCCGCAGGCGCGCGAGGTGCTGGCCCTCATCGACGAGGGCGGGCCGTACCCCTACCGGCAGGACGGCTCCGTGTTCGGGAACTTCGAGCAGCTCCTGCCCCGGCAGAAGCGCGGCTACTACCACGAGTACACGGTGCGCACCCCGGGCGAGCGGGACCGCGGCGCCCGGCGGATCGTGACCGGCAGCGGCGGGGAGTTCTACTACACGGACGACCACTACGACTCCTTCAAGGCGGTTCTCCGATGACCCTGCATCCGCGACCGCTGGCGCCGGCGCTGGCCGCCGCCGAGGAGGCCGGCTGGGCGACCGTACGGGTGGACCTGGGCGGCGTACGCGGCAAGGCGGAGCTGATGCGGCGCTGGGAGGAGGCGCTGGAGCTGCCGCAGTGGTTCGGGCGGAACTGGGACGCGCTGGCCGATGCGCTGGGCGACCTGTCGTGGCTGCCGGAGGCGCCGGGGCGGTTGATCGCGGTGACGTCCTGGCGCGGCTGGGCGGCGGCGCGTCCCGGGGACTGGGAGACGCTCCGCGAGGTGCTGGAGGAGGCCGTGGCGCGCGGGCGGGAGGTCGTCGGCGGCCCGCGGTTGGACGTGGTCCTGGACGACGGGCCGGTGGAGCCGCCCGCGGGCGCGCCCGGCGCCCGCTTCTGAGCGGGGCCGGCCCGCTCGCGCCCTGTCAGGCGGGATCCGGCCCCTCCGGCCGCGGATCCGCCCCGCCGGGCGCCTCCTCGCGGTCCGGGCCCGCCTCGCGGACCTTGCGGACCTTGGCCAGGGAGTCGCGGAGTTCGGCGAGCCAGGCGTCCGTGTTGCGGCCGACGAGGCGGACGCACCAGGCGAGGGCGTCGGCCCGGCTGCGTGCCACGCCCCCCTCGACGAGGGTGTCGAGGACCTGCCGCTCCGGCTGGCGCAGCCGGGTCATGACGGGGACGGCCAGGTGGGTGAAGAGGATGCGCTCCGTGCCGGAGCGGACGCCCCAGGCGACCTTGCGGCGATAGAGCTCCTCCGCCTCGCGGGCGACTTCCATGCGCTGCTCGCGGGTGCGTTCGCGGAACGCCTCCGGGGACTCGCCGGCGGGGAGGGTGCCGACGACGGTGATCTCCTCGCGGTCGACCACGACCTCGACCAGGGACGCGTACACGCCGTCCGGGAGGCGGTCGGCGAACCAGGCGCGGAGCTGCTCGCTCTGTTCGGCTGTAATCATGTAATCAACGTTGCATCCGGCAGTCGGTCCGGGGCAAGGGGCGAGGCATCCCGGAGTCGGGAAACGGCCTGCCCGGACGGCCCCGTGGTAGGAACCCACCAGCAGGTCCGGTATGTCCTGGACGATCAGCCCGGGCGGCTTTCGTGCCGGGCCGTGGGAGAATGAAGTACGTGCGTTTCCTCGGCTGCCCTTCCTGGGTATGACGGGATCCTCCGACTCGACTGGGATGTTCTGCACGTGCGTTTCCTCAATGACCTGAAGCCGCCGTACGACCTGACGTACGACGACGTATTCATGGTGCCGAGCCGCTCCGCGGTCGGCTCCCGCCAGGCCGTGGACCTCTCGTCCCCCGACGGCACCGGCACC
>NZ_BMTY01000032.1:0-59969 GCF_014649915.1 Streptomyces toxytricini | reverse complement strand
ACCATTCCGCTCGTCGTCGCGAACATGACCGCGATCGCCGGCCGCCGCATGGCCGAGACGGTCGCCCGCCGCGGCGGCCTCGTGGTCATCCCGCAGGACATCCCGATCGAGGTCGTCACCGACGTCATCTCCTGGGTCAAGACCCGCCACCTCGTGCTCGACACCCCGATCACGCTGGCGCCCACCCAGACCGTCGCCGACGCGCTCTCCCTGCTGCCCAAGCGCGCCCACGGCGCCGGCGTCGTCGTGGACGCCGACAACCGGCCGGTCGGCGTGGTCACCGACCACGACCTGACCGGCGTGGACCGCTTCACGCAGCTCTCCGAGGTCATGTCGAAGGAGCTGCTGCTCATCGACGCCGGCATAGACGCCCGCGAGGCCTTCAACAAGCTCGACGCCGGCCACCGCAAGCTGGCCCCCGCCGTCGACGCCGACGGCCGCCTCGTCGGCATCCTGACCCGCAAGGGCGCCCTGCGCGCGACCCTCTACACGCCCGCCACCGACGCCGCCGGGCGGCTGCGGATCGCCGCCGCGATCGGCATCAACGGCGACTACGTCGGCAAGGCCAAGCAGCTGCTCGACGCCGGCGTGGACACCCTCGTCATCGACACGGCCCACGGCCACCAGGAGTCGATGATCAACGCGATCAAGGCCGTGCGCGCCCTGGACCCGCAGGTCCCGATCGTCGCCGGGAACATCGTCGCCGCCGAGGGAGTCAAGGACCTCGTCGACGCCGGCGCGGACATCATCAAGGTCGGCGTGGGCCCCGGCGCCATGTGCACGACCCGCATGATGACCGGCGTGGGCCGCCCGCAGTTCTCCGCGGTCCTGGAGTGCGCCGCCGAGGCGAGGAAGTACGGCAAGCACGTGTGGGCCGACGGCGGCGTCCGCCACCCGCGCGACGTGGCGATGGCCCTGGCCGCCGGCGCGTCCAACGTGATGATCGGCTCCTGGTTCGCCGGGACCTACGAGTCCCCGGGCGACCTCCAGCAGTCCGCCGACGGCCGCCTGTACAAGGAGTCGTTCGGCATGGCCTCCGCGCGTGCCGTCCGCAACCGCACCTCGGAGGAGTCCGCCTACGACCGCGCCCGCAAGGCGCTGTTCGAGGAGGGCATCTCCACCTCCCGCATGTTCCTCGACCCGCAGCGTCCGGGCGTCGAGGACCTGATCGACTCGATCATCGCGGGCGTCCGCTCCTCCTGCACCTACGCAGGTGCCGGCTCGCTGGCCGAGTTCGCGGAGAAGGCCGTCGTCGGCGTCCAGTCCGCGGCCGGCTACGCCGAGGGCAAGCCGCTGCACGCCAGCTGGAGCTGACCCCTTCGCACGGCCCGCCCGGCGGCCCCGGCCCGACCCGCTTTCCGCGGGCACGGGCCCGGGGCCGCCGGCGTGTCACGGGGCCCCGGCGCGGGCCCTCACGGCAGCCGCCCCGGCGGGGTGCTGTGCACGCCTGCGCGGTACTTCGGGATCCGCAGGGTCACCTTCATGCCCGCGCCGACCCCCGTCTCGATGACCGGGCCGTACGCGTCCCCGTACACCTGCCGGATCCGCTCGTCCACGTTCGTCAGCCCGATCCCCGGCGACGACCCCGCCCGCTCCCCGGCCTCCCCGGCCAGGATCCGCCGCAGCAGCGCCGGGTCCATCCCCACCCCGTTGTCCTCGACCGTGATCACGGCCTCCGCGCCCGCGTCCCGGGCCGCGATCGTGACGAGGCACTTCCCGGAGGAGTCCTCCAGGCCGTGCTTGACCGCGTTCTCCACCAGCGGCTGCAGGCACAGGAACGGCAGGGCCACCGGCAGCACCTCCGGCGCGACCTGGAGGACCACCTTGAGCCGGTCCCCGAACCGGGCCCCCGCCAGCGCCAGATACTGTTCGATCGACCGCAACTCCTCCGCCAGCGTGGTGAATTCGCCGTGCCGGCGGAAGGAGTAGCGGGTGAAGTCGGCGAACTCCAGCAGCAGGTCGCGCGCCCGCTCCGGGTCGGTCCGCACGAACGAGGCGATCGCCGCGAGGGAGTTGAAGACGAAGTGCGGGGAGATCTGCGCCCGCAGCGCCCGGATCTCCGCTTCCATCAGCCGCGTCCGCGAGCGGTCCAGCTCGGACAGCTCCAGTTGGACCGACACCCAGCGCGCCACCTCGGTCGCCGCGCGCACCAGCACCGCGGACTCCCGCGAGCCGTACGCCACGAGCGCGCCCAGCACCCCGTCCTCCCCGGTCAGCGGGGCGACCACCGCCCACCGCAGCGGGCAGTCCGGCCGCTCGCAGCCCGTCCGCACGCTGAGGCTGCGCCCCGAGTCGAGCACGGCCGCCACCCGGGCCACCGCCCGCTCGCCGTGGTGGTCGGCCCCGGGGCCGTCCCAGGCGAGGACCGCCTCCCGGTCGGTCAGGCACAGGGCCTCCGTACCGAGCAGGGAGCGCAGCCGGCGGGCCGCCTTGCGGGCCGAGTCCGCAGTCAGGCCGGCGCGCAGCGGGGGAGCGGCCAGCGACGCCGTGTGCAGGGTGTGGAACGTCGCCCGCTCCACCGGAGTCCCCATGGCCGGCCCGGAGGCCCGCTCTGCGCGCCGGGCATGCCACCGGCCGCCCGCCCAGCCCGCGCCCAGCAGGGCCGCCGCGGCCGCGGCGCACGCCGCCGCGAGCGCCGCGCTCACGGGGCACCGCCCGGGCGGGCGCCGGCCACGGACTCGGGCAGGTGCAGCCGGGCCAGGGTCGCCGCCGTCCCGGCCGGCACGCGCGAGCGCGTGGCCAGCGACACCAGCACCATCGTCAGGAAGCCCAGCGGCACGGACCAGGCGGCGGGCCAGGCCAGCAGGGTGTGTACCCAGCCCTGCGGGGCGGCCCCCGTCCGCGTCGCGGCCACCGCTCCCAGGGCGGCCCCGCCGCCGGCGAGCAGCCCGGCGACCGCTCCCGGCGGGGTGAGCCCGCGCCACCAGATGCCGAGGACGAGCAGCGGGCAGAAGGAGGACGCGGACACGGCGAACGCGAGCCCCACCGCGTCCGCGACCGGCACGTCGGCCAGGGCGACGCTCCCGGCGAGCGGCACCGCCATCGCCGCGACGGCCGCGATGCGGAAGGCGCCCAGCCCCCGCCGGGGCAGGACGTCCTGGTGCAGGACCCCGGCCACGGCCATCGTCAGCCCGGACGCCGTCGACAGGAACGCGGCGAACGCCCCGCCCGCGAGCAGCGCCCCCAGCAGGTCGCCCGGCAGCCCGCCGAGGAGCCGCTCGGGCAGCACCAGCACGGCCCCGTCGGCGTCGCCTGTGAGGGCGAGTTCGGGGACGTACGTCCGGCCGAGGGCCCCGTACAGGGGCGGCAGGAGGTAGAAGGAGCCGAGCAGGCCGAGCACGGCCAGGGTGGTGCGGCGTGCGGCCCGCCCGTCGGGGCTCGTGTAGAAGCGGACCGCGACGTGAGGCAGGCCCATGGTGCCGAGGAACGTGGCCAGGATCAGCCCGTACGTGGCGTACAGGCCGGACGCCGGGCCGTCCCCGCGGTCCCAGGCCAGCGGCTCCGACCAGCGGGAGGCGCCCGCCCCGGCCGCCGTACGGGACTGCGGGACGGGCGTGCCCGGCGCGAACTCCAGTCGGGTGCGCGCCCCGACGAGGTGCTCGCCGGGAGAGAGGGTGAGCGGTTCGGCGGTGTGGGTGCGCCCGTCGACACGGCCGGTGGCGGTCACCGCCAGCGGCGCGTCCAGGGTCAGCCGCACGTCCTCGGCGAGGGTGACGGCGGTGTGCTCGCGGAAGACGGCCGGGGCGTCGAAGGAGGCCCGCGGGGCGCCGTCGGCGGCCCAGGCGGCCAGCAGGAAGAACGCGGGCACGAGGAGGGCGGTCAGCTTCAGCCAGTACTGGAAGGCCTGGACGAAGGTGATGCTCCGCATCCCGCCGGCGGCGACGGCGGCGGTCACCACGACGGCGACGACGGTGCCGCCCGCCCAGTGCGGGGCCCCGGTGAGGATCTCCAACGTCAGCCCCGCGCCCTGCAGTTGCGGCAGCAGGTACAGCCAGCCGACGCCCACCACGAACAGCACGGAGATCCGGCGCACGGCCCGGGACTCCAGCCTCGCCTCGGCGAAGTCGGGCAGGGTGTACGCCCCGGAGCGCCGCAGCGGGGCCGCGACGAGCGCCAGCAGCACCAGGTAGCCGGCGGTGTAGCCGAGCGGGTACCAGAGCATCCCCGGCCCCTGGAGCAGCACCAGCCCCGCGACGCCCAGGAAGGAGGCCGCGGAGAGGTACTCCCCGCTGATCGCGGCCGCATTGAGGCGGGGGCCGACGGTGCGGGAGGCGACGTAGAAGTCGGACGTGGTGCGGGAGATCCGCAGCCCCAGCGCGCCGACCAGCACCGTGGCCAGGACGACGGCGGTGACCGCGGTCAGCGCGTACGCCTGGTTCAACGGAGGTCCTTCGGCCGGGGGAGGGGTGACGGAGTCTACGCACGGTGCGCGAGTGGCAACAGGCGTGATCCGGCGCTTCCGGGGCATGGCTCCGGCCACACCCGGCCGGTTGCGCCCGCCGGTGCGGCGGCGGGGCGGTCAGCTCGCCGCGCCCCGGTGCTCCGTGCAGTCGCGCAGGGCGATCTCCAGCTCCACGTACGAGTCCTCGGCCCGCCGGAAGGCCAGCTTCAGGGCGGCCTCGGCGCGCGGCGGGAGCTGCCTGCCCGCGCCCTCGCCGGCCTCGTACAGGACGTCGGCCCAGCGGGCGGCGGCGCTGCGCAGCCGGGCGAGCAGCGCCTCGGCCTCGTCGGGTCCCGCGGGCCGGGCGCGGGGCAGCCCCGCCACGGCGTCGAGCAGCGCCTGGATGTCGGCCATCCGCCCACCCTCCCCTGGTGACGTCGCTCCCACGATAGGGCGGCCCGGGGGCGCCGGCGGGGGCGGCGGGGGAGCGGTGCGGCCGACGGCGGGGGCGGGGCGCCGTACGCGGCGCGCGGCGCGACGAACGGACGGGACGCGGCGGCGGGCGGTCGGGGCCCGGCCATCGGGCGGTCGGGGCCGGTCCGTCGCGCGGCGACGCCGGGTGCGGGCCTTGCCGGATACCACCGCCCCGCATTAACGTACGTCGTACGTAGTACACCGTACGCAAAGAAGGGCGATGCCACCGCCATGCCCCTGCCTCCCCGATCCCCCGCCACCGCCGTCCCCGGCCCCCGAACGCGGAAGCCCTGGACGCCGCCCACCGGCAAGCCGCCGCTCTCCGCCCGCCTGATGCGGAGCACCTGGCGCGGCCTGCCCCCCCGCCGCCACGCCGTCGGCTGGGAGCCGGGCCTGCCCGTGCCCGCCGCGGACGGCAGCCCCCTCCTGACCGACCACTACTTCCCGCGCGAGCAGGGACACTTCCCGACGCTGCTGGTCCGCACCCCGTACGGCAGGACCCTGCCCTGGTCCCCCCTGTACGGGCTGCTCTTCGCCGAGCAGGGCTTCCACGTCGTCGTGCAGAGCTGCCGCGGCACCGGCGGCTCCGGCGGCACCTTCCACCTCTGGCGCAACGAACCCGCCGACGGACAGGCCGCCGTGGAGTGGCTGCGCGGGCAGCCCTGGTTCGACGGGCGGCTCGCCACCATCGGCCCCAGCTACCTCGGCTACACCCAGTGGGCCCTCGCCCTCGACCCGCCGCCCGAGCTGAAGGCGATGGTCGTCCAGCTCGGCCTGCACGACCCGCACGGCTGCTACCACGCCGGCGGTGTGCCGAACCTCGACGCGATGCTGGCCGGCGGGACCGCCATGACCTACCAGCACCGCGGCGTGCTCCCCCTGGTCAAGGCGATGCTCCGGCTGCAGCGCCGGCTGGGGGCCGTCACCACCGCCCGCCCGCTGCGCGGCGCCCACCGGGACGCCCTCGGCGAGATCCCCTGGCTGGAGGAGGTCATGGAGCGGCCCGACCCGGACGACGCCTTCTGGGACGGCGCCGACCTCGCGCCCTCCCTGGACCGCGTCACCGTGCCCACCGCGCTCGTCACCGGCTGGCACGACCTCCTCGCCGAACAGTCGCTGGAGCAGTACCGGCGCCTTCGCCGGGCCGGCTGCGACGTGAGCCTGCTGGTCGGGCCGTGGACCCACGCCTCCGCGCTCGGGCAGGGCCTGCCCGAGGTGTTCGCGGACGCCCTCGCCTGGCTGCGCGCCCACCTCCACGACGACCCCTCCGGGCTGCGGCCCACCCCTGTCCGCGTCCACACCGGCGGCGCCCAGGAGTGGCGCGACCTCGCCGACTGGCCGTCCGAGCCGCCCGCCGCCACCGCCTGGTACGCCGCCCCCGGCGCGGGCCTCTCCGCCTACCCTCCGGCCGACGGACAGGAGCCGCTCGCCTCGCTGCGCCACGACCCGGACGACCCCGCCCCGTCGGTCGGCGGCCGGCTCCTCTCCCGCACCGCCGGCGCCCGCGACACGCGCGCAGCGGAGGGCCGCGAGGACGTCCTGGTGTTCACGGGGCCGCCGCTCCAGGAGGCCGTGGAGATCCTCGGCCCCGTGACGGCCCGCATGGCGGTCTCCACCGACACCGGGCACACGGACGTCTTCGCCCGGCTCTGCGACGTCGCCCCCGACGGCCGCTCCGTGAACGTCTGCGACGGCATCGCATCCGTCCGGGCCGATCCGGGCCGCCCGACCGGGGTGCGCGTCGCCCTGGGCAGCACCGCCCACCGCTTCGAGCCCGGCCACCGCATCCGCTGGCAGGTCGCCGCCGCGGCCCACCCCCGCTACGCGCTCAACCCGGGGACCGGCGAACCGCGCCTGGACGCAACCGCGTTCCTGCCGATCCGGCTGACCGTCCACGCCGCCTCCGCCCTCCTCCTGCCCGAGGCCGGCGCCGGCGGATCGGCTACCCCGTCGCCCGGCGCATCAGCAGGTCCCGCAGCTGGCGGGCGTGGCGACGGCTGACCTGGAGCTCCGCCGACCCGACGCGGACGCTGGTCGTGCCGGAGTCCAGCCGGAGTTCCTCGATCCGGCCGAGCGCCACCAGATGGCGGCGGTGGATGCGGACGAAGCCCCGCTCGGCCCAGCGCTCCTCCAGGGTCGACAGGGGGATGCGTACGAGGTGGCTGCCCGCGTCGGTGTGCAGGCGGGCGTAGTCGCCCTGGGCCTCGACGTACGCGATGTCGGCGACGGGCACGAAGCGCGTGACGCCACCCAGCTCGACGGCGATCTCCGCCCCCCGGTCCGCTGCGCGGTCCGCGGTGCTCCCGGCGGGCGCCGGCCCGGCCCCCGCCCCGTGCCGCGCCGGGGCGGCCGGCGCGGGCGGTCCGCCGCCGGGCTCCGCCGGGCGGGCCGCAGTGCGCGTGAGTTGGTCGCAGGCCCGGCGGACGGCCTCGGCCAGCCGCTCCGGGCGGACCGGCTTGAGGACGTAGTCCACCGCCTTCAGGTCGAACGCCTGCACGGCAAAACCCTCGTGCGCCGTGACGAACACGACGAGCGGCGGACGCGCGAAGCCCGCCAGCAGGCGGGCGATGTCCAGGCCGGTCAGCCCGGCCATGTGGATGTCGAGGAAGACGACGTCGATGCCGTCCGGCCCGTCGGGCCCGGTCTCCAGCGCGCGGGTGATCCGGCGCAGCGCCCCGGTGGCGTCCGAGGCGCCCTCGGCGCTCACCACCCGGGGGTCGGAGCGCAGCAGGTACAGCAACTCCTCCAGGAGCGGCTTCTCGTCGTCGACGGCCAGTACGCGCAGCATGCGACGGAAGTCTAGGGACGGGCGCGCGGCGGGGGAACGGGTGCGCGGCCCGCCCGCCTGGGGGAGGGGGAGCGGGGGGCCGCGCGGTCCGTGCGTGGGGGGAGGGGGAGGGCGGTCCGGCCGGCGGTTACGAGGCGGTGATCAGCTTGCCCTCGGGGGAGATGGCGTACCACTGGCCGCCGACACCCTGCCCGTTGGCGTCACCGGGCTTCTTGTCGCCGGCGAAGGTGTACACGGGCCAGCAGTCGATGGACTGCTGCTTCCTGCCGTCGGGGCGGTCCAGCACCGAGAAGTTCTTCAGCGTGATGCCCTTCACGTTCGCCTTGTCCACCGGCGGTACGACCGGCCACTTGGCCAGGCAGTCGCCCGTGCACTTGGAGACCATCGGCCAGGCGCTGTCCGGCTTGAAGCGGTAGACGGTCATCCCGTTGCCGTCGACGACGTGCTCGCCCAGCTTGGGGTTCGTCGCGACGGAGAGACCGGCCTGGACGGGCTGCGCGCCCTCCGGCTTCGGCTCCGGAGTGGCGGGGGCGGGGGCGGTACCGCCACCGCCCGCCGCCGGCTTCGCCGCCTTCTTGCCGTCGGGCGCGAGGGCGAACCAGGTGCCGCCGACACCCTGCCCGTTGACGTCGCCCGCCTTGGTGTCCTTGGCGTAGCGGTACGCGGGCCAGCCGGCCACGGTCAGCTGTTTCGTGCCGTCGCTGCGGACGACCTCGCCGAGCAGCTTGGCGTCGATGCCGGCGGCGGCACCGGCGCCGGCCGGCACGGGAGGCCAGGCCTTGGCGCAGTCGCCGTCGCAGTTCGACTTCGGGGGTTCGGCGGTGTCCTTGTCGAAGCGGTAGAGGGTGAGCCCGGCCGAGTCGGTGATGACGGGACCGGCCTTGTCGGTCTCGGCGACCGCCAGCTGCCCCGCGGGCCCGCTCCCGGCGCCGGCGTCGCCCGCCGCACCGTAGCCGGAGCCCGCTCCGGCGCCGGAGCCGTAATCGGACCCGTAGCCGGAGTCGGCTCCGGCACCGGCCGCCTGGGCGGCGGCCCCGGCCGGCTTCGCGGATCCGGCGTCGCTGCTGCCGCTCCCGCCGCAGGCCGTGGCGGTCAGTGCGACGACGGCGGCGACGGCGGCCAGGGTGCTCCCGCGCTTGATGCCCATGGTGGTCTCTCCCGTTCGGTGTGTCCGTCCGCGGCGGCTCCGCGGTGTGCGGTGCGCCGGCAGTTGTGCGAAGGACACGCCGTGCGGGGCCCGGTCTGTTCAACGGCTTCGGTGTGGGCTGTTTCACTCAAGCCGCGTCGAACCCGGCGCGCCGCAGGGACGTGACCACAGCAAGGCCGAGAACCCGGTGTCCCTCGTCGTCGGGGTGCAGTCCGTCGGCCAGGTGCCCCGGCTGCAGCAGGTCGCGGCCGGGGAGCAGGGCCAGGCGCGCGTCCCCGGCGGCGATCCGGTCGCGTACGGCCCGCTCCATGGCGGCGCGCAGGTCGCCGAGGGTGGCGCCGAGCCGGTTGGGGGTGTCCTCGGCGTCAGGCCGGAGCACGGGAGAGAGCAGCAGCAGGGGGGTGCGGGGGTGGCCCTGGCGGACGAGGTCCAGGAACGCGCGGGTGGTCTCGTACAGCAGGGGCGGTGAATGGGGCACGCACGCCCAGCAGTTGGTGCCGAAGGCGAGGGTGAGGACATCGGCGGGGAGGCGGGCGAGCTGTTCGGCGGTGGCGAGTTCACCGCGCCCGGCGCCGGCGTAGCCGAGGTTGACGGTGTCCCAGCCGAGGGCCCGGCCGGCGACGGCGGGCCAGCCGTGGGCGGGCCGGGTGGACCACCAGCCCTCGGTGATCGAGTCGCCGTGCACCACCCAGCGGGGCGCGGGCGGGGCGGGGGAGAGGGGGCCGCCGATCCCGCGGAGGGCCAGGACGCGGGGCGAGCACGCCTCGGGAGGGTGGACGGTGAAGGGGCCGGGCCCCGCGGGGAGCGGGATGCGGACGGCGCCCCCGGCGGCCGGGTCGGCCCACACCTCGCCGAGGAGTCCGCTGCGGTCCCACAGGGCGAAGACGTGCGCGAGGTTCCGCATCGCGTCGGGGGCGGGGCCGGGGGCCTCGGCCCGGTAGCGGATCTCGACGGCGGCGGCGTCCGGCGCGGTGAACTCCAGCCGCACCCCGATCGGCAGGTCGGCGCGCCGGCCGGTGTCCCAGGGGAGCCGCATCGTGTCGGCCGGGTCGGCCCGGACGGGGCGGCCCCTGTCGAGCCAGGCGACCCCGCGCAGGAAGGGTTCCGGATCGAGCCAGCCGGTCGTCCCGGGGGTGTCCGGGAGCGCCGTACGGCGGGATGGCTGACGGTGCGTCACAACGTGGCCCTCCGGTCTCCTGCGCACCGATCGATCATCCGTACGCAACAAAGGTCCATTCCGGACGGATCCGTGCAACGATCGTGCGCCAATGTGCAAGGATGGTGCATTACGGGCGGTATCACTCTGCTCGTAGGCTCACTCGCTGTACGTGGAGTGGCGCGGACCGCCTGCTCGGCGGTCCCCCCATGCCCAGACTCATGTCTGCGTCCTGCCCGGACCGCTGCGGTCGATGCCTCATTCCCCCTCCGCAGTGTCAAAGGAGTCCCCTCGTGCTCGATCACGGCCAGGCGCCCCCGCTCTCCCAGGAGAAGCGCAAGCCTGTGAACCCGCTGCTGCGCCGCAAGCCCGTGGAGCAGCTGGTCGCCGAGGGCGGCCAGGGTGAGGGCGGCACGCTGCGCCGCTCGCTCACCATGTGGCAGCTGACCATGATCAGCATCGGTGCCACCCTCGGCACCGGCATCTTCGTCGTGCTCGGCGAGGCGGCTCCCAAGGCCGGTCCGGCCGTCACGATCGCCTTCATCGTCGCGGGCCTCACCGCGCTCTTCTCGGCCCTCTCCTACGCGGAGCTGGCCGGCTCGGTGCCCGTCTCGGGCTCCTCGTACTCCTACTCCTACGCCACCATGGGCGAGTTCATCGCCTGGGTCTGCGGCTGGTGCCTCGTCCTCGAGTACGCCGTCTCCGTCTCGGCGGTCGCCGTCGGCTGGGGCCAGTACCTCAACGAGCTGCTCGACGGGATGCTGGGCATCACCATCCCCGAGAAGCTCTCCGCCGCCCCGCTGGGCGACGGCGGCTTCATCAACCTGCCCTCGCTGGTCGTCGTCCTGCTCGCCATGGTCTTCCTGATGCGCGGCGCCAAGGAGAGCGCCCGCATCAACACGATCATGGTCGTCGTGAAGATCGTCACCCTGCTGCTCTTCATCGGCATCGGCGTCCTCGGCATCAAGGGCGGCAACTACGCCCCGCTCGCCCCGCTCGGCATCACCGGCATCAGCGCCGCCGCCTCCACCCTCTTCTTCTCCTACATCGGCTTCGACGCCGCCTCCACCGCCGGTGAAGAGGCCAAGGACCCGAAGAAGGACCTGCCGCGCGCGATCATGCTCTCCCTGGGCATCGTCACCGTCCTGTACTGCCTCGTCGCCTTCGTCGCGGTCGGCGCCATGCCGTGGCAGGACTTCGAGGGCACCGAGGCCGCGCTCGCCCAGATCATGACCGACGTCACGGGCGGCACCTTCTGGGGCGTCGTCCTCGCCGCCGGCGCCGTCGTCGCCATCGCGTCCGTCGTCTTCGCCGTCCTCTACGGCCAGACCCGCATCCTCTTCGCGATGTCCCGCGACGGCCTCGTCCCGAAGGTCTTCGCCAAGGTCGACGAGAAGACCGGCGCCCCCCGCGCCAACGTGCTCATCGTCTCCCTCTTCTGCGGCGCCCTCGCGGCCTTCATCCCGCTCGGCGAGCTGGCCAACGCCACCAGCATCGGCACCCTCTTCGCCTTCGCCCTGGTCAACGTGGCCGTCGTGATCCTGCGCCGCACCAAGCCGGACATGCCGCGCACCTTCAAGGTCGCCCTGTTCCCGGTCACGCCGATCCTCGGCTTCCTCGCCTGCGGCTACATGATGTACAGCCTGCCCGTCGCCACGTGGGTCGCGTTCGGTGTCTGGATGGCCGTCGGCATCGTGGTCTACTTCATGTACGGCGTCCGCCGCTCCCGACTGGCCACAGCAGAAATGTGATCCACCCGCAGTGCGACTGAACGATCTCGACGAACGCATCGTGCACGCCCTCGCCGAGGATGCCCGCCGCTCCTACGCGGACATCGGCTCCGAGGTCGGGCTCTCGGCCCCGGCCGTCAAACGGCGCGTGGACCGGCTGCGGGCGGAGGGCGCCATCACCGGCTTCACCGTCCGCGTCGACCCGGCCGCCATGGGCTGGGAGACCGAGGGCTTCATCGAGATCTACTGCCGCCACAACACCTCGCCGGACGACATCCGGCGCGGGCTGGAGCGGTACCCGGAGGTGGTGTCCGCGTCGACCGTCACCGGCGACGCGGACGCCCTCGTCCAGGTCTTCGCCTCCGACATGCGGCACTTCGAGCGGGTCCTGGAGCGCATCGCGGGCGAACCCTTCGTGGAGCGCACCAAGTCCGTGCTCGTCCTCTCCCCGCTGCTGCGCCGCTTCACCTCCGGCGCCCCCGCATAGGCCCACCAGGCCGTACGGGCACGCGTACGACGAAGGCCCCCGGCACCTGCCGGGGGCCTTCCGCGCGCCCGCGCACCCCGGGGGCGGCGGGACGCGCCCTCACCGGCCGCCGCCGGCTGCCACGGGCACGCCGCGCGCCGACGCGGACCGGCGGCCCAGCAGTTCCCGGCGCTCCTCCTCGGTCAGCCCGCCCCACACCCCGAAGGGCTCCCTGGTCCGCAGCGCGTGCTCCAGGCAGGCGGTGCGCACCGGGCACACGGCGCACACCCGCTTCGCGGCCGCGTCCCGGTCCTCCCGCTCCGGGCCGCGTTCGCCGGCCGGGTGGTAGAAGCGGCCGGGGCCCAGGTCCCGGCAGGCGGCGCGAAGCTGCCACTGCCAGTGGTGGACGGCGGCGCCGGGCAGCCGCGAGACGTCGGTCATGGTGGTCCCCTCCTCGGAATTCGGTCGTCGACGTTTCCGCGTGTGACCCGCTGTGCGGGACGCGAAACGTGCCGTCTGCCCGACCGTCCCGGATGGCGCGTTCCCACCGGCCCGCGTCCGCCGGCGCGCCGGCCTCAGGCGGCGGGCGTGCGCAGCCCGACGAAGAGGGGCCGGCGGCGCAGCGTGAAGCCCATCGCCCCGTACAGGCCGATCGCGCCCGTGTTGTCGGCCGCGGCGTGGAGGAACGGGCGCTCCCCGCGCTCGGCGACCCCCGCCGCGACCGCCCGCACCAGCCGGGCGGCGAGGCCCTGCCCACGGTGGTCCGGGTGCGTGCACACCGCGCTGATCTCCGTCCAGCCCGGCGGCCGCATCCGCTCGCCCGCCATCGCGACGAGCCGGCCGCCCCGCCGGATCCCCAGGTACGTGCCCATCTCCACGGTCCGCGCGAGGAACGGACCCGGCCGGGTCAGCTCCACGAGCTCCATGATCTCCGGCACGTCCGCGGGGCCCAGCCGGACCGCCTCCGCGTCGTGCTCCGCCCGTACCGCCGTACCGTCCATCTGCACCCCGCCGAACCGGGCCACCGTCGTCCAGTCCCCGGGCGGGACCGGCAGGCCGGTCAGCCACACCGGCGCATCCGGCCCGGCCAGCGCCGCCAGATCGGCCCATCCGCGCGGATCGCCGGGGGGGGATCGGCCAGCGCCGCGAACGGCGAGACGTCCACGGCGTAGCGGGCGGCCAGGCCTGCCGGCCCCAGCTCGGCGAGACCGGCGTGCGGGCCGGCCAGCGCGGCCCACACCGGGTTGTCGAGGGCGCGGACGGGCGCCGCCGTTCCGGACTCGGTCTCGGTCTCGGCATCGGGTGACACGGGCGACATGGGGCCTGGGCTCCTCTCCGCGGGCGCGCCGGCACCCGCCGGACGGCTGCTGCGGACGGCGATCACCCACCACAGCACCGGCCACCGGCCCCTTTATGCCCGGCCCTCCAGCGGACCGGCCCCTGCACCCCCCCCAGGGGCCCCGCAACCCCGCGCAACGAATCACCGCACCCCAGGCCAAACGCGCAACGAATCGATGCTGTCACCGCAACGGTCACGCCTTGTCCGGATCGAACACGAAAACGTACCGTCGTAGGACCCACCCCACCTGTCACAGAGGTAGCCCATGCCCGCGCTGCGCACCGCCCTCCTCCAGAGCTCCGGCGTTCTCGGCGACACCGCCGCGAACCTCAAGGCTCTCGACGAGGCAGCGGCCCGTGCCGCCGAGACCGGCGCAGGGCTCCTGGTGACCTCCGAGATGTTCCTGACCGGCTACGCGCTGCCGGTCGAGGAGATCGCGGCCCTCGCGGAGGCCGCCGACGGCCCCTCCGCCACCGCGATCGGCGAGATCGCCCGCCGCCACGGCGTCGCCGTCCTGTACGGCTACCCCGAGCGCGGCGACGGGGACGCCGTCCACAACTCGGCGCAGCTCGTCGGCCCCGACGGGGCCCGCCTGGCGAACTACCGCAAGACGCACCTCTTCGGCTGCTTCGAGCAGGACGCCTTCACCCCCGGCGACACCCCCGTCGTCCAGGCGGACCTTGGCGGCCTCCGCGTCGGCATCATGATCTGCTACGACGTGGAGTTCCCGGAGAACGTCCGGTCCCACGCCCTGGCCGGCACCGACCTCCTCCTGGTGCCGACCGCGCAGATGCACCCCTTCCAGTTCGTCGCCGAACAGCTCGTCCCCGTAAGGGCCTTCGAGAACCAGATGTACATCGCGTACGTCAACCGCACCGGCCCCGAGGGCGAGTTCGAGTTCGTCGGGCTCAGCTGCCTGGCGAACCCCGACGGGGTGACCCGCACCCGGGCCGGCCGCGGCGAGGAGATGGTGGTCGGCGACGTCGACCCCGAGCTCCTGCAGGCCTCGCGCGAGAACAACCCCTACCTGCGCGACCGCCGCCCCGGGCTCTACGCCTCCCTCGTCTGACCCCCGGCCCGACGCGCCCCCGGGCCCGAGGCCCGAGCCCTCCCCCAGCCCCACCTGCAAGGAGCCGTACCCCATGACGTCCACGGTGCCCACCGCCGTCCCGCACAGCGACGGCCAGCCGCCGATCACCATGTTCGGCCCGGACTTCCCGTACGCGTACGACGACTTCCTCGCCCACCCGGCGGGCCTGGGCCAGATACCGGCGACCGAGCACGGCACCGAGGTCGCGATCATCGGCGGCGGCCTGTCCGGCATCATCTCGGCGTACGAGCTGATGAAGATGGGCCTCAAGCCCGTCGTGTACGAGGCCGACCAGATCGGCGGCCGCCTGCGCACCGTCGGCTTCGAGGGCCCGGGCACCGAGGGCCTCACCGCGGAGATGGGCGCCATGCGCTTCCCGCCCTCCTCCACGGCCCTGCAGCACTACATCGACCTCGTCGGCCTGCAGACGGAGCCCTTCCCGAACCCGCTGGCCGAGGCCACCCCCTCGACGGTCGTCGACCTCAAGGGCGAGACCCACTACGCCGAGACGATCGCCGACCTCCCGCAGATCTACCGCGACGTCGCCGACGCGTGGAACGCCTGCCTCGAAGAGGGCGCCGACTTCTCCGACATGAACACCGCGATGCGCGAGCGGGACGTCCCGCGCATCCGCGAGATCTGGGCGAAGCTCGTCGAGAAGCTCGACAACCAGACCTTCTACGGCTACCTGTGCGAGTCGGAGGCCTTCAAGTCCTTCCGCAAGCGCGAGATCTTCGGCCAGGTCGGCTTCGGCACCGGCGGCTGGGACACCGACTTCCCGAACTCCATCCTGGAGATCCTCCGCGTCGTCTACACCGAGGCCGACGACCACCACCGCGGCATCGTCGGCGGCTCCCAGCAGCTGCCGCTGCGCCTGTGGGAGCGCGAGCCGGAGAAGATCGTCCACTGGGCGCCCGGCACCTCGCTGTCCTCCCTGCACGACGGCACCCCGCGCCCGGCGGTGACCCGCCTGCACCGCACCGCCGGCAACCGCATCACGGTCACCGACGCCTCCGGCGACATCCGCACCTACCGCGCCGCGATCTTCACGGCGCAGTCCTGGATGCTGCTGTCCAAGATCGCGTGCGACGACTCGCTGTTCCCGATCGACCACTGGACGGCGATCGAGCGCACGCACTACATGGAGTCCTCCAAGCTCTTCATCCCCGTCGACCGCCCGTTCTGGCTCGACAAGGACGAGGAGACCGGCCGCGACACCATGTCGATGACGCTGACGGACCGGATGACCCGCGGCACCTACCTGCTGGACAACGGCCCCGACCAGCCGGCCGTCATCTGCCTGTCGTACACCTGGTGCGACGACAGCCTGAAGTGGCTGCCGCTGTCCGCGAACGAGCGGATGGAGGTCATGCTGAAGTCCCTCGGCGAGATCTACCCGAAGGTCGACATCCGCCGCCACATCATCGGCAACCCGGTGACGGTCTCCTGGGAGAACGAGCCCTACTTCATGGGCGCGTTCAAGGCGAACCTGCCCGGCCACTACCGCTACCAGCGGCGCCTGTTCACGCACTTCATGCAGGACCGCCTGCCGGAGGACAAGCGCGGCATCTTCCTCGCCGGCGACGACATCTCCTGGACGGCCGGCTGGGCCGAGGGCGCCGTGCAGACGGCCCTGAACGCCGTCTGGGGCGTCATGCACCACCTCGGCGGCGAGACCGACGCCACCAACCCGGGCCCGGGCGACGTCTACGACGAGATCGCCCCGGTCGAGCTGCCGGAGGACTGACCTCCCGGCTCCCCGTGACCACGGGCCGCCCCCGCGTGCACAGCGCGGCGGCGGCCCGTCCTCATGCGCGGCCCGTCGGGGTCAGCAGGCAGCGGCCGACCAGGCCGACGCCGGCGTCCAGCGACTCGGCGAACTCCTCGGCGAGGTCCGGGGTGCGGCGCAGGCGCCACAGCAGGCGGGCCGCCGACCAGGCGGCGCCGCGGGCGCGCTCCAGGCTCCACGAGCCGAGCAGGTGGGTCAGCGGGTCGGCGACCTGCAGCAGGTCCGGCCCGGGCATCAGGTCCTCCCGGATGCGCTCCTCCAGGCAGACCAGGGTGTCGCCGACCCGGTCGAAGTCCGCCTCCAGCGCCCGCGGTTCGCAGCCCAGTGACCGGCAGGCGGACACCACCGCCAGCGCGAGGTCGTGGCCGATGTGGGCGTTGATCCCCGCCAGCGCGTGCTGCAGGGGGCGCACCCCGGGGTGGCGGCGGTACTGCAGCAGCGGCCGCCAGCAGGCCGGGGCGCGCTCCGACTCCACCGCGGCCAGGTACCGCTCGGCGAACCGGACGCTCAGCGTCTGCGCCTGCCGGGGCGCGGGGAATTCCCCGCGGCGGATGCGCTCGTCGAGCGTCTCCGTGACCGTCAGGTAGACCCGGTTGAAGACGGCGACGCCGTCCCGCGCGGGGAGCCGCTCGTCCAGGGCGCGCATCCGCGCGAGCACCGCTTCCATGGAGGGAGGGTGGCAGGCCGCGGCGCGCGAGCGGGGGACTTGGCCGTGTCCTTCCCCGGTTCGGGCGAACGCGGCGCACGGGGGCGGGGGTTCGCGGCGGGAGCCGCCGCCGGGGTCAGGGGCGCGGGTCCTGCCCGGACGGGCCCTCCGCGGCGCCGCCGGCGCCGTCCGCAGCGGGGCCGTCCTCGCGGTCGTAGTCGGAGGTGCCGGCGTCGAGGAGCGGCGGCTGCTCCTTCAGGTGGGCGGGGGCGAAGAAGCGGAGCGCGTGGTAGCCGGTGATCACCACGAGCGTGCCGAGGGCGATCCCGCCGAGCACGAAGGTGTCGGTGATGCGGAGCTCGACCCCGCCGACGCCGATGATGATGCCCGCGGCGGCCGGCACGAGGTTCAGCGGATTGCGCAGGTCCACGCGGCCGTTCAGCCAGATCTGGGCGCCGAGCAGCCCGATCATGCCGTACAGGATGACGGTGATCCCGCCGAGGACCCCGCCGGGGATCGCGGCGACGACCGCGCCGAACTTCGGGCACAGGCCGAAGAGGAGGGCGAATCCCGCCGCCGCCCAGTAGGCGGCCGTGGAGTAGACGCGGGTCGCCGCCATGACGCCGATGTTCTCGGAGTACGTGGTGTTCGGCGGGCCGCCGACCGCGGTGGAGAGCATCGAGGCGGCGCCGTCGGCGGCGATGGCCGTGCCGAGGGTGTCGTCGAGGGGGTCGCCGGTCATCTCGCCGACGGCCTTGATGTGCCCGGCGTTCTCCGCGATCAGGGCGATCACCACGGGCAGCGCGATCAGGATCGCCGACCACTCGAACTGCGGGGCGTGGAAGGAGGGCAGGCCGATCCAGTCGGCCTTCGCGACGCCGGACAGGTCCAGCCGCCAGTGGTCGACGGCCTCCGTGCCGCCGGCCGGCGAGTGGATCTTGCCGAAGACCAGGTCGAAGAGGGCCGAGACCGCGTAGCCGAAAATCAGCCCGAGGAAGATCGCAATGCGCGACCAGAAGCCGCGCAGGCACACCACGGCCAGCCCGGTGAACAGCATCACCAGCAGCGCCGTCCACTGGTCCTGCGGCCAGTACGTCGAGGCCGTCACCGGCGCCAGGTTGAAGCCGATCAGCATCACCACCGCGCCCGTCACCACAGGCGGCATCGTCGCGTGGATGATCCGCGCGCCGAAGCGCTGCACGGCCAGGCCGGCCAGGAACAGCGCGGCCCCGACGGTGAACACGGCGCCGGTCACCACCGCACTGTCCCCGCCCGAGGCGCGGATCGCCGCGGCGACGCCGACGAACGACAGCGAGCAGCCCAGGTACGAGGGGACCCGGCCGCGGGTCGCCAGCAGGAAGACGGCCGTGGCGATGCCGGACATCATGATGGCGAGGTTGGGGTCCAGGCCCATCAGGACCGGCGCGACGAAGCTCGCGCCGAACATCGCCACGACGTGCTGGGCGCCCAGCCCCGCGGTACGCGGCCACGACAGCCGCTCGTCCGGCCGCACCACCGCTCCGGGGGCGGGGGTCCGCCCGTCTCCGTGCAGCGTCCAGCCCACGCCGAGGCCCATGTCCCACCACTTCCGTCGATCCGGTCCGCCAAGCATGCCCGCCGTACCGGACGTCGGGCGCGCGGACCACGGCCGGCCGGTGCGGCCAGCGTCATATTACGGCCGTATACCAGTGGTTTCGCCCCGGTTGGCGGGGGCGCCCTTCCCGCCGGCGGCGGCCCGTGGCCGCAGGACGGACGCGCCCGCGGTCAGCACCACGGCCAGCGCGGTCACCAGGGCGAAGGAGACCACGAGCGACGTCGCATCCGCCACCGCGCCGATGGCCGACGGCGCGATCAGCCCGGACGTGTACGTGATCGTCGCGACACCCGCGATCGCCTGCGCCGGCTCGGGGCCGCTGCGCGCCGCGGCCGCGAAGGCCAGCGGCACCACCACCGCCACGCCGAGCCCGATCAGCGCGAAGCCGCCGATGGCCGCCGCCGGGTGCCGCGCGGCCACCACGAGCAGCCCGCCCGCCGTGGCCAGCACCCCGCCCGCCCGGACCGTGCGCACCGGCCCGAACCGGTCGACCACCCGGTCGCCCGCGAACCGGGCCAGGGCCATCGTCAGCGCGAACGCGGTGGTGCAGGCCGCGGCCAGGCCGGCGTCCGCGTCCAGCACGTCCCGCAGGTAGACCGCGGACCAGTCCAGGCTCGCCCCCTCGGCGAACACCGCGCAGAAGCCCACCGTGCCGATCAGCAGCGCCGACCGCGGCGGCAGTGCGAAGTGCGGCGGCGCCGGCTCGTCCTCCGGGCTGCGCAGGTCCAGTACCCCGTTCGCGGCGACCAGTCCGGCGGCGGTCAGGGCGAGCGCCGCGAGCAGGTGGTGCCAGCGGGCGTCCGCACCCAGGTGCGCGGCCGCGGTACCCGCAGCGGACCCGATCAGGGCCCCCGCGCTCCACATCCCGTGCAGCGAGGACATGATCGACCGGCCGACGCGGTTCTCCGTCTCCACGCCCAGCGCGTTCATCGCCACGTCCGACATGCCGGACGCGGCCCCGTACACCAGCAGTGCGGCGCACAGCGCGGGCAGGTCGGGGGAGAGGGCCGGCAGGGCGAGCGACAGCGTCCACGCGGCGAGCAGGACGCGCAGTGCGGTCCGCGCGCCGAGCCGGTGGTTGACCCGCCCGGCGAGAGGCATCGCGAGCGCCGCGCCGAGGGCGGGGAAGGCGAGGGCCAGCCCGAGGGCGCCGGGCCCGAGGCCGGCGTGCTCCTGGATCCACGGGATGCGGGTGGCGAGCGAGCCGGTGACGGCGCCGTGGACGCAGAAGACGGCCGCGATGGCGAGGCGTGCGGAGCGCAGGCGCGCCGGACTGGATGCGGTTTCGCCGGTCATGCCGATCAAACTATCAGGAAGCCTGCCTGATGGTGAGGGGGCCGCACTGCCTAGGATGGGGGCCGTGACCGCCGCCCAGGCCCGGACCGCCCCGGCCCCCGCCACCGCCCCCGCCTCGCCGAGCACGGCCCGCGTCCTCAACGACCGCCTCGCCCTGCGACTCCTCAGGGACGAAGGCCCGCTGACGGCCGCTCAGCTCAAGGAGATGACCGGCCTGTCCCGGCCCTCCGTCGCCGACCTCGTCGAACGGCTCGCGCAGGCCGGGCTGGTCGAGGTCGTCGGCGAGGCCGGCGCCCGGCGCCGCGGCCCCAACGCCCGGCTGTACGGGATCGTCGCCCGGCGGGCGCACCTCGCAGCCGTGGACGTGCGCACGGACAGCGCGACCGCCGTCGTCACCGACCTGCTGGGCCGGCCCCTGGCCCGGGCGGCCCTCCCGGTCGACGCCGTTGACGAGGCCGTGGACGTCCTGGAGGAGCTGGCCCGGGAGGCCGGAGCGGACCCCCTGCACACCGTCGTGGTAGGCGCGCCCGGCCTGGTGGCCCCGGGCGACGGCGGCCTGCGCAGCACCGCCGGGCTGCCGGCATGGCACCGCGACCTCGTCGCAGCCCTGCGTCGGCGGCTGCCTGCCGCGGTTTCCGTGGAGAACGAGACCAACCTCGCGGCGCTTGCCGAGCAGCGGGCCGGCGCCGCGCAGGACACCGGCTCCTTCGTGCTGCTGTGGCTCGGTGCGGGCGTCGGCGCGGCCGTGGTCCTCGACGGCCGGCTGCGGCGCGGCGCCTCGGGCGGAGCGGGAGAGATCGGCTTCCTGCCCGTGCCCGGCACCGGCTCCCTGCCCTCGGCCGCGGGCTGCGAGGGCGGCTTCCACGCGCTCGCCGGGCGGGCCGCGGTGGCCGCCCTGGCCGCCGACCACGGCTTCACCGGGCCGGTGGCCGAAGCGGTGGCGGGCGCCGCCGGAGAGGCCTTCCTCGACGCCCTGGCAGAACGCCTCGCCCTGGGCGCGGCGGCCGTCGCGGCGGTCCTGGACCCCGGGTGCGTCGTCCTCGGCGGCGAACTCGGCCACGCGGGCGGACCCGCCCTCGCGGACCGCACCGCCCGCCGCCTCGCCGCCCTCAGCCCGGTCCCGACGGAGGTTCGCGCCACCGCCCTCGGCGACGCAGCGGTCCTGGCGGGCGCCCGCCTCGCCGCGGCCGAATCCGCCCAGGCCGCGCTCTTCGGCTGACGCGGGCCGTGCCCGGCCCTGCCTCAGGCCCTCTCTCCGGATCTTGCTGCCCCGGCTCCGCCGGGAGGCGCCCCACACGCGCGTCGTCCGGCACCGCGCTTCGCCGCGTTGCCGGGCCGCCCGCGTACCCCCGTACGAGGCGGCCCTCCGCCTTGCGATGCGCGGCACCGGACGACGCGGGCCTGACCGGCAGGGTCCGAAGGAGTCGGCCTAGGCGCGCCCGCCGCCCGCCGCCAGGAACTCGGAGAACCGCACCCGGCCCACCGCGTGCTCCGGCGCGAGGTTGCCGCCGCGTACGAAACCGCGGTACGCGGTCCCCGCGAGCGGCACCTCCACCACGCGCCGCCGGCGTCCCCCGGCCGCCAGGTACGCCCTCACCCAGTCGGCCAGCGACCGCACCTCGGGCCCGCCCATGTCCGGGACGCGCCCGCCCGGCGCGGGGACGGGCACCGCCAGCTCCGCCAGCCGGTCGGCGACTTCCTCCACCGCCACCGGCTGCACCCGCACCCCCTTGGGCACGAGCACCACCGGCAGCCCGGCCATCGTCCGGGCCAGCGTCGCCACCAGGTCGTGGAACTGCGTCGTCCGCAGGATCGTCACGCCCAGCCCGGATTCCAGCAGCATCCGCTCCACGGCGTGCTTGGTGCGGTAGTAGCCGAGCGGCACCGCGTCCACGCCGACGATCGAGACGTAGACGAGGTTCGTCACGGTCCCGGCCCGCCGGGCCGCCGCGATCAGCTGCCCGGCGGCCTTGTCGTCCCCGCCGCGCGGGGAGGTGGCGCAGTGCACGACCACCTGCGCCCCCGCCATCGCCGCGTCCAGACCCGAGCCGTCCCGCAGGTCGACCGGGTACTGCTCCGAGTGGCGGCTGAGGACCCGGACCTCGTGGCCGGTGGCCCGCAGCCGGGCGGTGACGCGCCTGCCGAGGGTCCCGGTTCCGCCCGTGACCAGAATGGTGCCCATGGTGTGCGCGTCCCTTCGCCGGGGGAGTGGGTTCACCAGCCCGGATTGGACAGCCCCGGGGAACGTGACAGCTGCTGCGCGAGGAATTCCAGCTTCTCCGGGTTGAGGACCGTCCGCACCTCGGTCACCAGGCCGTCCGCGAACTCGACCTGCAGGACGACCGCCGCTCCGCCGGCGAGCAGCGCGGGCTCCCCGTTGACCGAGGCGACCGCGACCGGCAGGCCGGCCCCGTACTTGCGCACGGCGCCGACGAGGAAGCGGGCCACCTTGTCCCGGCCCTCGACCGCCCGCCGGGCCGCGCTGACCACGCCGCCGCCGTCGGAGACGCAGCGGACGTCCGCCGCGAGCATCGCCTCCAGTCGGGCGAGGTCGCCGTCGCGTGCCGCCGCGAGGAAGCCCTCGACCAGCACCCGCCATTGCGCGGGGTCCGGTCGGAAGCGCCGGCTCCGGCCGGCGGCCGGGCCGTCCCCGCCGCCGTCCGCGGCGGCCCGCCCGGCGGCGACGCGGGCCGAGGCCCGCCGGTGGAGCTGCCGGCTGTTGGCCTCGGACACGTCCAGCAGCCCGGCGATCTCCCGGTGCCCGTACGCGAAGGCCTCCCGCAGCACGTACACGGCCCGCTCCACCGGGGTGAGCTGTTCCAGGAGCAGCAGCAGGGCCGTCGAGACGCTGTCGCGCTGCTCGGCCGACTCCAGCGGGCCCAGCGCCCCGTCCCCGGTGAGGACCGGCTCCGGGAGCCAGGGGCCGACGTACGCCTCACGGCGGGACCGCGCGGAGGTGAGCCGGTTGAGGCACAGGTGGGTGACGGCCTTGGCGAGCCAGGCGCCCGGGTGCACGACGTCGCCGCGATCGGCCGCGCTCCAGCGCAGCCACGCGTCCTGGACGGTGTCCTCGGCCTCCGCCGCGGAGCCGAGCATGCGGTAGGCGATGCCGAACATCCGGGGGCGGTGCTGCTCGAAGTCGGCCGAGCGGTCTGCCGCAGAGGTGGTCACCGCAGCAGCGTACGGGGCGCGGCCGTGCCCCGGACGTGCGGGGACCCGGTGGCCGCCGGGCCACCGGGTCCCCACCGTGCCGCCCGCGGTCAGGTGCGGGGGCGGTGCGTCAGCAGGCGCCGAGGTCCTTCCAAACGCCCCACTGGCCGGTCGTGCCCGGCTCCTCGTTCTGCGTCCACCACTGGGCCTTCCAGTTGCGGCCCTTGTGGGAGACCACCGTGCCCGCGGTGTACACGTCGCCGGCCCTGTACGCCGGGTTGGTGCAGGTGCCGCCCGGGGGCGGGCTGGTCGGGGGCTGGCTCGTGGGCGGCTGGCTGGTCGGCGGCTGGCTGGTGGGCGGCTGCGAACCGCCGCCCGGCTCGACCACGGCCGTGCCGCGCGCCAGGTCCCCGGCGAGGGCGTACACGGTCCCGGCGATGTTCACCGTCCAGTTGGAGGGGGTGGACACCGGCAGGTAGTAGTTGAACGCCAGGTCGACGGAGGCGCCCGGGGCGAGCGACTGCCAGGCCGGCAGCTTCAGCGAGACCCGGTGGAAGTCGCCCTTCAGGCCGCCCACGTTGCTGCCGGTGTGCCCGCTGCTGATCACCTTCGTGCCGAAGCCGGACTGGTCGGAGGCGTTGTTCGGGGCCGAGGTCGCGTAGTCGAACTGGAACTCGGTGCCGCCCGGAAGGGCCGCCTTGGTGTTGTTGGTGATCTTGACCTTGGGGGTCAGCGGGTAGTTGGAGTCGCCGAGCTTGAAGTCGCCGAACTCCACCTTCACGTCCACGGCCTGGGCCGGCAGCGCGGTGGCGCCCGCCTTCTTCGCCCCGTACGGGGAGGCCGACTTGAACTTGTCGTACATCAGCGAGGTGAGCGTGGAGCCCATCTCGTACTGGCCCTTGGCGGCGTTCCAGGCGTAGTCGCCGGCCATCTCCCAGACCATCGTGCCGCCGATGCCGCGGTCGACGACGTAGTCGGCCTTGGCGGCGACGGACTGCTCGTCCTCGGTCGAGAGGAAGACCTTCTTCTGGGCGTTCCACAGCCACGGCGCGACCAGGGTCGAGTCGTACTTGCGGGCGTAGGTGCCGGTCAGCGTGGTGCCCGCGGGGAAGCCGTACTGGGTGACGTAGTCGCCGACGATCCCCTTCTCCAGGTTCTTGGCGTGCCACATGGGGTTGGAGCCCGCCGGGGACTCGTTGCCGTTGTCGTCCTTGTCGTGCCACAGGTTGTCGATGCCGACCGCGCCGTCGCCGCACTTGGTCAGGCCCGAGCCGGCCGGGCAGCCGGTCGCGGCCGCCTTGCCCCACAGGCCGTCCGTGCCTCCCTGGACGTTCTTGTGGCCGCGGGTGTAGTAGGGCAGGCCGATGTTGATGCGGCCGGCCGGCATGGAGCCGCGGAAGTAGTGGTACGCCCAGTCGGTGTTGAGGTAGCCGATGCCGCCGTACTGCTGGGAGCCGTACACCCCGGCGGCGGCGAGCTCGCCGTCCTTGCCGTCGTCGAAGAGCGAGGCGTTCGGGCCGACGTACTCGTTCCAGGCGCCGTGCAGGTCGTAGGACATGATGTTGACGTAGTCCAGGTACTGCTGCACCTGGAAGGTCTCCATGCCGCGCAGCAGGTAGCCGGAGGACGGGGCGGCGACGGTGAGCATGTAGTGCCTGCCGTCGGCGGCGCCGGCCTGGTCGAGCTTCTGCCGCAGGGTCTTCATCAGGGCGGCGTAGCCCTTGACGAGGCCGCCGCGGCGGGCGTTGGCGATCTGCCAGTCCAGCGGGTTGCCGGCGTCCTTCATCGAGGTCGGGTACTCGTAGTCGATGTCGACGCCGTTGAACCCGTACTTCTTGACGAAGGCGACCGCGGAGTCGGCGAAGGTGTCGATGCCCGCCTGGTTGACGGAGCCGTCCGCGTTGGTGGCCATGGTGTAGAAGCCGCCGGAGCCCACGCGCTTGCCGTCGGGGCCGAAGTAGCCGCCGGTCTCCGCCCAGCCGCCGACGGAGATCAGGGTCTTGACGTCGGGGTTCTGCTTCTTGAACTTCGTCAGCAGGTTGAAGTGGCCCTTGTAGGGGAGCGCCGGGTCCATCTCGGCGCCGGCGACGCCCGGCCAGGTCATCCCGGTGGCCTCGTTCGCCGCGGTGTCGGCGCCGACGGAGATCTTGTTGTCGCCGCCCACGTGCGCGAAGGCGTAGTTGATGTGGGTGACCTTGTCCCACGGGATGTTGTTCACCAGGTAGGCGGGCTGGCCGTTCTTGCCGGTGCGCCAGCCGGTGAAGTAGCCGATGACGCGCCGCTGGTGGTCGGCGCCCATCTTCTCGCGGCCCTCGGTGTCGTAGACCGAGCAGTAGGGGACGTCGACCCCGGCCGTCTTGTAGAGCCCGTCGGGCCGACAGCTCTCGTTGTCGGCGGCGTGTGAGACGCCCGCCGAGAGCCCGCCCGCCAGCAGTCCGGCGATCGCCGCGCCGGATGCCAGGAGCATCGCCCTCGTTCGTGTGGGGGACAGCATTGAGCCTCCTGGGGAGGGGAGGTGGCAGGACACAACATGCAGACAGGTGGTGCGTGTTGGCCCGCGGCGTGCGCACGTCCGGCGGGCTCTCCCGGGGAGGATGAAGGGAACGTTAAGAGGACTAGACCAAGGCGTCAATAGGTCTGGACCAATCACGGAAGGGACGTGACGGACTCACCCGCCCGGCCCCGCCCTGTGACCCAGGCCACAGCACTTCGCCCGCATGGGTGCCGATCGCCCGTGGCAGACTGGTCGGGAGTACCAGTAGCAGCGCACTCCGGGGTCGGTGCAATTCCGAACCGGCGGTATAGTCCGCGACCCGTCCGCAGCCAGCGGCCGGTTGACCAGGTGAGATTCCTGGACCGACGGTTAAAGTCCGGATGGGAGGCAGTGCGCGGCGGGCAGTCGCCGGTACGCCGCCGTCGGCGGTCCACCAGCGCGTCCCCTGCGGACGCGCCCGGAGCGGACCGTTTTCCTCCGGCTCGGCGTCCCCGCGTGCCTGTACCGCTCGATCTGTCGTATCCCGACAGCCCCGGAGTCCGTGCCCGACGAGGCAGGAGGACCCGGTGGCACCCCACGACGCCGCGCACGCCGCACCGCACGACGCGGAAGCGGACACCCGCGCCATGCGCCGCGCCATCGCGCTCGCCTCCCGCGGCCTCGGCCACACCAGCCCCAATCCCGTCGTCGGCTGCGTCCTCACCGACGCCACCGGCGCCGTCGTCGGCGAAGGCTGGCACCAGCGGGCCGGCGGCCCCCACGCCGAGGTCCACGCCCTCCGCGACGCCGGACCCGCCGCCCGCGGCGCCACCGCCTACGTCACCCTCGAACCCTGCAACCACACCGGCCGCACCGGACCCTGTGCCCAGGCTCTGATCGACGCCGGCGTCAGCCGCGTCGTCTACGCCGTCCCCGACCCGAACCCGCAGGCCAGGGGCGGCGCCGCCACCCTGCGGGGCGCCGGCCTCGACGTCCGCGGCGGACTCCTCGAGGCCGAGGCCGCCGCCGGCAACGCCGCCTGGCTGACCGCCGTCCGCCTCGGCCGGCCCCACGTCACCTGGAAGTACGCGGCCACCCTCGACGGCCGCAGCGCCGCCGCCGACGGCACCAGCCGCTGGATCACCTCCCCGGAGTCCCGCGCCGACGTCCACCGGCTCCGCGCCGAGTCCGACGCCGTCCTCGTCGGCGCCGGCACCCTCCGCGCAGACGACCCCCACCTCGCCGTCCGCGGCATCGACGGCGCCACCCAGCCCCTGCGCATCGCCCTCGACCCCCGCGCCACCACCCCGGCCGGCGCCCGCATCCTCGACGGCTCCGCGCCCACCCTCCTGGTCCTCGCCGACGACGCCGACACCCGGCACCTGCCCCCCGGCACCGACCTCCTCCGGCTGACCCCGAAGGACGGCCGGATCCCGATCCCCGACCTCCTCACCGCGCTGTACGACCGCGGCGTCCGCTCCCTCCTCCTCGAAGGCGGCCCCACCCTCGCCGGAGCCTTCCTCGAAGCCGGAGCCGTCGACCGCGTCATCGGCTACCTCGCCCCCGCCCTCCTGGGCGCCGGCCCCGCCGCCCTCGCCGGCGCCGGCATCACGAACATCGCCGACGCGGTCCGCCTCGACATCACCGAGGCCGTTCGCACCGGCACCGACCTGCGCATCACCGCCGTCCCCACCGCCCCCAAGGAGCACTGAGTGTTCACCGGAATCGTCGAAGAACTGGGCGAGGTCACCGCCGTCGAGCAGCTCGCCGAGGCCTCCCGCTTCCGCCTGCGCGGCCCCCTCGTCACCGACGGCGCCAAGCACGGCGACTCCATCGCCGTCAACGGCGTCTGCCTCACCGTCGTGGAGACGGCCGACGGCGAGTTCACGGCCGACGTCATGCAGGAAACCCTCAAGCGCTCCAGCCTCGGCGCCCTGCGCCCCGGGTCCCGCGTCAACCTCGAACGCCCCATGGCCCTCGGCGGGCGCCTCGGCGGCCACCTGGTCCAGGGCCACGTCGACGGCACCGGCGAGATCCTCTCCCGCACCCCCTCCGAGCACTGGGAGCTCGTCAAGGTCTCCCTCCCGGGCAATCTCGCCCGGTACGTCGTCGAGAAGGGCTCCATCACCGTCGACGGCGTCAGCCTCACCGTCGTCGAGGCCGCAGCCGACCACTTCACCATCAGCCTCATCCCCACCACCCTCGCGCTGACCACGCTCGGCACCAAGCAGCCCGGCGACCCGGTCAACCTGGAGGTCGACGTCCTCGCCAAGTACGTCGAGCGCCTCCTCGCCGCCGGCGTCGACCCCCTCGCCGCGACCGCCGCCGCAGCCGGGGAGGACACGCCGTGAACGCACTGGCCTGGCTCAATGCCGAAGCCTTCACCGTCTTCGGGCAGAAGGTCATCTGGTCCGACATGGCCGGCAACCTCCTCGGCCTGGCCGCACTCGCCCTCGGCTGGCGGCGCTCCATCTGGACCTGGCCCGCCCAGCTCCTGTCCGGTCTCGTCCTCATCGCCGCCTACGCCTCCGCCCACCTCGCCGGCGGCGTCGGCAAGCAGCTCCTCGTCATCGGCGTGGCAGCCTGGGGCTGGCGCGCCTGGCACCTCGGCCGGCGGCAGGCCCAGGACGGCTCCATCGCCGTCCGCACCGCCACCTGGACCGAGCGCGGCCTCCTCCTGGGCGGGGCCGCTCTCGGAACCCTCGCCGTCGGCGGCCTGTTCACCCTCTACCCGAACCTGTCGTGGAGCCCCTGGGCCGACGCCTACATCTTCGTCGGCACCGTCGTCGCGATGGCCGCCCAGGCCCGCGGCCTCGTCGAGTTCTGGTTCGCCTGGCTCCTCGTCGACCTCGTCGGCGTCCCCCTCGCCTTCACAGGCGGGCTGGTCTTCTCCGGCCTCGTCTACGTCGTCTACTTCGGGCTCGTCCTCTGGGGCGCGCACGACTGGTACCGGCGCTCGCGCACCACCACCGCCCCGGCCCTGGAAGGAGCAACGGCATGACCGCCCTCAAGCCCGTTCCCGACTACGACTCCCTCCTCGACGAGCCGTTCCGGCTCGACCCCGTCGAGCAGGCCGTCCGCGACATCGCCGCCGGCCGTCCGGTCGTCGTCGTCGACGACGAGGACCGCGAGAACGAGGGCGACCTCGTCGTCGCCGCGGAGAAGATCACCCCCGAGATCGTCGCGTTCATGATGAGCGAGTGCCGCGGCCTGATCTGCGCCCCCATGGAGGCCGACGAACTGGAGCGGCTCGAACTGCCCCAGATGGTCCAGCACAACACCGAGTCGATGAAGACCGCCTTCACCGTCTCCGTCGACGCGAGCGCCGCCCACGGTGTGACCACCGGCATCTCCGCCTCCGACCGCGCCACCACCCTGCGCATGCTGGCCGACGGCGTCTCCGAGCCCGCCGACTTCGTGCGCCCCGGCCACATCTTCCCGCTGCGCGCCAAGCCCGGCGGCGTCCTCGTCCGCAACGGCCACACCGAGGCCGCCGTCGACCTCGCCCGCCTCGCGGGCCTGCGCCCCGTCGGCGCCATCGTGGAGATCGCCGGCGAGGACGGCGTCATGCTGCGCCTGCCCGAGCTCGTCCCCTTCGCCCGCAAGCACGGCCTGACGATCATCTCCATCGAGGACCTGATCGCCTACCGCCGCTCCGCCGAGCCGACGGTCCGCCGCGAGGCCGAGGTCAACCTTCCCACCGCCTTCGGCGACTTCACCGCCTACGGCTACCGCTCCACCGTCGACGGCGTCGAGCACGTCGCCCTCGTCCACGGCGGGATCGGCGACGGCACCGACGTCCTCGTCCGCGTCCACTCCGAGTGCCTCACCGGCGACATCTTCCACTCCCTGCGCTGCGACTGCGGCCCCCAGCTGCACGCCTCGATGGCCCGCATCAAGGAGGAGGGCCGCGGCGTCGTCGTCTACCTGCGCGGCCACGAGGGCCGCGGCATCGGACTGCTGTCCAAGCTGCGCGCCTACGAACTCCAGGAGCGCGGCCGCGACACCCTCGACGCCAACCTGGAGCTCGGCCTGCCCGCCGACGCCCGCGACTACGGCGCCGGCGCGCAGATGCTCGCCGACCTCGGCGTCCGCAGCGTCCGCCTGCTCACCAACAACCCCGACAAGACCGCGGCCCTCGTCCGGCACGGCATCGCCGTCACCGACCGCGAGCCGATGCCCGTCGAGGCCGGCGAGCACAACCTGCGGTACCTGCGCACCAAGCGGGACCGCATGGGCCACGACCTGCCCTGGCTCGGCGAGACCGTCCCCACCGCCTGCGGCAACCAGTAGCACCCACCCCCGCGGCAGCCCCGGAACCCGGCCCCGGGCCCGGCGGACCCGCCCGCACCACCGGCGACACCCGAAACAGCGAACCACGGACAACGAACAACCGAGGAGAACAGCAGTGAGCGGCAAGGGCGCACCCGAACTCAGCGTGAGGAACTGCGGCGACCTGCGGGTCGCGGTCATCGCGGCGCAGTGGCACGAGAAGGTCATGGACGGCCTCGTCGACGGCGCCCTGCGCGCCCTCCACGAGCTCGGCATCGACGAGCCCACCCTGCTCCGGGTCCCCGGCAGCTTCGAGCTCCCGGTCGTGGCGAAGGTACTCGCCGGTCGCGGTTACGATGCCGTCGTCGCCCTCGGAGTGGTCATCCGGGGCGGCACCCCGCACTTCGACTACGTGTGCCAGGGCGTCACCCAGGGCCTGGTGCAGGTGTCGATCGACACCGGAGTCCCCGTCGGCTTCGGCGTCCTGACCTGCGACAACGAGGAACAGGCGCTGGACCGCGCCGGCCTTGAGGGATCGAACGAGGACAAGGGGCACGAAGCGGTCATCGCTGCCGTCTCCACCGCGGCCACCCTGCGGTCCGTCAGCGAACCCTGGCGCTGAGTGGCGGCGGAGGACCCCCTATCCTGAGGACCATCATGGCGAACAAAACCTTCGAAGAGCTCTTCACCGAGCTCCAGGCCAAGGCCGCTGACGGCGACCCCGGCACCTCCCGCACCGCCGAGCTGGTCGCCAAGGGCGTCCACGCCATCGGCAAGAAGGTCGTCGAGGAGGCCGCCGAGGTCTGGATGGCCGCCGAGTACGAGGGCAAGGAAGCCGCCGCCGAGGAGATCTCCCAGCTGCTCTACCACGTCCAGGTGATGATGGTCGCGCGCGGGATCTCCCTCGACGACGTCTACAAGCACCTCTAGAGCCGCCGCGGTCCCCGGGTCCTCCGCCCGCCGCACCCACCCACCCGACCCCCCCCGTCCCGCAGAGAAGGAAGCTCCCATGCTGCGCATCGCCGTCCCCAACAAGGGCTCACTCTCTGGAGCGGCGTCGGCGATGCTCCATGAGGCCGGCTACCGCCAGCGCAAGGAGTCCAAGGAACTCGTCGTCGTCGACGCCGACAACGAGGTGGAGTTCTTCTACCTCCGCCCCAAGGACATTGCGATCTACGTCGCCTCCGGCCGCCTCGACATCGGCATCACCGGCCGCGACCTGCTCCTCGACTCCGGCGCCAACGCCGAGGAGATCCTGCCGCTCGGATTCGGCCGGTCCACCTTCCGCTACGCCACCCGCCCCGGCACCGCGAAGGGCCCCGAGGACTTCCACGGGATGACGATCGCCACCTCCTACGAGGGCATCGTCGCCAAGCACCTCGCCGACCACGGCATCGACGCCTCCGTCGTCCACCTCGACGGCGCCGTGGAGACCGCGATCCAGCTCGGCGTCGCCGAGGTCATCGCCGACGTCGTCGAGACCGGCACCAGCCTGCGCAACGCCGGCCTGGAGGTGATCGGCGAGCCGATCATGACCTCCGAGGCCGTCGTCATCCGCCGCAGCGGAGCCGAGACCGGCAACCCGCAGGCCCAGCAGTTCCTGCGGCGCCTCCAGGGCGTCCTCGTC
The DNA here is from genome assembly GCF_014649915.1 of Streptomyces toxytricini. Lineage (GTDB taxonomy): Bacteria > Actinomycetota > Actinomycetes > Streptomycetales > Streptomycetaceae > Streptomyces > Streptomyces toxytricini. Next base: position 28,551 of record NZ_BMTY01000032.1, on the reverse strand, counting down.
GCCCGCAGCTACGTGATGATGGACTACGACTGCCGCGCCGAGCACCTGGAGCGAGCCGTCGCCCTCACCCCCGGCCTGGAGTCCCCCACGGTCTCCCCGCTGCACAACGAGGGCTGGGTCGCCGTCCGCGCGATGGTCCCCGCCAAGGAAGCCCAGCGGATCATGGACGACCTGTACGAGCTCGGCGCCCGCGCCATCCTCACCACCTCGATCCACGCCTGCCGCCTGTGACCCCTGCGCGTACGCCGTCGCCCGACCCGCACGCCCCCTGAAGAAGGCACCTCCCGCACCATGGCCGAGTCCGCCGCCCAGCCCGACCTCCCCGCCCTGCCGGTCACGTTCCGGCCGACCCGCACCCGGGTCGTCCTGCTGAGCGTCGGACTCGCCATGTTCGCGACGATCAGCGCGATCGGGCTGATGCTGGACAACCTCGGGCCGGGGGAGCGGATCAGCTTCATCTTCACCGCGGCCCTCTTCGGCTCCGTCCTCGTCCTGCTCAGCCGGCCCAAGGTCGTCGCCGACGAGGACGGGGTCACCGTCGTCAACCTCACCACCAAGCGCCGCCTGGAATGGGCCGAGATCCTCAGGGTGAACCTGCGCCCCGGCGACGCGTGGGTCTTCCTCGACCTGAGCGACGGCACCAGCCTCCCCGCCCTCGGCATCCAGCCCGGCATCGCCAAGCAGCAGGCGATCGCCGACGCCCGCGCCCTGCGCGCCCTCGCCGAGACCCGCGGCACCGGCGACCACCACCACTGAGGCGCCCGCGCCGCGCACACTCCGGCCGCTGCGTCCCATTGCGACGGCGATCCCAATGACTACCCTGGTGCCGGGCACAGCCCTGCGCCCTCCCGCCGGCACCGGGACCCCCGGGGCCCGCGGGCACCTGCGACCAGAGGAGTGACTCCCTCCAGCAATGGACGGATCGTCCTGTAGTACCCGCGCCGCCCTTCCCCCGGAGGCGGCGGCATGACCATCCCGCTCGTCCTGCTCCTGGCGGCCTTCGCCCTGATCCTCGCCAACGGCTTCTTCGTGGCCGCCGAATTCGGCCTCGTCACCGTCGAACGCCCCGAGGCCGAGAAGGCCGCGGCCGAAGGCGACCGCCGTGCCCGAACGGTGGTCCGCGCCCTGCGGGAGCTGTCGTTCCAGCTCTCCGGCACCCAGCTCGGCATCACCATCACCTCACTCGTCGTCGGCATGCTCGCCGAACCGGCCCTCGCCGCCCTGCTGGCGGGCCCCTTGACCGCCACCGGCCTGCCCGCCGGCGCCGTCCCCGGCGTCGCCGTCTTCATCGGCATGCTCCTCGCCTCCGCCGTCCAGATGGTCGTCGGCGAGCTCGTCCCGAAGAACTGGGCGGTCTCCCGGCCGCTCCAGGTGGCCCGCTTCGTCGCCGGCCCGCAGACCCTCTTCTCCGCCGCGTTCCGGCCGGTCATCGCCGGGCTGAACGCCGTCGCCAACCGCCTCGTACGGGCCTTCGGCGTCGAGCCGGCCGAGGAGATCGCCTCCGCCCGCACCCCGGGCGAGCTGGTCTCCCTCGTCCGCCATTCGGCGCAGGCCGGCGCCCTCGAACAGGACACCGCGGACCTCTTCGTGCGGACCCTGTCCCTGGGCGAGCTCACCGCGCAGCACGTCATGACCCCACGGGTCAAGGTCAGCGCCCTGCAGTACACGGCCACGGCCGCGGACGTCCTCAACCTGACCCGCGCCACCGGCCTGTCCCGCTTCCCCGTCTACCGCGAGCGGATCGACGAGGTCACCGGCGTCGTCCACCTCAAGGACGCCCTCGCCGTGCCCGAAGCCGAGCGCGGCCGCACCGCCGTCGGCCGGATCTGCGTCGCCCCGCTGCTCGTCCCCGGCTCCCTGCCGGTGCAGCCGCTGCTGGAGCGGCTGCGCAGCGAGCAGCCCATGGCCGTCGTCGTCGACGAGTACGGCGGCACGGCCGGCGTCGTCACCCTGGAGGACATCGTGGAGGAGCTCGTGGGCGAGGTCCGCGACGAGCACGACCTCGCCGAGGACGAGAGCCCCGAACTGGCCGCCCTCCCCGCCGAGGACGGCCGGCCCGCCTGGGAGGCCGACGGCAGCTGCCGCGTGCAGACCCTGCGCCGCATAGGCCTCGACGTGCCCGACGGCCCGTACGAGACCGTTGCCGGACTCGTCGCCGACCTCCTCGGCCGCATCCCCGCCCCCGGCGACCACGCCGAACTGCCGGGCTGGAAGCTGTCCGTCCGGCAGGTGGCCCGCTACCGGGCCGAACGCGTCCGCCTGGTGCGGACCGCCCCCGGACCCGTCGGCCGCGACGCCCCCGACACGCCGGGCATCCCCGCGGCCGCGGCCGTCCCGGCCGCCTCGGGCGCGGCCGAGCTGGAGGCGGCGGGCCGGTGAACGTCCTCCAACTCCTCTTCGCGCTGCTCCTGGTCCTCGCGAACGGGTTCTTCGTCGGCGCCGAGTTCGCGCTCGTCTCCGTCCGCCGCAGCCAGATCGAACCGCTCGCCGCGGAGTCCAAACGGGCCCGCCAGGTCCTCCACGGCCTGGAGAACCTGCCCCGCATGATGGCCGCCGCCCAGTTCGGCATCACCCTCTGCTCGCTCACCCTCGGAGCGGTCGCCGAGCCGACCGTCGCCCGGCTCCTGGAGCCCGTCTTCCACGCCGCCCGCATCCCGCAGGGCCTCGTCCACCCCCTCGGGTACGCCGTCGCCCTCGCCGCCGTGGTCTTCCTGCACCTCGTCATCGGCGAGATGGTCCCGAAGAACCTCGCAATGGCCGCGCCGGAGAAGACGGCCCTGTGGTTCAGCCCCGGCCTGGTCGCCTTCGCCCGCCTGTGCGGGCCGATCACGACCGCCCTCGGGGCCTGCGCCGCCGTCGTGCTCCGCCTGTTCAAGGTCGAGCCGAAGGACGAGGTCGAAGCGGTCTACACCAGCGCCCAGCTCGGCCGGCTCGTCGAGGACTCCCGGCAGGCCGGGCTCCTGGAACCGCGGGAGCAGGAGCGCCTGGAGGACGCCCTCGAACTGGGCAGCCGCCCGGTGACCGACGTCCTGCTCGCCCGCGAGAGGCTCGTCACGGTCGGGCCCGGCGTCACGCCCCGGCAGATCGAACGCCTCACCGTGCGCACCGGGTACTCCCGCTTCCCCGTCCGCTCCGAGAGCGGCGCCTTCATGGGCTACGTCCACGTCAAGGACGTCCTCGACCTGGAGGACCGGGAGCGTGCCGTGCCGCAGCGGGTCTGGCGCCGGATGCCGACCCTGTCCTCGACGCTCCCCCTGGACGACGCGCTGAGCGTCATGCGGCGCGACGCCACGCACCTGGCGCAGGTCGCCGATCCCGCGGGGCGGGTGCTGGGGCTGGTCGCCCTGGAGGACGTCCTGGAGATGCTGGTCGGCGAGGTCCGCGACCCCGCCCACCGCATCCCCTCCCGCCGCCGGGCCCCCTCGGCGGCCCTCACCCCCTGACGGCAGCCGCCCCGGGACCGCACGGCCCCGGGGCGGCCCCGCGTCCGGGAGGCCGGCGGTCAGAGCGGCGGGGGGTCCTGGTGCGGGCCGCGGCCCGAGAGGACCTCCCCGTACGCCTGCATCAGGTCCGGCAGCCGCAGCGTCGCCAGGTCCTCCCGCGACGGCTCCCCGGCGAAGCCGGCCAGTCGCAGGTCCCGGTACGCGCAGCTCTTCTCGTACAGGGTGCGCAGGAACCGCCCGTTCCCGAGCTCGTCGATCCAGCCCTGCTCCACGACGTGCCCGCTGATGCTGCGCAGCTCCTCCAGCGCCTCGGCATCCCAGCAGTCGCCGTTCGCTTCGGCCAGGACCCCGCCGATCGCCGTCAGCTCGGCCGGCCGGTAGCTCGGGAAGTCCACCCGCGTCGTGAACCGAGACGACAGCCCCGGGTTCGCGGACAGCAGCCGGTCCATCCCGGCGGGGTAGCCGGCGAGGATCACCACGAGGTGGTCCCGGTTGTCCTCGGCCCGCTTCAGCAGCACCTGCAGGGCCTCGTCGCCGTACGCGTCGCCCTTGCTGTAGCCCGAGTTGGAGAGGCTGTACGCCTCGTCGACGAAGAGCACCCCGCCGATCGCGGAATCGATCAGCTCGTTGGCCTTGACCGCTGTCTGCCCTAGGAACTCGCCGACGAGGTCGGCCCGTTGGGCCTCGACGAGGTGGTCGCCGCCGAGCAGGCCCAGCGCGTAGAACACCCGGCCGAGGATGCGGGCCACGGTCGTCTTGCCGGTCCCGGAAGGCCCGGAGAAGACGAAGTGCCGCTTCGGGGGCTGGACGGGAAGCCCCTGGCCGGCCCGCAGCCGCGCCATGTGCAGCTGCGCCGACAGGGCCTTGACCTGCCGTTTCACCGGCTCCAGGCCGACCATGCGCTCCAGCTCGGCGAGGGCCTGCGCGAGCAGCTCCGGATCTGCCGGCCCGGCCGGTGGGACGCCCGCCGGCCCCTGCGCCGGAAGGACGGGCTTGCGCCGCACACCCGGCGGCCGCCCCGGGGCGGGGCCCCCGTACCGCGGTTCGGGCGGTTCCGCCGCCGACAGCGGGTCCAGGGGATCGGCGGGCCCGTCCGCGACGAGCCCGACGTCGGGGGGACCGCCGCCGAGGACGACCGCCGCGTAGTCGCCGCCGCCCGGGGCGGCCCCGAGCCCGCCGTACGCCTCGCAGCCCGCGCCCGCGTACCCGGCGTAGCCGTCGTAGTCCTCGCTGTCCTCGATCGCCGTCAGCCGCGCCGCGGTGTCCATGAACGCCGGGTCGACACGGTGCACCGCCCGGTACAGCGGCAGCGCCGCCGCGCTGCGCCCGGTTCCCTCGCGGGCCCGCGCCAGCCAGTACCGCAGCTCCTTGCGCTGCGGCTGCTCGCTGCGGCAGCGCATCAGCGCCGCGGCCAGCATCGGCTCGGCCTGCCCGTACATCTCCAGCCGGACCCGGGCCATGCCCCCGAAGAGGCCCGCCTCGATTCCGAGGAGCGGGTCGTCGACGAGCGGCTCGGTGTGCCGGACGAGCTGCTCCCAGTCCTTGACCAGGTACGCGCGGCAGGCGTGCAGGAACCGCACCTGCGGGTCGGCGTCCACGGGCGGGAGGGCCGCCAGCGCCTGGTCGAGCTCCGGCACGTGCCGGCCGTCCAGCCAGTGGGAGGCGTGCGCCAGCAGCAGGTCGCGGCGGCTCTCCAGCACGGGCTGCACCCACCAGCCCAGCCAGTACCAGGAGTTGAGGGTCCGCCGGTGCCGGGCCCGCTGCTCGCCGAAACGCTCGCGGTGGGTGTACATGCGCAATAACGCGTTCGTGGTGTCCACGCGCAGCGCGTGCAGGCCCAGCCAGGCGTCGGCCATCGCGGGGTCGAGCCGGACGGCCGTGCGGAACTCCTCCTCGGCCTGCGGATAGGCGCCCATGGTGCAGGCGTCCACCCCGCGCAGCCAGGCGAGTTCGGCCGGGGCGTGCGCGCTGCCCGGCATGCCGAAATCCATCACATCCCCCACAAGCCTGCCCCCGTGGTGCCCAGCAACCCCCGCACTGCACAAACCGGTTGTCCGCTGCGCCGATGAAATCAGGGCTGCATCGTACCTGCGGCGACGCACCTTCCGTAGGGTGCTGCGGCGACCGCACTCCGGGGGGCGCACGCCGGGCGGGGTGACTCAGGGTGAGGTTTTCGCGGTGCTGTGGGGGTCACGGCGGGGGCCGGAGGGGCGCGCGGGGCAGAACGAAGCCCCCGATCACGGGGGAACAATCGGGGGCTTCGTGTCCGCTGCGGCCTGGAAAGACCGCGTATTCAGAACGTAAGGCCGCTGCGGGGGCCAGGTCAAGCGGGTGGGGGCAGGGCCGCGCAACCCGTTTTCGCGGGTCGCTCAGGCCTGGGGGAATCCGTCACCTTCGGTGACGGAACCCGTCCCTCCGGCGGTCGCAGCCGTCCCGGAAGACCACTCGTATCCCGTACCGCTCTGGCGCACCAGGGTGTCCGCGAAGGGGCGCGAAGGGTCGTCCGAGAAGTGCGCGAGCTCCGCGCGCTCCCACCCGTCCCAGAAATCGGAGAGCCCCCCGCCGTCCCGCGCACGCCCGCGCCCCCACGACTCGGCGCGCGGGGTCTCCATCCACAGCAGCCGCGCCAGATGCGGCCGCAGCGCGCGCCGACCCGCGCCCACCCCCTCCACGAGCAGCACCGGGGCCGGTTCCAGCACCCGCACGGGGCCGAACCGGCGCTCCACCCAGTCGTACGGTGTCCAGCGGGCGGGCCGGCCGGCGGCGAGCGGCTCCAGCACCTGGGCGCGCAGGCGGTCCGGCCAGGCGAAGGGCTCCCGGTGGGTGGCGACGTCGTCCAGGTGGAGCACCGGCGCGCCGCCCAGCGCCTCGGCGAGCCGCCCGGCGAACGTGCTCTTGCCGGATCCGGCGTGCCCGTCGATGCCGATCAGGCGGACCGGTCCGAGGGAGGGCGGCAGCGCACGGATCTCCCGGGCGAGCGGCGCGAGGGGCTGCTGTGACTCCACCCGGCCAGCCTACGGCCGGGCCCGGCGGCCGGGTCTTCCTCCCCGACACGTCGTGCGGCATCGACGCGCGGCAGCGGGGAACTGCAAGGGTGGAGGACCGTTTCCGCCGTACCGAACCCAGGGGGAGTCCGCGATGACCGCACCCACACCACGCAGGGCCCTGCTGGCCGTCGCCCTCGCGGCGGCCGCCGCGGCGACCGTGCCCGTCGGCAGGGCGCAGGCCGCGGCCGCGGCCGCGCAGCCGACGGACCCCGCGGGCACGGCCGGAGCGCCCGGCACCGGCCACGGCAGCACCCCCGCGGCCGCGGCGGCGGCCGGCCGGAGCGTGGACAACCGGTTCTGGTTCTCCCGCGGCCACTGGCGCGCCGGCACCCACCGGGGCACCACGGCCCTCCCCGGCACCCGCGCGGACCTGGCCTTCGACGTCCCGGCCGGCCGCACCGAGTACACCGACCCGCACACCGGCCGCAAGGCCGCCTGGGACCACGCCGTCTGGACCTCGCCCCTGCACCGCACCGCCGTCCCGGCGACCGAGGTCGTCGCCTCCTGGAACGCCCACACCCCGCCCGGCACCTGGATCCGGATCGAACTGCGCGCCACGTACGGGGACGGCGGCACCAGCCCCTGGTACGTGATGGGCCGCTGGGCCTCCGGCGACGCGGACATCCTCCGCACCTCCGTCGACGGACAGACCGACGGCCGGTCCACGGTGTGGACCGACACCCTCGCCGTCGACGCGCCGGCGCGCGCCGCGGGCCTGCGCATCACGGCCTGGCAGCTGCGCCTGACCCTGTACCGCAAGCCCGGCTCGGGGCGCGGCCCGACCGTCGGGCTCGCCGGTGCGATGGCCTCCGACGTGCCCGACCGCTTCACCGTGCCGGCGTCGGCCCCGTCGGGGGAGGAGGTGGAGCTGGCCGTCCCGCGCTACTCGCAGGAGGTCCACATCGGCCGCTATCCCGAGTACGACAACGGCGGCGAGGCGTGGTGCAGCCCGACCTCCTCCCAGATGGTCGTGGAGTTCTGGGACAGGCGGCCCGCCCCCGCCGACCTCGCCTGGGTCGATCCCTCGTACAGCGACCCGCAGGTCTGCCACGCGGCCCGCTCCACCTACGACCACGCCTACAAGGGCTGCGGCAACTGGCCCTTCAACGCCGCGTACGCCGCCTCGTACGGCGGGATCGCGGCGGTGGTCACCCGCCTGTCCTCGCTCGGCGACCTGGAGGTGCTGCTCCGCGCCGGGATCCCGGTGATCACGTCGCAGTCCTTCCGCGCCGACGAGCTGACCGGCGCCGGCTACGCCACGGCCGGGCACCTGATGACGATCGTCGGCCTGACCGCTTCCGGAGACGTCGTCGCCAACGACCCGCACTCCCCGGACAACCCCTCGGTCCGCAGGGTCTACCGCCGCCGGGAATGGGAGAACGCCTGGCTGCGGACCAAGCGGTACAACGCAGCTGGCAAGGCCGTCTCCGCACCCGGCGGCGTCTGCTACCTCTACGCGCCGACCCGCCCGACACTGGCGCAGGTCACGGCCCTTCGCACGGTCGGGGTGCTGTGACCGGGGTGTGACCCCGGGTGGGAAAGCGGCCGTTGACCTGGCGAAAGGACAAGCGCACCATAAGGGAATAAAGGGCGCATAAGTCTTCTACAGGAGGCGGCCCACCATGACCACCCACAGCATCGAACACCACCCGGACCTCGCCGAGATGCGCTCCCGGTTCGAGCGGGTCACCAGCACCCCGGCCGCCCAGGCCGTCGAGGCGCTGGCCCTCATCGCCGGCCTATACCTGGCGGCATCGCCGTGGATAGCCGGATTCAGCGTGCTCACCGCCCTCGCGGTGAACAACCTGATCGCCGGCCTGGCGTACTGCCTGTGCATGAGCGGACTCGGCTCCGCTTACGAGCGCACCCATGCCATGGCGTGGACGGCGGTCGCGATCGGCGCTTGGACGATCGTGGCCCCGTGGGTCATCGCCGGCGAGAACGACACCACCCGCAGCGTGGTCAGCAACGTCATCACCGGCTGCGTCGCCCTGCTCCTCGCCCTCGCCATGAGCGCCATGGCGGGCCGCGAGCGCACGCCGCGCGCACGGGGCCGCTGACCGGCGCCCGACCGGCCGCCGTCCCGCCCGCCCGCGCGGGCGGCCGGTGCGGCGCACCGACCACCGGGCCCCGACCGCGAGCCGGTCGGGGCCCGGTGACGTGATACGCGCCACCCCTGCCGCTCCTCCCTACCGCGAAAGCCGCAAACGCTGGCACATTGGACGGCATGACCGCACACAGCGCCGCCCCCCACGCCCCCGCCCGGAACCTCGCCCGCACCGGCGGCCCCAAGGACGACTCCTCCTGGCTGGAGCACGTCGCCGGCTGGACCCTCGTGGTGGTCGTCGCCATGTTCGTCACCCAGCTCGGCCTCATCTGAGACCCCCGGCCCGCCCGGCCGCTCCGGCCCCCGAGGGGTTCGTCCCGGAGTGTCCGCAGCTGCCGCTCCCCTCGGGCAGCCGTTCGGAAATCGTGATGATCTTGCCCCGGTGACGGGACGCCCCCGATCGGGCATACTCACACCGCCGCAGCCGCTGAGCTGCCCATTCCGTGATCCGGAGGGCACCATCGGCTGAGAGAGCACCGATACCCGGCGGCGCGTCCCACACCTCACGCGTCGCCGCCGTGCCCGACGAGGGAGGAGAGCGCCGCCATGAACGACCGCGCCCCGCAGCCGGTGGACCGTCAGCTGCCCACCGAGGAGTCCCGGGACCTCCTCGCGCTCGTACGAGAGATCGCCCAGCGGGAGATCCGCCCCCCCGCCGCCGAGCAGGAGGAGGCCGGGCACTTCCCGCGCGACGTCTTCTCCCTCCTCTCCGAGTCCGGCCTGCTGGGCCTGCCCTACGACGGCGAATTCGGCGGTGGCGACCAGCCCTACGAGGTCTACCTCCAGGTCCTGGAGGAACTGGCCGCGGCCCGCCTGACCGTCGGCCTCGGCGTCAGCGTCCACTCCCTCGCCTGCCACGGCCTCGCCGGCTACGGCACCAAGGAGCAGAAGGCCGCGCACCTGCCCGCCATGCTCGGCGGCGGGCTGCTCGGCGCGTACTGCCTCTCCGAGCCCTCCTCCGGCTCCGACGCCGCCTCCCTGGGCACCAAGGCCGTCCGCGACGGCGACGACTGGGTCATCACCGGCACCAAGGCGTGGATCACCCACGGCGGCATCGCCGACTTCTACACCGTCCTCGCCCGCACCGGCGGCGAGGGCCCCAAGGGCATCACCGCCTTCCTCGTCCCCGGCGACGCGGAAGGCCTCTCGGCGGCCGCCCCCGAGAAGAAGATGGGCATGAAGGGCTCGCCCACCGCCCAGCTCCACTTCGACGGCGTCCGCGTCCCCGACGCCCGCCGCATCGGCGAGGAGGGCCAGGGCTTCACCATCGCCCTCGCCGCCCTCGACGCCGGCCGCCTCGGCATCGCCGCCTGCGCCATAGGCGTCGCCCAGGCCGCCCTCGACGAGTCCCTCGCGTACGCGCTCGGCCGCAAGCAGTTCAACCGCCCCATCGCCGACTTCCAGGGACTCCGCTTCATGCTCGCCGACATGGCGACCAAGATCGAGGCGGGCCGCTCCCTGTACCTGGCCGCGGCGCGGCTGCGCGACGCGGGCAAGCCGTTCTCCCGGCAGGCCGCCATGGCCAAGCTGTTCTGCACCGACGCCGCCATGGCCGTCACCACCGACGCCGTCCAGATCCTCGGCGGCTACGGCTACACCGCCGACTTCCCGGCGGAGCGCCTGATGCGCGAGGCGAAGGTCCTCCAGATCGTCGAGGGCACGAACCAGATCCAGCGCGTGGTCATCGCCCGCCACCTGGCCGGCCCCGAGTCCCGCTGACACGCCGGCCCCCTACCGCACCGGCCGTCCGGCCCCCGGCAGGGGGCCGGCGGCCTCGCCCCGCCGGGTGAACCGCCCTCGGCCGCCGGAGTGGACCCGCCCCCTCAGTGCCGCGTCGCGGGGCGCCACCCGGGCCGAGCGGGGAAGATCCTGACGGGGTGACCCAGCTCAGACGCTCCGCGCTGATCCTGCTGCACATCCTCCTCCTGACGCTGCCCGCCCTCGCCACCGCTGCGGCCCCCGCCCACGCCGCACCTGCGAAATCCTGCCGCCCGGACCAGCTCAAAAGCGCGACGGTGAAGGCCGGGGCCGAATTCAAGCACCGCGGCACGGACAACAGCATGCTCCGCAGCACCATGGACATCACCGTCCCGGCAGGCTGGGAGCACGCCTCCGACCTCCTCCTCGACGCGCACTCACCGGACCACCGCTACGCGCTGCGGTGTCTGGTGGGGAAGGATCCCACCAAAGAGAACAAGGTGGATAACGATTACGAGTGGCGCCTGAAGCCCCTCGTCGTGAAGGCTTACGACAAGCATGTTGCGGTTCACTATGAGGCCGTCACATGGATCAAATCAGTGAATCCGTACAACACCGGCCCCTGGGTCCTTTTTCCGGAAGACGACGAATGGCTCATCCGCCTGCGGGCGTCTCCGAACATTGCAGGGGCGCGGTGGGAGGAGGTCTATCTCCGCCTCGGAGGACCCGGGGCGCTTTCGGCGAGCCCTCCTCCGGAGTTCGGAGAGGGTGGGGCGGTGCTCACGTGGCGTGGCGAGCAACCGGCACCGGCAGTTCGCGTCAGCTTCCACCAGCCGACGGCGCAGTATTGGAACGCGGTTGCCGAGTCGGAGCACCTCGCGTGGGCAGTGTGGGGGCGCAAGGGGGCGTCCGGCGCATTCTCGTACGTGGCGACGGCAGTGCTGCTGCTCGTAGTCGGCAAACGGCTGGGAGGGGGGCTGAAACGCAAGCCCATGCCGCAGGACGCCTATGCACTGAGAGTTTTGCGTGTCTGGGCCTTCCTGATGATCGTGTTCGGTCTGCTTGTCCATCTGGGTGATGACGCCAACAGGTCGATGAGACGATTGCTGGGCCTCGCCGGGGATCACGGGGAGGCAGTAGGCCTCTTCACCCTCGCCGCGCTGGGGCTCGTCCTTTGCGTGTTCGGTGGACTGAAGAAGCAGGCTCTCGCTGCCGCGGGCGCCTTCTTCGGGCTGCTGGTGGCCCTGTACGTGACCTCCCAGTACTTTGAAATTCCCATCCTGCCCACCGTTGAAGTGGCCACGCCCCTGAAGTCGCACTGGATGGTGAGCGTCTTCTACACGGCGGCGATCGCCGTGTGCTGCCTCGGAATGATCGCAAGTGCTGAGCGCGTGCTCTTGATGGGGGAGAAGCGGTTGCCCGCGTGGGTCATGGTGGCCTCAGCCACTGCCACAGCACTGTTGATGACGCTGTGGGCGTACATCGCGATCCATCGGTCGTGGGAGCGCGTGAGTTGGCTGCTCGAGCCGGACAGCCCTGAGCAGGAACAAGCCTGGAAATGGTGGCTCAGTTTTGGATGGGTGCGGCTTCCGGGCGATGCTCTGTACTCCCTGCTATCCCTCTCGGCCGTACTTGCGCCCTTGGCTTTGATCGGCGTACTTCGCGTCTGCCGGAGGGAGAAGTTCGAGCCTGAATCTTTCACTCCCACTCAGTCGGAGAGTTTCCTCCTGATTTCCCTCTTCGGTATCGTTGCAGCCGGCGAGGTCTGGTATTTCGGATACTCCGGGTACCTGCTGGGGTTGCTCCTGGTGCTGGTGGCAGCCTGGGGAGTCGTGGCCCTCGGTTCCCGCCTCTCCGTTCTCGGCAAGCTGTCCGTTGGCGACGCGCCCCTGGGAAGTGTCATCTCCCGAACCGACCGGTCGGATGTGCTGCGCCTTGCACGCCACTTCCGAGAGTTGCAATCGCGGCTGCACCGCCTCAGCGCCAGTACCCCGTCCGAGCGGTCCGCTGCGCAGGAGGCGATCGAGGCCGAGATCGACCGGCTCGACCATGCCCTTCCGGAAGGTGTGAGACCGGCAGACCTGCCCTTTGCCTGCGGGCCGATGGACACGTGGTGGGGGAATGCGTGCAGGGGTGCCATGATCGCCTGCTTCGTAGGTCTCCCCGCCACGGGCCTCATGTATTGGAAGGAGACGGTCAGCGGGGAATTCTGGGTATTCGTCACGGAAGAGCCGGCCGGATTCCTGACAATCCTTGCGAACATCGTCTCCTGGCAGGTCACCTGGGTGATGGGTGGCTTCGTCCTCGGCGCCTTGTGGCGTTCCCTGCCCGGGCGGCGCGGGCCGACGAAGGCGTGCTGGGTCGCCGCGGTCTTCGCGGTTCCCGTGCTGACCAGTCACCTCATCGTCCGGGCTGTCGGGCAGGACGAGGGAGGTGTCGTCGCGATCATCGCGACGTTCGCCTCGGTCATGACTTTCACCGGCTTCGCAATGGACGTGCAGACGTTCCGGGGAGAACGCCGCTACTGGTCGACCAATGCCAGCCTCGTCGCGTACGTCTACCAGATGCGCATCGCCTCGGTGGCCTTCTTCCTGGCGCAGCTCGTCGCGCTCGCCACGATCTGGAAGACGTTCCAGGACGGCGGCCCTTCAGGCCCCTCCGGCGGCCCGTAGACACGGCGTTACGGCTCGAAGAGCGGCCCCGTCGGCCAGATGGGGGAGCCTGCCACGCGGGACCACTCCGGGTCGGGGCGGCCCGGGAGGGTGCGGCCGTCGGCCGTCCAGTGGTCCAGCAGGGCCCGGTAGATCGGCGGGTCGGGCGGCGGCTGCTGCTGCCGCTGCTGTTGGCGAACCGATTCTTCGAAGCGGTGGAGGACCGCGTGCCGCCGCCGGCCCGTTCTCGGCGCGGAGGTGTCGAGTGCGCTCATACGGGGACCAACGCGCCGCCGGTGCACCGGTAATCGCACGCGGCGCCCGGGGATCCGTTCGAGACGTCCCCGGCGGCGGACCCCTGACCGGTCGTCACCGGCAGAACCGGCGGCCCGGGCGCCGCAGCGGCCCGGGCCGACGGGATCAGGCCGCCTGGGCGTGCCCGCTGCGCTGTGGCAGCACCGGCGCCGCCCGACGCACCGGCCGCGACCCCGGGCCGCCGACGTGCGAGAACGGCTGCGTACGCCAGTCCAGGCCCTGCGGCAGCGCCAGCATGACGACTTCCAGCTCCGGGGACTCCTGCGCCCCCGCGCCCGCCGCCGGCAGGGCCTCGCCGACCGGCCGGCCCGTGCCCGCGCAGACGGTGAGCCCGAACGGGTTCCACGGCGTCAGGCACAGGGCGTGCTCCGGCAGGTGCTCCTCGTCCGCGACGAGGGCGATCGACTGGCCGCAGTCGGGGCAGACCGCGTGGCGGACCTCGAAGCCCTCGGCGTCGTCGAACCCCTCCGCGTCGTCCGCGAAGACGGGACCGCCGGGATCGAGGGGCTCCGGCTCGGTGCGGCCGGCGCGCTTGGTGTTCTGCATGGATGTACTCCCCCTTGGGTGGGCCGGGCGGGCAATGTTCTTCGGCCTCGGCCACACGGAGCACTTCCCGCCGCGCGGCACGAGTAACCACGACAACCCGCCGCAGTAGGGCATACCCTTGTGGCTTTGGTCACATGCCCGCCGCAGGTGCCACTTGTGGGCGGACAGCACTGTGCCGGGGACCCCCTCGGGCCGTAGGTTGAACGGCTATGAGCGCAATGGAGGAGCTGGACCGCCAGATCGTGGATCTGCTGGTGCGGGACGGTCGGATGAGCTACACGGACCTCGGCAAGGCCACCGGCCTGTCCACGTCCGCGGTCCACCAGCGGGTACGCCGCCTGGAGCAGCGCGGGGTCATCCGCGGCTACGCGGCGGTCGTCGACCCCGAGGCAGTCGGGCTGCCACTCACGGCCTTCATCTCGGTGAAGCCGTTCGACCCGAGCGCCCCCGACGACATCGCCGAGCGCCTCGCCGGCGTACCGGAGATCGAGGCCTGCCACAGCGTCGCCGGCGACGAGAACTACATCCTCAAGGTGCGGGTCGCCACCCCCCTCGAACTCGAGGACCTCCTCGGCCGCCTCCGGGCCCTCGCCCACGTCTCGACCCGCACCACCGTCGTCCTCTCCACCCCCTACGAAGCCCGCCCGCCCCGCATCTGAGCCCCCCGCGCCGCCGCACCGGCGCGGACGGCCCCCGCCGTGCCGGGGGCGGGGTCGAGGCGCCGCAGCGCAGCGGCGAGACTTGTCCCCATGACTGACCGCACCGCCCACTCCGCCGACGCCGCCGGAGCCCCCGCCCAGCCGGCCCCCGACCGGACCGTCCTCCTGCGCGGCGGCGAGGTCCACAGCCCCGCAGACCCGTTCGCCACCGCGATGGTCGTCGAACGGGGCCACGTCGCCTGGGTCGGATCCGAAGGCGCCGCCGACGCCTTCGCGCAGGGCGTCGACGAGGTCGTCGACCTCGACGGGGCGCTCGTCACACCCGCCTTCACCGACGCCCACGTCCACACCACCTCCGCCGGCCTCGCCCTCACCGGCCTGGACCTGACCGGCGCCGCCTCACTGGAGGAGGCCCTGCGCCTGGTCCGCGAGCACGCCCGGCGCCGCCCCGACGACCGCGTCCTGCTCGGCCACGGCTGGGACGCCGCCCGCTGGCCGGAGCGCCGCGCGCCGCGCCGCGAGGAGCTCGACGAGGCCGCCGGCGGCCGCCCCCTCTACCTCAGCCGCGTCGACGTCCACTCCGCCGTGGCGACCACCGCCCTGCTGGACCTCGTGCCCGCCGTCACCTCCCGCGGCGACGAGCCGCTGACCCGCGACGACCACCACGCCGTCCGCCGGGCCGCCCTGGCCGCCGTCACCCCCGCCCAGCGCGCCGAGGCCCAGCGCGCCGCCCTCGACCACGCCGCCTCCCTCGGCATCGGCTCCGTCCACGAGTGCGGCGGCCCCGACATCTCCTCCGCCGAGGACTTCACCGGCCTGCTCGACCTCGCCCGCGAGCGGCCCGGCCCGCGCGTCTTCGGCTACTGGGCCGACCGCGACCTTGAGCAGGCCAAGGCCCTCGGCGCCGTCGGCGCCGCCGGCGACCTCTTCGCGGACGGCGCCCTCGGCTCCCACACCGCCTGCCTGCACAGCCCGTACGCCGACGCCGGCCACACCGGCACCGGCTACCTGGACGCCGCCGAGATCGCCGCACACGTCGCCGCCTGCACCGAGGCGGGCCTCCAGGCCGGCTTCCACGCCATCGGCGACGCCGCGCTCACCGCCGTCGTCGACGGCTTCCGCGCCGCCGCCGACCGGGTCGGCCTCGCCCGCGTCCGCGCCGCCCGGCACCGCGTCGAGCACGCCGAGATGATGACCCCGGCCACCATCGCCGCCTTCGCCGAGTTCGGCCTCACCGCGTCCGTCCAGCCCGCGTTCGACGCGGCCTGGGGCGGCGAGGACGGCATGTACGCCGACCGGCTCGGCGCCGAGCGCGCCCGCACCCTGAACCCGTTCGCCGCCCTGCTCAAGGCCGGCGTGCCGCTCGCCTTCGGCTCCGACGCCCCCGTCACCCCGTTCGACCCGTGGGGGACCGTCCGCGCGGCCGCCTTCCACCGCACTCCCGAGCACCGCATCTCCGTCCGCGCCGCGTTCACGGCGCACACGCGCGGCGGCTGGCGGGCCCTCGGCCGCGACGGCGCGGGCACCCTCGTCCCCGGCGCACCGGCCGACTACGCGGTCTGGCGCACCGGCGAGCTCGTCGTCCAGGCCCCCGACGACCGGGTCGCCCGCTGGTCCACCGACCCCCGCTCCGGCACACCCGGCCTGCCCGACCTGACGCCCGGCCGCGACCTGCCCGTCTGCCTGGCCACCGTCGTCGGCGGCCGGGAGGTTTTCGTACGGCCACAGGGGTGATCCCGCGGGCAGCGGCTCGGCCCGGCGGGCCCGTCCCGGATAGGTTCGGCCGGGCCCGCCACCGGACGGCCGCACCGCGCTGATCCGCCCTGCCCGACGCGCCCGCGCCTCGGGGGCGACGGAAGGCCCGCCGGGCGGCGGTGGCCCGGCCGGGCCCCGCGGTCCAGTAGACAACGGTCACGCAAGACCCGCAGCCGCGGGCACCCGGACCGGCCCGAAGGACCGCGGGGCCCGGCCACTGTTCTAAAGTCGTCCTCTGTGACAGGACGTACGAGCACACGAAGGCGGACCCAGTGAGCGGCGACGGCGGACAGCGGGCCCACGGGCCGCTCGGCACGGCCTTGGTGATCATCCCGACCTTCAACGAGGCGGAGAACATCGGGCCGATCGTCGCCCGCGTGCGCGCCGCCGTGCCCGAGGCGCACATCCTGGTCGCCGACGACAACAGCCCCGACGGCACCGGCAAGCTCGCCGACGAGCTCGCGGCCGGCGACGACCACGTGCACGTCCTGCACCGCAAGGGCAAGGAAGGCCTCGGCGCCGCCTACCTCGCGGGCTTCGCCTGGGGCCTGGAGCGCGACTTCGGCGTCCTCGTGGAGATGGACGCCGACGGCTCCCACCAGCCGGAGGAGCTGCCCCGGCTGCTCACCGCGCTGGCCGGCGCCGACCTGGTGCTGGGCTCCCGCTGGGTGCCGGGCGGCCGGGTGGTCAACTGGCCGAAGAGCCGCGAGTTCCTCTCCCGCGGCGGTTCGACGTACTCGCGGCTGATGCTGGACGTCCCGATCCGGGACGTGACCGGCGGCTACCGGGCCTTCCGGCGGGAGACGCTGGAGGGGCTGGGCCTGAAGGAGGTCGCCTCCGCCGGGTACTGCTTCCAGGTGGACCTGGCCCGGCGGGCCGTGCGGGCCGGGTTCCGGGTCGTGGAGGTGCCCATCACGTTCGTGGAGCGCGAGTTCGGCGACAGCAAGATGAGCCGGGACATCGTGGTCGAGGCGCTGTGGCGGGTCACCCAGTGGGGGCTGCAGTCGCACGCCGCCAAGCTGATCGGCCTCGACAAGGGCCGTGACAAGGAGCGTGGCGAGGGGCACGGAAGGGGTCGCGACGAGGGCCGCGGCAAGGGGCCGGGCGGTTCCTGACCGGCCCGGCCGGGCCCCTAGGGGACGCCCCCGACCTGCGGTTGAGGCCGCACTTACGCCGTTGCGGGCACACTGGATGCCATGATGACCGGCTCTTCCCCCGCTCCGACGGCCGCCGCCCGGCGGCGCAAGCCCGCCCGCACGTTCCTGCCCCTGGCGGTCGCCGCCTGGCTGATCCTGGAGATCTGGCTGCTGGGCCTCGTCGCGGACGCCGCCGGCGGCCTGGCGGTCGCGGCGCTCGTCGCGGGCGGGATCGTGCTCGGCGCCGTGGTGGTCAAGCGGGCCGGGCGCCGCGCCTTCCGGAACCTCGCCGACACCTTCCAGCAGGCCCAGGCCTCGCCGGAGGCCCAGGCCGCGCAGCCGTCCGCGGGCCGCCGGCCCGGCTCGGGCAACGCCCTGACGATGCTGGCCGGCCTGCTGTTCATGCTGCCGGGCCTGGTATCCGACGCGGCGGCGCTGCTGTTGCTGCTGCCCCCGGTCCGCGCCTGGGCCGGCCGGCGGACGGCGCGCTCTCTGGAGCGCCGGATGAACGCGGCGCAGGCCGGCACCTTCGCCGACGCCTTCCAGCAGGCCCGCATCCGCCACCCCGACGGCAAGGTCGTCCCGGGCGAGGTGGTCCGGGATGACGCGCCGCAGGAGCCGGGCCCCGGCCACCGCCCGCCGCTGACTCCCTGACCGGCCGCGTCCGAACCGGGCACGCCCCGGATCCGGACGCGGCCGGGCAAGCCCGAGGGGCCCCCGCCACGGTGTGGCGGGGGCCCCTCGGGTCGTACGTACTGCGTGTCCGGCCGTCAGGCGGACTTGCGGCTGTCGCGCGGGTGCACGGCGATGTTCATGGCGCCGGAACGCAGGACGGCCAGCCTCTCGGCCAGCACCTCCTCCAGTTCCTCGCGGGTGCGCCGCTCCATGAGCATGTCCCAGTGCGTTCGCGCGGGCTTGCCCTTCTTCTCCTCGGGCCCGTCCCCGTCCACGAGGAGTGCCATGGCGCCGCACGCCTTGCACTCCCACTCCGGCGGAATCTCTGCCTCAACCGAGAACGGCATCTCGAATCGATGTCCGTTCTGGCATGCGTACTCCACCGCCTGGCGCGGGGCCAGATCGATGCCGCGGTCCGTCTCGTAGCTGGTAACCACGAGCCGCGTACCGCGGAGAGCTCGCTCACTCATGAATCGTGCCTCCCGGGCTTGTCGCCCACAGGACAGGTGTCGCTGTCGTCGTCATCCGGTCAACGTCCGGTCGGCGGTATAGATTCCCGCTCCGGGTGATGCGTCGCCCGTCGTGCCGCCCCTTGTTGTACCCACCAATGCCCGTTTTGTCACATCTGGCAGCAGATGTCACCCAACGTCTTCACTTCTGCGGCACGCAGTAACGGTCCGCCTGGCAGGCCAAAGGCGTACACTACCGGCCTCGCGCCGCCACGTCGAAATCCGTTCGGAATTCGCATGCGCATCCGGCCTCCTGCCGCCCCGCGGCCCCACCGCGGACGTGTCCCGATCCACGTCAGATCCGGTCGGGAACAGGATTGCCCGCCGCCTCCACCGCGCGCCGCATCGGCACCCGCGCCAGCAGCACGAAACCCAGTGCGAAGAACACCACCAGCGAGATGATCGCGTCCCGGTAGCTGCCCGTCACCTGGTACGTCAGGCCGAAGACCAGCGGCCCGATCCAGCTCAGCCCCCGGTCGCTCATCTCGTAGGCCGAGAAGTACTCGGCCTCCTTGCCCGCCGGGACCAGCTGGGAGAACAGCGAGCGCGACAGCGCCTGGCTGCCTCCGAGCACCAGCCCGATCATCGCGGCGAGCGCGAAGAACCACCCCGGCGTCCCCGCCGGCAGGAAGTAGCCCGCGAGCAGCGTCAGCGCCCACGCCGCCAGCGACCCCAGGATCGTCCGCTTCGCACCGAACCGCCCGGCCAGCCGGCCCATTCCCAGCGCGCCCGCCACCGCCAGCACCTGCACGAGCAGCACCGCCGCGATCAGCGTCGACTGTTCCAGGCCCAGCTCCTCCGCGCCGTACACCGACGCCTGGGAGATCACCGTCTGCACGCCGTCGTTGTAGACCAGGTACGCCAGCAGGAACGACAGCGTCAGCGGATACTTCCGCATGTCCTTGAACGTCGCCACCAGCTGCTTCCAGCCGCTGACCGCCGGCCCGGCACCCGGGTCCCGCACCACCGCACGGTCCCGCAGCCGGCGCAGCGGCACCAGCGCGAACGCCCCCCACCACACGCCCGCCGACGCCAGGCAGATCCGTATCGCCATGCCCTCCGACAGTCCGAAGGAGTCGTGCCCCAGGTACAGGCCCAGGTTCGCCACCAGCATCAGCGAGCCCGCGGTGTAGCCGAACGCCCAGCCCCGCGAGGAGACCGCGTCGCGCTCGTCCGGCGTGGAGATCTGGGGCAGGTAGGCGTTGTAGACCACCATCGACACCGACAGCGAGGCGTTCGCCACGACCAGCAGCAGCCCGCCCAGCAGGTACCGCTCGCCCTCGAGGAAGAACATCCCCGTCGTCGCCACCGCACCCGTGTACGCCGCCGCCGCGAGCAGCGGCTTCTTGCGGCCCGTCCGGTCCGCCAAGGCACCCACCAGCGGCATCACCAGCACCGCCAGCACCACCGACGCGGACACCGAGTACGCGAAGAACGACCCGGCCCACACGGGGATCCCCAGCGGGTGGACGAACCCCTCCGCGTCGGCGGCCGCCTTCGCCACCGACGTCAGGTACGGCCCCAGGAACAGGGTGAGCACGCTCGCCGAGTACACGGACACCGCGAAGTCGTAGAAGTACCAGCCCTGCTGCTCGCGCTTGCGCCCGGCGGCCTTGGCCGCCGCCGCTCTGCCGCCCTCGGCGGCGGGATCCGCCCCGTCTGCCGTCTGCGCGCTCATGGGCGCCCCCTCGCTGGTCCCCGTCACCGCACGGCCGCCGGACGCGGGCGCGGCCGCCCGCGGCCGTCAGGCCCAGGCCCCGCGCCGGTCCAGCACCGTGCGCAAGATGTCGATCCGGTCGGTCATGATGCCATCGACTCCCAGGTCGAGGAGAGCTTCCATGCGTTCCGGTTCGTTCACGGTCCACACGTGCACCTGCAGGCCCCGCGCGTGCGCCGTCCGCACGAACCGCCGGTCCACCACCCGGAAGCCGCCCTGCGTCTCCGGCACCTGCGCCGCCACCGCGCCCGCGCGCAGCGCCGCCGGGATCGCCAGCGAGCGCAGCCGCAGCCCCACCACGCCGCGCACCCCGTACGAGGTCGCCAGCCGCGGCCCGGCCATCCGCTGCGCCCGGGCCACCCGGCCCTCCGAGAACGAGCCCACGCACACCCGGTCCCAGACCCGCGCCCGGGCGATCAGGTTCAGCAGGGGATGCAGCGCCGACTCCGCCTTCACGTCGACGTTCCAGCGGGCCTCCGGGAACTCCTCCAACAGCTCCTCGAACAGCACCAGCGGCTCGCTGCCGCCCACCCGCACCGCCCGCAGGTCCCTCCAGTACCGCTCGGCGATGCGGCCCCGGCCGTCGGTGACCCGGTCCAGCGTCGCGTCGTGGAAGGCGACGAGCTTCCCGTCCGCGGTGGCGTGCACGTCCGTCTCGAAGTACCGGTAGCCCGCACCGGCGGCCCGGCGGAACGCCGCGGCCGTGTTCTCCAGCCCGTCCGCGGCGCCGCCCCGGTGGGCGAAGGGGATGACCGGGCCCGGGTGGTCGAGGTACGGGTGGCGAAGGAGTACGTCTGTCACCGCCGCAGTATGCCCCCTCCGCAGCCCGGACCGCCGCCCTCCGGAGCCGTGGCCTGCGCCTCCGGCGCGCCCCGGCCCTGGCCCGGCCGGCACCGGCATGGCAGGCTGGACCCCGCGACCGATCCAATTCCCGGCCGCCCGCGCACCCGGGGTGGCCAATCCGACGAAAGTGGACCGACGACATGGCGGAGTGGACTTCGGCGGTGGGCGCCTCCCAGCTCGCCCGGCTCATCACCTCCCAGCAGCAGCGGCCCGGCATCCCGGGGGCGCGCAAGCCCCCCGCGTACCGCTCCCTGGCCGACGGCATCCGCCTCCTCGTCCTCGAAGGGCGCGTGCCCGTCGCCGCGCGCCTCCCCGCCGAGCGCGAGCTGGCCGCCGCGCTCGCCCTCTCCCGCACCACGGTTGCCGCCGCGTACGAGGCCCTGCGCGGCGAGGGGTTCCTCGAATCCCGCCGCGGAGCGGGCAGCTGGACGTCCGTCCCCGCCGGCAACCCGCTGCCCGCCCGCGGACTGGAACCCCTCCCGCCGGAATCCCTCGGCTCCATGATCGACCTCGGCTGCGCGGCGCTCCCCGCCCCCGAGCCCTGGCTGACCAGGGCCGTCCAGGGCGCCCTGGAGGAGCTCCCGCCGTACGCCCACACCCACGGCGACTACCCCGCCGGCCTCCCCGCCCTGCGCCGCATGCTCGCCGACCGCTACACCGACCGCGGCATCCCCACCATGCCCGAGCAGATCATGGTCACCACGGGGGCGATGGGCGCCATGGACGCCATCTGCAGCCTCTTCGCGGGCCGCGGCGAGCGCATCGCCGTCGAATCCCCCTCCTACGCCAACATCCTCCAGCTCATGCGCGCCGCCGGACTGCGCCTCGTCCCCGTCGCCATGGCCGACGGCCTCACCGGCTGGGACCTGGCCGTCTGGCGGCAGGTCCTGCGCGACGCCGCCCCCCGCCTCGCCTACGTCGTCGCCGACTTCCACAACCCCACCGGCGCCCTCGCCTCCGCCGAGCAGCGCCGCGCCATGGTCGAGGCGGCCCGCTCCGCCGGCACCGTCCTCGTCGTCGACGAGACCATGGCCGAGCTCGGGCTGGACCCCGGCCTGGACATGCCCCGCCCCGTCTGCTCCCACGACCCGGCCGGCTCCACCGTCATCACCGTCGGCTCCGCCAGCAAGGCCTTCTGGGCCGGCATGCGCATCGGCTGGGTGCGCGCCGCCCCCGACGTCATCCGCAGCCTCGTCGCCGCACGCGCCTACGCCGACCTCGGCACCCCCGTCCTGGAACAGCTCGCCGTGAACTGGCTCATGCGGACCGGCGGCTGGGAGGAGGCCGTCGCGCTGCGCCGCGAACAGGCCCGCGAGAACCGCGACGCGCTGGTCGCCGCCGTCCGCCGGGAACTGCCCGACTGGGAGTTCGAGGTGCCGCAGGGCGGCCTCACCCTGTGGGCGCGGGCCGGCGGTCTCTCCGGCTCCCGCCTCGCCGAGGTGGGGGAGCGGGTCGGCGTACGCGTCCCGTCCGGGCCCCGGTTCGGCGTCGACGGCGCGTTCGAGGGATACGTACGGCTGCCGTTCACCGTCGGCGGGCCCGTCGCCGACGAAGCCGCCGCCCGCCTCGCGGCTGCCGCCCGGCTGGTCGGCACCGGCGCCGGCGGCAGCGGGGCCGAACCGCCCCGCACGTTCGTCGCGTAACCGCCCGAGCGGCTACGGGGCCGCCTCCGGCACCGGTTCCGCACCCTGGGCCCGACCCGGCGCCTGCGCCCGGACCTGCCCCGGGCCGCCCGGACCCGACCGCCCCGGCAGCAGCTCCAGCACCGCCTGCCGGTGCGCCGGGTGCGCCGCCTCGTCGTACGGGTCCGGGGTGGCCGGCACCTGCAGCCGGTGCACCGGCCCCGACCCCAGCCGGACGTATCCCCGCCCCGGCGGGACGTGCGCCGTCGGCGTCGTGTGCGGCGGCAGCCCCAGCACGTCCGCCACCTGCTGCACCGACACCGCGCCCAGCACCACCCGCGCCCGCGTGTGCTGCCACACCGTGTCGTCCAGCAGCTCCAGGTGGTCGAACTGCTCGGCCACCACCACCGTCACGTGCGCCGCCCGCCCGTGCCGCAGCGGCACCTGCAGCCGCGCCAGCGGATCGGGCGCCCCCTCAGCCGCCGCCAGGTGCGCCAGCACCGTCGGCCGGTCCATCAGGATCCACAGCGGCCGCCGCTCGTCCTCGGAGACCGTGCCGCCCGTCTCCCGCGCCCGGTGTGCGGCGATCAGCCGCCGCTCCGTCTCGTGCGCCGCCCACTCCAGGGTCGCCAGCGCCCCGGCGGGCCCGCCCTCCACCGCGATCACACCGGCGCGCCCGGCCAGGCACGCGTACTCCCCGGTCCCGCCGCCCTCCACGACCAGCACGTTCCCGCCGTGCCGCAGCGCCTGCAGGGCGACCGACCGCAGCAGCGTCGACGCACCGCTGCCGGGGTGGCCCACCGCCAGCAGGTGCGGCTCGGTGGAGCGCGGCCCCGTCCGCCACAGGACCGGCGGCACGTCGCGCTGCTCGCCGTCCTCCGAAACGGGCAGGGTGCGCCGCACTCCGTCCGCGTCCGTGAAGCCGAGGACGGTCTCGCCGGGCGCGGTGACGAACGGCTGCGCCGCGATCCCCGTCGGCAGCGCCGGCAGCACCCGCAGGTCCAGCCGGTTCCCCTCCTCGTCCCAGTCGAACAGGTACTCCCGGCCGCGCCCCGACTTCGCGTGCAGCAGCGTCTCGATACGGGCCCGGGAGGCGGCCTCGCCGTCGGTGAAGTACGCCGGGTAGCGGATCCGGAGCCGGGTGAGACGGCCCGACTCGTCGAACGCGTGGTCGCTGAACGCCCGCTCCCAGCCCGCCCCGTGGGCGAAGAGCGGCTCGGGGTCCTCGGGGACGGAGAAGTAGGGGACGAGCGCCTCGTACAGGGAGCCGAGCCGCTCCGCCTCGGCGGGCGCGGGCCCCGTCTGCACGGGGGCCCGCTCCCGCCCCCGCCAGGCCGCCGCCGCCATCAGCGCGGCGAGGGCCAGGGCGGGCCCGTACGGGGCGACCGCGACGACCAGGACGCAGGCCGCGCCGAGGAACAGCGCGGGACCACGCTTGTCCTTCGGTGTCGCGGCCCACCTGGCCCGCCCGGCGGCCGCCAGGATCCGCAGCCCGCGCCCGATGACCAGGAGCGGATGGAGGACGTCCGTGGCGCCGTCGGCGGCCTTGCGGACGAGGTCGCGCCCCCGGGCCGCCGACAGCTTGCCGCCGGAGGGGAAGCGGGGGAGGGGGAGCCGGGCCACGGTCGTCTCCTGTGGTTCGGGTGCGGCGGGGCGGGCGGGCGGCTAGAGCTTGATCCCGCCGAGCAGGCTCGCGAGGCTCGCCGTGCTCGCCGTGATGCTCGGCGCGATGGCGGACCCGGCGAGGAAGAAGCCGAACAGCGCGCAGACGAAGGCGTGCGACAGCTTCATCCCGTCCTTCTTGAAGAAGAGGAACGCGATGATGCCGAGCAGGACCACGCCCGAGATGGAGAGGATCATGTGAGTTCTCCTGGTGAGTGGGGGACAGTCACCATCAGTTGTCCCTACCTCACAGGAAGTATCAATGCGATAAAAGGTGCATCCGGGTGAATTCGTCGCTCTTTCACTTGACCGGACCATCCCCGCTGGCGAAGACCCGCCGCCGACGCTGTGCCCGACGGCCGCCCCGCACCGCCCGAACCCCGGACGCACCCCCGTCCGCGCAGGTCGGGGCGCTACGCTGGCGCTCACCCGTACGGGCGCGCACCCACCGCGCCGCCCTGCGGGCCACGACCACGACCCGCACCCCGAGCGAAAGGCGGCAACCGACCGATGAGCGAGCACCAGCCCACCGACGGCGGCTCCCAGGGCGCCCCGGACGAGGACGTCATCGAGCTGGCCACCAAGGTCTTCGACCTCGCCCGCCAGGGCGAGACCGAGACGCTCGCCGCCTACCTCGACGCGGGCGTCCCCGCCAACCTCACCAACGACCGCGGCGACACCCTCGTCATGCTCGCCGCCTACCACGGCCACGCCGACACCGTCACCGCCCTCCTCCAGCGCGGCGCCGAGGCCGACCGCGCCAACGACCGCGGCCAGACCCCCCTCGCCGGCGCCGTCTTCAAGGGCGAGGAGGCCGTCATCCGCGCGCTCCTCGCCGGCGGCGCCGACCCGCGCGCCGGCACCCCGTCCGCCGTGGACACCGCCCGCATGTTCGCCAAGGCCGACCTGCTCGAACTCTTCGGAGCGAAGTAGTCCGTTTTCGGTCGTGACCTGGCACGGCGTGACCGGCCGCCCACCTCACGGGTTGGTCACGGCGGCCGTAAATGTGGTCGCGGCACACAAACCGGCTGGGTCATCATGGCGTCGGATTCGATTCGTGAGCTCGGCAGACGGGCAGGAGGGGCTGGACACGAAGCGTGTCCGACCCCCATCCCTGCGGAACCGGCCGCCAGGCCGCGAAGCACCGACGAGAGTGAGAAGGCAATGGTCTACATCGAGCGGAACAAGACGGCGAACGTCCTCACATGCTGTTACGCGGCCCTGTGAACCCCGATTCCCGGTTGCGTCCCCAGCTTGATGTGAGGCCATTCCCATGTTCGAACCAGTCATAGCGCCAAGCGGCACCCTGCTCGGCCTCCTCCAGCGGGGCCGCGGCGACGGCACCCTGCACGCCCTCGCGGCCCCCCGGCCCGAAGCCCTCCAGGCACTCAACGAGTGCGTGCTCCGTGACCCGCGCCAGGACTGGCAGGTCGAGAACCGCTCCCTCTACTACGCCCGCCTGTACCTCGACCTGGACGGGCCCCTCGGCGAGATCGAAAGCCACCTCTTCAGCGCCGACGACCTCGTCGACGACTCCGAGCACCGCACCGGCCTCGCCCTGTCCGTCCTCGGACACCTCGCCTCCTACGGCCGCGACGACGCCCTCATGCTGCTGCGCCGCTACGCCGCCTCCGGAGCCAACTGGGCCTGGGCCCTCGACGAGCTCGCCCTGCGCGACGACGACGAGGGACTGCTCTCCCTCGCCGCGCCCGTCCTCGCCCGCTTCCCCGACACCCCCGAGGGTGAGGCGCGGCTGGCCGCCGCCGTCCGCGACGCCTACGAGCCCCGGCCCTGGTGCCTGTGGGAGGAGACCCCCGAGCACGGCGCCCGCCTCGGCGCCGCACGCCGCCAGGGCTCCTTCGACCGCTGGCAGCGCCAGCTCACCCCCAACGGCCCGCGCCCCGGCTGGGGCGTCCTCGCCGTCTTCGACTGGGCCGCCGAAGGGTTGCGCCGCGGCACCCCCCTGCACGTCCCCGCCGCGCGCTGTCTCGCCGCCGTCGCCTCCCCCGAGGACCGCGGCACCATCCTGGCCGCCGCCGCCGGAACCCTCGGCGACGCCGCCCGCGCCACCGCCCTGCACCACCTGGTCGTCGCCGAACCGGAGAACCCCGCCGTCCTCGACCTCATCGAAGCCGCCGCCGACGAGCCCGCCGTCGCCGCCTACGAGCGCATGTGCGGACCCGCCGCCCTCGAACGGGCCCGCGGCTGGGTCCACCGCCCCGACGCCCTCGGCGAAGCCGCCGCCGCACTCCTCGCCGCCCACGGCGGCCCCGACGACGCCCCCCTCGTCCTCGGCGCCCTCCGCGACACCGTCCGCGGCTCCGGACCCGACTCCCGCCGCCTCTACGCCCTCGTCGACGGAGCGGGCCGGCTCTCCATCGGCTGCGCGGCCCCGGTGCTGCGCCACATCTACCGCGAAACCGCTTCGTCCCACCTTCGCGGCCGCGCGGCCCGCGCCCTGGCGGGCACGGACCCGTCCTTCGCCGCGGGCTTCGCCGTCGAGTGCCTGTGGGACTGCGAGGAGACCACCCGCGAGGTCGCGGCCCGCCACGCCGAAACCGCAGACGTCCGAGTGGCCCCCCGCCTCCGCCGCCTGGCGGCGGACCCGGCGGAGGAGGAGGACGTCCAGTCGGCAGTCCGCAGCCGCATCACCCCGGAATCGGCGGTGTAGACGGCACGACGGCCGCGGCGGACACGGGAACGGCGCCCCCATCGGGGGGCGCCGTTCTTTGTGTGGGGGAGGGCGGAGGGGGTAGCCGACCGGTCGGGGACCGGACGGCGGCGGGGGGTGGGGGTTGGCGGTAGCCGATGGGTGGGGGGCCGCAAGGCGACGGCGGGGGTGGGGTTGGCGGTAGCGGTGGGTCCGGGACGGACGGCGACGGCGAGGGTGGGGTTGGCGGTAGCCGGCCGGTCGGGATCAGGGGTGGGGCTGGGGGTGTCCCCGGCAGTTGATGGTGTCCGGGGCGGGCCGGTCCCTCAAGGGCGCTCCTCCTTCGTCGTCGCGTCGCTGCGCGATGGCCCTTCGGGCCACCCTTGACCGACCGACCCGCCCCGGAGGCATTTTTTTCTGCCGGGGCCGCCCCCGGGGAATGACCCTGGAGGGACGAGCCCTGTGGGGCGGGAGCGAGACGGCCTGGCCCCCGCTCCGGGGGCCACATCCGGCCCTCCCGGCATCAGCCGACCCGTCGGCGGAGGCCGGGAAGGCCGTACCCGCAGGAAACGACGACCAGAGCATCATCCGGCGACAGGAGCGCGACAGATCGCTACGTGGGCGTCCCCGGCTTGGCGGCCGTCGGCCGTCAGGGGCTGGGCGGCGCCCCAGATCGCTACTTGGGCGTCCTTTGTCCGGCGGCAAGCGCCCGTCACGGGCAGCGCAGCGCGCCGATCGCTGCGCGTTCCTGTCTTCTCCGCGACCGTCGGCCGTCTCGGGGCGAAGAGGCGCCATGCCCGCTCCGCGCCTCGCACATCGACATCTGGGCCCTGTAGCGGTCTGTCGCGTTTGTTCGCCCCGGACGTCCTGCGGCCGCTGAAACGTCGACATGTGTGGCGGTCTGGGGCGCTGCGCACCCGACGCGGTCAGTCGCTTGGCAAAGAGAGCACATGTAGCGACCTGGGGCGCTGCCCAGCCCCTGACGGCCGCAGGACGCTGAGCCGACGACGTCCACGTAGCGATCTGAGGCGCTCCTGTCGCCCGATGATGCTCTGGGCGTTGTTTCGTGACGTCCCAGCCACCGGCTTCCGCCGACGGGTCGGCTGATGCCGGTGGGCGAAAGGGGCACCCGGGGCGGGGGACCGGGCTCTGTGATCCTGCCTTCTGCGGCTCGTCCCTCCAGGGTCATTCCCCGGGGGCGGCCCCGGCAGAAAAAAATGCCTCCGGGGCGGGTCGGTCGGTCAAGGGTGGCCCGAAGGGCCATCGCGCAGCGACGCGACGACGAAGGAGGAGCGCCCTTGAGGGACCGGCACGCCCCGGACACCATCAACTGCCGGGGACACCACCGGCAACATCCCTGATCCCGACCGGTTGGCTTCCGCCAACCTCACCCCCGTCGTCGCCGTCCGGCCTCGACCGGTTGGCTTCCGCCAACCTCACCCCCGTCGTCGCCGTCCGGCCTCGACCGGTTGGCTTCCGCCAACCTCCCCCCGTCGTCGCCGTCCGGCCTCGACCG
>NZ_BMTY01000031.1:318-77880 GCF_014649915.1 Streptomyces toxytricini | reverse complement strand
TGGGAGAGTAGGACGCCGCCGAACAATCATTGTGGGTTAGCCCCGCACCAGCTCTGGTGCGGGGCTTTCCTGCGTTTACCGGACGCGCGTGTATACATCGCTGTAGACTCGGGCCATGTCCGATGCAATGATCCGAGTGCCGGCTGAGGTACGCGATCGCCTTGCGGTCATCGCCGAGTCCCGCGGCACGTCCATCAGAGCCCTGGTCCAGGAGTTTGCGGAGTCCACGCTGACATCCGAGGAGCGGCGGGAGCGGGCCGAACGGGCGCGCGAGTACATGGCTGAGCACTTCGGTGTGCGAGTGACGGATGAGGAGAGCGCGGAGATGAGGCGCAAGATCCGCCAGGCCTTCGCGGGCCGATAGGAGAATGCGGCGTGATCCAGCAGCACCTCGTCCTGGACAGTCCCTCTCTCCTTGCCTTATCCGGCAACCGGCAGGTTTCGGCACTGATCCACCAGGCTTTTCTTGACGGCGATACACGGCTGTGGGCGCCCGTACTGGCGATCCTTGAGGCAGATCGTGAGCACCCCGGGACCGCCGAGCACGTCGGCCAGCTGGACGTCATCCATACCATCGACCTTGACTACGCAGCTGTGTTGGCCGTGGCTCGGCTGTGTCGGAAAGGCGTACCCGCGGGAGTCGCCGCAGCAGTGCAGGCCGTACGAAACCTTCCCGACTGGGGTGCTGACGCGCTGGTGGCAACGATCGAGCCCAAGGCGTACGAGGGCCTCGGCGTGGGCGTGCTCGACCTCGATCGTTGAGGTGAGCTGCCGGTCTCACAAGCGGCCGGCGGATTTCAGGGCGAGATAGGCGTCGGACAAGGCGGGGGCCAGGGCGTCGGGGGTGGCATCCACGACGTGGACGCCGTGGCGGGCCAGTTGGTCCGCGGTGCGGCGGCGCTGGGCCTGGGACTGGGCGGCGGCTGCGGCCTCGTACACCGCGTCCAGGGTGCCGCGGGCGCGGGCCATCTCCGTCACCTTCGGGTCCGACACCGCGGCCAGGAGGACCGTGTGGCGTTTCGTCAGGCGGGGGAGCAGGGGAAGCAGGCCTTCCTCCACCGGTGCGGCGTCCAGGCTGGTCAGAAGGACCACCAGGGAGCTGCGGGGCGCCGTCCGGAGGATCGTCGAGACCAGGGAGCGGGCGTCCGTTTCCACCAGTTCCGGCTCCAGCGGGGCCATCGCGTTCACGAAAGCCGGCAGGACCTCCCCTGCCGAGCGGCCTTGCACCTGGGTGCGGACGCGGCGGTCGTAGGCGAGGAGGTCCACGCGGTCGCCGGCCCGGGCGGCCAGGGCGGCCAGGAGGAGGGCCGCGTCCATCGAGGCGTCCAGGCGGGGGGCGTCGCCGACGCGGCCGGCCGAAGTACGGCCCGTGTCCAGGCAGATCAGAATGTGCCGGTCGCGCTCCGGGCGCCAGGTGCGGACCGCGACACCGCTCTGGCGGGCCGTCGCCCGCCAGTCGATCGAGCGGGTGTCGTCCCCCGGGACGTAGTCGCGGAGGCTGTCGAACTCGGTGCCCTCCCCGCGGGTCAGCAGACTCGTCCGGCCGTCCAGTTCGCGCAGGCGCGACAGGCGGGACGGGAGGTGCTTGCGGCTCGTGAAGGGCGGCAGGACGCGGACCGTCCAGGGAATGGCGTGGGTGCCCTGGCGGGAGGCGAGGCCCAGGGGGCCGGCGGAGCGGATCGTGACGCGGTCCGCGTGGCGGTCGCCGCGGCGGGTGGGGTGCAGGCGGGTCGTCACGCGGCGGCGTTCGCCCGGAGGGACCGTCAGCGTATGGCGGGACGCCGCCCGTTCGGTGCCCGGCAGCCAGCTGCTCGGCGGCCAGGCGTCGCGGATCCGGGCGCGCAGCGGGCGCGTGCCCGGGTTGGTGACCGACAGGTGGACCTCCGCCGGCTCGCCCAGGCGGACCGTCGTGTCGCCCGAGCGGGACAGGACCAGGCTGCGGACCGGCGCCGCCAGCGCGTAGTCGAGGGCGCAGGCCGCGGCCAGCGGGCCGTTCACCGCGAGGATGCCCGCCCACGACGGCTCCAACAGGCCGACGGGGAGGGCGCCCAGAGCCGCGAGCAGGGCGGCGCGTCCAGTGAGGGCCATCAGCGGGGCACGGGGACGTGGGACAGGATCGCGTTCAGCACCGCATCCGGTGTCACGCCCTCCATCTCGGCCTCCGGGCGCAGCTGCACCCGGTGCCGCAGCGTCGGCAGGGCCAGCGCCTTCACGTCGTCCGGGGTGACGTAGTCCCGGCCGGTCAGCCACGCCCACCCGCGGGACGCGGCGAGGAGGGCCGTCGCGCCGCGCGGGGAGACGCCCAGGGACAGCGACGGCGACTCGCGGGTGGCGCGGCAGACGTCGACGACGTACCCGGCGATCTCCGGGGAGACGGAGACGGCGGCGACGGCCTCGCGGGCCGCGCGGAGCTCCTCCGGTCCCGCGACGGGGCGGATGCCGGCCGCCGCGAGGTCGCGCGGGTCGAAGCCCGCCGCGTGCCGGGTCAGGACGTCGACCTCGTCGGCGCGGGAGGGCAGCGGGACGTTCAGCTTCAGCAGGAAGCGGTCCAACTGGGCCTCGGGCAGCGGGTACGTGCCCTCGTACTCGACCGGGTTCATCGTCGCGGCGACCAGGAACGGCTCCGGCAGGCGGCGCGGGGTGCCGTCCACGGTGACCTGCCGCTCCTCCATCGCCTCCAGCAGTGCGGACTGAGTCTTCGGAGGGGTGCGGTTGATCTCGTCGGCGAGGAGGAGGTTCGTGAAGACCGGGCCCTCCTGGAAGGAGAACTCGGCGGTGCGGGCGTCGTAGACCAGCGAGCCCGTCACGTCGCTCGGCATCAGGTCCGGAGTGAACTGCACGCGCTTCGTGCCCAGGTCGAGGGAGGCCGCCAGGGCACGCACCAGGAGGGTCTTCGCGACGCCCGGGACGCCCTCCAGCAGGACGTGGCCGCGGCACAGCAGGGCGACGACGAGACCGGTGACCGCCGGGTCCTGGCCCACGACGGCCTTGCCGATCTCGGTGCGGATCGCCTCCAGGGCGGAGCGGGCGCTGTCCGTGGTGGCCGTCATGAGGAGCGGACCTCTCTTTCGAGGGCGTCGAGGTGGTCGGCGAGCGCGACGAGTGCCGCGTCGGTTGCGGGCGGGGCGCCGAAGAGCAGGGCCGCCGCGTCCCGGTCCGGGCCGGCGGTTCGCGCCGAAACGGCGGGGGCGAGGACCGCCGGGTCGTGGCAGCCGGACCGCGGTACGCCCACCAGGGTGGCGAGGCGTTCCCGGGCGGCGGCCCGCAGCACCGTCGCCGCGCGCTCCCGGGCGGCGGCCCTGCGGTACAGGCGGGCGCGGCCCTCGGTGGCCTCCGAGGCGCGGATCGCGACGGGAAGGCGTTCGGTGACGAGCGGGCCGAGGCGGCGGGCCCGCCACAGGGCGGCCAGGACGGCGGCGATCAGCAGCTGGAGGAGCGCCCAGTGCCAGCCCGCCGGAATCAGGTCGGTGAGCGAGGCGTCGCCGCCCGCGCCGTCCCGCAGCTCGGCGGGGGACGGCAGGTACCAGACGAGCTCGGGGCGGCTGCCGAGCAGGTGCAGGGCGAGGGAAGCGTTGCCCTCGCGGGCCAGGTCCTCGTTGAGGAGGAAGTCGGCGGAGCCCGCGACGACGGTGTCGCCGCCCGCGGTCGCCGACGGCAGGACCAGCAGGGTCGGGCGGCCGTCGTCCGGGTAGCAGGCCGTCGCGCCGGCGGCCGTCGTCGTGTACCGCAGGCCGCCTCCGGTGGCGGCGCTGCCCGCGGCGCGGGCGGCGGGCAGCGCGCAGCCGGGGGCGGGGGTGTCGGTGCGGGAGGCGCCGGCGGTGTGCACCGCGGGGGCCAGGTCCCGCAGGGCGGTGCGTCCCGGGGCCAGGAGGACGGTGCGGCCGCCCGACAGGTCGGCGGCGGAGCGGATCGTGGCGCGCGCCTGCGGGCCGAGGAGGTCGGGGCGGGCGACCAGCAGGGTGGTGCCGGGCCCGGCGGCGCTCGCGGCGGCGTCGGCGGTCGTGACGATACGGGTGCTCACGCCCCGGTCCCGGAGCAGCGCGGCGACGGCCCGGGTGCCCGAGGGGTCCGCGGAGCGGGGGTCGAGGCGGCCGTGGCGGCCGCCCGGGTCGAGGGCGGCGAGGACGATTCCGGCGGTGATCAGGACGGCGAGGGCCACGAGGAGGCCGCGGGCGCGGCGCCACACCGCGGCCGGTGTCGCGGCCGGGCGGAACGTGCCGCCGGCGGGCCGCGGCGCGGCGTCGGGCTCGGTCGGGGTGGCCGGGGGCGGGGCGGCGGTCATGCGGGGCCGCCCGTCAGGTTTGGCCGGGTGCCGGCCAGGGCCAGGTCCAGGTCGCGGAGGCGGGCGTAGGCGGCCGCGTCGGCGGTGCGGCCGCCGTAGGTGACGTCGTCGAAGGTGCGGGCCGCGGCGCGCAGCGCGTCGGCGTGGCCGGGGAGGGCGGGCGCGGCCGCGGCGGCGGCCTCGTCGGCGGTGCGGCCGGGCCGCGGGTCGAGGAGGGCGCGCTCCTCCAGGGAGCGGACGACGGCCCGCATCCGCTCCTGCACGGCTTCGTTCCAGCGGGCCGCCGCGGCGTGGGCCTCGGCGGTGGTGCGGTGGTCGGCGGCGCTGCGCGGGCCGTCGGCGAACAGGGCGGTCCCGCCGGAGGCGGTCCGGCGGGGCGTGCCGAGCCGCCACCACAGGGCGGCCGCGGCGAGGACGGCCAGGGCGGCCGCGGCCACCAGGCCGGCGGTGCCGCCGGGGGCGGCCGCGCCGGCCCGGTCGAAGAGGTCGCCGAGCCACTCCCAGAAGGCGTCCAGGGCGCGCCGCAGCAGGCCGGGGTCGTTCTGGTGGTAGGCCGGGTCGGACAGTTCCCGCTCGGCCGCCTCGCGGGCCGGTCCGCGCGGTGTCGTGACCGGCGGCGTCTCCTCGGCCGCCACCCGTGCGATGAAGTCCCCCCTGCTCGCCACGGGCGGTTAGCCGGCCGTGGGCGGGGCCGCGGGGTCCGCGCCGTACTCCTGGAGGCCGGCCGCGCGGGCCAGCTCCAGGTCGAGGGCCTCGCGGCGGATGCGCTGGTCCACGTAGAGGAGGACGGTGACGCCGGCCTGCATCGGGATGGTGACGGTCTGCACGATGACCGCGCCGATGCCGGAGATGACCAGGAACGACCAGCTGGTGGCCAGGGTCTGCTGGTCGAAGCCGTCGAGGCCGCCGGCGACGACGAGGGCGAGGGCGCTGATCGGCGTCAGGATCACGAACGACACGACGACCGTGATGACCGCGGTCAGGGCCGTGATGCCGAAGATCCGCCACCAGGAGCCCTGGACGAGCTTGGAGGAGCGGCGCAGGGCGGTGACGATGCCGGACTTCTCCAGCATCAGCGCCGGCGAGGCCAGCGTGAACTTGATCGCGAGCCACAGCAGCAGCGGCAGGGCGGCGAGGCCGCCGATGAGGAGCAGGCCGGTGTTCCGCGTGAGGAGGCCCGGCAGGAGCAGCACGGTGGCGAGGGCGGCGGCGCCCAGGCCGATGGCCAGGGCCAGGCCGACCAGGCGGGGCAACTGGGGGCGGGCGTCGCGCCAGGCCTCGCCGACGGACGAGGCGCGGCCGATGACGGCCCGGCTGAAGACCATGGTCAGCAGGGCGGTCGCCAGGATTCCGGCGATGAACTGGACGAAGGCGGTGCCCAGGCTCGACAGGAGGGTGTCGGTGAGCGAGTCGGCGAGCTCCTGCAGGTCCGGCTCCTCGCTCATGACGGGGACGGCCGGGAAGGCGTACTTCTTCAGCAGGACGTCGGCGATCTGGACGACCGTGGCGATGACGAGGGTGATCGCGAAGACGGAGCGCCAGTGGCGCCGCATGGTGGCGACGGCGCCGTCGAGGATCTCGCCCATGTCCAGGGGGCGCAGCGGGATGACGCCGGGCTTGGCGGCCGGGGGCTTGCCCCACTGGCCGGGGCCGCCCGGGTAGCCGTACGGGCTGCCGGGGCCGGTGCCTCCGCGGTTCCAGCCGCCGGGGGCGGGCTGCTGCGGGCCGGCCGGGGGCTCGGGGGCCTGCGGGGCGCCGGGGCTCTGCCAGTCGCCGGGGGGCGGCTGGCGCTCGGCCCACTTGCGGCCTTCGGCGGGGGGCCGGGCGTCGGAACCGGACTCGGGGGTTGCGGGGGTTTCGGGTGCGCCGGGCCGCTCGCCGTCGGACGGAGAGGATCCGGGCGCGGCCCAGCCCGGAGAGTCGTTCATCGTCGCTCCTTCACGTGTGCCTGCCGGGGGCGGGGGCGCTGGTCGGCTGCCATCGTGCCACGTGGGAACAGCGTGCGGGCGGGCCGTCCCCCGCCGTACCGGGCCGCCTGCGGGTTCAATTGTCACCCCTATCCGGGGCAGACTGGTCGATGTGATCTCCACACGGAGCCGAGGGGCGGTTTCCGGCCATTCTGGCTGTGGGGCAGCTCACCGCCTGGTAACGATTGGCTAATGGGATGATGTCAAGCATGAAGGGACGCGTCCTTGTCGTCGACGACGACACCGCACTGGCCGAGATGCTCGGCATCGTGTTGCGTGGTGAAGGTTTCGAGCCGTCGTTCGTAGCGGACGGCGACAAGGCACTGGCTGCCTTCCGGGAGGTCAAGCCGGACCTGGTGCTGCTGGACCTGATGCTGCCCGGGAGGGACGGCATAGAGGTCTGCCGGCTCATCCGGGCCGAGTCCGGTGTGCCGATCGTGATGCTCACGGCGAAGAGCGACACGGTGGACGTCGTGGTGGGCCTGGAGTCCGGGGCCGACGACTACATCGTCAAGCCGTTCAAGCCGAAGGAGCTGGTGGCCCGCATCCGGGCCCGCCTGCGCCGCTCGGAGGAGCCTGCCCCGGAGCAGCTGACCATCGGCGACCTCGTCATCGACGTGGCCGGGCACTCCGTCAAGCGCGACGGCAGCTCGATCGCGCTCACCCCGCTGGAGTTCGACCTGCTGGTCGCGCTCGCCCGCAAGCCCTGGCAGGTCTTCACCCGCGAGGTGCTGCTGGAGCAGGTGTGGGGCTACCGGCACGCCGCGGACACCCGCCTGGTCAACGTGCACGTCCAGCGCCTGCGCTCCAAGGTCGAGAAGGACCCGGAGCGCCCCGAGATCGTCGTGACGGTGCGCGGTGTCGGCTACAAGGCAGGACCGAGCTGACGTGATGTCCGGCAGGCCGCGGGGCGGCTCCCGCTGGGGGGCCCTGCGGGGCGGCCGGCTGCTCCAGGACGGAGCGCCCGGCGGCCCCGTGCTGCGGCTGCTCGTACGTCTCGTACGGCGGCCGCTGCTTCCGGCTGTCCGGCTGTGGCGGCGCAACATCCAGCTGCGGGTCGTCGCGGCGACCATGCTGATGTCGCTGACCGTGGTGCTCGCGCTCGGTTTCGTCGTCATCGCGCAGGTCAGCACGGGCCTCCTCGACGCGAAGGAGGAGGCGGCGCAGAGCCAGGCCGCGGGCGGCTTCGCCGTCGCGCAGGAGAAGGCGAACACGCCGGCGACGGTCGACGGCCCCGACGCCACCGACAACAAGGTCGGCCGGGACGCCAGCACATGGATGAACTCGCTGGTCAAGCAGCTCGCGAGCGGCGGGCAGACCGCCTTCGAGGTGGTCGCGCTCGGCGTGGGCACCGGCTCGGGCGCCCCCGGCGGCCCGGCCGCGGGCGGCGTCACCGGAGCCGGCGGGCCCGGCGCTTCGGGCGTCAAGGGCGCCCGCGCCTCCGGCAACGTCGACCCGACCGCGAGCGTCCCGGCGGGGCTGCGGCACGCCGTGAACCACGCCACCGGCACGTTCAAGACGTTCTCGCAGATCAAGTACACGGCCGGCGCCGGGGACAAGGACCCCGAGCCCGCGCTGGTCGTCGGCAAGCGGCTCACCGACATCAACGGCGACCCCTACGACCTGTACTACCTCTTCCCGCTGACGCAGGAGGAGGAGTCGCTGAACCTGGTCAAGTCGACCATCGCCACCGCAGGCCTGTTCGTCGTCGTGCTGCTCGGCGCCATCGCCTGGGTCGTGGTGCGGCAGATCGTCACCCCGGTGCGCATGGCCGCAGGCATCGCCGAGCGGCTGTCGGCCGGGCGGCTGCAGGAGCGGATGAAGGTCACCGGCGAGGACGACATCGCCCGCCTCGGCGAGGCCTTCAACAAGATGGCGCAGAACCTCCAGGGCAAGATCCAGCAACTGGAGGACCTGTCGCGGATGCAGCGCCGGTTCGTCTCCGACGTCTCGCACGAGCTGCGCACGCCGCTGACCACCGTACGGATGGCCGCCGACGTCATCCACGACGCCCGCGTGGACTTCGACCCGGTCACCGCCCGCTCCGCGGAACTCCTCGCCGGGCAGCTCGACCGCTTCGAGTCGCTGCTCGCGGACCTCCTGGAGATCAGCCGCTTCGACGCGGGCGCCGCCGCGCTGGAGGCCGAGCCGATCGACCTGCGCGACGTCGTCCACCGGGTCGTCGAGGGCGCCGAGCCGCTCGCCGAGCACAAGGGCACCCGCATCCGGGTGCTGGGCGACACCCAGCCGGTCATCGCCGAGGCCGACGCCCGGCGCGTGGAGCGCGTCCTGCGCAACCTCGTCGTCAACGCCGTCGAGCACGGCGAGGGCCGCGACGTGGTGGTGCGCCTCGCCTCCGCGGGCGGCGCCGTCGCCATCGCCGTACGCGACTACGGTGTCGGCCTCAAGCCCGGCGAGGCCACCCGCGTCTTCAACCGCTTCTGGCGGGCCGACCCGGCCCGCGCCCGCACCACCGGCGGCACCGGCCTCGGCCTGTCCATCGCCGTCGAGGACGCCCGCCTGCACGGCGGCTGGCTCCAGGCCTGGGGCGAGCCCGGCGGCGGCTCCCAGTTCCGGCTGACGCTGCCGCGGACCGCCGACGAGCCGCTGCGCGGCTCCCCGATCCCGCTGGAGCCCGAGGACTCGCGGGCCAACCGCGCCCGCGCCGCGGCCGGCGCCGCCGACCGGCCGAAGGGGCCGCAGGCGCAGGCCCCCGCGCGCACCGACCGCTCGGCGATACCGCCCCGGCCGCCGGTCGGCGGGGCCGTGCCGGTGCCGGCCGACCCGACGGCCCTGCCCGGCAGCGGCGCCCGCGTGGTGGCCCGCCCCGCCGACCACGCAGCACAGGAGGATGGAGCAGGTGGACGCTGAGCCGGTGGGCGCCGAGCCCGTACGAGCCGAGCCCGGGCCGCCCGCGGGCGGCGTCGGAGCCCGCACCGGGCGCCGGCCGGCGGTCGCGCGCGCCTGCGCGCTCGGCGCGGGCGTGCTGCTGCTGGCCGGCTGCGCGTCCATGCCGGTCAGCGGCGACATCCGGGAGGTGCAGGCCTCGCAGGGCGTGGACTCGCAGGTGCGGGTGTTCGGCGTGCCGCCCTCCGACAAGGCGGGCCCGACCGAGATCGTCGACGGCTTCCTGGAGGCCATGACCAGCGACGACCCGCAGCTGCAGACCGCCCGCAAGTACCTCACCGAGGACGCGGCGCGGAACTGGAAGCCCGGCACGGCCGTC
Source organism: Streptomyces toxytricini (assembly GCF_014649915.1). GTDB lineage: Bacteria > Actinomycetota > Actinomycetes > Streptomycetales > Streptomycetaceae > Streptomyces > Streptomyces toxytricini. Next base: position 68,405 of record NZ_BMTY01000031.1, on the reverse strand, counting down.
ACCGTGCTGTCCGCGGGCATCGACCGCTTCTCCCTCCCCGGCGAGAAGGACGGCCTCGGGCCCCGCTTCAAGATGTCCGGCAAGCGCCTCGCGACCGTGGACGAGCGCAGCGCGTACCAGCCGGCCCCCGGGGACAGCCGCTACGAGGAGACCCTGCAGCTCGTGCAGGAGAACAAGCAGTGGCGGATCCAGACCCCGCCGACCAGCCTCGTCCTCAGCGAGTCCGACTTCCAGCGCATCTACATGCCGGTCAACAAGTACTACTTCGCCGGCGGGACGCTCGTCGCCGACCCCGTGTACGTACGCCAGCGCAGCGACCCGGACTCGCGCATGGACCCCACGACGCAGACGGTGCAGTCGCTGCTGGCCGGGCCGTCCAAGTGGCTCGGCCCGGTGGTCACTTCGAGCTTCCCGACGGGCACGGAGCTGCGCGAGGGCACCAAGTCCCTGGCCACCGACGGGCAGAACACCCTGCGCGTGCCGCTGAACCGCAAGGTGGACGACGTCGCGCAGCCGCAGTGCCAGAAGATGGCCACCCAACTGCTCTTCACCGTCAAGGACCTGACGGCGTCCCGCCTGGAGCGGGTGGAGCTGCTGCGCTCCGACCGCTCCCTGCTGTGCTCGGTGACGGACGCGGGCGCCTCGGCCATCGCGCACCGCGTGCCGAGCCCCGACTACCAGTACTACGTCGACGCCGAGGGCCGCTTCGTGCGGATGAAGCTCGACGTCAACAGCGAGGACCAGCAGTACCGGGCCGAGCCCGTGCCGGGCCCGCTGTCGGGCAGCCCCGCCTTCAAGGCCGCCTCGGCCGCGGTGGCGTACGACGAGAAGCGCGCGGCCGCCGTCTCCGAGGACGGCCGCGGCATGTACCTGGTCAACCTGACGACCGCCGGGCCGATGCCGGCGCCGGTGCTCACCGCCAAGGGCGCCAAGCCGAACGGGCTGAGCACGCCCAGCTTCGACGCGGCCGGCGACGTGTGGGTCGCCGACCAGGACCCGCAGGCGTCGGCCCTGTACCGGGTGCCGGCGGGGACCTCCGTCGCGCAGAAGGTCGAGGTGGCCGGGCTCGACGGCCGGATCACCGCGGTGAAGGCCGCCCCCGACGGCGTGCGCCTCGCGCTGCTGGTGCAGAAGGGCAACCTCAAGAGCCTCTACATCGGGCGCATCGAGCGGCCCGAGGGCGGCAAGTCCGCGGTGGCGGCCGCGCCGCCGGTGACGGTGCGGGAGCTGCGCCCGGCGGCCCCGCAGATGGCCGACGTGACCGCGCTCAGCTGGGCGCCGCGCGGGCGGCTGCTCGTGGTGGGCCGCGAGAAGGGCGGCGTGGTGCAGGCCCGCTCCATGCTGGCCGACGGCTCGATGGTCGCGGCGAGCCTGCCCGGGGCGACCGGGCTGATCGCGGTGGCCGCCGCGGACGACGACAAGAAGCCGGTCGTGGCCTGGTCGGAGGACGACGGCATCGTGTGGCTGCCGCCGGGCGCGCAGTGGCGCACGGTCGCGCTCGGCCGGGCCCCGGTGTACCCGGGCTGACGGGTCGGGCGGCTGCCCGTCCCGTTGTCCACAGGGCTGGCGGGGCGGTGTGCGGCCCGGCACCGTGGAGTCATGCGCGCGTGGTGGCGGGAGCTGTCGGGCCTGGTCCTGCCGTCCTGCTGCGCCGGCTGCGGGGCGGCGCGGGAGGTGCTGTGCGCCGCCTGCGCGAGGGCGCTCGCCGCGGGTCCGGCGGGCCGGGTCGTCCCGGCGGGCTGCCCGCCCGGGCTGCCCGCGGTGTACGCGGCCGCCGCGTACGGGGGTGCCGTACGGGCCGTGCTGCTCGCGCACAAGGAGCGCGGGGCGCTGCCGCTGGCCGGGCCGCTCGGCGGGGCTCTGGCCGGGGCGGTCCGCGCGGCCCTGCCGCGGGCGGCGGCCGGGGCGGCACCCGGGGTGGCGCTGGTGCCCGTACCGTCGGCGCGGGCGCAGGTGCGGGCGCGCGGGCACGATCCGGTGCGGCGCGTCGCACTGGCCGCTGCGGGGCGGCTGCGGCGGGCCGGGGTGGCCGCGCGGGTGGCTCCCATGCTGCGGCAGGTGCGGCCGGTGGCCGACCAGGCCGGGTTGGGCGCCCGGGAGCGGCGGGCCAACCTGGCCGGGGCGCTCGGAGTGTGCCGGGGCGCGGGGCGCCTGGCGGCGGGGGCGCGGATCGTGCTGGTCGACGACGTGGCGACGACGGGGGCGACGCTCGCCGAGGCGGCGCGGGCCGTCGCGGAGGCGGGCCTGGGCGAGGCGCAGGGGGCGGCCGTGGTGGCGGCTCCGCATGGGGCGTTCGTACGAATCCGGCCGTTTACACGGACAGACCAACCCTGCCGTGAATAGATTTGGAACTGCAGGGGAAGGCGCATCGTTGCAGGTAATGAGAGGGAGAAAGCTCCTGAACGGAGGTACGTTCCGGTAGCGGGTGCCGACAACCGTCATGGAGAGATATGTTCGGTTGTAAGGAACTGGCGACCCTGGGATTCGCACCGGTTCGCACGTTTCGCAGGTCTTGAAATCTTCGTGTCAGAGGCTGTCTCTCGACTCCGAAGTCGGTGGGGTGTAGATCTTGCCGATGGGGGAGGAGGAGGTGAAAGTCGCCAAGTCCGAGGCTCCGGTGTTCACCGGAGCCTGGTGCGAAAGGGAGACGCTTCGCCCCGAGGCGGAGCTATCCGGGAACGGAGTTCTGCGTGGACATCGTCGTCAAGGGCCGCAAGACCGAGGTGCCCGAGCGGTTCCGCAAGCACGTTGCGGAGAAGCTCAACGTGGACAAGATCCAGAAGTATGACGGCAAGGTCATCAGCCTGGATGTCGAGGTGTCCAAGGAGCACAACCCGCGCCAGGCCGACCGTTCCGACCGTGTGGAGATCACGCTGCGCTCGCGCGGACCGGTGATCCGTGCGGAAGCCGCCGCGGCCGACCCGTACGCGGCGCTCGACCTCGCACACGAGAAGCTCGAGTCCCGGCTGCGCAGGCAGCACGACAAGCGGCACAGCCGCCGCGGCGCCGGCCGCCTCTCCGCGGCCGAAGTCGCCGACGCGGTGCCGGACGCCGCGACCCTGAACGGGAGCGGCCAGCCGGTCTCCGCCGACGAGGCGGACGCGATCCCGACCACCCGCATCGGATCGCTGGAGGTACAGGGCGAAGGCCCGCTCATCGTCCGCGAGAAGACGCACTCGGCTTCACCCATGTCGCTCGACCAGGCCCTGTACGAGATGGAGCTGGTCGGCCACGACTTCTACCTGTTCGTCGACTCCGACACCAAGATGCCGAGCGTCGTCTACCGGCGCCACGGCTACGACTACGGCGTGATCCACCTCAACTCCGACCAGGCCTCCAGCAACGGCGAGGCCGGTGCGGGGGGCGCGGGCGGCGCGCTGGGCGGCTGAGGCCGCACCGGTATTTCCGTGCGGTGCCCCCGCCGGACGCCTCGGCGCCCGGCGGGGGCACCGCTGTGACCGGGCGGCCCGGCGGCGGATGACCGGTATGCGCCGGTCGCCGTCCGGGCGCCCCCGCCGGGGGCCGCGGGCATGGAATCATGGCGGGCAGTCAACCGGCGGGTGCGCCCGCGGCGTTGGCCGGCAGCTCGGTACGTGCAGGGGGAGGAACGATGGCGGACGGTTTCGGGCCGGTGCGCGGCGAAGACGGCGGTGAGCCGATCCGGGTGCTCGTCGTCGACGACCACGCCCTGTTCCGGCGCGGGCTGGAGATCGTCCTCGCGCAGGAGGAGGACATCCAGGTCGTCGGCGAGGCCGGGGACGGCGCGGAGGCGGTGGACAAGGCGGCGGACCTGCTGCCGGACATCGTGCTGATGGACGTGCGGATGCCGCGCCGCGGCGGGATCGAGGCGTGCACCTCGATCAAGGAGGTGGCCCCCTCCGCGAAGATCATCATGCTGACGATCAGCGACGAGGAGGCCGACCTCTACGAGGCGATCAAGGCGGGGGCGACGGGCTACCTGCTGAAGGAGATCTCCACGGACGAGGTCGCCACGGCGATCCGCGCCGTGGCGGACGGGCAGTCGCAGATCAGCCCGTCGATGGCGTCGAAGCTGCTGACCGAGTTCAAGTCGATGATCCAGCGGACCGATGAGCGCCGGCTGGTGCCGGCGCCCCGGCTCACCGACCGCGAGCTGGAGGTCCTCAAGCTGGTCGCGACGGGGATGAACAACCGGGACATCGCGAAGGAGTTGTTCATCTCCGAGAACACGGTGAAGAACCACGTCCGCAACATCCTGGAGAAGCTCCAGCTGCACTCCCGGATGGAAGCGGTCGTCTACGCGATGCGCGAGAAGATCCTGGAGATCCGCTGACGGAGCGGCGGGCCGGCAGCGCAGGGCAGGGCGGGGCGCGGCCCCGGAGCTCGGGGCCGCCCGCGCGCGCCGGTCAGAGCGCGGCCAGCTCCGCCGTGACGGCCGCCGCCTCCTGCGGGGTGGCCGCGCGCTCGACGCGGACGGCGTCGCAGCCGACCCACTCGGCCGCCTCGCGCAGCGCCGCCGCCATGTGCCGGGCGTCCCCGGGGGAGGCAAGCGACAGCTGCCGGGCCACCAGCGTGGTGCCCTCGCGGGCCGGGTCGACCCGGCCGCGCAGCCGCCCGCCCGCCAGCAGCGGCATCGCGAAGTAGCCGTGTATCCGCTGCGCCTTGGGCACGTAGGCCTCCAGCCGGTGCGTGAAGCCGAAGACCCGCTCGGTGCGCGCCCGGTCCCACACCAGGGAGTCGAACGGGGACAGCAGGGTGGTGCGGTGGCGGCCGCGCGGGACGGTGGCCAGGGCGGCCGGGTCCGCCCAGGCCGGCCTGCCCCAGCCCTCGACCTCCACGGGGACCAGGCCCGAGTCCGCGATCACCGCGTCGACCTGCTCGCCCTTGAGGCGGTGGTAGTCGGCGATGTCGGCGCGGGTGCCGACGCCCAGGCTCCGCCCGGCCAGCGCGACCAGGCGGCGCAGGCACTCCCGGTCGTCGAGCCCGTCGTGGAACAGGGCGTCCGGCACTGCCCGCTCGGCCAGGTCGTACACGCGCTTCCAGCTGCGGCGCTCGGTGCAGACGACCTCGCCGATGTCGAGCAGCCACTCCACCGCGATCTTCGTCTCGGACCACTGGAACCACTCGCCGCCGTTCTTGGCGCCGCCCAGCCCCGTCGAGGTCAGCGGCCCTTCGGCCCGCAGCCGGTCCAGTACGGCCCGGGTGGAGCGGTCCTGGTCCGCGAGGATGTGCCAGCGGTGGCCGCGGGCCCGGTTGGCGCGGCGCCGGAAGGCGAAGTGGGGCCACTCCTCCATGGGCAGGACGCAGGCCGCGTGCGACCAGTACTCGAAGGCGTGGCCCTCCGACCAGTACGCCGCCTCGACTGCCCCGCGGCCGACCGCGCCGAGGCGCGCGTACGGGACGAGCTCGTGCGAGCGGGCCAGTACGGAGATCGTGTCGAGCTGCACGGCGCCGAGGTGGCGCAGCACGCCCCGCACCCCGGCCCGACGGTCGGGGGCCCCGAGGAACCCCTGGGCGCGCAGGGCGATCCTGCGGGCTTCGTCGGCGGAGAGGGACACGGCGGCTGCGGCGGGGGTGGTCATGGCCGCAGCCTAGGGCGCGGCACTGACAGCGGGTCCCTGCCCCGGCGCCGGGAGGTACGGAAGCGCGGATTCCATGCCGAGGTCGGCGGGGAGGAGGCCGCCCACCCAGCAGTCGCGCCAGGTGCCGCGGACCGGCAGGGCGGCCCGCAGGACGCCCTCGACGCGGAATCCGGCCTTCTCCGCGACGGCCCGGGAGCCGGCGTTGCCGACCTCGGCCCGCCACTCGACCCGGCCGGCGCCGAGTGCGGTGAACGCCCAGCGGGCGACCGCGCCGACGGCCTCGGCGGCGTACCCGCGGCCGCGGTGCTCGGCGGCCGTCCAGTAGCCCACCTCGTAGGCGGCGGGGCCGCGCACGTGGAGTCCGACCGCGCCGACGAGGGTGCCGGGGCCGGCGAGGCGGATCCCGAAGGAGTACTCGGTGTCCTCGCGCCAGCCGGCCGGCGCGACCTCGCGGGTCCAGGCGCGGGCGTGGTCCGCCTCGTACGGGGCGGGGACGGAGGTCCAGCGCTGGATGCCGGGGTCCTGGCAGGCGCGGTGTACGGCCTCGGCGTCCTCGGGCTCCCAGGGGCGCAGGACCAGCCGTGCCGTGGTCAGGGTGGTGGGTTCCATGACGGAATTCTGCTGGCGCCGCCGGTCCGTGGCGAACAGTTTTGCCGTCCGGCGGCACCTTCCGGCTCCCCCGTACGTTCTCATTCCGGGCGCTTGCAGCCCCGCGGCCACGGCGGACCTCCCGACGCGACCGGGTCCTCGCTTACGATGGCCGGTGCGGTGGGGCCCACCCTCCGTGCCCGCGTACGAACCAGTGCCAGGCCCGACCGGCAAGGAGACAAACCTCGGTGTCCGTCTTCAACAAGCTCATGCGTGCAGGCGAAGGCAAGATCCTGCGCAAACTGCACCGCATCGCGGACCAGGTCAACTCCATCGAAGAGGACTTCGTCAACCTCTCCGACGCCGAGTTGCGGGCGCTCACGGACGAGTACAAGCAGCGCTACCAGGACGGCGAGAGCCTCGACGACCTCCTCCCGGAGGCCTTCGCCACGGTCCGCGAGGCCGCGAAGCGCGTCCTGGGCCAGCGGCACTACGACGTCCAGCTCATGGGCGGTGCGGCGCTGCACCTCGGCTACGTGGCGGAGATGAAGACCGGTGAGGGCAAGACCCTCGTCGGCACCCTGCCCGCGTACCTGAACGCACTGTCCGGCAAGGGCGTCCACCTGATCACGGTGAACGACTACCTGGCCGAGCGCGACTCCGAGATGATGGGCCGCGTCCACAAGTTCCTCGGCCTGAGCGTCGGCTGCATCCTGGCGAACATGTCGCCGGCGCAGCGCCGCGAGCAGTACAACTGCGACATCACCTACGGCACGAACAACGAGTTCGGCTTCGACTACCTGCGCGACAACATGGCGTGGTCGAAGGACGAGCTGGTGCAGCGCGGCCACAACTTCGCCGTGGTCGACGAGGTCGACTCGATCCTCGTCGACGAGGCCCGCACCCCGCTGATCATCTCCGGCCCGGCCGACCAGGCCACCAAGTGGTACGGGGACTTCGCCAAGCTGGTCACCCGCCTGACCAAGGGCGAGCCCGGCCAGCCGCTGAAGGGCATCGAGGAGACCGGCGACTACGAGGTCGACGAGAAGAAGCGGACCGTCGGCATCCACGAGGCCGGTGTGGCCAAGGTCGAGGACTGGCTCGGCATCGACAACCTCTACGAGTCGGTGAACACCCCGCTCGTCGGCTACCTGAACAACGCCATCAAGGCGAAGGAACTGTTCAAGAAGGACAAGGACTACGTCGTCATCGACGGCGAGGTCATGATCGTCGACGAGCACACCGGCCGCATCCTCGCCGGCCGCCGCTACAACGAGGGCATGCACCAGGCGATCGAGGCGAAGGAGGGGGTGGACATCAAGGACGAGAACCAGACGCTCGCCACGATCACCCTCCAGAACTTCTTCCGCCTGTACTCGAAGCTGTCGGGCATGACCGGTACGGCCATGACCGAGGCCGCCGAGTTCCACCAGATCTACAAGCTGGGCGTCGTCCCGATCCCGACGAACCGGCCGATGCAGCGCGTCGACCAGCCCGACCTGATCTACCGGACCGAGGTCGCGAAGTTCGCCGCCGTCGTCGACGACATCGCGGAGAAGCACGAGAAGGGCCAGCCGATCCTCGTCGGCACGACCTCCGTCGAGAAGTCCGAGTACCTCTCGCGGCAGCTGTCCAAGCGGGGCATCCCGCACGAGGTCCTCAACGCCAAGCAGCACGAGCGCGAGGCCGCGATCGTCGCCCAGGCGGGCCGCCGCGGCGCCGTCACCGTCGCCACGAACATGGCCGGCCGCGGTACCGACATCAAGCTCGGCGGCAACCCGGACGACCTCGCCGAGGCCGAGCTGCGCCAGCACGGCCTCGACCCCGAGGAGCACATCGAGGAGTGGGCGGCCGCGCTGCCCGCCGCCCTCCAGCGCGCCGAGGAGGCCGTCAAGGCCGAGTTCGAGGAGGTCAAGGCGCTCGGCGGGCTGTACGTGCTGGGCACCGAGCGGCACGAGTCGCGCCGCATCGACAACCAGCTGCGCGGCCGCTCCGGCCGTCAGGGCGACCCGGGCGAGTCCCGCTTCTACCTGTCGCTGGGCGACGACCTGATGCGCCTGTTCAAGGCGCAGATGGTGGAGCGCGTCATGTCGATGGCGAACGTGCCGGACGACGTGCCGATCGAGAACAAGATGGTGACGCGCGCCATCGCCTCGGCGCAGTCGCAGGTCGAGACGCAGAACTTCGAGACCCGCAAGAACGTCCTGAAGTACGACGAGGTCCTCAACAGCCAGCGCGAGGTCATCTACGGCGAGCGCCGCCGCGTCCTGGAGGGCGAGGACCTGCACGAGCAGGTGCGCTTCTTCATGGACGACACGATCGACGCGTACATCGCGGCCGAGACGGTCGAGGGCTTCGCCGAGGAGTGGGACCTGGACCGGCTGTGGGGCGCGTTCAAGCAGCTCTACCCGATCAAGGTCACGATCGAGGAGCTGGAGGACGCGGCGGGCGACCGGGCGGGCATCACCGCCGAGTTCATCGCCGAGTCCGTCAAGGACGACATCCACGAGCAGTACGCGGCCCGTGAGAAGGCGCTCGGCTCGGACATCATGCGCGAGCTGGAGCGGCGCGTGGTGCTGTCGGTGCTGGACCGCAAGTGGCGCGAGCACCTCTACGAGATGGACTACCTGCAGGAGGGCATCGGCCTGCGGGCCATGGCGCAGAAGGACCCGCTGGTCGAGTACCAGCGCGAGGGCTTCGACATGTTCAACGCCATGATGGAGGGCATCAAGGAGGAGTCCGTCGGCTACCTGTTCAACCTGGAGGTCCAGGTCGAGCAGCAGGTCGAGGAGGTGCCGGTGCAGGACGCGGCGCCGTCCCTGGCCAAGGAGCCGGCGGGGGCCCGCCCGGAGATCCGCGCGAAGGGCCTGGACGCCCCGCAGCGGCCGGACCGCCTCCACTTCTCGGCGCCGACGGTGGACGGCGAGGGCGGTGTGGTCGAGGGCGACTTCGACTCCGACGGCCAGCCGGGCGACGGTCTGACGCGCGCCGAGCGCCGCAAGGCGCAGAAGGCGGCCGGCGGCCGCCGCCGCAAGAAGTAGGGGAGCTGCCCGGCACGGGCGCTCCCGCCGGGGCCGGACACCGCGTACGCGCGGGGTCCGGCCCCGGCGGCGTTCCGGGCCCGGTTCACGGGCGCGGGCCGCGGATCCGCCGTCGCGGAGACCCGCTCGCCGGTGGTGATGCAGGGCGGGCCGGCGGGGCCGGCGGGTCACGGGCGCGGGCCGCGGATCTCCACCGCGGCGCACCGCCAGCGCAGGTCGGCGCCCTGCTCCAGGCGGAACGCCATCGCGGAGACCCGCTCTCCGGTGGCGATGCGGGCGAAGGCCTCGATGACGCCGGGCCCGGGGTGGAAGCGGCCGCAGTGGCGCAGGACGGGGCGTAAGCGGCGGCGCAGCGGGCCGCTGGGGGCGAGGCTCACGAGCTGGTCGTAGGCCGGTCCGACGGTCAGGCCGAGCAGCGAGTGGACGGGGCGCTGGCCGGTGACGACGGCGAGCAGCTGCTCCGCGAACCAGTCGTGCGGGCCGCGGGGCCGGACGGGCCGCGCGGGGCGGGCGGGGCCGGGGCCGCGCCGGTCGCGGCGGGCGGGCGGCCTGGTGGTGTGTGCGGTCCGTGCGGTCATGGTGGTCCCCGTCTGCCGGGCCCGGCGGGTACCGGGCGGTAACTTGACGGGTGATCTTCTACGGCCGCCCGACCACGCTCTGCAACGCCCGGCGGCACGCCGGGCGGGCACCCGGCAGGTTCACCTATCCGGGTGGCCGCCCGGCACACCCGCCGCGTCAGGCGCGGCGGTCGGAGGGGCCCGGCCGCCCGCCCCGCCCCGCCCGGCCGGCGTCGGGGTCGGCGGGCGGCTCCGCCGGGCCTGTTCCCGGCCCGGGGCGGCGCGGACCTTCGCCCCCGCCCGACCTGCCCTGCGCGGGCGGGGCCGACTCCGGCCCGCCAAGAAGGGCCCCCGCCCGTCAAACCCGCGCAGGCCGCCCGTCCGGCCGTCCCCGTGGGCGGGGCGCGACCGCGGCGCCCGATGGGGGACACCGGCCGTCACCCCGTGCAGCCGCCTCCCCCGTCCGGGAACCTGCGGCTCCGCCCGAGGCCGGGCCCGGGGGCAGCTGCCGCCGCGGCCCTTGGTGGGGGAGGCGCGGCGTTTTCGGTGTGGTCGGCTCGCCCCGTCCGGGAGGGTGCGGCTCGGCCTGTGGCCGACCCCGTCGGCGGGGTGCGACCGCGGCCCTTGACGGGGAGAGGGGGCGTCTCCCGTGCGGTCGGCTCCCCCTGTCCGGGAGTTTGCGGCTCTGCCTGGGGCCGCCCTCCGGGGCAGGTGCTGCCGCGGCCCTGGATGGGGGGCGGGCCGTCACCCCGTGCAGCCGCCTCCCCCGTCCGGGAGCCTGCGGCTCCGCCCGGGGCGGCCGCCGCTGCGGCCCTCCACGGGTTGCGCGGCGTCTCCCGGTGCAGGCGGCTTCTCCGCTCGGGGCGGAGCCCGGGGGGCGGACGGCCGGGGTGTGGCGGCCGTATCCTGGGTGGGTTTCCGACTATCGAAAGCGGCCGGCCATGCGCGTGTACGTCCCCCTGACCCTCCCCGGGCTCGCCGAGGTGCACCAGGCGGGTGAGCTGGGCGGCGACCCGCTGCGCGCGTACGCGGTCACGCCCGGGCTGCGCGAGTGGTACGTGTCGGACGACCTCGAAGAGCTGGAGTACGCGGCCCTCGGCCGGGCCGCCGAGGCCTCGCTGCGGCTGCTCGCCGAGGATGCCGGAGCCCCCCGCAAGCGCGTCGTCGTCGCCTTCGACGTCGCCGAGCGGGCGGTCGCGCCCGTCCCCGGCTCCGACGGCCCCGCGCTCGGCCAGGTCGCCCTCGCCGGGCCGGTGCGGCTCGCCGCTGCCGCCGCCGTGCACGTCGACGCCGACGACGCCGTCGCCGACGTGGCGGCCGCCGCCGAGGCCGTCGGCGCCGCCGACGCGGGCGACGACGCCGCCCGCCCCGCCCTCGACGGCGCCGAGGACCACGAGCTGCTGTGGTTCGGGGTGCAGGAGATCCCGGGACTGCTGGCATGACCGGCGGTCCGGCGTCCGCGCGCCGCCACATCGTCTGGGACTGGAACGGCACGCTCCTGCACGACATCCACGCCGTGATCGCCGCGACGAACGCCTCCTTCGCCGAGCTCGGCTTCGCGCCGATCACCCTGGAGCGCTACCGGGACCTGTACGTCGTACCGGTGCCGAAGTTCTACGAGCGCCTCATGGGCCGGCTGCCCACCGACGCCGAGTGGGCCGTCATGGACGAGGCCTTCCACCGCCACTACTGGGCCGCCGCCGCGGACGCCGGGCTCACCGACGGGGCCCGAGGCCTGCTGGCGGAGTGGGAGGCCGACGGGCTCACCCAGTCCCTGCTGTCCCTCGCGCCCCACGACCGCCTCGTGCCCCTGGTGCGCCGGTACGGCATCGAGCGGCACTTCCTGCGCGTCGACGGCCGCACCGGGCCCTCCCACACCTCCAAGGCCGGCCACCTCGTGCGCCACATGGAGGCCCTCGCCGCCCGCGGCGTCGCGCCCGAGCACACGGTCCTGATCGGAGACGCGGTCGACGACGCCTCGGCCGCCGCCCACATCGGGGCTCGAGCCGTCCTCTACACGGGTGGCTCGCACAGCCGCTCCAGTCTGGAATCAGCCGGTGTCCCCGTCGTGGACAGCCTGGCAGAGGCCGTACGCACTGCTCGCGAGCTGGCCGAATAGCCACTGGCACGGCACGCGGGCCGCGTCACTGCGCACATCGTCAAACTTCCCGACTTGCTTTTGTACAGATCCGGACCGTGACGCGGTGGGGGTGCGGCGAGATAGCCTGGTACCCGTGATCAGCGCGATATCCATCGGGGGCGCCGAAGCCCCCGGCCTGCGCCCGGCGCACGACCGTGCCCGGGCCTTCGCTGGTCCCTGCCGCCGGGACGACGTGCCGATCTTGGCCGAATCCCTCCCGGACGGCTTTCACGACGACATAGCGTCGACTCCGGACGGACCACCCGCTTCGCGGCGCTACGTCATTCCTTCCTTCACCTACGTCACGCAATGGCGCGCGACAGGAGCCAGAGGACATGCAGACCAAGCTGGACGAAGCAAAGGCCGAGCTGCTCGCGCGGGCGGCCCGGGTAGCTGAGCACAGCCCGGCCGGGGGGGTACTTCCGACTGGGGCCGAGCAGGGCAAGCGGCCCGACCCGGACACCACCCTCGCCTATCTCCAGCGCTACTACCTGCACACCGCTCCAGAGGACCTCGTGGACCGGGACCCGGTCGACGTGTTCGGGGCGGCGCTGTCGCACTACCGGCTCGCCGAGAACCGGCCGCAGGGCACCGCGAACGTCCGCGTGCACACGCCCACGGTCGAGGAGAACGGCTGGACCTCCAGCCACTCCGTCGTCGAGGTCGTCACCGACGACATGCCCTTCCTGGTCGACTCCGTCACCAACGAGCTCTCCCGGCAGGGCCGCGGCATCCACGTCGTGATCCACCCGCAGGTCGTCGTCCGCCGCGACGTCACCGGCCGGCTCATCGAGATCCTCGGCCCGGACTGCGACGCCCACGGCCCCAAGACCGCCCGCCCGCACGACGCCCTCGTCGAGTCGTGGATCCACGTCGAGATGGACCGCGAGACCGACCGCGCCGACCTCAAGCAGATCACCGCCGACCTGCTGCGCGTCCTGTCCGACGTCCGCGAGGCCGTCGAGGACTGGGAGAAGATGCGCGAGGCCGCGCTGCGCATCGCCGACGGCCTGCCCGACGAGCCGACCGCCCCCGACCTCCACGAGTACGAGCCCGAAGAGGCCCGCGAGCTGCTCCGCTGGCTCGCCGACGACCACTTCACCTTCCTCGGCTACCGCGAGTACAACCTCGTCGACGGCGACGCCCTCGCCGCCGTGCCCGGCACCGGCCTCGGCATCCTGCGCTCCGACCCGCGGCACGACTCCCGCGAGGACTCCCACCCCGTCTCGCCGTCCTTCAACCGGCTGCCGGCCGACGCCCGCGCCAAGGCCCGCGAGCACCGCCTGCTGGTGCTGACCAAGGCCAACAGCCGCGCCACCGTGCACCGCCCCTCGTACCTCGACTACGTCGGCGTCAAGAAGTTCGACGCCGAGGGCAATGTCGTCGGCGAGCGCCGCTTCCTCGGCCTGTTCTCCTCCGCCGCCTACACCGAGTCCGTGCGCCGCGTGCCGGTCATCCGCCGCAAGGTCGCCGAGGTGCTGGAGGGCGCCGGCTTCTCCCCGTCCAGCCACGACGGCCGCGACCTGCTCCAGATCCTGGAGACCTACCCGCGCGACGAGCTGTTCCAGACCCCGGTCGACAAGCTCCGCGAGATCGTCACCTCGGTCCTCTACCTGCAGGAGCGCCGCCGGCTGCGGCTGTACCTGCGCCAGGACGAGTACGGCCGCTACTACTCGGCCCTCGTCTACCTGCCGCGCGACCGCTTCACCACCGGCGTCCGGCTGCGCCTGATGGACATCCTGCGCGAGGAGCTCGGCGGCACCAGCGTCGACTTCACCGCCTGGAACACCGAGTCGATCCTCTCCCGCATCCACTTCGTCGTCCGCGTCCCGCAGGGCACCGAGCTGCCGGCGCTGACAGACTCCGACGTGGAGCGCCTGGAGGGCCGCCTGGTCGAGGCCGCCCGCTCCTGGGCCGACGGCTTCGGCGAGGCCCTGACCGCCGAGCTGGGCGAGGAGCGCGCCGCCGAGCTGCTGCGCAAGTACGGCGGCTCCTTCCCCGAGGGCTACAAGGCCGACCACACGGCCCGCATGGCCGTCTCCGACCTGGTCCACCTGGAGCGGCTCGACGCCAGCGACCGCGACTTCGCGCTGTCCCTGTACGAGCCGGTCGGCGCCGGCCCCGGCGAGCGCCGGTTCAAGATCTACCGCGCCGGCGAGCAGGTGTCGCTGTCCGCAGTGCTGCCGGTCCTCCAGCGCCTGGGCGTCGAGGTCACCGACGAGCGCCCGTACGAGCTGCGCCGCAGCGACCGCACCAGCGCCTGGATCTACGACTTCGGCCTGCGGATGCCCGTCTCCGGCAACGGCGACGCCTACCTCGGCGACGACGCCCGCGAGCGCTTCCAGGACGCCTTCGCGGCGGTCTGGCGCGGCGACGCCGAGAACGACAACTTCAACACCCTGGTCCTCGGCGCCGGCCTGACCTGGCGGCAGGCCGTCGTCCTGCGCGCGTACGCCAAGTACCTGCGCCAGGCCGGCTCCACCTTCAGCCAGGACTACATGGAGGACACCCTCCGCAACAACGTCCACACCACCCGGCTGCTGGTCTCGCTGTTCGAGGCCCGGATGTCGCCCGGCCGCCAGGCCGCCGGCACCGAGCTCATCGACGCCATGCTCGAAGAGCTCGACGGGGCCCTGGACCAGGTCGCCTCGCTCGACGAGGACCGCATCCTGCGCTCGTTCCTCACCCTGATCAAGGCGACGCTGCGGACGAACTTCTTCCAGCTCAACGCGGCCGGCGAGCAGCACTCCTACGTGTCGATGAAGTTCGACCCGCAGGCCATCCCGGAGCTGCCGGCCCCGCGCCCGGCCTTCGAGATCTGGGTGTACTCGCCGCGCGTCGAGGGCGTCCACCTGCGCTTCGGCAAGGTCGCCCGAGGCGGTCTGCGCTGGTCCGACCGCCGCGAGGACTTCCGCACCGAGATCCTCGGCCTGGTCAAGGCGCAGATGGTGAAGAACACCGTCATCGTGCCCGTCGGCGCCAAGGGCGGCTTCGTCGCGAAGAACCTGCCGGACCCGTCCGTGGACCGCGACGCCTGGCTCGCCGAGGGCGTCGCCGCGTACAAGATCTTCATCTCGGCGCTGCTCGACATCACCGACAACATGGTCGGCGGGGAGGTCGTCCCGCCGAAGGGCGTCGTCCGCCACGACGAGGACGACACCTACCTCGTCGTCGCCGCCGACAAGGGCACCGCCACCTTCTCCGACATCGCCAACGGCGTCGCGCAGGAGTACGGCTTCTGGCTGGGCGACGCCTTCGCCTCCGGCGGCTCCGCCGGCTACGACCACAAGGGCATGGGCATCACCGCCCGCGGCGCGTGGGAGTCCGTCAAGCGGCACTTCCGCGAGCTGGGCCACGACACCCAGACGCAGGACTTCACCGTCGTCGGCGTCGGCGACATGTCCGGCGACGTCTTCGGCAACGGCATGCTGCTCTCCGAGCACATCCGCCTGGTCGCCGCGTTCGACCACCGGCACATCTTCATCGACCCGAACCCGGACGCGGCGGTCTCCTACGCCGAGCGCCGGCGCCTGTTCGAGCTGCCGCGCTCCTCGTGGGCCGACTACGACACCGCGCTGCTGTCGCCCGGCGGCGGCGTCCACCCGCGCTCGGCGAAGTCCATCCCGGTCAACGCGCAGATGCGCGAGGCCCTCGGCATCGAGGCGGGCGTCACCAAGATGACCCCGGCCGAGCTGATGCAGGCCGTCCTGCACGCCCCGGTCGACCTGCTGTGGAACGGCGGCATCGGCACGTACGTCAAGGCGACCTCGGAGACGCACGCCGAGGTCGGCGACAAGGCCAACGACGCGATCCGCGTCAACGGCGCCGACGTCCGCGCGAAGGTCATCGGCGAGGGCGGCAACCTCGGCCTGACCCAGCTGGGCCGCATCGAGTTCGCCCGCCACGGCGCCGGCGGCGGGGGCGGCAAGGTCAACACCGACGCCATCGACAACAGCGCGGGCGTCGACACCTCCGACCACGAGGTGAACATCAAGATCCTGCTCAACGCGGTCGTCGCGGACGGCGACATGACCGTCAAGCAGCGCAACGCCCTGCTGGCGGAGATGACCGACGAGGTCGGCACGCTGGTCCTGCGCAACAACTACGCGCAGAACACCGCCCTGGCCAACGGCAGCGCCCAGGCGCACAGCCTGCTCCACGCCCAGCAGCGCTTCATGCGCCGCCTGGAGCAGGCCGGACAGCTCGACCGGAACCTGGAGTTCCTGCCGAGCGACCGGCAGATCCGCGAGCTGCTGGGCAGCGGCAGCGGCCTGACCCAGCCGGAGCTGGCCGTCCTGCTCGCCTACACCAAGATCACGGTGGCGGACGAGCTGATCCACACGCAGCTGCCGGACGACCCGTACCTGCGCCGCCTGCTGGACGCCTACTTCCCGGCCCCGCTGCGCGCCCGGTTCCCGGAGCAGATCGCCTCCCACGCCCTGCGCCGGGAGATCATCACCACGCTCCTGGTCAACGACACCGTCAACACCGGCGGTTCGACCTTCCTGCACCGCCTGCGGGAGGAGACCGGCGCCTCCACGGAGGAGATCGTGCGGGCGCAGCTCGCGGCCCGCGAGATCTTCGGCCTGGCCGAGGTGTGGGACGCGGTCGAGGCCCTGGACAACGTGGTCGCGGCGGACGTCCAAACCCGGGTGCGCCTGCACTCGCGGCGCCTGGTCGAGCGCGGTACGCGCTGGCTGCTGAACAACCGGCCGCAGCCGCTGCAGATCACCGAGACGATCGAGCTGTTCCACGAGCGGGTCACCCGCGTCTGGGCCGAGCTGCCGAAGCTGGTGCGCGGCGCGGACCTGGAGTGGTACCAGCTGGTCATGGACGAGCTGACCGGCGAGGGCGTGCCGGCGGAGCTGGCGGCGAAGGTCGCCGGCTTCTCCTCGGCCTTCCCGACGCTGGACATCGTCGCCATCTCGGACCGCACCGGCGTGGACCCGCTGGGCGTCGCCGAGGTCTACTACGACCTCGCCGACCGCCTGGAGATCACGCAGCTGATGGACCGGATCATCGAGCTCCCGCGGGGCGACCGCTGGCAGTCGATGGCCCGCGCCTCGATCCGCGAGGACCTCTTCGCGGCGCACGCCGCCCTGACCGCCGACGTGCTGGCCGCGGGCGACGGGGACGCCACGCCCGAGGAGCGCTTCAAGGCGTGGGAGGAGACCAACGCGGCGATCATCAGCCGTGCGCGGACGACCCTGGACGAGATCCGCGGCTCGGACGACTTCGACCTGGCCAACCTGTCCGTGGCGATGCGGACGATGCGCTCGCTGCTGCGGGCGCACGCGTAACCGCGCCGCCGAAGCCGAAGGGCCGGGCCCGGACCCCGCAGGGGGTTCCGGGCCCGGCCCCGTTTCGTGCCGCGCGGCGTTTCAGCCGCCGCGGACGGAGCGCTCGTACGCCTCGCAGACCTCGGCGGCGGGGCCGTCCATGCGCAGGGTGCCCGCCTCCAGCCAGAGCGCCCGGTCGCAGGTGTCGCGGACGGTGCCGATCGCGTGGCTGACGAGGAAGACCGTCCCGGCCCGCTCGCGCAGCTCCTCGATGCGGGCCTGGCTGCGGCGCTGGAAGGCGGCGTCGCCGGTGGCGAGCGCCTCGTCGATCATCAGCACCTCGTGGTCCACGGCGGCGGCGATGGAGAAGCGCAGCCGGGCGGCCATGCCGGAGGAGTAGGTCCGCATCGGCAGGGAGGTGAAGTCGCCCCGCTCGTCGATGCCGGAGAAGTCGACGATGTCCTGGTAGCGGCGGCGGACCTCCTCCCGGGACATGCCCATGGCGAGGCCGCCGAGGACGACGTTCCGCTCGCCGGTCAGGTCGTTCATCAGGGCGGCGTTGACGCCGAGCAGGGAGGGCCGGCCCAGGGCGTGGACGGTGCCCCGGGTGAGGGGCTGGAGGCCGGCGACCGCCCGCAGCAGGGTGGACTTGCCCGAGCCGTTGGAGCCGATCAGCCCGATCGCCTCCCCCCGGTACGCGGTGAAGGTGACGCCCTTGACGGCGTGCACCCGGTGCGCGCCGGGTGCCGGTCCGCCGCCCCGGAGGAGGCGGCTCAGGGCGGCGGCCGCGCCGCCCCGGCGGGCGCCGGTGCGGACGGTGTGGACGACGTGGACGCCGTCGGCGATGACGGTGGGGACACGGGCGTCGCCGCGTGCCCGGGCGGGGATGTCAGCCACGGCCGTACTCCTCCTCCGCGCGCCAGAACCAGACGAACCCGCCGGCCGCGGCGGCCACCGCCCAGGCGGCGGCGAGCGCCCACGCGTGCGGCGGCAGCGGCTGCGCGGCGGAGCCGTCGACGAGGGCGTGGCGGACGAGGTCGATGTAGACGGCGGCCGGGTTGGCGGCGAGCGCGGCGCCGGCCCAGTGCGGCAGGTGGCCCTGTCCGACGACGTGGCCGATGGACCACATGACCCCCGAGGCGTACATCCAGGTGCGCAGTACGAACGGCATGAGCTGGGCGGTGTCGGGGATACGGCTGCCGATACGGGCCATGGCCAGGGCGCAGCCGGTGCAGAAGAGGGCCGCGAGGAGCAGGGCGGGCACGGCCAGCAGCCAGCGGGCCCGCGGGGGCCGGCCGAGCGCGGTGAGCAGGGCCAGGAGGGCGCCCAAGCTGACGAGGAGCTGCTGGAAGTGCTGGACGACCGCGGCCAGGGGCAGGCTCGCGCGGGGGAAGTGCAGGGCGCGGACGAGGCCGAGGTTGGCGTGGACGGCGCGGGTGCCGGCGTTCACGGTGCTGCCGATGAAGTCCCACACGAAGACACCGGTCAGCAGGAACGGCAGGTAGTCGGGGACGCCGTGGCTCTGGCGCATGACGACGCCGAAGACGGCGTAGTAGACGGCGGCGTTCAGCAGCGGGGTCGCGAGCTGCCAGAGCCCGCCGAGCCGGGCGGTGCTGTAGGTGGCGCGGGTCCGGGCGGTGCCGTACGCGGTGACGAAGTGGCGGCGCTCCCACAGGAGCCGGACGTACCGCGGCAGGGGCGGGCGCGCGCCGCTGAGGGTGAGGCCGTGGGCGGCGGCACGTTCCGCCGGGGTGGGGGCGGCGGCCGGGGCGGTGGTCGCTGGGGTCACGGGTGGTCGCTTTCGACGGGGTCCTTCGCGGGGCTTCGGGCGGGGTCGTGCGCGGGGCGCCGCGCGGCACAGACGACGGAACGGTTCCGTATCGTCGCTACGGGGAGGTTACGGCCGTCGACATCGGGACGCAACCGTATCGTCGCGACGTGAGAGGGGTGGCCGGCGCGGCTATGCTCTGTCCATGGCCACGGACCCCGCCCCCCCTGCCCCGGCCCGCCGCGCCCCGGCCGGCGCCGCCGTCCTGCGCGAGGACGTCACCGCGGCGATCCGGGAGGCGGTGCTCGCCGAGCTCGCCGCCGCCGGGTTCGCCCGGATGTCCATCGAGGGCGTCGCCCGCCGGGCCGGTGTCGGCAAGACGGCCGTCTACCGGCGGTGGAAGTCCAAGCTCCCCCTGGTCCTCGACCTGATCGGCGCCTTCGCGGCGGACGGCCTGCCCGCGCCCTCCACCGGCTCCCTCCACGGGGACGTCCGCGCCCTCTTGGAGGTCTTCGCGAACCTCCTGCGCCACCCCGTGGCCTCGGCCGTCATCCCCGACCTGCTCGTGGAGGCGGCGCGCCACCCGGAGCTCGCGGACGCCGTGCGCGGAGCCCTGCTGGAGGGCCGCCGGCGCATGGCCCAGGCGGTCGTCGCGGCGGCGCAGGAGCGCGGCGAACTGCCCGCCGGCGTGGACCCCGCGGCCGCCATGGACCTGGTGGCCGGGCCGCTCTACTGGCGCCAGACGGTCATCGGGCAGCCGCTCGACGGCCCCGAACTCGACGTGCTGGCCCGCCAGGTGGTGGCGGGCCTGAAAGCGGCCCCCGTGGCCGGCTGAGCAGCAGCCGCCGGCGCCACGGGCCCGGCGACGGCGCCGCCGGCCCGCCGCCCGCCCGGAAAGGCCGGACGGCCCCGGCCGGAACCCCCGTCCGGCAAGCGGGGGGCACGTCTGACGACCCGGGCACGGCATCCAGGGGTCGGCGCGGGCGTGTGGCCCGGAACCCGCCGCGGGAGCAGGATACGGGGTGTACACCGAGCGGGTGATTGCGTCACTTCACGGCGCCGGCCATCACCCCCGTCGTGAACTGGCGCTGGAACGCGAAGAACACCGCCAGCGGGACGGCCATCGACAGGAACGCCCCCGGGGCGAGCACGTCGATGTTGTTGCCGAACTGGCGGACCTGCTGCTGGAGGGCGACCGTGATCGGCGGGTTCGCGGAGTCCGCGAAGACCAGCGCGACCAGCATGTCGTTCCACACCCACAGGAACTGGAAGATGCCGAGCGAGGCGATCGCCGGGCCGCCCAGCGGCAGCACCACCTGCGCGAACAGCCGCAGTTCGCCCGCCCCGTCGAGCCGGGCCGCCTCCAGCAGCTCCCGCGGGATCTGCGCGAAGAAGTTCCGCAGCAGGAACACGGCGAACGGCAGCCCGAAGGCGGTGTGGAACAGCACCACCCCGGCGGTGGTCTCGAACAGACCGATGGCGCCGAAGAGTTCGGAGACCGGGATCAGGGCCACCTGCACCGGCACCACCAGCAGGGCGACGACGGCGAGGAACAGCGCGTCCCGGCCCGGGAACTCCAGCCAGGCGAACGCGTACCCGGCGCAGGAGCCCAGCACGAGGACCAGCAGGGTCGCCGGGACCGCGATCGCGACGGTGCTCAGCAGCGAGCCGGTGATCGCCCCGTCCGCGAGGAGCCGCTCGTAGTTCGCGGTGGTCAGGCGGGCCGGGGCGGTCAGCCCCCGCCACCAGCCGCCCCGGTCGAGCTCGCCGGCGTCCAGGAACGAGGACACCAGCAGGCCGATCGTCGGCAGCAACCAGAACAGGCCGGCGAGGACCAGGAAGACGCGCACCGCCCCGCCGGCCGCCTTGGACGCCGCAGCGTGCACGAAGCTCATCGGCGGGCCTCCCGGCGCATCCGGCGGATGTTGTAGAGCATCACGGGCACCACAAGCACCAGCAGCAGCACCGCGATGGCACTGCCGAGGCCCGCGTCCGCGTCCGTGCCGAAGGACGTGCGGTACAGCTGGAGCGCCAGCACGTTCGCGTCGTCCTGGACCGAGCCCGGGGCGATCACGAAGACCAGGTCGAAGATCTTCATCACGTTGATGACGAGGGTGACGAGGACGACCACCAGGACCGGCGCCAGCAGCGGCACCGTGATCCGGCGGAACACCTGCCACTCGCCCGCCCCGTCCACCCGGGCCGCCTCCAGCAGCTCCCGCGGCACGGCCGCCAGCCCCGCCGCGATCAGCACCATCGCGAACCCGGCCCACATCCACACGTACGCCCCGATGACCGCCGGCGTGACCAGCGCCGGGCCCAGCCACTCCACCCCCGCGTACGCCTCGCGGAAGTTCGAGGCGGGCAGCCGCAGCAGCGCCCCGTCCGCCTTCGCCGACAGGGTGAACGTGCCGTCCGCGCGGGTCGTCGCCGAGTCGACCACCCGCCCGTCGCGGACCGCCTCCACGCGCATCCCGGCGAAGCCCGACTCGGCGGCGTCGACGGCGTTCGGCCGGCCGCCGCCGCCCCGCGTGAAGTCCTGCCAGGCCGTCCCGGTCACCTTCCCGGGCTCGGCCGGCGCCGGACGGGCCGGGCGGGTCCCCTCGGGCAGGGCGTCCGGGGCGACCCCGACCAGCGGGAGCAGCACCGGCGTGCCCGCCCGTACCGGCTCCCGCGTGGCGAAGCCGCCCGCGGCCGCGCCCCCCTCCGGGACCAGCGGCGAGTCGCGGCCGGGGCGGGCCCGCGGGAACGCAGAGGCCGGGGCGAACGTGTCGTGCACCCCGACCCACACCGCGTTCGCGACGCCCCGGTCGGGGTCGTGGTCGTAGACCAGCCGGAAGATGATCCCGGCGGCCAGCATCGAGATCGCCATCGGCATGAAGACCAGCAGCTTGAACGCGGTGCCCCAGCGGACCCGCTCCGTCAGGACCGCGAAGACCAGGCCGAGCGCCGTCGCCACGGCCGGCGCGAACACCACCCACACCGCCGTGTTCTCCACGGCCGTGCGGACGGCGTCGTCCCGCAGGAGCTCCGCGTAGTTGTCGCCGCCGACGAACACCTCCCCCGAGCGGTCGAAGAGGCTGCGCCACACCGAGTAGCCGATGGGCTGCACGACGAGCGCGCCGAGCAGCACCAGCGACGGCAGGAGGAACGCCGCCGCGACCAGGCGCCGGCGCCGGGCCTGCCGGGACCGCGGGGTGCGCCCGGTGCCCCCGGGCCGCCCCCGCCGCCGGTCCCCGCCCCGCCCGGACCGCGCCGGCTGCGCGGGCACGGCGGCCGGTGCCGCCGTGCCGTCCGAGGCCGCCACCGGGTCAGTTCCCGTAGGCCTTGGCCGCGTCCGCCTCCAGTCTGGCCTGGGTGCCCGCCACGTCCGACGGGTTCGCCAGGAAGTCCTGGAGGGCCTTCCACTCGCCCGCGCCCGGCGTCCCGCCGAACGCCGCCGGCGCCTGGTCCGACATGTCGAAGCGGAAGTCGTCGCCCGCCGCGATCAGCGCCTCCGCGATGCGCCGCTGGATGGCGTTCGGGTAGGCCGCCGGGTCCACCGCCTTGTTCGGCGAGACGAAGCCGCCCTGCCGGGCCTGGATCTCCGCCGCGTCCGGCGACGCCAGGAACGTCAGCAGCGCCTGCGCGCCCTTCGACGGCTTCAGCGCGACCGCCACGTCCCCGCCCGACACCACGGGCGCCTTCGCGCCGACCGCCGGGAACGGGAAGACGAGGGCGTCCTCGCCGATCTTCGCCTCGGTCTGGGCGATGTTCACCGCCACGAAGTCGCCCTCGAAGACCATCGCCGCCGCCGGCCGGTCCCCGCCGGTGAACGTCTGCGTCACCGACTTCGGGAACTCCGTCGCCAGCGCCCCGCTCGTCCCGCCCGCCAGGAAGTCCTTCCGGCCGAACAGCTCCGCGAGCGTCGTCAGGGCCTGCCGGACGCTGTCGTCCGTCCACTTGATCTCGTGCTTGGCGAGCCTGTCGTACTTCTCCGGGCCCGCCTGCGAGAGGTAGACGTTCTCGAACCAGTCCGTCAGCGTCCAGCCGTCCGCGCCCGCCACCGACACCGCCGGAGTGCCGGACGCCGACAGCGTGTCCGCCGCGGCGATCAGCTCCTTCCACGTCTTCGGCGGCTGCACCCCCGCCGCCTCGAAGGCCTTCGCGTTGTACCAGACCAGCGACTTGTTCGCCGCCTTGTAGTAGACGCCGTACTGGGTGCCCCCGACGGCGCCCAGCTCCTTCCAGCCCGGCGAGTAGTTCTTGTCGAGCTGCGCCTTCGCCTCCGGGCCGACCGGCTGCACCCACTTGTTCTGCACCGCCGCCGTCAGCGCCCCCACCTGGGGGAGCAGCGCCACGTCCGGCGGCTGCCCGCCCGCGATCTTCGTGCCGAGGAAGGTGACGATCGGGTCCTGGGCCGGGACGAACGCCACCGACGCGCCCGTCCGCTTCTCGAACTCCTCCAGGACCTTCGTGAAGTTCGCCTGCTCGGGGCCCGTCCAGACCGCCGAGACCTCCAGCTTCTCCCCGTCCAGCCGCGGTAACTGCACCCGCGGCGCGGCCGACGGCCCGCCCGGCGGATCGGACTTGCCC
Source organism: Streptomyces toxytricini (assembly GCF_014649915.1). Lineage (GTDB taxonomy): Bacteria > Actinomycetota > Actinomycetes > Streptomycetales > Streptomycetaceae > Streptomyces > Streptomyces toxytricini. The sequence goes on along the minus strand of NZ_BMTY01000031.1, from coordinate 44,896 downwards.
GCTCCGCCCTCGCCGCAGCCGGCCAGCAGGAGGGCTCCCGCCGCGGCCAGCGCCGTCCAGGCGGCCGGGGCGCTCCTCCTGCGCATCTGCGTACGGCTCGATCCCTGCCCGTCCATGGCCTGCCCCCGATTCCCGTGGTGTGACCTGACCCACAGGTCTACGCCCGAGCCGCGCACCCCGCAATACCGCCTCCGCGCGCGCATGCGGCCGTACGGGGCCCGGGCCGCGCCGGGGGGCGCGGCCCGGCCGGGGGTCAGGGCGCGGCAGGGAAGAGCACGGGCACCGCCGAGACCAGGTGCGAGGCCCGGTCGAGGGCGCTGGCCAGCAGCGCGAGGTCGGTGGGGCCGTTGCCGAGCTCGCGCACCGGACGGCGGGCGGGCGGATCACCCATCCGGTCCCACTCCAGGGGGACGACGGTCGGCCGCTGCGTCGCCGTCCGCGGGATCCGCCCGGTCACCCGGCCGCCCTGGAACGGCACCGGCCGCCCGTCGGCGCCGTGCAGCCGGCCGCGGCCCGGCCCCGGCCGGTCGGGCGGCTCCAGCTCGACCCGCAGCGGGTTGCCCCGTACGAGCTCCGTGTCGGCCGTGAGGTCCGGGCGGGCGGTGGAGGCGACCAGGTGCACGCCGAGGGCCGCCCCGTCGCGGGCCACCGCCTCCAGCGCGCGCACCACCGAGCCGGCGGCGGGGCGGCCCGCGCTGCCCAGGGCCGGGGCGACCAGGGCGTCGTAGTCGTCGACCAGGACCACCAGGCGGGGCAGCGGGCCGGGGCCGGGGACGGGCCCGGTGCGCACGGCCGAGGCGCGCAGCCGGAGCGTCCCGGTCCGCGGCTGGTCGGCGTCGCCGCCGAGCTGCTCGCCCGGGGCGGGCCGGCGCGGGGCGACCATCCGGTCGGACACCTCGCGGCGGGCGTGCCACTCGGCGAACGGGACGCCCTCCAGCAGCTCGGCGCGCCGCTTCAGCTCGGCACCGAGAGCCTGGGCGAACTCCCGCATCCGGCCCGGGTCGGAGGCCACCAGGTGGGCGGAGGCGTGCGGGAGTTCGGCGGCCGGGGCGAGGCCGTCGCCGCGTTCGCCGCCGGCCCCGTCGACCAGGACCAGGCCGAGCCGGTCCGGTCGGGCGGCCGCGGCCAGCGAGGCGGCCACCGAGCGCAGCAGCTCCGTACGGCCGCTGCCGGCGGGGCCCGTGACGAGCAGGTGCGGCCCGTCCTGGACCAGCTCGGCCCCGACCGGCCCGGCCTGCCCGCTGCCGAGGACGAGCTCGACCAGCCCGCCGACGCCCTGCCCCTGCTCGGTGGCCTCGGCCCAGCGGGCCATCAGGGACGCCGGGGTGGCCCGGGCGAGCCCCAGCTCGTCGAGCAGCCGCGCGGCGGCCGGGAGCGCGGCCGCGGCCGGCCGCTGCGGCCTGCCGCCGGCCGGCTCCGCCTTCAGCGGGGCGAGCGCGCGGGCGAACCGCTCGGCCCAGGCGGCGGACACGGCGTCCGCGGTCGCGGTCGTGCCGGGCGGGCACGGCCGGCCGCCGGCGACGGCGAAGGCCCGCACGGCCGTGGCCACGTCGCCGCTGAGCAGGGCGGCGGCGCCGCAGTCGCGGAAGGCCGGGGCGGCCGCGCAGGCCGCCTCGTACGTCTCGGCGAGCGGGGAGGCGGGCGTCGCGGCGGGAGTCTCCGCCAGGACGAGGACGTGGATCCCGGCGGCCGGGCCGTGGGAGGCCAGGCGGCCGGTGAGGTCGCGCAGGGCGGCGGTGCCGGGGTCGCCGTCGACGACGAGCAGGGTGCGGGGGCCGGTGTGCGCGGCCGCGGCCTCCCGGACGCGGGAGGGGTCGGCGGCGGCCCAGTCGGCGCCGAGCGGCCCGGCGTCGAGGCGGCGGGTCAGCTCGCCGGTGCGCGCGGCGGCCTGGTCGCGGTCGTAGGCCAGGAGCAGCCGGCAGTCCTGGCCGTGCGCGGGGCGGACGTGGGGGAGCCAGCCCAGCCAGCCCCACTCCTCCCGCCGCTGCGCGACCGTACGGGCCCGGTCGGCGCTGATCAGGACGATCTCCAGCTGCGCGGGCGCGTGCAGCGCGGCCAGCTGGGCCACGACGGAGCGGGCGACGCCCGCGAGGCGGGCCCGCGGCCCGGCGAGGGCGAGGGAGCCGCAGTCCTGGAGGGCGACGCGGCTCCCGGCGCCGAGGCCGACGTCGAGGCGGCCGGGCGGACGGGACCACAGCCGGGCGGTGGGCCCGAGGGCGGCCAGCAGGAGGGTGGCGGGGTCGTCGGCGTCGGGCACGGCGGGGGCCGGCGGCCCGGCCGTGGTGTGCTCTGCGGGCTCCTCCTCACCGCGCACCCATTTGCGGGCCCAGGCGCCGAGGCCGCCGAGGGGGCGCCGGGGGCCCGCGGCGCCGGGGGCGGCCGGGGCGGGGCCGGCGGCGGGCGGCGCTGCGGGAGGGGCCGGGGCGGCGGCCGGGACGGGCGGGGCGGCGGGCTGTGCGGGCGCGGCGGGGTGGTGGCCGGCCGGGGCAGGCCCGGCGGGCCCTGCGGAGGGCGCGGGTCCGGCCGGGCGGAGGTGGCCCTCCAGGTCGGGGACCAGGGGCAGCGGGGGCGCGGCCCCCTCCACCAGCCGCAGCGTGGACTCCCCGATCCGCAGCAGGGCGCCCGGGGCCAGCGGCACGGGCCGGCGCCCGACCTCGGCGCCGTCGAGGGTCGTCCCGTTCGTCGAGTCCAGGTCCGCGACGGCGACGCGGCCGTCCGGCAGGACCGTCACCGTGCAGTGCAGCCGCGAGACGTCCGGGTCGTCGAGGGGGACGTCGGCGTCGGCCGAGCGGCCGATCCGGATCATGCCCGGGTGCAGCAGGTGCACCCCGCCCGCGTCGGGCCCGGCCACGACGTGCAGCTGGGCGCCCTCCGCCCCGTCGGGGGCGTGGTCCGGGACGGGGCCGTGCAGGCCCAGCACGGCGCCGTCGACCAGCGGCGGCTCGCCGAGGACGTGGCGCTGCGGGTCGAGGCGGCGCTCGCCCGCGTACAGGGCCGCCGTACCGCCCGTGTCGGGGCCGCCGACGGTCGCGGCGAGCCCGGAGGCGACCGCGGAGAGCGGGGTTCCGGCGGGCGCGGTGACGAGGACGTCACAGCCGGCGGGCACGGTCTGGTGGCCGCTGCGCGACCCGAGGACGGTCAGCCGGATCTGCATCGCCGTCAGCGGTCCCTTCTGCGCGGTGCGCGGTGCGCGCGGCCCGGCGGGGACGGCGGACGAGCCCGCCCGGCCCCCCACCCGGCACGGCGCGTCGTCCGGTCAGGTCTGCGCGGGAGCGCGGGCTCCCCGCCCCCGCTTCCGCACGGGTGCATCCTCGCACCTGTTGCGGACGACACGCCCGGCACCCGCCGATAAATGATCTTGAATGGCCGGGGTCCGGTGCAAGGGGCGCGCACATGCGGACAGGCTCCCCGGGGAAACCCGAGGAGAGCGGCCCTCCGCCGCGGAAAAACGCCTCCGGCATACGCCGCGAACATCACAGTCCGCACATATGTGCGGCAACCAACCGCCGCCACCCGGCGTCTTTGCGGAGGACACCCCCTAGAGTGGGCCGCAAAACCGAACGACATGCACCACCCACCACGACAGCAGGGAGCGCGAGACGTGCGGCCAGTCGGCAGCAAGTACTTGCTCGAGGAGCCGCTCGGGCGCGGCGCCACGGGCACCGTCTGGCGAGCCCGCCAGCGCGAGACCGCCGGCGCCGAGGCCGCCGTGGCCGGACAGCCGGGCGAGACCCTGGCCATCAAGGTCCTCAAGGAGGAGCTGGCCCAGGACCCGGACATCGTCATGCGCTTCCTGCGGGAGCGCTCCGTCCTGCTGCGCCTGACCCACCCGAACATCGTCCGCACCCGCGACCTCGTCGTCGAGGGCGACCTCCTCGCCCTCGTCATGGACCTGATCGAGGGCCCGGACCTGCACCGCTACATCCGGGAGAACGGCCCCTTCACCCCGGTCGCGGCGGCCCTGCTGACCGCCCAGATCGCCGACGCGCTCGCCGCCAGCCACGCCGACGGCGTCGTCCACCGCGACCTCAAGCCCGCGAACGTCCTGCTCGACGAGAGCGACGGACGCATGAAGCCGATGCTCACCGACTTCGGCATCGCCCGCCTCGCCGACTCCCCGGGCCTGACCCGCACCCACGAGTTCGTCGGCACCCCCGCCTACGTCGCCCCCGAATCCGCCGAGGGCCGCCCGCAGACCTCCGCCGTCGACATCTACGGCGCCGGCATCCTGCTCTACGAACTCGTCACCGGGCGCCCGCCGTTCGCCGGCGCGACCGCACTCGAAGTCCTCCACCGCCACCTCAGCGAGGACCCCCAGCGCCCGCCGAGCCTGCCCGAGCCGCTGTGGATCGTCATCGAGCGCTGCCTGCGCAAGGAGCCCGGCGAGCGCCCCAGCGCCGAGAACCTGGCCCGCGGCCTGCGCGTCGTCGCCTCCGGCATCGGCGTGCACAGCGCTCCCGCCGAGGTCGAGGCCGCCCTCGGCGTCGGCGCGCTGCTCGCCCCCGACCCCTCGCCCGCGCCCGTCCCGCAGACCCCCGCGGCCGCGCCCGGGGCCGCGGACGCCACGCAGGTGCTGCCCGGCCGCGCCGCCGCCGGCCAGGATGGCGCGTACGACCCCAACGCGATGACGAGCGTGCTGCCGCCGGTCGGCGCCGCCGACGCCACCTCCGTGCTGCCCGCGACGGGCGGCCCCGGCGACGGCGTCCCGGAGGCGGCCGCCACCTCGGTCATGCCGCCCGTGGAGCGGCCGGACACGCCGCACCCGTGGCAGACGCAGATGCGCGCCGCGCGGGACCGCAACGAGCAGACGCAGGTGCACTACCTCGACCCCAGCGAGGACCCGCTGCGCCGCCGGCCCCAGCGGCAGGCGCCCCCGCCGCCGCCTCCGCAGCAGCGGCCCCAGCGGCCGCAGCAGCCCCCGCAGTACCGGCAGGCGCCGCCGCCGCAGTACCCGCCGCAGCAGCACCCCCAGGCGCCCCAGTACCAGCAGCCGCCGCAGCAGCCCTACTACCCGCAGCCGCAGCAGGCGCCCCCGCCGCCGCAGCCGTATCGGCAGCAGCAGCCGGCGCCGCAGGCCCAGCCGTACCGGCAGCCCCAGGCCCCCCAGCAGCCGCAGCAGGCCCCGCCGCCGCAGCGGCCCGCCCGAGAGCCGCGCGAGCCGCGCCGCCGCAGCGCGAACCCGATCCGGATCCCCGGCCTCGGCTGCCTCAAGGGCTGCCTGGTGATGATCCTGGTCTTCTTCGTCGCGGGCTGGCTGGTCTGGGAGCTCACCCCGCTCCAGTCGTGGATCGGCACCGGCAAGGGCTGGTTCGACCAGCTCTGGAGCTGGGGCACGGGCATCGTCGACTGGGTCACCTCCCTCGGCGACACCGCGGGCACGGGCGGCGGAACGGGCGCGGGCACCCCCTGAACGGGCCCGCGGAGCCCCGACTTCGTGGATTTGTCGACATCCGGGACGTGATTTCGCCCGCAGAAGTGAAGGTCACCGTGTTCCGCGGCGCCGGGCGCCCGCGCGACCGCATAGCTTTGGTGCCGTACGCCAGCCGCTGAGGGAGCAGTCGTGGCACGGAAAATCGGCAGCCGGTACACCGCGCACCAGATCCTGGGGCGCGGAAGCGCGGGCACGGTGTGGCTCGGCGAGGGGCCCGACGGCCCCGTCGCCGTCAAGCTGCTGCGCGAGGACCTCGCGTCCGACCAGGAACTGGTCGGACGCTTCGTCCAAGAGCGCAGCGCGCTGCTCGGCCTGGACCACCCGCACATCGTCTCGGTCCGCGACCTCGTCGTCGACGGCAACGACCTCGCCCTGGTCATGGACCTGGTGCGCGGCACGGACCTGCGCACCCGGCTCGACCGGGAGCGCCGCCTCGCGCCCGAGGCGGCCGTCGCGATCACCGCCGACGTGGCGGACGCGCTCGCCGCCGCCCACGCCGCCGGTGTCGTCCACCGCGACGTGAAGCCCGAGAACGTCCTCCTCGACATGCAGGGCCCCCTCGGACCCGGCGGCGCCCACCCGGCCCTGCTCACCGACTTCGGCGTCGCCAAGCTGATCGACACCCCGAAGCGGATCGGGGCCGCCGCGGGCGGGAGCGGGCGGGCCTCCGCCACCGCGACCCGGATCATCGGCACCCCCGACTACCTGGCGCCGGAGATCGTCGAGGGGCTGCCGCCGCGCGCGGCCGTGGACATCTACGCCCTGGCGACCGTCCTGTACGAGCTGCTCGCCGGGTTCACGCCGTTCGGCGGCGGACATCCCGGCGCCGTGCTGCGCCGCCACGTGACCGAGACCGTGGTGCCGCTGCCCGGCATCCCGGAGGAGCTGTGGCAGCTGATCGTGCAGTGCCTGGCCAAGGGGCCGGCCTCCCGGCTGCGCGCCTCCGAGCTGTCCGCCCGGCTGCGGGACCTGCTGCCGATGCTGGCGGGCATACCCCCGCTGGACGTGGACGAGCCCGACGACGCCGAGCCCGAGCCGGAGCTGGCCGGGGAGGCACCCGCGGCGCCCGTCCGGCGGCGCGGGGCCGTCCCGCTGGTGCCCGGCTCGGCGACGGACTCGAACCGGGACACCCACACCTCGATGCGCGTGCCGGGGCCCGAGGAGCTGGCCGGGGGTGCGCTCGGCACCGCCCGGGTGCCGCGGCCCGCGGGCGGCCACCGGCCGGGGTCGGCCAGGCACCGGGCGGACACCGTGCGCCGGAGGCGCCTCGTGCTGTCCGCGGGGGCGGTAGCCCTCGCCGCCGCCGTCGGGGTCGGCGGCTGGCTGGCCTCCTCGGACGGCGACGACCGCCCCCAGCCGCCGGCGTCGAAGAACTCGGCCCCGCCGAAGCCCTGACGCGCCCGGCGGGGTTTCCGGCCCCGGCGGGCGCCTCGCCGTTTTGGCCGCACCGGGACCCGGGGCCGCAGTCGGCCCGCCGCTCAGGCGCCGACCAGCTCCGGATGCCAGCGGCGGGCCACCTCCGGGTGCGCCCGCACCCACCCCTTGAGCTCGTTGCGCCCGTACTCCGCGTGCAGCGGGTTCGACGCGTCGTGCGTGAGGCCCGGCGCCGACCGCAGGTAGTCGCCCGGCACCGTCTCCACGACCGCGTCGAGCCGCGGGTTGTAGAAGAACGGCACCGAGAACCGCTCCACCGCGCCCGGCGGGCTCACCACCCGGTGGTCGGTCGCCGTCAGGTACCCCTCCGTCGCGATCTCCAGCAGCTCGCCCAGGTTGACGACGAACGCCCCCGGCATCGGCGGCACGTCCACGTACCCGCCGTCCCTGACGACCTGCAGCCCGCCGACCGAGTCCTGCAGCAGCAGCGTCAGGAACCCGTAGTCCTTGTGCGCGCCGACGCCCTGGTCGGCGCCCGACGGGGCCGATCCGGGGTAGCGGATCAGCTTGGTGTGCAGGTGCGGGCGGTCCGCGAAGGCGGCGTCGAAGAAGTCGTGCGGGGCGCCGATGGAGGTCAGCAGCTCCTGCAGCAGCCGGTGCGCCACCGCGGCGAGCCGGGTCTGCCAGTCCAGGACGACGGTCCGCAGCTCGGGCAGGGCGGCCGGCCACTGGTTGGGCCCCTCCAGCCACAGGTAGGCCGGGTCGTCCGGGCCGAGCCGCGGGGCGGGGCGCTCGGCGCCCACGTCGAGCTGGTCGCGCCAGTCGGAGGCGCCGCCCGTCAGCTCGTGCCCGATGCGTGTGTAGCCGCGGAAGTGCGGCGAGTTCAGATTGCTGACGGCGAGCCGGTCAGCCTCGGGCAGGGCGAAGAAAGCCCTGGTCACGTCCAGTATGCGGGCGCTCTCCGCCTCGGAGATCCCGTGCCCGGTGAGGTGGAGGAAGCCGGTGTCCCGGGCGGCGGCGTGGAGTTCCTTCAGGAACCCCGGCCGCAGGGCGGGGTCGTCGGCCTGGGAGAGATCGATGACGGGGAGGGAGTGCGCGGACGGCATGACGGCTCCGTTTCGGATGTCACGGGGTCCTGTTCCCCGGTGGTGGCGGGGCAGCGGAGGGGGAGGGCCTGCCGGCAGGGGTGGCGCCGGAGCCGCATGGGCCGCGTACAGGACCAAGTCGGATCGGGTGGATCAGGCTTGTGTTCGGTCCGGCGGCTGACAGCTCGTCGTCGTGACACGCATGTGGTCCACATGGCGGCGCTTGACGAGGAGGAGAGTCATACCGTGAGCGTACGCCCGTACCGGCGTCCATCAGAACGGGTGAACCGGACTGGCCGGACGGGGGCGCCCGGAGACCGGCTACGCTGGACCCGTGGCAGTCGTCGATGTTTCCGAAGAGCTGAAGTCCCTCTCCTCGACCATGGGGTCGATCGAGGCCGTCCTGGACCTCGACAAGCTGAGGGCAGACATTGCCGTGCTCGAGGAGCAGGCCGCGGCCCCGTCCCTGTGGGACGACCCCGAGGCTGCCCAGAAGATCACGAGCCGGCTTTCCCACCTCCAGGCCGAGGTCCGCAAGACCGAGGCGCTGCGCGGCCGCATCGACGACCTCGCGGTCCTCTTCGAGCTGGCCGAGGAGATGGACGACGCGGACACCCGCGCCGAGGCCGAGGCGGAGCTCGCCGCGGTCCGCAAGGCGCTGGACGAGATGGAGGTCCGCACCCTCCTGTCCGGCGAGTACGACGAGCGCGAGGCGCTGGTCAACATCCGCGCCGAGGCGGGCGGCGTCGACGCCTCCGACTTCGCCGAGCGCCTCCAGCGCATGTACCTGCGCTGGGCCGAGCGGCACGGCTACTCCACCGAGGTGTACGAGACCTCGTACGCGGAAGAGGCCGGCATCAAGTCGACGACCTTCGTCGTCAAGGCGCCGTACGCCTACGGCACCCTCTCGGTGGAGCAGGGCACGCACCGCCTGGTCCGCATCTCGCCCTTCGACAACCAGGGCCGCCGCCAGACGTCCTTCGCGGGCGTCGAGGTGCTCCCGGTCGTCGAGCAGTCCGACCACGTCGAGATCGACGAGACCGAGCTGCGCATCGACGTCTACCGGGCCTCGGGCCCCGGCGGCCAGGGCGTCAACACCACCGACTCGGCCGTGCGCATCACGCACATCCCGACCGGCATCGTGGTGTCCTGCCAGAACGAGCGCAGCCAGATCCAGAACAAGGCCAGCGCCATGAACGTCCTCCAGGCGAAGCTGCTGGAGCGGCGCCGCCAGGAGGAGCAGGCCAGGATGGACGCCCTCAAGGGCGACGGCGGCAACTCGTGGGGCAACCAGATGCGCTCCTACGTCCTGCACCCGTACCAGATGGTCAAGGACCTGCGGACGGAGTTCGAGGTCGGCAACCCGCAGTCGGTGCTCGACGGTGACATCGACGGCTTCCTCGAGGCCGGCATCCGCTGGCGCAAGCAGCAGGAGCAGACGACGGCCTGAACCGGGCCGCCGGACCGCGCGCCCCGGGCGGGGCGCGCGGCACGCGAACAGAGGGCGGGGCCCGGACACCGAAGGGTGTCCGGGCCCCGCCGTCGTTCTCCTCCCGTCCCTCCCAGGGGGGCGGGGCGACGCATGATCGGGACGTGCGGCGGAGCCGCCGGCGCCCGCCGGCCCTACGCGGTGTGCTGCGCCACCAGGGCCAGAGCCGCCACGAGGACCACCAGGAGCGCGATGAGCGCCATGGGGTTCAGGCCTGCGAAGGGGCCCTCCTGCTGGAGGCGCTCCCGGTTCGCCCGGCACACCGGGCAGCGGCCCTGACTGACGGGCGCGGCGCAGTTCGCGCACACGAGCCGGTCATATGTCATGCGCTCTCCTCCTCTCGTCCCCTTGTACAACGCGTGCGGGAACGAGACCGTTCCCCCTACCACTGTGCCAGCTCCGCAGGCTTTCGGCGCGGCCCGTCCGGGCAATCACCCGCCGCCTCCCCCGTCCCGCGGGACATATCGGGCAACTGCGGGCGCCGGGTCCCCACCCGGGGCCCGTTCGCGTATGGTCACGCACACCTACTCCCGGCGACCGTGGTGCACCCGTGATCCGATTCGACAACGTCTCCAAGTCCTACCCGAAGCAGAACCGCCCCGCACTCAGAGATGTCTCCCTGGAGATCGCGAAGGGCGAGTTCGTCTTCCTGGTCGGCTCCTCCGGCTCCGGCAAGTCCACCTTCCTGCGGCTCGTCCTGCGCGAGGAGCGGGCCACCCACGGCCAGGTCCACGTCCTCGGCAAGGACCTCGGCAAGCTCTCGAACTGGAAGGTCCCGCAGATGCGGCGCCAGCTGGGCACCGTCTTCCAGGACTTCCGGCTCCTGCCCAACAAGACGGTGGCGCAGAACGTCGCCTTCGCGCAGGAGGTCATCGGCAAACCGCGCGGCGAGATCCGCAAGGCCGTCCCGCAGGTGCTGGAGCTCGTCGGCCTCGGCGGCAAGGAGGACCGCATGCCGGGCGAGCTCTCCGGCGGCGAGCAGCAGCGCGTCGCCATCGCCCGCGCCTTCGTCAACCGCCCCGCCCTGCTCATCGCGGACGAGCCCACCGGCAACCTCGACCCGCAGACGTCCGTCGGCATCATGAAGCTGCTGGACCGCATCAACCGCACCGGCACCACCGTGATCATGGCGACGCACGACCAGCAGATCGTCGACCAGATGCGCAAGCGCGTCATCGAACTCGAACAGGGCCGCCTCGTCCGCGACCAGTCGCGCGGCGTCTACGGCTACCAGCACTGAAAGGGCCCACCCAGACGTCATGCGCGCCCAGTTCGTCATGTCGGAGATCGGGGTCGGTCTCCGCCGCAACCTGACCATGACCTTCGCGGTCGTCATCTCCGTGGCCCTCTCGCTCGCCCTGTTCGGCGGCTCCCTGCTCATGCGCGACCAGGTGAGCAAGATGAAGGGCTACTGGTACGACAAGGTCAACGTCTCCATCTACCTCTGCAACAAGAGCGACGCGGAGGACAGCAGCGAGCTCGGCAGCCGGGCCTGCGCCAAGGGTGCGGCGACACCCGAGCAGAAGCAGCTGATCCAGACCGACCTGGAGAAGATGGAGCTCGTCCAGACCGTCCACTACGAGTCCTCCGACGAGGCCTACAAGCACTACAAGGAGCGCTTCGGGCACACCGCGCTCGCCTCGGTGATCACCCCCGACCAGATGCCCGACTCCTTCCGCGTGAAGCTCACGGAACCCGAGAAGTACAAGGTCATCACGACGGCGTTCGCGGGCCGCGACGGCGTCCAGTCGGTGGCCGACCAGCACACCGAGCTGGACAACCTCTTCCAGATGCTCGGCTACCTCAACTGGGCCGCCCTCGGCATCATGCTGATCATGCTGGTGGTGGCGCTGCTGCTGATCGTCAACACGGTGCGGGTGTCCGCCTTCAGCCGCCGCCGCGAGACCGGGATCATGCGGCTGGTCGGCGCCTCCAGCTTCTACATCCAGGTGCCGTTCATCATGGAGGCCGCGTTCGCCGGCCTGATCGGCGCCGTGTTCGCCTGCCTGATGCTCGGCGCGGGCCAGTACTTCGTCATCGACCACGGCGCCTCGCTCCGCACCAAGATGGAACTGATCAACTTCATCGGCTGGGACGAGGTCCTGACCAAGCTGCCGCTCGTGCTGGCAATCGGCGTGCTGATGCCGTCACTTGCGGCGTTCCTCGCGCTCCGCAAGTACCTCAGGGTGTGACGAGCGCCCCCTGTGAGCCCGGTCCAACCCGCCGTGGCGGAAGGGGCCTTGTCCTAGACTCGGGCGCATGCAGGGTCTGCCCAGCTTCTGTCCGCGGCCCCGCGACCTGCGTCGCGGGGCCGTCCTCACGTTGGCCTTCGCCACGGCCGTCACCGCCGCAGCCGCCATGGGCTGCTGGGACGGGGCCGGCGCCGCCGGCGCTTCCGGCAGCGGCTTAACGACCGCCGCGGCGCCGCCCGGAGGGGCCGGTCCCGGGCCTGGCGGTGCCGCCCCCGGAGCCGGAACCGCCGACCGGGAGGCCGTCGCCCGCGCCGCCGCCGAAGCCGTCGCCGAGGGCAAGTCCGGCAAGAAGGCCGCCCAGGAGGTCGTCAGCCGCAGCGGCGACCGGTGGGGCGTCGTCTACGACCGCGGCGAGTTCCAGGCCTTCGCCGAAGACCTCGACGGCCGCTGGACCGGCGTCGGCCTCTGGCCCGAACGCCGTGCCGACGGCGCCATCGGGATCGCCCGCGTCCAGCCCGGCGGGCCCGCCGCCCGCGCCGGCATCGCCGCCGGGGACCGCCTCGTCGCCGTCGACGACCGCTCCGTGACCGGCCTGAAGACCGCCGAGGTCGTCGCCCTCCTGCGCGGCGAGGCCGGCACCCCCGTCGCCCTGCGCACCGCCCGCGAGGGCGCCGAGGCCTCCCGCACCGTGCACCGCGAGCTGCTGCGGGCAGAGCCCGTCACCGTCCGCACGCTGCCCGGCGGGATCACCGTCATCAAGGTCGCCGCCTTCACCCGCGGCTCCGGCGCCCGCGTCCGGGACGCCGTACGGGCCGCCCCGCCCGGCGGCGGCGTCATGCTCGACCTGCGCGGCAACCCCGGCGGGCTCGTCACCGAGGCCGTCGCCGCCGCCTCCGCCTTCCTCGACGGCGGGCTCGTCGCCACCTACGACGTCCGCGGCGAGGAGCGCGCCCTGTACGCCGAGCGCGGCGGCGACACCGCCCGCCCGCTGGTCGCCCTCGTCAACGCCGGGACCATGAGCGCCGCCGAGCTCGTCGCCGGCGCCCTGCAGGACCGCGGCCGGGCCGTGGCCGTCGGCACCCGCACCTTCGGCAAGGGGTCCGTCCAGATGCCGACGCAGCTGCCCGACGGCTCGGTCGCCGAGCTGACGGTCGGCACGTACCGCACCCCGGGCGGCCGCAGCCTCGACGGCACCGGCATCACCCCCGACCTGCCCGCCCGCGACCGGGCCGAGGAGCGCGCCCGCACGGTATTGGGTGGCCTCGGGGTGGGTCCGTAGTGCAAAAATGACCACCACTATGGCTAAGGAAAAAGGGCGCAAGCTGATCGCCCAGAACAAGAAGGCGCGGCACGACTACGCCATCCTCGACACCTACGAGTGCGGCATCGTGCTCACCGGCACCGAGGTGAAGTCCCTGCGCCAGGGACGGGCCTCGCTCGTCGACGGCTACGTGTCGGTGGAGGGCCGCGAGGCCTGGATGTACAACGTGCACGTGCCGGAGTACAGCCAGGGCACGTGGACGAACCACAGCGCCCGGCGCAAGCGGAAGCTGCTGCTGCACCGGGAGGAGATCGACAAGCTGGAGTCGAAGGCGCAGGAGAGCGGCCACACCGTGGTGCCGCTGTCGCTGTACTTCAAGGACGGCCGGGCCAAGGTCGAGATCGCGCTGGCGAAGGGCAAGAAGGAGTACGACAAGCGGCAGGCGCTGCGCGAGAAGCAGGACACGCGGGAGACGAACCGCGCGATCGCGGCGGCACGGCGGCGCCAGCGCGGCGAGCGTTAATCACCTGGCACGCGGTGGTCCACTTCGCGTACCATGGGCTGCGCACCCACCCCGCGGGGCGGGCGCACCTTGAAAAATCAACATGGGGATGATCGGTTTCGACAGCGGATGTCGATGTAGGGGAAGCGAGCCGAGGAAGCGGCAATGATCTCGCTAACCACATGTCGCAAAAAAATAATCGCCAACTCCAAGAGCGATAACTCCCGCTTCGCCCTCGCTGCCTGATAGCAGTGAGCTGAAGCCTCTGTGAGGAGCGTCAGCCCGGAAGTGGTCCCGGTCCGGATCCTGGCGTCGACTAGGGATCTAAACCTCTAGCCCCGGTCACGGGGGTTGGAGGGAAATCAAACAGTGACTGAGCCCGTCGGAGACTTGTCCGTGTGATCTCCGGGGCCGAGAAAATCGCAGCGGACTGCGCTCGGAGAAGCCCTCCTTCTGCACCGTTGGACGCGGGTTCGATTCCCGCCATCTCCACTCATCCCATGTGGGCGAAGGCCCCTTGACCTGCGAAAATTTTCGCGAGGTCGAGGGGCCTTCGTCATGTGGGAGCACGACGGATGCACCACCCTTCGGGGAGCGTGGCGGAGACCGGGGTGTGTCAGGTGCCCGGGTGCGGGGGGTGATCGCCGTTGGCGGTGATGACCTCGATGACGCAACGCGGCTTCTGAACGCCTCGTTTGATGCGCACGTCCGCCGTCAGCAGGGGGACGCCCCGCGCTTCGGCGAGGGCGACGTACGTCGCGTCGCAGGCGGAGAGGTTGGCGTACAGCTTTCGGATCCGGGGGAGCAGAGGGCCCGTCTCGTGACGCTGTACGCGCAGCCCCTGGTAGGTCTCGAAGTGCTCGTCGAGGCTCGAGGGGTCGATCTTGGCGCCGCGTGCCATGCCCAGGAGGGCGGACGCGACCTCGGTGTCCAGGAGGTAGGGAGCGGCGAGAGTGTCCTCCTCGCTGATGCGTCGGCGGGCAGCGGCGCCCCGGGAGCCCCTGTCCGTGAGGAACAGGACCAGGGCAGAGGAGTCCACGACGATCAACGGCCCGTCCTGCCCGCATCGATGGCGTCGAGGACGTCCTGGAGGTCGATGTCCTCCGTGGCGTAGCGCTCGGCCCGGTCGGCCATTTCGGCGAGCGTGGGCTGGGTGGCGTCTCGGGTGACGAGGCTGAGCAGGTAGCTCTGGAGGGACTGTCCGGCCTCGGCGGCCCGGACCTTTATGCGGCGGGCGACGTCATCGGGGACTTCACGGATCGTGAATGCAGTCATGACTGCATTTTATCGTCGGTGCAGTCATTTTGCAGTCAATCCCTCGCTCGACGGCCGAGCCTCCGGTCGCCTGTCCGCGGCCGGTGCCGGCTGACGTGTCGCACCGGGGATCCCATGCGTGCAAGGCCCCGCAGCCGTTCCGGCCGCGGGGCCTTCGTCATGCCGCCCCGCCGTCCGGGACCGGGCGGGCGTCCGCCCGGTCCCGGGCCACGGCCTCCGCCAGCCTGCGGGCGTTCGCCGGGGAGCCGAGGAGGTACACCGTCTCCTGCCAGGCATCGAAGTCGTCCGCGGACATCAGGACCGCGTCCCCCGCCGCGGAGCTGATCCGGACCGGCGTGTGGTCGTCGGTGACGCGCTCGATGAGCGAGAGCAGGTTCCTGCGGGCTTCGCCGGCGCTGATGGGCATGCGGCGCACCTCCTTCGGTTCGGTACAGGACCACAGTGCCGGATCGGCACCGGAGCAGGCTGCTCAGCGGCGGCGCAAGGTGGTGGACAGGAGGAGGGCCGTGGCGGCGGCTGCTGCCGGGAGGGCGTACGGGACGGTCGTGCCGAAGCGGTCGATCAGGGTGCCCGCCGTGGCGGAGCCCGCCGCTATGCCGGCCAGGGTTGCCGTGACCGCGAGGGTCATGCCCTCGTTCAGGCGCTCCCGCGGGACCGCCGCGTGGATGCGGGACATCGCCGTGACCATCGTCGGGGCCGTCGACATGCCGGCCAGGAGGAGGGCGAGGCCGGTCAGGGCCACCGAGTCCGCGGCGGCGGCCGCCCAGGGCAGGGACATCGCCGCGGCCGTCGCCGCCAGGCACACCCGCAGGTCCAGGGGCCTGCGGGTGCCGTACAGGAGGCCTGCGGCGCAGGATCCGGCGGCCTGCAGGGCCAGGATGGGGCCGACCGCTGCGCCCAGGCCGTGGCCGTCGAGGTAGGCGATGGAGGCGACCTCCATCGCGCCGAACACCGCGCCCAGCGGGAGGAACAGCAGCAGGAGGGGGCGGAGTGCGCGCAGGGGGGAGGATGCGCGGACGGCCGGGGAGGCGGGCGGTTCGGTCGCGCGCTGCGCGGTGAACAGCAGCATCCCGGCCAGGAGGAGGACGGCCCCGGCCAGCGTGCCCGCCTCGGGGAAGACCGCCGAGCACAGGAGCGCCGCCACGACCGGGCCCAGCATGAAGCACAGCTCGTCCGCGGCCTGCTCGAAGGACATCGCGGTGTGGTGCGCGGCGGGGGAGTCCTTCAGCAGGTGGGTCCAGCGGGCCCGCGACATGCCGCCGATGTTCGGGGTCGTCGCGGTGGCCGCGTAGCTCGCGAACAGGGTCCACGCCGGGGCCCCGGTGCGGACGCACGCGACGAGCGCGAGCGAGCCGAGCACCGCGACCAGCGTCGCGGGGACGGCGACGCGCGCCTGCCCGTACCGGTCGACCATGCGGGCGGTCCACGGTGCGACCAGCGCCGTCGCGCCGAGGCCCGTCGCGGTGACCGCGCCGGCCAGGGCGTACGAGCCGCGCTGCCCGGCGATCATCATGATCGCGCTCACCGCGAACATCCCCATCGGCAGCCTTGCCAGGAGGTTCCCCGCGGTGAAGGCGCGGGTGCCGGGCAGGGCGAACAGCCGCGCGTACGGGCCGGGCGCCTTGCGGCGCCGGGCGGGGGCCTGGGCGGTGCGGGCGATGACCAGCGTCGAGCCGGTGACCGCCAGGCGCGGGGCGTCCGCCGCGGCGGGGCGGCGGGCGCGGGCCGCGCGGAAGGGCGCGGGGGAGGCCGTGCGGCCGGGGGAGGGCAGGCGGAGGGAAGCGGGCAGGGCGCTGTCGGGGGCGGCGGTCGTGTGCGGCATGCACCCAGGTTCTGTGGGGGCGGGGTGTTCGGTCCAACACCTCTTGGCCGACCATTGACCGCATCCTGTTGTTAGTCTCGGCGCGTGAATCCCCGTGACGTCGACCCCCGGCTGCTGCGCGGCTTCCTCGCGGTCGCCGAGGAGCTGCACTTCACTCGCGCCGCCGCCCGCCTCTACACCGCCCAGCAGGCCCTCAGCCGCGACGTGCGCCGCCTCGAACAAGGCCTCGGCGCCGCCCTGTTCACCCGGACCACCCGCGCCGTCGAGCTGACCGCCGACGGCGAGCGGCTGCTGCCGCTGGCCCGCCGGGTGCTTGCCGCCCACGAGGAGCTCGCCGCCGCGTTCGCCGGCCCGAGCCCGCTCCTCGTCGACGTCAACACCGACGGCCCCAGCAGCGCCCGCACCGTCCTCGACCGGGCCCGCGAACTCGCCCCGGACTGCGAGCTGATGGCCCGCTTCGAGAGCGGCCTCACGCACGCCGCCGCAGAGGTCGCCGCCGGCCGGCTGGACGTCGCGTTCGGCTACGTCCACGGCCTGGAACCCGCGCTGCGCCGCCGCCTCGACCACATGCCCGTACGCTACGAGCCGCTCGCCGCGCTCCTGCCCGACGGGCACCCGCTGGCCGACCGTCCCGGCGCCCCCCTGCCGGTCCGCGCCCTCGCCGGGGAGCACGTGTACGCGGGCGCCGGCAACCCGCGGACCCTGGAGTGGACCCGCCTCGCCCGCGAGCTCTTCGAAGGCCGCGGCATCGCCCTCGCACCGCCCGCGCCCGTCGCCATCGGCAAGGAGGAGTTCCGCCGGGTGATGGCCAAGACCCGCACGCCCGTCCTCGTCACCGTCGACTTCACCGATCTGCCCGCCTGCACCAAGCGCCCCCTGGCCGAACCGCTGCCCCTCTCCCCCCTGTCGATGGTGTGGCGCAGGGGCTTTGCCCACCCGGGCCTGGACGCGCTGCGCCGCGCCGTCCGCGGCCTCGCCGCCGAACGCGGCTGGCTGGAGGTGCCCCCCGGCGCCTGGCTGCCCGCCGCAGCGCTCACAGGGGCGCCCGGCAGCGGGTGAGAGCAAGGTTTCCCGCCGGTCATCCGGCGGGGACCGGGGCCGAAACGCGCCGTTCCTAACGTCGTCCGCACGGACCGACGGCAGTGGAGGCGTGATGACCCGTACGACCGCACCGCGCAGGGGAGGCCGCTGGATCGAGCGGTGGGACCCCGAGGACGAGGCGTTCTGGAAGGAGACCGGCGAACGGACCGCCCGGCGCAACCTGCTGTGGTCGGTCGTCAGCGAGCACATCGGCTTCTCCATCTGGTCCCTGTGGTCGGTGATGGTGCTGTTCATGGGGCCCGAGTACGGGATCGACCCCGCCGGGAAGTTCTTCCTGATCGCCACCGCCACCTGCGTCGGCGCCCTCGTCCGCATCCCGTACACCTTCGCCGTCGGCCGGTTCGGCGGCCGGAACTGGACCGTCGCCAGCGCCCTGCTGCTCCTCGCGCCGACCACGGCCGCGCTCGTCGTCATGGAGCCCGGGACCCCGTACGGCGTGTTCCTCGCCGTGGCCGCCCTGACCGGTGTCGGCGGCGGCAACTTCGCCTCCTCCATGACGAACATCAACGCCTTCTTCCCGCTGCGGAAGAAGGGCTGGGCGCTCGGCCTGAACGCCGGCGGCGGCAACATCGGCGTGCCCGTCGTGCAGCTCGCCGCGCTCCTCGTCATCGGGACCGCGGGCGCCGGCCACCCGCGGGTGCTCCTCGCCTGCTACCTGCCGCTGATCGTGCTGGCGGCCGTCCTCGCCCTGCTGCGGATGGACAACCTCGCGCCGCTCCGCAACGACGGCGGCGCGCTCCGCGAGGCCGCCCGCCAGCGCCACACCTGGCTGATGGCGCTCCTGTACGTCGGCAGCTTCGGCTCCTTCATCGGCTACAGCTTCGCCTTCGGGCTGGTGCTGCAGACGCAGTTCGGCCGGACCCCCCTCCAGGCCGCCTCGATCACCTTCGTCGGGCCGCTCCTCGGCTCGCTGGTCAGGCCCGTCGGCGGGGCGCTCGCCGACCGGTTCGGCGGGGCCCGCATCACCCTCGGCAGCTTCGTCGCGATGGCCGCCGCGACCGGCGTCGTCATCCACGCCTCGCTGCGGGAGTCGCTGCCGCTCTTCCTCGTCGGGTTCACCGCCCTGTTCGCCCTCAGCGGCGTCGGCAACGGCTCCACCTACAAGATGATCCCCGGCATCTTCCAGGCGCAGGCCCTGGCCCGCGGCATGTCCGGCGAGGCCGCCGCCGCGTACGGGCGCAGGCTCTCCGGCGCGGCCATGGGCCTGATCGGGGCGGTGGGCGCACTCGGCGGACTCGGCATCAACCTCGCCTTCCGCGAGGCGTTCCGCACCACCGGGTCCGGCACCGGGGCCTTCGCCGCCTTCCTCGCCTGCTACGCCGTGTGCTGCGCGGTCACGTGGGCGGTATACCTTCGCCGGCCCGCGGGACCGGCCCGCCCGGAGCCCGAGGTCGGGGCGGAGCCGCAGCTCACCTCCGTGTAACGGCGGTTAACGGCCCGGAAATACGGCGGAACCGGCCCTGACACGCAGAGTTGACAGGCTCGGTTCCGTCACGCGGCACCCGCGCCGCGCACGTGCTACAGAGCCACCGCCGAGGCAGGTCACCATGGACGACGACACGCACCCCGCCGCTCCCGCCCCCGCCGACGCTCCGGAGGGCCCCGCCGCCCAGGCCGGCCCCGCGCCCGCCGACGCGCCGCCCGCGGGGCCCGGAGCCGGGCCGGGGCCGCTCGCCGGGTTCACCGTCGGGGTCACCGCGGCCCGCCGCGCCGACGAGCTGATCGCCCTGCTGCGCCGCCGCGGGGCCGCCGTCCTGCACGCCCCCGCCCTGCGGATCGTCCCGCTCGCCGACGACAGCGAACTCCTCGCCGCCACCGAGCAGCTGCTGGACCGGGCCCCCGACGCCGTCGTCGCCACCACCGCGATCGGCTTCCGCGGCTGGATCGAAGCCGCGGACGGCTGGGGCATCGGCGAGGAGCTGCTGCGCCGGCTCCGGGCCGCCGAACTCCTCGCCCGCGGGCCCAAGGTCAAGGGCGCCATCCGGGCCGCCGGGCTCGTCGAGGCCTGGTCCCCGCAGTCCGAATCCCTCGCCGAGGTCCTCGACCGGCTCCTCGCCGCCGGCGTCGCCGGCCGCCGCATCGCGATCCAGCTGCACGGCGAACCCCTCCCCGGGTTCGTCGAGGCGCTGCGGGCCGGCGGCGCCGACGTCGTCGTCGTCCCCGTCTACCGCTGGATGGCCCCCGAGGACCCGGCGCCGCTGGACCGGCTGCTGGACGCGGTCGCCGCCGGCGGCGTCGACGCCGTCAGCTTCACCTCCGCCCCCGCCGCCGCCTCCCTGCTGGCCCGCGCCGAGGAGCGCGGCCTGTACGAGCAGGTGCTCGACGCCCTGCGCGGCCCCGTCCTGCCCGCCTGCGTCGGCCCCGTCACCGCCGTACCGCTCCAGGCCCGCGGCATCGACACCGTGCAGCCCGACCGGTACCGCCTCGGCCCCCTCGTGCAGCTGCTGTGCCGCGAACTGCCCGGCCGCGCCAAGACCCTGCCCGTAGCCGGCCACCGCCTGGAGATCCGCGGCCACGCCGCCCTCGTCGACGGCGGGCTGCGGCCCGTGCCCCCGGCCGGCATGGCCCTGCTGCGGGCCCTCGCCCGGCAGCCCGGCTGGGTCGTCGCCCGCGCCGAGCTGCTGCGCGCCCTGCCCGGGGCCGGCCGGGACGAGCACGCCGTCGAGACGGCCATGGCCCGCCTGCGCGGCGCCCTCGGCACCCCGAACCTCATCCAGACCGTCGTCAAACGCGGCTACCGGCTGGCCCTCGACGCCGGCGAGTGCACGCCGGCCGGCTGACCGCGCCGACCCGTGCCCGTCCCTTGGACACACCGGCCGGGTCCGGCTACCGTGCCCCGATGATCATCGACGGGGTGGGGATGCGGTACGCCGAGCCGGGCGACGCCGCCGCGCTGGCCGACGTACTCGCGCGCAACCGGGCGTACATGGCGCCGTTCGAGCCCTGGCGGTCCGAGGTGTTCTACACCGAGGCAGGCCAGCGCGCCCGCATCGAGGGACTCCTCGCCGAATGCCACGCGGGGCGCCTCCACCCGTACGTCATCACCGACGCCGCCACCGACGCGCCCATCGGCATGATCAACCTGGGGAACGTCTCCCTCGGCCCCTTCCGCAGCGGAGGCGTCGGCTACTGGCTCGACCAGGCGCACACCGGCCGCGGCGTCGCCACCGCGGCCCTGCACGAGGTCTGCCGGATCGCCCGCGACGACCTGCGCCTGCACCGGGTCGAGGCGTCGACCCTCGTCGACAACGCCGCCTCCCGGCGGGTCCTCGCCAAAGCGGGCTTCGACCGCATCGGCCTCGCCCCCGGCTACCTCCACATCAACGGCGCCTGGCGCGACCACGTCCTCTACCAGCGCCTCCTGAACGACGACCCGCCGCTGTAGACCGGCGGCGCCCCGCCGCCCGTACGGGGGGTTCCGCATCCACCGCGGGCGCGGCACTCTGAAGGCGCGTCCCTCGACACGAGGCGGTGACGGGCATGTGGTTCGACTCCGGGCGCGTGTGCCTGGACCTGGTGGCCACCTCCTCCGCCCCCGCGGGCGCCGAGGAGCTGTACGACGGCGACGAGCTGCGGCTGTGGCTCGCCGGAGCCGGGCTCGTGCCCGACCGGACGCCGCTCGCCCGGGTCGGCCCCGACTGGGTCGCGGCCTTCCGGGCGCTGCGCGCCGACGTGGCCTGCCTCGTGCGCGCCGCGCTCACCGGAGGCTCCCCCGACGGGGGCGCCCTGGCCCGGGTCAACGCGCTGGCCGCCGGCCCACCCCCGGGTCTGTGCGCCGTCCCGGACCGCGAGGGGCACCTCGTACGGGAGCTGTGCGGGGGCGTCGAGTGCGGGGCGCTGCTCGCCGCGGTCGCCCGCGACGCGGTGGAACTGCTGACGGACCCCGGTGACCGGGCCCTGCTGCGGTGCTGCTCCTCGGCCGGCTGCACCCGCATCTACCTGGACACTTCCCGCGGGCACCGGCGCCGCTGGTGCTCCAGCGAGCTGTGCGGGAACCGGGAGCGCGTCGCCCGCCACCGCCGCCGCACCACCGCTTCCCGCCCGGGGCGGTGATCTTCCCCCGGCGACCGGAACGGGCGTGCGGACAGGGTGCGGCTTCGCGTACGGTTGACGGTCGCCCATGCACGTCAGAAGGGGGCCTTGGTGGCCGCGCAGGATGCCGCTGTCGACAACACGGCGGATTCCGTCCGCGATCGGGAGATCGCGATCGAGCAGACGCACCTGGACCAGGTGTACCGGCGCCTCGAGGAGAAGATCGACGAGGCCGAGTTCCTCATGAACGACGCGGCCAAGCGGGGCCAGGTCGGCACGCCCGGCGCGCTCGCCGAGCGCGACGCCCAGGTCTTCCGGGCCGGGATCCACCTCAACCGGCTGAACAACGAGTTCGAGGACTTCCTCTTCGGCCGCATCGACCTGCTGCTCGGCAAGGACGGCGAGCGAGGCCCCGACGGCGCCTACACCTCCGTCGAGCCGGCCGACGACGCGATCCGCGACGACCTCACCGCCGACATCGCAGAGACCCTGCACATCGGCCGCATCGGCGTCCTCGACGCCGACTACTCGCCGCTGGTCATCGACTGGCGGGCGCCGGCCGCGGCCCCGTTCTACCGGTCCACGCCCAAGGAGCCGGGCCGGGTCGTCCGCCGCCGCGTCATCCGGTCCAAGGGGCGCCGCGTCCTCGGCGTCGAGGACGACCTGATGCGCCCCGAGGTCACCGCCTTCCTCGACGGGCGCGAGCTGCCCGCGATCGGCGACGGCGCGCTGATGGCCGCGCTCGGACGGGCCCGCACCCACTCCATGCGCGACATCGTCTCCTCCATCCAGGCGGAGCAGGACCTCGTCATCCGCGCGCCCGCCGCGTCCGTCGCCGAGGTCGCGGGCGGCCCCGGCACCGGCAAGACCGCCGTCGCCCTGCACCGCGCCGCCTACCTGCTCTACCAGGACCGGCGCCGCTACTCCGGCGGCATCCTGATCGTCTCGCCGACCCCGCTGCTCGTCGCGTACACCGAAGGGGTCCTGCCCTCCCTCGGCGAGGAGGGCCAGGTCGCCATCCGCGCCTTGGGCTCGCTCGTCGACGGCGCCGAGGCGACCGCGTACGACGAGCACGCCGTGGCCCGCGTCAAGGGCTCCTCCCGGATGCTCAAGGTGCTCCGCAAGGCCGTCCGCGGCGCGCTCGAACTCGGCGGCGCCCCCGACCGGCTGCGCGTCGTCGCCTTCTCCCGCCGCGTCGAGCTGGAGGCGGAGGAGCTCGACCGGATCCGGCAGAACGCCCTCGGCGGCACCGCCCCCGTCAACCTGCTGCGTCCGCGCGCCCGCAAGCTGCTGCTGGACGCCCTGTACGCGAAGACGGGCGCGGCCGGCCGGCACGGCGACCCGGAGCTGGCCGCCGAGCTGCGGCAGGCCTTCGACGAGGACGTCTCCACCGAGGACGCCTTCATCGACTTCCTGAACGCCTGGTGGCCCGAGCTCACGCCGCGCGCCGTGCTCGCCGCGATGGCCGACGAGCGGCGCCTGGGCCGCTGGGCGCGCCGCGTCCTCGCTCCGCGCGAGGTCCGCCGCCTGGCCCGGTCGCTGCGGCGGGTCGGACCGGCCGGGCAGGGCCCGCTGTCCGTGCACGACGTGGCGCTGCTGGACGAGCTGCAGCAGCTGCTCGGCGCCCCGGCGCGGCCGAAGCGGAAGCGTGAGGCGGACCCGCTGGACCAGCTCACCGGCCTGCAGGAGCTGATGCCGGTGCGCGAGGAGAGCCAGTGGGAGCGGGCGGAGCGGATCGCCGCCGAGCGCACCGAGTACGCGCACGTCATCGTGGACGAGGCGCAGGACCTGACGCCGATGCAGTGGCGGATGGTGGGCCGGCGCGGGCGGCACGGCACCTGGACGGTGGTCGGCGACCCGGCGCAGTCCTCCTGGATCGACCCGGAGGAGGCGGCCGCGGCCCGCGACGAGGCGCTGGGCACCCGGCCGCGCCGCCGGTTCACCCTGACGGTGAACTACCGCAATCCGGCCGAGGTCGCCGAGATCGCGGCCCGCGTGCTGAAGCTGGCCATGCCGGGGATGGAGCCGCCGTCCGCGGTGCGCTCGACGGGGCTGCGGCCGCGGTTCACCGTCGCCGGGGACGACCTGGGGGCGGCGGTGCGGGAGGAGACCCGGCGGCTGCTGGAGCAGGTGGACGGCACGGTCGGCGTGGTCGTCTCCATGGAGCGGCGCGAGGAGGCGGCGGGCTGGCTCGCCGACCTCGGCGGGCGGGCGGTGGCGCTGGGCAGCCTGGAGGCCAAGGGCCTGGAGTACGACGCGACGGTGGTGGTCTCCCCGGCGGAGATCGCCGGCGGCAACAGCCGCGAGGAGGTCGAGGCGGGAGAGTTCCCGGCGGGCCTGCGCGTGCTGTACGTGGCGCTCACCCGGGCGACGCAGCAGCTGACGGTGGTCTCCACCGAGCGCGACGCCCCGGACGCGTCGGGCCTGCCCTCGCTGCTGCGCCCGTAGGGGGCGGCCGGCCCGCCGGGCTGCGGCTCCACGGGCGTAGGCCACACGCGTGGCGGCGCGAGCGGGACTCGACCGGAGGGGGACCGCCCCGGCGGATCCTTTGTTAGCCTGGGTACGACACCGGCTCGATCCAAGCCCCCGGGCCCAACCTTCGTCGCTTCGAGCGACCACTTGCCGCGAGGCGAGCATGGCGGGTCGGTGTCGCAGCTTCCGGGCCCGCGCCCCTCACCACGAGGGGCGCGGGCCCTTTTTCGCGTCCGGGACGGGTTCCGCGACCTCCACTTATCTCGTATGGTGGAAGAGTTCTTCCGAATTTCGTAGCTGGTTACCGGCTACCGGTCGGTAGGTGGGACGATCGGACAACAGGCCCCGCCGCGCCCAAATGCAGCGGGCCCGTCCACAGACGTAAAAACAGGGACAGAAGAGGAAACACGGCCATGGCAACGGCGCCCAGCGTCTCGTACTCGATGACGGTCCGCCTGGAGGTGCCCGCGAGCGGAACCGCGGTCTCCCAGCTCACCACGGCCGTGGAGTCGTCCGGCGGGTCGGTCACCGGCCTCGACGTCACCGCGTCCGGCCACGAGAAGCTCCGCATCGACGTCACCATCGCCGCGACCTCCACCGCCCACGCCGACGAGATCGTCGACAAGCTGCGCGGCATCGAGGGCGTCAGCCTCGGCAAGGTCTCCGACCGCACCTTCCTGATGCACCTCGGCGGCAAGATCGAGATGGCGTCCAAGCACCCCATCCGCAACCGCGACGACCTGTCGATGATCTACACCCCCGGCGTGGCCCGCGTCTGCATGGCGATCGCCGAGAACCCCGAGGACGCCCGCCGCCTCACCATCAAGCGCAACTCCGTCGCAGTCGTGACGGACGGCTCCGCCGTGCTCGGCCTCGGCAACATCGGCCCGAAGGCCGCCCTGCCGGTCATGGAGGGCAAGGCCGCCCTCTTCAAGCGGTTCGCCGGCATCGACGCCTGGCCGATCTGCCTGGACACCCAGGACACCGACGAGATCGTCTCCATCGTCAAGGCGATCGCCCCCGGCTTCGCCGGCATCAACCTGGAGGACATCTCCGCGCCGCGCTGCTTCGAGATCGAGGCCCGCCTGCGCGAGGCCCTCGACATCCCCGTCTTCCACGACGACCAGCACGGCACCGCGATCGTCGTCCTCGCCGCCCTCACCAACGCACTGCGCGTCGTGGGCAAGGCAGTTGGGGACGTGAAGGTCGTCATGTCGGGCGCCGGCGCAGCCGGTACGGCCATCCTGAAGCTGCTCCTGGCCGCCGGCGTGAAGAACGTCGTCAGCGCCGACATCCACGGCGTCGTGCACGCGGGCCGCCCCGACCTGGTCGACGCCGCCGAGGACTCGCCGCTGTGCTGGATCGCCGCGAACACCAACCCCGAGGGCTACACGGGCACGTTGAAGGAGGCCGTCGTCGGAGCCGACGTGTTCATCGGCGTCTCCGCCCCCAACGTGCTGAACGGGGAGGACGTCGCCGCGATGGCCGACGGCGCGATCGTGTTCGCGCTCGCGAACCCCGACCCGGAAGTCGACCCGGCGGTCGCCCGCCAGACGGCCGCCGTCGTCGCCACCGGCCGCTCCGACTTCCCGAACCAGATCAACAACGTGCTGGTCTTCCCCGGCGTCTTCCGCGGCCTGCTGGACGCCCAGTCCCGCACCGTGAACACCGACATGATGCTCGCCGCCGCGACCGCCCTCGCCGACGTCGTCGGCGAGGACGAGCTGAACGCGAACTACATCATCCCGTCCGTCTTCAACGACAAGGTCGCGGGCGCGGTCGCCGGCGCCGTCCGCAAGGCCGCCCAGGCCGCGGCCGCCGCTGTGACGACGCCCACGTCCGCCTGAGGCGCGTCCCGGCGCGTCGCGGGATGCGGGCCGGGCGGGCCCCCTCTAGTGTTGCGGGGATGCCCACGAGGACCGGGACGCGCAATCCCCACCAGTGCGGACGGAGCGTCACCGGGGCGTGACTGTGGCGCTTTTCGTGTGACCCTGGCGGGTGCCGGATTGGCGTTCCCGCCGCTGGTGGGGGCAGGATGCGTAACCGGGCGCGAGGGTCTGACGTTCAGACCCGGGTCCGGGCACTGTCCGAGGGCCCTGGCAGCATCGGCTTCGATCTCACGCCTCCAAGGCAAGTTGAACACGGGAGTACAACATGAACCGCAGTGAGCTGGTGGCCGCTCTGTCCGAGCGCGCCGAGGTGACCCGCAAGGACGCCGACGCCGTTCTGGCCGCGCTCGCCGAGACCGTCGGCGAGATCGTCGCCAAGGGCGACGAGAAGGTCACCATCCCCGGCTTCCTGACCTTCGAGCGCACCCACCGTGCCGCTCGCACCGCGCGCAACCCGCAGACCGGCGACCCGATCCAGATCCCGGCCGGCTACAGCGTGAAGGTCTCCGCGGGCTCCAAGCTCAAGGAAGCCGCCAAGGGCAAGTAAGTCCGCCCTTGTGCCGAGGGCCGCACAGGCGCTCGGGACGGCAGTGGTACGGAAACGCCGAAGGGCGGCCACCCCGCGGGGTGGCCGCCCTTCGGCCTGTCTGCTGCCCGGTCCGGCGCTGCTGCCCGGGTCCGGGCCGCCAGGGCCCCCGCAGGGGCCCTGGCCGCCTCAGACGAGGTCGCCGCCGGGGAGCTCGACCTTCGCGCCGAGCTCGACGAGCTTCTCCATGAAGTTCTCGTAGCCGCGGTTGATCAGGTCGATGCCGTGCACCCGGGAGGTGCCCTCGGCCGCCAGCGCCGCGATCAGGTACGAGAACCCGCCGCGCAGGTCGGGGATGACGAGGTCGGCGCCCTGCAGCCGGGTCGGGCCGGAGACGACCGCCGAGTGCAGGAAGTTGCGCTGGCCGAAGCGGCACGCGGAGCCGCCCAGGCACTCGCGGTACAGCTGGATGTGCGCGCCCATCTGGTTCAGCGCCGAGGTGAAGCCGAGCCGGGACTCGTACACCGTCTCGTGGACGATGGACAGGCCCGCGGCCTGCGTCAGCGCCACGACGAGCGGCTGCTGCCAGTCGGTCTGGAAGCCGGGGTGCACGTCCGTCTCCAGCGCGATGGCGTTCAGCGGGCCGCCGGGGTGCCAGAAGCGGATGCCCTCGTCGTCGATCTCGAAGGCGCCGCCCACCTTGCGGTAGGTGTTCAGGAAGGTCATCATCGAGCGCTGCTGGGCGCCGCGCACGTAGATGTTGCCGCCGGTCGCCAGGGCCGCGGAGGCCCACGAGGCGGCCTCCAGGCGGTCCGGGAGCGCCTTGTGGTTGTAGCCGCCGAGGCGGTCCACGCCGGTGATCCGGATGGTCCGGTCGGTGTCCATCGAGATGATGGCGCCCATCTTCTGCAGGACGCAGATCAGGTCCTCGATCTCGGGCTCCACCGCGGCGTTGCTGAGCTCGGTGACGCCCTCGGCCAGCACGGCCGTCAGCAGCACCTGCTCGGTCGAGCCGACGGACGGGTACGGCAGGCGGATCTTGCAGCCGCGCAGGCGCTGCGGGGCTTCCAGGTACTGGCCGCCCTCGCGCTTCTCGATCGTCGCGCCGAACTGGCGGAGCACGTCGAAGTGGAAGTCGATCGGCCGGCCGCCGATGTCACAGCCGCCCAGGCCGGGGATGAAGGCGTGGCCGAGGCGGTGCAGCAGCGGGCCGCAGAAGAGGATCGGGATGCGGGACGATCCCGCGTGGGCGTCGATGTCGGCGACGTTCGCGCTCTCGACGTGCGTCGGGTCGAGCACCAGCTCGCCCGGCTCCTCGCCGGGGCGCACGGTCACGCCGTGCAGCTGGAGCAGCCCGCGCACCACCCGCACGTCGCGGATGTCGGGAACGTTGCGGAGCCGGCTGGGTTCGCTGCCGAGCAGAGCGGCGACCATGGCCTTCGGCACGAGGTTCTTCGCACCGCGGACACGGATCTCGCCCTCCAGCGGGGTACCGCCGTGGACAAGCAGGACATCGTCTGTGCCGGTCATGAATCTCGCGTTCCGGAGGGGGTCCACCCGGCGGGGCCGGGGGAGACGGGCAGGGGCCAGGGAAAAGGGTAAGGGGCGCGGGGGGCCTGTTCGTAAGGCCGACGCGGCCGTGGGACTGTCATGAATTGGCCACAACACCCACCGTGTCCACCCCATGGCGGAGTGTTGCATTCCGCCGGGTCGGCGCGCCGCGGCACCGGTGTGCGCCCGGCGGAACCGGAACACGCGCTCGGCGCTGCCGCCGTGCGCCCGCCCCGACCGCGATCCGATGCCCGCGCCCGCTCCCCCCGGAAGGCGAATGTGCGGGATCATGTCGGCATGACCGAGGTGTCCTCCCTCACGGGGCGGCTGCTCGTGGCCACCCCCGCGCTCGCGGATCCGAACTTCGACCGCGCGGTCGTCCTGCTGCTCGACCACGACGAGCAGGGCTCGCTCGGCGTCGTCCTCAACCGCCCCACCCCAGTCGGCGTCGGCGACGTCCTGCTGCCGTGGGCGGAGCTGGCCGGCGACCCCGGCGTCGTCTTCCAGGGCGGCCCCGTCGGCCTGGACTCGGCACTCGGCATCGCCGTCATCCCCGGCGAGGAGGGCCCCCTGGGCTGGCGCCGCGTGCACGGGGCGATCGGCCTCGTCGACCTGGAGACCCCGCCGGAGCTCCTCGCCGCCGCGCTCGGCTCGCTGCGGATCTTCGCCGGCTACTCGGGCTGGGGCCCGGGCCAGCTGGAGGCCGAGCTCGGCGAGGGCGCCTGGTACGTGGTCGACTCCGAGCCCGGCGACGTCTCCTTCCCCGACCCCGAGCGGCTCTGGCGGGCGGTGCTGCGGCGGCAGCGCAGCGAGCTCGCCATGGTCGCCACGTACGCCGACGACCCGTCGCTCAACTGAGCCGGGCCCGGATCGGTACCCTGGCTGCATGAGCACTCTTGAGCCCGATCGCGGGACTGGTACGGGAACCCTCGTAGAGCCGACGCCGCAGGTGTCCCACGGCGACGGCGACCACGAGCGCTTCGCCCACTACGTCCAGAAGGACAAGATCATGGCGAGCGCCCTCGACGGGACTCCCGTCGTGGCGCTCTGCGGCAAGGTGTGGGTGCCGGGCCGCGACCCGAAGAAGTACCCGGTCTGCCCCATGTGCAAGGAGATCTACGACTCCATGGGCCCCGGCGGCGACAAGGGCAAGGGCGACAAGGACAAGTAGCCGGCCCGTCCGCGCGGCGGCGCGGACGCCCCCGGCGCGCGGGCCCGCCGGGTGGGCAGGGCCGCCCGCCGCCCGTTCGGACCTGCCCCGCCCCGCGGGGCCGAGGCCCCCGAGGTGCGCTCGCGCGCACCGCGGGGGCCTTCGCCGTACCGGCGGCCGGCGGCCGGGACGTGCCGCCGGGCGCGGCGGCCCCGGCCGTTGCCCCGTACGGCGGAGGCGCGGGCGCGGGACCACCGGGGGGTGCGTGCCGCGGGCCTGGGGGGCCGCGGGGCCGATACCGGTGGCGTGTGCGCGGGCCTGAAGCGCCACGGGGCCCGTACCGGTGGCGTGTGCGCGGGCCTGAAGCGCCGCGGGGCCTGTCCCGGGCGTGCGGGTGCGGGCCGGGAAGCGCCGCGGGGCCCGTACCGGGGGTGCGTGCGCGGGCCGGAGGGGTCGCGGCGCCCGTCCCGGGAGTGGGGGTGCGGGCCGGGCAGCCCGTGGTGCCGTATCGGGGGTCCGTTCGGGCGCCGGAAGCGCCGCGCAACCCGTATGGGGCGTGCGGGTGCGGGCCGGGAAGCGCCGTGGGGCCCCGTATCGGCGGTGCGGGCGCGGGGCCGGAGGTGTCGCGGGGCCGGGCCGGGAGGGCCGCGGCCCGGTGACCTTTCGCGGCCGTCGCACTAGGGTCGGCCGCTACGAGCGCCCCGGGGACCCGCCTGCCCCGCCGGGCGCAACGCGCCGCTGCGAAGGGCCGCCGCATGGACCTGATCCCCGCACCCCGCACGCACTCCTTCCGCCCGGACGCGCCGCCCTGCCCCCTCGGGCCGAGGCCGTGGCTCGACGCCGGCCCCGGCACCGCCGGGACGGCGCGCTGGCTGCGCCGGGAGCTGGGCGCCGCCACCGGCTGGGACCTGCCTCCGCCGGACCCCGCCGACGGCGGCGCCGGCATCCGGCTGCGCCTCGACCCCGGCCTCGCCGTCCGCCTCGGCCCCGAGGGGTACGCCCTCACCGCCGGCGACGCCGGCGCCGACCTCGCCGGGGCCTCGCCCGCCGGGCTGTTCTGGGCCGCGCAGACCCTGCGGCAGCTCCTCGGCCCCCACGCCCACCGCCGCTCCGCGCCCCTCGGCCGCGGCCGCAGCTGGATCCTGCCGCGCGGCACCGTCGAGGACGGCCCCCGCTTCGCGTGGCGCGGCATGATGCTGGACGTGGCCCGGCACTTCACGCCGAAGGAGGGCGTACTGCGCCACCTGGACCTGCTCGCCGCGCACAAGCTCAACGTGCTGCACCTGCACCTGACGGACGACCAGGGCTGGCGCATCGAGATCACCCGCCACCCGCGGCTGACGGAGGTCGGCGCCTGGCGGCCGCGCAGCCGCCGGGGCCACCGGGCCTCGCCGCTGTGGGACGAGACCCCGCACGGCGGCTTCTACACGCAGGACGACATCCGCGAGATCGTCGCCTACGCGGCCGAGCGGCACGTCACGGTCGTCCCGGAGATCGACCTGCCGGGCCACTCCCAGGCGGCCATCGCCGCCTATCCGGAACTCGGCAACGCCGACGTCGTCGACACGGCCGCGCTGGGCGTGTGGGACGACTGGGGCGTCAGCGAGAACGTGCTCGCGCCCACCGAGGCCGTCCTGCGGTTCTACGAGGGCGTGTTCGAGGAGGTCCTGGAACTCTTCCCGGCCGAGGTGTCGCCGTTCGTCCACGTGGGCGGCGACGAGTGCCCCAAGAACCAGTGGCGGGCTTCCCCGACGGCCCGGCGGCGGATCCGCGAACTCGGCGTGGACGGCGAGGACGGCCTCCAGGCCTGGTTCGTCCGGCACTTCGACCGCTGGCTCGCCGAGCGCGGCCGGCGGCTCATCGGCTGGGACGAGATCCTGGAGGGCGGGCTCGCCCCGGGAGCCGCCGTGTCGTCGTGGCGCGGCTACGCGGGCGGGATCGCCGCCGCCCGAGCCGGCCACGACGTGGTGATGTGCCCCGAGCAGCACGTGTACCTGGACCACCGTCAGGCGCCCGGCCCCGACGAACCGGTGCCGATCGGGTACGTGCGGACCCTGGAGGACGTGTACCGGTTCGAGCCGGTTCCTGCCGGGCTGTCGGGGGAGGCGGCGGCGCGCGTCCTCGGGGCGCAGGCCAACGTGTGGACCGAGGTGATGGAGGACCAGAGCCGGGTCGACTACCAGGTGTTCCCGCGGCTCGCGGCGTTCGCCGAGGTCGTGTGGTCGCCGCTGCCGGGCCCGGCCGAGCGGGACTACGGCGGCTTCGAGGAGCGGATGGCCGTGCACCGGCGGCGGTTGGACGCGATGGGCGTCCGACACCGGCCGCCCGGCGGCCCGTTGCCGTGGCAGCGGCGCCCCGGCGTACTGGGACGGCCGCTCGACGGGGAACCCCCGAACGTGTGAGGGGGGTGGCCCGGGGCGCCGTACGGGGTGCAGCGGGCGGCCCGCGCCGGGGGTGTGCGCGGCACCCCGGGCGCGCGTGCCGGCCGCCGCGGATCCGGGCGGTCACGGGAGGGTCGGGACTCTCGTGATCTGGGGGACGTGTGGGGAACCGCAGGGGATTCCGGGGCGTCCTACCACCTTGGGCGCTGTCGGGAACTTTCGTTGCTTGACGGTGAATTCGCCTTTTCCTCAGGTCTTCGGTCCCTATCGGGTGATACAGGGGAAAACGGACGGCTCGGGGTCGAGGGGGCACCCGGCCGACCCTCGCGCCGGGCGGGGCGGATGATGTGCCAGAGTTGCCACGTCCCGGCGGTGAGCACGTACCGTACGGCGGACAGGCGTGAGCGCCGGGACCGGGACATCGGGAAGGGGCAGCGGGTTGACCACGCACGCACCGCACACACCTCAGGCGGCGCAGTCCGTGATGCTGCCGGCCTCGCTCGACGAGGCCGTGGCGGCTCTCGCCGCCATGCCCGCCGCCGTGCCGGTCGCCGGGGGCACCGACCTCATGGCCGCCGTCAATGCGGGACTGCTCAGGCCGGCCGGCCTGGTGAGCCTCGGCCGGATCAACGAGATCCGCGGCTGGCAGTACCAGGAGGACGGCCACGCCCTCCTCGGCGCCGGCCTCACCCACGCCCGCATGGGCCGCCCCGACTTCGCCGCGCTGATGCCCGCGCTGGCCGCGGCCGCGCGCGCCGCCGGGCCGCCGCAGATCCGCAACGCCGGCACCCTCGGCGGCAACATCGCCGGCGCCGCGCCGACGGGCGACACGCTGCCCGTGCTGGCCGCGCTGGAGGCCGCCCTCGTCGTCGTCGGCCCGGACGGCAGCCGGGAGATCCCGGTCTCGTACCTGCTGGCCGGGCGCGAGATGCTGCGGCCCGGCGAGTTGATCGGCTTCGTCCGCGTGCCGCTGCTGCACGCCCCGCAGGTGTTCCTGAAGGCGACCGGGCGTACGGGCCCGGGGCGCGCCGTGGCGTCCGTGGGTCTCGTACTGGACCCCGCGCGCCGGGGCGTGCGCATCGCGGTCGGCGCGGTCGCCCCGATGCCGCTGCGGCCGCTGGACGCCGAGCAGTGGGTGGCGTCGCTGATCGACTGGGACGGGGAGCGGCAGCTGGCCCCCGAGGCGCTGGAGGCCTTCGGCGACTACGTCGCCGCCGCCTGCGTCCCCGACCAGGGGGAACCGGTCGCCCCCGGCGTACTTCACCTGCGGCGGACGGTGGCCGTGCTGGCACGGAGGGCCCTGGGGAGGGCGCTGACCTCATGAGTGGGAACGAGAACGTGAGCGGAACGACGGGCGACCCGGGCGCGGCCGGGCCCGGCTGGGGCTGGGAGCCGGTGCCGCAGGGCGGCGAGTACGACTCGGACGCCACGGCCTTCGTGAGCCTGCCCCCGGACATGCTGGAGGGCCTCGGCTCCGGGGAGCCGCTGGCCGCGCCCGGACACGGCTACGTGCCCCCGCCGATGATCGTCCCGCTGGGCACCGGCACCGCCGACCCGGCGGCGACGGGCACCTGGTCGATGCCGGTGCAGTGGCCGGACGCCGACGCGGACCCGGCCGCGGGCGGCCCGGGCGGCGGGACTCCCGTCGGCGCGCCGATCCCGGCGTCGGTCCCGATCCCGGCGTCGGTCGCCGCGGCGTTCGCGGACGCCGGCGCGGGCCACGCCCCCGCCGAGGCGGAGGCGGACGGCGCGGAGGGCGAGGACCCGTCCGCGACCGCGGAGTGGCACTTCCCCGACGCGGTGCGCGCCGCCGAGCCGGTCACGACCGGCCAGTGGACCCTGCCCGAACTGCACGACGGGACCGGCGAGTTCCACACCGGCGGGCTCGACACCGACTTCCGCGGCGCCCCGGCGACCCTGCCGGGCGGCGCCCCCGCCCCGTGGGCGGCCCAGCCCCACCACGAGGCGGCCGCGCCCGCGGACGCCCCGCTCAGCTCGGGCGTCCTGCCGGACGACCGGGCCGACGGCTCCGGCAGCGGACGCCGCCGGCTCGGCGGACCCGGAGTCGGCGGCCCCGCCGGCGCCCCGCGCGTCCTCGGCGGCCCCGGCGTCGGCACCCACCCCGAGGGCGAGCCCCACGGGGCGGGCCACGCGGCGGCGCAGGCGGGCGGCCCCACCGACACCCCCGCGGCCGGCATCGCCATGCCGCACGCGGCCGCGTACGCACCCGGCCACGACGGCGGCCACGCACACCCCTACGGCCCCGACCTGCCCGGCCACCCGCATGCGCCCCAGGAGCCCCACCACACGCCCGCGCACGGCGTGCCGTACGGCCACGGCGAGGCGCCGCAGCAGGACGGGACGGGGCAGTACGAGGGGCTCGGGCAGTACGAGGGCCACGGGCAGTACGACGGCCACGACGGCTACCCCGGGCACGAGGTGCACGCCCCTCACGACGGCGGCCACGCCCCGCACGACGGGCGCGACGGCCACGACGCGCACGCCCCGTACGACGTGCACGCCCCGCAGGACGTGCACGACGGCCACGGGCAGTACGACGGCCACGCCCCGCAGGGCGGCCCCGCGTCTCACGGCGGCCACGGCCGCGGCGAGGCGCACGCCGGGGAGCACTCCGCCGCGCAGTACGCCTCCGCGGGCGCTCCCGCCGGGCACGCCGGGCAGGACGGCCACGGCCACGGCCGCCCCGAAGCAGCCGCGGCGCAGCCCGCCCCGGCCCCCGCCCCCGAGCCGGAGCCGGGCCCGGCGCCCGAGCCCGAGCCGGGTCCGGCGCCCGCGCCGGAGCGGGAGCCGGAGACGGCCGCCGCTGCCGCGGTGCCGCCGGCCGCGCCCGACCCGGACGCGCACGCCGCAGCCGCCGCCGGGCAGGAGCCGGGCCCGCAGGCCGCCGCGGAATCCGGGCCGGCGGCGCAAGACCACGGCTTCGCCGGAGCCGCCCACGACCCGGCGGCGGATCCCGCCGGCACGGACGGCCGCGGGTTCGCCGCAGCCGCCGCGGCCGAAGCGGGCAGTGAGCCCGTGCCGGGTGCGGACACCGCCGACCCTGCCGCGGCACCGCCGGGTGCGGACACCGGGGAAGGGATCCCGGGCGGGGAGGCCCCGTACGCGGAGGAAGCGGCTCCGGCCGTCGCCCACCACGAGCACCCGCTGTCCTCGTACGTGCTGCGGGTCAACGGCGCCGACCGGCCCGTCACCGGCGCCTGGATCGGCGAGTCCCTGCTGTACGTCCTGCGCGAGCGCCTCGGCCTCGCCGGCGCCAAGGACGGCTGCTCCCAGGGCGAGTGCGGGGCCTGCGCCGTGCAGGTCGACGGCCGGCTCGTCGCGTCCTGCCTGGTCCCGGCCGCGACGGCCGCCGGGAGCGAGGTCCGCACCGTCGAGGGGCTCGCCGCGGGCGGGGAACTCTCCGACGTACAGCAGGCGTTGTGCCGTTCGGGTGCGGTGCAGTGCGGATTCTGCGTGCCCGGCATGGCCATGACCATCCATGACCTGCTGGAGGGCAACCACGCCCCCAGCGACCTGGAGACCCGCCAGGCGCTGTGCGGGAACCTGTGCCGCTGCTCCGGCTACAAGGGCGTCCTGGAGGCGGTCCGCGAGGTCGTCGCCGAGCGGGGGGCGGCGGCGGAGGCCGAGGCGGCCGCCGCGCAGGCACAGGGACAGGTGCAGGGGCAGGCGTACGCCGCCGGGCCCGGGGATCCGTACATCCCGCACCAGGCCCAGCCGGGCGAGGGCGGCATCCACAACGGAGGCATGGCGTGAGCGGGCAGGACGCGGCCACGGCGACGTCGACGACGACCGTGACGTTCACCACGACCACCGCGGCGGGCGGCGCCGCCGGCACCCCCGGAGCCGCACCCGGCCCGGGCGCCGAGCAGGCCGCCCCGGCGGTGCCGCGCGGCATCGGCGCGTCCGTGCCCGCCGCCGACGCGCGCGCCAAGACCGAGGGCACCTTCCCCTACGCCGCCGACCTGTGGGCCGAGGGCCTCCTGTGGGCGGCCGTGCTGCGCTCCCCGCACGCCCACGCCCGCATCCTGTCCGTCGACACCTCCGCCGCCGAGCGGATGCCCGGAGTCCGCGCCGTCGTCACCCACGCCGACGTCCCCGGCGCCACCACCCACGGGCGGCGCATCGCCGACCGGCCCGT
The DNA here is from genome assembly GCF_014649915.1 of Streptomyces toxytricini. Classification (GTDB taxonomy): domain Bacteria; phylum Actinomycetota; class Actinomycetes; order Streptomycetales; family Streptomycetaceae; genus Streptomyces; species Streptomyces toxytricini. Next base: position 9,204 of record NZ_BMTY01000031.1, on the reverse strand, counting down.
CTTCGCCCACGACGTCGTACGCCACCACGGCGAGCCCATCGCCGCCGTCGCCGCCGACCACCCCGACACGGCCCGCCTCGCTGCCGCCGCGATCACCGTCGAGTACGAGCTCCTCGAAGCGGTCACCGACCCCGAGCAGGCGTTCGCCGCGCCGCCGCTCCACCCCGACGGCAACCTGATCCGGCACATCCCGCTCCGCTACGGCGACCCGGAGGCCACCGGCGAGGTCGTCGTCGAAGGCCTCTACCGCATCGGCCGCCAGGACCCCGCGCCCATCGGCGCCGAGGCCGGGCTTGCCGTGCCGCGCCCCGACGGCGGCGTCGAGATCTACACCGCCTCCACCGACCCCCACCTCGACCGCGACCTCGCCGCCGCCTGCTTCGGCCTCGAACCCGACCGCGTCCGCATCGTCGTCACCGGCGTGCCCGGCGCGACCGCCGACCGCGAGGACGCCGCCTTCCAGCTCCCGCTCGGCCTGCTCGCCCTGCGGACCGGTTGCCCCGTCAAACTCGCCGCCACCCGCGAGGAGTCCTTCCTCGGCCACACCCACCGCCACCCCACGCTGCTGCGCTACCGCCACCACGCCGACGCGGAGGGCCGCCTCGTCAAGGTCGAGGCGCAGATCCTCATGGACGCCGGCGCCTACGCCGACTCCTCCGCCGAATCGCTCGCCGCAGCCGTGGCGTTCGCCTGCGGCCCGTACGTCGTCCCGCACGCCTTCGTCGAAGGCTGGGCCGTACGCACCAACAACCCGCCGTCGGGCCACGTCCGCGGCGAAGGCGCCATGCAGGTGTGCGCCGCGTACGAGGGCCAGATGGACAAGCTCGCCGCCGCCCTCGGCATGGACGGCGCCGAGCTGCGGCTGCGCAACGTCCTCGCCACCGGCGACCTGCTGCCCACCGGGCAGACCGTCACCTGCCCGGCGCCGGTCGCCGAACTGCTGCGCGCCGTACGGGACTCCGAGCTGCCGCCCCTGCCGAAGGACACGCCGGAGGAGGAGTGGCTGCTGCCCGGCGGGCCGGAGGGCGCGGGCGAGCCGGGCGCGGTGCGGCGCGGCGTCGGGTACGGCGTCGGCATGGTGCACATGCTCGGCGCGGAAGGAACCGACGAGGTCTCGACGGCGACGGTGAAGGTCGTCGACGGCGCGGCCACCGTGATCTGCGCGGCCGTCGACACCGGCCAGGGCTTCGCGACCCTGGCCCGGCAGATCGTCCAGGAGGTCCTCGGCGTGGAGGAGGTGGCGACGGCCCCCGTCGACACCGACCAGCCGCCGGCCGGCCCCGCCGCGCACGGCCGCCACACGTGGGTGTCGGGCGGCGCGGTGGAGCGGGCCGCGAAGATGGTCCGCACCCAGCTGCTCCAGCCGATGGCCCACAAGCTCGGCATGTCCACAGAGCTCCTCCAGGTCAAGGACGGCCGGATCACGTCGTACGACGGCGCGTTCTCGACGACGGTCGCGGAGGCGATGGCCGGCAAGGAACTGTGGGCGACGGCCCAGTGCCGCCCCCACCCCACGGAGCCGCTGGACGGCGACGGGCAGGGCGACGCGTTCGTCGGCCTCGCCTTCTGCGCGATCCGCGCGGTCGTGGACGTCGACATCGAGCTGGGCACGGTGCGGGTGGTGGAGCTGGCGGTCGCGCAGGACGTCGGCTGCGTCCTCAACCCCCGCCAGCTGGAGGCCCGTATCGAGGCGGGCGTCACGCAGGGCGTGGGCGCGGCCCTGACGGAGAACCTCCGCTCGGTCGGCGGCCTGGTCCGCCACCCCGACCTGACGGGCTATGCCCTGCCGACGTCGCTGGACGCGCCGACGGTGCGGATCGTCAAGCTGGTGGAGGAGCGGGACGTGGTCGCCCCGTTCGGCGCGAAGGCGGCGAGCGCGGTACCGGTGGTGACGACCCCGGCAGCCGTGGCGTCGGCGGTCCGCGCAGCCACGGGCCGACCGGTCAACCGCCTGCCGATCCGCCCGTCGGCGGCGGTCGCGGCGGCCAACTCCTGACCGTGTGACCCGCATTGCACGTGCAACCCGAGGTTGGGGCTGTCGCCGCCGGTCGCTAGAGTGATCGGCAAGCCCTGTGACACGCCTGCGCGAACGGCAGCTCACAGGAGCGAACGGGGTTGGAGAAGCGGCGGCAACGCCGCCCTCCCACGGGGAACGGGTTAAACGGGGAGGCCTTCGTGGCAGAGGAATCGGTGTTCAGCGTCTTTGGGCCCGAGATGGCGAAGAGCCAAGCGGCGGCCATCCGGGCGCAGGCCAAGGCCCTTGCGGTCGACTACGAGACGATCAGCGGCTACAAGAAGGTCGTCGACGACCTCCTGACGAAGCTCGGCAACTCGGAAGCGTCCGACAAGAAACTGGCCCACACGACCCTCCCCGAGGGCACCTTGGGGACGGGGTTCGCTGAGGCGACGGATCTGTTCAAGGCGTACGAGAAGGTGCAGACCGAGCTGCGCAACCTCTCGAAGGGTCTGGCCAACCAGATCGAAGGAATGGGCATTGCTATCCAGACCGGGGGTAAGGGATTCGAAGAGGTCGACGAAGACACGCGGGCGCGAATGCAAGCCATCGTCAAGCAGACGAAGGAAAACTACGTGCGCGACCGTGACCCGCGGGCTCGCGAGGAGAAGCAGGCCCAGGATGCAGCCAGGCCGCAGGGTGCGGAAGACAACGGCAGCACGGCTGGAGGTAACATCTGATGGCCACGAACTTCGAAGGCTTCACGCATCAGCAGTTGCTCGCGATGGTCAAGTCTCTGAACCCTGACATCGTCAAGACGCGTAGCACCCAACTGACCAATGCTGCAAAGACGATTGAGCAGATCGGTGAAGCGCTCAAGAAGTATCGGGTGCAGGGGTGGGAGGGCGAGGCTGCCCGCGCCTTCGACGACTGGGCCAGCCAGGCTGGCAGTGCGACGCTCCGCCTGAGCAAGTTCAGCGCGGTAGCCGGAGAGTGGATGCAACACGCCGCTCAGACCATGATCGAGGTCCGGGACAACATTCCGGACTACCCGGCTGAGGCGGCCAAGAATCTCGAGGTTTCCAGAAAGTTCCGCAACGACCCGGACGCGCAGCAGCTGGGCCGGGAAGCCCACGCCAAGCTCACCGGTGAGCACCAGAAGGCAATCGATGCCCTAGCGAAACTGGCCGGATCGTACGAACAATCGAAGACCCAGATCGGTAAGGTCGAGATCCCCACCTTCCCGCCGCCGCCTGGTCCGTTCCAGCCAGCTGAAGGCACTCACGGATCGACATACATCGAGCGTCCCAGTGGGGGAACGGGCGATGGTGGTTACAGCGGCGGTTACGCTCCCTCCGCATCGTCGCGAGGCGGCGGATCGTACGGCGATTCGGGGCCGGTGTCTGGTCGGCTGCCGGATGCCACGCTGCCTCCCGTGACCGGACCTTCCCCTGTCCTCCCCGACCGGGATGTCGGCACCGACCTGGACAGCGTCGCCGTGCTGCCGGACAAGACGCTGCCGCCGGTCACCAGCATGCCGCCGGCCCCGGGTCCCGGGCCGGTCGCGCCGGGGCCCGTCGTGCCAATGCCGCCGGTGGCGCCCCTTCCGCCAGGCACCGGTCCGACGCTCGGCGGCGGTACGTTCAACAAGGTCCCGCCCGTGGCGGGCCCGCCCGGCGGCGGCAAGCTCGGTATACCGCCCGTGATGCCGCGTGACACAGGCATCATCGGCGGCCGCCAGGTGCCCAGCACGACGGGTCCCACCGCGGGGCTCCCCCGTGGCCTCGTGGTCGGCTCCGAGGGGGCGCACCCCGGCGCCCGTCCGCCCGTCGGCCCGGGGATGCACCCCGGCATGGGTGGAGCGCACCCGAGCGGTCCTGGCGGCACTCCTGTCGGCCGCCGACTCGCCATGGAGCCGGGCGGCGTGATCGGCGGCGCCCGCCAGCCGGGCGCCATGCCGCCCGGCGTTGTCGGCCGCGCCGTCCCGACGACCGGGCAGCCGTTCACGCACGGAGGCTCCGGCCTCGTGCGGAACACGCCCGCGGGTGAGTCGGGCCGCGGTGCGATGGGACACGCCGGTGCGGGTGCCCACGCGCCGGGCAATCGGAACGAGCGCCAGGGTGGCGAGCGCCCCGACTACCTGGCCGAGGACGAAGAGACCTGGCGGAGCAACGACCGTGTCGTTCCGCGAGTGATCGACTGACAGAACGGACGTTGCACGAGATGCGCATGCGCAAGGCGACCTCGGTCCTGGTGGGCCTCCTGCTGGCCGGGGTCGCCGCGACCCCGGCTCACGCGAAAACCATCCGCGAGCAGCAGTGGCATCTCGACGCCATGAAGGCGGACGACATCTGGAAGGTCAGCACCGGCAAGGGAGTCACGGTTGCCGTCATCGACAGTGGCGTCGCGAAGATCCCGGAGCTCGATGGGAGACTCGTTCCGGGTCGGGACTTCGCGCCGGACAGCATTGCTGGAGACGAGCACACTGACTACGACAGCCATGGAACTTCCATGGCTTCCATCATTGCCGGCAACGGCAAGGGCCCAGGTGGCGTAGAGAGTGCGTTCGGCTTGGCGCCGGACGCCAAAATCATGCCGCTCAGGGTCAACCTGAAGGGTAATGGGTTTTCTAACGACACGTCACTGGTTGAAGCGATCCGACACGCCGCTGATTCAGAAGCGAAGGTTCTGAATCTTTCAATCATCGGATGGCGGGATAGCGAGAGCTTGCGGGAAGCGGTGAAGTACGCCGTGTCGAAGAACAAGCTCATCTTCGCCGGTGTCGGAAACGACGGCGACACTGCTGTGCAGTATCCCGCCGGAATTCCCGGTGTTGTCGGTGTGGGCGCGGTGGGACCCGATGGCGTGGCAACCAAGGAGTCGGTGCGCAACGCATCCGTCGACATGTCGGCTCCCGGCGTGGACATCATCAGCGCATGCACCGGGAAGTCGGGACTGTGCAATAGCCACGGCACGAGCGACGCAACGGCCCTCTCCTCCGCCTCGGCCGCGCTGCTGTGGTCCGCGCATCCCGAATGGACGAACAACCAGGTACTGCGGGTGCTGCTGAACACGGCCGGTAAGCCGACCGATGGTGTGCAGCGCAACGACTACATCGGTTACGGCGTCGTGCGGCCCAAGGTGGCTCTGCCAGCGCCCGGGGACCCCGGGCCCGCCGACGTGTTCCCGCTGCCCGACCTGGCCGCGGCCGACGCGAAGAACTCGCCTGCACCGTCGACCACGGCGAAGGCGCCCGAGTCCGCCGCACCGCAGGCCGAGGCGAAGTCCGACAGCGTCAGCGGTACGACGTGGATCGCGCTGGGGCTCGGTGCGTGTGTGCTGGTCGGCGGTGCGGTCACTGCGGTGGTCGTTCGCCGTCGGAACGGCTGATCGGGTCCGCGTGCGGCGGTAGTGCGGGGCCCGGGGCCGGCGGGGTTGCGCCTGGCCCCGGGGACCCGGGAGAAGCCGTGACCGGATTCGAACCGGTGTAACCCGCTTTGCAGGCGGGTCCCTGAACCACTCGGGCACACGGCCGTGATGTCGGGATGTGCTGACACCGGCGACCGTACGGGCGGGCCCGGCGCTCCCGGAAGGCCCCGGCGGGGGCTGCCATACGACTGTCACGCGCCGTTCGCACGCGCCCGCCCCGCCCCCCCCGGCGTAGGTCCACCGGACGAGCAGGGATCCGTCCTCCGGACAGGGGCGAAACCCCGCTTCGCGGCTTACGCTGGGGCGATGAGCGCCCTCGAACCCGGCCTGTCGCAGCCGCAGCCCACCGCCGTGATCCCGCCCCCGCCCGAGGGCGGGATCCTCTCGTCGGCGTACCGGACGCTCAGCATCGGCATGGTGTCCGTCATCTTCCTCATCGCCTTCGAGGCGACCGCCGTCGGTACCGCCATGCCGGTCGCCGCCCGCGACCTCGACGGGATCGGGCTCTACGCGTTCGCGTTCTCCGCCTACTTCACCACCAGCCTGTTCGGAATGGTCCTCGCCGGCCAGTGGTCCGACCGGCAGGGTCCGCTGCGCCCGCTCGGCCTCGGCATCGGGGCGTTCGCGGCCGGGCTGGTGCTGGCCGGGACGGCGGGCGCGATGTGGGTGTTCGTGCTGGGCCGGGCCGTGCAGGGCTTCGGCGGCGGGCTCGTCATCGTCGCCCTGTACGTGGTGGTGAGCCGGGCCTACGAGGAGCGGCTCCGGCCCGCGATCATGGCGGCGTTCGCCGCGAGCTGGGTCGTCCCGTCGATCGTGGGCCCGCTCGCCGCAGGGACGGTGACGGAGCACCTCGGCTGGCGGTGGGTGTTCCTCGGGATCCCCGTGCTGGTGGTCGTCCCGCTCGCCGTGGCGCTGCCGGCGATCCGGCGGAGCGCCTCGGGGCCCGTCGATCCGCAGGCGCCGCCCGCGGCGTTCGACCGGCGGCGGATCCGGCTGGCGCTCGCGATCTCGGTCGGGGCGGGGCTGCTCCAGTACGCCGCCCAGGACCTGCGGTGGCTGTCGCTGCTGCCGGGTGTGGCGGGGGCTGCGCTGCTGGTGCCGGCCGTGCTGGGGCTGCTGCCGCGAGGTACGTACCGGGCGCGGCGCGGACTGCCGTCGGTGGTGCTGCTGCGCGGGCTCGCGGCAGGCTCGTTCATCGCGGCGGAGAGCTTCGTTCCGCTGATGCTGGTCACGCAGCGGGGGCTGAGCCCGACGCTGGCCGGGTTCTCGCTGGCGCTGGGCGGTCTCACCTGGGCGGGCGGATCGTGGCTGCAGGCCCGCAGCTGGGCCGAGCCGCACCGGGAGCGGCTGATGGTGCTCGGCATGCTGCTGGTGGCGTCGGCGATCGCGGCCGTGCCGGCCGTGCTGGTGCCGTGGGTGCCGGTGTGGTCCCTGGCCGTGGCGTGGGGCGTGGGCTGCCTGGGGATGGGTCTGGTCCTCGGCTCGACGAGCGTGCTGCTGCTGAAGCTGTCGGCGCCGGAGGAGGCCGGGGCGAACTCGGCCGCCCTGCAGATTTCGGACGCCCTCGCGAACGTGGTGCTGCTGGCCGCGGGCGGTGCGGCGTTCGCCGCGCTGGGCGGCGGCTCGGTCGGTGCGGGCGCACACGCGGCCGGCGGTGCGGCGGCCGCGGGGGCCGCCGGGGCCTCGCATCCCGCCGCGTTCGTGGTCGTCTTCCTGCCGATGGCGGCCGTCGCCCTGGTCGGCGCCTGGGTCGCCACCCGCCTGCACGACCGTACCGACCGCGACCTGAAAACCGCCTGACCGGCAGGCCTCAGGTCGCTAGCCTCGCCGCATGGACGACCTGACCATCCGGCTCTCCGCCGCCGAGTACGCGCAGCTCGCCGACCTCGCCGACGCCACCGGCTCCACGCCCGAGGAGCACGCCCTCACCGCCGTACGGGAGCACCTGCACCGGGAGCGGCAGCGGGTCGGCGAAGCGGCGGCCCGGCTCGCCGAGCGGCACGCGCCGCTGCTGGTACGGCTCGGCGAGTGAGCGCGCCCCGCGCGGGGGAGGGCGTGCGCGGCACCCGCCACCTCACCGTCGCCGAGGTGCTCGACCTGGCCCGGCACGCCTGCCTGGCCCACGACCAGCCCGTCGCGCTGCGCAGCCCCCGGTTGCTGGAGTCGGCGGTGCACCGGCCGCGGGCCCGGATGTTCGCGACGCCGGCGTACGAGGACCCGTTCGAGCAGGCCGCCGCGCTGCTGCACGGCCTCGCGAAGAACCACCCGCTGGTCGACGGGAACAAGCGGACGGCCTGGCTCGCGGCGGCCGTCTTCCTCGCCGTGAACGGGATCGACCTCGCCGACGCCGACCAGGACGCCGCGTACGAACTCGTCGTGGACACGGCGAGCGGGACGGTCGGCGACGTCGCGGCGATCGCGGCACGGCTCCGGAAGCTGCGCCCGGTCCCGCCGGCGTGACCTTCCGGGCGGTACGTCGACGGCGACGCGGTACGCGGACGGTGACGCGGTATCCCGCCGAGGCGGGGCGGAGGTTTCCCGGGGCGGGATCGGAGGCGGGGTGGGGGCTTCCCGGCTGCCCATTGTCCTCCCGGGTCGGGCCGTCCCCTCAAGGGCGCTCCCTGCGGTCGCGTCGCTTCGCGATGGCCTACGGCCACCCTTGACCGGCCGACCCGCCCCGGGATGCCAAAGAGCTGCCGGGAAGCCCCCAGGAGGGGGAGCGGCCTGGAGGGACCTCCACCACCCACCCGCATCAAGGACCGCAAGCCCGCCGCCCGGCCGCCGCGGATCGCCACGTGGTCCCGGCGGGTGGCGTCCGCCCGCCGTCTGGGCGGCTGGGTGCCGCAGCCGATCGCTACGTGGTTTCGGGTGGGTGGCGTCCGCCTGCCGTCTGGGCGGCTGGGTGCCGCAGTCGATCGCTACGTGGTCCCGGCCATGTGGCGTCCGCCCGCTGTCCGGGCCCCGGGGCGCCGCGTTCGCTGCGTGCTTCCGCTACGTGGCGGCTCCCCGTCGTCTGGGCCCCGGGGCGCCGCGTTCGCTGCGTGCTTCCGCTGCGTGGCGGTTCCCCGCCGTCCGGGCGCCGGGGCGCCGCGGTTCGCTGCGTGCTTCCGGAGGCTGGCGGCCGCCCGTTTTTGCGGGGAGGCAGTTGCTCACCATGTGGGCGTGTCAGGCGCGGTGGTCGACCGGCCGCCGCTCGCCGTCGTCGAGTGCGCACGAAAAGACGGGCTACGCATCATTTCCTGCTTGCTTGCCACCTGTCTGCCCGCAGTCGCCGTCATGGGGTGCGCGGGTAAGGATCGCGCGTGTGCCCCAGCCGGCCTGCACCCGCACCGTCGTTGGGTGCGTACGTGGCGATCGAGGGCGCCCCCTTCCCAGCCCATCCACACCGCACTCGCCGTCGTCGGGTGCGTTCGTGGCGATCGATGGCGTCCCCAGCCCGCCTGCACCCGCAGTCGCCGTCGTCGGGTGTGCACGTAGCGATCGGGGGCGTCCCCAGCCCGCCT
>NZ_BMTY01000031.1:0-220 GCF_014649915.1 Streptomyces toxytricini | reverse complement strand
GCGCACGTAGCGATCGGGGGCGTCCCCAGCCCACCGGCACCCGCACCCGCCGTCGTCGGGTGCGCACGTGGCGATCGAGGGCGGCAAGGTCCCCCGGGTAGGGCGCTTCCGTGGGCCAAGGCAGGGCACGTCGGTGGGGCTTCGGGCGGCGGTTCGCCTTGCCCGAGGGGGACTCCTGCCCCCCTCCCGTTCCCCCCGGGCTTCCCGACAGTCCTTGCCT
>NZ_BMTY01000030.1 GCF_014649915.1 Streptomyces toxytricini | reverse complement strand
TTGAGTTCTCAAGGAACGGACGCTTCCTTCGTACTCACCCTTTCGGGCTTTCCTCCGGGCTTTCGTTCTTCGTTTCCAACCTTACCAGATCATCTTCCGTACCGTTTCCGGTCCGGTTTTCGATCCGAGGCCGTTGGGGGCCTTCGCTTTTCAATCCAAGGCCGCTGGGGCCTTTGCCTTTCGGCGTTCCACCACTTTAGCGCTCGCTCCCCGCAACTCATAATCGAGCCGGAGGAAATCGAATACGGACATGCCGAATGCGACCCCGCCAGGGGTGAAGTGCTCGGTGGTGTTTTGGCCGCCTCCCAGGGGCTGTCGGTGACAGCTGCCTGTTCCTACGGCTCGGGCTACGTTAGGCGTCCGTCGGGCCCGAGTCAAGTGGAGCGCCGACGCGGCACGTGGGCCCGGTACGGGCTGACCGTCGGGTCGCCGTCGATCCAGTACCGGTACGGGTGGGCCGCCCCCGCGCCGCCGACCCCCGTGCGCGGACCGTTGCCCACCTGGTCGGATGTGACGGACGCCCCCGTCAGCAGGGACAGCGGTGAGCCGGGGCCGGCGCACAGGTCCGTGCCGTCCAGGGAGCGGTCCACCGTGAGGGCCGTCGCCAGACGGGCCGGGCCCTTGGCGAGTTCCATGTCGTTTTTGGCCGAGAGTCGACGTTTGCGGGCGAGCTCGGCGCCCACTGTGATCTCTCCGGCCCGCACCAGGACACCGCTCGCGTGGTCCTTCGGACCGCACACCAGGTTCAGGCTGAACCACATGCCGTAAATGAAGTAGACGTATGCGTGTCCGGGCGGTCCGAACATCGACGCGTTCCGCGCGGTGCGGCCGCGGTAGGCGTGGGAGCCCGGGTCGGACTCGCCCGCGTAGGCCTCCACCTCCGTGATGCGGAGCTCGATGGGGCCCTCCTCGGTGCGGCGGACCAGGATGCGGCCGAGGAGGTCCGGGGCCACGGTGAGGACCGGCCGGTCGAAGAAGGACCGGGGCAGGGGCGTACGGTCGGGGCGCGCGCTCATCCGGTCGAGCGTACTGGAACACGCGCTCCTGCAACCGGCGCCTAGGGTTCCGCGTTGGTAGGGGTTAGTCGCACACGTCTTTCAAGGGGAGTCGGAGCAGATCATGGGGTTCAAGAAGCTGTTCGCCGCGCTGGGTGCCGGCGGTGCGTCCGTCGACACGGTCATCACCGAGCCGAACGTCGTGCCCGGCGGCATCGTGCAGGGCGAGGTCCGCATCCAGGGCGGATCCGTGGAGCAGCAGATCGAAGGCCTGTCGGTCGGGCTGCAGGCGAAGGTCGAGGTGGAGGGCGGCGACCAGGAGTACAAGCAGGACATCGTCTTCACCAAGCAGCGCCTCGGCGGTGCCTTCAAGGTGCAGGCGGGCGCCCAGCACGTCGTGCCGTTCGGGCTGGAGATCCCTTGGGAGACCCCGATCACCCACTTCGAGGGCCACCACCTGCACGGGATGAACATCGGCGTCAGCACCGAGCTGGAGATCGCGCGCGCCGTGGACGCGGGCGACCTCGACCCGATCAACGTGCATCCGCTGCCGGCGCAGCAGGCCGTCCTGGACGGGTTCCGCCGGCTGGGCTTCACGTTCCGCAGCGCGGACATGGAGCGCGGGCACATCCGCGGCACGCGGCAGACGCTGCCCTTCTACCAGGAGATCGAGTTCCTGCCGCCGGCGCAGTACCGGGGCCTGAACCAGGTCGAGCTGACCTTCATCGCCGACGGCTCCGAGATGGACGTCGTCCTGGAGATGGACAAGAAGGCCGGCCTGTTCTCCGAGGGCAGCGACACCTACCGCTGCTTCCGGGTGGGGCTGCAGTCGTACCAGCAGACCGACTGGGCCGCGTACCTCAACGAGTGGATCGCGTCGGTCGGTTCGCAGCGCAACTGGTTCTAGGCTCGGTGCCGGTGCCGGTGCGGTCCGGCACCGGTCCGCGATCAGGAGGTTCAGCAGTGGCCGAGCAGAACAGGGCTCCCCTCCCCCACGCCTTCCACCCGGAAGTCGCCTCGTTCACGGTGGTGAGCGACGATCTCCGGCACGGCGGGGAGCTGGCCGGCGGCCAGGTCCTGGAGGGCGGGAACACCTCCCCCCACCTGCGCTGGGAAGGGTTCCCGGAGGGGACGGAGAGCTTCGCCGTGACGTGCTTCGACCCGGACGCGCCGACCGGCAGCGGGTTCTGGCACTGGGTCCTCTTCGACCTGCCCGCCACCGTGACCGAGCTGCCGGCGGGCGCCGGGAGCGGGAAGTTCGAGGGGCTGCCGGCGGGTGCCGTGCACGTCCGCAACGACTACGGGACGCGGGACTTCGGCGGGGCGGCGCCGCCGGCCGGCGAGCGTCACCGGTACGTGTTCACCGTGTACGCGGTGGACCGGGAGAAGCTGGGCCCCGGCCCGGACGCCTCGCCCGCCGTGGTCGGGTTCAACCTGCGGTTCCACACGCTGGGGCGCGCCCAGCTCATCGGTGAGTACGAGGCGCCGGCGGGCTGATCGTTCGCCTCCCGTTCGCCCGGTCCAGGTCTGAAGTAGGCCGGGACCGGGCATTTTTAATGCGTTGTCCCGCGTGGCGCGCGCAGCCAGAGTGGTTGCGGGCCCTGCAGCCAGGGTGGACGCGGGCCTGCGCACGGGAGGTGGGCGAGATGCGGGACACGCTGGTGCTGAATGCGAGCTTCGAGCCGCTGTCGACGGTGACCCTGAACCGGGCCGTCGTGCTGGTTCTCCAGGACAAGGCAGTGGTCGAGCAGTCGCATCCGGAACTGCGTGTGCGCGCGGCCGCCGTGGACCTGCCGATGCCGCGGGTGATCAGGTTGTGCCGGTACGTGCGGGTGCCGTTCCGAAGACACGCGCCGTGGTCCCGGCGGGGGGTGCTGGTGCGGGACCAGCACCGGTGCGCGTACTGCGGGAAGCGGGCCACGACCGTGGACCACGTGGTGCCGCGGGCTCAGGGCGGCGGGGACACCTGGCTGAACACGGTGGCGTCGTGCGCCGAGGACAACCACCGCAAGGCGGACCGGACTCCGGACGAGGCGGGGATGCCGCTGCTGCGGGAGCCGTTCGTGCCGTCCCCGGCGGACGCGATGCTGCTGGCCTTGGGGGCCGGCGGCCGGGAGGCGCTGCCGGAGTGGCTGGGCAGCACTGCGTAGGAACGGGTGGAGGCCCGCCCCCGAGGGGTGCGGGCCTCCGGCGTGTCCGGGGTGCGGCGCGGTCAGCGCAGCAGCATCTGGACGATGGCGACGGTGCCGACGGCGACGATGACGCCGCGGAGCACGGCCGACGGGAGCCTGCGGCCGACCTTGGCGCCGATCTGGCCGCCGAGGGTGGAGCCGGCGGCGATGAGGAGGACGGCCGTCCAGTCGAACTCGGCGACGAAGAGGAAGAAGACGGCGGCGATGCCGTTGACGATGGCGGCGATGACGTTCTTGACGGCGTTGATGCGCTGGAGGTCCTCGCGGAGCAGGAGCCCCATCAGGCCGAGGTAGAGGACACCCTGGGCGGCGCCGAAGTAGCCGCCGTACGCGCTGGCGAGCAGCATGCCGCCGGCGAGGGCGGGGCCGCCGTCCGGGTCCGCGCCGTCCGCGCCGGCGGCTTCGCGGCGCTTGCGGAGGGCTGCGGCGAGCCGGGGCTGGAGGACGACGAGGACGAGGGCGAGCCCGATGAGCACGGGCACGATGGTGTCGAAGGACTCCGACGGCAGGGTCAGGAGCAGGACGGCCCCGGCGAGGCCGCCGACGGCGGAGACGGCGCCGAGGCGCAGGACGCGGGCGCGCTGCCCGCGGAGCTCCCGGCGGTAGCCGAAGGCGCCGCTGAGGGAGCCGGGCACCAGGCCGAGGGTGTTGGAGACGTTCGCCGTGACGGGCGGGAGGCCCGTGGCGAGCAGCACCGGGAAGGTGATGAGGGTGCCGGAGCCGACGATCGTGTTGATGGTGCCGGCGCCGATGCCGGCGGCGAAGACCGCGAGTGATTCCCAGACGGACATGGACATGGACCGGGCCATCTCCTTTGCATAGGTGGACGCCTCCCCGCCATTGAGGTCGAGGGGCCTCCTTGATCATGCAGGAGGAGACGGCCCGGTGTGCGCGCGGGTCAGTCGATGGGGGGCTGCTCGCGGCGTTCGGTGCCGTTGGCGCCGTTGCCGTTGGCGGCGTGGCCGCCGTTGCTGCCACTGCCGCCGTTGTTCGCGCCGGACTTGGCGGAGTTCAGGGGGTTGAAGCCGGAGCCGCCGCTGCCCATGGGGCCGAAGTTGCCCATGGCTCCGGAGAGGCCCTTGAGGGCGTCGCCGATCTCGCTGGGGACGATCCAGAGCTTGTTGGCATCGCCTTCGGCGAGCTTCGGGAGCATCTGGAGGTACTGGTAGGCGAGGAGCTTCTGGTCGGCGTCGCCGGCGTGGATGGACTCGAAGACGGTGCGGATGGCCTGGGCCTCGCCCTCGGCGCGCAGGGCGGCTGCCTTGGCCTCGCCCTCGGCGCGGAGGATGGAGGACTGCTTCTCGCCCTCGGCGCGCAGGATCTCGGACTGGCGGACGCCTTCGGCCTGGAGGATGGCGGCGCGCTTGTCGCGGTCGGCGCGCATCTGCTTCTCCATCGAGTCCTGGATGGAGGTGGGCGGCTCGATGGCCTTGAGCTCGACGCGGTTGACGCGGATGCCCCACTTGCCGGTGGCCTCGTCGAGGACGCCGCGGAGCGCCGCGTTGATCTCCTCGCGGGAGGTGAGCGTCCGCTCCAGGTCCATGCCGCCGATGATGTTGCGCAGGGTGGTGACGGTGAGCTGCTCGATGGCCTGGATGTAGCTGGCGACCTCGTAGGTCGCGGCGCGGGCGTCGGTCACCTGGTAGTAGATGACGGTGTCGATGTTGACGACGAGGTTGTCCTGGGTGATGACCGGCTGGGGCGGGAACGGCACGACCTGCTCGCGGAGGTCGATGCGGTTGCGGATGGAGTCGATGAAGGGGACGACGATGTTGAGGCCCGCGTTGAGGGTGCGGGTGTAGCGGCCGAACCGTTCGACGATGGCTGCGCTGGCCTGCGGGATCACCTGGATCGTCTTGACCAGGGCGATGAAGACCAGAACCACCAGGATGATCAGGACGATGATGATCGGTTGCATGCGGTTCCCCGTGCCCTTCCGGCTGTCTGTGCTGCCCCGTTGATGCGTTCGGAGTCTCGCAGACCCCGGGGCCGCGGGTCGGCTGCTTGGCTCAAGTGCTCACATGACGACGGCGGTTGCGCCGTCGATGTCGACCACGTCCACCTGGCTGCCGGGTTCGTAGGCCGCGTCGGCGTCGAGGGCGCGGGCGGACCAGATCTCGCCCGCGAGCTTGACGCGGCCTCCGCTGCCGTCGACGCGTTCGACGACGACGGCCGTTCTGCCCTTCAACGCGTCGATCCCGCTGCGGTGTTGGGGGCGCTGGTGGCGGTTGCGGTTCGCGATCGAGCGGACGACCGCGGTGAGCGCGACCGACACGATGACGAAGACGAGGACCTGGGCGACGATGCCGCCGCCGAGTGCCGCGGTGGCGGAGGCCGCGAGCGCCCCGACCGCGAACATGCCGAATTCCGGCATGGCGGTCAGGACGAGCGGGATGCCCAGTCCGACCGCGCCGATGAGCCACCACACCCATGCGTCGATGTCCACGCGTTCATGGTAGGTCGGGGGGCGCGGTCGGGACAGGGTGCGGGTCAGCGCAGGGGCAGGCCCTGGGCGGTCCAGCGGTCGTGCTCGGTGCGCTCGACGACGAGCGGGAGGCCGAAGCAGAGGGAGAGGTTGCGGGAGGTGAGTTCGAGGTCGATGGGGCCGGCGGTGACGACCTTGCCCTGACGGATCATCAGGACGTGGGTGAAGCCCGGGGCGATCTCCTCGACGTGGTGGGTGACCATGGCCATGGAGGGCGCGAGCGGATCGCGGGCCAGGCGGCCGAGGCGGCGTACGAGGTCCTCGCGGCCGCCGAGGTCGAGGCCGGCGGCGGGCTCGTCGAGGAGGAGGAGCTCGGGGTCCGTCATCAGGGCGCGGGCGATGAGGGTGCGCTTGCGCTCGCCCTCGGAGAGGGTGCCGAACTTCCGGTCGAGGTAGTCGGTCATGCCGAGGCGGTCGAGGAAGGCGCGGGCGCGCTGCTCGTCGACCTCCTCGTACTCCTCCTGCCAGGTCGCGGTCATGCCGTACGCGGCGGTGAGGACGGTCTGGAGGACGGTCTGGCGCTTGGGGAGCTTGTCGGCCATGGCGATGCCGGCGATGCCGATGCGGGGGCGGAGCTCGAAGACGTCGACCTTGCCGAGGGTGCTGCCGAGGATGGTGGCGGTGCCCTTGGTGGGGAAGAGGTAGCTGGAGGCGATGTTGAGCAGGGTGGTCTTACCGGCGCCGTTGGGGCCGAGGATGACCCAGCGCTCCCCTTCCTTCACCGACCAGGAGACCTGGTCCACCAGAGCCCGGCCCTCGCGGACCACGGATACGTCCTGAAGCTCCAGTACATCGCTCATGAGCGCGTTGTCTCCCCTTGAGGTCTCGGTTCGTCTGTGCGCCGGTGTGTGCGCAGCCCCAGGGGAAAACCTACGCCACTCGGGGCGGGGTCCGGGCGCCAGCCCGGCTGCCGGGGCGGTTCCGGGCCGGTCCGTAGAGTGGGGGGATGCTTTTCGAACCACGTTCAGGGCGGCTGGCCGCCTGGGGGAACGCGCTGCTGGCCGGTCTGGTCTCGCCCGACGGGGCCGCGTCGTCGATCGTGGGCGGGGACGCCGTGCACCGGGTGGCGGGGCTGCCGGGTGAGCCGGTTCCGGTCGGGCTGACGCTGGCGCTGGGGCGGATGCGGGCCCTTGGGGTGACGGGGCTGCGGGTGGCGCTGCCCGCGCCGGGGCATCCGCTGGGGCTGAGCGGGCCTCCCGAGTTCAATGCGCGCGCGCTGGAGGCCGGGGAGGCGGTGGTCGCCGTGGGGGCGGCGCTGGGGCTGGTGCCGGAGGTGGCCGAGGCGGGGCCCGCGGGGGACCTGCACGTCGAGGTGGTGTGGCGGTGCATGCCCGTACGGGAGGCGCCGCCTGCCGACGTGCCGTCGCTGGGCGAGGCGGAGCGGGAGCTGGCGGAGGCGGTGCGCGAGGCGACGGCGGTGCTGACGCGGCTGGACGTGGCGGCCTCGGGGCCGGCGGCGGAGGCCGCGGTGTCGGCGTACCGGGCGCGGGCGGAGGCCGGGCGGGAGGGGTTGGCGCCGGGGTATCCGGCGCGGGCGGTGCGGGTGCTGGCGCTGGCGCAGCGGGTGGACCTGCTGGTGTCGCTGGCGTACGAGCGCGGGCACGGCGGTGCGGTGGCGGCGTCGGAGATGGCGGCGCGGGCGGAGGCGCTGCGTCCGGTGGAGCGGGTGGCGCGGCGGGCGCTGGTGGCGGCGTACAACGCGGCGGTGGAGGAGCGGGAGCGGGGCTGAGCCCCCGGGGTGTGGCGCGGCCCCGCCTCCGGGGAGAGGGAGGAGGCGGGGCCGGCGGCAGGGGGGCGGCGGGTCAGCCGTTGGCGGCGGTGTTGCCCCAGGCTCCGTTCAGCAGGCCGATCACGGTGACGGCGTTGCCTGCGGCGTTCACGGGGACGTGCACGGGGACCTGGTCGAGGTTGCCGGAGGCGACGCCGGGCGAGCCGGCGGCCTCGCCGGAGGCCCACGCCCCGCCGTGCGCGGCGGCGGCGCCCGCTCCCGCGGCGAGGAGGCCGCCCGCGATCAGGGCGGCGGCGGTGGCCTTCTTGGTGTTCTTCACGTTCCTCGTCCTCCGTACGTCTGCCGGGGCCGGCGGCTCCGGCGCGCACTGGAGAACGGCCCGGCGCCGGGCGGGATACGCCGTGTGGGCGACATGCACCCGACGGTATGACATTCGGAACGGAAGATGGACGGCTCGGCGGCGGCCCGCCGGCCCGGCGGCTCAGCCGGCCGCGCCGTGCCGGACGGCCCAGAGCGCCGCCTGCGTGCGGTCGGCGAGGTCCAGCTTCATGAGGATGTTCGAGACGTGCGTCTTGACCGTCTTCTCCGACAGGACGAGCGCCCGGGCGATCTCCCGGTTGGAGCGGCCGTCCGCGATGAGGCCGAGGACCTCCTGCTCCCGCTCGGTCAGGGAGCCGCCGCGGCCGGACGCCGGCTGGTCCTCCTGGGACAGCAGCGCCTCGGCGACCTCCGGCTGGAGCAGTACGTGCCCGGCGCGGACGGAGCGGATGGCCGCGGCCAGCGCGTCCGGGTCGATGTCCTTGTAGACGTATCCGGCGGCGCCTGCGCGCAGGGCCGGGACGACCGTCCGCTGCTCGGTGAAGCTGGTGACGACCAGGACCCGGGCGGGGTTGTCGGCGGCGCGGAGCCGGCGCAGCGCTTCGATGCCGTCGGTGCCGGGCATCGTGATGTCCATCAGGATGACGTCGGGCCGCAGCTCCTCGGCGCGGGCCGCGCCCTCCTCGCCGTCGGCGGCCTCGCCGACGACCTCTATGTCGTCCTGGACCTCCAGGAAGGTGCGCAGGCCGCGCCGGACGACCTGGTGGTCGTCGACGAGCAGGACGCGGATCCGGCCGGGCGTCTCAGCCACCGGGTACCTCCATCTCGATCGTGGTGCCCGCGGCGGGCGCCGAGTGCACGGTGAGGCGGCCGCCGGCGCCGGCGGCCCGGTCCCGCATGGAGACGAGGCCGAGGTGGCGTCCGGCCGCGCGGACGGCCGCGGGGTCGAAGCCGCTGCCGTTGTCGGCGACGGTGAGGACCGCGCCCGTCCCTCGGCGGGCGAGCACGACGTCGACGCGGTCGGCGCCGGAGTGCCGCAGGGCGTTGTGGAGGGCTTCCTGGGCGACCCGGAGGAGGGCTTCCTCCTGGGCGGCGGGCAGGGCGCGTACGCCGTCGCAGGTGAAGGTGGTGCGGGCGGTGTGCGCGCGGTCGAGGACGCGGACGTGGCCGCGGAGGGTGGCGGCCAGGCCGTCCTCGTCGAGGCCGGCGGGGCGCAGCTCGGTCACGGCTGCGCGCAGTTCGTCGGCGGCTTCGGCGGCGAGGGCGGCGACCTGGTGGAGCTCGTCCTTGGCGCGGGCCGGGTCGCGGTCGACGAGCGCGGCGGCGGCCTGGGCGGTCAGGCGGAGGGAGAAGAGCTTCTGGCTGACGGCGTCGTGCAGCTCGTGCGCGAGGCGGGAGCGCTCCTCGGCGATGGTGAGCTCCCGGCTGCGCTCGTACAGGCGGGCGTTGGTGAGGGCGATGGCGGCGTGCTGGGCGAGGAGGCCGAGGAGTTCGCCGTCCTCCTCGGTGAAGCCGCCGGGGGCGTGCTTGTTGGCGAGGAAGAGGGCGCCGAGGGTCTCCTCCCCGTCCCGGATGGGGCGGCCGAGGAAGTCCGCGAGTTCGGGATGGGCGGCCGGCCAGCCCTCGAAGCGGGGGTCCTTGCGTACGTCGGCGAGGCGCTGGGCACCGTCCTGGTGGAGCATCGCGGCGAGGATGCCGTGCTGGCGGGGCAGGGGGCCGATGCGGCGCCACTGCTCCTCGCTGATGCCGTCGACGACGAACTGTGCGAAGCCGCCGTGGTCGTCGGGGACGCCGAGGGCGGCGTAGCGGGCGCCGAGCAGGGCGCGGGCCTCGACGACGATCGTGCGCAGGACGTCGCGTACCTCCAGCCGCCGGCTCATGGCGAGCAGCGCGGTGCTGACGGCGGCGAGGCCGCTGCGGGGTCCGTGGTCCATGGGGATCACCGTACTCGGGGCTGTGACCTGCGGGATCGGGCGCGGGTCCTAGGGCGGGAGCCGGAGGGGGCCGAGCCGGGAGCGCCGGTCGGAGGCGCCTTTCTCCGACCTGGGGAGGAGCGCTTGGCCGGCGCGGGTCCTCCCGGAGTCGGACTTCGGTGACGCATTGCATTGCTTTGGCAACGCCGGGTGAAACTGTTACGCGGCCGATGTGAGCCCGCGCATAGGACCCAGGTCACTTACGAAGGAGCGTAGTGGATGGGTAAAGGCGACATCAATGCTGCTCCGGGCGGTGCGGCCAGCGGAAATCCGGGTTCGGGGCAGCGACCTGATCCACTAAGCGGGATCGTACGTCACACCTTTGCCACAGGATTTTGCCGCCGCTAAGAATTGCCTCCGTCGCACGGCGCCGCGGATCCCCCCGATCCGCAGGCCGCCCTCCTGCGGCTCCCGCGATTCGAAGAGGTTGTCCACGCATGTCCGAGATCAACACCCCCGGCCGTCGTCTGACGAAGGCCCACAAGAGGTCCTTCGCCACCGTCGCCGCCCTCGGCGCCGCCGCCCTCGCCGCCACCCTGGTTCCCGGCGGTGCCGGGAACTCCGGCCAGGCCGAGGCCGCCGCCGCTCCCGCGGCGTGGACTCAGGTCGCGGGCGCCGTCCAGGCCGAGACCGTTCAGGCGAACCTGGCCGCGCAGCAGGCCGTCGCCGCCAAGGCCGCCCAGCAGGCCGCCGCGGCCAAGGCCAAGGCGGACGCCGCGGCGAAGGCCGAGGCCGAGGCCAAGGCGAAGAAGGCCCGTGAGGCCAAGGCGGCCGCCAGCCGCGCCGCCGCCCGCACCCCCGTCTTCGCGAACAACCTGGACGGCTGGATCAAGGAAGCCCTCTTCATCATGAAGAAGGAGGGCATTCCGGGCACCTACCACGGCATCCACAAGAACGTGATGCGCGAGTCCTCGGGCAACCCGCTCGCCATCAACAACTGGGACATCAACGCCAAGAACGGCGTCCCGTCCAAGGGCCTGCTCCAGGTCATCTACCCGACCTTCAAGGCCTACCACGTGCCCGGCACCAAGTTCGACCAGTACGACCCGGTCGCCAACATCGTCGCCGCCTGCAACTACGCGGCCGACCGCTACGGCACGATCGACAACGTCAACAGCGCCTACTGAGCCGGCGCGGACGGCACGGCAGCCTCTTGCGCCGAAGGGCGGCACCCGGAACCGGGTGCCGCCCTTCGGCGTTGCCGCGCGTGCGGCGTGCGCTAGTTGCGCATGACCTCGGGCTCGTGGCGGCGCAGCAGGCGCTGCACGGCGAAGCCGCAGATCACGCCGAGCGCGACGAGGACGAAGACGTCCAGGGTCCACTGCCCGATGGTGGGGTCCCACAGCGGGTCGGTGTTCTCCGGGTGCTCGATGTCCCACGGCGCCATGAGCTTGCCGAGGTTCAGCGTGGTGCCGGCGGCGGCGATGGCCCAGCGGGACGGCATCAGCCAGGCGAACTGCTCCAGGCCGGGCTTGTCGTAGATCTGGAACAGGATGCCGGTGAAGACGACCTGGACGATGGCGAACATGACCAGCAGCGGCATGGTCTTCTCGGCGGTCTTGACCAGCGCGGAGATGACCAGGCCGAACATCATCGACGTGAAGCCGAGCGCGATCACCGAGATGCACAGCTCGGCGGCGGGCGACATGAAGAGGCCCTCGGCGGGGAGCTCGCGCGGGGTGAAGCCGATGGCGCAGATGATCACGCCCTGGAAGGCGGTGATGAGCCCGAGGACGATGACCTTGGACATCAGGTACGCGGAGCGGGACAGGCCGGTGGCGCGTTCGCGCTCGTAGATGACCCGTTCCTTGATCAGCTCTCGGACCGAGTTGGCGGCTCCGGAGAAGCACATGCCGACCGCGAGGATCAGCATGATCGTGCCGGCGTCGCCGTTGAACCGGCTCGGCGGGGTCGGCGGGGCGAGGCCGAACTTCGCCGGGATGACCGTGGAGACGATGCCGAGGACCGCGGGCAGCGCCACCATCAGCGCCATGAAGCCCTTGTCCGAGGCGATCACCGACAGGTAGCGGCGGATCAGCGTCCACAGCTGCGAGCCCCAGGCCTGCGGCTTGGGCGGGATCATCTGCTGCGGGGGCATGGCGACCGACTGCGGGGCGACCGCGTCGAGGTCGGCGGCGTACAGCTGGTAGTGCTGGGAGCCCTTCCAGCGGCCGGCCCAGTCGTAGTCGCGGTAGTTCTCGAAGGCCGAGAAGACGTCCGCCCAGGTGCTGTAGCCGAAGAAGTTCAGCGCCTCGTCCGGCGGGCCGAAGTAGGCGACCGAGCCGCCCGGGGCCATGACCAGCAGCTTGTCGCACAGCGACAGCTCGGCGACGGAGTGGGTGACGACGAGCACGGTGCGGCCGTCGTCGGCGAGGCCGCGCAGCAGCTGCATGACGTCGCGGTCCATGCCCGGGTCCAGGCCGGAGGTCGGCTCGTCCAGGAAGATCAGCGACGGCTTCGTCAGCAGCTCCAGGGCCACGGACACGCGCTTGCGCTGGCCGCCGGAGAGCGCGGTGATCTTCTTGTCCTTGTGGATGTCGAGCTTGAGCTCGCGCAGGACCTCGTCGATGCGGGCGGCGCGCTCGGACTCGGCGGTGTCGCCGGGGAAGCGGAGCTTGGCCGCGTACTTCAGGGCGGTGGAGACCCGCAGCTCCTTGTGCAGGATGTCGTCCTGCGGGACCAGGCCGATGCGCTGGCGGAGCTCCGCGAACTGCTTGTACAGGTTGCGGTTGTCGTAGAGGACGTCGCCCTGGTCGGCGGGCCGGTAGCCGGTGAGCGCCTTCAGCAGGGTCGACTTGCCGGAGCCGGAGGGGCCGATGACGCCGATGAGCGACTTCTCGGGGACGCCGAAGGTGACGTCCTTGAGGATCTGCTTGCCGCCGTCGACGGTGACCGTGAGGTGGCGGGCCGAGAAGGAGACGTCGCCGGAGTCGACGAACTCCTCCAGGCGGTCCCCGACGATCCGGAACGTGGAGTGGCCGACGCCGACGATGTCGTTCGGGCCGAGCAGCACGGAGCCGGACTTCGGCAGTGCCTGGCCGTTGACGTAGGTGCCGTTGTGGCTGCCGAGGTCGTGGATCTCGAAGCGGCCGCCGGTGGAGCGGAACTCCGCGTGGTGGCGCGAGACCTGGAGGTCGGAGACCACCAGCTCGTTGTCCAGGGCGCGGCCGATGCGCATGACGCGGCCGACGGCGATCTGGTGGAACGTCGTCGGGCTGCGGTCGCCGCCGTAGCCGGGTGCGGCTCCCTGGGCGGGGGCCGCGCCGCCGCCCTGCTGGTGCGGGAACTGCGGCTGCCGGGCCGGGGCGGCCTGCTGCTGCGGCTGCTGCGGCCAGCCCTGGGCCTGCGGCTGCTGCTGCGGCTGCTGCTGCGGGGCGGGGGCCTGGTAGGCCGGGGCCGCCTGCGCCTGGGCCGGGGCCTGGTACGCGGGGGCCGGGGCCTGGTAGGCCGGCGCCTGCTGCTGCGGCACGGCCTGCTGCGGCGCGGCCGCGGCGGCGCTGACGTTCAGGCGCGGGCCGTCGGTGGCGTTGCCCAGGTGGACCGGCGTGCCGGGCACGAGTTCGGTGTGCTGGACCCGCGCACCGTGCACGTACGTGCCGTTGGTGCTGCCGTGGTCCTCCAGGCCCCAACCCCGGCCGTTCCACGCGATGGTGGCGTGCCGCCAGGACACGCGCGCGTCGTCGACCACCACGTCGCCCTGGGGGTCGCGCCCCAGCGAGTACGACCTGGACGGGTCCAGCGTCCAGGTCCTTCCGTTCAATTCCAGTACGAGTTCCGGCACTCCAGCCCCACTTAGGTCCCCCGAGAATCTCCCCGGCCGTCAGGGAGTCCGACGGCAGGGAGTCTAGGGATGGCTAACATCCTGGGGAACTATTTCAGGCTGGGGCCGACATGTGGAATCGAGCCCCCGTCAGGCCCCCGGGCGGCCCGCCCGCCGGGCAAAGCACCCGCAGCGGGCCATACGGGACTCCCCGCCCCCGCGCCCGGCCCGTACGGGGCCCCCGGGCCCGCCCGGAAGGGCCGGTTCCCGGCCCGGTCGGGACGCCGCGGCCCCCGTTTCGTTGGTGAACCGTGACACTCGGCGGTCGCCGCCGGGCGCGGCGGCCGCCCTGCGGCCCGGCACGCCGCGCCGCCCGCCGTTCACCCGCGGTCCACCCGCCCGACGCGCTGACCGGGGGAAAGGGGTCCCGCTGGGTGGGACGGGGGTCCACCCGCGCCGGGCGGGCAGATACGGTGAGAGCACCATGAGCGCTTCGCAGACCTCCGAGGTCCCCACCCTCCTCGTCAAGATCTTCGGCAAGGACCGCCCCGGGATCACCGCCGGGCTGTTCGACACCCTCGCCGCGTACTCCGTCGACGTGGTCGACATCGAGCAGGTCGTCACCCGCGGCCGCATCGTCCTGTGCGCCCTCGTCACCATGCCCGCCGGCGGGACGGAGGGCGAGCTGCGGGCCACCGTGCACAGCTGGGCCGAGTCCCTCAAGATGCAGGCGGAGATCCTCTCCGGCACCGGCGACAACCGGCCGCGCGGCAGCGGCCGCTCCCACGTGACCGTGCTCGGGCACCCGCTCACCGCGGAGTCCACGGCGGCCATAGCGGCCCGGATCACCGCCACCGGCGGCAACATCGACCGCATCTTCCGGCTCGCGAAGTATCCGGTCACCGCCGTCGAGTTCGCCGTGTCCGGCTGCGCGACCGAGCCGCTGCGCACCGCGCTGGCCACGGCCGCCGCGCACATCGGGGTCGACGTGGCGGTGGTCTCGGCGGGCCTGCACCGCCGGGCGCAGCGCCTGGTGGTGATGGACGTGGACTCCACGCTCATCCAGGACGAGGTCATCGAGCTGTTCGCGGCGCACGCGGGCTGCGAGGCCGAGGTCGCCGAGGTGACCGAGCGGGCCATGCGCGGCGAGCTGGACTTCGAGCAGTCGCTGCACGCCCGGGTGGCGCTGCTGGCCGGGCTCGACGCGTCGGTCGTGGAGAAGGTGCGTGCGGAGGTGCGGCTGACGCCGGGCGCCAGGACGCTGATCCGCACGCTGAAGCAGCTGGGCTACCAGGTGGGCGTGGTCTCCGGCGGGTTCACTCAGGTGACGGACGACCTCAAGGAGCGGCTGGGGCTGGACTTCGCCTCCGCCAACACCCTGGAGATCGTCGACGGCCGGCTGACGGGCCGGGTGACCGGCGAGATCGTGGACCGGGCGGGCAAGGCGCGGCTGCTGCGCCGCTTCGCCGAGGAGGCCGGGGTGCCGCTGTCGCAGACGGTGGCCATCGGCGACGGCGCCAACGACCTGGACATGCTGAACGCGGCCGGTCTGGGGGTGGCGTTCAACGCCAAGCCGGTGGTCCGCGAGGCCGCGCACACCGCGGTGAACGTGCCGTTCCTCGACACGGTGCTGTACCTGCTCGGCGTCACCCGCGAGGAGGTGGAGGCCGCGGGCCTCACCTGACGGGAAGGGGGAGGGCCCCGGCGGCCGGCCGCCGGGGCCCTTCCGTGTCCTCGGGCCTTCCGGGTCTCCGGGGGTTCAGTGGTCCTTGGGGGTCCAGAAGTCCAGCAGCGTGCCGACGCCGTGCTCGACGGACTTCCACGAGCCGGTGAAGGAGACGACGGCGAGCGCCGCTGTCGGGAAGCCGGTACGGGCCATCCGGGCGAGGGCGTCGCCCTCCGCGCGGCCGGCGAGGGCGTCGGCGAGGGCGTGCATGCCCGGGTTGTGCCCGATCACGAGGAGGTCGGAGACCTCGTCGGACGTCTCGTTGAGGACGGCGATGAGCTCGCCGAGCGAGGCGTCGTACAGCCTCTCCTCGTAGACGGTCCGGGGGCGCTGCGGCAGCTCCTGGACGGCGAGCTTCCATGTCTCGCGGGTGCGGACGGCGGTGGAGCAGAGGGCCAGGTCGAAGGCGATGCCGGTCTCGGCCAGCTTCAGGCCGGCGGCCGGTGCCTCCTGGCGTCCGCGCTCCGCCAGGGGGCGTTCGTGGTCGGACACCTCCGGCCAGTCGGCCTTGGCGTGCCGGAGGAGGACGATCCTGCGGGGTGTGTCGGCGCTCATGGGCCCAGCTTCCCACGGATCGTGCCGCGCGGGCCCGGGTGTCGCGCCGCCCGGGGGCGGGGCGGGGCGCGCCGCGGCGCGGGCGGGCGCGCGGGGTGCGTCAGCCGGCGGCGCGCATCAGTTCGCGGCCGACCTGGAGCAGGTGGGGGGTGTCGCCGGTGGAGGCCTGCGCTTCCCGGGAGCCGGCCGGGAGGAGGAGCAGCAGGCAGAAGGCGAGGACGGGCAGGGCCAGGGCCCACCAGCGCAGCCGGGCGTCTGCGCCGGCGGCGGTGCGTGGTCCGGTGGGGCGCGTGGGGGCCGACATGGGCCGCCTCCGTGGGTGTGCGGGTGGGACGGGCTGGCTCCTTCGAATCTAGGGATCCGAAGGGGCGCCGCCCATCAGGGGTGCACCCGAGGCGACCCTGAACCCCGCCCCCTAGGGGATGGTGGGGGAAGCCCCACCCCCGCGGGTCAGGGGGCGGCGACGGTGGCGATGACGGCGATGACCACGGTGATGGCGAGCATGGCCCCGAGGACGATGCCGAGCATCTTGCGGCCGTTCTGCGGGTCGGGTTCGAGTACGGGATCCATGCCGCTCAGTCTCGCACGGCGCATTCGGCCTCGACGGTGCGGTCCCGGCCGGCGAGGACGCCGAGGGCGATCTGCGGGAGGAGGAGGCCGGCCATCACCGCCAGCGGGAGGTCCCAGCCGCCGCTGTGCTGGTAGAGGGCGCCGATGAGGAGGGGGCCGGGCAGGGAGAGGAGGTAGCCGGTGCACTGGGCGAAGGCGGAGAGGCGCACGACGCCGCCCGGGGTCCTGGCGCGCAGGCCGATCATGGTGATGGCGAGGGGGAAGGCGCAGTTGGAGAGGCCGAGGAGCAGCGCCCAGGCCCAGGCTCCGGCGGCCGGGGCGAGGTGGAGGCCGGCGTAGCCGGCGAGGCCGAACGCGCCGAGGACCGCGGCGATGGCGCCCTGGTTGCGCATGCGCCCGGCGAGGCCCGGGATGACGAAGGCGAGCGGGACGCCCATGACCATGGTGACGGCGAGCAGGACGCCCGCGGAGGCGGCGGAGACCCCGGCGTCGCGGAAGATCTGCGGCAGCCAGCCCATGGTGACGTACGCGCCGGTGGCCTGGAGGCCGAAGTAGCCGGCGAGGGCCCAGGCGGTGCGGCTGCGGACGACGGAGGGACCGGTCTGCGGTGCGGAGGCTCCGGCGTCGGCCCGGCGCCGGTCGCGGCGTGCGGCGGCGGCGATGGGCAGCCAGGGCAGGACGGCCGCGGCGGCGGGGAGCGCCCAGACGAGCAGGCCGGTGCGCCAGTTGCCGCCGAGGGCGGAGGTCAGGGGCACGGTCGCGGCGGCGGCCAGGGAGGTGCCGATGGCGAGGGCCATGGAGTACAGGCCGGTCATGGTGCCGACGCGGTCGGGGAACCAGCGCTTGACGATGACGGGGAGCAGCACGTTCGTCAGGGCAATGCCGGCCAGGGACAGGGCGCTGGCGGCGAGGAAGCCTGCGGCGCCCTGCGCGAAGGGCCGGATCAGCAGTCCGGCGGCGACGGCGGCCATGCCGGCGCAGACGACGGCGGCGGGGCCGAAGCGGCGGGAGAGGCGGGGCGCGGTGATGCCGAAGACGGCGAAGCAGAGGGCCGGGACGGAGGTGATCAGCCCGGCGACGGTTCCGGTCATGCCGAGGCCGGTGCGGGCCTCTTCGAAGAGGGCGCCGAGGCTGGTGATGGCAGGGCGCAGGTTGAGGGCGGCCAGGACGATGCCGAGGACGAGGACGGGGCCGAGCCGGCCGGGCTGCGCAGGCGGCCCGGAGGGGGCCGGCCGGGGAGCGGAGGGGCCGCGCTGGGCGGGCGGGGCGGGGTGCCGGTGCAGGGTGGTGAGGGCGTTCGGGGTGCGGGTGTCGTCGTCGGGCATGGGTCCATCATAGAATCATGGGATGAATGACCGTCCCGTGCCGGACTGGACCGAGAGGACCCCGTCCGCATGCCGCTGACCTCGCCCCGCCGATCCGCCCTGGTCGACCAGGTGATCGCCCAGCTCAGGAACCAGATCACCTCCGGCGAGTGGCCGGTCGGCTCCCGGATCCCCACCGAGCCGGAGCTCGTCGGGCTGCTCGGCGTCGCCCGCAACACCGTCCGCGAGGCCGTCCGCGCGCTCGCGCACAACGGCCTCCTCGACATCCGGCAGGGCTCGGGGACGTACGTCCTCGCCACCAGCGAGCTGGCCGGAGTGATGCACCGCCGCTTCGCCGGGGCCGACCCGCGGCACGTCGCGGAGCTCCGCTCGACGCTGGAGTCCTCGGGGGCCAGGCTGGCCGCCGAGCGGCGCACCGACCGGGACATGGCCCAGCTGGACGCGCTCCTGGCGCGCCGCGAGGAGGCCTGGGCGAGCGGGGACGCGGGGCTGTTCGTCGCCGCGGACGTCGCCCTGCACATGGCGGTGGTCGCCGCCTCGCACAACGAGGTGCTCACCGGGCTGTACGCGGACCTGGGCGACCTGGTCGCGGAGTGGCTGCGCACGGACGTGGGGACGGTGCTGGAGCCGTCGGCGCACATGGACCACGCGAGGCTGATCGAGGCGATCCGTCGGGGCGACGGGGACGCGGCGGCCGCGGAGGCGGCCGGGTACCCGTACGCCTGCCTGGGCGGGCGGCCGGAAGCCTAGGCAGCTGGCCGCGGGACGGTCAGGCCCGCCCGTGGGTGATCCAGGCGGAGCGGACCTCCTTCCAGCAGCGGCCCACGAGCTCGACCCGGCCGGCCGGGTCGACCGGCACGGCGGCGCTGTCGCCGTCGAGGTCCCACCAGCGGTCGCATTCGACGTGCAGCCGCAGGTGGTCGGTCTCGGGGTAGCCGTTGTGGCAGTGAGCGGTCACCAGCGAGCCCTCGATGACGGTGTCGCAGTCGGCGCCGAAGAGCTCGGCGGCGGGCGAGGGGGGCCGGACGGGCGGTTCGACGGGGATCTCGTCGAGGTCGACGACGGCGGAGTCCGCGGCGGCGGGGGCCGGAGCCGGCCGGGGCCCCGCGGGCGGCGCGGCGGTCCCGGGGACGAGGAGGGCGGCCAGGGCCACCGGGGTGACCAGCAGCAGCACTGCCCTGCTCGGCCTCGCGTGCACGCCCGCACCTCCTCCCCGCAGCAGACGCCGGGAAGATCCCGGCCCGGTCAGTTTGCCGGGTTCTGTCCCGGTTTTCGACTCGGGAGGATTAAGTGGGCGGGCGTACGTGCGTTCGCCGGCCGACCCCTTTCCCCGGCCCCGTACGGCCGAACGGCGGCGGCCGCGCCTCCCCTCGGGGAAGCGCGGCCGCCGCCGTTCGGATGGTGCGGGCGGTGCTCAGGCGCCCATCGCGTGCAGGCCGCCGTCCACGTGGACGATCTCGCCCGTGGTCTTCGGGAACCAGTCCGACAGCAGCGCGACGACACCGCGGCCCGCCGGCTCCGGGTCGCTCATGTCCCACTCCAGCATGGAGCGGTGGTTCCAGGTGTCCGCCAGCTCGCCGAAGCCCGGGATGGACTTCGCGGCCATCGAGCCGAGAGGGCCGGCCGAGACCAGGTTGCAGCGGATGTTCTCCTTGCCCAGGTCGCGGGCGAGGTAGCGGCTGGTGGCCTCCAGGGCCGCCTTGGCCGGGCCCATCCAGTCGTACTGCGGCCAGGCGAACTGCGCGTCGAAGGTCAGGCCGACGACGGCCGCGCCCTCCGCCGGGAACAGCGGCTTGCAGGCCATGGTCAGCGACTTCAGCGAGAACGCCGAGACGTGCATCGCGGTCGCGACCGACTCGAACGGGGTGTTCAGGAAGTTGCCGCCGAGGGCGTCCTGCGGGGCGAAGCCGATCGAGTGGACGACGCCGTCGAGGCCGCCGAGCTCGTCGCGGACCAGCTGCTCCAGGCGGGCGAGGTGCTCGTCGTTGGTGACGTCGAGCTCGATCACCTTGACCGGCTTGGGGAGCTTCTTGGCGATGCGCTCGGTCAGGGTGGGCCGCGGCCACGCGGTCAGGATGACCTCGGCGCCCTGCTCCTGGGCCAGCTTGGCGACGTGGAAGGCGATGGAGGACTCCATCAGCACGCCGGTGACGAGGATCCGCTTGCCCTCGAGGATTCCGCTCATGGTGATCAGTGACCCATGCCCAATCCGCCGTCAACGGGAATGACGGCTCCGGTGATGTACGCGGCGTCGTCGGACGCCAGGAAGCTGACCGCTGCCGCGATCTCCTCGGGCTGCGCGTAGCGGGCGAGCGGCACGTTCGCCACGATGGCCGCGCGCTGCTCGTCGGTGAGGACCTTCGTCATGTCGGTGTCCACGAAACCGGGCGCGACGACGTTGAAGGTGATGTTGCGGGAGCCCAGTTCGCGGGCGAGCGAGCGGGCGAAGCCGACGAGCGCCGCCTTGGAGGCCGCGTAGTTGGCCTGGCCGGCGGAGCCGAGGAGGCCCACGACCGAGGAGATCAGGACGACGCGGCCCTTCTTGGCGCGCAGCATGCCGCGGTTGGCGCGCTTGACCACGCGGAAGGTGCCGGTGAGGTTGGTGTCGACCACCGAGGTGAAGTCGTCCTCGGACATGCGCATCAGCAGCGTGTCCTTCGTGATGCCCGCGTTGGCCACCAGCACCTCGACGGCGCCGTGGGCGTCCTCGATCTCCTTGTAGGCCTGCTCCACCTGCTCGGAGTCGGTGATGTCGCAGCGGACCGCCAGGACGCCGAGTGCGGTGAGCTCCTCCGGCGGCTCGCCCGAGCGGTACGTGACCGCGACCTTGTCGCCGGCCTGTGCGAAGGCGCGGGCGATGGCGAGGCCGATGCCCCGGTTTCCTCCGGTGACGAGAACCGAGCGGCTCAACGGATCACCCTTTCGACTAGCGGTCTGAGTACCAGAAACCTATAGGCCCCGCAGGGAATGCGGAGAATCGATGTCCCACAGGGCCGTGCGACGGGCTCTGTCGAGTCCCTACAGAAAGAGGTAGGCACGAAAGCCCCGGGCGCGCCATGATCAGGGGGACCGGCCCCGACCTCGGGAGGAATTCCGTGCCCCATTCCATCGACGCGGCTTTCACCGCGCTGCCCCTGCGGGCGCTCGCCGACGCGGCGCTCGCCCGGGCCCGCGCGCTGGGCGCCGAGCATGCCGACTTCCGGCTGGAGCGGATCCGCAGCGCGTCCTGGCGGCTGCGGGACGCCAAGCCCTCCGGCGGCTCCGACACCACGGACCTCGGGTATGCGGTCCGCGTGGTGCACGGCGGCGCGTGGGGCTTCGCCTCCGGCGTGGACCTGACGATGGACGGTGCGGCGCGCGTCGCGTCCCAGGCCGTCGCCATGGCCAAGCTGTCCGCGCAGGTCATCAAGGCCGCCGGGTCCGACGAGCGGGTCGAGCTGGCCGAGGAGCCGGTGCACGCCGACAAGACGTGGATCTCCTCGTACGAGGTGGACCCCTTCTCCGTGCCGGACGCCGAGAAGGCCGCCCTGCTGGCCGACTGGAGCTCCCGCCTGCTCTCCGCGGACGGCGTGGCGCACGTGGACGCCTCGCTGCTCGCCGTGCACGAGAACAAGTTCTACGCGGACACCGCCGGCACCGTGACCACCCAGCAGCGCGTGCGGGTCCACCCGCAGCTCACCGCGGTCGCCGTGGACGGGCAGACGGGCGGCTTCGACTCGATGCGGACCATCGCGCCGCCGGTCGGCCGCGGCTGGGAGTACCTGACCGGCACCGGCTGGGACTGGGACGCCGAGCTGGAGCGGATCCCGGAGCTGCTCGCCGAGAAGATGCGGGCGCCGAGCGTCGAGGCGGGCCGCTACGACCTCGTGGTGGACCCCTCCAACCTCTGGCTCACCATCCACGAGTCGATCGGGCACGCCACCGAGCTGGACAGGGCGCTCGGCTACGAGGCCGCTTACGCGGGGACCTCCTTTGCCACGTTCGACCAGCTCGGCGAGCTCAGGTACGGCTCGTCGATCATGAACGTGACCGGCGACCGCACCGCCGAGCACGGCCTGGCCACCATCGGCTACGACGACGAGGGCGTCGAGGCGCAGAGCTGGGACCTGGTCCGGGAGGGCACACTGGTCGGCTACCAGCTGGACCGGCGCATCGCGAAGCTGACCGGCCTGGGCCGGTCCAACGGCTGCGCGTTCGCCGACTCCCCCGGGCACGTCCCCGTCCAGCGCATGGCGAACGTCTCGCTGCAGCCGGACCCGGGCGGGCTGTCGACGGAGGACCTGATCGGCGGGGTGGAGCGCGGCATCTACGTCGTCGGCGACCGCTCCTGGTCGATCGACATGCAGCGCTACAACTTCCAGTTCACGGGGCAGCGCTTCTACCGGATCGAGAACGGCCGGCTGGCGGGCCAGCTGCGGGACGTCGCGTACCAGGCGACGACCACCGAGTTCTGGGGGTCCATGGAGAAGGTCGGCGGCCCGCAGACCTACGTCCTGGGCGGCGCCTTCAACTGCGGCAAGGCCCAGCCGGGCCAGGTCGCGTCCGTCTCGCACGGCTGCCCGTCCGCGCTGTTCCGCGACGTGAACATCTTGAACACCACCCAGGAGGCCGGTCGCTGATGACCTCGAACCGCACGAAGCCGCACGAGATCGTCGAGCGGGCCCTGGAGCTGTCCACCGCCGACGGCTGCGTCGTCATCGCCGACGAGGAGTCGACGGCCAACCTGCGCTGGGCCGGCAACGCGCTCACCACCAACGGCGTGACCCGCGGCCGCACGCTGACCGTCATCGCCACGGTCGACGGGCGGGAGGGCACCGCCTCGGGGGTCGTGTCGCGCGCGGCCGTCACTGCCGGGGACCTGGAGCCGCTGGTCCGGGCCGCCGAGGCCGCGGCGCGCGACGCCGGGCCCGCGGAGGACGCGCAGCCGCTGGTCACGGGCACGCCCGCGTCGCCGGACTTCACCGACGCACCGGCCGAGACCTCCTCGTCGGTCTTCGCGGACTTTGCGCCGGCGCTCGGCGAGGCCTTCGCCCGGGCCCGGGCGGGCGGGCGCGAGCTGTACGGCTTCGCCAACCACGAGCTGGTCTCCACGTACGTCGGCACCTCGACGGGGCTGCGGCTGCGGCACGACCAGCCGAACGGCACGCTGGAGCTGAACGCGAAGTCCCCGGACCGGCAGCGCTCGGCGTGGGCCGGCCGCGGCACCCGGGACTTCAAGGACGTGGACCCGCTCGCGCTGGACGCGGAGCTCGCCGTGCGCCTGGGCTGGGCGGAGCGCCGCTACGACCTGCCGGCGGGCCGGTACGAGACGCTGCTGCCGCCGACGGCGGTGGCGGACCTGCTGATCTACCAGATGTGGTCGGCGGCGGCCCGGGACGCGGTGGAGGGCCGGACGGTGTTCTCCAAGCCGGGCGGCGGCACACGGCTCGGCGAGCGGCTGTCGCCGCTGCCGCTGACCCTGCGCAGCGACCCGAACGCCCCGGGGCTGGAGTCGGCGCCGTTCGTGATCGCGCACAGCTCGGGTGACGACGCGTCGGTCTTCGACAACGGCCTGCCGGTCCCGGCGACCGACTGGATCAAGGACGGCGAGCTGGCCCGGCTGACCACGACCCGGCACACCGCGGCCCTCACGGACATGCCGCTCTCCCCCGGCTTCGGCAACCTGGTCCTGGACGGGGGCGGGGAGAAGTCGCTGGAGGAGATGGTCGCGGGCACGCGGCGGGGCCTGCTGCTGACGTGCCTGTGGTACATCCGGGAGGTCGACCCGGCGACGCTGCTGCTGACCGGCCTGACCCGGGACGGCGTCTACCTGGTGGAGGACGGGGAGGTCGTCGGCGAGGTGAACAACTTCCGGTTCAACGAGTCGCCGGTGGACCTGCTCTCGCGGGCGTCGGAGGCGGGGCGGACGGAGAAGACGCTGCCGCGCGAGTGGAGCGACTGGTTCACCCGGGCCGCGATGCCGGCGCTGCGGATCCCGGACTTCAACATGAGCTCGGTCAGCAAGGGCGTCTGACCGTACGCAACCGCCCGCCCGGCGGCTCCGGCGCCGCCGGGCGGCCGTCGGGAGGCGGCTCCCCGCCCGCCTAGACTGGCGGGGAAACCCTTCACCACCCTGTTTCACCTCGTTCAAGGAGAGTCACGACCGTGACGGACATCGTCGACGAACTGAAGTGGCGCGGGCTGTTCGCCCAGTCCACCGACGAAGAAGCGCTGCGCAAGGCGTTCGCGGACGGTCCTGTCACGTTCTATTGCGGCTTCGACCCGACGGCGGCCTCGCTGCACGTCGGGCACCTGGTGCAGGTCCTCACCGTGCGCCGGCTCCAGCAGGCCGGGCACCGGCCGCTGGCGCTGGTCGGCGGGGCCACCGGCCAGATCGGCGACCCGCGCCCGACGGCCGAGCGCACCCTGAACGACCCGGAGACGGTGGCGAACTGGGTGAACCGGCTGCGGACGCAGATCGAGCCGTTCCTGTCGTTCGAGGGCGAGAACGCGGCGGTCATGGTCAACAACCTGGACTGGACGGCGGGCATGTCCGCCATCGAGTTCCTGCGGGACATCGGCAAGCACTTCCGCGTCAACAAGATGCTGACGAAGGACTCCGTGGCCCGCCGCCTGGAGTCGCAGGAGGGCATCAGCTACACCGAGTTCAGCTACCAGCTCCTCCAGGGCATGGACTTCCTGGAGCTGTACCGCCGGTACGGGTGCACCCTCCAGCAGGGCGGCTCCGACCAGTGGGGCAACCTGGTGGCCGGCCTCGACCTGATCCACAAGCTGGAGCCGCAGGCGCAGGTCCACGCGCTGGCGACGCCGCTGATGGTCAAGGCGGACGGCACCAAGTTCGGCAAGACCGAGAGCGGGGCCGTCTGGCTCGACCCGGAGATGACGACGCCGTACGCGTTCTACCAGTTCTGGCTGAACGTGGACGACCGGGACGTCTCCACCTACATGCGGATCCTGTCCTTCAAGTCCCGCGAGGAGCTGGAGGAGCTGGAGGCGCAGACGGCGGAGCGGCCGCAGGCCCGTGCCGCGCAGCGCGCGCTGGCCGAGGAGCTGACGACGCTGGTGCACGGCGCCGACCAGTGCGCGGCGGTCATCGCCGCCTCGAAGGCGCTGTTCGGTCAGGGCGAGCTGGCGGAGCTGGACGAGGCCACGCTGGCCGCGGCCCTGTCGGAGCTGCCGCACGCGAAGGTGGCGGGCCTCGCCCCGGTCGTGGACCTGTTCGCGGAGACCGGGCTGGTCGCGAGCAAGTCGGCGGGCCGCCGCACCGTGAAGGAGGGCGGCGCCTACGTGAACAACGCGAAGGTGACCGCCGAGGACGCGGTCCCGGCCGCGTCGGACCTGCTGCACGGGCGCTGGCTGGTGCTGCGCCGGGGCAAGAAGAACCTGGCTGCAGTCGAGGTCACGGGCGCCTGAGTCGGGCGGCGGCCCGTCGGGCGCGGCGCGGGGGCCGGTCCGGACGTTCCGTCCGGGCCGGCCCCCGCCGCGTGCGCCCGGGGCGTCAGGTCGTGCGCTTGCTCCCGCGCAGCGACATGTAGATCATGTCGCCGAGGCCGACGATGAGGACGGCGCCCGCGAGCTGGAGCAGGTGCCGGATCCAGTCGATGCCCTTGGTGTCCTGTACGCCGATCCAGCCCGCCACGGCGTTGCCCAGGATGGCGCCGACGATGCCGAAGAGCGTGGTGAGCCAGAGCGGCTGGTGCTGCTTGCCCGGCAGGATCGCCCGCGCGATCAGGCCGAGCACGAAACCGACGATGATCGCCCACAACCACTGCATGTCGAGCCTCCTCAGGGCGCGTCGTGCGCATGTGGGCCCAGTTTCGGCCCGTCGGCCCCGGCCCGCACGTCGGGCGCGTCCGCCCGTGGCCACCCGGTCTGCGTACCGCCGGGGACCGGGCGTACCGTAGAGGGACCGGGCGGGAGCGTCCGGGAGTCGGATTTGGCGGTGGAGCTGTGCTGCGGAAGAAGCGGAAGGGAACCGAGGTCTTCCGGATCACGGGGGCCCGGCTGGGCCTCGACGAGGACGTGCGCGGTCGGCAGCGCCGGTACGTGATCTCGATGGTGATCAGGACCCTGTCGGTCCTGGCGACGGTGATCCTGTGGAACGTGGAGCGCCATGTGGCGGTGGTGACGCTCGTGGCGGGCGCGCTGCTGCCGTACGTGGCGGTGGTCATCGCGAACGCGGGGCGCGAGTCGACGCCGAAGCTGCCTTCGAACTTCATCCCCTCACCTGTGCGTCCGGCACTGGAGGCGGGAAACCTCAGGAATAGCTCAGATCAATCATGAGGTTCCGGTGCACCGCACCGGGTCCTGCGTGACATACTGCCTACGCGCTCCGCATCCCCCGTCGGAGCGACGGACCGACGCCGGGCAGCTCCCCCCGTGGCTGCTCGGCGTCGCCTTTTCCCGGGGCCGGTTTGTAGGGTTGTGGCGTGATCACCCCTGACGCGCCCGGCGCCCCCGATGTCCCCACCTGCTCCGCCAAGGGCTGCCGTGCCGCGGCCGTATGGGTGCTGGCCTGGAACAATCCGAAGCTGCACACGCCGGAGCGGCGAAAGACGTGGCTCGCCTGCGAGGAGCACAGGGAGCACCTGTCGCAGTTCCTGGGGGTGCGCGGCTTCCTGAAGGACGTGGTGGCGCTCGGCGAGTGGGTGCAGCCGGAGGGCTCGGAGCGGTAGGAGCGCCGGGCCCGGCAGCCCGGGTTCAGCCGCCGATCGCGGACATGGGGCGGTCGGGCTGGAGGAAGGACGGGTCGTCGAGGCCGGAGCCGGCCTTCTTGCCCCACATCGCCGCCTTCCACAGGCCGGCGATCTCCTCGTCGGTCCCTCCGGAGCGCAGGGCTCCGCGCAGGTCGGACTCCTCGGTGGCGAACAGGCACGTCCGCACCTGGCCGTCCGCGGTGAGCCGGGTGCGGTCGCACGCGCTGCAGAAGGGCCTGGTCACGGAGGCGATGACGCCGACGGTGGCCGGGCCTCCGTCGACGAGCCAGCGCTCGGCGGGGGCGGATCCGCGCTCTTGCGCGCCTTCCTCGGTCAGGGTGAAGCGGGTGCGCAGGGACTCCAGGATGTCGCCGGCGGTGATCATCCCGTCGCGCTTCCAGCCGTGCTGGGCGTCGAGCGGCATCTGCTCGATGAAGCGGAGCTCGTAGTCGTGGTCGAGGGCCCAGGCCAGCAGGTCGGGGGCCTCGTCGTCGTTGAGGCCGGGCATCAGGACGGCGTTGACCTTGACGGGCGTCAGGCCCGCGTCGCGGGCGGCGGCCATCCCGTCGAGGACGTCGCGGTGGCGGTCGCGGCGGGTGAGGGTCTTGAAGACGTCGGGGCGCAGCGTGTCCAGGGAGACGTTCACCCGGTCCAGGCCGGCGCCCTTGAGTGCGCGGGCGGTCCGCGCGAGGCCTATGCCGTTGGTGGTCAGCGACATCTTGGGGCGGGGCTCCAGGGCCGCGCACTGCTCGACGATGCCGACGAGGCCGGGGCGCAGCAGGGGCTCGCCGCCGGTGAAGCGGACCTCGGTGATGCCGAGGCGGGTGACGGCTATGCGGATCAGCCGGACGATCTCGTCGTCGGTGAGCAGGTCGGACTTGCCGAGCCATTGCAGGCCTTCTTCGGGCATGCAGTACGTGCAGCGCAGGTTGCACCGGTCGGTGAGCGAGACGCGCAGGTCAGTGGCCACACGGCCGTAGGTGTCGAGAAGCACTGTGGGCCCCCTCCCCTGTCCGGTTCGTAGAGGTGTGCGCCGCGTCGGATGGAGGATGCATGCGCTCGCTGTCGAGCCTACGCGAGAGAGGTGATCCGGCGGGATACCCGATCGAACGAGGTGGGGCGCGGCCGTGTCGTAGGGACGTACGACACGGCCGCGCCGGGGCCGGCGGGTCAGTGCGCTCCGGTGCCGGTCAGGGAGCGGACCTCCAGCTCGGCGAACTTCGCCGGGTCGGCCTTCTCCTTCGACAGGACGGTGCCGAGCCAGCCGAGGAGGAAGCCCAGCGGGATGGAGACGATGCCGGGGTTCTCCAGCGGGAACCAGTAGAAGTCGGCGTCCTTGAACATCGAGCTGGGCTTGCCGGAGACGACCGGGGAGAAGAGCACCAGGACGACGGAGGAGACGAGGCCGCCGTAGATCGACCACAGGGCGCCGCGGGTGGTGAAGCGCTTCCAGAAGAGGCTGTAGAGGATCGTCGGCAGGTTGGCGGAGGCGGCGACCGCGAAGGCGAGCGCGACCAGGCCGGCGACGTTGAGGTCGCGGGCGAGGGCGCCGAGGAAGATCGCGGCGGCGCCGATGACGACGGTGGACCAGCGGGCGGCGCGGACCTCCTCCTTCTCGGTGGCCTGCCCCTTGCGGATGACGTTGACGTACAGGTCGTGGGCGAACGACGAGGACGAGGCGAGGGTGAGGCCGGCGACGACGGCGAGGATGGTGGCGAAGGCCACGGCGGAGATCACGGCGAGCAGGACGGCGCCGCCGGTGGAGCCGGCGCCGCCGCCGAGTTCCTGGGCGACGAGCGGGGCCGCGGTGTTGCCGGCCTTGTTGGAGGCGATGATGTCGGTCCGCTCCAGCAGGGCGGCGGCGCCGAAGCCGAGGGCGATCGTCATCAGGTAGAAGGCGCCGATGATGCCGATGGCCCAGTTGACGGACTTGCGGGCGGCCTTGGCGGTGGGGACCGTGTAGAAGCGGATCAGGATGTGCGGCAGGCCGGCGGTGCCGAGGACGAGGGCGATGCCGAGGGAGAGGAAGTCCAGCTTGCTCGTCGCGTCCTGGCCGTACTTGAGGCCCGGTTCGAGGAACGCGGCTCCCTGGCCGCTGTTCTCGGCGGCCTTGCCGAGCAGCTCGGAGACGTTGAAGTCGAACTTCAGCAGCACCAGGAAGGTGATCAGCAGGGCGCCCGCGATGAGCAGAACCGCCTTGATCATCTGCACCCAGGTGGTGCCCTTCATGCCGCCGATGGTCACGTACACGATCATCAGGACGCCGACCAGGGCGACCACCGCGATCTTGCCGCCGTCGCTGGTGATGCCGAGCAGCAGCGAGACGAGGACGCCGGCGCCGGCCATCTGCGCGAGCAGGTAGAAGATCGACACGACGATGGTGGAGGTGCCGGCGGCGGTGCGCACGGGCCGCTGGCGCATCCGGAAGGCGAGGACGTCGCCCATCGTGTAGCGGCCGGAGTTGCGCAGCGGCTCGGCGACCAGCAGCAGGGCCACGAGCCAGGCGACGAGGAAGCCGATGGAGTACAGGAAGCCGTCGTAGCCGAAGAGGGCGATGGCGCCGGCGATGCCGAGGAAGGATGCGGCGGACATGTAGTCGCCGGAGATGGCCAGGCCGTTCTGGAAGCCGGTGAACTGGCGGCCGCCGGCGTAGAAGTCGGCGGCGTCGCGGGTCTGCCGGCCGGCCCAGACGGTGATGATCAGGGTGGCGACGACGAACAGCCCGAAGAGGGTGATGATCAGCGGCCGGTGCTCGCCGGCGCCGGAGGCGAGCACGGGGGTGGCCGCCGCGAGGTCGTGGGTGCTCATCGGCCGTTCTCCATCCGTGCCTTGATGGCGTCCGCCTTGGGGTCGAGCTTCGCGGCCGCGTGGCGCGCGTAGAGCCAGGCGATCAGGAACGTCGTGGCGAACTGGCCGAGGCCGAGTACGAGCGCGACGTTGACGTTCCCGAAGAGCCTGGTCCCCATGAAGCCGCCCGCGTAGTTCGACAGCAGCACGTACAGCAGGTACCAGGCGACGAAGGCCACGGTCAGCGGGAAGGCGAAGGAGCGGTGGGAGCTGCGCAGGGCGGCGAACTCGGGGCTGCGCTGGACGGCCTCGAACTCTTCGGCGGTGGGGCTTGCCGCGGACGTTCCCGCGCCGCCCGGGGGCGGTGCTGCTTCGGTGGTCACGGGGGGCTCTCCTTGTGACGCGGGTGCAGTGGGGACGGACAAATCAACCTCCGGGTGGGGAGCGGGCGTGCCGTCCCCCCCGACAACGGCACGTACCGCGTGCGGCGGCGGTTCAACTCCGCCGGATTCTTTGGAAACTGATTCCTCGAACGGATGGCGCAAAGGCGAACACCGGCATTAGGTTCACCTGTCATGAACCCGTCGTCCTGCGCGACCGCGCGCGGACGACTTTTTCACGGATGATGTGGAGAACCCATGGCTCATCTGGGATCCGGCCGTCGGCGCCTCGCCGTTCCGGTCGGCCTGGCGCTCACCGCCTCGCTCGCCTTCCTGCCCTCGGCCGTGGCCTCCGCGGCCCCGCTGGGCACCACGGCGGACACCGCGGCGGCGGCGAAGCAGACCACCGGCCCGAAGCTGTCCTACGTGGCGAACCTGACCGCGTACGGCACGGCGAAGCAGGCGAAGAAGGCCATCGAGCGCGCGGGCGGCACGGTGGTGACGTCCTACGACCAGATCGGCGTGGTCGTCGCGCACTCCCAGAACCCCGACTTCGCGAAGACCCTGCGCGCCCAGCGCAGCCTGTTCGTGTCGGTCGGCGCCACCCGCACGGCCCCCCTCACGGCGGCGAAGACCACCGACGAGGGCGCCACCCAGAAGCTGAGCGCGGCGGACGCCGCCAAGGCCGCCGCGGCGGCGCAGACGGGTCAGGAGCCGCTGGAGCCCAACCAGTGGGACCTGCGGACGATCAAGGCCGACCAGGCACACAAGATCAACGATGGCAGCCCGGACGTCACCGTCGGCGTCATCGACACGGGTGTCGACGACACCCACCCCGATCTGGCCCCGAACTTCTCGCGGTCCCAGTCGGCCAACTGCGTGGGCGGCGTCGCGGACACCTCCGAGGGTGCCTGGCGCCCGTACCCGGACGGCAGCGACCACGGCACCCACGTCGCCGGCACCATAGCCGCGGCCCGCAACGGCGTCGGCATCTCCGGTGTGGCGCCCGGCGTCAAGGTCGCCGGCATCAAGGTGAGCGAGCCCGGCACCAGCCTCTTCTACACCGAGGCGGTCGTCTGCGGCTTCATGTTCGCCGCCGAGAAGGGGATCGAGGTGACCAACAACAGCTACTACGTCGACCCCTGGCTCTACAACTGCAAGTCCGACAGCGACCAGGGCGCGCTGGTGGAGGCCCTCACCCGGGCCACCCGCTACGCCGAGCGCAAGGGCGTCCTCAGCGTCGCCTCGGCCGGCAACTCCGACCACGACCTGGCGGCCGACTCGATCCTCGACGACTCCAGCCCGAACGACACCACCCCCGGGCCGCGCACCATCGACCCGAGCACCTGCCTGGACCTGCCCACGCAGCTCCCCGGCGTCGTGACGGTCAGCGCCACCGGCGACAAGGGCCTGAAGTCGTACTACTCCAGCTACGGCCTCGGCGTCGTGGACGTGGCGGCCCCCGGCGGCGACAAGTGGCAGGTCCCGGCCACCCCCGACGCCAACGGCCGCGTGCTGTCGACGGTCCTCGGCGGCGGCTGGGGCTACAAGCAGGGCACCTCGATGGCCGCCCCGCACGTGGCGGGCGTCGCGGCGCTGCTGAAGAGCGCCCACCCGAACGCCACCCCGTCGCAGCTCCAGCGCATGCTGAAGTCGCAGGCCACCAAGGCGGACTGCCCGGCCCAGGTGTACGACGCCGCGGGCAACCTGGTGGACGCCGCCACCTGCCAGGCCAAGTGGGGCCAGACGGGCTACTACGGCGCCGGCGTCGTGGACGCCCTCAAGGCAGTGAAGTAACCACCGCGCGGCACACCGCCCGCACCGCGAGCGGCGGAGGGGCCGGCCGGGGAGCGATCCCGGGCCGGCCCCTCCGGCCGTCCCCGCCCCGCCCCGCGCCTCAGGGCTTGATGAGCACCTTCAGCGCGCTGCGGTCGTCCATCGCGCGGTAGCCGTCCGGGACCCCGTCGAGGGAGACCGCCCGGTCGAAGACGGGCGCCGGGTCGATCGCGCCGCTCAGCACGTCCCGCAGCAGCTCCGGTATGTACGCGCGGACCGGAGCCACGCCGCCGCGCAGGCTGATGTTGCGGTCGAACATCACGTCGAGGTCGATGCCGGTGCCGCTGCCGTGCGGGACGCCGACGTAGCCGACGGACCCGCCGTCACGGGCGATGCCGATCGCGGTGCGCATGGACTGCTCGGTGCCGACGGCCTCGATCACGGCGTGCGCACCCAGGCCGCGGGTCAGCTCCCGCACCGCGGCGACGGCGGCGTCCCCGCGCTCGGCGACGACGTCCGTCGCCCCGAACAGCTTCGCGATGTCGGTGCGGGCCGCGTGCCGGCCGAGCGCGATGATCCGCTCCGCGCCCAGCCGCCGGGCCGCGAGCACCCCGCACAGGCCGACGGCGCCGTCACCGACCACGGCGACGGTGGCGCCCTCGCGGACGCCGGCGCCGAGCGCCGCGTGATGGCCGGTGCCCATGACGTCGGACAGCGCCAGCAGGCCCGTCAGCAGGTGGTCGTCCGAGGCCGCTTCGGAGGGCAGCTTGACCAGGGTGCCGTCGGCGTGGGGGACGCGGACGGCCTCGCCCTGTCCGCCGTCGTGGCCGACGGACCCCCAGAAACCGCCGTCCGCGCAGGAGGTGAAAAGCCCCTCGGCGCAGTGCTCGCAGGTGCCGTCGGACCACATGAAGGGCGCCACCACCAGGTCGCCGGCACGCAGCCCGGCGACCGCCGAGCCGGTCTCCTCGACGACGCCGAGGAACTCGTGGCCGATGCGCTGGCCGGGGACGCGCTGCGCCTCGCCGCGGTAGGCCCACAGGTCGCTGCCGCAGATGCAGGCGCGCAGGACGCGGACGACGGCGTCCCCGGGGAGCCGGACCGCCGCGTCGGGCACCTCCTCCACGCGGATGTCGTGCGGGGCGTGGATGACGGTGGCGCGCATGCGGGTCGGTCCTTCGGGCTCAGGTGGGGGCGGGATCCCGGCGGCTCCCGCCGGGTACGACCGTCATACGGTACGCCCGGGCCCCGGCGAGGATGCCGCCGGCCAGCAGGTACTGGGCCGCCGAGTACGTCGCCATGATCCAGAAGTCCGGGCGGGGCGGCTGCGGCCAGGCCGCCACCCCGGTGGCGATCAGGGTGTCGGAGAGCAGGAAGAGGGCGCCGCCGAGCCCGGCCCGCGGGCCGAACGCCCCCGAGCGGAACGCCATTGCGGTCAGCAGCAGGCTGTAGCAGGCGACGGGGATCCTGAGGTCGGCCGGCAGGTCGCCCCACAGCAGCCCGACGGTCCCGACGAGCGCGGCGGCGTACGCGGCCCCCAGCCAGGGGTGCGCCCTGCCGCGGCGGAAGAGCAGCAGGTAGCAGACGTGTCCGGCGGCGAAGGAGCCCATCCCGGCCAGGAACGCCAGCTCGGCGTCGAAGAGCAGGGCGACGTCGCCGCCCCAGCCGAAGAGCAGCGCCGCGACCAGCAGGCGGGGGGCCCGGCGGGTGACCGCGTACGCGGCGAGCAGCGGCATCAGCAGCGGCTTGGCGAGGACGTGCCCGGTGTCCCAGCCGGCGAGCAGCGAGGCGAGGTCGGCGGCCGCGGCGGCGGCGAAGGCGGCGAGCAGCAGGCGCCCGGCACGCTCCTGGCCCCCGGAGCCGCCGGCCGGGCCGGGCCGCGGGCCCGGCTCCGCTCCCCCGGGGGCCGCGGCGCGGCCGGAGGAGGCGCTCACGCGGCCCGCTCCGGCGTGGGCGCCGGGGCTTCGGCAGCGGG
Source organism: Streptomyces toxytricini (assembly GCF_014649915.1). Lineage (GTDB taxonomy): Bacteria > Actinomycetota > Actinomycetes > Streptomycetales > Streptomycetaceae > Streptomyces > Streptomyces toxytricini. The sequence continues at coordinate 52,332 of NZ_BMTY01000030.1, read as the reverse complement.
CTCTGCGGGCGGTGGCGCGGGCTGCCAGCCGGGGCCGCGGAAGACGCGTCCGGCGCGCTCGCGCCAGGTGCGGGCGGCGCGCACGTCGCGGGCGATGGCGGCGTACTCGTGGGTGGCGACCCGCAGCGGGTTGTAGGTGGAGATGTTCTTCGTCAGCCCGTAGACGGGCCGCTCCTCCTCGCCGGCCCAGGAGCCGAACATGCGGTCCCAGACGATGAGGATGCCGCCGAAGTTGCGGTCGAGGTAGCCGCCCTGCGAGGCGTGGTGGACGCGGTGGTGGGAGGGCGTGTTGAAGACGTACTCGATCGGCCGGGGCAGCTTGCCGATGCGCTCGGTGTGGACCCAGAACTGGTAGGCGAGGTTGATGCCGTAGCAGAAGGGGATCGCGGCCGGGTGCACGCCGAGGGCCACCATGGGCAGGTAGAACCACCAGGTGGTGGCGCTCGTCCAGGGCTGGCGCAGGGCCGTGGTCAGGTTGAAGCGGCGGCTGCTGTGGTGGACGACGTGGCAGGCCCACAGGATGCGGACGACGTGGTGGCTGCGGTGCTGCCAGTAGTAGAGGAAGTCCTGGACGAGGAGCATCAGCAGGACCGTCCACCACAGGAACGGCACGCGCAGCGGGGTGAGTTCGTAGACGGCGGTGAAGACGGCGACGACGGGGATCTTCCAGAGGAGGTCGAAGCCGATGCTGCCGAGCCCCATGGCGATGCTGGTGGCGGCGTCCTTGGCCTCGTACCCGGCGGCGTCCTCGTCGGGATGGAGGCGGTAGCTCACCGCTTCGATGACGGTGAGCAGCACGAAGGCGGGTATGGACCACAGCACCACATCGGGCAGGTTCGGCATGTCGGCACCATAGAGGCGCCCTCCGGGCCGCCGCTAGAGGTTGTTACCGATCGGTATCCATCGGGGTTACCGTCGGTTCACGGCAGGGGCCGGGGACGGCCCGGACCGGCCCCCCGGGCGGGCTGCACGGCGAAGCCCGCGGCGGGCCGCGGGGCTGACGGGGCGACAGGCCGGCAGCCGGGGAGGCGGACCGGAGCCGCCGCGGGGGCGGGGGTGTCGGCGGGGGCCGATATCCTCTGTGACCATGCTCGACGACCGCACGACCGCAGAGACGACGTGGCCGGCCTCCTACCCCACCGGGTACGCGGTCGTCGACGTGGAGACGACCGGCCTCGCCCGCGACGACCGCATAGTCTCCGCCGCCGTCTACCGGCTCGACGCGCAGGGCGATGTGGAGGACCACTGGTACACGCTGGTCAACCCGCAGCGGGACCCGGGACCGGTGTGGATCCACGGGCTGACCGGGGACATGCTCCGGGACGCGCCCCTCTTCGCGGACATCGCGGAGGAGTTCGCGAGCCGGCTCGAAGGCCGGGTGCTCGTCGCGCACAACGCCATGTTCGACTGGCAGATGATCGCCCGCGAGTACGCGCGGGCCTCCGCGGCCGCCCCGGTCCGCCAGCGGCTGTGCACCATCGCCCTGTCGAAGGAGCTCGACCTCCCGCTGCCCAACCACAAGCTGGCCACCCTCGCCGCGCACTTCGGGGTGGTCCAGGAGCAGGCCCACCACGCCCTCGACGACGCGCGCGTCCTGGCGGAGGCGTTCCGCCCCTCGCTGCACGCCGCGGCCGCGGGAGGGGTGCGGCTGCCGCTGCTGGAGTGCCGCCCCCTGACGGAGTGGTCGGACTCCCCCGCCTCCGCGCGGATCGGCCGGCAGGCCTCGTACGGGGGCTCCTCCTGGCGGCCCGCACGCAAGCGGCCGGCCTGCCCGCACTCCAACCCGGGGCGCTTCGAGGACGGCAAGCCGCTCAAGCAGGGCATGCGGATCGCCTTCTCGGGCGACACCTCCGTCGACCGCGAACTGCTGGAGGACCGCGCCGTGGAGGCAGGCCTGCACGTCGCGACGAGTGTGTCGCGGCTCACGAGCCTGCTCGTGACGAACGACCCCGACTCGGCGACCTCCAAGGTCGCCAAGGCGCGGGCGTACGGCACCCCCGTGGTCGACGAGGCGGCCTTCACCCAGCTCCTGCGGGACGTGGCTGCGGCAGACGGGTGAGCCTCCGGCGACTCGCCCCGCGCCCGCTTCCGCGGCCCGCCCCGCGGACCCACCCTGTGGCGCATGGCACGTTGTGAGGTCTGCGGAAACGATTACGGCATGTCCTTCGAGGTCCATGCCCAAGGCGCGGTTCACGTCTTCGACTGCTTCGCCTGCGCCATCCACCGCATGGCGCCCATCTGCGAGCACTGCCGGGTCCAGATCATCGGACAGGGCGTCGAGGTCGAGGGCCAGTGGTTCTGCGGGGCGCACTGCGCCCGCGCGGAGGGGAGGGCGGGCATCGTCGACCGCGTGTGACGTTCGCGGCAACGGGGTCCCGGACGGCCACCCGGCCGCCGGGGCCCCCTCCGCTGCGGGTACCGTCGGGGGCGTGTACCGCTTCGTCCTGACCCGGCAGTGGGTGTGCCTCACCCTCGTCGCCCTCGTCCTCATCCCCGTGATGGTCAAGCTCGGGTTCTGGCAGTACCACCGGCACGAGCGCCGGGTCGCGCAGAACGAGCTGATCGAGGCGAACCTGGCCGCCGAGCCGGTGCCCGTGGCCTCCGTCACCTCGCCCGGCCACCGCGTCCCGCGGGCCGACTGGTGGCGGGCCGTCACCGCGACCGGGACGTACGACACCGCGCACGAGGTCGTCGTCCGCATGCGGACCTCCAACGACGACCGGCTCGGCTTCCACGTGCTGACCCCCCTCCTGCTGGCCGACGGCCGGGCGGTGCTCGTCAACCGCGGCTGGGTGCCGGGCGGCGCGGACTCCCGCTCGCACCCGCAGGTGCCGCCGCCGCCCGCGGGCGAGGTGACGGTCACGGGCCGCCTCAAGGCCGACGAGACCAGCGGCGGCAGCGGCATCAAGGACCGCAAGGGGCTCCCGGACCGCCAGGTGATGCTCATCAACAGCGGCCAGCAGGCCGAGGCCCTGGGCCGGGCCGTGCTGGGCGGCTACCTCGAACTGACCGGTCCGCTGCCGGCCGACGGCTCGCCGGAGGGCATCGGCGACCCCGACCACGACTCGATCGGCGCCCACATGGCGTACGCCGTGCAGTGGTGGCTGTTCGCGGCGGGGGTCCCCGTCGGCTGGGCGGTCCTGGTGCGGCGCGAGCGGCGCGACCGGGAGGCCGCCGCCCGGGCGGCGGCGGAGACCGCCGGGCGGGAGACGGCTCCGGCGGCGTAGGGTCTGCCGCATGGATCTTGGACTGAAGGACCGTGTCTACATCGTCACCGGCGCCACCCGCGGGCTCGGCCTCGCGGCGGCCCGCGAGCTGGCGGCCGACGGCGCGAAGGTGGTGCTGACGGGCCGGGACCGGGAGCGCGCCGCCGCGGCCGCGGCCGGCCTCGGCGGGAACGCGGTCGGCGTCGGCGCCGACAACGCGGATCCGCAGAGCGCCGCCCGGCTCGTCGCCGCGGCGAAGGAGCACTTCGGACGGCTCGACGGCATCCTGATCAGCGTCGGCGGCCCGGCGCCCGGCACGGCCGCGGACAACACCGACGAGCAGTGGACCGCCGCCTTCGAGACGGTGTTCCTCGGCGCGGTGCGGCTCGCGCGGGCCGCCGCGGCCGAGCTCGGCGAGAGCGGCGTCGTCGCGTTCGTCCTGTCCGGCTCGGTGCACGAGCCGATCCCCGGGCTGACCATCTCCAACGGGCTCCGGCCCGGCCTGGCCGGCTTCGCCAAGTCGCTGTCGGTGGAGCTCGGGCCGAAGGGCGTCCGGGTCCTCGGGCTGCTGCCCGCCCGGATCGACACCGACCGGGTCCGGGAACTGGACGCCCTGTCGGGCGACGCGGCTGCGGCCCGCGCGGCGAACGAGGCCCGCATCCCGCTGCGGCGCTACGGCACCCCCGAGGAGTTCGGCCGGACGGCTGCGTTCATGCTCTCCCCCGCCGCCTCCTACCTGACGGGCGTCATGCTGCCGGTCGACGGCGGGTTCCGGCACGGCTTCTGACGGGCCGGCCGCGCGGCGCCGGGCCGTCCGCGCGACGCGCGGTGGGCGCGCCGCGTCAGGCGACCCGGCGGGCCCGGTGCGCCGGCACGCGGAAGCGGACGTCCGCCGACAGCGACGGCAGCCCGGACGAGGCGCGCGCCCGGCCGAGGACGGGCCCGGCCAGCGCCGCGAGCACGTCCGCGGGCACGGCGTGCGGCTCCAGGTCCAGCAGGAGCCGCAGGCCGGGGGCGCCGCGCCGGCGCCGCAGGGAGACCCTGCACCGCGCGACCCCGTCCAGTGCGCCGGCCTGGGCCGCCACCGCCTCCTCCAGCGCCCGCCCGCGCAGCACCGCGAAGGCGCCGTCGCCGGTGTCGACCGCCACCGAAGGCAGCCGTGAGCTCCTCAGCTGGGACAGCAGCCACCACAGCGCGAGCAGGACGCACACGGCGAGGCCCGCGTAGACCGCCCACTGCTCCCAGCCCCCGACCGGCCAGAGGCGGTTGCGCGTCGGCGCGGCCAGCAGCGGCCGGTACCGCCCGCCGAGCGGCGGCGCGGCCGCGAACACCACGGCAGCAGCGGCGAGGAGCAGCAGCCCGGCGAGGCCGAGCAGGATCCGGTTGACCGTCCCGAGCACCGGCCTCACCTCTTCCCGGCCGCGGCCCTCGCGACCCGGACCCGCGGGTGCGGCGGGTGTGCGAGGGCCAGTTCGCCGATGCCTGCGGCGAGGACCCGCTGCAGATCGGCCCGTACGTCGTCCAGTTCGCGGAAGTGCGAGGTCGCGGCCACGGCGACACGGCGCCGGCGCACCCGGACGCGCGCGGACCGCACCCCCGGCACCTCCATGACCCGGTCCCGGAGCACGCGGGCGGCGTCCCGGCGGCCGATCCCGGCCCGGACTTCGGCAGCGGGGGCCCCGCCTCCCTCCCCGGCCGCTTCCGCCGCGGACTTCTGCGGCGGCTCCGGCTCCGGGGGCAGCATCATGAGCACGCGCCGCAGCCCCGGGGCGAGGGCCAGCACCAGCAGGACGGCCCCGATCGCGGCCAGGACACCGGCGGCCACGAGCGCTTCCGGGTCGGCGGGTGCGTACCGGTCGAGGGCGTCGGCGAGGCCGCGGCGCCACTGCAGGGCGGGCCGCCCGGCGCGTACGGCGACCAGGTCGTACAGGAGCAGGCCGGCCGCGGCGAGCAGGACGAGCGCGACGAGGGCGGCGGGGATCCGCCGCGCCGACCGAAACCGCCGGACCGGGCGCCGGCCGGGCGGCGGGGCGGTTGCCGTCACCGCGGCTTCCGGTGCAGCGCGGCGCCCGGCGTGCCCGGCGGGTGCAGGTGCTCGATGTCGATGTCGACCTCCGGGACGGACATGGCGGCGCACTCCTCGATGCGGCGGACGACCCGGCTGCGGACGGCGGCGCACTGGGCGCCGAGGTCGGAGGGGTAGCCGAGCTCCAGGGTGATGCGGACCCGCGCGACGTCGTGGTGGACGGTGACCGTGGCGTGCGGGGCGGCGGGCTGCGCCCGGCCCGCGCTCCGCGGCTGCCCGCCGGGCTCGCGGGCCAGCGCCTCGCGCGCGGCCTGTGCGGCGATCTTCGCGACGACCCGGTCGGCGATGTGGGTCGCCCCGCGCTCGGCGGGCGGGACCGGCGGCGGCGTCGGCCGCGGTGTGCTCACCGGGGCCCCCTGCCGTGGTCGCGGGGCCGGAACAGGTCGCCGGGGTCGAGGTCCCCGTCCAGGAACCGCCCGGCGACGAACCCGACCGCGCCCAAGGCGGCGACCAGCAGGAACGCCCCGAAACCGCCGAAGTATCCGGCGAAGGCGAGGGCCATGCCGGCGAAGAGGCCGACGACAGCCATCCTCATGCGGCCTCCTTGCTACTGGATGCGGGGTTCGGGCTCGTCATCGGGCTCGTCGGGCAGTTTGACGTCGCTGACGGCGATGTTGACCTCGACGACCTCCAGGCCCGTCATCCGCTCGACGGCCGCGACGACGTTCTCCCGGACGGCGCCGGCGACGTCGCGGATGGCCACGCCGTATTCGACGACGATCTCCAGGTCGAGGGCGGTCTGCACCTCGCCGACCTCGGCCTTGACGCCCCGCGTGACGGACTGCTTGGCCCCGCCGGGGACGCGTTCGCGGACGGCCCCGAAGGTGCGGGACATGCCGCTGCCGCTGCCCATGGCGTGGACGCCGGGGACTTCGCGGGCCGCCATTCCGGCGATCTTCTCGACCACGCCGTCGGCGATGCTCGTACGGCCGCGTTCGGCGGGAGCGCGGGCGGCACCCCCGGCTGAGGATTCACTCATCGCAGATCCCTTCGGGCGGATTTGTCCCCCTGTGGACCACGGTAAGTGCGGCGGCGCGAGGCCGCTCCGGGACTGAGCCGAACGGCGGGATGCGGCCCTTGACCTCAACCGCCCTTGAGGTCGGAGAGTGGTCCTCGGCAGGGCCTGGGGCCCGTGGAAGCGAGGCAGAGGGGGACGCCGTGAAGGCGGTGCGGGTGGATGCGTACGGGGGTCCGGAGGTGCTGGTTCCGGTGGAACTGCCCGATCCGGTGCCGGAAGCGGGCGAGCTCCTGATCCGGACGGAGGCCGTCGACACGATCTTCGTGGAGACGCAGATCCGCGCCGGCTGGGGCGACCGGTTCGGCATCACTCCGCCCTACGTGCCGGGTGGCGCGGTGGCGGGGACGGTGGCGGGGGTCGGTGCGGGCGTCGACGGGGAGTGGCTCGGCCGCCGCGTGCTGGCCGCGGGGGCGGCCCTCGGCACGTACGCGGAGCTGGTCCGCGCACCGCTTGAACACCTGGTCACCGTCCCTGACGGCCTCGGGCCGGCGGAGGCGGCCGCGCTCGGGCACGACGGGGTGACGGCCGCGGGCATCGCTGCCGCGGCCGGGATCACCGCCGGGACCCGGGTGCTCGTCCTGGGCGCGGCCGGCGGGATGGGGACGCTGCTCGTGCAGCTCGCCCTGGCGGCAGGCGCGGAGGTGGTCGGCGCGGCGAGGGGCGAGCGGAAGCTCGCGCTGGTGCGGAGCCTGGGCGCGCACGCGGTGGTGGACTACACGGAGGAGGGCTGGGCCGGGCGGGTCGGCGGGGTGGACCTGCTGCTGGACGGGGTCGGCGGGGAACTGGGGCGGGCCGCGTTCGCCCTGGTCCGCGACGGGGGCAGGGTCTCGGCGCACGGCGCGCCGAGCGGCGGATTCGCCGAGCCCGATCCGCTGGAGGCCGGGCGCCGCGGGATCACGGTCACCGGCATCCGGGAGGTGCAGTTCGAGCCGGAGCAGCGGCGGCGGCTGGCCGCGTTCGCACTCGGCGAGGCGGCGGCGGGCCGGCTGCGGCCGGTGGTGTCCAGGACGTTCCCGCTGGACCGGGCGGCGGATGCGCACCGGGCGATCGAGGCGCGCGAGGTTCCGGGCAAGGCACTGCTGGTCCCGTGACGGGGGTACGGGACCGGCTGCCCGACCGGGGCAGCGGGCGGCCCCGCCCTGGCGCGGGGCCGTTCGCGGGGGCGGGTCAGTCGGAGAGGCCCGCCAGGTCGCGCAGGCGGCGGGCCTGGGCGGCGCGCTCGGCGGCGCGCTGCTCGTCGTAGCCGCGGGAGCCGGCCTCGCGCAGCAGGGCCTTGGTCTCGATGACGGCGTCGCGCGGCGGGGCGACGAGGGCCGTGGTGAGGTCCTTGACGGCGGCGTCGAGTTCGTCCGCGGGCACGACGAGGTTGGCGAGCCCGATCCGCTCGGCCTCCTCGGCGTGCACGAAGCGGCCCGTCGCGCAGATCTCCAGCGCGCGGGCGTAGCCGACGAGCGAGGCCAGGGGCTGCGTCCCGGCCAGGTCGGGCACGAGCCCCAGGCTGGTCTCGCGCATGGCGAACTGCACGTCGTCGGCGACGACGCGGAGGTCGCAGGCCAGCGCGAGCTGGAAGCCGGCGCCGATGGCGTGGCCCTGCACGGCGGCGATGGAGACGATGTCGTTGCGCCGCCACCAGGTGAACGCCTCCTGGTACTCGGCGATGGTGGAGTCGAGCAGCTCGTCCGACCCGCGGGCGAGGTCGAGGAAGGACGGTTCGCCCTCGAAGCCCTCGGGGGTGAACGCCTGCCGGTCGAGCCCCGCGGAGAAGGACTTGCCCTCACCGCGCAGCACCACGACCCGGACGGTGCCGGGCAGCGACCGTCCGGCCTCCGTCAACGCCCGCCAGAGCGCGGGGGACTGGGCGTTCCGCTTGGCCGGATTGGTCAGTGTCACCGTGGCGACGGCGTCGTCCACGGTGAGCCGTACGCCGTCCTTGTCGAGCAGAGCCATCTGTGTGCCTCCGGTGTGCAGTCGGCCGCGGTGTCGGCCTAAGTGACTGCACAGTAACCACCCGGTCGGCCGTTCGGCCGGCCGGGGGGTCACCGAAGGAACCGCGGTGCAGGCATGAAGGCGCCGCTGGTCCGGACCCCGGACGTGCGGCCGGGGTCTCCGATTCAGATCGAAGCCGCTTTCTTGCCGCGCGTCGCGCCACCGCGGCCGCGCAGCACGACTCCGGACTCGCTGAGCATCCGGTGGACGAACCCGTAGGACCGGCCGGTTTCCTCGGCCAGCGCCCGGATGCTCGCACCGGAGTCGTACTTCTTCTTCAGGTCTGCCGCGAGCTTGTCGCGCGCGGCGCCGGTCACCCGGCTGCCCTTCTTCAGAGTCTCGGCCACCCGTGCCTCCTCATGGGAAGTGCGCTCTGGACTTCTCATGATCACCCCTCCCCGGCTTCCTGGCCACCCATTCAGCAAGGTCGGTACGACGGCATTTCCCGAGCCGTGGACGCCCGAGCAGAACGGAATCCCCTCTTCCGTTGCATGACGTCCGTCACATCCGCCCGACGGCGCGAGGAATCACCAGGTCAGGAGCGGCAGACGGGAAGGACGAAGCGCCGGCGCGGCACCGTGCTCGGCACGGCCGGGGCAGTCGTCCAGAGCGCAGCGGTACGAGACCGTCTCACTCAGATGACGGAGAAAGACCTGGGCCGAATGATCGACAAGGAACTGGATCAGCCCGCGGCAGGGGATCAGGCGAGGGCCACGAGGTCCCGGTAGTCCGGGCCCCACAGGTCCTCCACGCCGTCCGGGAGCAGGATGATCCGCTCCGGCTCCAGCGCGTCGACCGCCCCCTCGTCGTGCGTGACGAGGATGACGGCGCCCTTGTAGGTGCGCAGCGCGCCGAGGATCTCCTCGCGGCTGGCCGGGTCGAGGTTGTTGGTGGGCTCGTCGAGGAGGAGCACGTTCGCCGAGGAGACGACCAGCGTCGCGAGCGCGAGGCGGGTCTTCTCGCCGCCGGAGAGCACCCCGGCCGGCTTGTCCACGTCGTCGCCGGAGAACAGGAACGAGCCGAGCGTCTTGCGGACGTCGACCAGGTCCAGGTCGGGCGCCGCGGAGCGCATGTTCTCCAGCACCGTGCGGTCCGGGTCGAGGGTCTCGTGCTCCTGCGCGTAGTAGCCGAGCTTGAGGCCGTGGCCGGGCGTGACGGCGCCGGTGTCCGGCTTCTCCGCACCCGCGAGCAGGCGCAGCAGAGTGGTCTTGCCGGCGCCGTTCAGGCCGAGGATGACCACCCGGGAGCCCTTGTCGATCGCCAGGTCGACGTCCGTGAAGATCTCCAGCGAGCCGTACGACTTCGACAGGCCCTCCGCGGTCAGCGGCGTCTTCCCGCAGGGCGCCGGATCCGGGAAGCGCAGCTTGGCGACCTTGTCCTGGGCGCGCACGGCCTCCAGGCCGGACAGCAGGCGGTCGGCGCGCTTGGCCATGTTCTGCGCGGCGACCGTCTTGGTGGCCTTGGCGCGCATCTTGTCGGCCTGCGCGTTCAGGGCCGCGGCCTTCTTCTCGGCGTTCTGGCGCTCGCGCTTGCGGCGCTTCTCGTCGGCCTCGCGCTGCTGCTGGTAGAGCTTCCAGCCCATGTTGTAGACGTCGATCACCGAGCGGTTCGCGTCCAGGTAGAACACCTTGTTGACGACCGTCTCGACGAGGTCGACGTCGTGGGAGATCACGATGAAGCCGCCGCGGTACGTCTTCAGGTAGTCCCGCAGCCAGATGATCGAGTCGGCGTCGAGGTGGTTGGTCGGCTCGTCGAGGAGCAGGGTGTCGGCGTCCGAGAACAGGATCCGGGCCAGCTCGACGCGGCGGCGCTGCCCGCCGGAGAGGGTGTGCAGGGGCTGGCCGAGGACGCGGTCGGGAAGGCCGAGGGCGGCCGAGATGGTCGCGGCCTCCGACTCGGCGGCGTAACCGCCCTTGGTGAGGAACTCGGTCTCCTGGCGCTCGTACTGGCGCAGGGCCTTCTCGCGGGTGGCGCCCGAGCCGTTGGCGATGCGGTCCTCGTTGGCGCGCATCTTCTTGATCAGCACGTCGAGGCCGCGGGCCGAGAGGATCCGGTCGCGGGCCAGGACGTCGAGGTCGCCGGTGCGCGGGTCCTGCGGCAGGTAGCCGACCTCGCCCGAGCGGGTGATGCTGCCCGCGGCGGGCTGCCCCTCCCCCGCGAGGCACTTGGTCAGGGTGGTCTTGCCGGCTCCGTTGCGGCCGACCAGGCCGATGCGGTCGCCCTTGGCGACGCGGAAGGAAGCGGACTCGATGAGGATGCGGGCGCCGGCGCGCAGCTCGATGCCGGTGGCGGTGATCACGGAAATACTCCAGGGCGGTGGGAACGGCGGAAGGGGGCGGGGGCGAGCTTCGACGCCGCTAATCCGCGAGGAGATTTGCCATGGGGGTCAGTCTACCGGGGGTGCGCAACCACTTTCCGGGCCGCCGGCCCGGAGCGCGTACCGGCACGGACGGGGTGATACTCGCCGCAGGGGCGGCGGCCGGTGGATGCGAGGGCGGTGCTGCATGCAGTTCGACGACGACGCCAGGCTCGACACCTCGGGGGTCAAAGACGTCCGCGGGCGCCGCATCCCCGGCGGGCGGGCGACCGTCGGCGGCGGCATCGCCGGGATCCTGGCGCTGGTGCTCGGCCTGCTGTTCGGCGTCGGACCCGACCAGCTCGGGCTGACCGGCGAACCGGAGCCGGGCACCGGCGCCGCGACGGTCGGCGAGGTGCAGCGGTCCTGCCTGACCGGGCGGGACGCCAACACCCGCGAGGACTGCCGGATTGCCGCGGTCGTGCGCAGCGCGCAGGACTTCTGGGGGCAGGAATTCGCCCGGCGCTCCGGACGCTACTCCCCCGCCTCGACGGTGCTCTTCACCGGCCGGGTGGACACGGCGTGCGGGACCGCCACCGCCGCGGTGGGGCCGTTCTACTGCCCGGCCGACCGGCAGGTCTACCTGGACACGGACTTCTTCGGCGACCTGCGGACGAAGCTCGGCGCCACCGGCGGGCCCTTCGCGCAGGCGTACGTCGTCGCCCACGAGTACGGGCACCACGTACAGAACCTGACGGGCACCCTCGAACGGGCCCGGGACGGCCGGCAGGGCGCGGGCAGCAACGCGGTGCGGACCGAGCTGCAGGCCGACTGCTACGCCGGGGTGTGGGCCCGCAACGCGGTCCGCACCCCCGACGCGGCCACGGGCCGCCCCCTGCTGCGGGCACTCACCGAGCGGGACATCGCCGAGGCGCTCGACGCGGCGGCCGCGGTCGGCGACGACCGCATCCAGACGCGCTACGAGGGCCGGGTCAGCCCGGAGTCCTGGACCCACGGGTCCGCCCGGGAGCGGCAGCAGTGGTTCGCCGAGGGCTACCGCACCGGCGACATGGCCCGCTGCGACACGTTCCGCTGACCCGGGGCGCACCACCGGCCGCCACCGCCTGGCCGGGACACCACGGCCGCCGCGGCGCGGGACGCTACGGCCGCCCGGCCGACTGGGGACGCCACGGCGGCAACGCCCGCTGCGCGGCGCCAGGCTCGGAGGCCCGGCCCGGCGGCCCGGCCCGGCGGCCCGGAGCAACGAGACGCGACTGGCCGTCGGGCGGGCACAGGGGGCTTCGGGCCGCTGCGCGGAGCCGATTCCCCTACCCGCCCCTTCCCGAAACCGGGGACAAGCCCCCGGCCCCCCGAAACGGGCGCTCCGCGCCCGTGCGCTCAAACGCCGCGCGGGCTTGATATCGCCCCGTCGGCCACATCCAAGCCGCCAGCGCTTGATGCGCGCGGGCATGCACACGGTCACCGGGCACATCCAACCCCGCCCAATCCAGCCTCGCCGGCGTTTGAGGCGCGGGGGCACGGGGGCAGCGCCCCCGAAACCACCCACCGCCGGACACCCGCACACACCCGCCACGCACAACCAACCGCTCCGCCCAATCCAGCCCCGCCGGCGATTGAGGCGCGGGGGCACGGGGGCAGCGCCCCCGAAACCACCCACCGCCGGACACCCGCACACGCACCCACAACCGGCCCCACACATCAGCCCCGCCGGCGTTTGAGGCGCGGGGGCACGGGGGCGGCGCCCCCGAAACCACCCACCGCCGGACAGCCGGACACACCCGCCAGGCACAACCGGCCCCGCCCCTCCAGCCCCGCCGGCGTTTGAGGCGCGAGGGTGCGGGGGCAGCGCCGCCGGGTGTGTTCAGGCGCGTCGGCGGCTGCGGGGCGGCGGCCGTTATTCGCCGCCCGTGTGGACCTGGAACGCGGCCCGGCGAACCGCCTTGGCCAGGGACGGGTCCGGGTGGGCGGCGGCCAGGGCGACGAGGACCTGCACCGTGCGGGGGTGCCCGACGGCGCGGACCTCCTCCAGCAGCCTCGGCACGGTGGTGCGCACCGCCGAGTCCAGGTGGCGGGCGAGAAGCTCCGCCTCCCCGTGGTCGGCGATGGCGGCGGCGGTGTCCACCCAGAGCCAGGTGGACTCCTCGGGGGTGAGCACGTCCTGGGCCTCGTCGGGGTCGACGCCGTCGTGTTCGGCGAGCCAAAGCAGCGCGTACGGCCGCAGGGCGGGTTCCCGGGCTGCGGCCCGGACCTCGGGTTCGGCGGGGGCGCCGACGACGCGGAGTGCTTCGAAGGCGAGGCCGCGCAGGAGGGCGTCGTCGCCGCGGGCGGCGTCGAGGAGTTCGGCGACGGCGTGGCCGACGGGCCGGGCGGCGAGCCAGGCCCGGTATTCGGCGCGGGCCGGGCCGGGGGTGAGCCCGGCGCAGCCGTGCAGCATGGCGGCGGCGGACTGCTCGATGTTGCCGGCGGGGCTCTGCGCGGCCACGCAGATCTGCTCCAGCTTGACCCAGACGGCCCAGCTGCCGAGGGGGGTGAGCGAGGCCTGGGCGGGGCCGAGGGCGACGGCGTCGACGGCGGCGAGGCCGCCGAGGGCCCAGCGCAGCAGCCGGGCGAGGGGCCCGGGCCCGGCCGCGGCGTCCTCGGCGGAGGCCGTGGCGGGGGCGGGCTGGGGTCCGTAGGGGACCTCGCACCGCTCGTCCCGGAGTTCGGTGACGCGCTGGCCGAGCAGGTCGAGCAGGTCGGGGACGGTGACGGGGCCGGCGGACAGCTGGAGCAGGGAGAGCAGCTGCGGCATCGCCTCGACCACTTCGGCGACGACCGAGGGCGCGATGTCGGCGGGTGCGGGGTGGACGAGCGACCAGGCGTCGAAGAGGGCGACCCAGCCGCGCAGCACGGCGGTGTCGTCGCGGTCCCAGGCGCGCAGCCGCCAGCCGGGCCGGGCGTGGCCGCCGTGGACTTCGACGAGTCCGGCGAGGCGGGCGCGGTCCCAGCCGGCCTGGATCTGCCCGTGTGTCAGCCGCAGGTCGACGGCGGCCCGTTCGACGTCCGCGGCGGGCAGCGCGCCGGCCGGTGCGGGCCGGTTTCCGTCGCCCGCGCCGAGGTTGGCCTCCGCCCAGCGGGCGAGCCGTACGGCGTCGGCGAGGGACGCCCGCGCCCGGTGGGCGAGTTCGGCCGTGCCGGGGGTGCCCGCCGGGGGCCGGGAGGCCGGCCGGGTGCGCCGGTCGGTCACCGCCTTGCGGGCGGTCGCGACCGAGCGCGGGGAGACGAGTCGGAGTCTGGAGTCGCGAACCAACTGCTCATCAGGCTTTCGGGACGTCACGGAGGAAGTCTCGCCCGTCACCGGCCGAAAGCCCAAACGGAACCGGTTGTTATCGGTAGGCGATACCGGTGCAGAGCGGACATACAGCTCGTTGCGGTGCCCGTGCGGCCCGGATCCGGTGGCCTTTCACGTCACGGTGGTGAGCCGTTCACATCAGCGGGGTGAGGAAGCGCCGCAGGGCCTCCTCGTACCGCTCGGGGTCGGCGTTCCACATGGCGCCGTGGGGGGCGTCGGGAACGGTCCGGAGGGTGACGAGGTCGGGGCGGGCCGCGGCGAGGCGGCGTGAGGGCTCCCAGGGGGCGATCGTGTCGTCGGGGCCGTGGAAGAGGAGGACGGGGACGCGCAGGGCGCGGGGGTCCTCTCCGGGGGCCCGGCGTCCGGCGCGGAGTCCGGCCCGCCCTTCGGCGGCGCGCACGGCGAGCGGGAGCAGGGCGGCCGGGGTGTGGCGGGCGGCGGCCAGGGCGCGGAGGGTGGCGTGCCAGTCGAGGACGGGGGAGTCGAGGACGAGTCCGCTGATGCGGTCGGCGAGGGCGGAGCGCTCGGCGGTGTGGAGGGCCATGGCGGCGCCGGTCGACCAGCCGTGCAGGATGACGCGGCGGGCGCCGTAGCGCAGGGCGTAGCGGATGGCGGCGTCGACGTCGCGCCATTCGGATTCGCCGAGGTGGCCGAGGCCGTCGGGGGAGGCGGGGGCGCCGAGGTCGCCGCGGTAGGCGAGGGCGAGGACGGGCAGGCCCAGCCGCTGCAGGCAGGGCATGACGACCATGGGGTGCTCGCGTCCGGTGCCGAGGCCGTGGACGGCGATCACCCAGGTGGCGCGGGCGCCGGGCACGAACCAGGCGGGCATGCCGCCGAGCTCGCCGGGGACGTCGACGTCGGCGTGTTCGAGGCCGAGCGCACTGCCGGGGTCGCCGAGGTGGACCTGGGGGGTGAGGACGACGCGGGTGCCGGGGTCGAGGCTGCCGTGGGTGACGGCGAGGAGCCGGCGCACGACGGTGTCGGGGTCGCGGTCGGCCCGGTCGAGGACCTCGCCGACGACGGCGTGGACGCCGGGGGCGGCGAGGCCGTAGGTGCCGGGGCGCAGGGAGGCGAGCGAGCGGGTGAGGGCCACCGAGCCGGGGTCGGCGGAGTGGACGGTCAGCCGGGGGCCGCCCGGAAGGGGGCGGCCGGGGACGGGCCGCAGGGCGGCGTCCGCGGCGAGCCGGCCCGCCGCTACCGCGGCCGCGCCGGCACCGAGGAGGGTGGTCGCGACGGCCGCTGCCGTCACCGTGGCGGTACGCACCGCTCCAGTGTCGGACCGTGTGCGCGGGCGGGCCACCGGAGGATTCCGTGAGGGGCCGGAAGCGGAACGTGATCGGGCAGGGCTCGGTGACCGTTCGGGGTGTCGCCCACGAGGGGTTTCACCGGGTGATGTGAATCACTTCCGGTCGGGTTTCGGAACCGGTCGAGCGGCTGCGCGGGGCGCCCGGAGGGGCTCGTTAACCCCGCTTTGACGTGCATTAATCGGGATACATCCCTCTAAAAGGTGAGGAACGGGCCGCTCCGGAAGCCGGGGCGTCCATCGCATCGACGGGGTCAGTTCATCTTCCGTTCACCCACGTTGCCTACGGTCGCCGTGCCACTGACGCCAAACAGAAGCCTGGGTAAATGGAGCACATAACGCTTCTCCTCGGGATCGTGATCATCACCGCTCTCGTGTTCGACTTCACGAACGGTTTCCACGACACAGCCAACGCGATGGCGACCACCATCTCGACCGGCGCCCTCAAGCCCAAGACGGCGGTGGCCATGTCCGCCGTGCTCAACCTCGTCGGCGCGTTCATGTCCGTGGAGGTCGCCAAGACGATCTCCAAGGGCCTCGTCAACGAAGAGGGCATCCAGCCGGAAGTGATCTACGCCGCGCTCGTCGGCGCGATCCTCTGGAACCTTCTGACCTGGCTGGTCGGACTCCCCTCCAGCTCCTCCCACGCCCTGATGGGCGGTCTGATCGGTGCCGCGGTCGCCTCCGCGGGCCTCGGCGCCGTCAACGGCGGCACGCTCGTCACCAAGGTCCTCCTCCCCGCGGTCGCCGCGCCGATCGTCGCCGGCGTCGCCGCGATGTTCGCCGCCAAGGTCACGTACAAGCTCGGCCGGAACGTCGGCGAGAAGACCTCCGCCAAGGGCTACCGGGCGGGCCAGATCGCCTCCGCGGGCCTGGTCTCCCTGGCGCACGGCACCAACGACGCGCAGAAGACGATGGGCATCATCACCCTGGCGCTCATCGCCGGCGGCGCCCTCGCCCCCGACGCGGACCCGCCGGTCTGGGTCATCGTCTCCGCCGGCGTGGCCATCGCGCTGGGCACCTACCTGGGCGGCTGGCGCATCATCCGCACCATGGGCAAGGGCCTGACGGACCTCCAGCCGCAGCAGGGCTTCGCCGCCCAGACCTCGGCCGCGGCCGTGATCCTGTCGTCCTCGAACCTCGGCTTCTCGCTCTCCACCACGCACTCGTGCTCCGGTGCGGTCATGGGCGCCGGCCTCGGCCGCAAGGGCGGCGTGGTCCGCTGGTCCACCGCCACCCGCATGTTCGTCGCGTGGGGCCTGACCCTGCCGGCCGCCGCGCTGGTCTCGGCGCTCGCCGAGCTCGCCATGCGCACCGGTGACGTCGGCGTCGCCGCCGTGACCGTCTTCCTCGTCGGCTCCTGCGTGGCCATCTGGCTCGTCTCCCGCCGCCAGGTCGTCGACCACACCAACGTCACCGACGACGACGCCGAGGACCCCGGCGTGGTCACCACGGCCATCGCGGCCGTCGCCGTCCCGCCGGCCGGTGTCGCGGCCGTCGCCGGCACCGACCTGAAGGCCACCATCCCCGCCCCCGTCGCCCACGCGGCCGGCGAGACCCCCGCGGCGCCCGCCGCAGCGGTCTGACGAGCAGAGAAGGTTCAGCCAGCATGAAGATCGACTGGGCAGCCCTGGGCTCCGTCTTCGGAGTCAGCCTCTTCGCCACCGTCGCCCTCGTCGCCCTGTTCACCCTGGGCATGGTGGGCCTGTCCAAGCACGAGGCCGCCACCGACGCGGGCGGCGGTGCCGCCCTGGCCCGCACCGGCGCCTACGCCTGCTTCGCGCTCTGCGCCGCCGCCGTGGCGTACGGGATCTACCTGATCATCGCCTGATCCCGTGTGCGGGCCCAGCGCCCGTACGCGCACGCGCCGACGACTCCCCCCGGGCCCGGCCCGGGGGGAGTTCCCGTATGTACGTCCCCGTTCGGGCTGGTCAACGGCAAGTTGACGGGCCATCGCGGGGCGTGGTGGACTGCCGGAGCCATCACGGCGGCAGCAGAGGAAGTCCGGTGCGAATCCGGCGCGGTCCCGCCACTGTCACCGGGGAGCACGGCCGGCCCGCACCGGGCCGGCGCCCCGGGAGCCAGGAACTCTCGCCGCCGGACACGTCGAACCAGGGCGCGGACCCTGAGTGAGGACATACCTGCACATGCGTGCCGATCGCGTCTTCGCGTACGGCGCGACGGCGGGCCTGATCGCCGACCGGATCCTCGGTGATCCGCGCCGCGGGCACCCCGTCGCCGCCTTCGGACGAGCCGCCGCCGCCGTGGAACGCGCCCTGTGGCGCGACCGGCGGTCCAACGGCGTGGCGCATGCCGCGGTGTGCGCCGGGGGCGCGGCCGCGCTCGGCGCGCTCGCCGCGCGCGCCGTACGCTCCCGCCCCGCTGCCGCCCGTATCGCCCTGACGGCGGCCGCCACCTGGGCCGTCGTCGGCGGCACCACGCTGGGCCGGGAGGCCCGCGCCATCGGCGGCGCCCTCGCCGCCGGCGACGTGGACGTCGCCCGGGAGCGGCTGCCGCACCTCTGCGGGCGCGACCCGCACTCCCTCGACGGGCAGCAGATCGCCCGCGCCGTCGTCGAATCCGTCGCCGAGAACACCTCCGACGCGGTCGTCGGCGCCCTGGTGTGGGGGGCCGTCGCCGGCGTCCCGGGGCTGGCCGCCTTCCGCGCCGTGAACACCCTCGACGCGATGGTCGGCCACAAGTCGCCCCGCCACCTCCGCTACGGCTGGGCGTCCGCCCGCCTCGACGACCTCGCCGGCTGGCCCGGGGCCCGGCTGACGGCCCTGGCCGCCGCGGCCGCCGGGCCGGACCGCCGCGGGGCCCTGCGCGCCTGGCGGGCCGACGCCGGCGCCCACCCCAGCCCCAACGCCGGGCCGGTGGAGGCGTCCTTCGCGGGCGCCCTCGGCGTACGGCTCGGCGGCACCCTCGCGTACGGGGGGCGGGTCGAGCACCGGGCCGTGCTGAACGGGGCGTACGGGCGGCCCGTCGAGGTCGCCGACATCGAACGCGCGGTGCGGCTCTCGCAGCGCGTGACCTGGCTGGCACTGGGGGCGTGCGTCGCACTGCGGTACGCGGTGTCGCGCCGCCCGGGGAAGGGGCGCGGATGAGCGGCGGCAGCAGGCCGGCGGGGGGTCTCCTCGTCGCGGGGACGACCTCGGACGCCGGCAAGAGCGTGGTCACGGCGGGCATCTGCCGCTGGCTGGCCCGGCAGGGCGTGAAGGTGGCGCCGTTCAAGGCGCAGAACATGTCGCTGAACTCGTTCGTCACCCGCGAGGGCGCCGAGATCGGGCGGGCGCAGGCCATGCAGGCGCAGGCGGCGGGCGTCGAGCCGACCGCGCCGATGAACCCCGTCCTGCTCAAGCCGGGCAGCGACCGCAGCAGCCAGGTGGTGCTGCTCGGCAAGCCGGTCGGCGAGATGAGCGCCCGCGGCTACCACGGCGGGCGGCAGGAGCAGCTCCTCGGCGTCGTCACCGACTGCCTGGAGCAGCTGCGGGGCACGTATGACGCCGTGATCTGCGAGGGGGCCGGCAGCCCGGCCGAGATCAACCTGCGCCGGACCGACATCGTCAACATGGGCATCGCACGGGCCGCCCGGTTCCCCGTCGTCGTGGTCGGCGACATCGACCGGGGCGGCGTCTTCGCCTCCTTCTTCGGGACCACGGCGCTGCTGTCGGAAGCGGACCAGTCGCTGATCGCGGGCTACCTGGTGAACAAGTTCCGCGGCGACGTCTCGCTGCTGGAGCCGGGCATGGAGATGCTGCGGTCGCTGACCGGCCGCGCCACGTACGGGGTGCTGCCCTACCGGCACGGGCTCGGCATCGACGAGGAGGACGGCCTGCGGGTCTCGCTGCGCGGAGCCGTGCGCGAGTCGGTCGTCGCCCCGCCGGTCGGCGAGGACGTGCTGCGGGTCGCGGTCTGCGCGGTGCCCCTGATGTCGAACTTCACCGACGTGGACGCGCTGGCGGCCGAGCCGGGCGTGGTCGTGCGGTTCGTGGACCGGGCCGAGGAGCTCGCCGACGCCGACCTCGTCGTCGTCCCCGGCACCCGGGGCACGGTCCGCGCCCTGGAGTGGCTGCGCGAGCGCGGGCTCGCCGACGCGCTGGTGCGGCGCGCCGCGGAGGGGCGGCCGGTGCTCGGCATCTGCGGCGGCTTCCAGGCGCTCGGCGAGCACATCGAGGACCACGTCGAGTCCAGGGCCGGATCCGTGGCAGGGCTCGGCCTGCTGCCGGTGCGGGTCCGCTTCGCCCGGGAGAAGACCCTGGCCCGGCCGACCGGTACGGCGCTCGGCGAGCCCGTCGACGGGTACGAGATCCACCACGGTGTGGCCGAGGTGCTGGGCGGGGAGCCGTTCCTGGACGGCTGCCGGGTCGGCGCGGTCTGGGGCACCCACTGGCACGGCTCCCTGGAGTCGGACGGGTTCCGGCGGGCCTTCCTGCGCGAGGTCGCGGCCGCGGCCGGGCGGCGGTTCGTGCCGGCCCCGGACACCTCCTTCGCGGGGCTCCGCGAGGAGCAGCTCGACCTGCTCGGCGACCTGATCGAGGAACACGCCGACACCGGGGCCCTGCTCCGCCTGATCGAGGGCGGCGCCCCGGCGGGCCTCCCCTTCCTCCCGCCGGGGGCGCCGTGACCGCCGCCGTCCCCGCACGTGCGGGGAGCACGGAAACACCTCGGCCGGGCCTGAACGTGCGCATCGACGACAAGCCACTCGAAGGAGTGATCGGTTCATGAGCAGCGCCCTCTTTCCCTTCTCGGCCGTGGTCGGCCAGGACGACCTCCGGCTGGCGCTGCTGCTCAACGCCGTCAGCCCGGCGGTCGGCGGGGTGCTGGTCCGCGGCGAGAAGGGCACGGCCAAATCGACGGCGGTGCGTGCGCTTTCCGCCGTGCTGCCGGAGGTCGACGTGGTGCCCGGCTGCCGCTTCAGCTGCGCGCCCGCCGCCCCGGACCCGGCCTGCCCCGACGGCCCCCACGAGCCGGGCCCCGGTACGGCACGGCCCGCCCGGATGGTGGAGCTGCCGGTCGGCGCCTCCGAGGACCGCCTGGTCGGCGCGCTCGACATCGAACGGGCCCTCGCCGACGGGGTGAAGGCCTTCGAGCCGGGCCTGCTCGCGGCCGCGCACCGCGGCATCCTCTACGTCGACGAGGTCAATCTGCTCCATGACCACCTGGTGGACTCGCTGCTGGACGCCGCCGCCATGGGCAGTTGCCACATCGAGCGCGAAGGCGTCTCCGTCCGGCACGCCGCGCGGTTCCTGCTCGTCGGCACGATGAACCCGGAAGAGGGCGAGCTGCGCCCGCAGTTGCTCGACCGGTTCGGGCTGACCGTGGAGGTGGCCGCCTCCCGGGAGCCGGAGCAGCGCGTCGAGGTGGTCCGGCGCAGGCTCGCCTACGAGGACGACCCCGCCGCCTTCGCGGCCCGCTGGGCCGGTGACGAGGCGGCGGTCCGGGCCGGTGTGGCGGCCGCACGGGCGCTCCTGCCGAAGGTCCGGCTGGGCGACGACGCGTTGCTGATGATCGCGGCGGTCTGCGCCGGCTTCGAGGTGGACGGCATGCGCGCCGACATCGTCATGGCCCGCACGGCGGCCGCGCTGGCCGCCTGGGCCGGGCGCACGGCGGTGCTGAAGGAGGACGTCCGGCAGGCCGCCCTGCTGGCCCTGCCGCACCGCAGGCGGCGCAACCCGTTCGACGCGCCCGGCCTGGACGAGGCCCTGCTGGACCGGATCCTGGACGGCTTCCCCGACGACGAGCCGGAGCCCGACCCGGACCCGGAGCCCGACCCGCAGCCGGACCCCGGCCCCGGCGACGACGGCCCCGACGGCGGCGGCCCGGACGGCGGCGGCCCGGACGGCGGCGGCGTGCCCCCGCAGGGCGGCGGGCCCGAGGCCGCTCCCGAGCAGCCGGCGGACCCGTCCGCGGGCCCGGAGGCCCCCGAGGCGCCGGACGGGCCCGCCTCCCCCTCCCCCGCTTCGGCACCGGCGGCCGAGCAGGCCCCCGTTCGGGCGGCCGAGCCGTTCCGGACGCGGATGTTCAGCGTGCCGGGACTCGGCGAGGGCGCGGCCGGGCGGCGTTCGCGCGCCCGGACCGCGCACGGCCGGACCACGGGGGCGCAGCGCCCCGCCGGGCGGCTGACGAAGCTGCACCTGGCCGCCACCCTGCAGGCCGCGGCCCCGCACCAGAAGGCCCGCGGCCGCAGCGGCCGCGGTCTCGTGGTCCGCAAGGACGACCTGCGCCAGGCCACCCGGGAGGGCCGCGAGGGCAACCTCGTGCTCTTCGCCGTCGACGCCTCCGGCTCCATGGCCGCCAGGCAGCGCATGGGCGCGGTGAAGGGCGCCGTGCTGTCGCTGCTGCTGGACGCCTACCAGCAGCGGGACAAGGTCGGCCTGGTCACCTTCCGCGGCGCGGCCGCGGAGCTGGCGCTGCCGCCGACCTCCTCGGTGGACGCGGCCGCGGTGCGGCTGGAGCAGCTGCCGACCGGCGGCCGCACCCCGCTCGCCGCGGGCCTGCTGAAGGCGCGGGAGGTGCTGCGGGTGGAGCGGCTGCGCGACCCCAGCCGCCGCCCCCTGCTGGTGGTCGTCACCGACGGGCGGGCCACCTCGGCCGGCGCCCACGGCGGCGATGCCCGCGAGGTAGCCGCGCGCAGCGCCCGCCTGCTGGCCGCGGACGGGGTGGCGTCGATCGTCGTGGACTGCGAGGCGGGCCCGGTCCGGCTGGGCCTGGCCGGGGCGCTGGCCGCCGACCTCGGCGGGCCGGCCGTCACGCTGGACGGGCTGCGGGCCGATGCGCTGGCCGGGCTCGTGAAGGACGTACGCACATCGGTGGCGACCGCGTCACCGCACACCCACAGGAGGGCCGCGTAATGCCGAAGGGACAGCCGACCGTCATCCCCGACGACGGACTCACCACGCGCCAGCGCCGCAACCGCCCGCTCGTCTTCGTCCACACCGGGCCGGGCAAGGGCAAGTCGACGGCGGCGTTCGGTCTGGCGCTGCGCGCCTGGAACCAGGGCTGGCCGATCGGGGTGTTCCAGTTCGTCAAGTCGGCGAAGTGGAAGGTCGGCGAGGAGAACGCGCTGAAGGTGCTCGGCGCCTCCGGCGAGGGCGGCCCCGTCGTCTGGCACAAGATGGGCGAGGGCTGGTCCTGGGTGCAGCGCGACGCGCAGCTCGACAACGAGCAGGCCGCGAAGGAGGGCTGGGAGCAGGTCAAGCGCGACCTGGCCGCCGAGACGCACCGGCTGTACGTGCTGGACGAGTTCGCGTACCCGCTGCACTGGGGCTGGATCGACGTCGACGAGGTCATCGAGGTGCTGCGCGACCGGCCCGGCACCCAGCACGTGGTCATCACGGGCCGCAACGCGCCGGAGAAGCTGGTGGAGTTCGCCGACCTGGTCACCGAGATGACGAAGGTGAAGCACCCGATGGACGCCGGCCAGAAGGGCCAGAAGGGCATCGAGTGGTGACCTCGCACGCCGTCGCCGTCCCCCGCCTGGTGATCGCCGCCCCGTCGTCGGGGAGCGGCAAGACCACCGTCGCGACGGGGCTGATGGCGGCCTTCGCGGAGCGCGGCCTGGCCGTGTCCCCGCACAAGGCCGGCCCCGACTACATCGACCCCGGGTACCACGCCCTCGCCACGGGTCGGCCGGGGCGCAACCTCGACGCGTTCATGTGCGGCCCGGAGCTGGTGGCTCCGCTTTTCGCGCACGGGGCGGCGGGCTGCGACCTGGCGGTCGTGGAGGGCGTGATGGGCCTGTACGACGGAGCCGCGGGGCGCGGTGAGCTGGCATCGACGGCGCAGGTGGCGAAGCTGCTGCGGGCGCCGGTGGTGCTGGTGGTCGACGCGTCGTCGCAGTCGCGGTCGGTGGCGGCGCTGGTGCACGGCTTCGCCTCGTTCGACCCGCAGGTGCGCCTGGGCGGGGTGATCCTGAACAAGGTGGGCTCCGACCGGCACGAGGCGATGCTGCGGGAGGCGCTGGAGGAGGCGGGCACCCCGGTGCTGGGCGTCCTGCGGCGGGCGCCGCAGGTCTCGGCGCCCTCGCGGCACCTGGGGCTCGTACCGGTGGCGGAGCGGCGGGCGGACGCGGTGGCGTCGGTCGCGGCCCTGGCGGATCAGGTGCGGGCCGGCTGCGACCTGGAGGCGCTGCTGGCGCTGGCCCGGTCGGCGCCGCCGCTGGACTGCGCGGCGTGGTCGCCGGAGCGGGCCGTGGCTTCGGCCGCAGCCGCCGCGACACCGGCTGCCACGGTGCCCGGCCCTGGGCGGCGGCCTGTCGTCGCCGTCGCCGGCGGGGCCGCGTTCACGTTCTCGTACGCCGAGCACGCGGAGCTGCTCGCCGCGGCCGGAGCCGAGGTCGTCCCCTTCGACCCGCTGGCCGACGAGGCCCTGCCCGAGGGCACGTCCGGCCTCGTCGTCGGCGGCGGCTTCCCCGAGGTGTACGCGCCGGAGCTGGCCGCGAACGAGCCGCTGCGCAAGGCCGTCGCCGACTTCGCCGCGGCCGGGGGGCCGGTCGCCGCCGAGTGCGCGGGCCTGCTGTACCTGGCGCGGTCGCTGGACGGCCGGCCGATGTGCGGGGTCCTCGACGCGGACGCGGTGATGTCGCAGCGGCTGACGCTCGGCTACCGCGAGGCCGTCGCGGTGTCGGACAGCCCGCTCGCCGCGGCCGGGACGCGGCTGCGCGGCCACGAGTTCCACCGCACGGTCGTCGAGCCGGGCGCCGGCCCCGCCCCCGCGTGGGGGTTCACCCACCCGGAGCGGCGCGTCGAGGGGTTCGTCCGCCGGGGCGTGCACGCCAGCTACCTGCACACCCACTGGGCGGCGGAGCCGTCGGTGGCCGTGCGTTTCACGGCCGCGGCGGCAGCGTACCGGTGACGTCACCCCGCGAGGCCCACCACGAGCCAGATCCCGGCCACCCCGCCCACCGTGCACATCAGCGTGGACAGGGCGGGGTGCCGGTGGTGCGCCTCGGGCAGGATCTCGGCGGCCGCGAGGTAGAGCAGCCCGCCGGCGAAGAAGCTCAGGTACGCCCCGAGCGGTTCCTCCGGAAGGGTGAACAGCACAGTGGACGCCGCGCCCACCACGGGGGCTGCGGCGTCCGCGAAGAGCATCAGCAGCGCGCGCTTGCGGGCGTTCCCGTAGAGCCGGGCGAGGGTGTAGGTGTTGAACCCGTCGGCGAAGTCGTGGGTGACCACGGCGAGGGCGACCGCGGTGCCCATGCCGCCGCCGACCTGGAAGGCGGCGCCGAGCGCCACCCCGTCGGCGAGGCTGTGCCCGACCATCGCGGCGGCCGCCGTCATCCCGACCTGGGGGGCGCGGCCGACGACGCCGTCCGCCCCGTTGCCGCCGCCCGGCGCGCCGTGTGCGGCCTGCCGTACCGCCAGGAGCCGTTCCACGACGTGCGCGACGAGGAAGCCGCCCACGAAGAGCAGCAGCGCGAGCGGTACGCCGAACACCGGCCGGCCCGCCGCCTCCAGCGACTCCGGCAGCAGGTCGAGGCCCACGACGCCGAGCATCAGCCCGCCGGCGAGGCCCAGTACGAGGTGGCGGCGGTCGGTGACGCGCTGCGCCGTCCACCCGCCCGCCAGGGTCATCAGGAACGCGCCCAGCGCCACGATCACGGCCATGCGCCCTTGGATACCGACTGCCGGACGCGCGTGCACGCGAGCGCGCGGGCGGCGGTCCACGCACGATTGACGACCGGGAAGGGGCGGGAGCCCGATGGGTGAGAACGCGACGCAGCTGGTGGTCGGGGTCGGCGGCCGGGCGGGGGTGTCCGTCGCGGAGGTCTGCGCCCTGGTCGAGGAGACGCTGCGCGGGGCCGGGCTGGCGGCCGGGGCGGTGAAGGCACTGGCGACGGTGGAGTCGAAGGCCTGCGAGGCCGGGATCACGGGGGCGGCGGAACGATTCGGCGTGCCGCTGCTCAGCTACCCGGCCGAAGAACTGGCGGGCATCGACGTACCGCACCCCTCGGACACGGCCCGGCAGGCGGCCGGTACCCCCTCGGTGGCGGAGGCGGCGGCGCTCGCGGCGGGCGGTGAGCTCCTCGTGCCGAAGCGCCGCTCGGTGGCGGCGACCTGCGCGGTGGCGACGGCGCAGGCACACGACCTGCGCCACCACGGCGACGCCGAGGTCCGCGACGACGGCGGATCGCTGGTGGACCTCGCGGTGAACGTACGGGCGCACATGCCGCCGGAGTGGCTGAAGCAGCGCATCGCGGCTTCGCTCGGGGGTCTCTCCGCATATCCCGACGGGCGCGCGGCCCGCGCGGCGGTGGCGGCGCGGCACGGGCTGCCGGCCGGCCGGGTGCTGTTGACGGCGGGGGCCGCGGAGGCGTTCGTCCTGCTGGCGCGGGCCCTCGACGTGGGGCGGCCGGTGGTGGTGCACCCGCAGTTCACCGAGCCGGAGGCGGCCCTGCGGGACGCGGGGCACCGGGTGGAGCGGGTGCTGCTGCGGGCGGAGGACGGCTTCCGGCTGGATCCGGCCGCGGTGCCGGAGGAGGCGGACCTGGTGGTCGTCGGGAACCCGACGAACCCGACGTCCGTGCTGCACCCGGCGGCCTCGCTGGCGGCCCTGGCCCGCCCGGGCCGGATCCTCGTCGTCGACGAGGCGTTCATGGACGCGGTGCCCGGGGAGCCGGAGGCCCTGGCCGGCCGCACGGACGTGCCGGGCCTGGTGGTGCTGCGGAGCCTGACCAAGACGTGGGGCCTGGCGGGGCTGCGGATCGGCTACGTGCTGGCGGAGCCGGAGGTGGTCGCGCGGTTGGAGGCGGCGCAGCCGCTGTGGCCGGTGTCGACGCCCGCGCTCGTCGCGGCGGAGGCGTGCGTGGCCCCGGCGGCCCTCGCGGAGGCGGAGGCCGCGGCCCGGCAGATCGAGGCGGACCGGGAGCACCTCCTGGCCGGGCTCGCCGAGTTCGAGGAGATCACGCTGGCGGGGACGGCCCGGGGGCCGTTCGTCCTGATCCGGGTGGCCGGGGCGGCGCAGGTCCGGGTCCGGCTGCGGGCGCTGGGCTTCGCGGTCCGCCGCGGGGACACCTTCCCGGGGCTGGACGGGGACTGGCTGCGGCTGGCGGTGCGGGACCGGGCGACGACGGGCCGCCTCCTGCAGGCGCTGGACCACGCCCTCACCCTGACGGCCGCCGCCCGCTGACTCCGGCGCCCGGCCGGGGCGGGGCGGGGGCGGCCGGGAACCGCAGCCTCGCGGGGCGCGTCCTCCGCCGCGGGCCACCGGGGCGGAAGCCGTCGGCCGCAAGCCGCTGACCTGCGCGGATGCCCGGGTCCGGCGGCGCCGCGGGGTGGCGTCGGCGGCCCGTCCGGGGGATGATCTGCGCAGGACGGCCATGCAGGGGGGACACGGGATGAAGGTTTCGGCGAAGGCGGGCGCGGCCGCTGCGGGGCTGGCCGCGGTGGCGGCCGCGGCGGTGTTCGCCGGCCCCGCCCTTCTCGGCGGCGGGGCCGGCGAGAAGGGCGGGGCCGCGGAGCAGCGGCTCACGGGCGGGCGGCCGGAGGGCGGCGCGGCGAGCCCGTCGGCGCCGCCGGGGGCGCGTCCGTTCACGCTCGTCGCGACGGGCGACACGATCCCGTACCCGTCGATCATCGCGCAGGCCGCGAGCGATGCGGCCGGCAGCGGGGCCGGGCACGACTTCCGGAGGATACTGGCCGGGGTGAAGCCGGTGGTGGAGGCCGCCGACCTGGCGATATGCCACCACGAGATACCGTACGGCCGGCCCGGCGGCCCCTACACCGGATACCCGGCCTTCAAGGCACCGCACCAGCTGGCCGACGCGCTGCGGGACGCCGGCTACGACAGCTGCTCGACGGCCTCGAACCACACCCTGGACGACGGGTGGGACGGCCTGGTCCGCACCCTCGACCACCTCGACCGGGCCGGCATCAAGCACGTCGGCTCGGCGCGCACGCCCGAGGAGGCGAAGGCCCCGGCGGTGCTCTCCGCGGGCGGCGCGACGGTTGCCCAGCTGGACTACACGTACGGCACGAACGGGATCCCGCTGCCGGCCGGGAAGCCGTGGGCCGTGAACCTGATCGACAAGGACCGGATCATCGCGGACGCCCGCGCGGCGCGCGCCGCGGGCGCCCACGTCGTCGTCCTCAGCATCCACTGGGGCTCCGAGTGGCAGACGGCCCCCGACAAGCAGCAGCAGGAGCTGGCGCAGGCGCTGACCGCCTCCCGCGGCCCGGACGGCCTCCCGGACATCGATCTGATCCTCGGCACGCACAACCACGTCCCGCAGCCCTACGAGAAGGTCAACGGGACGTGGGTGGTGTACGGGATGGGCGATCAGATCGCCAGCTTCTACGAACCGGAGAAGCTGCGCGGCAACATGTCGTCCATCCCCCGCTTCACCTTCGCGCCGGCGGCCGCGCATCCGGGCCGCTGGGAGGTGGTGAAGGCCGAGTACCTGACCTCGTTCTCGGACCGGGGCGCTCCGTTCCGGGTGGTGTGCACGTCCTGCACGGCCGACGGCGGCGGGGCGGGCGCCGCGAAGCGCTCCGAGTACGCCGCCGCCGACCGGCAGATCAGCGAGGCCGTGCTGTCGCGCGGGGCCGGCGGGCAGGGGCTGGTGCGCGCGGTGAAGTGACGCCCGCCGGTCGCGGCGGGGGCGTCAGGAGGAGCGGCGGCGGGTGACGACGAGTGCGACGCCGCCGAGGCCGAGCAGGACGAGCGCGCCGCCCGCGACCCACGGGGTGGCCGAACTGCCGCCGGTTTCCGCCAGGTTGGCGTCGCCCGTGATGGCGGCGCCGGTCCCGGAGGCCCCGGTCTGCGGCTTGACGTCGGGCGTGGCGGTCATTCCGCCGCCGGAGGGCTCGGGGGCGGCGGAGGAGGGCGGCGGCCCGGCCGGGGACTGGCAGCGCGCCTCGGCGAGGACGACCTCGCCCTCGACCTGGGCGACGTTCAGGTCGAGCGGGTTGACGGACACCTTCAGCCGGAGCGCGGCCGCGGCGGCGGTGGAGGAGGTCGTCTCCGTGCCGGAGAGCTCCAGGCTGACCATGCCGACCTTCGGCACCTCGACCTTGGTGGGTCCTCCCGCGGACAGGGTGGCCTTCTTGCCGAGGACGGTGACGGAGCCCAGCACGTTGGAGGTGGCGGACGGCTTTCGCCCGGCCTCGCACACCGCTTTGGAGGTGGCCTTCTCCACTTCGATCAGCGACAGGGCGGGGAGGCCGGGCAGGTGGACGCGGGCGCGCGCGAGGTTGGCCTCCGCCTCGGCGCGGCCGCGGCCGGCGGTGGCCTTGGAGGTGGCGGCGTCGGCCTTGAGGATGTGGACCGGCCGGCCGCCCTCGACGCCGTCCAGGGTGACGGACAGGGCGGTCTTCTGGGCGGAGGCCGGGGCGCTGACCTCGTTGAGGGCGGTCTTCAGGGGGACGTGGACGGCCTTGTTGAGCAGGCCCACGTCGAGTCCGGCGCGCAGGACGGCGGCGTCGGCCCGGCCGTCGCCGCCGGCCGCGGTTCCCGCGCCGCCCGTGGCGTGGGCGGGCGGGGCGGCGAGGAGGGCGACCGCGCCCGTGGCGAGCAGGGCGGCCGCGGGCATGCGGAAGGTGTAGCGGTTCAAGGTGGTGGAACCCCCGGGGAGATGGGGGCCGCCCGCGCAGCCAATGGGGGACATCGCGCGCCGGGCGGCCTGTTACCCGGGGAATTTTTTACGCACGGAGAGTGAACGAACAGCCACCTGCGGTGAGTTCACCCCAAAGGGTGGTTTCCCTCCATGTATTCGATTGCTTCCGCATCATGCGGAACGGGAGTTCTTTTCCGCCACACTCCCACGGGTGGCGCCACCGCGCTGCGGCCCGCGCGGCCATCTCCAACGACCGGCGGGCCGTCCGCGTCACGCCGCGTCAACCCGGTGACATTGCCGGGAGATCCGGCCGGTCAGGCGCGGACCGTGCCGTTCACCACGACCCGCAGCGGCTGCGCCAGTGCCCGTACGTCGGCGCGCGGGTCCGTCGCGTAGACGACGAGGTCCGCGGGGGCTCCCTCGGTGAGGCCGGGCCTTCCCAGCCACTCGCGCGCCGCCCACGCCGTCGCCGACAGGGCGTCCAGCGGCGGGATCCCGGCGCGCACCAGCTCCCCGACCTCGTCGGCGACGAGCCCGTGCGGCAGGGAGCCGCCCGCGTCGGTGCCCACGTAGACGGGGATGCCGGCGTCCCAGGCGGAGCGGACCGTGTCGTACCGCCGCTCGTGCAGCCGCCGCATGTGCGCCGACCAGCGGGGGAACTTGGCGTCGCCGCCGGCCGCGAGCTTGGGGAACGTCGCGATGTTCACCAGCGTCGGGACGATGGCCACCCCGCGCTCCGCGAACAGCGGGATGGTGTCCTCGGTCAGTCCGGTGGCGTGCTCGATGCAGTCGATGCCCGCTTCGACGAGGTCGCGCAGCGAGTCCTCGGCGAAGCAGTGGGCGGTGACCCGGGCGCCCAGCCGGTGCGCCTCGGCGATGGCGGCCTCGACTTCGGTGCGGGGCCAGCAGGCCGTGAGGTCGCCGGCGTCGCGGTCGATCCAGTCGCCGACCAGCTTCACCCAGCCGTCGCCGCGGCGGGCCTCGCGGCCGACGTACGCGACGAGGTCGGCCGGCTCGATCTCGTGTGCGTAGTTGCGGATGTAGCGGCGGGTGCGGGCGATGTGCCGCCCCGCCCGGATGATCTTCGGGAGGTCGTCGCGGTCGTCGATCCAGCGGGTGTCGGAGGGGGACCCGGCGTCGCGGATGAGCAGGGTGCCCGCGTCGCGGTCGGTCAGCGCCTGCCGTTCGGCGGTCCCGGCGTCGACGGGGCCGTGGGCGTCGAGCCCCACGTGGCAGTGCGCGTCGACGAGGCCGGGCAGCACCCAGCCGGACACGGCGGTGGTGTCGCGGGCGCCGGGCGGGCGCTCGTAGGAGATCCGGCCGCCGACCACCCACAGCTCGTCGCGGACGTCGTCGGGCCCGACGAGCACGCGTCCCTTCACATGCAGCACGTCATCCGTCATGACCGAACTGTACGTGCGCCCTGGATAGGCTTCCCGGGTAGTCCCCGCACGAAGAGAGAGCACCCCGTGAACCACCCCTTCCTGGACCTGCCGCCGCTGACCGCGGAGCGCTTCGCGTCGATCGAGCGGCGGGTCGCGGACCTGCTCGACACCCGGCAGGACGTGGTGATCACGCAAGGCGAGGCGCTGCTGCCGCTGGAGGGCTGCATCCGCTCGGGCGCCCGGCCCGGCTCGGCCGCGCTGAACGTGGTCACGGGTCCGTACGGGACCACGTTCGGCAACTGGCTGCGCGACTGCGGGGCCGAGGTGGTGGACCTGGAGGTGCCGTTCGACACCGCGGTGGCCGCCGAGCAGGTGGCCGCGGCGCTGGCCGCGCACCCGCGCATCGACTTCGTGTCACTGGTGCACGCGGAGGCGGCGACCGGCAACACCAACCCGGTGGCGGAGATCGGCGAGGCGGTACGGGCCCACGGGGCGCTGTTCATGCTGGACGCGGTGGCCTCGGTCGCCGCGGAGCCGCTGCAGACCGACGCGTGGGGCGTCGACCTGTGCGTGATCGGGGCGCAGAAGGCGATGGGCGGACCGGCCGGCGTGTCCGCGGTGTCGGTGTCGGAGCGGGCGTGGGAGCGGTTCGCGGAGAACCCCGCGGCGCCGCGCCGCTCGTACCTGTCCCTGCTGGACTGGAAGGAGCGCTGGATCGACGGCGGGCGCCGGACGCTGCTGCACGCGCCGGCGCAGCTGGAGATGCTGGCGCTGGAGGCCTGCCTGGACCGGATCGCGGCCGAGGGGCTGCCGGCCGTGCAGGCCCGCCACGCGGCGGCCGCGGCGGCGACCCGGGCGGGCGCGGAGGCCCTCGGGCTCGCCCCGTACGTGCAGCGGGCGGCGGAGGCGGCTCCGGTGGCGACGACGCTGCGCGTGGCGGACGCCTCGGCGGTGGCGGCCGAGGCGCTGGCCGCGGACCCGCAGGCGCCGCTCGCGGCGGGCGGCGGTGCGCTGGCCCGGGAGATGCTGCGGGTCAACCACTACGGTGCGGCCGCCTCGCCGGCGGCGGTGCGCGCCTGCCTGACCGCGCTGGCGACGGCGCTGTCGGCGGACCCGGCCGCGGCCTTGGACGCGGCCGACGCTGCCTGGGAGTCGGCGGCGCACTGAATCCGCGCACGCCGCGCCGCCCTCCCCCACCGCGCATCGGCGGTGGCGGAGGGCGGCGTGCCTCGGGTGCGGCGTGCGTCGGGGCGGCGTGCGTCGGGGCGGCGGCGCGTCAGGCCTGCGGGACGGCGCACGCGCCGTCCGCGTCGCACGCGTCGGCGGCCGGGGCCGGCTCCGCGGCCTCGCGGCCCTCCCAGGCCTGCTCCAGGGCGCGGGTGAACACCTCGGCGGGCTGGCCGCCGGAGATGCCGTAGCGGCGGTCCAGGACGAAGAACGGCACCGCGTTGGCACCCAGTTCCGCGGCCTCCCGCTCGTCGGCGCGGACCTGCGCGGCGTAGGCGGTGCCGTCCGCGAGGACGCCGCGGACCTCGTCCTCGTCCAAGCCGGCCTCGACGGCGACGGCGGCGAGGACCTCCGGGTCGAAGACGGACCGGTCCTCGGCGAAGTTGGCCCGGAACGCCCCGTCGAGGAGCTCCTCCTGCAGGCCGCGCTCGGCGGCCAGGTGCAGCAGCCGGTGGATGTCGAAGGTGTTGCCGTGGTCGCGGCCCTCGGTGCGGTACTCCAGGCCCTCGGCGCGGGCCGCGGCCGCGACGTGCTCCTCCATGCCGCGGGCCTCTTCGAGGGTGCGGCCGTACTTCCTGGCCAGCATCTCGACGACGGGGGTGCTGCTGCCCTTGGGGCTGTTCGGGTCGAGCTCGAAGGAGCGGAAGACGACCTCGACCCGGTCCCGGTGCGCGAACGCGGCGAGCCCCTTGGCGAAGCGGGCCTTTCCGACGTAACACCAGGGGCAGGCCACATCCGACCAGATCTCGACGCGCATGTTCCTTCTTCTCTTTCCGGTTGCGGAAGGGCTGGCGGACGCCGCGGCCGGCGGGACCGCGGCGGTTTCGCCTTCAACAACCGGCCGGAACATCTCATTCCCCGGACGGGCCGGGGCGGGGCCGGGGCCGAGACGCGTCGGCCGCCTACTTCTTCAGCCAGGCCTCCATCATCTTCTGCGCGACGGGGGCCGCGAGGCGGCCGCCGCCGATCTCGGACCGGTCGGTGTCGGAGTTCTCGATCACCACGGCCACGGCGATCTGCTTGCCCTTCGCCTTGCCGTACGAGGTGAACCAGGCGAGCGGCGGCAGGTTGTTCTTCACGCCGCGCTGGGCGGTGCCGGTCTTGCCGCCGACCTCGGCGCCCGACACCTGCGCGGGCTTGCCGCCGCCCTCGGTCGCGACGGTCTTCATGACGTCGCGCAGCATCGAGGCGGTCTTGGCGTTCATGGCCTGCTGCGTCTTGGGGTTCTTGAAGCTCTCCAGCACGCTGCCGCCCGCGTCGGTCACCTCGGAGACCGAGTGCGGGGCGACGAGCTTGCCGTCGTTCTCGATCGCGGCGGTCACCATCGCCATCTGCAGCGGGGTCGCCTGCACGTCGAACTGGCCGATGCCGGTCTGCGCGACCTGGTCGACGGACATCTTCGCGGACGGGTACTTGCTCGGCACGCGCGTGGTGACGGGGGTCTCCGCGTTCGTGTTGAAGCCGAGCTTCTCCGCCATCGCCCGCATCTTGTCCTGGCCCAGCTTGGAGGCGAGCTCGGCGAAGACGTTGTTGCAGGACAGCCTCATCGCGACGCGCGCCGAGACGCCGTTGCAGGCGGCGGAGCCGGCCTCGCTGGGAAGCAGCGTCTTGGTCCCGGGGATCGTGTAGGGGTCGGGGATGCCGGTCGGGGCGTCGACGTTGGTGACGAGCCCGTTCTCGATGGCCGCGGCCAAGGTGACCAGCTTGAAGGTGGAGCCCGGCGCCTGCGGCTTGCGCAGCGCGACGTTCTCCATCGCCTTGCCGTTGTCGGCGGACAGCTCGGCCCACGCCTCCTTGTCGTTGGCGCCGGCGATGCGGCCGGGGTCGAAGGACGGGTTGTTCACCATGGCGAGGATCTCGCCGGTCTTCGGGTCGATCGCGACGGCGGAGCCCTGCTTGCCCTGGAGCGCGTCCCAGGCCGCCTTCTGGACGTCCTTGTCGATGGTGGTGATGACGTTGCCCGGCGAGGCCCGCTTGTTGAGCAGCAGGTCCATGACGGTCTTCAGGCGGTCGTCCGAGCCGTTGAGGACCTTCTTGTAGACGCCTTCGAGCATGCTCGTCCCGAAGGCCTGCGAACTGAAGCCGGTGATGGGGGCGTAGAGCTCCCCGTTCGTGTAAGTCCGCTTGTACGCGAAGTCCTTCCCGCCGGTCTTGACGGAGCCGGTGATCGCCTCTCCGCCCACGATGATGTTCCCCAGCGGGTTCTCGTACTGCCCGAGGAGGTTCCGGCGGTTGTGCTCGTTGTCTGCGAGGGCCTGGCCTTGGTAGGCCTGCACCCAGGTGACCCGGACCAACAGGGCCAGCACCAGGAGCAGGCAGAAGACCGACGCACGCCTGATCGTCTTGTTCATCTCCCGAAAGGACGCTCGACGGCCCCCGTACGTTCCTCCCCGGCCCGAGTGTGGCCCGTTTCTCAGGCCTTTCTCATCACGAAGCCCCCTTCGTAGGCGGCGATGACCGCCTGGGTGCGGTCGCGGGAGCCCGTCTTGGCGAGGACCGCCGCCACGTGCGTCTTGACGGTCTGGGCGCCGACGCCGAGGCGGGCGCCGATCTCGGCGTTCGACAGCCCGCCGGCGATCAGCCGGAGCACGTCGGCCTCCCGGTCCGTGAGCCGGGCCACCCAGGCCGCCGTCCCGGCCGCCGCGGCGGCCGCGTGGTTCGCGGCGAGCGTGCGGACGGCCTCGGGGAAGAGCAGCGAGTCGCCGCGGGCGACCAGCCGCACCGCACCGACCAGCTCGTCGGGGTCGGCCCGCTTCAGCAGGAACCCGGCGGCGCCGGCGCGCAGCGCGTCGTACACGTAGGCGTCGTTCTCGAACGTGGTGACGACGAGGATCCTGGGCGGCTCGGCCGCGCCGGCCAGGATCCGCTCCGTGGCCCGTATGCCGTCGATGCCGGGCATTCGGACGTCCATCAGCACCACGTCCGGCGCGAGGGTGCGGACGGCGGTCACCGCCTCGGCGCCGTCGGCGGCCTCCCCGACGACCTCCAGGTCGGGCTCGGCGTCGAGGATGACGCGCAGGGCGGTGCGGACCATGCGCTCGTCGTCGGCGAGGACGATGCGCAGCGGGGGCCGGCTCATCGGCCGCTCCCACCGAGCGGGAGGACGGCCCGCAGCCGCCACAGGCCGTCGTGTCGCCCGGCCTCGACGCTGCCGCCGAGGAGCCGGGCCCGTTCGGCGGCCCCGTGCAGGCCGCGGCCGCCGGTGGTGCGCGGGGAGGGGCCTGCTGCGGCCCCGGGCGGATTCGTCATGGTGATCTCCAGTTCTCGGTGTGCGGTGGTGCCGGGGCCGCCGTTCGGGGCCTTGCGGACGGCGATCCGCAGTTCGACGGGCCCGGCCCCGTGCCGCAGGGCATTGCTGAGGCCCTCCTGCACGATCCGGTACGCCTCCCGCGACGCGATCGCGGGAAGCTGCGACCAGTCCCCGGCGGGCCCCGGCTCCTGCCGGGCGGTGACGGCCGTGCCGGCGGCCCGGGTGCGGGCCAGCAGCCCCTCCAGGTCGGAGGCGAGGGTGGGAGCGGGCGCGGCGGCGGCCTGGCCGGCGGGGTCGCCGTCCCGCAGCAGGCCGAGCACCCCGTCCAGCTCGCCCACGGTCCGCCGGGCGGTGTCCTCGATGGCGGCGAGGGCCTCCCGGACGAACTCGGGGTCCCGGTCGAGGACCCGGCGGGCGGCGACCGCCTGGAGGGTGACCGCGCTCAGCGCGTGCCCGACGGCGTCGTGCAGCTCGCGGGCGAGCCGGTTGCGCACGGCGAGGTCGGCGGCCCGCTCCTCCGCCGCGGCCAGCCGGTCCGCGGCCGTCGGTCCGAGCAGCACGGGCGCGGCCCGGGCCAGCAGCGCCCCCGCCGCCGCGGCGACCACGACCAGCCCGGCCAGCATCCCGACCCCCAGGAGCGGCGCCAGCCAGGAGGCGGTGTCGTCGGGGAAGTGGACCAGCGACAGCGGGGCCTCCCGCAGCGACCGCACCACCGGCACCGCGACCAGCACCACCGCCATGGGCGGCACCGCCAGGCTCATCCCCGCGACGGCCGCCCCGACGCCCAGGTGCAGCGACCACCAGGCGGCGGTCCTCCCGCGGGCCGCCCAGGACCGGGCCGGCCCCTCGGCCAACAGCTCCCCGGGCACCCCGCACAGCATCCGCACGGCGCCCGCCGACATCGGCCGGACCGGCCCGAACACGCCGGTCACCGCGGCGAGCGGCACGGACAGGCCGTAGGCGGCGAACGTCAGCGGCGTGGATTCCAGCGGGTTCACCCCGCCGGCCGCGACCCCCACGGCGACATGCGCCAGCAGGAAGTAGGGCATCAGCAACGCCCCGCCGAGCACCAGATGCACCCACCGCATCCGCGCCCGCACCCCGAACACCCGCCCCACCGCGGCCCGCACCCCCGGCACCCCCCGAACCCCTCACTCTCCGCCGCCTTGGACCGGCGTCCTGCTGCGCCACCGCCATCACCGGATCCGTATCGTCCTGCCCCGCCGCTGTGGGGCGGGGCAGGCGCCCTGCCGCGGCCGGTTCAGGCCGGTCTGCGCCGCCGCGTCGCGAAGGCTGTCAGGACGGCCGCCGCGAGGCATCCCGTGACCACCTGGGCAGCGTAGGCCAGCAAGATCACGGAGGGTGTTCCTCCGCCCTCTCCGATTCCCGGAGCGAGGGGCACGGCCAGGAGGTACAGGCCCCAGCAGAGGGCCGCGGCCGCACCGGTCCACCCCGCCGCCAGCGGCCACACCGGCCGCCGCGTCCCTCCCCGGGCCAGCAGCACCGCGCACCAGCCGGCGAGCAGCGCGCACACCGCGTGCACCGCGGACACCGCACCCGTCTCCGCCGAGTGCTGCGCCGCCCGCTCGGCGCCCAGCCACGCCGTCCCGCCGAAGGCCCAGTACACGTACAGCGCCCCCAGCACCGTGCCGAGCGCGGCCGCGGCCCCCGCCGCCACCCCCGTGGGCGACGGGAGCCGCGTACCGCCCGGGCCCTGCCAGACGCCGCCCCAGCGCCTGCGCGCATAGGGCACGAACAGGCCTGCGAGGGCGAGCCCTTGGACGATGAAGCCGCCGTAGACGACGAGGTACACCCAGCCGTGGAGGAAGGACTCCCCCGCGGCCCTCGCCGCGGGATCGGCGCCCAGGCCGACGGCTCTCAGGACGAGTTGGGCGGGGAAGCCGGCGATTATCGGCGTGAGCAGCCCGGTCGCCGTGAAGGCGGGGACGAGCAGCAGCGGCGCCGGCACCCGCCGGCCCCACGGCCGGGTCAGCAGCAGCGCCAGCACGATCACCGCCGCGTCCATGGCCATGGTCACGGCATTGGCCACGGTGAAGAACACCGTCGGTTCGAGCAGCACGCTGCCCTCGGGTATGCCGATGTCGCTTCCGGCCAGCCAGGCCGTCTTCAGCGCCAGGTACGGCAGTGTCGCGGCCACGGCCGCCGCCCGCAGCAGTCTTGCCCCCGCCCCGGTGGTGTCGGGCGCGCGGGCCTCGGCCGCCATGGCGGCCGCACCGCTCGCGGCATGCGCGGCGCCCACCGCCCTCGCGGCGGCCGTACCCGTCCCGTCGAGTGTCTCGGTGGCCGTGTCGGCCGCCCCGATCGAGTCGGTCGTGCCACTCGCCCTGATCGAGTCGGTCGAGTCGGTCGAGTCGGTCGGATCCGTCTGGTGCATCGTTCGCCCGGTCATGGCCCTACGCTCCCGCGTCCCAAGCCCCGCCACCTCCCCCGCCGTGGGGATCCGCCTCCCCCGTCCGGGGGAGGGACCCTCAATCCGGCGGAGGGGCCGCGCCCCGGCCGTCCGGGCGGTCACATCCGCCGCGTCACCACCGACAGCCGGTCCCGGGCGGCGAACAGCGCCGACTTGATCAGTTCCTCGTGCTCCTCCGTCAGCCGCGCCACCGGCACCGAGCAGCTCACCGCGTCCCGGGCCGGCGTCCGGTACGGCACCGCCACTCCGAAGCAGCGCAGTCCCAGCGTGTTCTCCTCCCGGTCCTCCGCATAGCCCTTCTCCCGCACCACCGC
Source organism: Streptomyces toxytricini (assembly GCF_014649915.1). Lineage (GTDB taxonomy): Bacteria > Actinomycetota > Actinomycetes > Streptomycetales > Streptomycetaceae > Streptomyces > Streptomyces toxytricini. The sequence goes on along the minus strand of NZ_BMTY01000030.1, from coordinate 14,923 downwards.
GAGCTCGTCGATGAGCCGCTCCCGGTCGGTCACGGTGTGCTCCGTGACCGCCTCCAGCCTTCGCGGCAGCAGCGCACGCACCTCCTCGTCGGAGTGGCCGGCGAGCAGCGCCTTGCCGAGTGCCGTCGAGTGGACGGGCAGTCTCCGCCCGACGCGCGTGAACGGCCGCAGGTGGTGCCGGGACTGGCGGGTCGCCAGGTAGACGACGCTCGTCCCGTCCATCCTGGCCAGGTGGATGGTCTCGGTCGTGTCCTCCGAGAGCCGGTCGAGGGTGGGCCTGGCCGCGGCCACCACCTCGTCGCCGTCGATGTACGAACTGCCGACGAGCAGGGCCCGTACGCCGATGCCGTACCGGGTGCCCGTCGCGTCCGTCTCGACCCAGCCGAGGTTCACCAGCGTGCGCAGCAGCATGTACAGGCTGGACTTGGGCAGTCCGAGGTCGTGCTGGATGTCGGCCAGGCTGTGCAGGCCGGGCCGGGCCGCGAAGTGCTCCAGCAGGACGACCGTGCGGACCGCGGACTTGACCGCCGCGGGCGCCCCGGCGGGCTCGCCGCCCGGCCCCGCCCCCGGTACCGCTGCCCCGCCCGTGCCGGCGGCCGCGCCTCCGCTCGCGCCGCTGCCCGTGCCTGCGTCGCCTGTGGTCATGCGCCTCGTGCCCCTCTTCGCCTCTTGTCACGGTCTCTTGTCACGCCGTGGACGCGGAAATAGAGTCCGGAACGGATGGAGATCATTCACCCACCGGGACGGCGTTCAGAATACTGAACGACCCCGGCGGGGCCGGCGCGGATCCAGGAGGCAGTGCGGCATGGCAGCAGGGACACCAGTCTGGAGTGTGGACCCCCGCACCGGGAAGCAGCGGGAACAGGTCACCCTGGAGGCCACCCCGGCGGACGTGGACGCCGCCGTGCGCGCCGCGCACGCGGTCCGCGGCGCGCTCGCGGACCGCGCCGTGCGCACCGCCTTCCTCCGCGCCGCCGCCGACCTCCTCGACGGGGAGGCCGCCCGGATCGTCGAGACCGCCGACGCCGAGACGGCGCTCGGCCCAGCCCGCCTCACCGGCGAACTCGCCCGGACCACCGGCCAGCTGCGGGCCTTCGCCGACGCCGTGGACGAAGGCTCCTACCTCGACATCCGCATCGACCGGGCCGACGCCTCCCTGACCCCGCCGCGCCCCGAACTGCGCCGCTACAAGGTGCCGCTGGGCGTGGTCGCCGTGTACGCCGCCTCCAACTTCCCGCTCGCCTTCTCCGTCCCCGGCGGGGACACCGCGAGCGCCCTGGCCGCCGGCTGCCCCGTGGTCGTCAAGGCCCACCCCGATCATCCGGCCGCCTCCGAGCTGTGCGCCTCGCTGCTGCGCCGCGCGGCCGCGGCGGCCGGGCTGCCGGAGGCGGTCGTGTCGGTGGTCCACGGCTTCGACCCGGGCCTGGAGCTGATCCGGCACCCGCTGGTCGCCGCGGCCGGGTTCACCGGGTCGGTGCGCGGCGGGCGAGCCCTGTTCGACGCGGCGGCCGCGCGGCCGGTGCCGATCCCCTTCCACGGCGAACTGGGCTCCCTGAACCCCGTCGTGGTCACCCCGGACGCCGCCGCCGAGCGGGCCGAGGAGATCGGCGCGGGCCTCGCCGCCTCGGTGACCCTCGGCAACGGCCAGTTCTGCGTCAAGCCGGGCCTGGTCCTCGTACCGGAGGGGGCGGCCGGCGACCGGCTGGCCGGCGCGCTCGCCAAGGCGCTCGGGGAGACCGGTCCGGGCGTCCTCCTCGACCACCGGATGCGGGACGCCTTCGCGGCCGGGGTCGCCGAGCGGGCGGCGCTGCCCGGCGTCACGGCGCCCGTCGCCGCGGGCGCCGCCGGGGAGCACGCCGTCGGCGCCGGCTGCCTGGCCGTGCCCGCCCGCGCCCTCCTCGCCGGCGGCCCGTACGAGCTGCTGCTGGAGGAGTGCTTCGGCCCGGTCACGGTCCTCGTCCGGTACGCCGGCCAGGAAGAGGCGGGTGCCGTGCTGGACCGCCTGGCCGGCAACCTGAGCGCGACCCTCCACGTCTCCGCGGCGGAGGCGGACGGGGCGCCGGGCCCGGCGGCCGCGCTGGTGGCCCGCGTGACGGAGCTGGCGGGCCGGATCGTCGTCAACGGCTGGCCGACGGGCGTCGCGGTGGCCCCCGCCCAGCACCACGGCGGCCCGTATCCGGCGGCCACCTCGCACTCCACGTCGGTCGGGGTGACGGCGATCGAGCGCTGGCTGCGGCCCGTCGCCTACCAGTCCGTGCCGGACGCGCTGCTTCCGCCCGAGCTGCGGGAGGCGAACCCGCTGGGCCTGCCGCGCCGCGTCACCGGGGCGGCCTGACCAAATCCGGTTGCCTGCCCCGGCCGGGCCGGGGCAGGCTGCGCGCATGCCGAGACCACAGGGATTCACGTACGAGCACCGGGGCGACGGCACCGTCGCCATCACCCACCGCGGCCGGGCCGCCGGCACACTGCGCGGGCCGCGGGCGGAGAAGTTCCTCGCCGAAGTGGAGTCCGGCGACGCACAGCTCGTGATGGCCCGCTGGACGGGCGCGTACAGGTTCGGGAACGAGCGCACCGCCCGCAACCACCCGCGCAACCGGCGCTGACGCCGCCCGGGCACCGCCGTACGGGCGGTCCGCCGCCGCCCGTACGGAGTAGCGGAGGGCGGCGGGGGAACGGCGCGGCGCCCCCGGTCGTTCTCCGGGCATGACCGCTATGACCCCTGGTTCCAACCTGCCGCTCGAAGCCGTCCGCGTGACGGTCGAGGTGGCCGCCCCGGTGCGGCTCGACGTCTCGGGGCTCCTCCTCGCGGCCGACGGCAAGGTCCGCTCCGACGCCGACTTCGTCTTCTACAACCAGCCGTCCGGTCCGGGCGTCGCCCACCGCTCCGGCGGCGGGGCGGGGCCCGACTCCGTCACCGTGGACACGGGCGCGCTCCCGCCGGACATCGAGCGCGTCGTCGTGACGGCCAGTCCGGACGCGGCCGGGCAGACGTTCCAGGGCGTCGAGCCGACCGCCACCGTGCGGCAGGCCGACACGGGCGCGGTGATCGCGACGTTCACGCCGCCGCAGCTGGGGACGGAGACGGCGCTCGTGGTGGTGGAGGTCTACCGCCGCGGCGGTGCGTGGAAGGTGCGCGCGGTCGGCCAGGGGTACGCCGACGGCCTCGCCGGAATCGCCACCGACTTCGGGGTCTCGGTGGACGAGGAGCCCGCCTCGCCCGCCGCCCGGCCGGCCGCTCCCGCTCCCCCGCCGCCCGCCCCGGTGAGCCCGCCCGTCACGGTGCCGCCGCCGGCGCCCGCCCCGACCGGACCGGCACCCGCCGCGCCGCCCGCAGCCCCCGCCCCCGCCCCTGCCCCTGCCCCTGCCCCTGCCGCAGCCGGCACCGGGAAGATCAACCTGGACAAGGGCCGCGTCAGCCTGCAGAAGAACCAGACCGTCTCCCTCGTCAAGCACGGCAAACCGCTGCTGGCGCAGGTGAAGATGGGCCTCGGCTGGGAACCCGCCTTCCGCGGCCGCGACATCGACCTGGACGCGTCCGTCATCGCGTACGGCCCGCAGCGCAACCACATCGACAGCTGCTACTTCGGCCGGCTGTCCATCCTGGGCGGCGCCATCAGGCACTCCGGCGACAACCTCACCGGCGAGGGCGCCGGCGACGACGAGGTGATCACCGTCGACCTCGGCCGGCTGCCCGCGGAGGCGACCGGCCTGGTCTTCACGGTGAACTCCTTCACCGGCCAGAAGTTCACCGAAGTCGCCAAGGCCTACTGCCGCCTCATCGACGCCGCGACGGGCGAGGAGCTCGTCCGCTTCGACCTCACCGGCGCCGAGCCGCAGACGGGGGTGATGATGGCGAAGCTGATCCGGCAGTTCTCGGGCGAATGGGAGATGACGGCCATGGGCGACTTTGTGAAGTCCCGCACAGTACGCGGCATGGTCAAGCCCGGCGCGGACGCACTCTGAGCAGGTGGGCGGGCACGGGGAGCCACCGCCGGCGGTGCGGGCGGCCGGCGAGGTGATGGATCGCACCCGAAAAGCGGGGGTGACTGTCCGTGCCCGCCCGTAGCCTTGGAAGCATGAACAGCACACTCCGGCCCGCGGGTCCCGCCCGCCCGTCCGCCGCCGAGGCGAACGAGGCGATCCGGTACCTCGTCGAGTCCTGGGTGGACGGAGAGTGGCCCTCCGAGGCGTACGAGTTCCTGCTCGAGCAATGGGCCAACGCCGTCCGCGCCGAGGACGTCGAGGTCGCCGCCGCCCAGTGAAGGGGCGGCGGCGCAGCCGCCGGCCGTGCGCTCAGTTCGCGCGCCGCCACGGGCCGGTGATCGCGAGCATGATCCCGGGGTCCTGGAGGCAGGCGAACAGGGTGCGCCCGTCCGGGGAGAAGCAGACGCCCGTGAACTCGGAGTATTCCGGCTGCTCGGCAGTCCCGATGTTCAGCTCGTTGCGCGCCAGCGGGTAGGTGCGCCCGGATTCGGTGGCGCCGAAGAGGTGCTGGATCCCCTCGCCGTCCTCGGCGATGACCAGACCGCCGTACGGGGACACGGTGATGTTGTCCGGACCGTCGGCCGCGCCGCCGCGGGACGGGTCGGCGTTCACGCCGAACAGCACTTCCAGCGTGACCGTGCGCCGCTTCGGGTCGTAGAACCACACCTGGCCGTCATGGGCCGCGCCGGGACTCTCCGAGCGGGCGAACGAGGACACGAAGTAGGCGCCGCCGTCCCCCCACCACATGCCCTCCAGCTTGCGGCCGCGCGTCACCGCGCCCTCGCCGAACTGCTTGCGGACCGGCTGGGTCCGCGCGTCGCGGTCCGGGACCTCCACCCAGTCGACGCCGTAGACGGTGCCGGTCCGCGTCGCTCGCGTCAGGTCGTCGACGAAGCGGCCCCGGCTGTCGAAGCACTTGGCGGCGGCGAGCGCCCCTGCGTCCGGGGCGAGGGTGCGCAGGCGGCCGCGGCCGTGCCGGAACCCGGCGGGCGGCGTCCAGCGGTAGAACAGGCCGCTGGGGCCGGAGGCGTCCTCGGTGAGGTAGGCGTGGCCGCGGTGCGGGTCGACGACCACCGCCTCGTGGGCGTAGCGGCCGAAGGCCTTGACCGGCTGCGGGTCGCGGTTGGCCCGCCGGTCGTGCGGGTCCACCTCGAAGACGTAGCCGTGGTCCTTCGTCATGCCGTTCCGGCCGGCCAGGTCCTCGGTCTCCTCACAGGTCAGCCAGGTCCCCCACGGGGTCGAGCCGCCCGCGCAGTTGGTCGACGTACCGGCGATGCCGACCCATTCGGCGACCTCCCCGCCCTGCCGGACCTCGACGACCGTGCAGCCGCCGGCCGCGGTGGGGTCGTACACGAGGCCCTCGGCGAGCGGGACGGGACGGATCCAGTCGGTGCGCCTGCCCCTCAGCTCGTGGTTGTTGACGAGGAGGGTGACCCCGCGGGGGCCGGCGAAGGCGGCGGTCCCGTCGTGGTGCGAGGGGGTGGGCTCGCCGGACTCCAGGGTGGTGACACCGCTGTGGGTGAGGATCCGGTAGCGGAATCCCGCGGGGAGGGCCAGCACGCCCGCCGGGTCGGGCAGGAGCGGGCCGTAGCCGGGCCCGCAGGGCCGGCCCTGTGCGTCACCGTGCGTGCTGTCGTCGGCCGCCAGCGCCCCCGGGGCGGTGGCGAGCGCACCGACCGCCCCGGTGAGCGCGACACCCGCGCCGGCGAGGGCGGTACGGGCGGTGAAGTCTCTACGGCTGAGCGGCATGGGGTCTCCAGGAAGGGTGGGGGCATGCGCTTCGCGGTACGGTGGCGGCGCTCCGGATCGCGCCGGTGTGCGGGCACCGCCGCCCGTACGTGAACGGCGGCTGACGTACCCGCGTCGCGGCGGCGCCCCTCCCCCCACCGCCGCAATGGCCGACATGCACCGCTGAACGGCGGGTTCCGCCCCAAAGCCGCTGCCTCCCGACGACACGGCCGCCTTGCGGCACACGACCTGCCGCGGGCTGCGCACGCCGGACCGCGCCGCCCCGAGCCGGCGGGGGGCCGGCACGGCTGCCCGGGACCCGGTCCGCGCCGCTTGGCGAGCCGCCTTGCGGGGCGTCGGCGCGTCGGCGCGTCGCGCGGACATCCGATCCGGTCCACCCTCTTCCTCAGAAACGGCCGCCCCGCGAGGCAAACACACCGGGCGGCGCGCACCTCCGCATCCGCCTCCCCCCGCAGTGCCGGCGACGCCGCGGGACGTTGCGCACGGCCTTCGCCGGCTCCGGGCGCGTGCGCCCGTTCCGGCTTGCCGGCATCCGCCGGACCAGGGCTGGAACGCCTCCGGCACGGCGCGGCAACCGCCGCGCGCAGCCACGCCACAGCGCCCGCCCATGGCAGCGGCGTGCTCACCGCGCCTGCGGCTGTCGCCGGCAGCCGGCGGGAATCGCGGGCGCGGGCGTGCCGCTGCGGGGTCGCCCAGCAGTCAGGCGGGGGTCTGCAACGCGCCTGCAGAGCCGCCCCGTGGACGGCGCCGCGTATGCGCCCCACGGGCCGTCCCCTTGCCCGGGCAATTACCGCAGCCGCCTCCGCGACGCAGAGGAGCAAGGCCGGCCTGCCGGGTGGCGAACCGCAGCAGCTCCGGCGGCTTCGGTACCGGGTGTTCGGCGAACCGCCGCAGGTGTTCGCCGGCGGCCCGGATGCGGCCCATCGCACCGTGCACCTGGGACCGGGCCAGGAAGGCCCCCGCCCCGCCTCCTCGGCGTGAAGCAGTCCGGCGTCGTCCTCGAGGACCAACCGGCACCACGCCCACCTCGCCGGGGACCGTTTCGTCCTGCTCGAACGCGGTGCGATGACCGGCAGCCGCATTGTGCGCCGGCCCCGGCCACGAGACGGCCCGCCCGCCGGGTACCGCTCCGGCGGACCGAGGCCGGCAGCCGGCGCCACGGAGCAGCCAGCCCGCCCCCGGGTGGAGCCGGTGGCGCCACCGGGGCGTCGGCGGCGGTCGGCCCGAGCAGGCGGAGGAGTCAGCCGGCCGACCCCCGCGGCCGGGCCATCGACGGCGCCCCTCCCGCAGACCGAGGCCGGCAGCCGGCCCGCCCCCGGGCGGAGCCGGGACCGCGACCGGACCGTCGGCGGCGGTCGGCCGGGGCGCGCGGAGGGGTCAGCGCGGGCGGGAGCGGGCTTTGTAGGCCGCCTTGCGGGCCTGCTTCGCCGCCTGCCTGTCCGGGTGCAGGCGGCCCATGGCCTCCAGCACCTCGGCCGTCGCCGGGTGCTCCACGCGCCACGCCCGGTCGAAGAAGCCGGCGTGGTGGGCGGTCAGCGACTCCATGAGCAGCGGCAGCTCCTCTGCCTCGTCCGCCCCGCCGGGACCGCCGAGTTGTGCGGCGATCGTGTCGACCGCCAGCCAGTACACCAGTGCCCCGTCCGGTGCGGGTACGTCGGCAGCCCCCAGCTCGGCCAGCCAGACCCGGGCGAGTCCGCCGAGTTCCGGGTCGTCCAGGACGGCCCGGACCGCCGGTTCGGCCTGCGGGCCGGCCACGGCGAGGGCCTGCTGGCAGCGCAGCCGGCGCAGGGGCCCGCCCAGGTCGGCGCCGCGGGCCGCGTCCAGCAGTTCGGCGGCGGCCGAGGGGAGCTCGCGGGCGTCCAGCCACTGTCGGATCTCCGCCTCGGCGGCGGGTTCGGGGTAGGCGCAGACGGCGTCGAGCAGCGCGTCGGCGCCCTTGCCTGCCAGTTCGCCGACGGCCGGGGCGGCGACACCCGCCTCCAGCAGGCGGGCGCGGATCCCGTACAGGCCGAGGGGGGTGAGGCGGACGGTGCCGTACCGGGAGACGTCCTCCGGGTCGAGGGCCGTGCGGCCGCCGGGTGCACCGGCTTCGGCGCCGACGGCGGGGTCCTCGTCGTCCGGGGACAGCAGCGCCGCCTCGTCGACGGGCCGGAACTCGACGAGCCCGATCGGCTCCAGCTGCCGGAACTGCCCGTCGAGCCGCATCAGTGCGTCGGCGACCCGCTCCAGGACGGCCGGGCCGGGCCGGTCGATCCCGCCCGGGGCGGCCACCGAGGCGGCGAGGACCGGCAGCGGGACCGTGCCGCCGGCCGTGCTGCGACCGGCGGCCGTGAGGAGGTAGAGGTCGGCGAGGACGGCGTCGAGGAGGTCGGCCTCGCGCTGCGGGTTCCAGTCGAGGCGGTCGAAGTCGATGGCGCCGCCTTCGTCCAGGGCGTCGACGAGTCCGCCGAGGTCCGGAACGGCCGCGTCCGCGAGGACGGCGTCGCAGGCGGCGAGCCACAGGCCGAGCACGTCGGCGGGGGCGCCGCCGATCACGAGGGCGAGGTCCTCGCCGGCCGCGGCCGTCGCGTGCGGCGCCCCGCCGGCCGTCTCGGCGTGCCCCGTTCCGGTTCCGCCGGCCCCGCTGCGCCCCGTTCCGGCGCCCATCGCTCCGTCATGTCCCGTTCCGGTGCCGTCCGCTCCGCCGTGCCCGGTTCCGTCCGGATCGGCCACCCCGGCGCCGTCCGGCCCGCCCGTCAGCTCGACGAGGCCCGTGTCCAGGGCGACCCGCCACGCCCGGCTCGCGTGTGCCCCTGCGTCCGGGTCCTGCGGGTCGAGGCCGAGCGCGGCCGCGGCTTCCGGGAGGCGGGCGGGCGGGAGTTCGCCGGCGTCGTCCACGCGCGTGCCGGCGCCCGCCCAGCGGGCCAGTCGCACGGCTGCGGCGAAGAGGGGTGCGGAGAGGGCGTCTCGGGCGAGTTCCGCCTCGGACGGCAGCCGGACCGGCGGCAGCGTTTCGTGCGGCTGTGCGGGCATGGGGCGGTCTCCTCGCCGGTGGTGTGCGGCCGCGCCTCCGCGGCCTTCCGGCGCCCCACAGTAGACGCATTTCGGACGTGTCCGGCGCCGCTTGTTTGGTTCATCTCACAGTCGCCATCCAGATGCCCTGGAGGTCTTGACAACGTCCCCGGCCACGCAGGAAATTGACGCGCGTAGACATCGGGGGACCCTTCGGGAGCCCTGCGGACCCGCGGCCGGGGGCCGTCGACCACCGCAGACATCCCGCCAGTTCACAGGCACACGCACCACGTACGAGCACCGCGTACGCCCCCTCCGCTCCACTCCTCCACACACCGGAGTTCCTTGACCATGCGCTCCTCGCATTCCCGTTCCGCCGCCGTCGCGGCCGTCGTCGCCAGCGCCCTGGCCACCGGCCTGCTGGCGGGCACCGCCGACGCCGCCGAAGGCACCGCGTCCGCCGAGGCGGTACGCATCCACGACATCCAGGGCACCACCCGGATATCCCCCCTGAACGGCAAGCAGGTCGCCGATGTCGCCGGCATCGTCACCGGCGTGCGCACCTACGGCTCGCGCGGCTTCTGGATGCAGGACCCCGACACCGACGACGACGCCGCCACCAGCGAGGGCGTGTTCGTCTTCACCGGCTCCGCCCCGACCGTCGCCGTCGGCGACGCGGTCAAGGTCTCGGGCCTGGTCGGCGAGTACGTCCCCGGCGGCGCCAACTCCGGCAACCAGTCGATCACCCAGATATCGAAGCCGACCGTGACCGTGGTCTCCTCGGGCAACGCCCTCCCCGAGGCCGTCGCCGTCAACGAGTACACCGTCCCCGCCGCGTACGCTCCCGCGGGCGACCCGGCCGCCGGCGGCAGCATCAACGGCCTCGCGCTGGAGCCCTCGCGCTACGCCCTCGACCACTACGAGGCGCTGGAGGGCATGAACGTCGCCATCCGCAACTCCCGCGTCGTCGGCGCCAGCTCCGCGCAGCACGGCGAGCTGTGGGTCACCGTCAAGGGCTGGGAGAACAGCAACAAGCGCGGCGGCACCGTCTACGGCTCCTACGAGGCGCAGAACACGGGCCGGCTGAAGGTGCAGCAGCTCGCGCCCCTCGCGCAGCAGCCGTTCCCGGTGGCCAACGTCGGCGACAAGCTGACCGGCACCACCGAGGGCCCGATGGACTACAACCAGTTCGGCGGCTACACGCTGGTCGCGCGCACCCTCGGCACCGTCGCCAAGGGCGCCCTCGCCCCCGAGAAGACCAAGGCGCAGGCGCAGGGCGAGCTCGCCGTCGCCACGTACAACGTCGAGAACCTCGACCCGGGCGACCCGCAGGAGAAGTTCGACGCGCTCGCGAAGGCGGTCGTGGAGAACCTCGCCTCCCCCGACATCCTGGCCCTGGAGGAGATCCAGGACGACAACGGCGCCAAGAACGACGGCACCGTGTCCGCCGAGCAGACCCTCGCCAAGTTCACGGCGGCCATCGCCGCGGCCGGCGGCCCGTCCTACCAGTGGCGCACCGTCAACCCGGAGAACAACAAGGACGGCGGCGAGCCCGGCGGCAACATCCGCCAGGTGTTCCTCTTCAACCCGGACCGCGTGTCCTTCACGGACCGCGCCGCCGGCGACGCCACCACCGCGACCGGCGTGACCACGGTCAAGGGCCACGCGGCCCTCACGCACTCCCCCGGCCGCATCGACCCGGCGAACCCGGCGTGGCAGGACAGCCGCAAGCCGCTCGCGGGCGAGTTCGTCTTCCGCGGCCGGACGGTCTTCGTGATCGCCAACCACTTCGGCTCGAAGGGCGGCGACGAGGGCCTGACCTCCCACCACCAGCCGCCGCTGCGCTCCTCCGAGGCCAAGCGCCTGCAGCAGGCGCAGTCGGTGAACGCCTTCGTCAAGCAGCTGCTGGCGGCCGACAAGAACGCCCGCGTCCTGGCGCTCGGCGACATCAACGACTTCGAGTTCTCGGAGACGACGAAGGCGCTGGAGGACGGCGGCGCGCTGTACTCGGCGATCAAGTCGCTGCCGAAGTCGGAGCGGTACTCGTACCTCTTCCAGGGCAATGCCCAGGTGCTGGACCAGATCCTGGTGAGCCCGGCGATCAAGTCGTACGCGTACGACAGCGTGCACATCAACGCGGAGTTCGCGGTGCAGAACAGCGACCACGACCCGCAGGTCCTGCGCTTCCGTCCGTGACGGCCGGCAGGTGACCAGGGGCCCGACCGCCTCCTCCGGCCCCGGCCGGGGGCCGGCGCGGTCGGGCCCCGCGGCATTCGGCCGGAGGGGACCGGCGGCCCGCGGGCGAGATGGGGAGTTTGGGCCATGACGTGACGCTCGACACATCATGGCCCATTCGACCCGGGTTGTGGTGTTGAGTATCCCCACGCTCGATCTTGTCGCCGTCCTTCGGGAGGACCGCGTGTTCCCCTCCGTCTCCCTCGCCCAGGAGGTCGGCCTCGCCGTCCTCTTCCTGGCCGCGCTCGCGTGGGTGGCCGGCTCCGGCCGCATGCTGTGGGGCGCCCGCCTGCACCATCCCGAGCCCGCCGCCGCCCCCGACGGCCTGGCGGCCCTCCCCGCCCAGCGGGTCGCGGCGGGGCACCCGATGGAGACGGTCGAACTGACCGCGGCGGAGGAGGAGGCCTTCGCGGGCCTCGTCCGCAGCATCGCCCTGCGCTGACCCGCCCGTACGCCCGCCTCCGCCCCGGCGGCCCCGCCCGCCCCCGGACACGCCTGCGGGCGCTCCCCCGCTCGGGGAGGGAGCGCCCGCGGGCCGGTGTGCGGCAGTGCCTCAGTTGTGGCTGTGCAGGACCTCGTTCAGGCCGCCCCAGACCGCGTTGTTCGGCCGGGCCTCCACGGTGCCGGTGACCGAGTTGCGGCGGAAGAGGATGTTGCTGGCGCCGGACAGCTCGAGCGCCTTGACGATCTGGCCGTCCGGCAGCGTCACGCGGGTGCCCGCGGTGACGTACAGCCCGGCCTCGACGATGCACTCGTCGCCCAGCGCGATGCCGACGCCCGCCTCGGCGCCGATCAGGCAGCGCTCGCCGATCGAGATGATCTGCTTGCCGCCGCCGGAGAGGGTGCCCATGGTGGACGCGCCGCCGCCGATGTCGGAGCCGTCGCCGATGACGACGCCCGCGGAGATGCGGCCCTCGACCATGGACGTGCCGAGCGTGCCGGCGTTGAAGTTGACGAAGCCCTCGTGCATGACGGTGGTGCCCTCGGCGAGGTGCGCGCCCAGGCGGACCCGGTCCGCGTCGGCGATGCGCACGCCCTTGGGGGCGACGTAGTCCGTCATCCGCGGGAACTTGTCGATCGAGGTGACCTGGAGGTGCAGGCCCGCGGCGCGCGCGTTCAGGCGCACCGTCTCCACCTGGTCGACGGCGACGGGGCCGAGCGAGGTCCAGGCGACGTTGGCGAGGAGGCCGAAGACGCCGTCGAGGTTCTGGCCGTGCGGCTTGACCAGGCGGTGGCTGAGGAGGTGCAGGCGCAGGTACGCGTCGTGCGCGTCGAGCGGCTTGTCCTCGAGGGAGGCGATCACGGTGCGGACGGCTACGACCTCGACCCCGCGGACCTCGTCCTTGCGGATCGCCTGGGCCGCGGCGGCGCCCAGCAGCTCCACGGCCTGCTCGGCGGTGAGGCGCTCGGTGCCGGCCGGGCCGGGCTCGTCGGCGAGCGCGGGGGCGGGGAACCAGGTGTCGAGGACGGTGCCGTCGGCGGCGAGGGTGGCAAGTCCGGCGGCGACGGCGCCGGTGGTACGCGTGGCAGTCATGTCGGAAACCTAACCGGCGACGGCCTGCGGGGGCGAACCGGTCTCATGTGCCGGGCGTCCTTCGCGCCCCGCCGGCCCGCGCGCCCGGCGCCGCCCGGCGTACAGGACGGCAGCGCCCGCGCCCCCGGCGAGCGCCGCGCACACCGGCCACAGCAGGCCGGGCGCCGCCGCGTACAGGGCCCCGCCGAGGGGCGGCCCGAGGACGGTGCCGCTGACGGAGACGCCCGCGTAGAGGCTCTGGAACCGCCCGGCCGCGTGCTCGGGGGCCCGGTCGGCGACGTAGGCGGTGGCGGTGGTCTTGTAGAGGATCTCCCCGAGGCTGAGCAGGACGATCATCAGGGCGGCGGTGGCCACGCCCGCGCCGGGCAGCAGCGCGGCGTACCCGGCGCCGACGAGCACCAGCCCGGCCCCGATGACGGGCAGCGGCGGCCGGTCGCGCAGCAGCGCGGCGGCCGGCAGCTCCAGCAGCAGCACCACGGCGCCGTTGAGGGCGATGACGAAGCCGAAGTCTGCGGCGTCGAGGCCGTGGTCGGCGAGGAACACGGGGAACGTGCCGTACTGCTGGCGGTAGACGAGGTCGGTGACCAGGACCCCGCCGAGCACCACCAGTACCGCGGGCCGCTCCCGTAGCTCCCGCCACAGGCTGCGCCCCGGCCGGCCGCCGCCGGCCCCCGCGGCGGCCGCCCGCGAGGCGCCGCGCGCGGGGACGACACGGGCGGTCCAGACGGCGAAGAAGAGGGTCCCGAGGCCGTCGGCGAGGAAGAGCCAGTCGTACGAGAGCCCGGTCACGACCAGTGCGCCCAGTGGCGGGCCGATGACGAACCCGCCGTTGGAGGCGGAGCGCACGACGGCGAAGGCCTGGCGGCGGGCCCCCTCGGGGACGGTCACGGCGACGAGCGCCGCGTTCGCCGCGCGCACGACGCCCGCGGCGTACTGGGCGAGCGGCAGCGCGGCGCACAGCAGCGGCCCCGGCAGCAGCGGGAACGACGCCAGGACCAGCCCGGCCGCGGTGGACGCCGCGAGCAGCACCCGGCGGTGGCCGAACCGGTCGCCGTACCAGCCGCCGGTCAGGTTGCCCGCGACCAGGCCGAGCCCGCCGAGGCCGGTGACCAGGCCGGCCTGCGCGGTGCCGAGGCCTCGGGGGCCGGTCAGGTACAGGAAGACGAAGACGAAGGTGAAGCTGACGACGGCGTTGACGAACACGCCGGCTGCCAGCAGCCACACCGCTCTCGGCACGTCTTTGAAAGCCCTCAGCACGCCCGCTCACTCCCCCCGCGACCCCGCCTGGCGGGAATCAGTTCCTTTTGGGAACGGACTATGTCAGCATGACAGCCTTGGGTCAACGGACGAAGGAGTTCCCATGGCCCAGCGCACACACCTCGGTGACGCCGACTGCGCGATCGCCCAGGCCCTCGACGTCGTGGGCGACTGGTGGACGCTGCTGATCGTGCGGGACACGGCCCGCGGCCTGCACCGGTTCGAGGAGATCCAGCGCGAGCTGGGCGTCTCCCGCAAGGTGCTGGCCGAGCGGCTCAGGCTGCTGGTCGAAGCCGGGGTGCTGGCGCGCGAGCCGTACCAGGAGCGCCCGGTGCGGCACGAGTACCGGCTGACCCCGCGCGGGCGGGGGCTGCTGCCGGTCCTGGTGGCCCTCCAGGACTGGGGGGACACCTGGGTCCTGGGAGACGGAGAGATGACTGCCACGACGGACGAGGCCTCGCGCGAAGCGGCCCGGATCAACGCACTGAAGGGCACGCGCCTGCCCGACATGCTGCTGCCGGACCGTTTCGGCGAGCTGCGCGACCCGGTGGACGGCACCCGCCCGTTCACGGTCCTGTACTGCTTCCCGGGCGCGTACGCGCGCGCCGACGCCTACCCGCCCGGCTGGGCCGGGATCCCGGGGGCCAAGGGCTGCACCCTGGAGTCGTGCACGTACCGCGACCAGCTGGCGGAGTTCACGGCGGCCGGCGCCGCCGTGCACGGCGTCTCCACCCAGCGGCCCGACGAGCAGCGGGAGTTCGCGGAGGCGGAGAAGCTGCGCTTCCCCCTCCTGTCGGACGCCGACCTGGTGCTGACGACGGCGCTGCGGCTGCCGACGTTCCGGGCGGGCCAGATCCGGATCAAGCGGCTGACGCTGGTCGTGGACCGGGAGCGGACCGTCCGCGAGGTGTTCTACCCGATCACCGACATCGAGGCGAGCGTCAGAGCGGCCCTCGCGGCGGTCCGGGCGGCGGGCTGACCGGGCCGGCCAGGCCCCGTTCCGGCAGGCCGCGGGGTACGCCTCGTCGCGCGGGGTACCCGTGCACAGGAACCCGGAGACAGGTCCCGTCGAGGCCGCGGGCAAGCTCGTCAGGGTCGCGAAGCGGTACGCGAAGCGGTACGCGAAGCGGTACGCGAAGCGGTACGCGAAGCGGTACGCGAAGCGGTACGCGA
>NZ_BMTY01000029.1:75180-87820 GCF_014649915.1 Streptomyces toxytricini | reverse complement strand
TCGATCACCGCCCAGGCGGCGTCAGAAATCTCCCCATCCCTCACGACCGGACCAACGATCCGATGATCGGAAAGACACCCCCTAGGGCCTGCCGTCGAACTCCCGCCTGCTCCGCGACGCCTGGCACGCGCTCTCGCCGCGCCGGGCGAAACGGGAGTTCGACGACAGGCCCTAGACCGCGACGCCCGAGCAGTCCCCCTCGCGTGCCGCCCCGGCGATCCGCAGGGCGGCGTCCGCCACGGCCTCCGCGAAGGCCGTCACCGGCCGGGCCGGGTCCGACCGGCGGATCAGCATGGCGCCCTCGACCAGCCCGAAGACGAGGTCTCCCCGCAGCGCCAGGGCGCCCCGCTCCGCGGCGAGTTCGGCCCCCGCCGGGGTCGCGGCGAGCAGCGTCCCGTACGCCTCGCGCAGCTCGGCGCGCATCCGCCGGAACCGTGCGAACCGCGATCCGGCCACCTCGGGCAGCAGGTAGAGGGCGCCGAGGTGGTACGGGCCCCCGCACAGCAGCAGGACGTCCGAGCGGCACAGCTCCCACAGCCGCTGCGCGGCGGGCCGGGCGCGGTCCGCGAGGAGCGGCCGGGCCAGCCGCAGTGAGGGGGCGACCGTCGACTCCAGCAGTTCGGCGAGGAGTTCCTCCTTGCCGCCGAAGTAGTGGTAGAGCGTGGCCTGGCGGAGCCCGGCCCGCTCGGCCACCGTCCGGGTGGTGGTGGCCGCGTACCCGCGGACGGTGAACAACTCGGCCGCCGCGCACAGCAGTTCCTCGCGCGGCGGCCGTCCCGTGTACGGTCTTCGCCGGTCGGCGCGCGGCCGGCCGACCCGTCTCGGCCCCTCGCCGATCGCCCTGGTCATGGCTCGATCGTCGCACGGGGCCGCCCCGGAACGATCACGGCAGGAGATCAGATCCGGCCATGCCCGCTTCGGAGGAAGCCCCAAAGGGGCCTAGCCGACCGAGCTGTAGGCCACTACACCCCGCAGCAGTGCGTCGACGGCCTTGCGGGCGTTGCGCGCGACGGTGCTGCCGCCCTGCCCGGCGGGCGGCGCCGCCGCGGCGATCTGCCCGAGGACGTCGATGACCTGCTTGCACCAGCGCACGAAGTCGCCGGCCGGCATGTCGGCCTCGCGCAGCACCTCGTCCAGGCTCCGGTCGGAGGCCCACTGGTACGCGGCCCACGCGAAGCCCAGGTCGGGCTCGCGCTGGCCGACGCCCTCGGCCTGGTTGATGCGGTGCTCCTCCTCCAGGGCGTCGAGGCGGCCCCAGATGCGGACCATCTCGCCGAGCGCCGCCTTCGCGGCACCGCCGGGGACCTTCGGGGCGACCGCGTCGTCGGACTGGCGGGCCTCGAAGACGAGCGCCGAGACGCAGGCGGCCAGCTCCGCCGGGCTGAGGCCCTCCCACACGCCGGCGCGCAGGCATTCGGAGGCGAGCAGGTCGAGTTCCCCGTAGAGCCGGGCCAGGCGCTTGCCGTGCTCGGTCACCTCGTCCTCGCGCAGGTAGTCGAGCTCGGTGAGGAGGGCGTGGATGCGGTCGAAGGTGCGGGCGATGGTGTTCGTCCGGCCCTCGATGCGCCGCTCCAGGGCCTTGGTGTCGCGCTGGAGACGCAGGAAGCGCTCGGCCCAGCGGGCGTGGTCCTCGCGCTCGTCGCAGCCGTGGCAGGGGTGCGCCCGCAGCGCGGCGCGCAGCCGCGCGATCTCGCGGTCGTCGGCGGCGGCCGCGCGGCCGCGGCGGCTGCGCTCGACGGTGACGTGCCCGGCCTTGGCGCGCAGCGCGGACGCCAGGTCCCTTCGGGACTGCGGGGAGCGGGGGTTGAAGGTCCGCGGGATCCGCATCCGGTCGATGGGCTCGACGGGGACCGGGAAGTCGATGGAGGCGAGCCGCTTGACCTGCCGCTCGGCGGTCAGGACGAGCGGGCGCGGCCCTTCGGCGTACTCGTGGCCGCGGTGCCCGTGGACCCGCCCGGCGGGGACGCCCGGGTCGAGGACGAGGGCGAGCCCGGCGAACTTGCCGGTCGGGACGTGGATGACGTCGCCCGGCTTGAGCCGCTCCAGCGAGGACGCCGCCTGGGCGCGGCGCTGGGCCGCGCCCTGCTTGGCGAGTTCCGTCTCGCGGTCCTTCAGGTCGCGGCGCAGCTGCGCGTACTCCTCGAAGTTCCCGAGGTGGCAGGTCATGCCCTCGCGGTAGCCGGCGAGGCCCTCCTCGTTGCGCTGGACCTGCCGGGAGATCCCGACGACGGAGCGGTCGGCCTGGAACTGCGCGAAGGAGGTCTCCAGGAGCTCTCGCGAGCGGTGCCGGCCGAACTGCTGCACCAGGTTGACGGCCATGTTGTAGGACGGCTTGAAGCTGGAGCGCAGCGGGTACGTGCGGGTGCCGGCGAGGCCGGCGAGCTGGACCGGGTCCATGCCGCGCTGCCAGAGGACGACGGCGTGGCCCTCGACGTCGATGCCGCGCCGGCCCGCGCGGCCGGTGAGCTGGGTGTACTCGCCGGGGGTGATGTCGGCGTGCTGCTCGCCGTTCCACTTGACGAGCTTCTCGAGGATGACCGTGCGGGCGGGCATGTTGATGCCGAGTGCAAGGGTCTCCGTGGCGAAGACGACCTTGACGAGGCCGCGGGTGAAGAGCTCCTCCACGACCTCCTTGAAGGTGGGGAGCATGCCGGCGTGGTGGGCGGCGATGCCGCGCTCCAGGCCTTCGAGCCACTCGTAGTAGCCGAGGACGTGCAGGTCTTCGGCCGGGATGGAGGCGGTCCGCTCCTCGACGAGGGTGCGGACCTTCAGCCGGGCCGCCTCGTCGTTCAGGCGGAGCCCTGCGAAGAGGCACTGCTGGACGGCGGCTTCGCAGCCGGCGCGGCTGAAGATGAAGTTGATGGCGGGGAGCAGGCCGTCGCCGTCGAGGCGGGCGATGACCTCGGGGCGGCCGGGGGTCCAGATGCGGCTGCGGGAGCGCCGTTCGCGTTCGCGGTCTGCCTCGCGGACCATCTTGCCGCGGCGCCGGTCCCGCGGGTTGTAGGTGCGGCTGTTCTCCTCGCGCGCCATGCGGAGCAGGTCGGGGTTGACCTCGCGGCGGGCGGAGCCGCGGCCGCCGTGGTCGGTCTCCTCCTCGAAGAGGTCGTAGATGCGGCGGCCGGCCATGACGTGCTGCCACAGCGGGACGGGCCGCTCCTCGGAGACGATCACCTCGGTGTCGCCGCGGACGGTGTCGAGCCAGTCGCCGAACTCCTCCGCGTTGGAGACGGTGGCGGACAGGGAGACGAGCGTCACCGACTCGGGGAGGTGGATGATGACCTCCTCCCAGACGGCGCCGCGGAACCGGTCGGAGAGGTAGTGCACCTCGTCCATGACGACGTAGCCGAGGCCGAGCAGCGACTGGGAGCCTGCGTACAGCATGTTGCGGAGCACCTCGGTGGTCATGACGACCACGGGCGCTTCGGAGTTGACGCTGTTGTCGCCGGTCAGCAGGCCGACCCTGTCCGCGCCGTAGCGCTTGACGAGGTCGGTGTACTTCTGGTTCGACAGGGCCTTGATCGGCGTCGTGTAGAAGCACTTGCGGCCCTGCTGCAGGGCCAGGTGGACGGCGAACTCGCCGACGATGGTCTTGCCGGACCCGGTGGGGGCGGCGACGAGCACGCCCTTGCCGGCTTCCAGCGCCTTGCAGGCGTCGACCTGGTAGCCGTCCAGGTCGAAGTCGTACAGCTCGCGGAAGGGGGCCAGCGCGGTGGCCTCTTCGGCGGCGCGGATCCGGGCGGCGGCGTACCGCTCGGCGGGTGAGAGTTCCTCGGTCATCTTGTAGTCGAGCCTACCCGTCGCCTCCGACAACAGTCGCGATCTTTATGCCCGCTCCGGGGCCTCCCGCATCCCCGGCGGCGGGCCCGGTCACGCGAGGACGCGGACGGCTCCGGGGACGCACTCGGCGGTCACGGGCAGCGGGGCGACGGGCTCCCCGTCCGCCCAGGCCGTCAGCCCCGGGGCCTCCAGGGCGACCCTGGCCGCGCGGTGCACGGTGACGGCCGGGTGGCCGAGGTGGGTGCCCCGGTAGACCTTGGGGAAGACCGTGAGGAGGGTGGTGCGGCTGCAGCCGCCGACGACCACGACGTCGAAGAGCCCGTCGTCGGGGGCGGCGTCCGCGCAGATCCGCATGCCGCCGCCGTAGGAGGGCCCGTTGCCGACGGCGACCAGGGTGGCCTCGGTCTCCAGGGCGGGGCCGCCGTCGAGGGTGATCCGGTACGGGAACGGCCGGAAGGCGGCCAGCTCGGCCAGCATGGCGAGGTCGTACTTGAAGCGGCCGGCGGGCAGCCGCATCCGGTTGCCGCGGTCGTTGACCCGCGAGTCGAAGCCGGAGCACAGCACGGTGGCGAACCAGGTGCCGGCGGCCCGGCCCAGGTCGATCTCGCGGAAGCGGCTCTCCTTGAGCGCCCCGGCGGCCAGCCGGCCCGCGCGGGCGGGCTCGCGGACGGGGAGCCCGAGGGAGCGCGCGAAGTCGTTGCCGGTCCCGACGGCGACGACGCCGAGCGGGACGAGCGTCCCGGCGAGGGCCTGGAGCGCGAGGGAGACCACGCCGTCGCCGCCGACGGCGACCACCGCGCCGGTGCCGCCGCGGACGGCGCTGCGCAGCCGGGCCAGGGCGTCCCCGGCGTCGGTGCCGACGACGGTGCGGACGTGGAACCCGGCGGCCCGGAGCGCGGCGGCGGCCGGCTGCGCGGCGTGCGCGCCCCGGCCGCGGCCGGCGGCCGGGTTGACGAAGAGGGTGATCTCGGCGCTCACCCCGGTGAATGTACCTGTCAGGTGGCGTCGTCGTAACCGTTGACCCGGCGGGTGCCTCCGTCGGCCTGCTCGGGCAGGGCGGCCGGGGCCGGGACGGCCTCGACGGCGCCGATCGGGGCGGGGGTCAGGTCCAGGTCGGCGGCCTCGTCGTCGGAGAGCCCGGCGTCGGGGTCCTTGCGGCGCCGCCTGCGGTCGTTGACCAGGCAGACGCCGAGCGCGAGGAAGTAGAGGGCGACGATCGGCGCGGCGAGGGAGAGCATGGTGAGCGGGTCGCCGGTGGGCGTCGCGAACGCGGCGAAGACCGTGATGCCGAGGATCATGCCGCGCCACCAGCCGGCGAGGCGCTTGGCGGTGACGACGCCGGTGAAGTTCAGCAGGATCAGCAGCAGCGGCAGCTCGAAGGCGAGGCCGAAGACGATGACCATGCGGGTGACGAGGTCGAGGTAGTCGTCGACCGGGAGCAGGTTGCGGGCGTGCTCGGGGGTGAAGTCGAGGAGGATCGTCGCGGTCTGCGGGAGCAGGCGGTAGGCGAGGACGGCGCCGGCGCCGAAGAGCGGCGCGCCGAGGGCGACGAAGCCCATCGCGTACTTCTTCTCGTGGCTGTGCAGGCCGGGTGCGACGAACGCCCACAGCTGGTAGAGCCAGACCGGGGCGGAGAGCACCACGCCGGCCATGAGGGAGACCTTGAGGGCGATCGAGATGGGGGCGATGAGGCCGTTGACCGTCATGTCGGCGCAGGGCCGGCCGTTGCGCTGCGAGACCACGCCGTTGGTGCAGCCGACGGAGTCCAGCATCGGCTTCAGCAGGAAGTCGATGACGTCCTTGTAGAAGAAGGCCGCCACGATGGTGATCACGAGGATCGCCAGGACCGACTTCAGCAGGCGGTTTCTCAGCTCACGCAGGTGCTCGACCAGCGGCATGCGCCCTTCGGCGTCCTTGTGCTGCTTGTCGTGCTTCTCCTGCTTGCGGGCAGACTTGAGCAACCCACGTCCCTCGTCTCGCATCGATGACCGTTGTCCCGTGATCGCGGCCCGGTCGTGACCGCGGCCGGGCTGCGGGGGCTCAGCCCTGGGCGGTGTGGTTCGGCTCGGCGACGGGGCGGGAGCCGGTCACGTCGCCGGGTGCGGCCTTGATGGTGCGCGGGGCGGCCTGCTGCGGCGCCGGGTCGGCGGTGCGGGCGGCGGCGTCGTCGGCGGCGTTCTCGTTCTTCATGGCCTTGGCCTCGCTCTTGAGGATGCGGGCCGACTTGCCGAGGGAGCGGGCCATCTCGGGAAGCTTCTTCGCGCCGAACAGCAGGACGATGACAGCGATGATCAGAAGGATCTCGAGGGGCTTCAGATTGCCGATCATGTGTGTCTTCCTTCTCACCGGACGGCTGCTTGTGGTCGGGCGGACGCGCAGGGTGATCCGACACGGCCGCTGCAAGGATCGTAACCCCCTGGGGTTAACGTCCGGCAATCCCCCGGCGTATCCCGTCTTGCGCACCGCTCCGACAGGCGGTGAGTGGCCTGAACCGTGCATGCCATAAGGCCGCCGTCGAAGGTTTCGGGGCCGCCGGACGGTTCAGCGGCCCGCGGTCCGGCCCGCCCGGGCCAGGTCGGAGGCCGCCTGCTCCAGCTCGCCCGAGGCCTCGGCGATGCGGCGGCTGGCCAGGGCGACCTGGCCGGACAGCCGGCGCACCTCGGTGAAGACCCGCAGGGCCATGACGGCGAGGACGGTGAGCCCGAGGAACCCCAGGGCGATTGCGAGCATCGGCCACAGCATGGGACGAGCCTAGGCCACCGGCGGCGTCAGACGCTGCGCAGGGTGCTCACGCCGCCGCCGGTCAGGAGCTCGACGATCCGCTCCCCGGCCGGCTTGCGGACGGCCGACCCGCAGCGGGGGCAGGTGAAGGAGTAGAACGTGGTCCGCCGGCTGCCGCCGATGACGAGCCGCAGGGCGGCCGCGTCCAGCTCGAAGCGGGCCCGGCAGTCGGTGCAGGCCGCCTTGAAGGCGACCGGCCCGGCGGCCGCGGCGGACCGGCCACGCGACCCGGCACCGGCGTGCCCGCCCCCCGGCCCAGACATTGGCGACATCCTCGGCGCTCCCCTCACCCGTACGTCTTGACTGCACTGCGGCCCCGCCGCCCGCGCGGCGCGGCGTGCTCAGGCCGTTTCGCCGTAGCCGGCGAGCGCCTCGCGGGCCGCCTGCCGCGCGCTGTCGGCGAGGCCCTCGGGCGAGACGATCCGGCCGTCGCGGCCGAGGCGCAGCGCGAGGCGGCGCAGCGAGGCCGGATCGGGGCTGCGCAGGGTGATGCGCAGGCCGCCGTCGGACAGCTCCTCGGCGCTGTCATGGGGGTAGTACTCGGCGACCCAGCGGCCGGCCGGGCCGACCTCGACGACGACCTCGGGGTCCTCGGCGGCGGGCTGCACCAGCCCGACGGACAGGTCGCGCGGCTCGATGGCGGGCGGCTCGGAGCGCTCGTCGAGGAGGCGGATCTCGGCCACCCGGTCGAGGCGGAAGGTGCGGCGCGCCTCGGAGAGGTGGCACCAGCCCTCCATGTACGTGTGCCCCACCGCGAACAGCCGGATCGGGTCGACGGTGCGCTCGGTGAGCTCGTCGCGGGCGGGCGAGTAGTAGCGCAGCCAGAGGCGGCGGCGCTCGGAGATGGCGCGGTCGACGTCCGCGAAGACGCCGCCCTCCGCCTCGAAGGTCACCGAGAGCCGGGAGCTGGCCCCGGCGGCCTCGCCGGCCGCGGCCTCCAGCTTGGCGGTGGCGCGCAGCAGGGCGTCGCGGTCGCTCTCGCGCAGGCCGGGCAGGGTCGCGACGGCGCGGGCCGCGACGAGCAGGGCGGTCGCCTCGTCGGCGGCGAGGCGCAGCGGCTCGGCGGTGGACTCGCCGGAGGCGTCGGCGTTGTGCCACCAGATGCGCTCGCCGTCGGTGTCGATGTCGAGGAGGTCGCCGCCGCGGAAGCTGGTCCCGCACATGGGCAGCACGTCGAGGTCGGAGATCAGCTCGTCCTCGGTGATGCCGAAGGCGCGGGCGACGTCGGCGACGTGCGCTCCGGGGCGCTCGCGCAGGTAGGTCACCAGGGACAGCATCCGGCGGGTCTGGTCGATGGCGTTGGCGGCCATGCTGGTAGGTCTCCCCCTCAGGGCATCCCGCGGGAGGCGGGGTGCGGTGTGCGTACGGTGCGGGCGCGGGTGGCGGTGGGTGCGGCGGCCAGGCGCCCCCGCGGTCCGGGCCCCTCGGCGCGGCCGGACGGATCGGCCGGCCGGGGGCGCCCGGGCGGTTCTCAGCCTGCGGCGACCGCGCGGAGCCGGTCCACGACGTCGGCCCGCAGGTCGGCCGGCTCCACGACCACCACGTCCGGCCCGAACTCTACGAGCCAGGCGTCGAGCCCGTGCCCGTACGGGATCTCCAGCTCGTCCCAGCCGTCGGAGCCCTCGCGGACGGCGGTGGCCTTGGCGCGCAGCGGGTAGCCGGCGCCGGCCCGGAGCCGGATGAGGGCGGACCGCTCCGCGCTCTCCCCCGCCCAGGCGGCGACGGTCTCGCGCACGGTGACCACGTCGGGCACGTCGGCGGTGTACTTGCCGGCCCGGGAGCGGACCCTGCCGGTGATGCGGGAGAGCCGGAAGACGCGCTCCGCGCCGCGGTCGCGGTCGTGGCCGGCGAGGTACCAGTGGCCGCGCCAGCATTCGAGGGCCCAGGGCTCCACCTGCCGGGTCTCGGGCCGGGCGGCGGTGGACTTGCGGTAGTCGAAGACGACGGGCCGGCGGTCGCGGCAGGCCAGCATGAGCGGCTCGAACGCAGCCTCGTGGACGGGGATGCGCGGCTCGATGGCGCTGTGCTGCCCCTCGAAGGGGTTGTCCGCCTCGGGCATGCCGCCCGCGCGCAGCTTCTGCAGCGCGCCGCTGGCGGCGCCGGCGAGGCGGGCCTGCTGCCACACCTTGGCGGCCAGGCCCAGGGCGGCTGCCTCCTCCGCGTCCAGGGAGACCGGCGGGAGGCGGTTGCTGTCGCGGCGCGCCAGGTAGCCGGTCTCGCCGTCGAGGTTCTCCACCGTCTCGATGACCAGGCCGAGTTCGCGCAGATCGTCCTTGTCCCGCTCGAACATGCGGTTGAAGGATTCGTCGTTGCCCGCTTCCATGTACGCCTCGATGGAGCCGCGGAGCTCGCGCTTGCTCAGCGGCCGACGGGTCCCCAACAGGCACAGCGCCAGGTTCATCAGCCGCTCGGCCTTGGCAATCGCCATCGACGCCCTTCCGCCTTTCTCCCGCTTCCCGCGCGGTGCGGGTTCCGTGACCGTTGACCGTACCGCCCCGGCGCTCAAGGGCAAAAGCGAGGGCCCCCGCCTCACGGCGGGGGCCCCTGCGGTGCTGCCGGTGACGGGTCAGACGCCCATCAGGTCGCAGACGAAGATCAGCGTCTCGCCCGGCTTGATGGCCGGGGTCGGGCTGTGGTCGCCGTAGGCGAGGTGGGCGGGGATCGTCAGCTTGCGGCGGCCGCCGACCTTCATGCCCTCGACGCCCTTGTCCCAGCCCTTGATGACCTGGCCGATGCCCAGGATGAACTGGAGCGGTGCGCCGCGGTTCCAGGAGGCGTCGAACTCCTCGCCGGTGGAGAAGGCGACACCCACGTAGTGCACGGAGACCTTGGAACCGGCCGTGGCCACGGCGCCGTCGCCCTCCCAGATGTCCTCGATCACGAGGTCGGCCGGGGCCGGGCCCTCGGGGAAGTCGATCTCGGGCTTCTCGAGCTTGTCGCTCACGGAACTGCTCCTCAAAACGGTGAACGGGCCCCTCCAGCGGTGGCTGGAGGGACAACCGGGACAGTCTTACATCACTGCGAGGATGTCGAGGCTGAAGACGAGCGTCGAGTTCGCGGGGATCGTCCCCTGCTGCTTGTCGCCGAAGCCCTGGTCCGGCGGGATGACGAGGAGGATGCGGCTGCCGACCTTCTTGCCGACCAGGCCCTCCTTCAGGCCCTTGACGGAGATGTCGCCGATGGGCCACGTCACGGTCTGGTCCAGGGCGTAGGTGCTCTCGAAGGTCTTGTCGTCCTTCCACGTCTTGCCGTGGAACTTGACGACGACGCTGTCGGAGTCCTTGACGGCCGGGCCGTCGCCCTCCAGCACGTAGTTCGAGACCAGCTTGGCCGGCGGCTCGGCGTCCTTCGGGACGGCCACGGAGACTTCCTTGCCGTCCGTGTTGGTACCGATCTGCGGCAGGGCCTTGTCGCCCTGGGGGACCTCCTTGCCGGCGGCGGAGGCCGGGATGCTGGTGCCCTTGACGATGTCGACGACGAAGACGAGCGTTGCGCCGCCCTTGATCTTCGGCGGGGAGCCCTTCTCGCCGTAGCCGAGGTCGGGCGGGATGACCAGTTCGAGGCGGCTGCCGACCTTGCGGCCCTCCAGGCCCTGGTCCCAGCCCTTGATGACGGCGCCCGCGCCGATCGTCACCTCGAAGGGCTTGCCCTTGCCGAAGCTCTGGTCGAACGGCTCGGTGCCGTCCCAGACCTGGCCGAGGTAGTTGACCTGGGCGACGTCGCCCTTCTTCAGCGCGGGGCCGGTGCCCTCGCTGATGGTCTCCACCTTCAGTTCCTTCGGCGGTTCGCCCTCGCCCTTGGACAGGGTCGGGGTCTCACCGAACTTGGCGCCCTTGGTGATCGCGGGCACCCCGTTCTTCATCTCGGCCTTGGTGTCGGCGGAGTCGGAGCCGCTGTCGCCACAGGCTGCTGTCGACAACAGCAGAAGGGGTACGACCAGCAGGCCGGCAAGTCGGCGCACGTGTTCCTCAGATCTCAGACGGCAACGGTCCTCGCCACTCTAAGGCGTGCGCGGGGCCCCGTACGAGATCCGTACGGGGCCCCGGGCCGGATCGGTGGTATGTCACATACCGGCGATCAGCTTCTCTACGCGGTCGTCGACCGCCCGGAAGGGGTCCTTGCACAGCACGGTCCGCTGCGCCTGGTCGTTCAGCTTCAGGTGCACCCAGTCCACCGTGAAGTCGCGCCGCTGCTCCTGCGCCCGGCGGATGAAGTCGCCGCGCAGCCGCGCCCTCGTGGTCTGCGGGGGCACCGACTTCCCCTCGAAGATCTTGAGGTCGTTGCAGATCCGCGCCGCCTGCCCCTTCCTCTCCAGCAGGTAGTACAGGCCGCGCCGGCGGTGGATGTCGTGGTAGGCGAGGTCTATCTGCGCCACCCTCGGATTCGACATGGTCATGCCGTGCTTGGCGCGGTAGCGCTCGATCAGCTGGTGCTTCATGACCCAGTCGATCTCCGTCGCGATCCGGCCCAGGTCCTGCTCCTCGATCGCGTCCAGCGTGCGGCCCCACAGCTCCAGCACCCGGTCCACCGTGCCGGTGCGGATCCCGCGGCGCTCGGCGAAGTCCACCGCCTTGTCGTAATACTCGCGCTGGATCTCCAGGGCGGAGGCCTCGCGGCCGCTCGCCAGCCGCACCTTGCGCTGACCCGTGGTGTCGTGGCTGACCTCGCGGATCGCCCGGATCGGGTTCTCCAGGGTCAGGTCCCGCATCACCGTGCCCGCCTCGATCATGCGCAGCACCAGGTCGGTGGCGCCGACCTTGAGCAGCATGGTCGTCTCGGACATGTTCGAGTCGCCCACGATCACGTGCAGGCGGCGGTAGCGCTCCGCGTCCGCGTGCGGCTCGTCGCGCGTGTTGATGATGGGGCGCGAGCGCGTCGTGGCCGAGCTGACGCCCTCCCAGATGTGCTCGGCCCGCTGGCTCACGCAGTAGACGGCGCCCCGCGGCGTCTGCAGCACCTTGCCCGCCCCGCAGATCAGCTGCCGCGTGACCAGGAACGGAATCAGGATGTCCGCGAGGCGGGAGAATTCCCCGTGCCGCGCCACCAGATAGTTTTCGTGGCAGCCGTACGAGTTGCCCGCCGAGTCCGTGTTGTTCTTGAAGAGGTAGACGTCGCCTGCGATTCCCTCCTCGTGCAGACGGCGCTCGGCGTCGACGAGGAGGCCCTCGAGAATGCGCTCGCCGGCCTTGTCGTGGGTGACCAGTTCGGTCACGTTGTCGCATTCAGGAGTTGCATATTCCGGATGCGATCCCACGTCGAGGTACAGGCGGGCGCCGTTCCGCAGGAAGACATTGCTGCTGCGGCCCCATGACACGACACGGCGGAAGAGGTAGCGCGCCACTTCGTCAGGAGACAGTCGGCGCTGTCCCCTGAACGTGCACGTGACGCCGTACTCGTTCTCCAGCCCGAAAATGCGGCGGTCCATGACTGAACATTACGCCTTTGGACCTCTTCTGAAACCGGGTTCGAGAACGCCGTTTCGATCAATTGTCGACGAGCAGCGCCCCGTCACCCTCCGGGACCGGCTCCGCGGAGCCCGTCACGGTCCGGGAGCGGCCGGGAGCGGACAGGATCCGCTGAGTGGCCGTCAGCACCGCCAGGGCGGCCGCCCCGGCCCCGCAGGCGACCGCGAACCCGGACGTCACGCCGCCCAGTTCCACGGCCGGGCCGGCCGCCGCCGTGCCCGCGGCCGCGCCCACGCCGAAGAAGGTCACCAGCCAGGAGAACGCCTCCGTCACCGTGCCCGCCGGGGCGTGCCGGTCGACGACGATGAACGCGCAGGCGATGGTCGGCGCCAGGAAGACGCCCGCCAGGGCCGTGAGCGCCGTCATGGCCACCGGGCCGGGCGTCAGCAGCAGCGGCAGGTAGCCCAGCGCCAGGAGGGCCACCAGCCACAGCAGCCGCCGCTCGGCCGGGCCGCTCCACTGCCGCGCCCCGTACGCCACGCCGCCGAGCAGGGCGCCCAAGCCCAGGGCGGCCATCAGCCAGCCGTAGACGCCCTGGCCGCCGTGGCCGTCGGCGTACGCCATGGCGGCCACCGTGATGGAGCCGAGGGCCGTGCCGACGAAGAAGAAGGCACCGA
>NZ_BMTY01000029.1:62430-75155 GCF_014649915.1 Streptomyces toxytricini | reverse complement strand
GCAGCGCCAGCAGGCCCTTGGAGCGCAGGGCGCCCAGCCAGTGGGCCTCGCGGGGCTCGGAGCGCCAGGTCCGGGAGGGCTCGCTGAGCACGACGGAGAGGGCGCCGAGGACGCCGAGCGCGTTGATGACCAGCAGGGCCCCGGCCGGGCTCCACAGGGCCACGGAGAGCGTGACCAGCAGCGGGCCGACCGTGTACATGACCTCTTGGGCCACGGCGTCCAGGGCGTACGCGGCGTGCACCCGGTCCTCGCGGCCGCCGAGCACGGACGGCCACAGGGCGCGCAGGCCGCCTTCCAGCGGCGGGGTGAAGAAGCCGGCGACCACCACGGCGCTGTAGGCCACGGCGGCGGAGCCGGTGCCGGCGAGCGCCAGCCAGGCCGTGCCCAGCGCGGAGACCACGGCGGCGGGGAACTGCACGCGGGGCTGCCCGAAGAGGTCGACGGCCCGGCCGAGCAGGGGCTGGCCCACCGCGTTCGCGACGCCGTAGACCGCCGCCAGGGCGCCCGCGAGGCTGTAGCTGCCGCCCTCGGCGCGGACGAAGAGCACGATCGCGATCGCCGCGGTGGCGTTCGGCAGGCGGCCGACGAGCGTGCCCGCCAGCAGCCGCGCGGCGTGCCGGGTCCTGAGCAGCTCCGCGTATCCCGCGGCCATCTTCTGCCCCCTTCTGCCCGGATCCCGCCGGGGTAATACGTATAACTAGACGCGTCATACGTACCATGGCGGCAGCCCGCGGGTCCACCCGGACGACGGGCCGCACCCCGCCGACCTCGTGATCCAGGAGCCCCGTGTGACGAGACCCACCAGCCGGGACGTCGCCAGCGCGGCCGGGGTCTCCCAGGCCACCGTCTCCCTCGTCCTCGGCGGGAAGTGGCGCGGCCGCGTCTCCGAGCGCACCGCGGGACTCGTCCGCGAAGCCGCCGCCGAGCTCGGCTACCGGCCCAACCTCGCCGCGCGCAACCTGCGCCTCGGCAGCACCCGCACCGCCCTGCTCGTCGTCCCCGCCCTGACCAGCGAATTCTTCGCCCGCGTCTACACCGGCGCCGCCCGCGTCGCCTCCGATCACGGCTTCGGCGTCGTCCTCTACCCCTCGCCCGAGGGCATCGGCCCCGCCCGCGACCCCTTCCCCTCCGCCCGCGCCGCCCTCGACGGAGTCATCGCCTCCTCCATGGCCGCCGACGCCCTCGACGCCATCGGCGGCGCCGAACTGCCCCTGGTCATGCTCGACAGCGATCCGGCAGACGGCCGGGCGGCCGCCCGCGTCAACCTCGCCATGGCCGACGGCGTCCGCCAGGTCGCCGAACACCTCCTCGGCCTCGGCCACCGCCGCTTCCTGCACTTCGCGGCCGACGTCGACAGCTGGACCTTCGACGTCCGCGCCGAGGCCCTCGCCGCCGTCGTGCCCCCGCACGCCGAGCTGCGCACGGTGCGGGCCCCGCTGTCCGTCCCCGACGCCCGCACGGCCATGGAGGCCGCCCTGGCCGCCCCCGGCGAGCGGCCCACCGCCGTCGTCTGCGACGACGACCTCCTGGCCGCCGGCGCCTGCAAGGCCGCCCGCCGCCTCGGCCTGCGCGTCCCCGAGGACCTCTCCGTCACCGGCTTCGACGACCTCGCCCTCGCGACCGCCGTCGAACCGGAGCTCACCACCGTGCGGCTGCCCGCCGAGCAGGTCGGCGAGCAGGGCATGTCCGCCCTCCTGGCCGTTCTGGACGGCAGCGGCTGGACCGCCCCCGACATCCCCGTCGACCTGGTCGTCCGCGGTTCCACCGCCCCACCGCCGGCCGCCTGAGGAACGGAAGCGGGCCGCCCGGGTCCGCCCTTCGTGGAAGGCCGGCCCGGGCGGCCCGCGCCCGTACTCCCGTCGTCCCGCGCGACCTGTCGGCCGCGGGGCCGCACTCCTACTCCTCGGCGTCCTCGGCAGCCTCGTCGTTCGAGACGGCATCGGCCTGGGCCGCCGCCGGAACGTCCGCCTCCAGCAGCCGCGACAGCTGCCGGCCCCGGATCCGCTTGAACTTGCGCTGCTGCGACCGGGTGCGGTCCAGCACCGCGACCTCCAGCCGCTCGGCCGGAATGGTCTTCTCCGCACCGTTCGCCTGGCTCGACAGCGCCTGCACGGCCAGCTTCAGCGCCTCGGACAGGGTCATCCCGTCCCGGTGCCGCTGGTCGAGGAAGCCGCTGATCTGCTCCGCGTTCCCGCCGACCGCGACCGAGCCGTGCTCGTCCACGATCGAGCCGTCGTGGGGCAGCCGGTAGATCTGGTCGCCCGCGGCCGTCGCGCCGACCTCGGCGACGACCAGCTCCACCTCGTACGGCTTCTCGCCGGCGCTGGAGAAGATGGTGCCCAGCGTCTGCGCGTAGACGTTCGCGAGCCCACGGGCCGTCACATCGTCGCGGTCGTACGTGTATCCGCGCAGGTCGGCGTAACGGACGCCGCCGATCCGCAGGTTCTCGTACTCGTTGTACTTGCCGGCGGCCGCGAAGCCGATCCGGTCGTAGATCTCGCTGAACTTGTGCAGCGCGCGGGACGGGTTCTCGCCGACGAACACGATGCCGTCGGCGTACTGCAGCACGACGAGGCTGCGACCGCGGGCGATGCCCTTCCGGGCGTATTCCGCCCGGTCGGCCATCGCCTGCTGGGGAGAGACGTAGAACGGAGTCGACACCGGCTGACCGTCCCTTTCTTCTGGGCTCCTGGAGGACTGTGGCGGATCAGAGCAGGGCGGCGCGCGGGCCGTCCGGCTCCTGGAGGCGGCGGTCGGTGACCTTGCGGGCGATTTCCTGGGACTCGTCCTCGGTCAGCCGCCGGAAGCCCTCGTCGGTGATGACGGTGACGATCGGGTAGATGTTGCGGTAGAGGTCGGGGCCGCCGGTGGCCGAGTCGTCGTCGGCGGCGTCGTACAGCGCCTGGACGACCAGCGTGGTGGCCTGCTCCTCCGTCAGGTCGGGGCGGTAGAGCTTCTTCATCGAGCCCCGCGCGAAGATCGAACCGGAACCGGTCGCGGCGTACCCGTGCTCCTCGGAGCGGCCGCCGGTCACGTCGTAGGAGAAGATGCGGCCCTTCTCCTTGGCCTCGTCGTAGCCGGCGAAGAGCGGGACCACGGCCAGGCCCTGCATGGCCATGCCGAGGTTGCTGCGGATCATGGTGGAGAGCCGGTTGGCCTTGCCCTCCAGGGAGAGGGTCGTCCCCTCCACCTTCTCGAAGTGCTCCAGCTCCAGCTGGAACAGCTTGACCATCTCCACGGCCAGGCCGGCGGTGCCGGCGATGCCGACCGCGCTGTACTCGTCCGCCGGGAACACCTTCTCGATGTCCCGCTGCGCGATCATGTTGCCCATCGTCGCGCGCCGGTCGCCGGCGAGGACGACCCCGCCGGGGAAGGTGGCGGCGACGATGGTCGTGCCGTGCGGCGCCTCGACGATCCCCTCCGGGAGCTGCCGGTTGCCCGGCAGCATCTCGGGCGCGTGCGCGCCCAGGAAGTCCATGAAGGACGACGACCCCGGCGTCAGGAAGGCTGCCGGCAGACGCCCTGTGCCACGAGTGTTGGGTTCCACAGGTTTCCTTCCACGTAAGCGGCTGCACGCCTCGCGGCGTCCGGCCGACCCTTGAACTGCCCCGCTGCCGCCGTGCGGCCGGAGCGCGGTACGCCTCGGACCTTACCCGCCCGAAGATCGTGATCCACCCCGCGATCCGCTGCCCCGCACGGCAGGGGTGGCGCCGCCTGCGGTCGGACGGCGCGGGGCCGCTGCCCCGCACCGCCCGCCAAGCCGCTCGTGGTGCGCTGCACCGCACACCCCCCAGACCTTCGTTTCGAAGGTCAAAGGCCTTACTGGCCGCCCTTTTGCACGAAGCTTCGAACGAAATCCTCAGCGTTCTCTTCGAGCACATCGTCGATTTCGTCCAGCACGGAGTCGACGTCGTCGGAGAGCTTCTCCTGCCGCTCCTTGAGGTCGGACTGCGCTTCCGCGGCCTGCTCCTCGACCTCCTCGGTCGAGCGAGTGGCCTTCTGCTGTCCGCCGCCGGTGTCCTTGGTCGCCATCTCTACCTCACCCCGCTCGCTTCGCGCGCTCGTGACGAGGGACCCCGGGATCGGGATCCCTCAAGATCAGACCCTACGTCGGACCCTACAAGGCGGGCCCGGCGTTCGTCCCGGTACTTTCACAACGTCCGGGTGTCTCCATGATTCCCTGGAGCGGGGGATTTCAGCCCCCTTCCGGGCCCCGGGATCACCGGGGCCCGCCGTTCAGTTCCCGCTCAGCACCCGCACCAGGTCCTCCGCCGTGCGGCAGCGGTCCAGGAGCTCCTTGACGTGCTGGCGCGTGCCCCGCAGCGGCTCCAGCGTCGGGACGCGCTGGAGGGAGTCGCGCCCCGGCAGGTCGAAGATCACCGAGTCCCAGGAGGCCGCGGCCACGTCGTCCGCGTACTGCTCCAGGCAGCGCCCGCGGAAGTAGGCCCGGGTGTCCTCCGGCGGCTTGCCGACGGCCCGCTCCACGTCCTCCTCGGACACCAGGCGCTTCATCTTCCCGCGGGCCGCCAGCCGGTTGTACAGGCCCTTCTCGGGGCGCACGTCCGCGTACTGGAGGTCGACCAGGTGCAGCCGGGCCGCGTCCCAGTCCAGTCCGTCGCGCCGGCGGTAGCCCTCCAGGATCTCCCGCTTGGCGATCCAGTCCAGCTCGCCGGAGAGGCTCATCGGGTCCCGCTCCAGGCGCCCGAGGACGTCCTCCCAGCGGGCCAGCACGTCCTTGGTCTGCTCGTCCGCGTCGGCGCCGAAACGCTCCTCGACGTACTTGCGGGCCAGCTCGAAGTACTCCATCTGCAGCTGGACGGCGGTCAGCGTGCGGCCGCTGCGGAGCGTGATCAGGTGGCGCAGGTCCGGGTCGTGGGACACCTGGTGCAGGGTGCGCACCGGCTGGTCCACGGCCAGGTCGACGGTGATGAACTGGTCCTCGATCATGGAGAGGACCAGGGCCGTCGTGCCGAGCTTGAGGTAGGTGGAGATCTCCGAGAGGTTCGCGTCGCCGATGATCACGTGGAGGCGGCGGTACTTCTCCGCGTCGGAGTGCGGCTCGTCGCGGGTGTTGATGATGGGCCGCTTCAGCGTGGTCTCCAGGCCGACCTCGACCTCGAAGTAGTCCGCGCGCTGGCTGATCTGGAAGCCGTGCTCACGGCCGTCCTGGCCGATGCCGACGCGGCCGGCGCCGGTGACGACCTGCCGGCAGACGAAGAAGGGCGTCAGGTGGCGCACGATCTCCGAGAAGGGGGTCTCCCGCTTCATCAGGTAGTTCTCGTGCGTGCCGTAGGAGGCGCCCTTGTTGTCGGTGTTGTTCTTGTAGAGGTGGATCGGCTGGGCGCCGGGCAGCTGGGCCGCCCGGACGGCCGCCTCGGCCATGATCCGCTCGCCGGCCTTGTCCCAGAGCACCGCGTCGAGCGGGCTGGTGATCTCGGGCGAGCTGTACTCGGGGTGCGCGTGGTCGACGTAGAGCCGCGCGCCGTTGGTCAGGATGACGTTGGCCAGGCCGATGTCCTCGTCGGTCAGCTGGCTGCTGTCGGCGGCCTCGCGGGCGAGGTCGAAGCCGCGGGCGTCCCGCAGCGGGTTCTCCTCCTCGAAGTCCCAGCGGGCGCGTCGCGCCCGGTGCATCGCCGCCGCGTAGGCGTTGACGATCTGGGACGAGGTGAGCATGGCATTGGCGTTCGGGTGACCGGGGACGGAGATCCCGTACTCCGTCTCGATCCCCATTACTCGCCGTACGGTCATGCGGCCCTCCTTGCCCGGCGGCGCCCCCGTTCGGGAGCGGCGCTCAAGTACCGCTGGTGGTCCGGTGCGTGTGCGGTGCCCGTCACCGCACTGCTGTTGCGGATGCGGCGGTACGGACGAGCCTAGAACCACTCCACGCCGCTCGGGAGATCATTTCCGTCATCGGCTCCGCCCTGTCACGGCTGAAAAGCGGCCGGTAACGCAGTCGGCTGCGGGCGCCCGGTGGGGGCACCCGCAGCCGCCCTCCGGTCAGAGGTACTGACCGGTGTTCGCCACCGTGTCGATGGAGCGTCCGGTGTCGGCGCCCTGCTTTCCGGTGACGAGGGTGCGGATGAAGACGATCCGCTCGCCCTTCTTGCCGGAGATCCGGGCCCAGTCGTCCGGGTTGGTCGTGTTGGGCAGGTCCTCGTTCTCCTTGAACTCGTCCACGCAGGCCTGGAGGAGGTGGGCGACCCGCAGGCCCTTCTGCTCGTGCTCCAGGAAGGCCTTGATCGCCATCTTCTTGGCCCGGTCCACGATGTTCTGGATCATGGCTCCGGAGTTGAAGTCCTTGAAGTAGAGGACTTCCTTGTCGCCGTTGGCGTACGTGACCTCGAGGAAGCGGTTCTCCTCGGATTCCGCGTACATCTGCTCGACGACCGTCTGGATCATGCTGTGGACGGCGACCTCCGGCGAGCCGGAGTGCTCGGCGAGGTCGTCGGCGTGCAGCGGCAGCGAGGCCTTGAGGTACTTCGCGAAGATGTCCTTCGCGGCTTCGGCGTCCGGGCGCTCGATCTTGATCTTCACGTCGAGGCGGCCGGGCCGCAGGATCGCCGGGTCGATCATGTCCTCGCGGTTGGAGGCGCCGATGACGATGACGTTCTCCAGGCCCTCCACGCCGTCGATCTCGGCGAGCAGCTGCGGGACGATGGTGTTCTCCACGTCCGAGCTGACGCCGGAGCCGCGGGTGCGGAAGAGGGACTCCATCTCGTCGAAGAAGACGATGACGGGGGTGCCCTCGCTGGCCTTCTCCCGGGCCCGCTGGAAGACGAGGCGGATGTGCCGCTCGGTCTCGCCGACGTACTTGTTGAGGAGCTCGGGGCCCTTGATGTTCAGGAAGTAGGACTTCCCGGCGGGCTGGCCGGTCACCTCGGCGACCTTCTTGGCAAGGGAGTTGGCGACGGCCTTGGCGATGAGCGTCTTGCCGCATCCGGGCGGGCCGTAGAGCAGGATGCCCTTGGGCGGCCGCAGTTCGTGCTCCTTGAACAGGTCCGGGTAGAGGTAGGGCAGCTCGACCGCGTCGCGGATCAGCTCGATCTGGTCGCCCAGGCCGCCGATCTTGTCGTAGTCGATGTCCGGGACCTCTTCGAGGACGAGTTCCTCGACCTCGCTCTTCGGGACGACCTCGTAGACGTAGCCGGAGCGGGGTTCGAGCAGGAGGGCGTCGCCGGGGCGGATGGTGATGTCCAGCAGCGGCTCGGCGAGCCTCACCACCCGCTCCTCGTCGGTGTGCCCGATCACCAGGGCGCGCTCGCCGTCCTCGAGGATCTCCTTGAGGGTGACGATGTCCCCGGCCCGCTCGAACTCCATGGCCTCGACCACGTTGAGGGCCTCGTTGAGCATGACCTCCTGGCCGCGCCGGAGCTCTTCCGGGTCGACGCTGGGGCTGACGTTCACGCGGAGCTTGCGGCCCCCCGTGAAGATGTCGACGGTGCCGTCCTCGTTCGCCTGGAGGAAGACACCGAATCCGGCCGGCGGCTGCGCGAGCCGGTCCACTTCCTCCTTGAGCGCCACGATCTGGTCGCGGGCTTCACGGAGCGTATTTGCCAGTCGCTCGTTTTGTGCGGAGACGCCGGCCAGGTTTGTCTGGAGCTCGACGATCCGCTCTTCGAGAATCCTCGTGTGTCGCGGAGAGTCGGCGAGCTTACGTCGCAGGACGGCGATTTCCTGCTCGAGATAGGCAACCTGGCCGGCGGGGTCATCGGACCCCCGCCCCGGCCGGATGCCGCGGTTGATGTCGTCGTCGTGGGCTGCCACGGTCCTCACCTCCTCCAAGGGGAGCTGGACGCTTCCTGACCCTACCTGGGCTGGTGGTGATTGAAACCCCTAGATCACAAAGACGGTAGGGGTGTGTCCGATCTTCACCCTTGCGTACTCCCTCACGCCAGGGAAATACCCACCCTTCAACATCGGAAAGCGGCCGGTTGTAAGGTCGAAGCGTTCAACACCCGTCAGAGCTGGCGCGACTTGCCGGCGGCATGTGGCGGGAACGGGTCACTCAGGGCAGGGAACGGCAGGGGATATGACCGTGCAGCAGGAGGCAACCGCCGGTGGCGCAGGCGTCGCCGGGCAGGCGGGCGAGCCGCTCGAGGTCTGGATCGACCAGGACCTGTGCACCGGTGACGGCATCTGCGTGCAGTACGCGCCGGAGGTGTTCGAGCTGGACATCGACGGTCTGGCCTATGTGAAGAGCCCGGAGGACGAGCTCCTGGTGGACCCGGGGGCGACCACTCCGGTTCCGCTGCCGCTGCTCCAGGACGTGGTGGACTCGGCGAAGGAGTGCCCGGGCGACTGCATCCACGTGCGGCGCGTCTCGGACGGCGTCGAGGTGTACGGCCCCGACGCCGAGTGACGGTTCAAACACTCCCCGTGGAGATGTTCGTCAGCTCCTGGCGGAATTTTCCGCCGGTCCAGCGCCACTTGGCGAGCCGGCGGACGTCGGGGCTGGAGCGGGGGACCTCGGGCGAGGAGTAGCCGAGGAGCCGGGCGGTGACGGTGCCGTCCCGGACGGTGAGGTCGTCGGCGCTGGTGCGCGCGGCGGCCTCCAGCAGGGTCGCGACGATGCGCGGGGCGGCGCCGGGCTCCTTGCCGGCGGTGAGGACGTAGAGGGCGTGCGGCGGGGTGCCGGATCCGGCGTCGCAGCGGACCGCGGCGACGGTCTCGGGCCGGCGGTCGCCGTCGAGGTCGCCCTGCGCGGTGGCGGTGACGGCCACGGGCGCGCCCTTGCAGTCGAGCGGGTAGGCGACGGCCGCGGCGTCCGGGGCGGCGGCCTGCGGGGCCGGTGCGCCGCCGGGTGCCGTACGGGTTTCCGCGCCGGCCCCGGGATCGGCGGCCGTGGCGGGCTGGAGGAGCCCCGCGGCGGCGACGGCGGCGGCCAGGGCGCAGGCCGTGGCGAGCCAGTGGACGGGCCTGCTGCTGCGGTGCGCGGGTTCCGGCGCGGCGGTGCGGTGCGGCACGCGGGGTGTCTCCTGAGCGGGGGATGACGGGGAGCCAGCATCGTGCCATACCTCACACCGGGACGGAACGGGCGGGTCCGGCCGGGCCGGCATACGGGCCTCTGCAAGGCGGCGCAAGGCCTCGGAAGAGCAACGGAAAGGCGCTGCGGCGCAGTTCCCGGTCGGTCCGGGGAACTGCGCCGCAGCGCCTGTGCGTTGTGCGGGTGCGGTCCGGTGCGGGGTCAGCCGCGGTCGCCGGAGCCGCCCGAGCCGCTGCCCGGTCCCTCGTAGTCCTCGCCGTAGGCGCCCTTGGCGGGGCGGCGGCGGCGCATCGGGGGCTCGACGCCGTCCGCGAGGCGGCGGGCGGTGACCAGGAAGCCGGTGTGTCCGATCATCCGGTGGTCCGGGCGCACGGCCAGGCCCTCGACGTGCCAGTTGCGGATCATCGACTCCCACGGCTGGGGCTCGGCGAAGCAGCCGATCTCGCGGATGGACTCGACGGTCTTGGAGAGCTGGGTGGTGGTGGCCACGTAGCAGCAGAGGATGCCGCCCGGCACGAGGGCCTTGGAGACGGCGTCCAGGCACTCCCAGGGGGCGAGCATGTCGAGGATGACGCGGTCGACGTCCGTGTCGGACAGGTTGTCCTGGAGGTCGCCGACGGTCAGCTGCCACGCGGGGTGCGGGCCGCCGAAGTAGCGCTCGACGTTCTCCTGCGCGATCTGGGCGAAGTCCGCCCGGCGCTCGTAGCTGTGGAGCATGCCCTGGTCGCCGACGGCGCGGAGCAGGAAGCTGCTCAGCGAGCCGGAGCCGACCCCCGCCTCCACGACGCGGGCGCCGGGGAAGATGTCGGCGAAGGCCAGGATCTGGCCCGCGTCCTTGGGGTAGACCACGGCGGCGCCGCGGGGCATGGACAGGACGTAGTCGGGGAGCAGGGGTCGCAGCGCGAGGTACGCGACGTTCCCCGTGGTACGGACAACACTGCCCTCGGGAGCGCCGATCAGCTCGTCGTGCGGGAAGGAACCCTTGTGGGTGTGGAAGTTCTTCCCGGCTTCGAGCGTGAACGTGTAGTGGCGTCCCTTGGGGTCGGTGAGCTGGACCTGGTCCCCGACCTTGAAGGGCCCGCGACGGCGGGCGGCACCGGTCGGTTCGGACATGTGACCAGTGTATTGGCTTCAGGGGCGGGGCCGTGCCATGGCCTTCACGAAGGCCTTCTCCACGTCGAGGGTGGACAGGACGCCGTAGACCTCGCCGCCTGCCTCGACGACCAGGTACTCGGTGGCGGGGGTGGCGCGGAGGCGGTCGAGGAGTTCCTCGCCGGCGAGCTCTGCGGAAACCTTCATGCCGTCGGTGAGGTCCTGGGCGAGGGAGCTGACGGCGACCCAGGGGCGGCGGTGTTCGGGGACCGAGGCGATTGCGCTCTCGCGGACGATCGCGTGGGGCTCGCCCTGGCCGTCGACGACGACGATGGCGCGGGCGCCGTGGGCGTTGGCGCGGCGCAGTGCCTCGGAGAGCGGGGTGGCGTGCTCGACGGGCACGGCGCGGCGGGTGAGGGCGCGGGCGCGGAGCTCGGGCAGGTGCTCGCGCAGGCGGGCCATGCGCAGGCTGTTGCCGGCGCCGGTCCAGATGATGGCGGCGAGGATCGCGGCGAGGAGGGCGTCCATGACGGTGCTCATGCCGCCGACCTCTTCGCCGGGGGCGCCGAGGAGTCCCGTGTGGGTGATCATCGGGAGGCCGAGGAGGACGGCGACGGCGAGGCCGCGGCCGACCCAGGCGGCGGCGACGGTGCCGGCCATGGGCTTGCCGGTGATGCCCCAGATGACCGCGCGGAGCATGCGGCCGCCGTCGAGGGGGAGGCCGGGCAGCAGGTTGAACGCGGCGACGAGCAGGTTGGAGATCATCAGGCCGGCGAGAAGGACGCCGGGGACGGTGCCCGCTTCGACGGCGTTCATGCCGAGGTAGAAGGCGCCGGCGAGGAGGAGTGAGAGCAGGGGGCCGACGAAGGCGAGGACGAACTCGCGGCCGGGGGTCTCGGACTCCTTCTCGATCTCGGAGACGCCGCCGAAGAACTGGAGCCGGATGCGGCGCACGGGGAGCCGGTAGCGCAGGGCGGCGACGGTGTGGGCGAGCTCGTGGACGAGGACGGAGCCGTAGAAGGCGACCGCGAAGAAGAGGGAGACGAGGTAGCGGGCCGGGCCGAGGTCGGGCAGGACGCGGTCGAGCTGGTCGCCGAAGACCCAGGTGATGAGGGCGGCGACGAGGAACCAGCTGGGGGAGACGTAGACGGGGACGCCGAAGGGGCGGCCCATGAGGATTCCGCCGCCCGGTCCGGGGCGCTTGTCCGGGCGCTCGCCGGTGTGGTCGGTGTCTGCCACGGCTGTCCTTCGGTCGGTGCTGTCCGGGGCGGGGTGGCCCCCGGCGGGTGCTTACCAGTGTGGTCCACGGCCCGGATGGGTGCGGCCGGGGCTGCGCGGTAGCGCGGTGTGATGCTCCGATCATGCAGTGCGAGGGGGTCCGGCGTCGATGGTATGCGCGTGGCTGTCCCCGGCGGGCCGTAGGGTTCTGTGCATGATGACGAGCCCCGGTCCCCTGCCCGGCGCTGCGGATGCCGGTGCGGCGCCGGGCGCGGCGGCCCCCGTTTCGCTGTCGCCCTCGCGGGCGGGCGACTTCATGCAGTGTCCGCTGCTGTACCGGTTCCGGGTGATCGACCGGCTGCCGGAGAAGCCGAGCGCGGCGGCGACGCGGGGCACCCTGGTGCACGCGGTGCTGGAGCGGCTCTTCGACCACCCGGCGGCGGAGCGGACGGCTCCGCGGGCGAAGGCGCTGGTCCCGGGTCAGTGGGAGCGGCTGCTGGAGGCGAAGCCGGAGCTGGCGGAGCTGTTCCCGGACGGGGACGGCGGCGAGGCGCTGGCGCGCTGGCTGGCGGAGGCCGAGGCGCTGGTCGAGCGGTGGTTCACGCTGGAGGACCCGACGCGGCTGGAGCCGGTGGAGCGGGAGTTCTTCGTGGAGGCGGAGCTGGAGTCGGGGCTGCGGCTGCGCGGGATCATCGACCGGGTGGACGTGGCGGCGACGGGCGAGGTCCGGATCGTCGACTACAAGACGGGGAAGGCGCCCCGGCCGGAGTACGCCGAGGGCGCGCTGTTCCAGATGAAGTTCTACGCGCTGGTGGTGTGGCGGCTGAAGCAGGTGGTGCCGCGGCGGCTGCAGCTGGTGTACCTGGGCAGCGGCGACGTGCTGACGTACGACCCGGTGCCTGCCGACCTGGAGCGGGTGGAGCGCAAGCTGCACGCGCTGTGGGAGGCGATCCGGGAGGCGACGGAGACGGGCGACTGGCGGCCGCGGCCGACCAAGCTGTGCGGCTGGTGCGACCACCGGGCGGTGTGTCCG
Organism: Streptomyces toxytricini; assembly: GCF_014649915.1. Taxonomy (GTDB): domain Bacteria; phylum Actinomycetota; class Actinomycetes; order Streptomycetales; family Streptomycetaceae; genus Streptomyces; species Streptomyces toxytricini. Next base: position 62,829 of record NZ_BMTY01000029.1, on the reverse strand, counting down.
GAGTTCGGGGGCACTCCCCCGGTCTATCCGCTGCCGGTGGTTCCGCGGGCCGCGGTTCCGCGCCCGGCGGGGAGCCCGGAGCGGCCGGCGGACTCCTGACCATCCGGTCAGGGCACAATGAGGGCGTCCGCGCCGAAGCCGCCCAACCGAAACCCGAGGTGTCCCCTGTGGCGATCCGCGTCCTCCTGGTCGACGACCAGCCGCTGCTGCGCACCGGTTTCCGGATGATCCTGGAGGCCGAGCCGGACCTGGCGGTGGTCGGCGAGGCCGGGGACGGCCTCCAGGCGCTGGACCAGGTGCGGGCGCTCCAGCCCGACGTGGTGCTGATGGACATCCGGATGCCGCGGATGGACGGGGTGGAGGCGACCCGGCAGATCACGGGTCCGGGCCGGGACGGCC
>NZ_BMTY01000029.1:33390-62407 GCF_014649915.1 Streptomyces toxytricini | reverse complement strand
CGGCGAAGGTGCTGGTGCTGACCACGTTCGACCTGGACGAGTACGTGGTGGAGGCGCTGCGGGCGGGGGCCAGCGGGTTCCTGCTGAAGGACGCCCCGGCGGTCGAGCTGGTGCAGGCGATCCGGGTGGTGGCGGGCGGCGAGGCGATGCTCGCACCGAGCATCACGCGGCGGCTGCTGGACAAGTACGCGGTGCACCTGCCGTCGGGAGAGGAGCGCGTCCCGGATTCGCTCGGGACGCTGACCGAGCGGGAGGTCGAGGTGCTGAAGCTGGTGGCGAAGGGCCTGTCGAACGCGGAGATCGCGGCGGACCTGTTCGTCAGCGAGACGACGGTCAAGACGCACGTGGGCCACGTCCTGACGAAGCTGGGCCTGCGGGACCGGGTGCAGGCTGCGGTGTACGCGTACGAGAGCGGCCTGGTCCGCCCGGGCGCCGCCCACTAGCCGCGCTCCCCCGCCCCGGGAACGCGACCGGCCCGTGCCGCCCCTGGAGGGGGGCGGCACGGGCCGTCGGCGTTGCGGGGGCGGCTCAGCCCTTGCTGATCTCCCAGAAGCGGAAGACGGTGGAGGCGTCGAGCGACCACTGCAGGCCGGTGACGTTCTGGCGGGTCACCGCGTACTGCTTGCTCTGCCACAGGGGCAGGAGCGGGATCTCGTCGGCGACGATGTCCTGGAGGCGGGTGTAGTCCGGCGTGGCCGCGCTGCGGTCGGCCTTGGCGGAGGTCGCCGGGATGATCGTCTGGGAGATCTCCTTGTTGTCGTAGTTGTTGTTCAGGACGTTGTTCGGCCCGAAGAACGGCTGCGTGAAGTTATCTGCGTCCGGGTAGTCGGGCACCCAGCCGCGGATGTAGACGCCGTACTTGCCGGCCGCGATGTCCTTCTCGTACTGCTCGTACTCGACGGACTTGACGTCGGCCTCGAACAGGCCGCTGTCGTTGAGCTGCTTGGCGATGAGCGCCATCTCCTGGTCCGTGGCGGGACCGAAGCGGTTCGGCGTCGTGTACAGGGTGATCTTCACCTTGTCCTTGATGCCGGCCGCGCGGAGGACCGCCTCGGCCTTCTTCGGCTGCGGGCTGCCGCCGTAGCGGTCGAAGAAGGCGGTGTTGTGGGAGCCGATGCCGGCGGGGACGACCGAGTAGAGGGAGGTCGCGGTGCCCTCGTAGACGTCCTTGACGAGCGCTTCGCGGTCCACGAGGAAGGCGATGGCCTTGCGGACGGGGAGCTTGCCGGCGACCTCGTCCTTCATGTTGAAGACGAGGTGCTGGACCTCGGCGCCGGTGCCCTGGACGACCTCGATGCTGTTGTTGCCGGTCTTGGTCGAGGCGAGGCTGGCGATGTCCTTGGCGGCGAGGCCGCGGAAGGCGAAGTCGACGTCGCCGCTTTCGAGGACCTTCTTCAGGGCGGCCTGGTCCTGGTTGAAGAACTTCAGCGTGACGCCGGTGTTCTTCGGCTTGGCCTTGCCGGTGTAGGCCTCGTTGACCGAGAAGTTCGCGCTCTTCTCGTTGAACGAGTCGAGCTTGTAGACGCCGGAGCCGATGGCCTTGCCGTCGGTGCGGAGCTTGTCGGCCGGGTACTCGGCGTGGTCGACGATGGAGCCCGCACCCGAGGCGATCTTGCTGGGGAAGGTCGCGTCGGACGTCTTGAGGCGGAAGACGACGGTCTTGTCGTCGGGGGTGTCGATGCCCGCGATCGACGACAGCAGGACGGCCGGGCCGTTCGGGTCGTTGATCTTGAGCGTGCGCTCGAAGGAGAACTTCACGTCCTCGGACGTGAGGGGGTGGCCGTTGCTGAACTTCAGGTCCGGCTTCAGGGTGCACTTGTACACCTTGCTGTCGCCGCCCTCGAAGGCGCAGGACTGCGCGGCGTCGGGCTCCGGGGTGGTGGCGCCCTTGGGGAAGCTCAGCAGCGACTGGAAGACGTTGTTGAAGAGCAGCCAGGAGCCCGGGTCGTAGCCCGCGGCGGGGTCGGTGGACTTCACCTTGTCGGATATGCCCATGACCACGCCCTTGCCGCCTTCGGCGGGCGAGCCGTCGGTCGAACCGCAACCGCTGAGCAGCGCTGCGGCGGTGGCTGCGCCGAGCGGGGCTGCCAACCACTGGTTACGTCTCATCACGCGAACGTCCTTCACAGTCTTGCTGAATCGATGCGCCGGCCCGCGGACACCCGCCGCCGGTCCTGCCGGTCTCAGCCGCTGACTCCGCGGCCGAGCTCCCACAGCTGGAGGTCGGAGATGGCGTTGACCGACCACTCCACTCCGGTGATCCCGTCGCGTGCGGCGACGTACTGCTTGCCCTGCCACAGCGGCAGGACGGGCACGTCCTCGGCGACGATGTCCTGCATCTCCGTGATCGCGGGGGCGGCGACGTTGCGGTCGGCGGCCTTGCGCGACTCGGGGATGAGCTTGGTGCGCACCGTGCTGTTGGCGTACGGCGTGCCCAGGAAGTTGTCCTGCTCCAGGAAGGGAGCGAGGAAGTTGTCGGCGTCCGGGTAGTCGGGGAACCAGCCGAGCCCGTAGGCGGCGTAGTCGCCCTTCTTCTGCGCCGGGCGGAACTCGGTCCAGTCGGCGCCCTGGACGGTGATGTCGAACAGCTGGGTGGAGTTCAGCTGGTTCTTCAGGATCTCGAACTCGGCGGCCGTGCCGTCGCCGTAGTGGTCCTTGGTGTAGGTGAGCGTCAGCTTGACCGGCGCCTTGATGCCGGCGTCCTTCAGCAGCTGTGCGGCCTTGGCCGTGTTGGCCTCGCCGTACTTGTTGCGGAAGGAGTTGACGTGGCCGGTGACCGAGGTGGGGACCAGCGAGTACAGGGGCTGCGCCGTCTTGCCGTACACCTTGGAGACGATCGCGTTGCGGTCGACGGCGGCGGCGAGGGCCTGGCGGACGGCCTTCTCCTTGACGACCGGGGCCTCGGTGTTGAAGCCGATGTAGCGGATCTCCAGGCCGGGCATCGGGACGAGGCGGACGCCCTTGGGCGGGTTCGCCGAGAACTCGTTGATCTGGGTCGGCGACAGGGTGCGGGAGACCATGTGGATCCGCCCGTCGGTGAGCGCCTTGCCCATGGCGGCGGTGTCGTCGAAGGTGCGCAGCTCGACCTTGTCGTTCTGCAGCTTGAGGTCGCCCTTGTAGTGGGGGTTCTTGCTGAACACGGCGCGGACGAGGCGGTTGCCCTTGACCTCGGCCTTCATCGTGTAGGGGCCGGAGCCCTCGACGGTGAAGCCCTCGCGGAGCTTCTTGGCGTCGTAGGCCTTCTCGCTGACGATGCCGGCGGCCGGGGTGGAGAGCTTGTACGGGAACGTCGCGTCCGGGGTCTTCAGGTGGAAGACGACGGTGTCGGCGCCCTTGACCTCGACGGTGTCGAGGGTGGAGAGGAGCGATGCGGGGCCGTTCTCGGCGTTGATCGCGCGGACGCGGTCGATGGAGAACTTGACGTCCTTGGCGGTGAGCGGCTCGCCGCCGGCGAACTTCAGGCCGGGGCGCAGGGTGCAGCGGTAGCTCTCGTTGCCGGTGTCGGTGAAGTGGCAGGCGGATGCCGCTTCGGGGACGGGCTGGCCGCCGCCTCGGGGGGTGTGCATCAGGGTCTGGACGGTCTGCCGCAGGACGTTCCAGGCTCCGGCGTCGTAGGCGTACGCCGGGTCGAACGGTGCGGGGGCGTAGTCCGCCGCCTCGTACCGGTCGGTGGTGCCGACGACGATCGCTCCGGTTCCCGCTCCGCCGCCCGTCGCGCTGCCGCAGGCAGCGAGGGTGGGGGTGAGCAGTCCGGCCGCGGCCGTCAGCACCAGGGTCTTGCGGTTCATGCTGGAAGTACTCCCTTGACCGGCACTTGTTCAAAGCGGCGTAGAGGGCACTTCGCGGCGGTCGCCCGTTCTGGGCGGAACGATCGGGCCGGTTTTATGACGATCGGTCCACACGTACCCGGCACAGGGGTGTGTGTCCGGGACTGCTGCGGTGCGGAGTGCCCGCGTCGACATTAGTGGCCTTGGACCGGTTGGCTTGAACTGGCCGGACTTGGGGTGTAATCGCACGGTGATGGGAGGGGACTGCCTGTCAGGGCCGGGGCCATCGCAGATGCGGTCAGGAGATCATCAATCCGGACACAAGGGAACCGGCCCGGAGGTCCCTAACGGTCCGTAAGGGGCGTTGCGGGTGACGAAGGTCACCTGGCCCCGAAGCCAGGGAATGGATGGCTTTTCGGCGCGTCAGCCAAGGAACGGAAGACCGCTCCCGGGCTGCCGCGCCGCAGTGCGCCACGCAGCGTGGCGGATCAGTTCATCGGGGTGATGAGGGACCGGAGGAAGGCGAGGTCGACGTCCTCCAGCGAGCCGACCACCGTCCGCCCGGGCGCGGGCGCGATCAGCCCGACGGAGGGGACGGCGACGACGCGGCAGCCGGCCGCCTCCGCGGCGGCCACGCCGGTGGCGGTGTCCTCGACGACGGCGCACCGGGAGGGGTGGGCGCCGAGGGTGCGGGCGGCCAGCAGGTACGGGTCGGGGTGGGGCTTGGTGCGCGGTACGTCGTCGCCGGCGACGGTCAGCGCGAAGCGCTCGGGGCCCAGCGAGCCCAGGATGCGGTCGATGACGCGCCGGTGCGAGGCGGAGACGAGGGCGGTGGGCACGTTGTGCCGGGCGAGTTCGGACAGCAGCCGCTCGGCCCCGGGCATCAGGGGCACCTGCTCGGCGATGCGGGCCTCGAAGCGCTCGTTCAGCAGGACGCTGAGCTCGCCGATGCCGATGTCGGCGCCGGTGGCCTCGATGAGGAAGCCGGCGCTGCGGGTCATGGGGCCGCCGACGACGATGTCGCGCCAGGACTCCTCCAGGCGGTGGCCGAGCTCGGCGAAGACGTCGACCTCGGCCTCCCACCAGAAGCCCTCGGTGTCGACCAGCGTCCCGTCCATGTCGAGCAGCACCGCCTGGAGGGCCGAGCCGTCGGCCGTACGGGCGATGGAGACGGGAACGGTACTGGTCATGCGCGCGCCTCTCGGTGGGGACGAGAAGGCCGGTCGCCTGTTCCAGCGCGGGGCGCTCCCCGGGGAACAGGCGACCGGCCTGTATGGGACCGACCAGTGTACGTCGGTCTGCGTCAGCGTGCGTTGAAATACTTCGCTTCGGGGTGGTGGATGACGATCGCGTCGGTGGACTGCTCCGGGTGGAGCTGGAACTCCTCCGACAGGTGGACGCCGATCCGCTCGGGCCGGAGCAGGTCGGCGATCTTGGCGCGGTCCTCCAGGTCGGGGCAGGCGCCGTAGCCGAGGGAGAAGCGGGCGCCCCGGTACTTCAGGGCGAACATGTCCTCGACGTCGGCGGGGTCCTCGCCGCCGAAGCCGAGCTCGGCGCGGACGCGGGCGTGCCAGTACTCGGCGAGGGCCTCGGCGAGCTGGACGGAGAGGCCGTGCAGCTCCAGGTACTCGCGGTAGGAGTCCGAGGCGAACAGCTCGGCGGTGGCCTCGCCGATCCTGGAGCCGACGGTGACGACCTGGAGCCCGACCACGTCGGTCTCGCCGGACTCCTCGGGACGGAAGAAGTCCGCGAGGCACAGGCGGCGGCCGCGGCGCTGGCGCGGGAAGGTGAAGCGGGTCCGCTCGTTGCCGGCCTCGTCGAGGATGATCAGGTCGTCGCCCTTGGAGACGCACGGGAAGTAGCCGTGGACGACGGCCGCCTCCAGCAGGTTCTCGGTGTGGAGCTTGTCCAGCAGGCCGCGCAGCCGGGGCCGGCCCTCGGTCTCGACGAGTTCCTCGTAGGTGGGGCCGCCGGCGCGGGCCTGCTTCAGGCCCCACTGGCCCTTGAAGAGGGCGCCCTCGTCGAGCCAGGAGGCGTAGTCCTTCAGGGGGATGCCCTTGACGACCCGGGTGCCCCAGAACGGCGGGGTGGGGACGGGGTTGTCGACGGCGACGTCGGAGCGGCCCGCGGGCTCCTCCGGCTCGGTCACCTCCGGCAGCGGGGTGTCGCGCTTGGGGACGCGGCGCTGCTTGAGCTCGGGCAGGGAGGCGCCGGGGACACCGCGCTTGACGGCGATCAGGGCGTCCATCAGGCGCAGGCCCTCGAAGGCGTCGCGGGCGTAGCGGACCTCGCCCTCGTAGATCTCGTGGAGGTCCTGTTCGACGTAGGCGCGGGTGAGGGCGGCGCCGCCGAGGATGACCGGGTAGGTGGCCGCCAGCTTGCGCTGGTTCAGCTCCTCCAGGTTCTCCTTCATGATCACGGTCGACTTGACGAGCAGGCCGGACATGCCGATGACGTCGGCGCGGTGCTCCTGCGCGGCCTCCACGATCGCCGAAACCGGCTGCTTGATACCGATGTTGACGACGTTGTAGCCGTTGTTGGAGAGGATGATGTCGACGAGGTTCTTGCCGATGTCGTGGACGTCGCCGCGGACGGTGGCCAGGACGATGGTGCCCTTGCCCTCCGCGTCCGACTTCTCCATGTGCGGCTCCAGGTAGGCCACCGCCGTCTTCATGACCTCGGCGGACTGGAGGACGAACGGCAGCTGCATCTGGCCGGAGCCGAACAGCTCGCCGACGACCTTCATGCCCTCCAGGAGGGTGTCGTTGACGATGTCGAGGGCGGGCCGGGTCTGCAGGGCCTCGTCGAGGTCGGCCTCCAGGCCGTTCTTCTCGCCGTCGACGATGCGGCGGCGCAGCCGCTCCTCCAGGGGCAGCGCGAGGAGCTCCTCGGCGCGGCCGGCCTTGAGGGACTTGGTGTTGACGCCCTCGAAGAGGGCCATCAGCTTCTGCAGCGGGTCGTAGTCGCCCTCGCGGCGGTCGTAGATGAGGTCCAGGGCGGTGGAGACCTGCTCGTCGTCGAAGCGGGCGATGGGCAGGATCTTCGAGGCGTGGACGATCGCCGAGTCCAGGCCGGCCTTGACGCACTCGTCGAGGAAGACGGAGTTCAGCAGGACGCGGGCGGCCGGGTTGAGGCCGAAGGAGATGTTCGACAGGCCGAGGGTCGTCTGCACCTCGGGGTGGCGGCGCTTGAGCTCGCGGATGGCCTCGATGGTGGCGATGCCGTCCTTGCGGGACTCCTCCTGGCCGGTGCAGATCGTGAAGGTGAGGCAGTCGATGAGGATGTCGGACTCGTTGATGCCCCAGTTGCCGGTGAGGTCCTCGATCAGCCGTTCGGCAATGGCGACCTTGTGCTCGGCGGTGCGGGCCTGGCCCTGCTCGTCGATGGTGAGGGCGATCAGGGCCGCGCCGTGCTCCTGGGCCAGTCGGGTGACCTTCGCGAAGCGGGAGTCGGGGCCGTCGCCGTCCTCGTAGTTCACCGAGTTGATGACGGCGCGGCCGCCGAGGGCCTCCAGGCCCGCCTGGATGACGTCGACCTCGGTGGAGTCCAGCACCACCGGCAGGGTGGAGGCGGTCGCGAAGCGGGCGGCCAGCTCCCGCATGTCGGCGACGCCGTCGCGGCCGACGTAGTCCACGCACAGGTCGAGCATGTGCGCGCCCTCGCGGATCTGGTCGCGGGCCATCTCCACGCAGTCGTCCCAGCGGGCCTCCAGCATGGCCTCGCGGAACTTCTTCGACCCGTTGGCGTTGGTCCGCTCGCCGATCGCCATGTACGAGGTGTCCTGGCGGAAGGGGACCGTCTGGTACAGCGAGGAGGCGCCCGGCTCGGGGCGCGGCTCGCGGACGGCGGGGGCGAGGCCGCGGACCCGCTCGACGACCTGGCGCAGGTGCTCGGGCGTGGTTCCGCAGCAGCCGCCGACCAGGGAGAGGCCGTACTCGCGGACGAAGGTCTCCTGGGCGTCGGCGAGCTCGCCCGCCGTCAGCGGGTAGTGCGCACCGTCCTTGCCGAGGACCGGCAGGCCCGCGTTCGGCATGCAGGAGAGCGGGATGCGGGCGTTGCGGGCGAGGTAGCGCAGGTGCTCGCTCATCTCGGCGGGGCCGGTGGCGCAGTTCAGGCCGATCATGTCGATGCCGAGCGGCTCCAGGGAGGTCAGCGCGGCGCCGATCTCGGAGCCGAGCAGCATGGTGCCGGTCGTCTCCACGGTGACGGAGCAGACGAGGGGGACGGAGACGCCGAGGGCCTCCATGGCGCGGCGGGCGCCGATGACGGAGGCCTTGGTCTGCAGGAGGTCCTGGGTGGTCTCGACGAGGAGGGCGTCGGAGCCGCCGGCGAGCAGGCCCTCGGCGTTGGCCTGGTAGGCGTCGCGGAGGGTGGCGTACGCGATGTGGCCCAGGGTCGGCAGCTTGGTGCCGGGGCCGATGGAGCCCAGGACCCAGCGCTGCTGCCCGGTGGCGGCGGTGGCGGCGTCGGCGGCCTCGCGGGCGATGCGGGCGCCGGCCTCGGAGAGCTCGTGGATGCGCTCGGGGATGTCGTACTCGGCCAGCGCGGAGTGGTTGGCGCCGAAGGTGTTGGTCTCGACGCAGTCGACGCCGACGGCGAAGTAGGCGTCGTGGACGGAGCGCACGATGTCCGGACGGGTGACGTTGAGGACCTCGTTGCAGCCTTCGAGCTGCTGGAAGTCCTCCAGGGTGGGCTCCTGGGCCTGGAGCATCGTTCCCATGGCCCCGTCGGCGACGACCACGCGGGTCGCGAGCGCCTCTCGGAGGGCATCGGCCCGGCTCTGGGTGTCGGCGGGCAGGTTCGGCAACGAGGCCATGGAGAGCTCCCTGGGATGCGACGGCTGTCGGCTTTGCACCCTTGCCGTTCCAAGGGTGCACGCGGTCAGGGTAACCGCGCGGCGGGAGCCCCGGTGCGGGTGTCCCACGTGGCGGACTGCATGCTGTCCGCGGGGGTCTGCGGGGCGGGTCCAGGACACGCTGCGGCTGGAACACGTCGCCTGACCATGCACAAGGTCGGCATGGGCCGATAGTGTTCAGCATTGTCGAACTACGTCAGCAGGAGGCTGCGCCATGGCACGGAACATCCAGTCGCTCGAACGAGCCGCTGCGATGCTGCGGCTCCTGGCGGGCGGCGAGCGCCGCCTGGGCCTGTCGGACATCGCCTCCTCCCTGGGCCTGGCCAAGGGCACGGCGCACGGGATCCTGCGCACCCTGCAGGCGGAGGGCTTCGTCGAGCAGGACGCCGCCTCGGGCCGCTACCAGCTGGGCGCGGAGCTGCTCCGGCTGGGCAACAGCTACCTGGACGTGCACGAGCTGCGGGCGCGGGCGCTGGTGTGGACGGACGACCTGGCCCGGGCGAGCGGCGAGAGCGTCTACGTGGGCGTGCTGCACAAGAGCGGGGTGCTGATCATGCACCACGTCTTCCGCCCGGACGACAGCCGTCAAGTGCTGGAGGTGGGCGCCATGCAGCCGCTGCACTCGACGGCCCTGGGCAAGGTGCTCTCCGCGTACGACCCGGTCGCGCACACCGAGGCCGTGGAAGCGGAGCGGGAGGCGTTCACGCCCCGCACGGTCACGGACCCGGCCGGCTTCGAGGAGGTACTCGACCTGACCCGGGCGCGCGGCTGGGCGGCCGACGTGGAGGAGACCTGGGAGGGCATCGCCTCGGTGGCGGCGCCCATCCACGACCGGCGCCGGATGCCGGTGGGCGCGGTGGCGGTCGCCGGCGCGGTGGAGCGGGTGTGCGGGGACGGCGGCGAGCCGCGGGCCGCGCTGGTGGCGTCCGTACGGGACTGCGCGCGGGCCGTTTCCCGCGACCTCGGCGCGGGCCGCTTCTAGCCCCTTGCCGGCTCCTTTCAGGCCACTTCGCGGCCGCTTCCTGCCCTCTTTTCGCCATATTCCGACCGAAGCATGGCTTGATGTGGTCGATCCCACGGCGCGGTAACGATCCGGCATTTGGCCTGGCCAACCCTTGACGCGTTCTTCACCCGGGCGGAAAACTGCCGTTCATCGGTCGGCATTGTCGAACACCTACCGGCAATACGCGCTAGGGTGTGGGCAAGGCCATGGACCGGTGACGCACTCACCGAGTGCGCGGACGACGGGACGGGACCCCGTGTCCGCCCACCATTGGACGCAAGACAAAGGAGTCGCGGGTGCCCAGCTCCGACATCTTCCTCGGCGAGACCATCGGTACCGCCCTGCTCACCCTGCTCGGCGGTGGTGTCTGCGCCGCCGTCACGCTCAAGAGCTCCAAGGCCCGTAACGCAGGCTGGCTGTCGATCACCTTCGGCTGGGGTTTCGCCGTACTGATCGCCGCCTACGTCTCCGCTCCCCTCTCCGGCGCGCACCTGAACCCGGCGGTCACCGTCGGCCTGGCCGTCAAGAACGGCGAGTGGGGCGACGTCCCCGTCTACTTCGCGGGACAGCTCCTCGGCGCGATGCTCGGCGCCGTCCTGATGTGGATCACCTACTACGGCCAGTTCCGCGCCCACCTCGCGGACCCCGAGAACATCCGCGACGCCAAGCTCGGCCCGGAGGACCCCCACCCGCACGACCAGGCGGGCCCCGTCCTCGGCGTCTTCTCCACCGGGCCCGAGATCCGCAACGTGGTGCAGAACCTCACCACCGAGATCATCGGCACCGCCGTCCTCGTCCTGGCCATCCTCACCCAGGGCCTCCAGGACGACGGCAAGGGCCTCGGCGTCATAGGCGTCCTGATCACGTCGTTCGTGGTCGTCGGCATCGGCCTCTCCCTCGGCGGGCCCACCGGCTACGCCATCAACCCGGTCCGCGACCTCGGACCCCGCATCGTCCACGCCCTGCTGCCGCTGCCCAACAAGGGCGGCTCGGACTGGGGCTACTCCTGGATCCCGGTGGTCGGCCCGCTCGTCGGCGCCGCGCTCGCCGGCGGTCTCTACAACATCGCGTTCGCCTGATCGGAACGGCCCCGCGCTCGTAGGATCCGCACCGCCCCACTGAATCCGCACTCCTCACGACCTGCCAGGAGCAGCCACCATGACCAGCAGCACCGGCCCCTTCATCGCAGCGATCGACCAGGGCACCACCTCCTCCCGCTGCATCGTCTTCGACCGCGACGGCCGCATCGTCGCCGTCGACCAGAAGGAGCACGAGCAGATCTTCCCCAAGCCCGGCTGGGTGGAGCACGACGCCACCGAGATCTGGACCAACGTCCAGGAGGTCGTCGCGGGCGCCATCGCCAAGGCGGAGATCACCTCCGCCGACGTCAAGGCGATCGGCATCACCAACCAGCGCGAGACCACCGTCCTGTGGGACAAGAACACCGGCGAGCCGGTCCACAACGCGCTCGTCTGGCAGGACACCCGCACCGACGCCCTGTGCAAGGAGCTCGGCCGCAACGTCGGCCAGGACCGCTTCCGCCGCGAGACGGGCCTGCCGCTCGCCTCGTACTTCGCGGGCCCGAAGGTCCGCTGGCTCCTCGACAACGTGGAGGGCCTGCGCGAGCGCGCCGAGGCCGGCGACATCCTCTTCGGCACCATGGACTCCTGGGTCATCTGGAACCTGACCGGCGGCGTGCAGGGCGGCGTCCACGTCACCGACGTGACCAACGCGTCCCGCACCATGCTGATGAACCTGCACACCCTCGCCTGGGACGAGCGCATCGCGGAGTCCATGGACGTCCCGCTCGCGGTCCTCCCCGAGATCCGCTCCTCCGCCGAGGTGTACGGCCACGTCAAGGACGGCGTCCTCGCGGGCGTCCCCGTCGCCTCCGCGCTCGGCGACCAGCAGGCCGCCCTGTTCGGCCAGACCTGCTTCTCCGAGGGCGAGGCCAAGTCCACGTACGGCACCGGCACGTTCATGCTGATGAACACCGGCGACAAGATCATCAACTCCTACAGCGGCCTGCTGACCACCGTCGGCTACCAGATCGGCGACCAGAAGCCGGTCTACGCCCTGGAGGGCTCCATCGCCGTCACCGGCTCGCTCGTCCAGTGGATGCGCGACCAGATGGGCCTGATCAAGTCCGCGGCCGAGATCGAGACGCTGGCCTCCTCCGTCGAGGACAACGGCGGCGCCTACTTCGTCCCCGCCTTCTCCGGCCTGTTCGCCCCCTACTGGCGCGCCGACGCCCGCGGCGTCATCGCCGGCCTGACCCGGTACGTCACCAAGGCGCACATCGCCCGCGCCGTCCTGGAGGCCACCGCCTGGCAGACCCGCGAGATCACCGACGCCATGACCAAGGACTCCGGCGTCGAGCTGGCCGCCCTGAAGGTCGACGGCGGCATGACCTCCAACAACCTGCTGATGCAGACGCTCTCCGACTTCCTGGACGCCCCCGTGGTCCGTCCGATGGTCGCCGAGACCACCTGCCTCGGCGCCGCCTACGCCGCCGGCCTGGCCGTCGGCTTCTGGCCCGACACCGACGCCCTGCGCGCCAACTGGCGCCGCGCGGCCGAGTGGACCCCGCGGATGCCCGCCGAGCAGCGGGACCGCGAGTACAAGAACTGGCTCAAGGCCGTCGAGCGGTCCATGGGCTGGATCGACGAGGAAAACGCCGGCTGACCGCACCAGCCGTCGAACCGATGAGGAGCTGAAGAGACATGAGCACCCTGCAGAGCGTCCCCGCCCTGGGAACGCACCCGACCGCCGGCTCGAACCCGGGCCGCGCCGAGACCCGTGAGCAGCTGGCCAAGGCCACGTACGACCTGCTGGTCATCGGCGGTGGAATCCTGGGCACCTCGGTGGCCTGGCACGCCGCGCAGTCGGGTCTGCGGGTCGCCATGGTGGACGCCGGCGACTTCGCCGGCGCCACCTCCTCCGCCTCCTCCAAGCTCGTCCACGGGGGCCTGCGCTACCTGCAGACCGGCGCGGTCAAGCTGGTGGCCGAGAACCACCACGAGCGGCGGGTGCTGGCCAAGGACGTGGCCCCGCACCTGGTCAACCCGCTCACCTTCTACCTGCCGGTCTACAAGGGCGGCCCGGTGGGTGCGGCCAAGCTGGGCGCGGGCGTCTTCGCCTACTCCGCCCTCTCGGCCTTCGGCGACGGCATGGGCAAGGTCATATCCCCCGCCCGTGCCGTCGCCGACAACCCCGGCCTGCGGACCGACAACCTCAAGGCCGTCGCGGTCTACTACGACCACCAGATGAACGACTCCCGCGTCGCCGTCATGACGGTCCGCGCGGCCGTCGAGTCCGGCGCGGTCGTCCTCAACCACGCCGAGGTCACCGGCCTGCGCACGACGCGCGGCCGGGTCTCCGGCGCCGAGCTCAAGGACCGCCTCGACGGCACCGAGTTCGGCATCGACGCCCGCGTCGTGCTCAACGCCACCGGCCCGTGGGTGGACCACCTGCGGCGCATGGAAGACAAGCACGCGCTGCCGTCGATCCGCCTGTCCAAGGGCGCGCACATCGTCATGAAGCGCAAGTCGCCGTGGAAGGCCGCCATGGCCACCCCGATCGACAAGTACCGCATCACCTTCGCCCTGCCGTGGGAGGACCAGCTTCTGCTGGGCACCACCGACGAGGTGTACGAGGGCGACCCGGCCGACGTCCGCGCCACCGAGAAGGACATCCAGCAGATCCTGGACGAGGCCGCCTTCTCCGTGAAGGACGCCGACCTCGACCGCTCCCTCATGACGTACGCGTTCGCCGGCCTGCGCGTCCTGCCCGGCGGCCCCGGCGGCGTCGAGAAGGCCAAGCGCGAGACGGTCGTCTCCGAAGGCGCGGGCGGCATGCTGTCCGTGGCCGGCGGCAAGTGGACCACGTACCGCCACATCGGCCGCGTCGTCATGGACAAGCTGGCCAAGCTGCCCGGCAGCCCGCTCACCGACGACATGGAGCCCGTCAAGTCGCTGGTCCGCCGGGTCCCGCTGCCCGGTGTCGCCAACCCCAACGCCGTCGCCCACCGCCTGCTCGTCGACCGCGAGCCCGGCGCCCGCATGGACCCGCTGACCGCCCGCCACCTGGCGTCCCACTACGGCTCCCTCGCCTTCGACGTGGCCCGCCTCGCCAACGAGGACCCGGCCCTCGCCGAGCGCATCCACCCGGACGGCCCGGAGATCTGGGCGCAGGTCGCCTACGCCCGCGACTTCGAATGGGCCGAGACCGCCGACGACGTGCTGCGCCGGCGCACCACGGTGACCATCCGCGGCCTCGACAGCGCCGAGGTCCGCGGCCGCGTCGAGGAGATGCTGGGCCGCAAGGCATAGCCGCCCGCGCAGTGGGGAAGAGGGGCGGTTCCGAGGGGAACCGCCCCTCCGTCGTGGGCTGTGGCAGCCGTCCCCGCAAGCCTTAGGCTGACCCACGTACGCAAGGAACTTCGGAAGGAGACCTGGGTGATCGAGCTTGAGGGCGTGCCCGAGCTGATCGACCCGGTCATGGTGGCCGCGTTCGAGGGCTGGAACGACGCGGGCGACGCGGCGTCCGGTGCGGTCGCGCACCTGGACCGGGAGTGGAAGGGCGAGGTCTTCGCGGCACTCGACGCCGAGGACTACTACGACTTCCAGGTCAACCGGCCCACCGTGTGGCTGGACAACGGCGTCCGGAAGATCACATGGCCGACGACGCGGCTGTCCGTGGTGCGGATCGGCGGCGCCAAGCCGCGCGACCTCGTTCTCGTGCGGGGCATCGAGCCCTCGATGCGGTGGCGGTCGTTCTGCAACGAACTCCTCGGCTTCGCCCACGAACTGGGCGTCGAGATGGTCGTCATCCTCGGCGCCCTCCTGGGCGACACCCCGCACACCCGTCCCGTACCCGTCAGCGGAGTCACCTCCGACCCGGACCTGGCCCGGACGATGCACCTGGAGGAGACCAAGTATGAGGGCCCCACCGGCATCGTCGGCGTCCTCCAGGAAGCCTGCACGCACGCCGGAGTGCCCGCCGTGTCCCTGTGGGCGGCCGTCCCCCACTACGTGTCCCAGCCGCCCAACCCGAAGGCCACGCTGGCCCTGCTGAACCGGCTCGAAGACCTCATCGACGTACGGATCCCGCTCGGCGAGCTGCCCGAGGACGCGCGGGCGTGGCAGCTCGGAGTGGACCAACTCGCCGCCGAGGACAGCGAGGTCGCCGAGTACGTGCAGACGCTGGAGGAGGCGCGGGACACGGCGGACCTGCCGGAGGCGTCGGGGGACGCCATCGCCCGGGAATTCGAGCGCTACCTCCGCCGGCGGGACCCGTCGGCGGACCCCGGCCCCGCGCCGGGCGGCGACGCCACGTACCTCCGCGACCCGTCCCCGGGCCGCCCCCGCCCCCGCAGGTCCCCGGACCCGGAGGAAGACCCGGGCGAAACCCCGGATCCCCCGCAGGCGTAACCCGGCTGCGCCGGGCCCGGCGGCCGGGGCGGGGCCCGGGACCCGCACGGCCGGGGCAGGACCGCCGGTCCGGGCCGCCGCCCTGCCCCGGACCCCGGGGCGGTGCCGCCGGCCGATGCCGGGGTCGGTTGCACCGCGCCCGAGCGACGGGCCGGGCCATGGGCCTGACACGGCCGAACGGCGGCCACTGCGCTGCCGGCCGCGCAGCGGGGCCCACGCCCCGGCCTGAGCCGGGCCGCCGACGGCCGGGTAACCGGCTCCGCAGGGGCTTCGGGCCGCTGCGCGGAGCCGGTTCCCCTACCCGCCCCTTCCCGAAACCGGGGACAAGCCCCCGGCCCCCCGAAACGGGCGCTCCGCGCCCGTGCGCTCACCGGCCCCCCGAAACGGGCGCTCCGCGCCCGTGCGCTCAAACGCCGCGCGGGCTTGACATTGCCCCCGCCAGCGCCATCCAGCCCCGCCGGCGATTGAGGCGCGGGGGCACGGGGGCAGCGCCCCCGAAACCACCCACCACCGGACACCCGGACACGCCCCGCCAGCCACATCCGGCCACATCCAGCCCCGCCGGCGTTTGAGGCGCGGGGGCACGGGGGCAGCGCCCCCGAAACCACCCACCACCGGACACCCGGACACACACCGCCGGCACACCCAGCCCCGCCGGCGCATGAGGCGCAGGGGCATGGGGGCAGCGCCCCCGGAAGCAGTCGCGCCCCGACCCCCGGCGGCGCAGGCGGCTCGGCCGGGGGTTGGGGCGCGGCGGGGGTTACAGGGCTACGCCCAGGAGGGCGTCCACCGTGCGGGAGACCAGCCCGGGGGCGGTGGTGTCGTCGCCGTCGGCGGCGTTCTGGGCGGCCACCCAGCGGTCCACCGCGGCCAGCGCCGCCGGCGCGTCGAGGTCGTCGGCGAGCGCGGCCCGCACTTCCTCGACCAGCGCATCCGCCGGCAGGCCGTCCGGCCGGGACACGGCGGCACGCCACCGCGCGAGCCGTGCCTCCGCCTCGGCGAGGACCGCGTCCGTCCACTCCCAGTCGTCCCGGTAGTGGTGCGAGAGCAGCGCCAGCCGGATCGCGGCCGGGTCGACGCCGGCGCGCCGCAGGGCGGAGACGAAGACCAGGTTGCCCTTGGACTTCGACATCTTCTCGCCGTTCAGGGCGACCATTCCGGCGTGGACGTACGCCTTGGCCATCGGGAACTCGCCGGTGAGGACCTGCGCGTGCGAGGCGCCCATCTCGTGGTGCGGGAACGCCAGGTCGGAGCCGCCGCCCTGGATGTCGAAGCCCATTCCGAGGTGGTCGAGCGCGATGGCGACGCATTCGATGTGCCAGCCGGGCCGGCCGGGGCCGAGCGAGGCGCCGTCCCAGCTGGGCTCGCCCGGGCGCGCGGCCATCCACAGCATGGGGTCGAGGGGGTTCTTTTTGCCGGGGCGCTCGGGGTCTCCGCCGCGTTCGGCGGACAGCAGCCGCATGGCCTCGGCGTCGAGGTTGGACACCCCGCCGAAGTGGGGGTCGGATTCCACGGAGAAGTAGACGTCGCCCTCGAGCTCGTACGCGGCGCCCGCGTCCCGCAGCCGTTCGACGAGGGGCACGATGCCCGGTATGGCCTCGACGGCGCCGATGTACTGCTGCGGCGGCAGGATCCGCAGGGCGGTCATGTCCTCGCGGAAGAGTGCGGTCTCGCGTTCCGCGAGCTCGGTCCAGTCGTGGCCGTCGCGCAGGGCCCGCTCCAGGAGGGGGTCGTCGACGTCGGTGACGTTCTGGACGTAGTGGACCTGGCGCTTGGTGTCGAGCCACACGCGCTGCACGAGGTCGAACGCGTTGTAGGTCGCCGCGTGACCGATGTGGGTCGCGTCGTACGGGGTGATGCCGCAGACGTAGATGCGGGCGACGGGACCGGGGTCGAGGGTGATCTTCCCCTGGGTCGCGGTGTCGTGGATCTGGAGGTCGCGGCCCTTGCCGGGAAGGGCGGGGACCTCAGAAGCGGGCCAGGCATGCATGCCTTGAGCCTAACCGGACGCGTGTTCCGGAAACTAACCGGACCAGCAGTGTTGGCCGGATGGGCGCTCTTGCACTGTGGCCTGTTCTGTGCGTCTGCGGCGGGAGTGGTTCAGACCGGCGGCCAGGGGATGGACGGCCACTGCCCGGACGGCTCGGGGTGTATTCCGGTGCGCAGCAGTCGGGCCACCCGGGCCCGTACGGCGGCCAGCTCGGCCGTGGTGATCAGTTCGGCCAGCCGGGTGGCGAGGGGCTCTCCGTCGGCGAGCTGCCGCTCCAGCCGGGCCAGTACCGTGCACGCCTCGGCGGTCAGGGGCTCGCCTGCCCAGCCCCAGAGCAGGGTGCGCAGCTTGTCCTCGACGTGGAAGGTGACGCCGTGGTCGATGCCGTAGAGGCGGCCGCCGGGTGCGGGCAGCAGGTGGCCGCCCTTGCGGTCGCCGTTGTTGATCACGGCGTCGAGGACGGCGAGCCGCCGCAGCCGAGGGTCGTCGGCGTGCACGAGCAGGGCGGTGCGGCCCTCCCCGACCTCGGCGAGCGCGACGGGCTTCCAGCCGTCGCCCGCCTCTTCTCCTTCGACGAGGGCCAGCAGCCCCGCCCCGTCGATGTCGGCGTCGGCGCCGCCGCTGCCGTCCTGCGCGGCGTCGGGTCCGGCGGCGTCGATCCACTGCTGGACCATGCCCTCCCCGTACGGCCCGTCCCGCAGCACGGTCGGCGGGACGAGGCCCCAGCCGGTGGCCTCGGAGACCAGGTAGGCGGCGACCTCGCGGCGCGCCAGGTTGCCGTCGGGGAAGTCCCACAGGGGGCGCTCCCCCTTGACCGGCTTGTACACGCAGTCGGTGCGGGCGCCGCCGCGGGCGGCGGTGCACAGCAGGACGGCGTTCGACGCGCCGGGGATCCGCCCGACGACGGTCAGCTCGCCCTCGGCGAGCAGTTCCTCCACCTCCCCCGCGGTGTTCACACCTGGCGCCGGTAGCCGTTCTGGCGGGGGCACACGTGGCCCTCGGGGTCCAAGGGCAGGCTGCACAGCGGGCACGGCGGCCGGCCGGCGTTGACGACGTCGAGGGCGCGCTTGGCGAAGGCCCGGGCCTGGGCGCCGGTGAGGCGGACCCGCAGCATGGGCGGGCCGTTCTCCTCGTCCTGGAGGAGCCGCTCCTCCGCCTCGGCGAGGTCCTCCTCCGAGTCGGCGTCGAGTTCGACGAGCGCCTGCGCTTCGACGATCATGCGCTGTTCCTCGCCGTCCCAGGCCAGGGCCATGGTGCCGACGCGGAACTCCTCGTCGACGGGGACGTCGAGGGGCGCGGTGTCAGCGGCCTCGGCGGGTGCGACGGCCGGGACTGCGGCGTTGCCGCCGCTGCGCCGCACGACCTCGTCCAGCAGTTCGTCCATCCGCTCCGCGAGCGCGGCGACCTGGGTCTTCTCCAGGGAGACGCTGGTGATGCGGGGTCCGGCGGAGGCCTGCAGGAAGAACGTACGGCGTCCCGGCAGACCGACCGTGCCGGCCACGAAGCGGTCCGGCGGGTCGTAGAGGAACACCTGACGGGGCACGTCCAGTCTCCAAGTCTTCGCTGCGGGGGTGTCGGCGGGGCGTGGCCGCGCCGCGGGGTGGCCCATCCACCCTACTGCGCCGTTGGATCACGCCGCGCCCGCACCGCCCCCCACGACCGCGTTCCCGCCGTCCTCGGTGGCGGCTTCGAAGGTCTCCGTCTCGGACGCGGCAGGGTCGGGTGCGCGGGCGGGGCGCGGCGCGAGGGAGGCGAAGTCGCCGGTGTCGCCGAGCCGGAGCAGGAACGGCCGGGTCGGCGTGTAGCGGACGGCGGTGACGGAGCAGGGGTCGACGTGGATGCGCTGGAAGAGGTCCAGGTGCATGCCGAGGGCGTCGGCGACGACGGACTTGATGATGTCGCCGTGGGAGCACATGAGGAAGACGGCGTCTGCACCGTGCTCCTCCTCGATGCGGGCGTTCCAGTCGCGTACGGCATCGACGGCGCGCGCCTGCATCGCCCGCATGGACTCGCCCCCGGGGAAGGCGGCGGCGGAGGGGTGCTGTTGCACGATCTTCATCAGCGGTTCTTCGGCGAGTTCGGCGAGTTTGCGGTTCGACCAGTCGCCGTAGTGGCATTCGCCGATCCGCTCGTCGGTGTGCAGCGGCAGGTCGGGGCGCTCGGCGAGCAGCGGCTCCAGGGTCTCCCGGCAGCGCTGGAGCGGGCTCGTGACGGCGGCGGCGAGCGGTACGCCGGCGAGCCGTCCGGGCAGTGCGCGGGCCTGCTCCGCGCCGCGTTCGTCGAGGCCGACGCCCGGGGTCCATCCGGCGAGCAGCCCTGCGGTGTTGGCGGTGGACCGCCCGTGTCGTACGAGGATCAGCGTGGCCATGGGCGCAAGCCTAGGCTGCGTCGCGGGCTGCGCACACCGGGAGTTGGGTACGGGCGGCGGGCCGCGCGGACGCCCCGGCTAGGCAGGGGCCGGGGCCGGGGTGCCGAGGGCGTCGAGGCGGTCCGGCATGCGGAGGCCGACCATGCGGTGCCAGCCGGCGAACCGCTCGTACGCGTACCCGGCGCGGATGCCGGCGGCGAGGGCGGCGGACTTGGCGGCGGGCCAGCGCAGCAGCCGTCCCATGTGGTCCATGACGGCGAGGCTGACGTCCCGGTATACGGCGATCTCGGCGAGGGCGCTCCGGCGCAGGACGCGTTGGATGGTGCGGCCGTGGCCGCGGTGGGCGAGGCGCAGCAGTTCCTCGTGGCAGTAGGCCAGGTGGGCGTCCTCGTCTCCGCTGATCATGCGGACGGCCCTGCCGATCTCGGGGTGGTCGCCGAAGTGCCGGACCAGGAGGGCCATCTGCTCGGCGGCGCGCTGTTCGGTGACGCGGCTGTGCGCGAGGTAGACGACGACGTCCTGCTCGGTCAGCGGCTCGTCGGCGCGCAGTTTGGTGTGGGCAAGGCCGATGCCGCGCCGCTCCAGCAGCATCGTGTAGTCGGTCTCGGGCGGGACGGGAACGGCGGGCAGTCCGCGCTTGCGCAGCAGGGCCCGGAAGATGCGGCCGTGCTTGTCCTCGTCGGCGCCGTGGCGGGCGATCTTGGGGGCGAGGTCGCGCATGCCGTCGGGGACGAGGGCGGCGATGCGGGCGTTCTCCCAGCCGCCCTGGGCTTCGCCGCTGGCGGCGATGGAGCAGAAAAGCTGGAAGGAGTGCTCGTCGTCGAGGATCTCCTGGAACACGCTGCGGGCGGAGAGCATGCTCCGAGTCAACGGCGGGCCGCGGGGACGGGCAACCGCGGGGGTGTTCCCGCTCCTCCGTTCGGGCGACGGCCGGGGGCGGCCCCGGGTGCGTAACCCCGGGGGCGGGGCGCGCGTTGTTGCGGGTGTCGGCCGTGGCGGGGAAGACCCCCGAGCCCCCACCACGGCCGCAGGCTTCCGGGCCCGGGTTCCCCGGGGCCCTCCCGTCCGCCGTCCGTCAGGCGAGGCCGGCGTGCTCCAGGGCCTGCGTGCCGGCGCGGAGGGCGGTGATCCGCTCCTCCAGGGTGAATCCGGCCGGGGCGAGGGTCAGGGTGGTGACGCCGGCCTCGGCGTAGGCCCGCATGCCGTCGGCGATGCGCTCGACGGAGCCGAGCAGGGTGGTGGAGTCGATGAGGGAGTGCGGGACGGCTGCGGCGGCGCCCGCCTTGTCGCCGGCCAGGTACTTGTCCTGGATCTCGGCGGCCTCCTTCTCGTAGCCCATGCGCTGCGCGAGCTGGTTGTAGAAGTTCTGCTTCCGGCTGCCCATGCCGCCCACGTAGAGGGCGGTGTAGGGGCGGAACATGTCGGCGAGGCCGGGCACGTCGTCACCGACGGCGAGCGGGACGGTCGGGCAGACGTCGAAGCCGTCCATGCCGAGGCCGGCCTTCTCGCGGCCGGCCCGGATGTGGCGCAGCGCGGTGGCCTCCAGGTGTTCGGCGGCGGGGAAGATCAGCAGCGCGCCGTCGGCGATCTCGCCGGTCTGCTCCAGGTTCTTCGGGCCGATGGCGGCGATGTAGAGCGGGATGCGCTCGCGCTCGGGGTGCACGGTGAGCTTGATCGGCTTGCCGGGGCCGCCCGGCAGGGGCAGCGTCCAGTGCTCGCCCTCGTAGGAGAGGCGCTCGCGGGTCATGGCCTTGCGGACGATCTCGACGTACTCGCGGGTGCGGGCGAGCGGCTTGTCGAACTTCACGCCGTACCAGCCCTCGGAGACCTGCGGGCCGGAGACGCCGAGGCCGAGGCGGAAGCGGCCCTTGGTGAGGGAGTCGAGGGTGGCGGCCGTCATCGCGGTCATCGCGGGCTGGCGGGCCGGGATCTGCATGATCGCGGAGCCGACGTCGATGCGCTCGGTCTGGGCGGCGACCCAGGACAGCACGGTGGGGGCGTCGGAGCCGTACGCCTCGGCGGCCCAGCAGACGTCGTAGCCGAGGCGGTCCGCCTCCTGGGCCACCGCGAGGTTGTCCGCGTCCATGCCGGCGCCCCAGTAGCCGAGATTGATGCCGAGCCGCATGTGTCGTCCCCTTACCGGTGTACCGATCAGTAACGTTGGTCTTGGCGGACTGTAGCGCGCCAGGGTCCGCCGCGTCAGTGCCCCAGTAGTCTCAGCGCTCATGGAGCAGAGGCATCTCGGCCGCACCGGCCTGCGCGTGTCCCGGATCGGCCTCGGCACCCTGACGTGGGGCCGTTGCGAGGACGGGCCGGACGAGGCGGGCGCCGCGGAGCAGTTGAAGGCGTTCTGGGAGGCGGGCGGCACGCTCGTCGACACCGCGGACGTGTACGGGGGCGGCGAGGCCGAGTACCTGCTGGGGCGGCTCGTGGGGTCGCTCGTGCCGCGCCGGGACCTCGTCATCGCGACGAAGGCGGGCAGCGTGCCCGACCCCGACCGGCGCTTCGACGGCTCGCGCGGGCACCTGCTGGCCGCGCTGGACGAGTCCCTGGAGCGCCTCGGCACGGACCACGTCGACCTGTGGCAGGTCCACGCCTTCGACCCGGCGACGCCGCTGGAGGAAACGCTGCAGGCCCTGGACCTGGCCGTGAGCAGCGGGCGCGCCCGGTACGCCGGGGTGTCGAACTTCAGCGGCTGGCAGCTGGCCAAGGCGGCGACCTGGCAGCTGGCGGCGCCGGGCGGGCGGACGCGGCTTGCCAGTACGCAGATGGAGTACTCGCTGCTCCAGCGGGGCGTGGAGCGGGAGGTGCTGCCCGCGGCCCGCGACCTGGGCGTCGGGCTGCTGCCGTCGTCGCCGCTGGGGCGGGGGGTCCTGACGGGCAAGTACCGGACGGGCACCCCGGCCGACTCCCGGGGCGCGTCCCCGGCCATGGCGGGCTTCGTCGAGCCGTACCTCGACGACGCGGCGGCCGGCATCGTGGACGCGGTGGCGACGGCCGCGCACGGCCTGGCGGTGACGCCGCTGCAGGTGGCGCTGGCGTGGGTGCGGGACCGGCCGGGGGTGGCCGCGCCGATCGTCGGAGCGCGGACGTCGACGCAGCTCGCGGAGGCCCTGTCGGTGGAGGAGCTTACGCTTCCGGAGGAGATCTGCCGGGCGCTGGACGACGTGTCGGCGCCGGTGCACCGCTACCCCGACCAGGACTGGAGCACGCTGTGAGCACGGACCGCGACACCGAGGCCGCTGCCGCGGAAACCCCGACGCCGACCCCGGGCCAGGAGCCGCCCGGCACCCCGGCGCCCGACGCCCCGGCCCAAGCCGCGGCCGCGGGGGACGGCGACGGGGCGGCGGCGGCCCCCGCAGACCCCGTGTCCACCGCGGCCGATGGCTCCGCGCCCGCCGCGCCCGCCGCGGACGACGGCCGGGAGGCCGGGGGCCCGTCGGCCTCGGGCGGCGCGGACGACGGCTCGGACAGCGGCCAGGACGGTGAGGCCCCGCAGGCCGCGGCCGACGGCGAGGGCGCCGAGTCCATGCCTCCGGCCGACGAGGACGCCGGAGAGGAACCCGCGGGCAGCGGGCCCGCCGACGGCGGGGAGCCGCAGGCGGCGGCAGACGGCGGCGCCGCGGATGCGTCCGGCAGCGAGGCGGGAGGGCCATCAGCAGGGAACGGGCCCGCCGGCGGCGCGGACAGCGGCCGGGAGCCGCGCGATGCAGCCGCCGACAACCCCGCAGCGCCCGCACACCCGGCCGACGGCGAAGCCGGAGAAGACCCCGCGGGCAGCGGGCCCGCCGACGGCGGGGACCCGCAGGACGCGGTCGGCGGCGACGGTCCGGACGCTTCGGCTTCGGGCGGCGCGGACACCGAGGGCGGCACCGCGGGTGGGGCGGCGCAGCTCAGTGAGGCCGAGGCCGAGCTCGCGGCGCAGCGGTACGAGCGGGAGCGGATCGCGCGCCGCAAGGCGGAACGCGAGGCCCCGGTCGAGGCGGGCGGCAAGCTCAGCGGCAAGGCCGCCGACCTGCTGGCCGCCGTCCGGGCCGTGGAGAGCGGAAAGTCCGCGCCCGCGTACTTCGACGACGCCCCGGCCGTCCCGCGCCGGCCCGCCCCGGAGACCCACGACGCCCGCGCCGCCGAGCCGGCGCCGCAGCCTCCGCGGCCGCGCCCGGAGGCCGTGGCGCCCTCCGCGCCGCCCGCGGAGCGCGTCGAGGCCGTCCGGGCCGTGCTCGTACGCGGCGGCGCCCCCGCGGAGCTGGCCGCTCCGGCGGCGGCCGCGCTCGGCGAGGACGCGGCCGAGCAGCTCACCGAGGACCCGTGGCGGCTCCTCGCCGTCGCGGGCGTCCGCCCGAACCAGGCGGACGGGTTCGCGCGCGCCCTGCTGGGCCCCGGCGCCGGTCCGGCCGACGAGCGCCGCGCCGCAGCGCTCGTCGGCTGGCTGCTGGAGCAGGCCGCGCTCAAGGGGCACACCGCCCTGGAGGCGCCCGCCCTGGAGTCCGCCCTGGCCGGGTACGGGGTCCCCGTCCCGGCCGAGGCGCTCGGCCAGGCCATTGCGGAGGGCCTGGTCCTGGTGTTCCACGAGCCGGTGGCCGAGCCGGCCGCCCGGACCTCGCAGGATTCCGATGCCGAGACCGAGCAGCCCGTACGCGTCCTCGTCGGCCTGGAGGGCCACGCGCTGGCCGAGGAGAGCCTGGCCGACGGCCTGGCCCGGCTGACCGGCACCTTCACCGGCGAGGGCACCGCCGCCTGGGAGCCGTCCGCGGCCGGTGCGGGCGCCGAGCTGGTCCGTGCCGCCGCGGCGCACGGCCTGGTCGTGCACACCGGCGGCGAGGCCGCCCGCGCCGAGCCGCTGGCCCTGGCGGCGGCGGCCCGGGAGCACGGCCTGCGCACCTGCCTCGCCGCGCACGCCCCCGCGCCGGGGGTCGTCACCGTGGCCGGGCTGCTCGCCGGGACGGAGGGCCCCGAGCGGGACGCGGACGGCCGGTTCGCGCTGGACCTGCTGGTCGTGCTGGACGCGCCGCAGCTCGACGTGGAGACCGCGGCAGCCCTGGTGGAGTCGGTCCCGGACGGCGCCCGCCTGGTGCTGTCCGGGGACCCCGCCGTCCTGGGCTCCGCGGGCCCGGGCCGGGTGTTCGCGGATCTCCTCGCGGCCCGTGTGTGCCCGCAGGTGGCCTCCCGCATCCCGGATCCGGGCCCCATCGGCGAGCTGGTCTCGGGCATCGGGATCGGCGAGCTGAACAAGGTCGACGCCCCGGGCCGGGAGGTCGTCATCGTGCCCGTCCGCGATGCGGGCGAGGCGGTGCACCGCACGGTGCAGCTCGTCGCCGAGTCCGTGCCCCGGGCCTTCGGCATCGCGGCGGACGGCGTGCAGGTCATCACCCCGGGCCACGGCGGCTCGGCGGGCACCCGCGCGCTGAACGCGGCGCTGAAGGAGCGGCTGAACCCGGGCCCGGGCCGTTTCCGCGGTTTCGACCCCGGCGACCGCGTCGTCCACGTGCCGTCGCCCGGGCGGGCCGTCCCGGCGCGGGTGGTGTCGGCGGACGCCGCGGGCCTGCACCTGGACGCCGCGGGCTCGCGGGTCGTCGTACCGAAGGAGCTGGTGGAGTCGCGGGTGCGGCATGGTTGGGCGGTCACGGCGCACCAGGCCGTCGGCGCGCGCTGGCCGGCGGTGGTCGTCGTCCTGCCGGGGGACGCGGTGCCCGCGCTGTCGCGGGACTGGGTGTACACGGCGTTCGGGCGGGCCGAGCGGCACCTGTCGGTGGTGCACGGCGTCGACCAGGCGCTGCCGCACGCGGTTGCGGAGGTGCTGCCGAAGCCGCGGACGACGCGGCTGGCGGGCCTGCTGCGGGGGCTCGCGGCCGCCGCGCAGGAGCGGCCGGAGTAGCGGCGCGCCACGCGGCCGGCCCCCTCCCGTCGCGGGCGGGGGCCGGCCGCGTCTGCGGCGCGGGACGAGGCGGGTCAGGCGGGCGTCAGGCCGGGCGCCGCGGCCTCGTCGTCCTCCTCCTCGTCGTCGTCGAAGACGGAGCTGACGTCGAACCGGTGCAGGACGTCCTGCGGGTCAGTGCCGCCGAACGGCGCGGCGAGCCACTCCCCCGGCTCCGGGATCTCGTGGGACGCGGCGATCCACAGCGTCGAGTCGCCCTCCTCCAGGCCGAAGTCCTTGGCCCGCGAGGCGATTTCGTCGGGCTCGTACTCCCCGAAGAGGACGCCCAGCGCACCGGCCGTGCCCCCGTCGTGGACGAGCTCGGCGTCGCGATCGTGCGCGGCGACCCGGTCGGCCTGGGCGACCAGCCGCCCCGGGTGCACGACGGCGTAGTCGCGCCGGATGAGCACGCTGAAGGCGGCGGGCTCGGCGGGTCCGGCGTACGGGGCTCCGTCCTCGGGGGTGGGGATCTCGAACGGGGTGACCTCGTCGTAGCGGTCGTAGAGGAGCTCGTCGTACTCCTCGGCGGCGGCGGCGAGTTCGTTGAAAGCGGCGTAGACGGCCGGGTCCTCGTCCCCGACCCTGCTCTCGACAGCGGCGAGGTGGCGGTCGATGGCGGCCTTGACGGCCTCGGCGGCGGCGCGAACCTCGGCAACAGTGGGCAGAGCGGCATCAGACATAGAGCAGACGCTATCCGTAGCGGGGCGGTGCCCGCACAATAGATGCGATGCCGGAATACGAATTCGTCGACGTGTACGTGCCTCGCGGGGTCCCCCGCAAGGAGGCGACCCGACTGCTGACCGACCACGCCGAGTACGGGAACTGGGAGCTCGACCGGATGAGCCTGCACCGGGACGGGAGCCGCAGGGTGCGGCTGCGCCGCCGGATCATCCGCCAGGTCCGGGCGACCTGGTGACGGGCTGACCTGGTGACATGGCGCGGGCCCCGCCCCGGGAGGGGACGGGGCCCGCGCTGTGGCGGCGTCGCGTCAGGCCGCGCCGCGGGCCCGCCGGTAGAGCACGGTTCCGGCCAGGAGCGTGCCGGCGGCCAGCGGAAGGGCCACGCCGAGGACGTCGCCGGCGCCGGTCGCGGCAAGCCCGGCCTGCCGGGCCGGACCGATCCCGGCCCCGGGGCCGCCGGGCGTCACCGAACCACCGCCCGGGTTGCCGGGCTGACCCGGGGTGCCGGGGTTCCCGGGCTGGCCCGGGACACCGGGATTACCCGGCCGGCCCGGGGTGCCGGGGTTCCCGGGGGTACCGGGGTTGCCCGGGTTGCCCGGCTGACCAGGGTTCTCGGGCCGGCCCGGCCCCTCCTCGTCGCACGGCTCGTCCGGAACCTGCGGACCGCCCGGCTGGCCCGGACTGCCCGGCTGCCCGGGGTTCCCGGGCTGGCCCGGGGCGCCGGGATTGCCCGGCTGGCCCGGGGTGCCGGGGTTCCCCGGCTGGCCCGGATTCTCCGGGTTGCCGCCGCCGTTGGTGCAGCGGTTGCCGAACGCCGGGTTCAGCAGCCCGACGACGTCGATCGTGTTGCCGCAGACGTTCACCGGTGCGTCCACCGGGGCCTGCACGCTGTTGCCGGACAGCACGCCCGGCGAACCGGCGGCCTGCCCGGACGCGGCGGCTCCGGCGCCGCCGGCCGCCTGCGCGTATCCCCCGCCCAGGGCGAGGACACCCCCTGCCGCGGCCATCGTGATCAAGGTCTTCCCGGCCGCCGCCGCCTGTCGTCGCATCTCTTCCATCCCCCTGCCGTTTACAAGAACACCGGGCCCGAAAGCCCGGCGGCCCCGGAGCGCTGGATTGCGCTCCGGGGCCCCAAGACCTCAGGTGCGTCAGGCGTTGACGCAGGTGTTGCCGAAGGCCGGGTTCAGCAGGCCGACGACGTTGATGGTGTTGCCGCAGACGTTCACCGGGATGTGGACCGGGACCTGGACGACGTTGCCGGACAGGACGCCCGGGGAGCCGATGGCCGCACCCTGCGCGCCCGCGTCGGCAGCGGCCACGCCCGCGCCCGCCAGAACCAGACCACCGGTGGCAGCGGCAGCGGCCACAACCTTCTTCAGCATTGTTCCTCCTAGTAGGCAATGCGGTCCCAGCCGCGGACCGCACCACCTGTAACGAGGAGGGATCACCGGGGCTACGAGCGTATGAGCGCATTCACTCTTCCCGGTGGTCTGTGCACACCTTCCCGATTCTCAGCAGTTGTCGATGAATCGGTCGAGGACGCGCACGCCGAACTTGAGCCCGTCGACCGGCACCCGCTCGTCCACGCCGTGGAACATGCCGGCGAAGTCCAGCTCGGGCGGCAGCTGGAGCGGTGCGAAGCCGAAGCAGCGGATGCCGAGGTCGTCGAAGGACTTGGCGTCCGTACCGCCGGAGAGCATGTACGGGACGGCGCGCGCGATCGGGTCCTCCGCCTTGAGTGCGCCCTGCATGGCGTCCACGAGCCGGCCGTCGAAGTCGGTCTCCAGGGCCTTGTCCCCGTGGACGTCCTCCCGCTTCACGCGCGGCCCGAGGATGCGGTCGAGGTCGGCGAAGAACTCGTCCTCGTATCCGGGCAGGAAGCGGCCGTCGACGTGCGCGGTGGCCTGGCCGGGGATGACGTTGACCTTGTAGCCGGCGCCGAGCATCGTCGGGGCGGCCGAGTTCCGCAGGGTCGCGCCGACCATCTTCGCGATGCCGCCCAGCTTGGCGAGGGTGGCGTCCATGTCGTCCGGGTCGAGGGGGGTGCCCAGGGCGTCGGACAGCTCGTCCAGGAAGGACCGCACGGTCTTCGTGACGCGGACCGGCCACTGGTGCCGGCCGAGCCTCCCCACGGCCTCGCACAGCTCCGTGATCGCGTTGTCGGTGTTCGTCATGGAGCCGTGGCCCGCCGTGCCCTCCACGGTCAGGCGCATCCAGTGCATGCCCTTCTGGGCCGTCTCGACGAGGTACAGGCGCAGGTTCTCGTTGACGGTGAAGGAGAAGCCGCCGACCTCGCCGATCGCCTCGGTGACGCCCTCGAAGAGGCCGGGGTGGTGGTCGACGAGGTGGCGGGCGCCGTACACGCCGCCCGCCTCCTCGTCCGCGAGGAACGCGAGGACGATGTCGCGCGGCGGCTTGCGGCCGCTGCGGAGCCGGTCGCGGACGACGGCGAGCGTCATCGCGTCCATGTCCTTCATGTCGACGGCGCCGCGGCCCCAGACGCAGCCGTCGGCGATCTCCCCGGAGAAGGGGTCGTACGTCCAGTCGGCGGCGTTGGCCGGGACGACGTCGGTGTGCCCGTGGATGAGCAGGGCGGGCCGCGAGGGGTCCTCCCCCTCGATGCGGGCCACGGTCGAGGCCCGGCCCTTGTGGGACTCGAAGACCTGCGGCTCCAGGCCGACCTCGGCGAGCTTCTCGGCGACCCACTCGGCGGCCTTGCGCTCGCCGGGGCCCGAGTGGTCCCCGTAGTTGCTCGTGTCGATCCGGATGAGGTCCCGGCAGAGGTCGACGACCTCGTCCTCGCCGGAGACGGTCCTGCCCGCGCTCGACTCGCTCACGCTGCTTCCTCCCACTGATCAGTACCGACGGCTGCGCCTCCCCATCCTCCCGCGCCGGCCCGCCTCGCCCAAGGGCGATCCCCGGCCGCAGGGGGTGTGATCGGGCCCCCTGAATGTTTGGTAATGTTTTCCACGTCGGAACGGCCGAGCGGCCGGGAAGACAGACACCTT
>NZ_BMTY01000029.1:13705-33359 GCF_014649915.1 Streptomyces toxytricini | reverse complement strand
CGGAATGGCAGACGCGCTAGCTTGAGGTGCTAGTGCCCTTTATCGGGCGTGGGGGTTCAAGTCCCCCCTCGGACACCACGGAAAGACCCCCGCTTCGGCGGGGGTCTTCTTTTGTCTTTCCAAGGGCCGCCCCGGGGTTCGTGCGGAGTCACCGACGGCTGCCGACGCGTTTGACGGCGCGCTGCTGCGCGAGCGTCTCGCCGCCGTGCGGCTGGGTCCGACCGCGCTGCACGCTGCCGTACGCAGCCTGCTCGCCGAGGTGGACGGCGGGAAGCCGGCCTCCGAGGGGCGGTAGGCAGCGCCATCCCCTCACGGCAATGCGGAAGGACCCCGCCATCGGGCGGGGTCCTTCGGGGGGCGGGGCTGTCAGCGGCGAGCGGCGGCGAGTTGCGCCACCCGGCGGCGGACCAGGAACCAGCCGACGACCAGCATCGCGCCGATCACCGGGACGCACATGACGGTGGTGCGGCCCACGCCGCCGTCGCACCACATCAGCACGAGCACGGTGAACAGGAACACCAGGGTGATGATCTGGGTGTACGGGGACCAGGGCAGGCGGTAGGCCGGCCGCTCGACCAGGCCCTGCCGGGAGCGCCGCCAGAACAGCAGCGAGCAGAGCATGACCATGGCCCAGGTGCCGAGGATGCCGAGCGAGGCGAAGTTCAGGACGAGCTCGAAGGCGTCCTTCGGCATCAGGTAGTTCAGGCCGACGCCGGCAAGGCCGAAGGCCGCGGTGAACAGGACGCCGCCGTAGGGGACCTTGCCCTTGTTCATGCGGGCGGTGAACTTCGGGGCGGAGCCGGACATGGCCATCGAGCGCAGGATGCGGCCTGTGGAGTACAGGCCGGAGTTCAGGCTGGACAGGGCGGCGGTCAGCACGACGAGGTTCATGATGCCGGCGGTGCCGGGGATGCCGAGCTTGTCGAAGACCGTGACGAAGGGGCTCTGGTCGGCGGAGTAGGCCGTGTACGGCAGGAGCATGGCCAGCAGGACGACCGAGCCGACGTAGAACAGGCCGACGCGCCACATGATCGAGTTGATCGCCTTCGGCATGATCTTCTCGGGGTTCTCCGTCTCGCCCGCGGCGACACCGCACAGTTCGACGGAGGCGTACGCGAAGACGACGCCCTGGACCACCAGGAGCATCGGCAGGACGCCGGACGGGAAGAGGCCGCCGTTGTCGGTGATCGTCGACAGGCCCGGGGTGTGGCCGCCGATGTCGTGGCTGGTGGCGACCAGGTAGATCGCGACGATCAGGAAGACGACCAGGGCCGCGACCTTGACCAGCGAGAACCAGAACTCCATCTCGCCGAAGTACTTCACCGAGATCAGGTTCGCGGTCAGGACGACGGCGAGCGCGATCAGGGCGAGGACCCACTGCGGGACGGAGGTGAACATCGACCAGAAGTGCGCGTAGGTCGCGGCCGCCGTGATGTCCGCCACGGTGGTGGTCGACCAGTTCAGGAAGTACAGCCAGCCGGCCGTGTAGGCGCCCTTCTCCCCCATGAACTCGCGCGCGTACGAGACGAACGCGCCGGAGGACGGGCGGTACAGGACGAGCTCGCCGAGCGCGCGGACGACGAAGAACGCGAAGACGCCGCACACCGCGTAGGCGATGGCCAGGGACGGTCCCGCACCGGCGAGCCGGCCGCCCGCGCCGAGGAACAGGCCGGTGCCTATCGCCCCGCCGATGGCGATCATGTTGATGTGGCGGGACTTGAGGTCCTTGCTGTAACCCTCGTCACCTGCGTCGACGTGACTGGAGGACGCCGTGGCCGGGGCCTCGGTCAAGGTGCGGTCACTCATGTGGGACTTCGCCTTCGTGGGTGGGACAGGCATGTCGGGCCGCCCCACAGGAGAGCCGGGTGGTGTCACCTGTGCGGGGGTCCGGGAGTTTTTGTCGCCATAGGAGACCATGAGCGTCGGCCATGGCCAAAACCCGGCCCCGCAGACGAAGGCCCCCGACGACCTTCGAAACGGTCGTCGGGGGCCTTGTACGGGCCTGAAAGCGAGGGCGGAAGCCCCGGCGGATCGGGTTCAGGTACGGGGCGGCGTCCCGGCTGCCTGGTCGAGGCGGAAGGCCTCGTTGCCGAGGCCGATGCGGGCGTGCACCTCGGGGCGGCGTACGCGCAGCACGGCCCCGTACGCGAGGCCGCCGGCGGCGGCGAGGCCGATGACCGCGGGCAGCATCCAGCCGAGGACCGAACCCTCCCCGGCGCCGACGAGGACGCCGAAGTCCTTCACCGTGTACACGGCGATGCCGAGCAGGGCGGTGCCGGCGAGCCCGGCGGCGACGAGCCGCCACAGCTGGGCGCCCGCGGTTCCCCGGCGGACGAAGAAGGCGATCACGGCGAACGAGGCGGCCGACATGAGGAGCGTCACACCGAGGGCGCCGACGCTGCCCATCCACGTGAACAGGTGCAGGACCGGCGCGGTGGGGTCCCCGGCCGGGTTGTCGTCGGTGACGGCGAAGGCGAGGACTACCACGGCGGCGACGGCGGTCTGCATCAGCGAGCCGGTGCCGGGCGCCCCGGTGCCGGGGTTGGTCCGGCCGAAGGCGGCCGGGAGCAGCCCCTCGCGGCCCATGGCGAAGGCGTAGCGGGCGACGACGTTGTGGAAGCTGATCATGGCCGCGAAGATGCCGGTCACGAAGAGGACGTGCAGGACGTCGGTGAAGGTGCTGCCGAGGCGGGCCTCGGTGAGCTGGAAGAGCAGGCCGGGGCCGGCCTCGGCGGAGGTCTTGACGACCTCGGAGGGGCCGGTGGCGACGGTGAGGGCCCAGGAGCTCACCGCGAAGAAGAGGGCGACGAAGCCGACCGCGAGGAACATGACGCGGGAGACGACGATGTGCGGCCGGCTGGTCTCCTCGGCGTAGACCGGGGACTGCTCGAAGCCGACGAACGCGGCGATGCAGAAGCAGAGGGCGGTGCCGAGGCCCGCGCCGCCGAGGGTGGCGGGGTCGAAGGCGTGCAGCGAGATGCCCTCGGGGCCGGGCTCGGCGAGGGCTGCGACGTCGAAGACGACGACGAGGACGCACTCGATCAGGAGCAGGACGCCGAGGACGCGGGCGTTCAGGTCGATCTTCAGCCAGCCGAGCCCGCCCGTGACGGCGACGGCGGCCAGGGCCGGGATCCACCACGCGAGCTCGGTGCCCAGGTAGGTGGCGAAGAGGCCGGAGACCTCGAAGCCGAGGATGCCGTAGACGCCGACCTGCATCGCGCTGTACGCGACGAGGGCGACGAGCGAGGCACCGGTGCCGGCGGTGGGGCCGAGGCCGCGGGCTATGTACGCGTAGAAGGCGCCGGCGTTGTGGACGTGCCGGCTCATCTCGGCGTATCCGACGCTGAAGAGGGCGAGCACGAGGCCGAGGATCACGAAGAGCAGCGGCTGTCCGACGATGCCCATCACGCCGAACGTGGTGGGCATCACGCCGGCGACGACCATGAGCGGGGCGCTCGCGGCCAGTACGGAGAGCAGCAGGCCGGCGGTGCCGAGGCGGCCGGCGCGCAGGGCGCGGTCCTGGCCCTTGTAGGTCCGGATCTCGGGCGGGGTGCCGAGCGCGGTGGATCTGCCCGTCGCCATGCGGGGGTCCTTTCGGGGGAAGGTCGAGCAGGGGGGGTCGAGCGGGGCCGTGCAAGGTGGTGCGGTGCGGCGCGCGGGGGTGGGTGCGCAGGGTTGGTGCGCGCGCCCGGCGGGGGTCAAGCGGTGCCGAGCGCGGCGCTGCGCGCCGCGAGGAAGGCTTTCTGCGGGTCGAGGTCCGGGTAGGACCAGGGGGCCGGGGTGGCGTGGCTGCCGATGCGGTGGAAGAGGGCGGCGGCCTCCGCGGGCCTGCCCTCGCACAGCTTGGCGTGGGCGAGGAAGTTCAGGTCGACGCGGTTGCGGGGGTGGTCCTCGCGCTCCCATTCCAGCCACCAGTCGAACGCGGCGCGCAGGACCTGGCGGGCCCGGCGGTTCGACCAGTGCGCGGCGGCGCTGTCGGGGCCGGCGCCGTGGACGGCGGCCAGGACCCGGTAGCGCTCGGCGTGCGCGATGACCGGGAGGACGGCCAGCGGGGAGTCGGCCGGGGACTCCTCGGCGGCCCAGGCGGCGAAGTCGTACACCTCGTGGAGGGGGTCCTGTCCGGCGGCCGGGGCGTGCTCGGCGAGGCGGGCGACCATGAGGTGGTGGGCGTGGTGGTGCTCCCGGTGGCGGGCGCGGACCTGGTCGAAGTGGCGGCTGAACTCCTCCTGCGAGCCGAAGGCGCGGGAGAGCATGAGCAGCCCGAGCCAGGGCGTCGGGTCGGCGGGCAGGAGTGCGGCGGCGCGGTGGCAGGCCTCCTCGGCGGCCTCGGGGGTGCCCTTGCGGCGGAGGGCGGCGAAGACGGCGGCGCAGGCGAGGAGCGTGGCGGCGTCGGCGCTCTCCGGTTCGGCGAGGAGCCATTCGCGGGACCAGGCCAAGGCTGCGGGGGTCTCGGCGAGGACGACGACGCGGTGGCCTCGGCGGTCCCAGTCGTCGCCGGTGCCGGCGAGGAGGGCGCGCGCCTTGGCCCACCTGCCCTGGGTGAACCGGGCGCGGACGTCGACCAGTTCGGTGTCGCAGAGGGCCGGGTCGAAGAGCTGGGCGTCCCGCTTGCGGGCGCGGCCGAGGGGCGGCGGAGGCGGGGACATCCGCGGATTTCCCTCCAGGACGCGGGCACGGTGACGGCTGACGGACGGTGGACGTGACGGGAACGGCTGGGATGATCACGCACAGCAAACCGGTAGGCACAGCTCCGAGTCAAGGTCCGGTCCGCCGGGTGGCGCGTTTCAACTGGTGCGGCGCGGCCGATAGTTGGGGGCCGTCCCGCGGGGTCCGGCCGGCGGGCGGGCGGGCCGTAGGGTGGGGCCATGGAGACGCACGAGGGGCTGCCCCCGTACCTGCTCGGGTTCCCCGGGCCGCTGCGCGACGCGCTGGTGGCGGCCGTGCTGAGCGGGGCGAAGACCACGACGACGGGGCTGCTGGCCGCGTACGAGGCGGAGCGCGAGCCCCTTCCCGCGGCGGGCGACCGGGCGGTCCTCCTCGACTCGGACGAGCGCCCGGTGGCCGTGGTGCAGGTGGCGGAGGTGCGGGTGCTGCCGCTCGCCGACGTGGACCTGCGGCACGCCCTGGACGAGGGCGAGGGGTACGCGTCAGTGGCCGAATGGCGTGCCTCGCACGAGCGGTTCTGGCACGGCGAGGAGACCCGTACGGTGCTCGGCGATCCGGAGTTCACCGTCGGCGACGGCACCCTCGTCGTCGCCGAGCGGTTCCGGGTGGTCTCCCGCCTGCCCTGAGCCCCGCCGCGGCTGCCGGCGCTGCCGCCCGCCCGGGGGTCAGCCCACGGCGGCGGCCGCCGCCCGGCCGGCGGCGCGGCCGGAGAAGAGGCAGCCGCCGAGGAAGGTGCCCTCCAGGGCGCGGTAGCCGTGGACGCCGCCGCCGCCGAACCCGGCCGCCTCTCCGGCCGCGTACAGGCCGGGCAGCGGCTCGCCGGAGTCGGTGAGGACGCGTGAGGACAGGTCGGTCTCCAGGCCGCCGAGGGACTTCCTGGTCAGGACGGACAGGCGTACGGCGATCAGCGGGCCGGCGTCGGGGTCGAGGATGCGGTGCGGGGCGGCGGTGCGGATCAGCCGGTCGCCGAGGTACCTGCGGGCGCCGTGGACGGCGGTGACCTGCATGTCCTTGCTGAAGGGGTTGGCGATCTCCCGGTCGCGGGCGGTGACCTCGCGGCGGACGGTGTCCTCGTCGAGCAGGTCGAGGCCGGTGACGGCGTTCATGCCGCGCACCAGGGCGGGCAGGCCGCGCTCGACGACGAAGTCGGCCCCGCGGTCCATGAAGGCCTGCACGGGCCCCGGCACGGCCTGCCGGGCCCGGTCGATGACGCCGCGCACGGACTTGCCGGTCAGGTCGGGGTTCTGCTCGGAGCCGGAGAGGCCGAACTCCTTGCCGATGATGCGGCGGTTGAGGACGAACCAGGTGTGGTCGTGGCCGGTCCGCATGATGTGGTCGAGGGTCCCGAGGGTGTCGAAGCCGGGGAAGAGCGGTACGGGCAGCCGCCGGCCGGTGGCGTCGAGCCAGAGGGAGGAGGGGCCGGGCAGGATGCGGATGCCGTGGCGGGCCCAGATCGGGTCCCAGTTGGCGATGCCCTCGGTGTAGTGCCACATGCGGTCCTTGTTGATGTGGCGGGCGCCGGCGTCCTCGGCGATGCCCAGCATCAGCCCGTCGACGTGGGCGGGGACCCCGCAGAGCATGCGCTCCGGCGGAGTGCCGAGCCGGTCGGGCCACTGCTTGCGGACGAGGTCGTGGTTGCCGCCGATCCCGCCACTGGCCACGATCACCGCCTGGGCGCGCAGGGAGAACGCGCCGACCGGCTCGCGGCTGCTGGCGGAGCCCCGTACGGCGGAGGACGGCTCCAGGATCTCGCCGGTGACGGTGTCGAGGGCGCCGGCGGTCCGGGAGAGCCCGGTGACGCGGTGGCGGAACAGCATCCGGACGCGGCCGCGGGCGGCGGCCTCGCGGACGCGGCGCTCGAAGGGCTCGACGAGGCCGGGGCCGGTTCCCCAGGTGATGTGGAAGCGGGGGACGGAGTTCCCGTGGCCGAGGGCGCCGTAGCCGCCCCGTTCGGCCCAGCCGACGACCGGGAAGAAGCGGACGCCGAGGCGGTGCAGCCACGCCCGCTTCTCCCCGGCCGCGAAGTCGACGTACGCCTCGGCCCAGCGGCGGGGCCAGGCGTCCTCCTCGCGGTCGAAGCCGGCGGTGCCGAGCCAGTCCTGGAGGGCGAGGTCGCGGCTGTCCCTGATGCGCATCCGGCGCTGCTCGGGGGAGTCGACGAAGAACAGGCCGCCGAAGGACCAGTGGGCCTGGCCGCCGGCCGACTGTGCGGGCTCCTGGTCGAGCAGGATCACGCTGCGGCCCGCGTCGGCGAGTTCGGCGGTGGCCGCGAGGCCCGCGAGCCCCGCCCCGATCACGATCACGTCTGCGTCGTACGTCATGCGAAGTCGCCCTCCGGTCGCCGGTGGGGCCGATCCTTTGCTACGGGGCGGTAACCCGTCAATGGCGGTGCTTGGATGGACCGCATGAGTGCTGCCGACGAGGTGCTGGACGTGGTGGACCGCGACGACCGGGTGACGGGCCGGGCGCCGCGCGGCGAGGTGTACGCGCGGGGCCTGCTCCACCGCTGCGTGTTCGTGCTGGCCAGGGACGAGCGGGGGCGGGTGTTCGTGCACCGGCGGACGGCGTCGAAGCTGGTCTTCCCCTCCCGCTACGACATGTTCGTGGGCGGGGTGCTCGGCGCCGGCGAGGACTACGCCTCGGCCGCGCTGCGGGAGGCGGAGGAGGAGCTCGGGGTCTCCGGGCTGGCGCAGCCGGAGCCGCTGTTCAAGTTCCTGTACGAGGGGCCGGGCGGGGCCTGGTGGTCGTACGTGCACGAGGTGCGCTGCGGCGGGCTGCAGGTACGGCCGCAGGAGTCGGAGGTGGCCTGGCACGCCTGGCTGCCGGAGGACGAGCTGGAGGGCCGCGTCGCGGACGGCTCGTGGCCGTGGGTGCCGGACGGGCTGGAGGCGTACCGGCGGCTGCGGGCCTTCCGGGAGGGCAGGGGGCGGGGCTGACGGGCAGGGCGGGGCGGCCGGGCAGGGCGGGGCGGCCGGGCAGGGCGGGGCGGCCGGGCGGCGCACGGTGCCTGCGGGGTGCCCGCGGCGGGTGGGGGCCCGCGGCGGGTGGGGGCCCGCGGCGGGTGGGGGCCCGCGGCGCGCGCCGGTCCGGGGGCGGGACGTAGATTGGCCGGGTGATCGACTTCGGCAGGGCGGCCCGCCTCTGGTGGGCGCCGCAGCGGGTGCGCGAGGAGGGCGAGCAGCCCGATTACCGGTTTTCCCTGGCCAATGAGCGAACGTTCCTGGCCTGGATCCGGACCGCCCTCGCGCTGGTCGGCGGCGGGTTCGCGGTGGACCAGTTCCTGCCGGACCTGCGCTGGGGCGTGCGCGTCGGCATGGCGCTCGCGCTGCTGGGCGTCGGCGCGGCGTGCGCGCTGCGGGCGGTCAACCACTGGCTGCGCTGCGAGGCGGCGATGCGGCGCGGCGAGGACCTGCCGGTGTCCCGGTTCCCGGTGCTGCTGGGGGTGGGGGTCGGGCTGGTCTCGGCGGCGATGGTCGTGGTGGTGCTGTTCGGCTGGACGGACGGCGGGCCGTGAGCCCCGTACGCCCCTCCCCCGCCGCCGAGCGCGATGCGGGGCTCCAGCCCGAGCGGACGAGGCTCGCGTGGCGGCGTACGACGCTGGCCTGCTCGGTGGCGGCGGTGCTGGGGGTGCGGCAGGTGCTGCGCGGGGCGGGGGTGGTGTGGGAGGCGGCAGGGGCGGCGCTGATCGTGCTGGTGTGGCTGGCGTTCCTGGCGGTGGCGCACCGGAGGATGCAGGAGCTGGCCGCGGCCCGGCCGCCGGGGCTCGCGCCGCGCGCGGCGTCGGGGGTGGTGGCGTGCACGGTGGCGCTGGCGGTGTTCGCGGCGGCGGTCGTCCTCTGAGGCGGCGGGCCCGTCCGGTCGGCGTAGCACACCCGCGCCATTGCGGGCAGAACGGGCAATAAAGGACTTTCAAGGCTAGCCTCGGCGGCATGACCACCCTGCACCACGAGCACATCGAGCACTCCCACGCCCACGGACCCGGCTGCGGGCACACCGCCGTCGAGCACGGCGACCACCTCGACTACGCGCACGACGGGCACCTGCACCGCGAGCACTCCGGCCACTGGGACGAGTGCGAGACCCGCGGGCACACCCCGCACGAGGGCCACGAGCACGCGCACGGCGCGGACTGCGGGCACACCGCCGTCGAACACGGCGACCACCTGGACTACCTGCACGACGGCCACCGGCACGCCGCGCACGACGGCCACTACGACGACCACTGACGGGCGAAACCCCCCGGACCTCGCGCGCCCCCCACTCCCCCGGCCCCCGGACGGCTGGCAGGATGCCGACTGCCCGTCACCGAGACCAGGGGAGAGCGCAGATGACCGCCGAACCGCCCTACACCGTCCGACTCGCGGACGGCGTGTACGCCTACGTGCAGCCGGACGGCGGCTGGTGCCTGAACAACGCCGGCTTCGTCAGCGACGGCGGCCGCACCCTGCTCGTCGACACCGCCGCCACCGAGCGGCGGGCGCTGGCCCTGCGGGACGCGGTCGCCGCCACCGGGGTGCCGCTGCCGCGCACGGTGGTCAACACCCACCACCACGGCGACCACACCTACGGGAACGGCGTGTTCGCCCCGGACGCCCTCGTGCTCGGCCACGACAGCGCACGGACCGAGCAGCTCGCCGCCGGGCACCAGCTGGAGCTGATCTGGCCGGGGACCGACTTCGGCACCGTGGAGATCACCCCGCCCGACCTCACCTACAGCGACCGGATGACCCTCCACCTGGGCGGAACGGAGGTCCGGGTCATCCACCCCGGAGTCGCCCACACCACCGGCGACTCGGTCGTCTGGCTGCCGCAGCAGGGGGTCGTCTTCACCGGCGACCTGGTCTTCGCCGGGGGCACTCCGTTCCTCGCGATGGGTTCGCTGGCCGGCTCGCTGCGGGCGCTGGAGCTGCTGCGCTCCCTCGGTGCGGAGACCGTCGTACCGGGGCACGGGCCGCTGACCGACCCGTCGGCGTACGACGCGACCGAGCGCTACCTGCGGTACGTGGAGGAGCTGGCCCGGGAGGGCCGGGCGAAGGGGCTCACCCCGCTGGAGGCCGCCCGGGAGGCGGACCTCGGCGAGTTCGCCGCCTGGCGCGAGGGCGAGCGCCTGGTCGCCAACCTGCACCGGGCGTACGCGGAGCTGGCCGGCGAGCCGGAGGGGGCGCCGCTGGACATCGTGGCGGTACTGACGGACATGACGGTGATGAACGGCGGGACGCCGATTCTCTGCCACGCCTGACCAGGGCCGGTGGCGGGGCCGGGGGCGGCGGCTCGGCACCGCGCACTGGACGACATACCGACTGGTCGGCATGATGGCTTCCGGCGATCACGGCCGGTCCGCCGTCGATCCGCCGGCACGTCTGTCCGCCCCACCCGTCCTCTCCGCACGGAGGTGCGCACCATGAGCCCAGCACCCGCCGGAGCCGCCCCCCGCGGCCTCGACCCGGAGCGGCTGCGCGCCCGCCTGGACCGCGACCTGCCGGGGCTGGTCGCCGGGCCGCTGCAGGGCCGGCTGATCGAGGGCGGCCGGTCGAATCTCACGTACGAGGTCACCGACGGCGCCTCCCGCTGGGTGGTGCGCCGCCCGCCGCTGGGGCACGTCCTGGCCACGGCCCACGACATGCGGCGCGAGCACCGGGTCATCGCGGCCCTGCACGGCACGGCGGTTCCGGTGCCGAAGCCGCTCCTGCTGTGCGAGGACGAGTCGGTACTGGGCGCGCCGTTCTACGTGATGGAGTTCGTGGAGGGCGTCCCCTACCGCAGTGCGGAGCGGCTCGCAGCGCTCGGCGCGGAGCGGACGCGCAGCCTCGTCCTCGGCCTGGTCGACACGCTCGTCGACCTGCACGCGGTGGACCCGCGGGCGGTGGGCCTGCAGGACTTCGGCCGGCCGGAGGGGTTCCTGGAGCGGCAGCTGCGCCGCTGGGGCAAGCAGCTGGAGGCGTCCCGCGGGCGCGAGCTGCCCGGGATCGACGAACTGCACGGGGCGCTCGCCCGCACGCTGCCCGGCTCCCCCGCGGCGACGGTGGTGCACGGGGACTTCCGCCTGGACAACGTTCTGGTCGGGGAGGACGGCGGCGACCTCCGGGCGGTCCTGGACTGGGAGATGTCCACGCTCGGCGATCCGCTGACCGACCTCGGGCTGCTGGTGATGTACAGCACCGACCTGGGGCTGGGCGACTCCCCCGTCAGCACGGTGAGTTCCGCGCCCGGGCATCCCTCGCCCGCGGAGCTGGTCGAGCGGTACGCGGCCCGCTCCGGCCGGGACGCCGGCGCGATCGGCTGGTACACGGCGTTCGCCTGGTTCAAACTCGCCGTGATCCTCGAAGGCATCCACCGCCGCTACACGCTGGGGCAGACGGTGGGCGGGGGCTTCGACCGCATCGGCGAGCTCGTGCCGGTGTTCGTCGAGCACGGTCTGACCACACTCGACGAAGAAGGCTGAGGCAGTCCCGCATGGATTTCGCATTCGACGCCCGGACCGAGGAACTCCGGACGCGGCTCCTCGCGTTCATGGAGGAGCACGTGTACCCGGCGGAGCCCGTTGCCGCCGAGCAGCGCGCCCGGCTGGCCTCGCCGTGGGACACCCCGCCCGTCTTCGGCGAGCTGAAGGCCGAGGCGCGCCGCCGCGGGCTGTGGAACCTCTTCCTGCCCGACGAGAGGTACGGCGCCGGGCTGACCAACCTCCAGTACGCCCCGCTGGCGGAGATCACCGGGCGCAGCCCGCACCTGGCGCCCATGGCGGTGAACTGCGCCGCCCCCCACACCGGGAACATGGAGCTGCTCGCGCAGTTCGGCAGCGAGGAGCAGCGCAAGCAGTGGCTGGAGCCGCTGCTGGCCGGGGAGATCCGGTCGGCGTTCGCGATGACGGAGCCCGAGGTCGCCTCCTCGGACGCGTCCAACATCGAGACCCGCATCGAGCGCTCGGCGGACGGCTCCGCGTACACGGTGACGGGCAGGAAGTGGTACATCTCCGGCGCGATGAACCCGGACTGCAAGGTGTTCATCGTGATGGGCAAGACCGACCCGGACGGCCCGGACCCGCGCCGCCGGCAGTCGATGCTGCTCGTCCCCCGCGACACCCCGGGCGTCGAGGTGCGGCGCGCGATGACGGTGTACGGGTACGCGGACCACGACCACGGCGGGCACGCCGAGGTCGTCTTCGACGGGGCCCGCGTCCCCGCCGCGAACCTGATCGGCGAGGAGGGGGCCGGCTTCGCCATCGCCCAGGCCCGGCTCGGGCCGGGCCGCATCCACCACTGCATGCGGCTGATCGGGATGGCGGAGCGGGCGATCGAGCTGATGTGCCGGCGCGCGGTGGAGCGTACGGCCTTCGGCGGCGAGCTGGCCTCGCAGGGTGTCGTGCGGGGCTGGATCGCGGACGCCCGGGTGTCGGTGGAGCAGCTGCGGCTGCTCGTACTGAAGACGGCGTGGCTGATGGACACCGTCGGCAACCGCGGTGCGCACACCGAGATCCAGGCCATCAAGATCGCGACGCCGCGGGCGGTGGTGCGCATCCTGGACGACGCGGTGCAGCTGCACGGCGCGGGCGGCGTCAGCCAGGACTTCCCGCTGGCCGAGCTGTGGGCGGCGGCGCGGACGCTGCGGCTGGCGGACGGGCCGGACGAGGTCCACCAGCGGTCGCTGGCCCTGCGCGAGCTGAAGCCGTACCGCTGACGGAACCGTCAGGGGCGCAGGGCCCGCAGCAGCAGGTCGGCGAGGTGGTCGGCGACCTGCTGCGGACTGAGCGGGCCGTCGGCCCGGTACCAGGTGGACAGGTGGTGGACGGACCCGAAGTGGTAGTCGACCACCAGGTCGGCGGGGGTGGCGGTGGAGAACACCCCGCTGCGCTGCCCCTCCTCGACGAGGGCGCGGAAGCGCTCGTGGTAGCGGCGGCGCTCGGCCCGCACCTGCTTGTGCTTCTCCGGGCTGAGCTGGTGCATCGACCGGAAGAAGATGGCTGCGTCGTCGAGGTTCTCGATGGTGGTGACGACGACGTCGGCGGCGGCCGCCCGCAGCCGCTCGGCGACGGGGGCGTCGGAGTCGGCGACGGCGTCGAGGCGCTGCTGCTGGAGGCGCAGCATGCGCGCGTACACCTCGTGCAGCAGGTCGTCCTTGGAGCCGAAGTAGTGGTAGAGGGCGCCCTTGGTGACCCCGGCCGCCTCGACGATCTCCTGGACGGAGGTCCGGTCGTAGCCGCGCTCGGCGAACAGCCGCGTGGCCACCGCCAGCAGCCGCTGCGGCACCGGGGTGTCGTGCGTGCCTTCGGGCTCCGTCGTCCTGGCGGCCATGGCGCCGTCCTTCCTTCCTGTGTTCCGCGGCCGGTACGGCCGGTGAGGGGCCTGCCTTCGTGCGACCCTACGGCTGTTTCCGGCCGCGGTCGCGCAGCTCCCGACGCAGGATCTTGCCACTCGTCGTCTTCGGCAGGACGGGCAGGACCTCCACCTCGCGCGGGTACTTGTACGCGGCCATCCGGGCGCGGCAGTACGCGGACAGCTCGGCCGGGTCGGCGGCGGCGCCGGGCAGCAGGCTCACGTACGCCTTGACGGTCTCCCCGCGGTAGGCGTCGGGCACGCCGACGACGGCGGCCTCCCGGACGGAAGGGTGGGTGTGGAGCACGTCCTCCACCTCGCGCGGCCAGACCTTGAACCCGGAGGCGTTGATCATGTCCTTCTTGCGGTCGACGACGTAGAGCCAGCCCTCGGCGTCCATGAAGCCGACGTCGCCGGTGCGCAGCTCGCCGCCGGGGAAGGCCTCGGCGGTCTCCTCGGGGCGACCCCAATAGCCGTGCGCGAGCTGGGGGCCGCGTACGGCGATCTCGCCGATCTCGCCGACGGGGACCTCGGCGCCGCTGCCGTCGAGGATGCGGACGGCGGTGTCGGCGCCGGGCAGGCCGACGGAGAGGGTGCCGGAGGCCGGGTCGACGGGTGCGTCGAGGTGGACGGGGACGGAGGCGACGGCCGCGGAGGACTCGGTGAGCCCGTAGCCGTTGCGCAGCCGGATCCCGAAGCGGGAGCGGAGCCGTTCGACCAGGGCGGGCGGGACGGGGGCACCGCCGGAGGAGACCACCCGGAACGAGGCGAAGTGGTCCCGGGTGGCGGCGGGATGGGCGGCGAGCGCCGTGAAGGCGGTGGCCGGGCCGATGGTGTAGGCGGGGCGGTGTTCGAGGAAGGCGTCGAGGACGACGGCGGGGTCGAAGCGGTGGGCGAGGACGAGGGTGCCGGCGTTGGCCAGGCAGGCGCCGAGCTCGCACACCATGCCGGTGATGTGGAAGAGGGGGGCGAGGGCGAAGTAGGCGGCGCCCTCGGGGAGGGGGTGGCCGACGACCTGGCGGCGGGCGTTGTGCGTGAGGGCGCCGTGCGGATTGACGGCGCCCTTGGGGGTGCCGCTGGTGCCGGAGGTGTAGCTGATGAGC
The DNA here is from genome assembly GCF_014649915.1 of Streptomyces toxytricini. Taxonomy (GTDB): domain Bacteria; phylum Actinomycetota; class Actinomycetes; order Streptomycetales; family Streptomycetaceae; genus Streptomyces; species Streptomyces toxytricini. The sequence continues at coordinate 19,282 of NZ_BMTY01000029.1, read as the reverse complement.
GCGGGGTCGGCGGCGGTGAGGCCGGGGTCGGGCGGGGCCGGGAGGCCGCGACGGGCCGTGCGGGCGAGGTCGGCGGGTGCGGGGGCGGGCGGCGCGTCGGGGGCGTCGGGAACGTCGGCCGCGTCCGGGGCGTCGGGGGCGGGGCCGAACACGCGGGCGTCGTCGCGGGACTGGAAGTCGCGGTCGCGGGCGGTCAGGACGGTCGTCACCGCGGTGCCGGCGGCGGCCGCCCGCAGCCCGGCCGCCCAGGCGCGGTCCGCACAGACCAGTGCGGCGGCGCCGGAGTCGCGCAGGACGTGCCGCGCCTCGGCCTCCTTGTACATGGGATTGAGGGGGACGACGACGGCGCCGGCCTTCCAGGCGGCCAGGACGGCGAGCACGAAGTGCGGGGTGTTCTGCAGCGCGACGGCGACGCGGTCGCCGCGGCCGACGCCGCGGGCGGCGAGGTGGCCTGCGAGGGAGTCGCTGAGCGCGTCGGCCGCGGCGTAGTCGACGCGGCCATCGAAGTAGGCCAGCGCCGTACGGCCGGGAGCGCGCCGGGCGGCGGTGCGGAAGGCGTGCAGCAGGGTCGGCGGCGCGTCCAGCGGGGCGCGCTGGGCCGGGCTGAGCAGCCGCACCCAGGGACGCGCGGCGTACGCGGAGGCGGGCGACGGCGTCGTGGGGGACGGCGCGGCGGCAGCCGGGGCCGGAGGTGCGGCCGGGGCTCCGGGTGCGGCCGCGGGGTGGGGTGCGGGGTGGGGTGCGGCCGCGGCGCGGGGCGCCGGGTGGGGTGCGGTCACCGCTGCTCCCATGTCCGTTGGAGCCGGTTCATGCCGTTCAGCCAGCGGTCGGGGTCGGCGGCGCGTCCGGCGGCGTGCTGCGCCACCTCGGGGTGCGGGAGGATCAAGAACCGGCCCTTCTCCATGCCGTCGAACAGGGCGTCCGCGACCGCGTCCGGCTCGATCGCGGTCGGCGCGAGGACGAGCTCGCCCGCCGAACCGGCGGCGGCGAGCATGTCGGTGCGGACCCCTTGCGGGCAGATGGCGTGGACGCGGATGCCGCGGTGGCGGTAGGTCAGCGAGAGCCACTCCGCGAAGGCGAGCGCACCGTGCTTGGTGACACTGTACGGGGCCGCTCCGATCATGGTGAGGAGGCCGGCGGCCGAGACGGTCGAGACGAAGCGGCCGCTGCCGCGCTCCAGCCAGTGCGGGAGCAGCAGCCGGGCGGCGCGGACGTGGGCCATCACGTTGGTGTCCCAGGCGGCCTCCCACACGGCCTCGTCGGCGAAGGCGTCGCCGCCGGCGGCGATCCCGGCGTTGGCGCAGTAGACGTCCACCTCGCCGCCGAGGACCTCGCGGGCCTCCGCGGCGACGGCCGACGCATCGCCGGGCAGGGCGGTGGCGCGGTCGCCGATCGACGCGGCCACGGCGGCGGCCCTGTCCGCGTCGAGGTCGTTGACGACGACGGTCGCACCGCGGGCGGCGAACCCGCGGGCGAGGGCGGCGCCGATGCCGCCGCCGGCGCCGGTGACGACGACTCGCTGGTCCTGGTACGCGTTCGCAACGCCCATGCTCACGGGGATCACCTTTCACGGCCGGCCGGACGCCGACAGACTAACCGGTCGGTATGTCGGGCTGGAAGGGTGCCGGGACCTAGCGTGGCGGGATGACGCAGAGGCCGGGACTGTCGCGACGGGGGCTGTTGGGACTGGCGGGAGCGGCGGGTGCGGGCGCTGCCCTCGTACCGGGTGCCGGGCCGACCGGGGCTGCACGGGCGGCGGGCCGGACCGCCGCCGAGGGGCCGCCGGCGCGGTCCGTGCGGCGCGCGGAGCGGGTGCAGACGGGTTTCGAGCGGCTCGCCGCGGACGGCTACGCGCTCCTCGCCGGGCAGCGCGTGGGCGTGGTCACCAACCCCACCGGGATCACCGCCGACGCCCGGCACCTGGTGGACGTCCTGCACGCCGACGCGCGGGTCCGCCTCGTCGCCGTGTTCGGGCCGGAGCACGGCTTCCGCGGGACCGCCCAGGCGGGCGGCTCCGAGGGGCCCGGCCGCGATCCGGCGACCGGGCTCCCGGTGTACGACACGTACGGCGCGAGCGGGCAGCAGCTCGCCGACCTGTTCACGGCGGCGGGCGTGGACACCGTCGTCTTCGACATCCAGGACGTCGGGGCGCGGTTCTACACCTACATCTGGACCCTGTACGACTGCATGCGCGCCGCCGCACAGGCCGGCAAGGCGGTGGTGGTGCTGGACCGGCCCAACCCGGTCGGCGGGCGGCGGGCCGCCGGGCCGGTGCTGGAGCGGTCGTACGCGAGCTTCGTGGGGCGTGAGCCGATCGCCCTCGCGCACGGCATGACGGCGGCCGAGCTGGCGCTGCTGTTCAACGGGGAGTTCCTCGCGGCCGCCCCCGCCAGGCTGCACACGGTGCGGATGTCGGGGTGGCGGCGCGAGTCGTTCTTCGGGGAGACGGGGCTGCCCTGGCTGCCGCCGAGCCCGAACATGCCGACGCCAGACACGGCGCTCGCATACGCCGGGACCTGCCTGTTCGAGGGCACGAACCTGTCGGAGGGGCGCGGTACGGCCACCCCGTTCGAAGTGGTGGGTGCGGAGGGCGCGGACCGCCGGTGGGCGGAGGCCGCGGATGCGCTCGGGCTCCCGGGCGTGTGGTTCCGGGAGGCGTACTTCACGCCGACGTTCTCCAAGCACGCGGGGAAGGTGTGCGGCGGGGTGCGGCTGGTGGTGCACGACCGGTCCGCGTTCGACCCGGTGCGGGCGGGCATCGGGCTGCTGGTGACGGCGCGGCGCACGGTGAGCGGGTTCGCGTGGCGCGCGGACCACTGGATCGACCGGCTGACCGGCTCGGACCGGGTGCGGAGGATGGTCGACGCGGGCGCCGGAATCGACGAGGTCGCCGGCGACTGGGCGGCGGGGCTCGCCCGGTTCACGGCCCAGCGGGAGCAGTACCTGCTCTACCGGTAGGGCGAACGGCGGCTGCACGGGTATGGCCGGTGCGGGTGGGCGGCAGGATCCTGGACACACCAACCAGCGGCGCGAGGGGGAACCCATGGCGGCGGAACCGGGAGCGGGGACGGGAACGGGGCAGCGGGCGGTGGCGGGGGCGGCGGCAGCGCCGCAATCGCACGGGGGCGGCGCGGGGGCGTCGCCCGGGAGGGAGGTCGCGGCCGCCGGAGTGGCCGTGTCCCCGTACGCGGAGCTGGTCTTCGACGCCCAGGGCGACGCCGATCCGGCCGGTCTGCGGGCCGTTGCGGGCATCGACGCCACCGATCTGCTGGTCTTCGCGCACGGCTGGAACAGCGACCGGCCCACGTCGACCCGCCTCTTCGACCGCTTCTACGCCCCCTTCCCGGGGCTGGTGGGGCCTCAGGTGCGGCTGGGGTACGCGGGGGTGATCTGGCCCTCGATCCGCTTCCCGGACGAGCCGATCCCCGACTTCGAGTCCCTGATCGCGCCCGAAGCGACCGACGCCCCCGTGCCCGTCCCCGCCGCCGGCACGGCCCTGGACGCCGCGACGCGCAGGGCCCTCGCGGAGTTCTGGCCCGGGCACGGACCGCAGCTGGACCGGATGGCCGAACTGCTCTCCGCACGGCCGCAGCCGGCAGAGGCGCTCGCCGAGTTCGGCCGGCTCGTACGGCAGGTGGCCGGAGTCGGCGGTGCGGGCGCCGGCGGTGCGGTCCGGGCCGCCGTCGAAGCCGGGAGCTCAGACGCGCCGGAGCGCGGAGTCCCCGCCATCTTCGCCGAGGACGTGCAAGAGGTGTGCCGGACCCTCGCGGACGGCCTGGCGGCGGCGGCCGCGGGCCCGGCCGTACCGGCGCTGTCCGCGGCGGGCGACCCGGGCGCCCTGTGGGACGGTGCGAAGGAGCTGCTCCGGCAGGCGGCGTACTACGAGATGAAGAAACGGGCCGGCACGGTCGGCGAACGGGGCCTCGGGCCGGCCCTCGCCGAACTCGCGGCCCGACGGCCCGGACTGCGCGTCCACCTGATCGGCCACAGCTTCGGCGGCCGCGTGGTGGCGTTCTCCCTGCGCGCCGTCCCCTCCGGGGCCCGCCACGTGAAGTCGCTGACCCTGCTTCAGGGCGCCTTCTCGCACTACGCTTTCGCCGACCGGCTCCCCCACGACACCGGGCGCGGAGGCGCCCTGCGCGGCCTGCAACACCGGGTCGACGGCCCCGTGGTGGCCTGCCACTCCAAGCACGACGCCGCACTGCGGGTCTTCTATCCGCTGGCCTCCCGGATGGCAGGGGATTCGGCCGGTCTGCTCGGGTTCGACGCGCGGTGGGGCGCGATCGGTCACGACGGGGTGCAGGCCGTCCCCGGAGCGGTGCGGCTCACCCTCGCGGCGGCGCTGCGGTCGGGGGTGCCGGTCTCCGGTTGCGTCAGCGTGGACGCCGCTTCGGTGGTCCGGCGCGGCGGTCCTCCGGCGGGGGCGCACAGCGACATCTGCCACGCGGAGCTGGCACGCGTGGTGGTGGCCGCGGGGCGCATGGGGCGCTGACTTCCGGCCATGTGCCACCCGCACGCCTCGTCCGCCCCCGCATGCGCCTGCGCCTGTCGGGGCATGTTGGGCACATCCCACGGTGCGTCGTCGTTCGACCGAGTACGGCGCCGCGGTGTGGACGGCGCGAGGCGGAGGTGAGGGTGTGATGGCAGGTTTCCGGAGCCTGGCTTACCAGGTGCGTGATGCGCGCAACGACCGTGCCCTGCGGCGCCATTCGCTGCGCCGCTGCCTGGAGCGGTTCGCACCGTACGGGCACAGGGCGACCTGGTGGCATCTGTGCGACCGGCACGGCATCGCGCCGGAGGACCGGGGGGCGGACCCGCAGCGGCTGGTCGCGGCGCTGGAGGAGCTGGAGGAGGCGCGGGCGGTCTGGCTGGCGTACGAGCGCCAGTTCGCGGAGCGGCGCCGACGCGAAAAGCACGACGGACTGCGCCGCCCCGAGTGGGCGTGGGGCGGCAGCGGGGACGCGGTGGTCCGCTGCGCCGACCCTGGCGTGCGCCCGGACGGGACGCTGGCGGAGGTACTGCGCCGGCTGGTCGCAGCGCTGGAGTCGGAGCCGGGGACGTCCTGCCCGGTCTGCGGCGAGAGGGAACTGCACTGGCCCGCACCGGTGCCCGCCCCGAGACGGGGGCGCGGAGCGGCCCGCGGCGCGGCGTGCGGCCGCCGACCGGCGGGCCCCGGCACCGCCGGGGCGTGGGAAGGAGCCTGGGCCTGGGACGGCCCGGTCTGCGCGGGCTGCGGAATCGTGGTCCCCAGACCGGCCCTGGCGGACTCGACCTGGTCCACACCACCGGCTTCCGCCACGGCAGGGGCGGCATAAGGCATCCGGGACAAGCGGAAAGCGAGTCGGCGCCCGCGGACTGACGGCGTGGCGGGGCGATGCGGGGCGCGGGGGTCTCCGCACCGCCGCCGACGACCCGGACACCACACCCACCCCGAACCCGACAACGCGCCGACGCGCCGAGCCACCGAGCCGCCGAGCCGCCGAGCCGATCAACCCAGCCGGCACGCAAACAGCCCGCGCCAATCCAGCCCGCGCGGCGCTTGAGCGCCACGGGCGCACAGCGCCCGGACCCCCTGCA
>NZ_BMTY01000029.1:0-13548 GCF_014649915.1 Streptomyces toxytricini | reverse complement strand
ATCCCCAGGGCACCCACCCCCGGCGGGACACCGACAACCCGGCCCGCGCCAACCCAGCCCGCGCGGCGCTTGAGCGCGACGGGCGCGCAGCGCCCGGACCCCCTGCACCCGCACCCGGCAGGGTCCCGGCTACAGCCGAGAGCCGGTGAGCTTCTCGCCGAAGACGTCGTCCGGGTTGGACAGCGCGCAGTTCTGCAGCGACAGACAGCCGCAGCCGATGCAGTCCGCAAGATGGTCCCGGAGCCGCAGCAGCTGGTTGATCCGCTGTTCGAGCTCGCCGCGCCACATCTCGGAGAGCCGCGCCCAGTCCTCCCGGTTGGGGGTCCGCTCCTCGGGGAGCTGGGCGAGGGCGTCGCGGATGGCGGCGAGCGGGATCCCGACGCGCTGCGCGGCCCGCACGAAGGCGACGCGGCGCAACGCGTCGCGGCTGTATCGGCGCTGGTTGCCGGAGGTGCGCCGGCTGCTGATCAGGCCCTTGGACTCGTAGAAGTGGAGGGCGGAGACGGCCGCGCCGCTGCGGGCGGAGAGCTGGCCGACGGTGAGTTCGTGGATTTTCTCGGGAATCTGCGGCACCCGGCCGAGGGTAGTCGGCCCCGCCGCGCTCCGTTGACATATACATGCGGCCCCGGAATGCTGAGCAAGCGCTTGTTCGCCACGCGAGAGGGAGAGGCATGTCCGAGCCGAGGGTCTTCACGTCCGCCGAGGAACTGCGCGCCGCGATCGGCGAGCCGCTCGGGCCGAGCGGCCCGCTGGAGGTGGACCAGAAGCGGATCGACCTCTTCGCGGACGCCACCGGCGACCGCCAGTGGATCCACGTCGACCCCGAGCGGGCCGCGTCCGGCCCCTTCGGCTCGACCATCGCGCACGGCTATCTGACACTGTCGCTGCTCCCGAGCCTGGTGCCGCAGGTCATGCGGGTCGAGGGCATGCGGATGGGCATCAACTACGGCACGGAGAAGGTGCGTTTCCCGGCGCCGGTGCCCGTCGGGTCCCGGTTGCGCGCCACCGCCGTGATCACGGCCGTCACGGACACGGCGGACGGCGGCGTACAGGTCGCGGCGACCGTCACCGTCGAGCGGGAGGGCGGCGACAAGCCGGTGTGCGTGGCCCAGTCCCTGTCGCGCTACTACTTCTGAGGCGGTCCGCGGCTCAGGCGCCCGGGGCGGCCCGCGCGGCGCCGACCATCCGCAGGACGAGGTCGGCGTAGAGCTCGCCGACCTCCTCCGGCGTACGCCGCCCGGCCGCATTGAACCAGCGGGCGACGTCGATGCAGAGGGACAGGACGGCGAGGGTGGTCCCCGGCACGTCGGGCACGTGGAACTCGCCCGCGGCGACCCCGTCGCCGAGGATGCGCCGCACGACGGCGTCGCTCTGGCGGCGCAGCTGCACGATCTCGTCGCGGTGCTCCGGCGCGAGGGCGTCCAGCTCGTACTGGACCACCCGCGCGGTGGTGTGGTGCGCGGCGTGCCACAGGACGAACGACCGGACGGCCGCGCCGAGCCGGTCGGCCGCCGTACCGGGACCGGCGGCGGCCGTCTCCAGGATGTCCAGGGCCTTGTCGTGGCCTATCCGGCTGATCCGGTGGAGCAGCTCTTCCTTGGTCTTGTAGTGGATGTACAGGGCGGCCGGGCTCATGCCCGCCCGGCCCGCGATGTCCCGCGTGGTGGTGGCGTGGTAGCCGCGTTCGGCGAACGCCTCGACGGCGGCCACGAGCAGCCGCCGAGCGGCGTCGGGGGTGACTTCCGACCACGGCCGGTAGCCGCCGGCCGTCTCCTCCGCGCTGCCCATCGTTCGCCCACCTTCTCGTCACTGTCGGAGGGAACACCTTACCGGAGGGTGAGCAAGCGCTTAGACGCCGGAGCGGGAGATGGCCGCCCGGGGTCAGACCTTCGGCTGGAAGGGGTCGTAGTCGGCGAGGATCTTCTCCATGCGCGCCTGGTCGACGCGGCTGACGATGCCGGTGAGCTCCTGGCGGTCGCGGACGACCTTGGCGAGGGTGAACGCCGAGGTGGTCAGGTACAGGACCGCGACGCCGAGGAAGGCGCGGACCCAGCCGTCCGCGTCCAGGCGGTAGATGCCGAGGGCCACCGCGGTGAGCGCGACGGCGAAGGAGGCGACGGCCTGGGCGTGGTAGGCCGCCGTGGTGCGCTGCTTGACCGGTGTCTCGTCCATGGCCCCAATGTCGCGGCGGGTGGCGCGGGCCGCATCCGCTCGGGTACTCAAGTCCCGTACTCAGAGCGGGCGGCGGCGGGGGCGGCGGCCGGTTCGACCGGCACCTGTGGTTTCCGTGCGGCAGGCCTACCATGTGGCGCATGGCCAGACCGCGCAAGCCGCTCCTCAGCCGCGACCGCATCGTCGAGGCGGCGGGAGCACTGGTGGACGCGGAGGGGCTGGGGGCGGTGTCGACGCGCCGGCTCGCGGCCTCGCTCGGCGTGAGCGGGCCGTCGCTGTACAACCACTTCCGAACCAAGGACGAGATCCTGGAGGCGGTGGCCGACGCGGTGAGCGCGCGGGTCGACCTGTCGATGTTCGAGGCGGGCTCCGGCCGGGACTGGCGGGAGGCCCTCCACGCCTGGGCGCACTCCTACCGGGACGCCCTGGCCGACCACCCGAACCTGGTGCCCGTACTGGCGCGCGGCCCGGGACGGCGCCCGGCGGGGCTGCGGCTGGCGGACGCGGTGTTCGGGGCGATGACGGCGGCCGGCTGGCCGCCTGCCCAGGCGACGCGGATCGGCGCGCTGATGCGGTACTTCATCCTCGGCTCGGCGGTGGGTTCGTTCGCCCGGGGTTTCGTGGACGACCGGGAGGCGTACGACCCGGCGGACTACCCGCACCTGGGCAGGGCGCACCTGCTGGCCGAGCGGCAGCGCGAGGTGGACGAGGGCGCGTTCGAGACGGGACTGGCCGCCCTGCTCGACGGCCTCTCCCTCCAGTACGCGGCCCTGCGGCGCCCCTGAGGACACCGCGAACCCGCCGCACACGCGGCCGGGTCAGAAGACGACGAGCGAGCGGCCGCCCTTGCCGGCCCGCATGGCCTCGAAGGCGCCCGGGATGCCGTCGAGGGTGATCCGGTCGGTGACCATGGCGGCGAGGTCCAGTCGGCCGGCGCGCACGTGCTCGGCGAGGACCGGCAGGTCGCGGGCCGGGTCGCAGTTGCCGTAGACGCAGCCGGTGAGGGTGCGGGCGAAGCGGAAGATGTCCATCGCGCTGAAGGCGACCTGCTGGTCCTTCCCGCCGATGCCGACGACGGTGGTGCGGCCGCCCCGCCGGGTGGAGTCCCAGGCGGCGCGGATGGACACGGCCCGGCCGACGCACTCGACGGCCACGTCCGCGCCGCGGCCCCCGGTGGCCGCCCGGATCTCCTCGACGGCGGTGTCGGAGGCGAGGACGAACTCGGTGGCCCCGGCCTCGCGGGCCAGTTCCTCCTTGGCCGGGGAGACGTCGACGGCGACGATCCGATCCGCTCCCGCGATCCGCGCGGCCTGCACGGCGGCCAGTCCCACGCCGCCGATGCCGAAGACGGCGACGGCCTCGCCGACCCGGACGCGGGCGCTGTGGTGGACGGCCCCGTAGCCGGTGAGCACCGCGCAGCCGAGCAGCGCGGCCTCGGCGAGCGGGATCCCGGCGGGCGCGGGCACCACGCAGGCGGCCGGGACGACCGTCTCCTCGGCGAATGCCGCCACGTTCAGCCCCGGGTGCAGCGGCGTGCCCGCGGAGTCGTGGGCGTGGACCGCGCCGACCCCGGCCAGGGCCTCGGCGCACAGCCACACCTCGCCGATCATGCAGTGGTGGCAGCGCCCGCACGAGGGCGACCAGTTGAGCACCACCCCGTCGCCCGGGGCGACGTGGGTGACGCCCTCGCCCACGTCCAGGACCGTGCCCGAGCCCTCGTGGCCGAGCACGGCGGGGACGGGGACCCGGACCGTCCCGTCGCAGACCGACAGGTCGGAGTGGCACACCCCGGCCGCGGCGAGGCGGACCCGGACCTGCCCCGGCCCGGGGTCGGGCAGGACGATCTCCCTTGTCTCCAGCGGTGCTCCGACGGCGGGCAGGACGGCGGCGCGGACCATGGTCGATCCCGTCTCTCGGGCTCAGACCCGGCGGGCCGGGTCGGAGCGGGGGTGGGAGGGGCGTACCGGAAGGCGGACGGACCGGCCCGGGCCGGCCGGCTGAGCGGGCCCGCCCCTTCCGGGGCGGGTGTCAGAACTGGAGCGACTTCGTCTGGAGGTACTCCGCCAGGCCGTGCGGCCCGAGTTCGCGGCCGACGCCGGACTGCTTGTACCCGCCGAACGGCGCGAGGGGGTTGAAGCGGCCGCCGTTGATGTCGACCTGGCCGGTGTCCATGCGCCGGGCGAACGCGACGGCCGTCTCCTCGTCCGCCGCCCAGACCGCGCCGCCGAGCCCGTACACGGTGCCGTTGGCGATGCGCAGGGCCTCGTCCTCGTCCCCGTAGGCGATGATCGACAGGACGGGGCCGAAGATCTCCTCCTGCGCGATCACCATGTCGGGGGTGACGTCGGCGAAGACGGTCGGGGCGATGTAGTAGCCGCGGGGGTGCGGGGCGTCGGGGCCGCCGGCGACGAGGCGGGCGCCCTGCTCGATGCCCTTGGCGATGTACGCGCGCACGCGGTCGCGCTGCTTGGCGTTGACGACCGGGCCGAGGCGGGTGCCCGGATCGCGGGGGTCGCCGGCGGCGTACGGGGCGACGGCGGCTGCCGCGAGCGAGACGGCCTCCTCGTACTGGTCGCGGTGGACGAGCATCCGCGTGAGCGCGTTGCAGCTCTGGCCGGAGTTGTTCATGACGTGGCCGACGCCCGCCGCGACGGCCTTGGCCAGGTCGGCGCCGGGCAGGATGACGTTGGCCGACTTGCCGCCGAGTTCGAGGGCGACGCGCTTGACGGCGGCGCCGGCCGTGGCGCCGATCAGCCGGCCCACCGCGGTGGAACCGGTGAAGGAGACCAGGTCCACGCCTTCGTGCCCGGCGAGGGCCTGTCCGGCGACCGGGCCGGTTCCGGTCACCAGGTTGAACACACCGGCCGGGATGCCCGCCTCATGCACGGCTTCGGCGAAGAGCTGTGCTGTCAGCGGGGTGTCCTCGGCCGGCTTGAGGACGAGGGTGCAGCCTGAGGCGAGAGCGGGTGCCACTTTGGCAACGATCTGGTGCAGCGGGTAGTTCCAGGGCGTGATGGCCCCGACCACGCCGACCGGTTCGAGCAGCACGGTGGAGTTTCCGATCCGCTCCTCGAAGGCGTACGAGGCGGCGAGCTCGGCGAAGGAGGCGGACACCGCGAGCGGCGCCCCCACGTGGACGCGCTCGGAGAAGCCGGTCGGCGAGCCCAGCTCTGCGGTGATGACCTCGGCGAACTCGGTCTTCCGCGCCGCGATCGCATCGCGCAGGGCACCGATCAGGGCCGCCCGCTCCGCCTGCGGGGTGGCCGCCCAGCCGGGGAAGGCGGCCCGGGCGGCGCGCACCGCCGCGTCCACGTCCTCCGCGGTGCCGGCCGGGACGTCGGCGATGACCTGCTCGTCGGCCGGGTTGACGACCTCGATGCGGCCGCTTCCGGCGGCGGGCCGCCATTCGCCGGCGATGTACATCCCGTCGTGGGCCTTCATGGCGTTTCCTCCCCCGAACACGCACGGGTGTGCGGACCTGGTCTGGTGGCCCCACCCTACAAACCGGCGCTGCCGCGCCGCGGGGGTGCCCGGCCGCCGCGGTCAGATGATGCCGAAAAGCATCCCCGCCGCGAGGACGGCGAGCGAGGTCAGCGCCGCCCATTTCACGGTGAAGCGGGTGTGGTCGCCGAACTCGACGCCCGCCATGCCGACGAGGACGTACACGGCCGGAACCAGCGGGCTGGACATGTGCAGGGCCTGGCCGACCAGCGAGGCGCGGGCGATCTCGAGGGGGGAGACGCCGTGCGCGGCGCCGGCCTCGGCGAGGACGGGCAGCACGCCGAAGTAGAAGCCGTCGTTCGACATGAAGTAGGTGAGCGGCAGGCTGAGGAGGCCGGTCACCAGGGCCATGTGCGGACCCATGCCCTCGGGGACGGCGCCGACGAGCCAGTCGGCCATGTGCTTGACCATGCCGGTGCCGCTGAGGACGCCGGTGAAGACGGCGGCGGCGAAGACCATGCCGGCGACGTTGAGGACGTTGTCCGCGTGGGCGGCGATCCGGGCCTTCTGGTCGGGCATGTGGGGGAAGTTGACGGTGAGGGCGAGGGCCGCGCCGAGGAGGAACAGCACCGGGATGGGCAGCAACTCCATGATCATCGCGGTGAGGAGGGCGACGGTGAGGCCGGCGTTGAACCAGTACAGCCGCGGCCGCAGCGTGGGCCGCCGCGGGTCGAGCCCCTGGAACCCGGCGGCGGTCGCGGAGGTGGCGGAGGCCGAGGAGGCGGCGGAGGCCGAGGAGGTGGCGGAGGCCGAGGAGGTGGCGGAGGCCGCGCCGGGCGCGGCGTCGGAACGGCCCTCGGTGGCCCGATCGGCCGGGGCGGTGTCGGAGGTGCCGGTTCCGGGGGTGGCGGCGCTGTCGGCTGCGGCGACGGCGGCCGGCTGCGGCTCGGCGCCGCCGGGCAGCGCGAGCGTGCCGAGGCGGCGGCGCTCCTTCAGCCCCAGGGCGTACGCGAGGGCGAACACGCACAGCAGGCCGACGGCCAGGGCCGGGATCATCGGGACGAAGATGTCGCCGGCGTCCAGTTTCAGGGCGGTGGCGGCGCGCGCCGTCGGGCCGCCCCACGGGAGGGTGTTCATGACGCCGTTGGCGGTGGCCGCGACTCCGGTCATGACGACGAGGCTCAGGCCGAGCCGCTTGTAGAGCGGGTACATGGCCGAGACGGTGATCATGAAGGTGGTGGAGCCGTCGCCGTCGAGGGAGACGATCGCGGCGAGGACGGCGGTACCGACGACGACGCGCACCGGGTCCGCCTTGCAGAAGCGGAGGATGCCCCGGACGATCGGGTCGAAGAGGCCGACGTCGATCATCACGCCGAAGTAGACGATGGCGAACATCAGCATGGCGGCGGTCGGGGCGAGTTTGCCGACGCCGTCGATGACGTAGTCGCCGAGATGGGCGCCCTGCCCTGCGAACACGCAGAAGAGCGCGGGGATGAGGACGAGCGCCGCGATGGGCGACATTTTCTTCATCATGATCAGAACCAGGAAGGTGGCGATCATGGCGAAGCCGAGGAAGGTCAGCATGCAGGGAACGTAGGGGCCCGCGGAGGGCCCAACAAGACGTCCGGCCGTGAGCAATACGAGCAAAACCCCAGCTCAAGGCAGGGGTGTCAGCTCGACGGGGAAGCCGTTGAGGACCGCCGTGCCGGACAGCGGGTCGAGCCGGGAGCCGTCGAGGAGCTGGTTGACGTTGGCCCCGGGCGAGGCGGCGGCGACGGACAGCCGGGCGCCGTCGCGGTCGTGGCCCCAGCCGTGCGGGAGGCTCACCACGCCGGTGCGCACGGTGTCCGTGACCTCGACGGGCACCTCCAGGCTGCCGCCGTCGGCGGTGATCCGGGCGCGGCCCCCGTCGGTGAGGCCGAGGCGCTCGGCGTCCTGCGGGTGGACGTGGAGGGTGCAGCGGTTGGAACCTCCCGTGAGGGCCGGGACGTTGTGCATCCAGCTGTTGTTGGACCGCAGGTGGCGGCGGCCCACCAGCACGAGGGCGGCGGGGCGTTCGGCGAGGGCGCCGTGCAGCCGGGGGAGTTCGGCCGCGATCGGGTCCGGCAGGAGCTCGATGCGGCCGCTGCGCGTCTTCAGCACGCCCGGGAGCCGGGGCTGCAGCGGACCCAGGTCGATGCCGTGCGGCCGGTCGAGGAGCCGCGCCAGGGTGAGCCCTCCGCCGGCCTGCGCGTCGTGTCCTGCGCCGAACAGGTCGCCGTACGGGCCGAGCCGGAGCATCAGGTCGAGCCGCCGCTCGGGGCCGCTGTCGCCGGTGAGCAGGCCGGCGAGCCGGCCCGGGTCCTGCCCGTGCAGCGGCGAGTCGGGGTCGGCGGTCTCCTTGGCGAGGGCGGCCCGGATGAGGGGCTCGTCGACGGCGGCCGCCGCGTCGGGTACGGCGGGGCCGTGCAGCCCGGCCGCCGCGAGGACGAGGCGGGCGTGGATCTCGCACTCGTCGAGCAGCCCGTCCTGGAGCGGGACGGCGGGCCGGGTGTAGCGCACCTGGTTGCGTACGGCGAACCCGTTGAAGGCGAAGTCGTGGTGCGCGCTCTGCGCGGGCGGCGGGGGCGGCAGCACGACGTGGGCGTGGCGGGAGGTCTCGTTGAGGTACGGGTCGACGCTGACCATGAAGTCGAGGCCGGCCAGTGCTGCGTCGAGGCGCCGCCCGTCGGGCGCGGACAGCACCGGGTTCGCGGCGATGGCGACGAGGCCGCGGATCCGCCCCTCCCCCGGCGTCTCGATCTCCTCGGCCAGGGCGGCGAGCGGCAGCTCGGACTTGGCCTCGGGGTGGCCGCCGACCCGGCTGTGCCAGCGGCCGAGGGTGAAGCCCTTGCCCGGCCCGGCGGGTCGGGGCCTTGGGCCGGCCGCCGGGAGCGGGAAGAGGGCGCCGCCCGGCCGGTCGAGGTTGCCGGTGAGGATGTTGAGCACGTCGACGAGCCAACTGGCGAGGGTGCCGTACTCGACGGTGCAGCTGCCGATCCGCCCGTAGACCGCGGCGGTGGGTGCGGCCGCCAGGTCGCGGGCGAGGGCGCGGATCTCGCCGGCCGTGATGTCGCAGGCCGGGGCGACGGCCTCGGGGGTGAAACGGGCGAGGGCCTCGCGGAGTTCCCGGAGCCCGTGGAGGCAGTCGGCGAGCTCGGGCGGCAGCGTGGGACGGTGTTCGACGAGCAGGGTGCGGGCGAGCGCGGCCAGCAGGAGGGCGTCGCTGCCGGGGCGGGGCGCGAGGTGCCGGTCGGCGAGGCGCGCGGTGCGGGTGCGGCGGGGGTCGACGACGACGAGGGTGCCGCCGCGGGCGCGCAGCGCCTTGAGCCGGCCCGGGAAGTCGGGGGCGGTGCACAGCGACCCGTTCGACTCGACCGGGTTGGCGCCGATCAGGAGCAGGAAGTCGGTGCGGTCGAGGTCGGGGACGGGGATGGCGAAGGGGTCGCCGAACAGGAGGCCGCTGGAGACGTGCTTGGGCATCTGGTCGAGGGTGCTGGCGGTGAAGAGGTTGCGCGTGCCGAGCGCCCGCAGGAGCAGCGGCGGGTAGAGCGCGCCGGCCATGGTGTGGACGTTCGGGTTGCCGAGGACGACGCCGACGGACTGCGCGCCGTGCTCTGCGACGAGCGCCGGGAGCGCCGTGGCGACGACTTCGAAGGCCTCGTCCCAGCCGGCCTCCCGCAGCCGTCCGCCGCGCCGGACGAGCGGCGTGCGCAGCCGGTCGGGGTCGGAGTCGAGCGCGCCGAAGGCCGCCCCCTTGGGGCAGATGAAGCCGCGGCTGAAGACGTCCTCGCGGTCGCCGCGGGCGCCGGTGACGGCGGTGCCGTCGACGGTGAGGGTGAGGCCGCAGGTGGCTTCGCAGAGGGGGCAGATGCGCAGGGCGGTGCGGGGCATGGGCCCTCCCGGGCGGCAGGCCGGCAGGCGGCGGGGATTTCGGCGTCGTACGGGCGCCCCGAGCATACCGACCGGTACGCATGTCGGGGAGGGTGTGGCGCGAGACCGGGGCGGGGCGGGGTGTCGGCTGCGCCGCCGCGGTCTCAGTCGAGGACGCGGGCGAGGTACGCCTGCATCATGGCCCGGATCTCCTCCACGATCGCCGGATCCCCCGCGGGGTCGGCGCTGAAGGCCAGCTTGGTCAGCGCGTCCGTTGCCTCGACGGCGACCAGGACGGCCCGCTCCAGCGCGGCGTCCGGCGAGCGGTCGAGGTGGGTGGCGAGGAGTCCGGTGAGGCGTGCGGCGACCGTCCGGTTGGGGTCGGCGGCCGGGCCGTCCTCGGGCGGGGAGGGCACGCCGAAGTCGACGAGTGCGAAGCCGGGCACCGTCCGCTTCATGGCCAGGTACTCGTCCAGCACCGCGTCGACCACGGGCCGCCAGCCGGCGCCCGGGAGGGTGGCGAGGCGGTCCGCGATGGCGTCGGTGTAGCGGTCGAGGTTGCGGTGTGCGAGGGCGACGGCCATGGCCCGCTTGTTGCCGAAGAAGCGGTAGACCGATCCGATGGGCACGCCGGCGCGTGCGGCGACGGCCCGGGTGCTGAGGTTCTCGTAGCCCGATTCGTCGAGGAGTTCGGCGCACGCTTCGAGGATCCGGGCGAGCCGGTCGGCGCTGCGCTGCTGTACGGGCGTACGGCGCAAGGGGTGGGTGGCGGGCACGGGGTCCATCATGCCGCTCCGGGCGTGCGGTTTCAGCCGCCGGCCGCGACGGGGTCGCGGGGCCGGCGGGGCGGCGGGTCAGTTCAGCAGGAGCGCGATGCCTCCGAGTGTGTACGTGATCATCAGCGCCAGCAGCGGAAGCTGTCCGGCGAGGGCGCGGGCGGGCGGGAAGAGGCGTACGGAGCGGTCGTGGGCGGCGATGACTCCGAGGACGTGGCCGGTGACGACGGAAACGACCTGAAGGGCCGCGAGACCGCCGGGACCCAAGGGGGACAAGGGCTCGGGGCGATTGTCAGTCCCCAGTGCCATGATTACCGTGCGTGGCCCTTCGGTCACGAGGAGGGAGAAGTAGTGGGCGATGAGATAGCCGAGGGCGATCGGCACGAGTGAGTGCGCGAAGGCCGTCAGCGGGCCTGGGTGAGGGCCGCTGACGAGGCGGGTGGCCGCCGCGCACAGGCAGTACAGGGTGGCGACGAGGGCGACGGCGGCGAGCAGTCCGAGGGTGGCCGTGGGGGTGCGGCCGAGAGGGGAGGTCTGGAGGGTGGTGATCCACGAGGGGTTGTCGCTGAAGCCGTCGTAGGCGGTGGAGCCGAGCAGGACGCAGACGGTGGCGACGAGTCCGGGCCGCTCGGGCGTCGCGTCGAGTCCGTGGAAGGGGTTGCGGAGGACGAGGAGGCCGTCGGCGCGGCGGCCTAGGGGGGAGAGCCGGGCCAGGAGGGCGGAGTACGCCTCGAAGGCATCGCCTTCGGCGAACCAGCCCTCGCCGAAACGGGCGGCGAGCGCGAGGTGGGCGGCGCCGTAGAGGGAGAGGGCGATCAGGAGGGTGGTGGTCGATGCAGGATCCGGAGAGGCGAGCTCCAGCCAGGTGAAGCCGAACAGCCCGACCGCGGCGGGCCATTGGCCGATCCGGGCCGGAATCGGGGCCGGCCGGCTGCGGAGGGAGCGGGGCAGCAGGCGGTACAGGGTGCGGAGCGGGTTCAGCAGGCCCCAGACGGGGCCGAGGAGGAGGGAGGCGGGCACGAGGCCGACCCAGAAGAGGACGTAGACGGCGCCGGGGCCGGGGTTGCGGGCGGGGTCGTCGGGACCGAGGAGGAGGGAGGCGAGGACCGCGAGCGCGGCGGTGAGGCCGAAGGCGCGCAGGACGGCGCGTGTGGCGGGCGCGTCGGCGGTCCGCTGGAGGGCGGTCGGCAGGGCGATGCCGGACCGGTCTCCGCGGAACCGGGAGGAGGACCAGAGCAGGCCGAGGAGGAGAAAGGAGGCGAACAGTGCGGTGAAGGCGCCGGCGAACGCGTAGAAGGGGGAGATCGGCAGGTCGTGCTGGGATCCGACGCCGTGTGCGAGCACGGTGAGCGGGTGGTCGGCGGAGGCGGCCGCACCGGCCGGGTCGGGGACCGCGCCCCGGGCGGCGGCGGCACCGAGGTCGGCTGCCGGGGAGCCCGACAGGGGATGGAGGCCGCCGCCCGGCCCGTGGGGCGGCGGCGTCACCGGACCAGCAGCTGCGTCAAGACGAGCCGGGAGGTATGCGTCTCGACCTCGAACAGGCCCGTGCGGTCGGCGGTGAGGACCAGGGTGGTCTCCTGCCCGGCCGGGAGGGCGAGTTCCCTGTCGTAGCCGTGGACATGCAGGGTGTCTGCGCGGTCGCTGATGACGCGCAGGGCGACGCTCTGCCCGCGCTTCAGCTCGGTGCGGCCGGGAGCGGGCGTCACCTTGCCGTCCTTGACGGCGATGGTGACCGTGCGGTCGGCGGCGGGGGCCGGCGCGGACGGCCGCGCCTGCGGCGGCTGCGGGGCCGGCGGCGAGGCGGGCCCGCCGTGGCCGTGGCTGCCGTGCGCGCCGCCGGCCGGGGCGGACAGGGTGGTGCCGGCTTCCACCGCCTTGCCGCCGACGGCCCACACGGTGTGGTCGTCGGCGTAGAGGCGGACGGTCAGGGTGTGCGCGCCCTCGGGCACCTGCGCCGCGGGCAGGTGGAACCAGGGGCCGTACAGCCGGGCCACCTTGCGGCCGTCGAGCTCCAGATGGGCGTGGCCGGAGCCGGTTATGGCCGCGCCGCCGGCGCTGCCGGGGGTGAAGCGGAAGTTCTGCACCGCCAGTTGGACGTTCCAGCCGTCCTCGCTGTCGGGGCGGACGCTGATGCCGACCTGCGGGGCGCCTTCGGCGGGGACCTCGCGGAACCGGTGGCCGGCGGCGTCACGGGCGTCGAGGAGCGTTCCGGCGTTGCCGGAGGCCTGCTCGTGGCTGGTCCCCGGCTTGTGGTGGGTGGTGGCCCGCCCCCCACAGCCGGCCACGGCCCCGCCGAGAAGCACGAGGACGGCCAGCAGGACGGCCCGCCGCTCCCGCCGCCCCGCCCGCCTGCCCGCGAACGCCCCCGAGCCGCCCCCCGCCCCGCACGGGACGAACCTGCCGGCCCGCCCGACGGCAGTCCCCGCGCGCCCGCAGCGGTACCCCGCGCCGGGGGCGGGGCCGGGCCCCGGCGCGGCCCCGCCCGGGTTCGCCCGCTCGGGGCGCGGCGGTGCCGCGGTACGGGCCGAGACCGGGCCGGGCCTGGCCGCCGTCGCCGTAGTTGCAGCTGATGCACTGGGAGCGGCTGATGCGACCGGTGCAACCGCCGGGGCCGGGCGGACCGCCGCAGGTGCCGCTGCGGGGGCGGGGCCGGGACCCGGGGTGCCCTCGCCCGGGCCCGTCGGGGCAGGGTGGGGCGTCGCCTGTGCGGGGTGGGTCGGTGCAGGGGCGGCGTCGGCGGCCGGGGCTGCCGCCGCGGAGTCCGGCCTGGCGGACGCCAGAGTGCGGGACGCCCACGCGGGAGGCGGTGTCGGCACGGCGGGGACCGGCTGTGACGCCACTGCAGTCGGCCTCGTCTGTGCCGGAGTCGGGGGCGCCGACGCCGGATCGGGGGCAGGCGACGCCGGGGCGGGGACGGAGGCCGGAAGCACTGTGGCGGGGGCCGGAAGCGCCGGGACGGAGGCCGACGGCTCGGGGACGGGGGCCGGCGGCTCGGGGACGGAGGCCGGAAGCACCGGGGCGGGGGCCGGAAGCGCCGGGACGGAGGCCGACGGCTCGGGGACGGGGGCCGGCGGAGCCGGGGCGGGGGCCGGAAGCACCGGGGCGGGGGCCGGAAGCGCCGGGACGGAGGCCGACGGCTCGGGGACGGGGGCCGGCGGAGCCGGGGCGGGGGCCGGAAGCACCGGGGCGGGGGCCGGAAGCACCGGGGCGGGGGCCGGAAGCGCCGGGACGGAGGCCGACGGCTCGGGGACGGGGGCCGGCGGAGCCG
>NZ_BMTY01000028.1 GCF_014649915.1 Streptomyces toxytricini | reverse complement strand
ACTCGGCGCGACGGACCTGGTCGTGACGGCGAGCAGGACCCGGGCCGGGCGGACGCTGTTCCTGCCCGGCGGATGGGCCGAGATGCACACCCCTGTCCTGCCGCTGGAGCAGTGGAAGTTCCCGCTGTACGGCCTGGCCGCCGGCGCCCGCCCCGCTCTCGGCGTCCTCGTCCCGACCGAACCGGTCGCCGACCTGTACCGGCGGGCCTGGCAGCGGGTCACCGACGGCGACGCCCCGCGCTTCGAGCAGCTGAAGGTCAAGCGCACCCGCGGACGCCGCCGCTGACCGAAGGCCCCGGGCCGCAACCGCCGCCGGCCGGCTGCCGTCCCCCTCGCGGGGACGGCAGCCGGCCGACCTCCCGGGCCCGCCCCTCTTTCCCGTTTCCTTCCCGACGTTCCTTCTTCCGACCTTTCCCACGCACCGAGGATCCGCGATGACCACCACCGCCACCCAAGAACCGCCCGCCCCGGCCCGCCAGATGCTGCCCGCCGAGGAGAGGTACGCCGACGAGCTCGCCTTCCTCGCCGCGCAGGACACCGGCCCCCGCCCGCCCGGCTGGGCGCTCACCCCGCGCGCCGTCGTGACCTTCGTCTGCGGCAGCGACGGCGAGGAGCTCGCCCTGAGAGGGCGCCGGGCCGGCCTGCCCGCCAAGATGAGGATCGCCCCCAAGTTCGTCGGCGAGCGCGCCCTCGTCGAACGCTGCGTCGTCACCCTCGCGGGCGAGCGCGGCCTGCTCCTGACCGGCGAGCCCGGCACCGCCAAGTCGATGCTGTCGGAGCTCCTCGCCGCCGCCGTCAGCGGCACCAGCTCCCTCACCGTGCAGGGCACCGCCGGCACCACCGAGGACGCCTTCCGCTACGGCTGGAACTACGCCCTCCTCCTCGCCCAGGGCCCCACCCCGAAGGCCCTCGTCGACTCCCCGGTGCTGTCCGCCATGCGCACCGGGCGCGTCGTCCGCGTCGAGGAGATCACCCGCTGCCTCCCCGAGGTCCAGGACGCACTGGTGTCGATCCTGTCCGACCGGCGCGTCAGCGTCCCCGAACTGACCGCCACCGAGGACGCCGTCGTCAGCGCCGCGCCCGGCTTCACGGTCATCGCCACCGCCAACCTCCGCGACCGCGGCGTCTCCGAGATGTCCGCCGCCCTCAAGCGGCGCTTCAACTTCGAGACCGTCGACCCCATCGCCGACGCGGACGCCGAAGCCGCCCTCATCCGCCGCCAGGCCGTCGCGGCCGTGCAGCGCGCCGGTGCCTCCTTCGGCGTGGACGACGCCGTCCTCGACGCCCTCGTCACCGTCTTCCGCGACCTGCGCTCGGGCCGCTCCGCCGAAGGCTGGGACGTGGAGCGCCCCGGCACCGTGATGTCCACCGCCGAAGCCGTCCAGGTGGCCGCCTCCCTGGGCGTCGCGGCCGCGTACCTGCCGGGCGGCGACGTCCTCGACCTGCTGCCCGGCCACCTCCTCGGCGTGGTCCGCAAGGACGACCCCGCCGACCACGGCCGCCTCCTCGGCTACTGGGACGGCCCGGTCCGCCGCCGCGCCGAGGACGGCTCGGCCATGTGGCGCCGCCTGTGGGACCTGCGCGGGAGCCTGCGATGACCACCCTCACCGCGGGCGCGCCGACGCCCCCGGCCGGCCCCGGCCCGGGCGCCGCCGACCCGCGGGCCGCCGTGGACGCCCTCGCCGCGTCCCGGCAGCCCTACCTGCTGGGCGTACGCCACCACAGCCCGGCCCTCGCCGCCGTGGTCCCGGCGCTGCTGGACGCCGCCGGGGCCGAGGTGGTCTGCGTGGAGCTCCCCGCCGACTTCCGGCCGTGGCTGGAGCACCTCGCCGACCCCGAGACCGTCGCGCCCGTCGCCCTCGCCGGCACCGGGCGGGGCGGCGGCCTGGCGTTCTACCCGTTCGCCGACTTCTCCCCGGAGCTGGCGGCGATCCGGTGGGCCCGCGAGCACGGCGCCGAGGTGCTGTGCTGCGACCTGCCGCTGTCCGACCCGGGCTGGAACCCGGAGGAGGGTCCGGACGCGGCGCCGGACGCCGGCGGCGTCGCCGGCCCGGGTGTGCGCGGGCGTACCTACGCGGACGCCCTCAGCGCGTCCGGCACCGGCCGCGACGGCGACGACATGTGGGACCGCGCCGTCGAGGTTCTCGCCCCGGGCTGCACGCCGGAGGCCGTCCGCCGGGCGGCCCTCGGCGTCGGCTGGGCACTGCGCGAGGACGCCGACGTCCCCGCCACCGACCTGGCCCGCGAGGCGCGGATGCGCAGCGTCATCGCCGCCGCGGCCGCCGGGGGCAGGCGCGTCGCCGCCGTCATCGGCGCGTTCCACGCACCCGCGCTCCTCGACGCCGCGCTCCTCGACGCCGTTGACGGCGCGGGCACCGGCGGCGGGACCGCCGCTGCGGAGGCTCAGGCTCCCGCCGGCCGGGACGCCGCCGGGCACGCGGAGGCCGCCGTCACCTCGCTGGTGCCGTACTCCTTCGACCTGCTCGACGCCCGCTCCGGCTACCCCGCCGGCATCCGCGACCCCCGCTGGCAGCAGGCCGTCCTGGAGGCGGGCGGCGACCCCGAGCGGCTCCGCACCGCGGCGTCCGACGCCCTCACCGGCCTGTGCCGCGAGCTGCGCCGCGCCGGCCACACCGCCGGCACCGGAGAGGCCGCCGAAACCCTGCGCCTGGCCTGCGACCTGGCCGCCCTGCGCGGCCTGCCCGCGCCCGGGCGCGGCGAACTCCTCGAAGCCGTCACCACCGTCCTCGGGCAGGGCGAGCCCCTCGGCCGCGGCCGGGCCCTGGCCCGCGCCCTCGAAGCCGTGTTCGTCGGCACAGGCCGCGGCCGCATCACCCCGCACGCCCCGCGCTCCGGCCTCGGGCCCGGCGTCGAAGCCGAGCTCACCGAACTGCGGCTGCCCGGCCCGAAGGACCCCGCCCCCCGAGAGATCCGCCTCGACCCGCTGCGCTCCCCGCTCGACCGCCGGCGCGAGGTGCTCCTGCAGCGCCTCGCCGTCCTCGGCGCCGGATACGGGGAGGCCCTCGACGTGGCCGGCACAGGCGACGGCACCGCGCTCGGCACCAAGTGGCGGCTGAAGTGGACGCCGTCCGTCCCGGCCCGCCTGGACCTCGCCGGAGTTCGCGGCGTCACCGCCGCCCAGGCCGCCGCCGGAACCCTCGGCGAGACCGCCCGCCGGGCCGCCGCCGACGGCGGACCGACCCCGCCGCAGATCCTCGCCGGCCTGGCCGCCGCCGCCCGCTGCGACCTGCCCGAACTGGTCGGCGTACGCCTGGAGGAGGCCGCCGCCGTCCTCCCGCAGACCGCCGCCCTGCCCGAACTCCTCGAAGCGCTCGACCTGCTGGAAGGGCTCGCCCGCGGGCACTTCCCGCTGGACTCGGACGGCCTGCGCGAGGCCGCCGGCGCCCTCACCGGCGAACTGCTGGACGCGGCCGTACGCGCCCTGCCCGGCCTGGCCGGGAGCGAGGACCCCGCCGACGCGCGGGCGCTGGTCGCCCTCGCCGACCGGGCCGCCGGCCGACACCTCGGCCTGCGCATGGACGACGCCCTCGCCGCCCTCGCGGCCGACGGCTCCCCGCTGATGCAGGGCGCGGCGCTCGCGGTACGCGTCCTGCTCGACCTCGACCCCGCCGACGGGCTCGGAGCCCGCGCCGCCGGCTGGATCGACGGCGCCTCCACCCTCGAGGCGCGCCGCGCGCTGACGCGCCGTCTCGGCGGGCTGCTCACCGCGGCCGGGCCGCTGCTGCAGTCCTCCGCGGCCGCGCTCCTCCCGGTCCTGGACCGCGTCGACTCCCTCGCCGACACGGACTTCCTGGACCGGCTCCCGGCCCTCCGCGGCGGCTTCGACACGCTGGCCCCCGCCGCCCGCGAGCGGCTCCTGGCCACCGTCACCGAACGCCTCGGCGACCGCATCGACCTCACCCTCGACGCACCGCCCGCGCTGCTCGCCCTGTGGGCGGCGGCGGACGCCGCCGGAGCGGCCGCCCTGAAGGCCCTGCCGCGACCGGACCACCCGGCCGCCGCGGACCAGGCGACCGCTGCCTCCTCCTCGCGGCCCGGCGCGGCCGCCGAGGCTCCGGCCGAGGCGGCAACCGCCGCGTCTCCGGGGCCGGCCGGCCAGGCACCGTCCGCCGCAGCGATGACGGAGGCCGCGGGGTCGGGTGTCGAACCGCCGGCCACCGCAGCGGGCGGAGGGATGCCCGGGCGCACCGCCTCGGGCGCCGCCCCCACCCCGCCGGGGCCCGCCGGTGCCGACGCCGCGTCCGGCGCCGGACCCGTGGCCTCGGAGGCGGCTCCCGCCGCGTCCGCCGCCGGGGACGGACAGCAGGCCGGGGTCGCCGGCGCGGCGGCCTTCACGCCGCCCGCGGCGCACGTGCCGTCCGCGGATGATGCGCAGGCCGCGTCCGGCGCCGCCGGGGACCCCGTACGGCTCGGGCCCGCCGACCGCTGGCGGCTCCTCCTCGGCCGGCAGCGCGACCGGCTCCCCGCCGGCGCCCGCCGCTACGCCCGCGCCCTGGACGAGCTGTACGGCACCGGCCGCGGCGAGGGCTCCGCCGACCTCGACGGCGGCACCGGCGCCGGCTCCGGCACGGGCGGCGGGCAGGACGCCTCCTTCCCCACGGCCCGCGAATGGGCCGAGGAACTGCAGGCGCTCTTCGGCGCGGACGTCCGCGAGGAAGTCCTCGCCGCCGCCGCCGACACCGGCCGCAGCGACGTGCTCACCCAGCTCGACCCCGCCTCCGTACGGCCCTCCGTGGAACTCCTCAGCTCCGTGCTGTCCCTCGCGGGCGGCCTGCCCGAAGCGCAGGTGGCGCGCCTGCGCCCGCTCGTGCGGCGCCTGGTCGACGAACTCGCCAAGGAGCTGGCGACCCGGCTGCGCCCCGCCCTGTCCGGCCTCAACACGCCGCGGCCCAGCCGCCGCCCCGGCGGGCGGCTCGACCTGGACCGCACCCTGCGGGCCAACCTGGCGCACACGCGGCGGCTCGACGACGGACGCCTCGTCATAGTCCCCGAGCGGCCCGTCTTCCACACGAGGGCCCGCCGCGAGGCCGACTGGCGGCTGGTCCTCGTCGTCGACGTCTCCGGCTCCATGGAGGCGTCCGTCATCTGGTCGGCGCTCACCGCCGCGGTCCTGGGCGGCGTACCGACCCTGTCGACGCACTTCCTCGCCTTCTCCACACAGGTCGTGGACCTCACCGACCGCGTCGAGGACCCGCTGTCGCTGCTCCTCGAGGTCCGCGTCGGCGGGGGCACGCACATCGCCGCGGGCCTGGCCCACGCGCGCTCCCTGATCACCGTGCCGAGCCGCACCCTCGTCGTCGTGGTCAGCGACTTCGAGGAGGGCGCCCCCATCGGCGGACTCCTCGGCGAGGTGCGGGCGCTCGCCGCGTCCGGCGCCCACCTGATGGGCTGCGCCGCCCTCGACGACACCGGCACCCCCCGCTACTCGGTGTCCGTCGCGCGGCAGCTCGTCGCGGCCGGCATGCCGGTGGCCGCCCTCAGCCCGCTCGCCCTCGCCCGCTGGGTGGGCGACCGCCTCCGTGGAGAAACCCGTTGAGTACCGACCTGCTGCCGCCCGTCGCCCCCGAGGTCCTCGCCGAAGCGGTCGAGCACCTCACCGCGCGGCTGCGCAAGAAGCTCGACGCCGCCGTCGACGGCTGCGCCACGGGCGCGACACCGGCCGAGCGCGCCGCGGACGGCACCGTCACCGTCCGGTTCGGCGAGGACGCCGTCGTCACCCTGCGGCCCGGCCCCGGCGGAGCCGTCGACACCGCCGACCGGGCCGTCTGCACCTGCCTGCTCGCGCCCCGCTGCCTGCACCGGGCCGCCGCGCTCGGCGCGGCCCCGCTCGCGGACGCTCCGGCCGCGCCGGAGCCGGATCCGGAGGCGGATCCCGGCCGGCCGGCCGCGGCCGCGGCCGCCACCGGGGCGGAAGGCCCCGGCGGGCCGGCCGCAACCGCGGGCTCCACGCCATCCGCCGGCGGGCCCGAGAACCCGTCCGGCGGGGCGGAGGAGCCGCTCCCGGTGCTCACCGCGGCCCAGACCGCCGCAGCCGACGCCCTGTGGCGGGCCGGCGCCGAAGCCCTCGCCGCCGGCGCCACCGCCGCCGGGGCCGTCGTCCAGGCTGAACTGCTGCGCGCCGCCCACTCCGCCCGCGTCGCCGGCCTGCCGCGCGCCGAGGCCGCCACCCTGCGCCTCGTACGCGGTCTGCGCTCGGCGCGCGAGCGCAGCGGCAACCACCGCCCCGCCGACCTCGCCGCGTCCTTCCTGGAACTCCTCCAGACCGCAGCACTGCTGGCGTCCGGCACCGCGGACCCCGCCTGGACGGGCACCTCCCGGCGCACCTACCGGCCGGGCGGCCACCTGCGGGTGTACGGGCTGTGCCGGGAACCGGTGCTGACCGCCACCGGATACGGGGGAGTGGTCACCCACCTGCTGTCGCAGGACGGCGGACGCCACTCGCTGTCCGACGTCCGCCCCGGCGGCCTGGCCCGCGCCAAGGGCGCCGGCTCCGCCTCGGTGGTCCTCGGCGGCGCCGCCCTCGACCACGCGGGCCTCGCCCGCGGCGGCCTGCGCATCGCGGGCGCCACCGTCTCGCCCGACGGCCGGCTCGGCGCCGGACGCGGCGTACAGGCCCACCCGATGCCCGGCGTCCCGTGGACCGAGGAGCCCGCCGCCGCGCTGTTCGCCCGCCCGGCGGCCGAGGCGGTCGCCGCGCAGCTCGCCGACCCCGACCCGGACGGCGCCGGCCCGGCCCTGCTGGGCTGCGACGTCACGGTGCTCGGCCCGGCCGGCGAGGACCTCCTCGTACGGGAGGACCGCCCCGACGGGCCGGTGCTGCGGCTGCGGGCCGCCCACCCGCACCCCGAGCTGCCGCACCTGGAGAACCTGCGCCGGATCGCCTCCCACCCGGGCCTCGCGCTGCGCGTCCTGGGCCGCCCCGACCTCGACCGGGCCGCCACCCTGCGGCCCCTCGCCGTCGGGCCCGTCCCGGGCGCCGCGTACACGCTGCGGCTGCCGGACGGGCTGCTGGGCCGCGCCGACCTCGGCTACGACCGCCTCCAGGGCGACAACTTCCCGCCCCGGAGCGCCGCCCCGCAGACCCCGCCCGCCGAACCGGGACCCGACCCGCTGGCCGAATCTCCGCTGTGGCGGGCCGCCCGGCTGCTGGAGTCCGGCGTCGCCGGCGGCCGCCGGGCCGTCGCCGAGGCCGGTCGCGGGCCCGAGCCGCTCGCCGCGTACGGGCCTTTGCGGAGGGCCGGGTTCACCACTGCGGCGGAACTGGCCGCGGACCTGGCGGCCGAGGCGGACCGTCGGCCGCGCGACGCGTTCGGCCGCCTGACCGACCCGTCGGCCGACGCCTACGCCTGGGCGTGGCTGGCCGCCGCGACCCACCTGGCTGCGGCCCGACGGGCCCTGGTGGCCGCATCCTGGGCCTGAGCCCCCTCAGCGGCAGCCGCGCAACCAGGCGTCGACATCGGCGAAGTCCGCCTCCCGCAAACCGAACCGCGCGTCGACCCGGTGCAACATGGCCGGGCCTGGATGGCACTCGCCCACCCAGGCCCGGTCCGCCTCACGGATCTCGTCGTCGATCCAGACGAACGGCCGCCCCGCCGCCCAGGCGAGCAGGGACGGCAGCTTCCAGTGCCCACCGCGCCCAGTGCCGTGCTCCCACCGCACCACGGGCAGCACCGGCAGTCCGAGCCGCGGCCCCACGACGGTGTTGGCGTCGTCCAACCAGGTCGTCGCCCACACGAGCCGCCCGGGCAGCGCCGACAGCCGCGCCCCCAGCGCAGGATCAAGCCGCGCAAGCAGCGGATTCCCCTCGTCGGGCGGCCCGTACACGGGATACCCGCCGGGCAACTCCCGCTGCGAAGCCCCGAACGGGATCAGCGGCCCGTCGACATCGAGAAACACGATCGGCTCAGTGGCATCCATCCCCGCCATGATCACTCACTGGCCGCCCCGGCGGAACCCGAAGCCCGCAGCAACGCCCGGCGCGCTACGAGCCGCTCGGGCGGGCTCGGACGTGGACGCGTTCGCTCTGGGGGCCGAAGAGGCTGAGGAGTTCGACCGTCGCTTCGCCCGTGCTGCCGAACCAGTGCGGGAGGCGGGTGTCGAACTCCGCGGCTTCCCCCGGGCGGAGGAGCAGGTCGCGCTCGGCGAGGAGCAGGCGGAGCGTGCCGCTGAGGACGTACAGCCACTCGTAGCCCTCGTGCGTGCGGAGGTCGGGGTTCCTGCGGGTGGGCGGGATGACCATCTTGAAGGCCTGGAGCCCGCCCGGGTTCTGGGTCAGCGGGACGATCGTCGCCCCGTGCCGGCGGATCGGCTTCAGGCGGACCCGCGGGTCGCCGACCGGCGGCGCGCCGACCAGCTCGTCCAGCGGGACCCGGTAGGCGCGGGCCAGCGGCAGCAGCAGCTCCAGGTTGGGGCGGCGGGCCCCGGATTCCAGGCGGGACAGGGTGCTGACGGAGATGCCGGTGGTGTCGGCCAGCGCGGCCAGGGTGATGCCCCGGCTCTTGCGCAGGGCGCGCAGCCGCGGGCCGACGGAGGCCAGGACCGCCGCGTCGTCGTTCGCCATGCCGGCAAGCCTAGGGTCTGTCCGGTGGAGCGGGTCGCCGCGGCCCCGGCCGTGATCCGCCGGACGGGCCCTGGTTCGCCGCCGCAAGCGGCGGCGGCCCGGCCGTCAGCGGCCCAGCAGGCCCCGTACGAACGCCGCCTGGCCGGCGTGCTGGAGGTCGTCGGCCAGGATGCTGACCAGCCGCACCCCGAGGGTGACCGGCGGGTCCCACCGCTTGTCGACGATCCGCTCCAGGTCGGCGGCGGCGAGCCCGTGGAGGAAGGCCGCGCTCTGCTCGTGGACGGCGTCGTGGTAGCCCAGCAGCAGCTCGCCCGAGTCGACCCGGACCGTGCCCGCCTCCCGGGTGGTGTGGCCGTACCCGGTCGAGTCGGCGGGCAGCGGCAGCGCGAAGCGGCCCGCCCAGTCCTGCGCCGTCCAGACCTGCTCCTGCCCGGAGGCGTCGGCGATGTGGTCGTCCTGCACCCGGGTCAGGTGCCACACCAGCCAGGCGATGGAGTTCGCGTCCGGGCCGGTCCGCATGTTCAGCTCCTCGGCCGACAGCCCGTCGACCACCTCGTGCACCACCTCCCGGATCCGCCCGTACCCGTCGGCCAGTACCTGCGTCGCCTTCATCCACCGTCCCCAGACGTGTTCTCGAACGTGCCCGTGCCCGTGCCGCCGCACGGCGCACCGGCCGGGAGCCCCGCGGGGCCGCCAGCCGGTGGCCCGGACGGCGCTGCGCTACATGGGGTCCATACCCCGGTCGTCGATCCGGCTCTCCTGCTCGCTCTGCTCGCGCAGGCGCCGCGCCTTGTCCTGGAGCCGGCGGCGCTCGTCCGGGTCGCCGGAGCGTTCGGCCGCCTGCTGCAGCTCCTGCGCCTTCTCGCGCAACTGCCTCACCCGGCCGCCGGATTCGCCTGTAACGCCCATGATCACTCCTTGTGTGTGGGGGAAGGAGGGCGGACCCAGCGAAGCAGCCGGGCCGCGGGGCCGCATCTCGAACCGCCACCGACGGGTGACCGGCCGCCGGGGCCGATTCCCCCGTTCGCCCGTCGCGGATGGCGCCGTTCGGCGGTGTCCTCGTGAATGGGAACGGGCGTGCGCATCCATACGGCGCACGCTGGCCGGCGCGCACTACCGCAGACCCGGCGCGTCGGCGAACGGAGCTTCGGATGAACGGCCCTGACCCCATGACGCCCCCGGCGGCGCAGGCCGCCGGTCACCGCGGGCTCGCCGACACCGACGAACCCGCACACCGCGAGACGGGCGACGGCACCGGCTGGGCGGCCGCAGAGCCGATACGGACGGCGGGCACCTGCCGGCCGCTGGAGGAGGTCGCCGGGGTAATGAGCCTCCCCAAGGAGACGGGCCGGCATCCGGACCGCGGGCACCAGGCGCTGCGCGCGGCGGCCGTGGCGCGGCCGGTGCACGAGGTGCGCGAGAGCGTCGCCCTCCTGGACGACGCCGCCGGAGAGGGGCCCGAGAAAGACGTCACGCTGCGCGCGGCCGCCGTGGGGCGGCCCGTCGAGGGCGTCGCCCTGCTCGTCGGCATCCTCCGGACGGACGGCGCCGACGGAGCCCCCGCCGGTCCCGCGCGCCCGTACGGCCGCCCTGAGGCAGCCCCGGCGCAGGGCGCCGGGAGCCGCCACCGCGACCCCGTCCTCGACCCCGCCGCCCGGTCCGCGTCCGCTCGTGACCGGCGGCTGCGCCGTGTGCTGCGGCGGCCCGTGGCCGCGGTGCTGCTGTTCTGCGGTGTCCTCCACCTGCCCGCTGACCCGGTGGCGGTGCCGGCCGCGGGTCCGGCGGTCCTGCTGCCGCTGGTCGCCGCCGTGCTCGGCCTGGGCTTCGGAATGCTGTTGGCCGTACGGGGCGGCGACGCGGCCTGGCGGGCCGTTGCGGCCGCGGCGGTAGGGGTCGTCGCCCTGCACGTGGCCGGCGGAGTCAGCGGTTGGGACCCGCTGCGGGGCGCGGTGAGCGCGCCGCTGCCCTGGGCGGGCGCCGCGACGGTGCTGTGCGCGGCGGTCGCCGCCCTGCTGGCGGGACTGGCGCTGGCCGCCGCGGCGCGGCCGGGAGCGCGCGGTTGACGCCGGGGGAGTGAGCCCGCGGGGGCGGAGCCGCGCACGCGCCGGCTCCGCCCCCGCGACCTTGCCCCGGGGCGCGAGCGGCCGAACCGCGCAACAGCACCCGCGACCACTCCAGGCGCACGCGGTGGGGCGGGCCGGATTCGAACCGGCGTCATTCCTCTGTGCAGGAGGATGCGACGACCTCTGCGCTACCTGCCCCCACCGCGGCGGCGGGCAGCCTACGCCGCTCCCCCCGTCCGCGGCGGCCGGCGGGTGCGGGTCCAGGCCAGCAGGTCTTCCCGGGACCACGTGTTGACCACCCGTTCTGCCGGGACCCCGCACTCCGCGGCCCGTTCGCAGCCGGTGATCTGCCAGTCCAGTTGGCCGGGGGCGTGTGCGTCCGTGTCGATGGCGAAGAGGGTCCCCGCCTCCACGGCGAGCCGCAGCAGCCGGCGGGGCGGGTCGAGCCGCTCGGGCCGGCTGTTGATCTCGACGGCGGTCCCGGCCTCGGCGCAGGCCGCGAAGACCGCCGCGGCGTCGAACCGGGACTCCGGCCGGGTCCGCCCGGTCACCAGCCGGCCTGTGCAGTGGCCCAGGACGTCCATCAGCGGGTTCGCCACGGCGGCCAGCAGCCGGCGCGTCATGGCGGGCTCCTCCATCCGCAGCTTGGAGTGGACGGACCCGACGACGACGTCGAGCCGGTCCAGCAGCTCCGGCTCCTGGTCGAGGGAGCCGTCGAGGAGGATGTCGCACTCGATGCCGGTCAGCAGCCGGAACGGCGCCCACCCGGCGTTCAGTTCGGCCACGACGTCGAGCTGCTCGCGCAGCCGCTCGCCGGTCAGGCCGCGGGCGACCGTCAGGCTCGGCGAGTGGTCGGTGAGGACGGCCCACTCGTGGCCCAGCGCGGCCGCGGCCCGGCCCATCGCCTCGATCGGGCTGCCGCCGTCCGACCACTCGGAGTGCAGGTGGCAGTCGCCGCGCAGCGCCGCGCGCAGTGCGAGGGCGGCGGGGGAGGCGGGCCGCCCTGCGGGGTGGGCCGCGGCCTCGTCCTCCAGCTTCTGCAGGTATCCGGGCACGGCCCCGCCGAGGGCTTCGAGGACGACCTGGGCGGTCTTCGGCCCGATGCCCTTGACATGCTCCAGGGTGCCGGCCGCCGCCCGCCGCGCCACGTCGTCGGGGCCGAGGCCCACCAGCGCAGCAGAGGCGTTGCGGAAGGCGCGGACCCGGTACGTCGGTGCCTGCGCCCGCTCCAGCAGGAACGCGATCCGATCCAGCGCCGCGACCGGGTCCATCGAAACCTCCTCGTTTCCTCCCAGTCTGACCCGGTTCGCGGTCCTCCGCCCCGCCCGAACCCGCCGGTAGGATCCCCAAGGATGTCTTGGGAAGGTCATAAGTTCTGGTTATGGGGTCATAAACAGGGGGCGGGTGTCGGGTTAGGGTGGCCTTAGCTTAGGGTTCCCAGTGATCCAAACTTTTTCGGTCGAAGGGAACCTGTCATGCCTCGCCCCCTGCGGGTAGCAATCGTCGGAGCCGGCCCCGCCGGCATCTACGCCGCCGATGCGCTGCTGAAGTCCGAGGCCGCCGCCGAGCCGGGTGTGTCCATCGACATCTTCGAGCGGATGCCCGCCCCCTTCGGCCTGATCCGGTACGGCGTCGCCCCCGACCACCCGCGGATCAAGGGCATCATCACCGCCCTCCACCAGGTCCTCGACAAGCCTCAGGTCCGCCTCTTCGGCAACGTCGACTACCCGGGCGACATCACCCTCGACGAGCTGCGCTCCTTCTACGACGCCGTCGTCTTCTCCACCGGCGCCACCGCCGACCGCGCGCTGCCCATTCCGGGCGTCGACCTGGACGGCTCCTACGGCGCGGCCGACTTCGTCTCCTGGTACGACGGCCACCCGGACGTCCCGCGCACCTGGCCGCTGCACGCCGAGAAGGTCGCCGTCCTCGGCGTCGGCAACGTCGCCCTTGACGTGGCCCGCATCCTCGCCAAGACCGCCGACGAGCTGCTCCCCACCGAGATCCCGGCGAACGTCTACGAGGGCCTGAAGGCCAACAAGGCCGTCGAGATCCACGTGTTCGGCCGCCGCGGCCCCGCCCAGGCCAAGTTCAGCCCCATGGAGCTGCGCGAGCTCGACCACTCGCCGAACATCGAGGTCATCGTCAACCCCGAGGACATCGACTACGACGAGGGCTCCATCGCCACCCGCCGCGCCAACAAGCAGGCCGACATGGTGGCGAAGACCCTGGAGAACTGGGCGATCCGCGACACCGGCGAGCGCCCGCACAAGCTGTTCCTGCACTTCTTCGAGTCGCCCGTCGAGATCCTCGGCGAGGACGGCAAGGTCGTCGGCCTGCGCACCGAGCGGACCGAGCTCGACGGCACCGGCAACGTCAAGGGCACCGGCCAGTTCACCGATTGGGACGTCCAGGGCGTCTACCGGGCCGTCGGCTACCTCTCCGACGAGCTGCCGAAGCTGCCGTGGGACGTCGAGTCCGGCACCGTCCCGGACGAGGGCGGCCGCGTCATCGAGAACGGCGCGCACCTGCAGTCGACATACGTCACCGGCTGGATCCGCCGCGGCCCCATCGGCCTCATCGGCCACACCAAGGGCGACGCGAACGAGACCGTGGCCAACCTCCTCGAGGACCACGCCGCGGGCCGCCTGCACGCGCCGGCCGAGCCGGCCCCCGAGGCCGTCGAGGCCTTCCTCGCGGAGCGCGAGGTGCGCTACACGACGTGGGAGGGCTGGTACCGGCTCGACGCCGCCGAGAAGGCGCTCGGCGAGCCCGAGGGCCGCGAGCGAATCAAGATCGTCGAGCGTGAGGACATGCTCCGCGCGAGCGGGGCGTAACCCCCTCCCCGGGCCCGGGACCCGCCGCCGGCGGTCCCGGGCCCGCGCGCGCCCGTACGCCGCGCCACCGCCCGTCCGTACGCCCGTGCGCCGTCTCCGGGAGCGGCCCGCGAAGGCCGGCCGGTCCGCCGGAACACCTGCACCGGGCGCCGCCCCGCCACTACCGTGGCTGCCATGAGTGCCGATGACCTCAGCCCCGAGGACGTGTGGCCGCTGCCCCCGGCCTGGATGTTCGGCTGTACCAAGTGCGCGCGCCTCTACCGCTCCATGAAGGAGATAGAGGAGGCCGCGGCGGAACTCTGGCTCACGGGCGGGCAGGGCGTGGACTGGGACCCCGCCGACAGGGGGCCCGGCTCCCGCATACGCCTCGCCCGCCACATGGCCCTCACCCATCGGGACGTGCTCCCCGACTGGGCGCCGGCGTGCGCCCGGTGCGAAGAACACCGGCGCAGGGTCGAGAACACCGCGGCGTCCGACCTGGCGGCCGGCGCGCTCCTCGTCGGAGCCGAGCACCGGGCGGCGCACCTCTTCGTCCCGCCGCGCGGCCTGGACCTCGTCTGAACGGGCTCCCGCCCCGCCGGGCGCTGCCGCGGAGCGGCAATCCCCGTACGAAAGGACCGACATGCAGGGCCCCCTCCCCGGACCGCGCGTGCTGCGCGCCGCCGACCGCGCGGCCGTCGCCTGGAAGAACGGGGGCGGCGCCACCCGGGAGATCGCCGCGTGGCCGCCCGGCGCCGGCATGGACGGCTTCACCTGGCGCGTGAGCCTCGCCGACGTGGCCGCCGACGGCCCGTTCTCCGCGTTCCCCGGCGTGGACCGCACGCTCACCCTCGCCGAAGGCGCCGGCATGGACCTCACCGTCGCCGGCGCGCACCGCCTCGTCGACGAGCGTTACGCCCCGCAGCGCTTCCCCGGGGACGCCCCTACCGACTGCCGGCTCCTCGACGGGCCCGTCGTCAACTTCAACGTCATGTACCGGCGCGGCACCGCCCCCGCCGACACCGCGGTGGTCCGGGGCTCGCTCGCCGTCTCCTGCGGCCCCGGCGAGAGCCTGCTCGTCGTCCCCCTGGAGGGCACGGCCGAACTGGCCGCGGACGGTGCCGCCACGGCTCTCGGCCGGTACGACGCAGCCCTCGCCCGCGGCCCCTTCACCGCGGTCCTGCACAGCTCCGGCCGCACCGCCGTCGTCCGCCTCGGCGACGACAGCCGCTAGGGCTGCCCCGGGCGGCCGGAAATCCGGTGGCGGGCGCGCCGGGGCTGTGACAGCCTGCCGCGGGCCGGAGGCGCCGGCCCGCCGACACACCGCACCCGGGAGCCTCAGTGACACCGCCCTCCGCGACGCCGCCCCGACTGGCGCCGCTGCTCGCGCAGTTCGACTTCGCGCGCGAACGCCTCACCGCCCGCTTGAGCGGACCCGTCATGGACAGCGGCGACGGCGCGGCCACCGCCGTGGACTGCCCGCTCACCGACGAGGAGTGGCTCTGGGAGCCCGTCCCCGGCTGCTGGTCGGTCCGGCGGCGTGCCGACGGGCCGGGCCCCCGGGCCACCGCTCTGGCCGGCTGCGGCACCTGGGGCCGCGACGCCGCCGCCTACCCGCACCCCTGGCCGCCGCCGTTCACCACCCTGGCCTGGCGGCTGAGCCACCTCGCGGAGATGCTGGCCCTGCGCGCCGACCACACCGCCGGCAGCCGCTCCCTCACCCGCGACCGCCACCCCGTCGCCGGCTGCGCCGCCGATGCGGTCGCCGCGTTCGAGGCCGGCGCCGCCGCCTGGCGCGAGGCCCTGCTCGGCGTGGACGAGGCCGCCCTCGACACCGTCGGGTACTGCACCTACCCGCACGGCAGCGACGCCGAGGAGCCGTTCGTCGAGATCGCGTGGTGGGTCAACCAGGAACTCCTCCACCACGGCGCCGAGATCGCCCTCCTGCGCGACCTCCACCGCGACAGCGCCGCCCGCGCCTGACGCCGCCCCCGAAGGGGTGCCCGTACGCGCGAAGGCCCCCGCCCGGCCACAGGGGCCGGACGGGGGCCGGGAGCGCGTACCGCGGCCGTCAGAGACGGCGGGCGCGGGCGCGGCGCAGCAGGAGGCCCACGGCCGCTCCCGCGAGGGCGATCACGGCGACGCCCGCCGTGGTCCACCACCACACGCTGCTGTCGTCCCCGGCGGGCTCGGCGCCGCCGCCGTCGGAGGGCGGCGTCGCGGAGGGCGCGGACGGGCGGGATACGCCGCCCGCCTCGGGGGAACCGCCGGGGGCGGCGACGGACGGAACGGGCGCCGAGGGCGCCGCCGAGCCGCCGGAGCCACCCGTGCCGGCCGAGGCGTCGGGGGAGGCCGGAGCCCCGGAGCCGCCCGGACCCCCGGACGCCGCCGGGTCCACGACCGGTACCGACACCTCGGCGTCCGCCTGCCCGAGTGCCGGGTAACCGACGCGGACGGTCACCTTCCAGGTGCCGGGCGGCAGGGCCTCGGCCGTGTTCCAGACCTTGCGGTCCGGACCGGGGTCCCGGACCAGTTTCCACGGGCCCAGGGTCCGGGTGCCGTCGGCGCTGGCCGCGTCGACCGTGCCGGCGACCGCCCCGTCGACGGCGTCCCCGTCGTTCTCCCAGGTGATCTCCGTGGCGACGCGGCCCTGCCGCTCCCCGGTGACCACCACCTTCAGCGTGGACCCGTGGGCGCGGGCCGGGGACGGCGCGGCGACGGCCTGGGCCAGGAAGAGGGACAGGATCAGGGCCCCGAGTCCGCTGCGGACGGGGAAGGAGCGTCGTGTGCGCATCGTGTGTGGTGCTCCCTGGTGCGGTGGGATGAAGGAGCCGGCGGACGGCCGCAGGGGTGCGGCCGTCCGCCGGCGGAAGGCCGGCCGGGGGAGGATCAGCCGACCTTCTGGACCGTCCAGACCTGGTTGGCGCGGCCGTCGGCCCGCTGGAGGTCGAGCAGCCACGCGCCGTAGTAGGCGCGGTTGCTGACCGTCAGGGCGTAGGCGCCGCTCGGGTCGGTGATGGTGGTCGAGCCGCTCTGGGCGTTCAGCTTCCACTTCTGGGTGGCGCCGTTGCCGCACGGCTGCTGCGCGATCCACATGCCCTGCGCCGGGGCGCCGCCCGTCTGCAGGCACTTGCCGGAGACGGAGGACTTGATGCGGAACGTGCCGCCGCCCGCGTCCTCGAACAGCCACTGCTGCTGGGCGTAGCCGTTGGCGCGGCCGCCGACGAGGACGGTGCCGTCGGCGCTGCGGCCGCCCCACAGCTCGGCGTTCATGCCGGTGCTGCCGTTGCCGAGGGTGTAGCGGGTGTTGGGAGCGGTCCCGCCGCCGCCGGCGCCCGTCGTCTTGAAGACGGTGGTCTTGCCGGCGCCGCTGTCACGGCCGGCGCTGTCGCGGACCGAGACGGCGACCTTGTACTCGGTGCCCGGCTGCAGGTTGTAGATGCGGACGGCCTGCGACTGCACCCACGTCAGGTGCTTGCCGTTCAGCAGCACCTGGTACCAGGAGGCGCCGTCCACCTTCGGCCAGCTGACCACGGCCGAGTTCGACTGGATCTGGCCGACCGTCACCGTCGGGCCGCCGCCCGGCTGCTTCGTCGGGGTCGGCGTGGGCGTCGGCTTGGGGTTCGGATTGGGGTCGGTGGTCCCGCCGCCGTTGCCCTTGCCCTTCATCAGGAACTGGTTGTCGGCGATGTTCCAGTGCGTCGCCAGGTAGCTGCCCGGCTTCGGATTCGTGTGGAAGTAGTCGTCGTGGTTGCAGTCCAGGATGTTCTCGGACGCCTTGTTGGTGCAGACGTTGCGCATCTGCGGGTAGTACGGCGTGTCCGAGTAGCACATCACGTCCCACTCGTCGGTGCAGTGGGCGCCGCGGCTGGTGTTCGGCGCGCTGTTGTTGACCGCGCCGAGGTTGTGGCCCAGCTCGTGGGCCGCCGTGTGGCCGCCCCAGCAGCCCGTGTCCGTGCGGCCGTAGGAGGGGCCGAAGTTGCTCAGGTTGTTCTGGCCGGGGCGCTCGTCGCCCGCGAAGGTGCCGATGCCGCAGTAGACCTGGCTGTCGGCGAAGATCATGTACTTGCGGTCGCGGCGGTCCAGGCCCTTGGCGGCCAGCGCGCGGTTGGTGGCGCTGAAGTCGCCGAGGGCGTTCGCCGGAAGCTCGATGTTGAGCACGGTGGGCGTGCAGTCGGCCGCCGTCACGTAGCGGATGTGGCGGACACCGCCCGTCTCCTGTGCGCTCATCGAGTAGATGAGGTCGGCGTCTGCCGCCCACTTGCGGAAGGAGGCGAAGTACTCGGAGTACCGGTCGCGGTCGGGGCCGTGCACGTACACGACCTGGACGCGGTTGCCGGAGCTGCCGTCGCCGTCGCACTGGACCGTCTGGCCGGCGGGGCCGGCGGCGACGGTCTGGCCGCCGCCCGCGGCAGCGGGGGCGGGAGCGTCCTTGGGGGCCGCCTTGGCGGCCTTGGCGTCGGCGGCGGGCGCGTCCTGAGGACGCCCGCTGCCCTGGGCCGCGGCCTCGGGCTTGGCCGGGTCGGACGCCACGGCCTCGGTCTTCACCGCCGGCGGGACGTCCTTCTTGATGTCGACGTCCTTCGGCGGGGCGTCGGGACCGTGGCTGCACAGGCCCGTGTCCGTGCGGTACACACCCACGCACTTGTCGCCCTTGGGGGCCGCCTTCAGGCCGTCGTAGACCATGCCGCGCGCCGGTTCGTTGGCCGGCTCGCTCGGGAGGGCCTCGGGCTCCGCGTCACGGGCGGGCGCCGCGGCCGGGGTGAGCGCTTCCGCGATCCCGTCGGCCTGGACGGTGGTTTCGGCCTGGGCGTCGTCGCCGAGGCCGGAGTACGCGATGCCCCCCGCCATCACCGCCGCCGATGCCAGGGCGGCGGTGAAGAGTATCAACCGGCGCGGCTTGCGCCGGTGTTCGGGCTTGCTTCGACGATGTCTCGTCATGCGCACCTCAAATCCTTGGTCGGAGGAGTGGGTGCGCGGAAGCCTGCCAGACGGGCGCGGTGGAGAATTCGGACAAACGGGAATGCTGCCCGAGATATCTGACTGTTACCTTCGGGTTGGATTTGATGATCAGTCAAGTTGCTTGCATGGAACGGCAGTTACGCGCGTAGGGGTCGAATGGTCCAGGCCTTTGGCTCTGCGTCGTTATAAAATCGAAATAAGAGCGGGAGGCTTATTGACGACAATTCAGTCAGGGATTCATCTAATTACTACGAACTGAATTGCCCCTGTCACGAGCGGTGAGGAATCCTTCGCTCCGCCTCAGGATCCGCACACCGCCGCCACACCGCACCACACGGCGCACACCGCCGGGCCGCTCAACGGCGCCCGAGCTTGACCCATTTCGCGGTGCTCGGAACGCCCTTCGCATCGAGGAGGAAGAGCATGTAGTAGCCGGGCGGGGCGTCCGCCGCGCTCGGCGGCGTCCGCAGCTCGACCGCGCCGACGCGGCCTCCCGACCCGGCGCGCACCGCCGTCACCGCCAGCTCCAGGTGGCGCTGGCTCGTGTTCACCGCGTGCGTGACCGTGGTCGGCGCGAGCAGCACCGCCCGCCGGACGGCCGCCGCCGTGGAGGTCGACGCCACGAACCGCTCTCCATAGCCCAGTTCGCGCCCCGGCGCGCCGTCGAGGGCGGGCCGGTCGCCGCCCTGGTGCAGGTACGCGGGCTCGTACAGCTCGATGCTGCCGTCCATGCCGTCGGTGATGTCGGGATCGTTGGCGATCTGCTGGAGTTCGTCGCCGGTGACGAGCACCCGCCCGTCCGGCAGGACCAGGGCGTTGGAGTGGTAGCCGCGCGGCAGCCGCTGCGCCGGGCCGAGCCGCCAGGTGCCGCGGGCGTCCCGCAGCTCGACCTGCCGGTACTTCAGGTCAGCCTCCGGGTTGAACGGGCCGTGGCCGTAGTCCCGGGTGCTCAGGGCTCCGTTGACGGTGAGGAGCGTGCCGTCGGGCAGGATCAGGGTGTCGTCCTGGGTGCGGCCGAAGGCGCGGGGCTGCTCGGTGGTCCACCGGCGGCCGGCCAGCCGGTAGGTGTTCGGGTCCCGCGGGTCACCGCCGAGCACGAGGACGGAGTCGGGGCCGCGCAGCCCCGCCGGCAGCGGCACGGCGGAGCCGTACCCGCGGAAATCGGCCGGCCGCCGCGGCAGGTCGGCCCGGGTCTCCTTGACGGGGTCGAACACCCACTGCTGGTCGGCGTCCCGGCCGAGGCCGTAGACCATGCCGTCGCGCAGCGAGAACAGGTGCGGGTAGTCGTTGCGGAACGGCGCGTCCACCCGCAGCCGTTCCGCGGCCAGTCCGACGGGGATCTCGTACGGCGTCCAGGGCACCGGGTGGCGCAGCGCGGGGAAGCGCTCCACCACCGGCGTCGGGGTGCCCGTACCGCGCTCGGACTGGCCGGACATGATGATCTGCCGGCCGTCCGGGACGGTCACCACCGACGGGTACCAGCGGCCGACCGCCATGTCCGCGTTGCGGAACCAGGTTTCGGTCCACGGGTCGAAGACGAACGACAGGCGGGCGCCGCTGCCGCCCTTGCCGCCGGTGTTGCCGCC
The DNA here is from genome assembly GCF_014649915.1 of Streptomyces toxytricini. GTDB lineage: Bacteria > Actinomycetota > Actinomycetes > Streptomycetales > Streptomycetaceae > Streptomyces > Streptomyces toxytricini. The sequence continues at coordinate 71,343 of NZ_BMTY01000028.1, read as the reverse complement.
GAAGACGCCGACCATCCCGTTCGGCAGGAAGGCGTGGCCCGCGCAGAAGAACGGCGCCGGGCGCGGGGCGAACATGCCGTCGGGCATCAGGACGGTCGGCGGCTCCACCTTCCGGAACGCCCCCGGCCCCCTCCCGCGGGCCGGGTCCCACAGGTAGGCGCGGCCGGCGTTCGTCCTGCCGATCCGGTCGGTGGGGCCGGTCTCCTTCGTCGGATCGACCTCCACCCGCTCGAAGGAGAACAGCAGCACCTTTCCGGTGGGCAGCAGGGCTGCGTGCACGCCGAAGTCGGGGGAGGGGAAGAACTCGGCGAAGCGGCCGAAGCGGGCCGCGGCGAACGCGGCGTTCGTTTCGCGCTGCGAGGCCGCGAGGGAGGCCAGGCTCGCGGTCCGCTTGGTCTGGGGGTAGTCCTCGGTGCCGGCTGCCGCGGAGCGGCGCCGGGCGTGCGCCCGGGCGTGCTCCTCGCCGAGTACGGCGGCCTCGGCGGGGTCCGCATCCGCCCGGAGCCGGGCGGCGGGGGCGGAGGCGGAGCCGTCCGCGTGCGCGGGGGCGGCGGCCGGCAGCGCGGAGGCCGCCGGGGGGAGGGCCGTCGGCGCGAGGGCGGTCGCCAGGGCCGCGGCGACCCGGAGCGCGGCGGACAGGCGTGCGGAGCGGGCGCGACCCGGCATGGGCCCTCCTCCCAGGGATGAAAGTGCCCAGAATAGGGCGAAACGGTCGCACGGGCCGGCCGGGGCGCGTCATCGCGGGCCGAACGGGGTGCCGGTTGGGGCCGTTCGGCGGCAGCAGCCGCCCTGAAGAAACGTTCCACCGGTGAACCGGTCCCCCCGGAAGGGTGAGCCGCCGTACCCGGTGGTGACGGCCGCCCGCGTCCGGCGGCTATCCATGGCGGCGTGATCAAGCCACTTCGCACAGCACTGACCATCACCGCCGTGACCGCAAGCCTGGTCGCCGTCTCGCCCTCGGCCGGCGCGACCGCCACGGCGCCGCCCACCGGCAAGGTGACCGTCGACGTCGCCACCGTCAACGGCTCGGGCTGCCGCCCCGGCACCGCTACCGTCGCCGTCGCCCCCGACAACTCCGCCTTCACCGTCACCTACAGCGACTACCTGGCCCAGGCCGGGGCGGACGTCCCCGTCACCGAGGGCCGCAAGAACTGCCTCCTCTCCCTCGTCGTCAACGTCCCGCAGGGCTTCACCTACGCGGTGTCGAAGGTCGACTACCGAGGCTTCGGCAGCCTCGCGGACGGCGCCGTCGGCACCCAGAAGGCCAGCTACTACTTCCAGGGCATGAGCCAGACCATGTCCCGCAGCCACCAGTTCCACGGCGCCCTCGACGACAACTGGCAGGTCACCGACACCACCGGCATCGAGGCGCTCGTCTTCGCCCCCTGCGGCGAGAAGCGCAACTTCAACATCAACACCGAACTGCGCGCCGAGGTCGGCACCTCGGACAAGACCCAGGTCAGCTACATGACCGTGGACTCCACCGACGGCAGCCTCAACACCGTCTACCACTTCTCCTGGAAGGAGTGCCCGGCCCGCTGAGCCGGGCCACCGCCCGACCTGGGGCGGCGGGCCGCCCGGCCCGCCGCCCTTCCCCCGCCGACCGCGGACGGTTCAGGGCGAGAGCGGCCCTGCCGCCCGCCAGCGGCCCGGGGTCGTCCCGAACTCCCTGCTGAACGCGTGCGAGAACGCGTACGCGCTCCCGTACCCGACCCGGCGCGCCACCGCGGACAGCGGCTCGGAGCCCTCCCGCAGCAGCGCCGCCGCCCGCGTCAGCCGCCACCACGCCAGGTACGCCATCGGCGGCCGGCCGACGAGCGCCGTGAAGCGGCGCGACAGCGTCGCCCGCGACACCCCGGCCTCCGCCGCCAGCCGCTCCACCGACCACTGCGCGGCCGGATCCGTGTGCACCGCCCGCAGCGCCGCGGCCGCCACCGGATCGCCCAGCGCCGCCGGCCAGGCGCCCCGCACCGCCTCGGCCGTCCACGACCGGACCATGTACACGAGCAGCAGGTCGAGCAGGTGCGGAACGGCCATTTCCGAGCCGGGCCGCGGAGACCCCAGCTCGCCGCCCAACAGGTCGATCGCCGCCCGCAGTTCCGGATGGCGCCCCACCCGGTTCGGCAGGTGGACGACGGGCGGCAGCTCCCGCAGCAGCGGGTGCAGGCGGCTGCGGTCCAGCCGGTACTTGCCGCACAGCATCTCCACCCCGCCCGGCCCGCCCGCGTCCCACCCTGCCGGGGCCGCGGCGGGCAGCGTCTCGAACGGCACAGCGCGCGCCACCGCCGCGGCGTCGGCGGGGGAGTCCGCCATCACGTGCCCCGTGCCGTGCGGCAGCAGCACCGCGTCGCCCGCGGCCAGCGACACCGCCGCGCCCCCCTCCGGCAGCAGCCAGCAACTCCCCTCAAGCACCACGTGGAAGCCGGCCCCGCCGTACGGCGCGAAGCGCGTGCACCACCTCCCGTGCACCCGCATCCGCCGGGACTCGGCCCGCCCCACCCGGACGGCCGCGATCGCATCGCTCACCACATCCACCCCGCCACCCTAACGGTGGCCCTCACCCGTGAGACGCTCGCGCATGCGGCCGAGCTCCACGCGCATTGAGCAGCTCGAACACGCCTCCTACGGTGGCGCCATGAGCACCGAAACCACCGCGCCTCAGCGCATCACCGTCGGCGACGTCGAGGTCGTCCGCGTCGTCGAATGGCTGGGCCCCTTCGCCCCCGCCACCGACCTCGTCCCGCAGTCCGCACCGCAGATGTGGCAGGACGGCGGCGCCCACCTCGCCCCCGACCACTACGACCCCGCCCGCGGCCTGGCCGTCATGGCCCTCCAGACCTGGGTCGTGCGCAGCGCGGGCCTGACCGTCCTCGTCGACACCGGCGTCGGCAGCGGCCGCGACCGGCCCGCCTCCCCGCACTTCCACCGGCGGGAGGGCGACCTCCTCGGCGACCTCGCCCGCGCCGGGATCCCCGCGCAGGACGTCGACGTCGTCGTCAACACCCACCTCCACGCCGACCACGTCGGCGGCAACACCACCGGCGCCGACGGGGAGTGGGCCCCTGCCTTCCCGAACGCCCGCTACCTGGTCCCCGCCGCCGACGACCACCACTTCGGCCCCGCCGGCGGGTACGGCGGCAACCGCAGCCCCGACGACCGGCTGCTGTACGAGGACAGCATCGCGCCCGTCCACCGCGCCGGGCAGACCCGCCTGTGGGACGGCACGCTCCGCATCGACGCCCACCTCACCCTCGAATCCGTCCCCGGGCACACCCCCGGCTCCGGCGTGCTGCGGATCGCCTCCCGCGGCGAGCGCGCCGTGTTCGCCGGCGACGTCCTGCACAGCCCGGTGCAGATCCTGAACCCCTCCTGCAACAGCTGCTTCTGCATGGACCCGGTGCTGGCCGCGGCCGGCCGCCGCAAGGTCCTCGAGCGCGCCGCCGACGAGCGGGAGCTGGTCATCCCGGCCCACTTCGCCGGCCCCGGCGCCGTACGCGTGCGCCGCCGGGGCGGGGCGTTCGGTTTCGACCCCGCCGCCTGAGGTGCCTACGGCAGGGCCTTGCGGAGCTTCGCGTGGAGGTCCGCGGCCAGCTCGGACTTCGACGGCGGCTTCGCGGACTGCAGGCGGCCCAGCTCCGCCGCGAACGTCTGCGTGAACGCGCCGTAGAGAGGGGTGCGGGGGCGCTGGACGGCCTTCTGGAGCGCGGGCAGCAGCGTGGACTGCGCGTACGCGGGCCGGCCCTGCGCGTCGCGCGGCATCCGGTCGGTGCGCTCCCCCGAAGCGGGCCCGGACGACGGCCCGGCGGGCTTGGCCACCTTGCAGGCGGGCCCGTCGTCGGCGTACGCGGAGAACCGGGTCGCGGCGAAGCCGGCGTCCAGCAGGCAGCGTTCGCTCTCGGGACTGGTGAGGAAGCGGACGAGGCTCTCCGCGGTGCGGGCCCGCGGCGAGCCCGTCGTCACCGCCAGGTTCTGCCCGCCCAGCACCGCCCGCCCGGGCAGCGGGGCGACACCGAGCTGCTCCGGGGTCAGCGACTGGTGGAGCGCACCGTAGGCGTACGGCCAGTGGCGGAGGAACGCGGTGCGGCCGCGCGCGAAGTCGGCGAGGGAGTCCGCCTCGTCGGACCGGGCGGCGTCCGGGAGCGTGTAGGCGGCCTGGGTCCGGCTGCGCAGCTCGTCCAGCCCCGCCTCCAGCACCTCGGACGTGCCGCTGTAGCGGCCCGCGCCGTCGGTGAGGCGCAGGCCGTCCACCGCGGAGGCGAACGCCTCGACCCCGTTGACGGTGAGGCCCTCGTACGAGGCGTCGAGCTGCGCCGTCCACCCCTTCTCGTACGCCTCCGCGGGCTTGCGGCCCGCCGCGCCGAGGACCTCGGTCAGCTGCTGCACCACGGACCAGCGGGTGTCCTTGCCGAGTTCGGGGTCCGTCACGCCGGCGCTCTTGAGGTAGTCGCGGCGGTAGTACAGCAGTCCGACGTCGCTGTTGAAGGGGACGGCGTACGCCTTCCCGCCCCACTTGGCGGTCGCGGCCACGGACGGGATGACGTCCTGGTCGTCGACCAGGCTGCCGGGCAGCTCCCGGACGAGCCCGGCGGCCGCGAACTCCGGCACCCACGTCACGTCCAGGTTGACGACGTCGTACTGGGCGCTGCCGGACTGGAGCGCGCCGAGGAGCTGGCTGCGCTGCTGGTCGGCGGAGCCGGGCAGGTCGACGAGGCGGGCCCGCCAGCGGTTGCCGGCGGCCGCCTGCTGCCTGTTCCATTCCTCCACGAGCTGCCGGCGGATGCCGCCCTTGCCGGTGACGTCGACCCCGCTGGCGAGGACGATGTCGCCCGGCGGGTCCACGGCGTGGGCCGCTCCGGACCCGCCGCCCGCCGAGCCGCCCGGCGCGCCGTCCCGGGCGGCGTCGCACGCGGGCGCCAGGAGCAGCACGAGCATGGCGGCGAGGACGCCGCCGGGTCGGCGACGGCCGCGGACCGTGCGTGTGCGGTGTGCGGCCGCCGGACGGGCGGCCGTCGCCGGGCCGTGCCTCATGCCTCGTCCCCCGTTCCGGTCCTCGCGACCTCTTCCCGCAGCCGGGTGACGAGGTCGCCCTTGGTGTCCAGACAGCGGCCGCCGCTCGCCTCGGCGACGGCCGCGGCCGGCTTCCCCGGGTCGCAGCCGCCGCCGTCCAGGGCGGCCATGACCACGGGGACGCCCTTCGCCCGTGCCGACTGGAGCAGGGTGTCCAGGCGCCCGGACTCCGCGAGGCGGCCGTTGTCCTCGCCGTCGGTGAGGAACACCACCAGCTGCGGGCGGTGGTCGTCGGTGCCGCGCCGGTCCATCTCGTCCAGGGCGGCCGTCAGCGCCCGGTACGGGTCGGCCTCCAGGTCCAGGACGGGGGCGGCGGCCACGGCGCGCTGGGCGTCCGCGCGCTGCGGGTGCCTGCCGAACGGGAGCAGCTCGGTGTGGTGGCGGCCGGTGCGGGGGTCGCTCGCGACCGCCCACACCCCGTAGTCGTCGCGTTCCCCGAGCCCCGCCAGGGACTGGGAGATGATGCCGGGCGCGCCGCCCGCCCCCGTCCACAGGGCGCCCATGGAACCGGACGAGTCCAGCAGGAACAGCACCCGGCCGGGGCCGTTGGCCTCCCTGTAGCCCTTGAGCGCGGCGGCCATGGCGGCCGGGGACGCGGGGCCGGCGAGCGCGCCCGGATCCTTCAGGGCCCCGAACGCGCTGAACGCGGCTTTGTCGTCCGTGTCCCCGCCCTTCCCGGCGCCGTCGGCGCCGAGGGGGAGGTGGCCGGCTGCGGCGCTGCGGAAACCGTCCTCCCCGAACACGGCGAGCCCGCCCTTCCCCGCCCCCGGCGCGTTGCCGGTGAGCCAGGCGTGGAACCGCCGCACCGCGTCGTCGCGCTGGTCGGTGTCCCCGTCGGCGCCCAGCCAGCGCACCCGGACGAACGTCGGGCCGATCCCCGGCACGTCCACGGGATAGGCGGCCATCCGCCGGGCCCGGGTCGTGCTGTCGCAGCCCACGCCGGTCCTGAGCAGGAACTCCGGGACGAGGGCGGCGGTCCGCTCGTCCACGGCGTCGTCGTCGGGCAGCGTGCACAGCAGGTCCACGCCGGTCCGCGCGGGCAGCCCCGCCTGCGAGACCGCCCTCTCGGCCGTGGCCGGGTCGTCCTGCGCGGGGCCGTGGAGGCCGACCGTGGCGAGGAGGCCCGCGTCGGTGTGCTCGGGGTCCGTGCGGCGCACCTCGGCCTTGGGGTCCCGCTGCCGCAGGGCCGCCGTGAGCGCGGCGAGCCGGCCCGTACGGTCGGCCAGGGCCTCGCCGGAGAGGTTCTGCGGGACGGCGAGCACGACGGGGGAGTACGCGAACGGCGCCGGATCGGCCGTCAGGTCGGCGTACGCGGACTCGTCCGCGGCGGGCCGGGCCCGCTCGACGCTCGCGGGGGAGGCGGGGATCCAGACGTCGGGCTGCGGGCCGATGTCGCGCTGCGGGTTGTCCTCCTCGCCGGCGGGCCGCAGCCAGTGGCCGGACTGGCGGCCGAACGCGGTGACCACGGCGGCGGATCCGGCACTGTACACGGTGATGCCGGAGCGGCGGCAGCCCTCGGCGGTCCGGTTGCCGGCGGAGGAGAGATAGGCCTCGGCGGCCTTGCGGACGGTGGGCTCCAGGTCGGGGTCGGTGAGCAGCCGCAGCTCCAGCGGGGGCCGGCACGGCGGCCGGTCGGCGCCGCCGAAGTAGGTGAGGCCGGCGACGATGAGGGAGAGCGCCGCCGCGGGCACGCCGACGAGCGTCGTGATCCGCCGCGGATCGAACGCCCACCCCGCCGCCCGCCTGCCGGAGCCCTTCCGGCCGCTGCTCCCCCCGGAGCCGCCGCCTCCGCCGTTGGCGTCGGCGCCGTTTCCGTCGCCGGATGTGCCGGAGCCGTTTCCGTCGCCGGCTGCTGCGGAACCGTTCCCGTCGCCGGTCGCTCCGGAGCCGCTGCTTCCGCCGTTCGTGCCGGAGCCGTTTCCACCGCCTGGCCTGCCGGCGGCACCTTCGCCGCCGACTGCTCCGGAGTCGGTCCTGCCGCCGGGTGTGCCGGAGTTGCGGCCACCGCCGGCTGCGCCGGAACCGTTCCCGTGCCCGGTCTTGCCGGAGGCGTTGTCCGTTCCGGCTCCGCCGGAGTTGCTTCCACCGCCGGCCGCTCCTGAGCCGTTCCCGCCGCCGGGTGTGCCGGGACGGCTTGCGCCGTTGGTGGCGCCCGAGCTGCTCCCGCCGGATGCCCCGGAGCCGATTCCTCTGCCGACTGCGCCGGAGCCGCTCCCGACGGGTGTACCGGAACCGCGTCCGCCGCTGCCTGCACCGGAGCCGCTGTCTCCGTCGGGCAGGCCGGAGCCGCCCCCTTCGCCGACCGTGCCGTGGTCACGCCCGACGCCCGGGGCGCCGGGGCCGTTGCCGCCGCCGGCCGCACCGGGCGTGTTCGGCCCGTTGCGCCCGACGCGTCCTCCGACGCCGTGTGTGCGGCCGGGGGAGGCGATCGCGCCGTCGGGACCGCCTGTCGTGTCCGGGCTGGTCGCATGGGAACCCGCCGGGCCGCCGACACCGGCCGTGCTGCCTGGATCGCCTGCGCCGTCGCGACCGCCCGAGCTGCCGGCACCGGCTGAACCGCCGGCGCCGCCCGCGCTGCCGGTCTCGCCGGGACCGCCTACGGCGTCGGTATCGCCCGCGCCGCCGTGACCGGCCGCCACGCCATGACCGGCCGCCACGCCGGGATCGCCTGGGCCGTCGGGGCCGGCCGGGCTGCCCGAGCCGGTTGTCCCGCCGGGACCGCCCGCGCCGTCAGGACCGGCCGCCACGCCGGAGCCGGGCGTGGCGCCGGGTGTGCCCGGTCCGGTCGGGCCGCCCGTGGGCGGGGTCACCGGTAAGCGCGGCGGTCGCCGGGCGGCGACCGCCAGCAGGACGTCGTCGCCCGACGTCGCCGGGCGGCTCTGCGGCTCCCACGGCTCCGGCGGTTCGCGGAGGGTGGTGTGGTGGGCGGACATGTAGGCCCTGAGCCGGTCGGCGAGTCCGGCGAAGGTGACCTCTCCGCCGCGCCCGCGCAGCCCGCGCTCCAGCAGCTCCACCAGCCGGGCGGTGAAGGGCGTGGGCGTGTCGTCGTCGCCGGCGTCGATGCGGTTGTTTGCCTGAACGCTCATCAGCAGCGAGGTCCGCCGGCGCTGCGTGGTGCCGAGCGCGTCCCACGCCGCCGCCGCGTTACCCGCGTAGCAGCAGTCGAGGACGACCACCACCTGCTCCGCCCGCGCCCCCGACAGCACGGCCAGGACCCCCTTCCACGGGGCGGCGCCGAGGAAGACGGACTCGGCGCCGGGCACGATGGTCGCCCGGCGCATCTGGAGCCACAGCCCGTCGCCCGTGCTGGGGACGGCCCCGTGCCCCGAGAAGTAGAGCAGCAGCAGTCCTTCGGCCTCGGCGGCAGCCGTGTACAGCTCGCGGTCGAACTCGTCGACGTTGCGGGGCCGGGAGACGGTGACCCCCTCCGGGCCGAACACCCCTCCCGCGCGGAGCACCCGCTCCAGTTCGGTGAGGTTGTGCGCGACCGCCGGGAGGTCCCCGGACACCCCTGCCGGGTGCTTCGGCTGCTTGAAGGCGTACTCGGGCACGCCGACGAGCAGCGCGCGATTCACCTTCCCGCGCGGGTCGAAGCGCGCCACCGGGCTATCTCCCGTCATTCTCCGGGGCGACCTCGACCTCCGGGGGCTCGCCGCGCTCGACGGCGCGGCGGTTCTCCCGCCATGCGCGGACCCCGCTCTTCACCTGCTCGTACACTTCCTCGAACAGCTTCGGCGCGGCCGCGCCGACGAGTACCAGCAGGATGTCCATCGCGGCGCCCATGGGGCTGGTGTCCGGGTCCTGCGCCGACGGCTGCTCCCGGATCTCCAGCCGGCCGCCGTTGCGGAGCAGTTCGATCCGGTTCTCCCGCTCCAGCCACGCCTTCAGGGCCGCGACGTCCGCGTCGTTCGCGCCCCGGACCATGCGTACGCGGATGGTGTTGTTCGCCAAAGCTCCCCCCTCAGCCACAACTCCTCATGATGTCACGCGGGTCGGGGCCGGGGGAGGGTTGTGCACGATCGGGTGACCGAGGACCAGGACGAGGAACGACGGTGTCCGCGACAGCTTGCCGTACCTGTCGCCGAACTCCTCCCGCCGGGCCGGGTCGGCCCGCGGCTCGTACAGCTCGCGCAGGCCCAGTCCGGCGCGGTGCACGTCGGCGGTCATCGCGCCGAGGGGGCGGCGGAAGAACCGGACGACTGGCGCGGGCGACCCGAAGCCAGTCCACTCGTCGCTCAGTTCCTCCACGCGGAAGTAGTCGCCGCTGGGAGACGTGGCGAAGTCGGTGAGCGGGTGGTGTGTGGAGACCACGACGGTGCCGCCGGGGGCGAGGACCCGCCGGAACTCGGACAGGACCGGCACCCAGTCCTCCAGGTAGTGCAGGGTGAGCGAGGACACCACCACGTCGACGGACGCGTCCGGCAGGAAGTGCAGCGGCTCCCGCAGGTCGTGGACGCGGACCTCCGCCCGGTCGCCGAGCCGCGCGCGGGCCAGCCCCGCCAGGGTCGGGCTCGCGTCCAGGGCGATGACCCGCGCCGCGCCCCGGCCGGCCAGCCATGCGGTCAGCCGTCCGCCCGCGCAGCCGGCCTCCAGCACCGTGCGGCCGGCGAGCGGCGGGCACGCGGCCTGTACGGCGGGCCGGTCCAGCAGCGTGTTGTGGACGCTGTCCGCGCTGCCCCGGTCGTACCGGACCGCGAAGTCCTCGTAACTGCCGTCGTGCGCCATGGCGTTCCCCCTCGTCTCCCGCGCCAACGTACCGCGGAGCGGCGGCCCCGCGGGCCGTCAGCGGGGGCCCGGGCCGCCGGGGAGGGGGTCGCGGTCCAGCAGGTCCGCCATGGCGGCGGGCAGCGGCGGGCCGTCCAGTGCGGGCCGGCCCGGCCCCCGGGCGGCCGCCCACAGCACGCGCGGGCCGAACAGCGTGCCGACCCCGGACCGCAGGGTCATCACCTGCGTCAGGGCGCGGGTGACGGTGTGGTCGCCGGTCGCGGTGTGCACGAGGCGGCCCACGTACCGGTTGGCGAGCCGGTCGACCGCCCCGGGCGCCCGGCCCCGGCAGCCGGGCAGGCCGATGTCCGCGCCGGTCGCCAGCAGCCAGGCGGCGGTGCCCGGCGCGGCGAGCGCGCGCTGCGCCCGCCGGGCGAAGCCGGGCCCGCCGACGCCTCCGGCCCGGGCCGCGGCGTCCCGCAGGGCGAGCGCCCCGAGGGCGGCCACCGACATGCCGTGCCCGTACACCGGGTTGAGGGCGCAGGCGGCGTCGCCCAGCACCAGGAACCCCTCGGGCATCCGCCGGTGCTCGTAGCGGTGGCGCCGGTTGGCGGTGGCCCGCGTGACGATGACGTCGGAGAGGGGCTCGGCGCGCGCGAGGAGGTCCGCCGCGAGCGGGCTGCGCAGCCGGCGGGCGAACGGTTCGAAGTCCTCGTTCGCCCCGCTCGGGTTGGCGCCGCGGCTGCCGCAGAGGCTGACGAGCCATTCGTCGTTCTCGACGGGCAGGATCGCCGCGTACCGGGCCGGCCCGCCCGCCCCGGACCCGGGCTGGATCGTGACGACGGGCCACCCCCGCGTAGGAAGGGGCGCACGGTACCGGCGCGTGGCGTACGCGACGCCGGGGTCGACGACCTCGGGCGCGGGGGACGGCAGCCCGAGCCCGGACAGCCAGCGCGGTGTACGGGAGCCCCGGCCGGTGGCGTCCACCGTCAACGCCGCGGCGATGTCGGTGTGCGTCCCGTCGGCGTGCCGGACCCGGGCCCCGCGGACCCGGGCCGCGCTGCCGAGCAGCGACACCGCCTCCGCCCCGTGCAGCAGGCGCACCCGGGGGACGTCCAGGAGCCGGGAGCGCACGGCCGCGTCGATGAGGGGGCGGCTCGCGGCGATGAGGAAGTGCGACTCGGGCCACAGCCGGTACCAGCCCGCGGGCGACAGGGCGACCATCGCCGCCGGGACCGGCACCCGGTTCGCGCCGGCCGCCAGCCACCGCGCGCACGTCCCCGGCAGCAGTTGCTCGATGGCCTCGGCCCCGCCCGACCACAGCATGTGCGCGTGCCGCGCCTGCGGCAGGCCGCGGCGCGGCGCGCCCGCGGGCCCCGGGGCAGGCGGGCCGTCGCGTTCGACGACGAGGACCTCGTCCGCGTACGGGGCCAGCGCGGCCGCGGCGAGCATCCCGGCGAGCCCGCCGCCGAGCACGAGCGCGGTGTGCGGTCCGGGCGCGCCCGGACGGTGTGGACGGCGCGGGCGGCCGGGGGCGCCGGGGGAGGCGGTCATCCGGCTCAGCCGCTCTCGGGGATCCGGGCCGGCAGCGGCCGCCGGGGGCGCGGCACAGCGGCGAGCCTCGCGAAGTGCACGCCGAGCAGACCGAGCTCCTCGTACCCGGCCGCGACGGGGTACGGGCTCCCGGGGGCCGGGCCGGCCGGGGCCGGGACACCGTCCTCCGGGCGGCGGGCGGCCCGGGCCCGGAGCGCGGAGCGCACCAGGGCGGCCTCGGCGGCGGCGCGGGCCTGGGCCGCGGAGTGGCCGGCCGCCTCGGCCTGCCGCTCCAGCAGGGCGCGGCTCTCCTCGTCCATGTACGGGGCGAGGTCGTGGATGCCGTCCGCGACCTGAGTGGCGCGCTGCGTCGCCCGCATCGCGATCGGGGACCACAGGGGCAGCCGCATCGTCGTGAACCGGGCGTCCGGATGGTCCTGGAGGGCCCGCCACAGCGGGTACATGCGGCGGTGCGCCCGCCAGGCGCGCCACGCCTCCTCCAGGCGGGGCCCGGCGAGCGGCATGAGGAACCCGCAGGCGCCCAGGCCGGCGCCGATGCCGGCGGCGGGCGGGGCGGCGGTCGTGCTCAGCACGTCCAGGTCCGCGCCGAGCCAGCGGGCGGCGAGCGCGGTCCCCTTGAGGACGCCGAAGGCGAGGTTGAAGCTGAAGGCGGTGACGAGGGTCAGCAGCCCGTTCCTGACCCAGCCGCGATCCAGTTCGCGCGCCCAGCGCAGGCAGGTGCGGGTGACGACCAGCGCGGCCCCGGTGTGGGCCGCCAGGTACACGATGATCAGCTCGCGGATGAACGGCGTGCGCGCGTAGTGCGTGTCGAAGTCCTGCCGGCGTTCCACCGGCGCGTCACCGAGGGCGAACAGGACGGCCAGCGCGGTGATGACGGCGGCGGTGCCGGCGATCCAGCCGAGCGCCTGCCGGCGCTGCGTCCGCGGCGGGCCGCCGCGCCAGTGCAGGATCAGCACCAGGGAGGCACAGGAGAACGAGACGACGAGGGAGTAGACGAGCGGCGCGCTGGCGTTCGGCACGCCGGTCCAGCGGTTGACCCGTTCGACGACGGGCGGTGCGGCGAAGAACCAGCTGCTCGCGCCCGTCGCGATCAGCGCGCAGACGGAGCGGACCATGGGGGAGCGCCAGCCGCGCAGCAGGGTGGGCAGTTTCGCCGCGAGGGCCAGTGCCATGGCGGTCGCCGGTATGAAGTAGTCGCTGCCTCGCATCATCGGACGTCACGGTGTCCGGGGGAGGCCGGGGCGGGCGCAGGGGTCCGGTTCCGGACAGGTGGCTGCGGCGGTGTCCATGGTCTCGGCGAGCCTTCCGTACCCGTCTCTCAACGACCCTCCAGGCGATGGGTGCAGGGGGCGTTCGGGCTGCCGGCACGCTCCTGCGACCTGCCATACCAATAGATCACGGATGGGATCGCTCACGCAATCGAGTGTCGGCAGGTGGACCGGGAGCCGTCGGGCCGGGCCGGGCGGGAACGCCTGACTTCCGGCGGCCGTCGGCGGTTTCGGAGGTAATGCCGTCTTATGTCGTGTTGTGGGGGTGGCCGAAACCGGCCGATGTGCCGAACGGGGCCCGTGGCGGACCCCGTTCGGTGGCGGCGGGCGGTCCGGACGGCCGGTCAGGCCCCGGCAGGGGCCGGGTCGGCGACCGGGGCGTCGTGACCGTCCGCGCCGTTCTCCGCGGGCCGCGGGATGCGGTGCAGGCCGCGGCGGTCGTACAGACGGGTCGCGCCGAAGCCGAAGGCCAGGGCGCCGGCCAGGGCGAGGCCCATGGAGGCCCAGGCGCGGGCCAGGCCGGCATCGGCCTGTGCGTCGAAGTACAGCAGGGAGCGCAGGCCGCCGGTCAGCTGCCGCAGCGGCTCGAACTCCGACAGCGTGCGGAAGAACCCGGGCAGCGCCTCCAGCGGCACGGTCGCACCGGAGGAGGGGACGGCCATCGCGATGAAGACGATCGTCGAGACCAGCATGCCGGGCGTGCCGAACGCGGCGAGGAGGGCCAGTCCGCTGACGCCGACCACGGCGATGGTGCCCACCGAGTACAGCCACAGCAGGCCGAGGTGGGAGGCGTCCATGTCGAGCAGGCCGACCGTCGTCGCCTCGACGAGCGAGCCCATGACCACGGACAGGCCGAGCATGAGCGCGGTGGAGATGCCGAGGGTGCGGACGCGGCTGGTGTGGCGGACCGGGGTCCGGCGGCGGAAGGGGCCGAAGTCGGTGTGGAGGTAGCCGAGGGCGTTGTCGACCTGGGAGTGGATGACGTTGGCCCCGAGCATGCCGCACACGAGCAGGACGAGCGCGTAGTAGAAGGCGCTCAGGCCCATCGCGCTGCGCGCGCCGAGCGGGTGCCCGTCGGCGACCTCCACCGCCACCGGGTCGGCCAGCATCAGCTTGGCGGCCGGCGGCAGCTGGGCCTGGGCGGCCGGCTGGCCGCCGCCCGCCTTGGGGAGGAGGTCCTTGCCGAGCTGGGCGGACGCCGCGTGGGCGGCCTTCTGGGTGGCCTGCGAGGCCATGGAGGAGCCGAAGCTGCCGGCCGCCTGGTTCGTCAGCACCGTCAGCTTCGGGCGCGCCGGCTGCGGCTGCGCCTGGCCCTGGCCCTGCGTTTGCGCCTGGCCCTTGCCCTGGGCGGACTGGCCCTGCCCGGCCTGCGCCGCGGCGGGCTGCCCCGGGGCGGCCAGGCCCGAGACGGCCGCGGTGAAGTCCGGCGGCACGACGAGCGCGCCGTACAGCTTGCCCTGGCCGAGCCGCCTGTCGGCCTCCTGCCGGGTGAGGACCTGCCAGTCGATGCTGCGGTCCTTCGCCGCCGACGTGCGGATCCCGGAGACCACCTGGTCCCCGAGGTTGGTCCGCTTGCCGCCGCCCGCGTCCGCTCCGCGGTCCTCGTTGACCAGGGCGACCGGCAGGTCGCGGAGGTTGCCCTTGGGGTCGACGTTGCCGCCGACGTACAGCAGGGCGAACAGGGTGGAGACGACGGCGAGGATCAGTCCCGAGCCGATCCACAGCCGCGGGCTGCGGAGCACGGAGGGCGGTGAGGAGGTCATGGAGGCTCCCGGGAGGTTGCCGGCAGAAAACTGGATATCTGAGGTATCCAGCACTAGATAGTTGCACTATCTTGGGAGGGTGTCCAATCGGCCCGGCGGAGTCCGGCCGCACCAGAGCGAGGAAGCATGAAGATCTCGGAGCTCAGCCGCAGAACCGGCGTGCCGGTCGCCAGCATCAAGTACTTCCGCCGCGAGGGCCTGCTGCCCGCGGGCCGTGCGACCGCCGCCACCCTCGCCGAGTACGGGGACGAACACGTCCAGCGGCTGCGGCTGATCAAGGCGCTGACCGCGCTCGGCGGGCTGTCCATCGCCGCCACCCGCGAGGTGCTCGCCGCCCTCGACCGGGCCGACACCATCGACGGCACCCTCGGCGCCATCAGCTACGCCCTCCCCGTCCCCGTCGCCGAATCGCCGGCCGCCGACGCCGGTGAGGACGCCCGCGCCGCGGCCGCCGCCGATGCGGACGTCGCGGAGCTCGTCGCCGCCATGGACTGGCAGGTGTCCGACGTCTCCCCGCACGTCCGCGGCCTGGCCACCGCCGTCAAGGAGCTGCGGCGCCTCGACCCGCACTACCGGCCGGACCGCCTCGTCGCCTACGCCGGCCTGGCCCGTGACATCGCCCGCCTCGACCTGGAGCGCGCCGCCGCCATCGACGACCCGGCGGCCCTCGCCGAGCAGGCCGTCATCGTCTTCGCCCTCTCCGCGCCCGTCCTGGAACTGCTGCGCCGGCTCGCGCAGGAGGACCTGGTCCGCCGCCGCATCGCCCGCGACGCCGCCGCCGACGGGGCCGACGGCGCCCCGGAGCCCGCCGCCGGCGGCGCCGCGGCCCCCTGACCGGCCCCGCCTGGCCGGGGTGGCGTCAGCCGGCGAAGACCCGCGCGAAGTGGGCGGCCAGCCCGGCCGCCGTCTCCGGCGCCGCGACCGGCGCCAGCCGCACCCCCAGGTAGCCGTCCGGCCGCACCACGAAGGCCGTCGCGCCGCCCGTCCCGTACGCCCGGGCGAACTCGCCCCGGCCGTCCACGAACACCGGCAGCGGCGCGGTGTCCGAGGCCGACCCCTCGTACGTGGCGTCCACCGCCGCCCCGTGCCAGTCCCGCCCCCCGCCGCCTGCGGACGGGTCGGGCGCCGCGAGCACCACGCACGCCTGCGGCCCGCCCCCTTCCGCGTCGGCCGCCGCGCCGGCCGACCGCCGGGCCAGCGCGGCCAGTTCGCCGCACGCGGCCAGGTCCGCCGCCGACTCCGCGTACAGCACGAGCACGTGCCCGCGGTCCCGCAGCAGGTCGAACAGCCGCAGCTCCACCGCCGCCACCCCGCTCGTCAGGCCGCCGCAGTCCGGGGCGCGCTCGCCCGGCCCCGGTCCGGCGCCGTCCCCGCCGCGCGGGCCGACGAGCGGGCTGCCCGGGTACGCCACCAGCAGCTGCGCCTCGCGGAGCAGCGCCGTGCCCGCGTCCTCCGCATCCGGCACGGAGCCCTGCCGGGCGTGCCGGACGGTCCGGCCCACCACCTCCTCGCCGACCGGGTGCCGCTCGGCGTGGTAGCTCTCCAGCAGCCGCGGGTGTGCCCGGCCCGCCACGGCGAGCGCCAGCTTCCAGGCCAGGTTGTGGGCGTCCTGGATGCCGGTGTTCATGCCCTGCGCGCCGGTCGGCGGGTGGATGTGCGCCGCGTCGCCCGCGACGAACACCCGGCCGTCCCCGTACCGGTCCACCAGGCGGTGGCTGATCCGGAACACCGACGACCAGCGCAGCGCCGAGGCGGTGACCGGCTCGGGCGCCAGCCGGTCCAGCACCGCCTGGATGTCCTCCAGCCCCGGCCCCCGCCCGGTCTCCAGCCCGTGCGCGAGCCCGTCCGCGCTGACGCCGTCGGCGGAGCCGGCCGCGGACAGCTCGGGCGGCACGAGCATCGACATCCGGTACCGGTGGCGGCCCGGCAGCGGAATGCACACCAGCACGTCGTCCACCGCGCCGTCCGCACCGTGGTGCAGCGACCGGACGCCGTACCCCGCGGGCAGGCTCCAGTCCACCTCCACGTCGCCGAGCATGTACTCCTCGGGGAACGCCCCGCCCTCGAAGGAGAGGCCGAGCCCCTTGCGTACGGTGCTGTGCGCGCCGTCGCAGCCCACGAGGAACAGCGACCGGACCTCCTCGTCGCCGTCGCCCGCGGTGATCCGGCTGAGCACGCCGTCCTCGTCCTGCGCGAACGACACCAGCTCGGCCCCGCGCTCGATGCGCGTGCCGAAGCGGGCGAGGTGCTCCTCCAGGATCCGCTCCGTCTCGTACTGGGGGAGTGCCGCGAAGCCGTACGGCACCTCCGGCGGCAGCCGCAGGTCGATGCGGCCCTGCTCGGCCCCGTCCACGTACAGCAGCTGCCCGCGCATCGGGACGGCGGCCTCCAGCGCGGCGCGGACCAGGCCCATCCGGTCCCACACCTCCAGGGTGCGGGGCTGGATCCCGACCGCCTTCGCGTACGGCAGCCGGCCCGGCAGCCGGTCGATGACGCGGCAGTCCACGCGCTGCCGGCGCAGTTCCGCCGCCGCGGTCAGTCCGACCGGTCCGGCGCCCACGATCAGCACATCGGTGTCCGTCACTGGCCCTCCCGGGGGACATCCCCGAGCGCATGTCCTCCCATCGTCGGCCGGGGCCCCGGCCCCGGCCACTCGGCGCCGGGGCCCGCGCCCGCCCCGCCCCGTGCCCGCGCCCGCCCGGCCCGGAGCGGATCCGGGCGGGCGCGGAGGCGGCGGGTCAGACGGCGCGGGGCCGGTCGTCCACCACCGAGCGGAGCTTGCCGCTCGTCGGGACCCGGTCGAGCGCGGCGCCGTCCACCGCCTCGACGACCAGCTCCAGCAGCCCCTCGCCCACGGCCGAGCGGAGCTCCGGGTAGCCGGACAGGAAGAGCTCGCGCAGCCGCTGCGGGTCCGTCCCCTCCGCCTGCTCCACCCGCACCGCGAGCCGCTCCCGCTCCGGGCCGGCGCCGATGCGGAGCTGCAGCTCGCCGCGGTGCCCGCCCTCGCCGGCCAGGGCCGTGAAGCGGCGGTGGTTCAGCAGGTACGTCGCCACCCGCACCGTGTCGCCCGTCCGCCCCAGCAGCTCGAAGCGCGGGGCGAGGCTGCCGCACGGGCAGCGGCCGGGCACCTCCCGCCCGAGGTCCCCGATGACGTACCGGCCCAGCTGCTGGCCGCGCCGCGCGTGCGTGGCGAAGACCAGCCGGCCCGTCTCCCCGGGCGCCGCGGGCCGGTCCTCGGCCTCGTCGAGGATCTCCAGGGTGTGCAGGTCGGCGTGCAGGTGGTGGACGCCGCCCGAGCTCTCCGTGCACTGGTAGCCGAGCGGGCCGAGGTCGGTGCTGCCGTAGGTGATCGAGCGCACGACCTCGATGCCGAAGTCCTCCTCCAGCACCCGCTGCTGCTCCGGCGTGAAGTGCTCGCCGCCGTAGAAGACCTTGCGCAGGCCCCCGTAGACGCGCAGCGCGTCCGCCTCCGCGTGCAGCAGCTGCCACAGGTAGGAGGGCATCCCGAAGAGGGTGTCCGCCCGGTGCTCGACGATCGCCCGTGCCGTCGCCGCGTGGTCGGGGCCCGCCGCCAGCGGCAGCTGCACCCCGCCGAGGCGCTCCAGCACGGAGAAGAAGCTGATGAAGCTGCCGTACATGCCGCCGCAGTAGAACAGGTTGGCGGTGCGGTCCCCCACCGGGTCGTACCCGGCGGCGATCAGGCCGCGGGCCGCCGCCCGCATCTGCGTGTCGTAGTCGTCGTAGCTGAACAGCGACAGCGCCGGGGCGCCCGTGCTGCCGCCGCTGTGGAAGTACAGCTCCGCGTCCGCCCGTGCCACCCGCCCGTTGCGGGCCTGGACGTCGTCCTTGCCGACCAGCGGCCCCCGCGGCGGCGGGAGGACGGCCGCGCGCGCCAGGTCGTCCAGGCAGGCGGTCGTCGCGAACAGCTTCGGGTCCGCCTGGACGGCGACGCGCCGGCTGTAGCGCTGGAGCGCGTACACGCCGTCGTGCGGCTCGCCCGCGTAGCTGTGCGGCATCGCCCCGACCGGGGTGACGCGGGTCGCGCCGGCGGCGAGGACGGTGCGGGACAGCTCGGCGACATCGGTTCGGCTGCCCGCGATGCCCGCGGTCTGCAGGTAGCGGCGCATCGGGCGCAGCGTCGTGATCAGCTCCTTGCGGGGCAGCGGCTTGACCCACACGCTGCGGTGCAGCGGTGACGCCGTCAGCGGCGAGCGGGTGTCGGCCATGACCCGCCAAGAGCCGTCGGGGGCCGCGAACACGCGGGTCAGGCCCAGGTGTTCCTCCAGCCGGGCCACCAGCTCGGTCGTGGTCAGCTCGGCCTCCTCGGCCGGGTCGGGCGCACCGGCCGGACCCGTCGGGACGGCCGGCGGACGGGCGCCGAGTACGGCGGCGAAGCGCTCCGCGAACGCGAACACCTCCACCTCGTCCCGGGTGTCGAGGTAGACCACCTGCGGGCTGGAGCAGGCCTGCTGCTCGAACAGGCACACGTCGTCCGCGAGGGCCTCCAGCACGGCCGGGTCCGACCAGGCGTCGGCCGTCAGATAGGCGAAGGAGATCCGGTGCCCCCACTCCACCAGCCGGCAGCCCGCCGGCACGTGGGCGGCCACCCCCTCGACGGCGGCCTCCCCGCCCCACACGGCGACGGCGTCCGCGGGCGCGCACATCAGGCGCAGCCACTCCTGCCGCGAGGACGGGAAGCGCAGGACGACGATCCGGCCGGCCAGCGCCCCGGTGGGGTCGAAGGCCGCCAGCTCGGCCATCAGGGCCTGCGCGAGGAGGGTGTCCGCGCTGCTGGTCTTCAGGACGTTGACGTTCCCGGCGAGGAGGCCCTCGACGATGCTGAGCGGCGCGACGGTCGCGGCGTTGCCCGGCGCGATGTGGGCGACCATGCCGACCGGCGCCCACGCCTCGTAGACCGTCTCGCGCGGGTCGGTCCGGTCCAGGCGGCCCGGCGCGGCCCCGCCCAGCTCCCGGCGCAGCTTGCGGGTGAGCTCCCGGCGGCCGAGGGCCTGTCCGAGCTCGGCGAGGAGCGCCGGGTCCTCCCCCTCGGGGAGGTGGGCGGCGAGGCGGACGTGGACCGGGTGCGCCGGGTCGAGGAGGGCGGCGGACAGGGCGTCGCAGGCGGCGAGGACGGTCTCGGTCTCCAGGACGCCGGCCAGCGCGGCCTCGACAGCGGCGGGCAGGTCGGCCAGGCGGCGCCCGGCCTCCTCGTCGCCGATGAAGGCGCCCTGCCAGAAGTGCGGCGCGGCGGCGGTCGGGGCGGCCGCGGTTGCGGTGGTGGTGTCGATCATGGTCACGCCATGCCCTTCATCAGTTCGGCGGCGGCGACCGCACAGCTCCGGTTGCGGCTCACCCCGGCACGCCCGTGGACGGTGAACCAGGGGGTCGGCACGTCGCACCCGCAGGCCTCGCCCGGCTGCAGCGAGGCCAGGTCGCCCATGACGACGCTCTGCGCCGGGACGGAGGTGATGTACGGCGACACCAGGTGCAGGTAGCCGGGCTCCCCGTACGGCAGCGGCTCCAGGGTGCGCGTGGAGCGGATCGCCACCCGCGACCACACGGGGGCGTGCAGCCGGTGGTGGTCGCACTCCACGTACGGGATGCAGTGCTCGACGGAGCCGAAGGTGTCACGGATCCGCCCGCCCGGAATGCCGAGCTGCTCGGAGACCCGGCCGTACAGCTCCTCCTTCTCGATGCGCCGGTCGGCGTGGCCCTTCCAGCCGCCGCCGAGGACGACCAGGGAGCCCTCCGGGAGCTGCAGCGGCGGCACGCCCATGGCCCGCATCCGCTCCAGGGTGAAGAAGAGGAACGCCGGGAATCCGAGGATGCGGACCGGCGCGCCGTCCTCGGCGAAGCGCCGGAGGGCGGCGATGCAGCCGAAGGGGTCGAACTCGTGGCCGCCGCCGGTGTTGCGCAGGGCGTACGCGACGCTGCGGGCCGGCGCGAAGTCGCACAGGTAGTTGTCGGTGAAGGCGGTGCCGAGATTGAGGGACGGCGCCGGCTCGTAGCTGTAGAGCAGGTAGTTGACCTCCTGCTCGG
Organism: Streptomyces toxytricini; assembly: GCF_014649915.1. Taxonomy (GTDB): domain Bacteria; phylum Actinomycetota; class Actinomycetes; order Streptomycetales; family Streptomycetaceae; genus Streptomyces; species Streptomyces toxytricini. The sequence goes on along the minus strand of NZ_BMTY01000028.1, from coordinate 50,948 downwards.
GGGTGATCCAGCCGTTGCGCTCGAAGATCCGGGCGACCATGCGCTGCGCGGAGCGGATCGTCCAGGTGTCGAAGAACATCTGCGACTTCTGCCCGGTCGTCCCGGAGGAGGTCAGGTGCAGTTCGACGTCCTCGCGGGGGATCGACAGCACCTCGTGGCGCTTGAAGAAGTTCGCGTGGACCAGCGGCGTCCGGTACGGCTCGGCCGGCGGCGTCGCCTCGTACAGCGAGCGGAAGAACGGCGACCGATCGCGGTGCCAGGCGTGCGACTCGGCCATGGCGGCGGCGAACAGCTCGTCCTCGGCGGGCCCGAAGGCGTACGGGTCGGTCAGGTCGCACAGTCGCTGGACGTGCGGCAGGAGGGCCGGGTCGGGTACGGACACCGGCGCGAGATGGGGGTTCATCGGGCAACCTCGGAGGGGGTGGGCAGGTGGGTCGACGCCCAGGCCGACACGTAGCAGTCCAGGTAGGGGCGCAGCGGCGGTTCGACGGCGACGCCGCGGAAGTCGATGCGCTCCGAGGAGCGCGACAGCACGGCGTAGTCGCGGAAGCCGTCGCCGTCGGCGCGCATCGCGGGGTACAGCGCCCCGGCGACGAACCCCTGGGCGTGGAAGGCCCGGAGGGCTTCCGGGCGGTCCAGCGGAACCAGGGCCTCGACGTAGCCGGCGCCGGCCCGGGCCAGGGCGCGGGTGACGGGCTCCAGGTGGGCGGCCGCCGCGGCCGGCTCGGGGTGGGCGGTGAGGAGGGAGCAGTAGCCGCCGGTCCGGTTGAGGTAGGCGTACACCTCGAACCGGCCGTCCTCGGGGGCGAGGAGGACGTTCGGGGTGTGCAGCGGGTAGAACCAGTCCTTGCGGTCGGGGAACCGCTCCCGGAAGCGGCGGCGTACGAACGCCGGCGCCTCGATGACCTCCAGGCGCTCGGCGGCTCCCGGGGCTGCGGCCGGCGCGGACGCCGGCCCGGACACGGCCCGGACGCCGCCGTAGCTGATGCCGAGGGCGTCCTCGGCGGTGCGCAGCAGCGGCATGAGGGCCGCGGGGACCTCGGTGACGGGCTTGCGGCGCTCCAGGACGCCGGCGGAGTGCCTCGCGTACAGGGCGAGGCTCTCGCGGCTGCGCAGGTCGACCGCGTTCGGCAGGATGCCGAGCGGGCGGAAGCCGTTGCGCAGGACGACCCGCTGGGGGCCGGCGCTGACGGTCCGTACGGTCGCGTAGACGGAGTCCAGGCGCCCGGTGTCCAGCATGCCGGCGCACAGTTCCGCGGTGAGGGCGCCGGCCAGGCCCCCGGAGCGGTGCCCGGGGTGCACGGCGATGCCTTCGAGGCGGCCGATGCGGCTGCCCGCCTCGCCGTGGATGGCGGCCGACCCGGTCAGGGCGCCGCTGCCGGGGCACCGGCCGACGAGCCACAGGGAGTGCGGGTCCTCGATCAGCCGGGCCATCTCGGCGGGGTCGGTGCCGAGGGCCACCGGGTAGTGGGGCCCGTAGACGGCGTAGTACAGCTGGCGCAGTTCGGCGATGTCGGCAGGGGAGGCCGGGGTGATGACGGGCTTCACCGGCCGCCTCCCTCGGCGCCGGCGGCCGCGTCGGACGCGGGCTCGCGCGCGGGTTCGGGCTCGGGGGTGCGCGCCCCGAGGAGGGCCAGGGCGAGGGCGGCGGGGAGCAGGCCGGCGCCCTGGACCAGGCACAGCGTCCGCGGGGACAGCACGTCGCCCGCGAAGCCGAAGACGAGGGACGCCACCGGCAGGGACGCGCCCAGCACGGCCTGCATGACGGCGAAGAACCCGGGCTTGTCGGCGGGCGGAACGAGTCGCTGGAAGAGGGCGACGAACCGGACGCTGACCGCGCCGGCGCACCAGCCGGAGACGGCGAGGCCGCACACCGCCGCGGCTCGGTGCGCGGCCAGGCCGGGCAGCGCCAGCGCGACGGCCATCAGGCCGAGGCAGTACGCGCCGGCGACGGTGGGCCGGCCGGGGACCCGCGTCCCCGTGAACGCGCCGACGAGCGCCCCCGTGCCCAGCGCGGCCTCGAGCAGGGCCACCGTGCCGCCCCCGCCGTCGAGGACGGAGCGGGTGTAGAGCGGGACGACGACGAACACGGCGGCGGTGAACAGGTTCGCCGCGGTGAAGCACACCAGGATCCGGCGCACGTAGGGCAGTTCGCCGAGGATGCGGCGCAGCGGGCGCCCGACCGGAGCGGCGCCGTCGGCGGGCGCCGCTCCGTCCGCGGCGGCGGGCGCGGGGCTGCGGAAGCGGGCCGTGGCGACGAGGACCGCGGCGCCGAGGTAGGCGGCGGCGCAGCCGGCGGCCAGCCCCGCGACCCCGGCCCGGTCCACGGCGAGCGCGCCGAGCAGCGCCCCGCCGAGCCCGGCCAGCGACTGCGTGGACAGCTCGAAGCCGGTGGCGGCCTCGATGTCCTCGTCGTCGACGAGCTCGGGGACTGAGGTGGTCAGGCACGGGTCGAAGAACGCCTGGCAGGTGGCCAGGCCGAGGGCGGCGGCGTACACGCCCGCGAGCGGCGGCCCGCCCGCCTGCGCCGCGACGGCGAGGACGGCCGCGGCAGCCGCGGCGAGCCCGGCGGCGGTCCGCAGCACCGAGCGGTGCGCGTACCGGCCGACGGCCTTCGCCACGACGGGGGCGAGGACCACCGCGGGGAGCGTGCAGACGGCCATGAACAGCCCCGATGCGAGCCCGGCGGCGTCCCGGACGGCGTAGGCGACGAGCCACCAGGAGACGCCGACCTGGAACATGCGCACGGCGGCCTGGGTCAGGACCTGGCCCAGCCACACCGCGCCGAAGGCGCGGTTGCGCAGGACGAGCGGGGCGCGCCGCGCGGACCGCCCGCCCGGCGCGGCAGCAGGCGCCGGCGGGGGTGCGGTCGAGGGCGCGGACGGCGGCGCGGCGGTCATGCGGTGGGCCTCTCGTCGAGGACCCGGACGAGCTTGCCGGAGCGCGGGTTGACGGCGAGGTCGCGGTGGCGCGCCCACTCCACGGACAGCGGGTGCACGAAGGAGGCGGCCACGCTCTGCGGGTACAGCGGCCGCGCCGCCTCCAGTTCCGCGACGACTGCCTTGGCGAGGGTGTCCAGGCCGTCGCCGGTGTCGCCGGGGGCGGTCGCGAGGCGGAGTACGAGCCCGTCGCGGCCGTCCCAGCGGCGGACGACGAGCTGCATGCCGACGACCCGGCCCGCGGTGTCCGCGGCGGCGACGGCGTTCTGCGCGTCGTCGGTGTGGAGCGAGACCGGCCCGACGCGTACGCCCTCCTCGGCGCGGCCGAGGATGCGGAAGCTCCCGGGCCCGGTGCCGGTCCACTCGGCGCGGTCGCCCGCGGGGTAGCGGATGATCGGCATGAGGCGCCGGAAGAGGCTGGTGACGACGACCCGGCCGGGCCGCCCCGGCTCCGTGATCGGCTCGCCGGTGGTGTCGTCGAGGATCTCGACGACGGAGTACGGGGTGAACGCGCGGTGCACGCGGGCGTCGGAGCCGGGCACGGGCCGGCCGAGCAGGCCGGCGTCCACACTGGCGTAGCCCACGGAGCGGGCCTCGGCGCGGGGGAACGCGGCGGCCAGCAGGCGGCGCTGGTCGTCGAAGAGGGCCTCGCCGCCGAAGAGCAGCAGCTCCACCGACTCCAGCCGGTCGCCGCCGGCCGCGAGGTGCTCGGCCAGCCGGCACAGGGTGGTGGGCGTGCCCGCGACGACCTGCGCGGACAGGTCCCGCAGTGTCGGAACCGTCGACTCGAGCGGGGCTCCGCCGCCGACGGGCAGGCGGACGTTGTCCACGGGGGCGTGGGCGAGGGAGTCGAGGATGAAGAGGAAGCTGGCGTACAGCTCGCCCGCGTAGAACAGGTCGGCGACGCGGTGGCCCGGCCGCAGGCCCGCGTCCACCAGCCCCTGGCCGAACGAGGTGACGAAGGTGCGCCACTCGTCGCGGGTGTAGACGGACAGCTTGGGGGCGCCGGTCGTGCCGCCGGTCTTGAAGACGGTGGCCTCGCTGAGCGGGCCGGTCAGGACCCGGCTGCCGGGGAAGGCGTTCGCCTCCCAGAACCGCTTCTGGTCGATGACCGGGAGGTCGGCGAGGCGGTCGGCGCCGGGAGGGATGGAGGCGTAGAGCTCCTGGTAAAAGGGCGAGTTGTGACGGGCGAAACGTATGAGGTCCGAGAGCTGCTGGGCGGACATGGGCCTTTGCCTAGATGACGGGATACCGGGGCGGGAGCCACCGTGCGCGGCGGGGCCGTGAGCCCGCTGCGGAACCATCCGGTGTGACCGGGGAACCCCCGTGCCCCCGCCTCCTCGGCGCACGCCCAAAGCTGACGTGCAGTCATGATGATGGAACATCAGTGCGCCAGTCGCCAAATCTGCCAAAAATATCCGGCCAGTCAGACGATATTCAACAACTTTTCTGTTTCTTTCGGTGGCGGCGGGCACCGGCCGCGGAGGCGGAGGGGCGTTCTAAGCTCGTCCGATGACGGAGAACGAGATCAAACTGAAGGCCATCGCCGCGCTCACCGCCCTCCGCTCCGGGGCCGACCGCGGGTTCGTCTCCGACGTGCTGGCCGAGGTCATGCCCACTCAGTTCGTCGTCCCGGCGGACGCCAGTGCCCAGGAGGTCGGCATGGCCGTCCTGGAGCAGATGTCCGCGCCCCTGAGCGCGTTGGTCAACGGCTTCATCACCGCCTTCGACGCGCTCGCGGACGCCCACGACGAGGCCGATCCGCCGGTGTCGACGGAGCAGATCCTCCAGGACCTCGCCCTGGCCCTGGCCCGGGAGGACACCGACTGACACGCCGCCGCTGTCCGGGCGTGCCCGCAGCCGGCCGGCGGGTCGCGGGCGGCGGCGGCCGGGGCGGCGCCCCATGGTGGGGGCATGGACGTCGATGCGGTGATGCGGGAGCTGTACGCGCTCCACCCGGGCGGGTTCGTGGCGGCCAGGAACGCGTACGCGGCCCGGGCCAAGCGGGAGGGCGACCCGGAGTCCGCCCGCACCCTGTCCGCGCTGCGGCGCCCGACGCTCGCGGTGTGGGCGGCGAACCTGCTGGCGGGTGCCGAGCCGGAACGGGTGGCGCAGCTGCTGGAGTCGGGCGACGCCCTGCGCAGGGCGCACCGCGAGCTCGACGGCCGCCGCATCAGGGAGCTGTCGGCCGAGCGGAACCGGCTCTCGGCGGGTCTGGCCCGCGACGCGGCCGCACTGGCGGAGCGCGCGGGAGAACGCGGCGGCGAGGCGCTGGCCCGGGAGGTCGAGGCCGTCCTGCACGGTCTGGCGGGCGACGAAGAGTCCGGCCGGGACTGGGCGGAGGGGCACCTGGCGCAGGCCCCTGCACCGCGACTCGGCTTCGAGGGCCTGGAGCCGGGCCCGGCCGCCCTGTCCGCCCTGAACCGGCCGACGCCGGCCGCGACGGAACGGGAGCCGGCGGAGCCCGCACCGCCTGCGGCCCACCGCGAGCGGACGAAAGCGGAACCACCGCACAAGCGGCCCGGCGAACCGGCCCGGGAGCGGACCGAGGAGTCGGCAGCAGAGGAGAAGACGCCGAAGCCGACCGGAAAGCCGGCCGGCAGGGCGGCCGCGCGAGCCACCGAACCGCCGCCCCCGAAGCCGGCGGGGAAGACGGCGGTCCGGAAGCCCGCCCGCGCTCCGGAGCCCCCGCGGGATGCCGTTGCCGAGCGGCAGGCCGCCCGTCAGGAGGCCCGTGTCGAGGCGGCGTTGAGGGCGGTCGCCGCGGCCGAGGAGGAGCGGGAGCGCGCCCGGACGGTGCTCGACGGGGCGGCGAAGGAGCTGGACCGTACCTCCGCGGCGGCGGAGGCGCTGCGCGAGGAGCTGTCCCGGCTGAGGATCCGCCTGGAGGCGGCCGAGGAGGCCGCCGGCGCCGCCCGCTCCCGGCACCGGCGGGCCGAACAGGCCCTCCGCAAGGCGGAGCGCACGGCCGACGCGGCCACCCGCCGCCTGGGCGCCGCCCGTTCGCACGGCCGCTGACCGTACGGCCCAGGGCGTCCGGCCCGATTCCGGGTACGGCCGGCTCCCTGTTGTACGGCCGACCGCGCCGTGCGGCCGGCCCCCGGCGTGCGGCCCGCGTCGGCGCGTTGCCGGGTCCCGCCCCCGCCGAGCGGGGGTGGGACGCGCCCCGGCTCACGGCTGGTGGAAGCGCACCTCCGGGTGGGATGCGGCCGGCCCGTCCAGCAGTCGCCGGGGCTGCCCGCGCAGGTGCTGGTCGAAGAAGGCGGCGGTGTAGGCGCGGGTCACCGCGAGGGCGCGTTCGGCGGGGATGTCCCCGGCGGGCAGGCCGAAGTGCCGCTGGATGACGGGTGCGTCCGAGAAGCTGTAGTGGTCCGTCCCCGCCACCGTCAGCCACCGCTTCCAGCCGCCGAGCGCCTGCCAGGTGGTGTCCCAGGTGGTGTCGGCGCCGCCCGGCCGGTGCATGTCGTCGTCGGTGCCGAGCAGCATGAACGGCCGCCCCTGCAGCCCACCGGCTGGGAGAACGTCCCAGAACGATCCGTCCATGTTGACGCCCGCGTCGATGCGCGGGTCGGCGAGCATGGCGGTGGCGGCACTGGCGCCGCCGATGGAGTGGCCGGCCATGCCGATCCTGGAGGCGTCGATCGACGCCGCGTGCCGCCACGCCGGCGCGGGGCCGGTCAGCCGGTCCAGCAGAAATCGGGTGTCGGCGGCGCGGGCGGCGGTGACGGTGCTCCCCGGCACGCCGCCCCCGTCGAGGACCGTGCACGCCGTGCAGGTCAGCAGCCGCCCGTCCGGGAGCGACGTCCCGGACGACTCGTAGGCGTGGTCGACGGACGCGACGACGTACCCGCGCGACGCGAGCTCCTCGGCGAGGTTCGTGAGGGTGAACCGCGGCGCCCCGAACCCGGGGGAGAGGACCACCAGCGGATGCCGTCCCGGGGCGGGGCGCGCGTCCACCGCGCCATGCGTCCGCAGCCGTGCCAACTCCCCCGCAGAGGAGGGGCTGTCCGGCGCACCGGCCGCCTTCAGCAGCTCCCGGGCCTCCGGCTCGGTGGCGTACGGGGCCGGCCGGCCGTGGGCGCGGCGGGCGGCCGGGTAGTGCAGGGTCACCATCAGCTCGCGGCCGTCGGCGGCGGGCTCCCACGGGTCCTTGCGGGACCGGTCCACCAGGTGGAGCACGGTGCTGCCGACGCCGTGGGCGCCGGTGGGCGCGGGCAGTCGCATGCGGCCGGCGGAGGCCGCGTCGGAGGCGGCGGGGCGGGCGGCGGAGGTGTCGGGCGCGGCCGCCGCGGCGGCGGTGGCGGGTAAGGCGAGCGTGCAGGCGAGGACGGCGGCCGCGGCCGCCCGAGGCAGTGTGATCATGCCTGGGACGCTACGGGCGCCGGGGCGGTCCCGCGTCGGCCCGTGGGCTGAGGTGTCCGCCCGCCGCGTACTCCCGGGGGTGGACGATCGGCGGCGGCTGCATCCGGGCGGCCCCCGGTCCCCGAAGTCCCTGCGGGCCCCCTGCTCCAGTCGGCGGAGCAGGGGGCCCACCCGGGCCGCGGAGCCCCGTCCGCATCGACGGGGCTCCGGGTCACGGCCTCCGCGCCAGGTGGACCACGTCCGGTACGCCGCGCGCCACCGGGACCTCCTGCGTCCGCACGCCCTCGAACCCCGCCCCGCGCAGGGCGGCTTCGAACGCGGCGGACGGCTGCGCCGACCACACCGCCAGCACCCCGCCGGGCCGCAGCCGGTTCCGGCACGCCGCCAGGCCCGCGGGCGAGTACAGGCCTCGGTTGTCCTCGTCGACCGTCCAGTCCGGGCCGTTGTCGATGTCGAGGCACAGGGCGTCGTACCGGTCGGCCGAGCCGGCCAGGTAGGCGACCAGGTCGGTCCGCAGGACCTCGGTGCGCGGGTCGGCCAGGGCCGCGGCCGACACCTCGGCGAGCGGCCCGCTGCGGTGCCAGTCGACGACCGCCGCCTCGCGTTCCACGACGGCGATGCGGCCCCAGTGCGGCTGCGCGGCGGCGTGGGCCAGCGAGAACCCGACGCCGAGGCCCCCGATCAGCAGGTGGGGGCGCGCGCCGGGCGGCGGGTCGAGCGCAAGGTGCGCGGCATCGACGAGCAGCCGCTCGGAGCGCCCGTCCGAGGTGTCCATGAGGAAGCAGCCGTTCGCGATGATCTCGTACGTGGTGCCGCGCCGGCGCAGCACCACCTCCCCGTAGGGGCCCTCGCGCCGGTCCAGCGTCTCGGGGATGTCCGGTGTCACAGGTACGGTCATACGAGTCCCAACGACGCACTCCGGAACCGCGTTCCCGCCCCCGGCGGCCCACGCGCGCGGCGCGCCGCGAACGGCCGCGTGCGCCGCCCCCGCCGGTCGCTCCGCTAGACAGGAGTCCGCACGGACGACGACCCACGCCCGGAGTGTGCTGCGATGAACCGACGGAGCGAACGCGGCGACACCGACGGGCGGGAGCGGGCCCCCCGACCCGATCCCGATCCGAGCACCCGGCCCGCCCCAGGCCTGGAGCGGGCGTTCGAACCCGAGCCGGAACCCCGGCCCGAACCGGACCCCGACTCAGGCGCCGGGCGCGAGCCGGGTCCCGCGAGGCCGGGGCGGCGGCGGGTGCTGGGGGTCGCCGGGCTGTCGCTCGCCGCCGTCGCCGGGCCGTGGCCCGGGGCGGCCGCCGCGGGCGCGGGACGCCGGGCAGGCGGTCGCGGGGTATCCGCGGCTGCCGTGGGCGGCTTCGACGTCGCGGCCGAGAACCGGCGCGCCGGCGACCCCGGATGGCGCGTCACCCGGCCGGGCGCCGCGCACGCCGTCGAGGGCTTCGCGGAACGGACGAGCGTGCTGCCCGGCGAGCCGATCGGCCTCCGCGTCTCCACCACCTCCGCCGCCTACACCGTCAGCGCCTACCGGATGGGCTGGTACGGCGGCGCCCGCGCCCGGCTCGTGTGGCGTTCGGGGCCGCTGCCCGGCCGCCGCCAGAGCCCCGCGCGCCTCGAACCGGCCACCCGCACGGCGACCACCGACTGGGAGCGCTCGGCGGTGCTGCAGACCGCCGGCTGGCCGGAGGGCTGCTACCTCCTGCGGCTCGACACCGTCGACGGGCGCGCCCAGCGGTTCGTCCCCGTCACCCTGCGCAGCGCCGCCGCCGTCGGCCGTACGGTCCTCGTCAACTCCGTCGCCACCTGGCAGGCGTACAACCGGTGGGGCGGGGCGGACCTGTACCAGGGTGCGACCGGTCGGAAGGACTCGCGCTCGCTCGCCGTCTCCTTCGACCGCCCCTACGCGAACCGGCACGGCGCCGGCCAGTTCCTCTTCTTCGAGGCGCCCCTCCTCGCGCTGGCCGAGCGCCTCGGCCTGCCGTTGGCCTACGCCACCGGTGCGGACGTCGCCCACCGCCCGGGCCTGCTGTACGGGGCGACCGCCCTGCTCTCCCCCGGGCACGACGAGTACTGGAGCCCGGAGCAGCGGCTCCACGTGACGCGCGCCCGGGACGCCGGCATGAACCTGGCGGTGTTCGGCGCGAACTGCTGCTACCGGCGCATCCGCTACGAGCCTTCGCCGGTCGGGCCGCGGCGGACCGTCGTCTGCTACAAGGAGGACTACGCGCAGGACCCCGGCCACCGCCGCGGCCTGCCGCCCACCAGCGACTTCCGGCGTGCGCCGGCGCCCGACCCCGAGAGCAGCCTCCTCGGAGTGCTCTACGAGGGGTATCCGGTGGACGCCCCGTACGTGGTGTCCGATCCGGACCACTGGCTGATGGAAGGGACCGGGGTGCGGCGCGGGGAGTCGTTCCCGCACCTGGTGGGCGTCGAGTTCGACCGCGTCGACACCGCCCGGCCCACCCCGCGGCCGATCGAGATCGTCGCCCACTCGCCGGTGGTGTGCAAGGGGCGCCGCACGCACGCCGACTCGGCGTACGCGACCCTGCCCGGCGGCGCCGGCGTCTTCGCGACCGGCACCATGAGGTGGGTCGAGGCGCTCGACGCGACCGGCCCGGGCGGCACGGCCAACCACGGCCTGGACGGACGGGCCGGGGCCTTCACCCGCACCGTCACGGCGAACGTGCTGGAGGTCTTCTCCCGCGGCCCGGCCGGACGCCTGCGGCCCGCCGCCGACAACGTGGCCGCCCACTACCCGGGCGGCGCGCGCCCCGCTCCCGGCGCGTAGCCCCGCCCCTGCACCCGCCGACCACTACTGTCTGCGATGTCCGAAACAGACCGTTATGGGGGTGTATGTTGCGTCGATTTACGATTGCCCTGACCCTGCTGGCGACGCTCGCCACGGGCTCCTCCCTCACCGCCGAGGCGCGCCCCGCCGCCGGCGGCCCGGCCGGCGCCCCCGGCCGCGGTACGAACATCCTCGTCGTCGGCATCGACAGCCGCACCGGCATCTCGGCCGCCGACAAGCGCCGGCTGAACGTAGGGGGCAAGGGCTGCAACTGCACCGACGTGATGCTGCTCGTCCACCTCTCCGCCGACGAGCGCCGCGCCAGCGTCGTCTCCATCCCGCGCGACTCCTACGTCGCCTACGCGCAGGACACCGAACCGGCCCGGCTCGGCAAGATCAACGGCGCCTACGCGCTCGGCGGCGCCGACATGACCGTCCGCACCGTGGAGAAGGCCACCGGACTGCACGTCGACCACTACCTGGAGACCGGCTTCCTCGGCTTCGAGCAGGCCGTCGACGGCATCGGCGGCGGCGTCGTCTGCACCGACAAGCCCCTGAAGGACGAGAACTCCGGACTCGACATCCCCGCCGGCCTCCACCTCACCGACGGGCGCGGCACCCTCCAGTACGTCCGAGCCCGCCACATCAACCGCCCCGGCGACCTCGGCCGGGTCCGCCGCCAGCAGCGCACCGTCTCCGACCTGCTGAGCCGGCTCACCGCCGAGGGCACCCTCACCGACCCGATCGGCGCCGCGCGCACCGTCCGCACCCTCCTCAAGTCCGTCCGCACGGACGCGGACACAGGCTTCGACGACCTCGTCCACTTCGCCTGGGCGCTGGGCCGCCTGAAGCCCGGACAGACCGAGTTCGCGACCGTCCCCATCAGGGAGTTCGACCACCGCGTGCCCGGTGTCGGATCCACCCTGCTCTGGCACGAGGCCCGCTCCCGGGCGCTGTGGGCGGCGCTGGCCGCGGACCGGCCGATCACCGGCGACACCCGCATCCAGCCGGCCTACGCGGCCCCCGCCCGCACCAACCCGGCCGGGATCCGGGTGCGCGTCGACGACGCCGCGGTCGCGGCGGCCCTGCGCGCCGACACGTTCGCCGTCACCGACACCTCCGCGGCGGCGCCCGCCGTCCGGCCGGCAGGGCCGCCGGTCATCCGGTACGCGCCAGGCCGGGAGGACGACGCGGCCACGGTCGCCGCCGCCCTGCCCGGGGCCCGCCTCCAGGCCGTCCCCGGACACGGAACCGCCCTCGACGTGGCCGTCGGGAAGGACCCCGTCACCGTCCGGCACGTCACCTACGACCGGAACGTCGCCGAGGGCGCCCCGGTCACCGGCGACACGCTCGGCTGTGCGGGCACCGTGGGCCTGCCCGCCAAACCGGCGAAGCCCGCCGCGCCCGCGATGCCCGCCGCCGGCTGAAAACGGCTTGGCGGCGGCCGGCGCCGCGTCTACCGTCGGCCCCGATGGAGATGTCCTTCCGGAAGCTGCCGGACAACCAGCACGAGATCCTCGTCCGCGACCGCAAGGGCCCGGACGTCAGGCTGCCCGCCCAGCCCGTCGGACCGGCCATGCCGCACGACCTGGTCCACGCCGTCGTCGAGACCGCCCTCGGCATCGACGACGGCTTCTGGGGCGCGATGGCACGCGGAGCCACCTTCCAGGGCTTCGAGCTGCTCGCCCCGGGCCGGCACCGCCGCTCCGGGATGAAGGTCCTGCGCCGCGGCGGCGACGCCGTGCTGGCCGCCGAGCTGTCCGTGAACTGGGCGTACCGGGTGTGGCGCGGCCTGCCCGCCGAGGGCCGCGGCGTCGGCCGCGCCCCGATCGGCCCAGACGCCCTGGCCCGCACGGGCCCGCGCCTGGACGCGGCGGCCGCCCGCTGGTCGGCGGTCCCCGAAGGCGGCGCCCTCCTGTGGCACTGGGGCGCCGACAGCTGACGGACGGGGCCGGAGGAGAGAGCCACCCCGGCCCCCCAAGTACCCTGTCCCGCACTGCACTTGTACGGACCACCGGACAGCCGGCATCGCGGGGGAGCACACATGTGGGGACGGGGCACGGTCCTCGGGGACCGGTACACGCTGACCGAGCGGATCGGCGGCGGCGGAATGGGCGAGGTCTGGCGCGCCGACGACCGCGTGCTCCGGCGGCAGGTCGCCGTGAAGGTCCTGCTCCCGGCCCTGCTCGACGCGCCCGGCTTCGCCGCCCGCTTCCGGCGCGAGGCCACCGTCCTCGCCTCGCTCAGCCACCCCGGCATCGTCGACGTCCACGACTACGGGGAGAGCCCCCTGGAGACGGGCGAGCGGGTCGCGTACATCGTCATGGGGCTCATCGAGGGCAGGACCCTCGGCGAGCTCCGCTCTCGGTCCGGCCCGCTCCCGCCCGAGCAGGCGCTCGACATCGCCGCCCAGGCCCTGGACGCGCTGCACGCCGCCCACGTGGGCGGGGTGACCCACCGCGACATCAAGCCGTCGAACCTGATGGTGTCCGAGGACGGGCGGGTGACCGTCACCGACTTCGGCATCGCCCGCTCCAGCGCGGCCACCACCAGCATCACCGACTCCCACGCCGTCCTCGGCACCGCCCTGTACATGGCGCCCGAGCAAGCCGAGGGCCACGGCGCCGTCGCCGCCTCCGACCTCTACTCCATGGGCGTCGTCTGCTTCGAACTGCTCACCGGTGAGCCGCCGTTCACCGGCGACTCGGTGATCGAGATCGCGCTCAAGCACGTCCGCGAGCCCGCGCCCGACCTTCCCGGTGAGTTCCCCGGGCCCGTACGCGCCTTCGTCGCGCGGGCGCTGGCGAAGAAGCCCGAGGAGCGGTACGCCGACGCCTCCGTGATGGCCGCGGCGGCCCGCCGGGCGGCAGCCGGCCGGCCCCTCGGGGAGCTCGACGCGCCGGCCGGCCCTGTCGTCGCCGCAGCCGCGCCCGCGGGCGGTGAGCAGAAGAAGTGGTGGCAAAAGCTCCGGGTTCCGGCGGGCGTCGTCGTACCGGTGGCCGTGTCGGTCACGGTGACCGCCACGGTGGCCGTCACGGTCCTGCAGGTCGCGCCGTGGGCGCGGGACTCCGAGGCGCGGGGCGCGGGCGCGCAGCCCGCAGCATCGGCCTCCGCCCCGACCCCGGGCGGCACGGCCTCCGGCACGGCCGCCCCCGGCGGTACGCAGTCCCCTCCGCCCGCATCGGCGGTCCCGCCGCCGGCCCAGGACCAGGCGGCCGGCCAAGGCGGCGGCGGCACCGGCACGCCCCCCGGCGGGCCGGGTGGCGCAGGGGCGGCCCAACCGCCCGCACCCGCCCCCGCCCAGAACGCCGCAGGCGGCTCCCCGAGCGGAGGCACCCCGGCGGGCGGCGGCACACCCTCGGGCGGCTCCCCGTCCGGCGGGGCCGGCGGCGGCTCGGGCCCGACCCCGCCCCAGGGCTGCGGCGGAGGCGTCTGGGGCGCCATCACCAGCGTCGGCGACGGCCTCAAGGTCGGCCTGGCCTCAAACAGCCAGGCATCGGGAACGCAGGTCGTCATGGGCGGCACCACGGCCTTCGGCTGGGTGTACGAGCGCGGCAGCTACGAGAGCTTCCGTGTGTGCTCCTCCAGCGGCCAGCCCCTCGCCCGCGCCCTCACCCACTTCGGTGAAACGGTGCGTGTGGAACTGGGCGGCGCGGGCGGCGGACTCTGGTGGAACCTGGAGCGCGTCCCGTCCTCGAACGCCTACACCATCAAGGACATCGCCTTCCAGGGCGGCTGCCTGACGTCGAACGGCGCGGGCCGGCAACTCACGGTCACCCCCTGCACCGCGAACAACAGGTCCCAGCAGTGGCGCATCCCCTGAGCCCGCCCGCAACGGTCAGGTCGCGGCGGGTGTGTGGGGCACTGCCGCGACCCGGGCCACGGCCCGGAGCCTGGCGAAGTAGGAGGCGCAGTACGCCTCGTTGACCAGGGGGACGATCCTGTCGAGGGCGGCGATGCAGCGCCAGAGGACGGCGATGCCCTCGTCGTCGAGGCCGCCCGACAGCTCGCTCTGCACGAGGCCGGCCACGTCGGCGTCCAGGAGGACCAGGTCCACACCGTCGACGTCCACGCCGCGGAAGCCGCCGGGGAACGGCGCGCGCAGGTGCTCCTCCCACAGTCGGGTGAGGTCTGCCGCGCCCCCTTCTGCGGCCTCCGCCGCCTCCGGCGGGCACGCCGGGTGCAGGAGCAGGGAGACGGCCTCGAAGACGGCACGCACCAGGGCGACCGCCCGGAGCGGGGGGAGGGCCGCACTCGACGCGACGCCCTGCGCGAGTCCGTCGCGCAGGAGCCGGCTGCGGTCGAGTTCGGCGGCGAGTCCGGCCGTGACGAGCCCCGCGTCCGCGGCCCGCGCGATGAGGACGCGGAGCGGTTCCTCCACGCCGAGCCGCTCGGCGAGCACGTGCTCCAGGGCGAACAGCGCATGCGTGACGGCCACGGTGGCGAACTCGTACCGGTGGAAGGAGTGCCGAACGAGCTCGCGGGAGGTCTCCAGCGCGCTCATGACGTACATCGACGTGCCGCAGGGCAGCACCAGCTCGGCAACCAGGTCGTCCATGTCCGCATGGTCGAGGACGAGGCCGCGGCTGCGCGGGTCCTGTACCGGCAGCAGGCGCGGCGTGGGAAGGGCGTTCACCGGGGCAGTCTCGCCGTCGGAAGGCTGTCGGTGCCACCGCATTTGCCGGGCCGAAGCCCGCCCCGGACCCGCAGCTGCTCGCCGAGGCCCGGCCGTGGCAACCGGCGGGCCGGCGCGGGGTGCCTCACACCGGGGCCGTGAGGGTCGTGTGGAGGCGGCGGGCTTCGCGGGTGGAGGGGGCCGAGCCCGGGCGGGTCGCGAGGGTGTCGACGCCGGGGACGGTGCCGCGCGCGCCGCAGGCCGCGGCGCAGTCCGCGGCCAGGGCGAGCAGTGGCACGTGCGGCCGTACGGGCCCGCCCGCGCCCGGCGGCGCCAGCAGCTCGGGGAGGGCCGCGGCCACCACCGGCCACACGGCGGCCGCGCCGCCCGGGGCCCCCGCGGCCTCCCGGAGCGATGCCGTGACCACCGGGAGCTTCAGCGTGCCCAGGAGTACCAGCCGGGCCACGTGGGCGCCCAGCAGCGCCCCGTCGAGGCGGCCGCGCGCCGCCAGTCCGGCCAGCGCCTCCACTGCCGCGGCGCGGGCGGGGTCGGGCCGGGCCCCGAGCCCGTACGCCACGGCCAGGTGCACGGCCGGCCCGGCCGGGCCCGCGCTGCGGGCCAGCGCCGGCAGGAAGTCCGGGCTGCCGTCGCCGGAGCCGTTCTGGTCGGCGGTCGCCGCGACCTGCGCCAGCAGCCTCGACGCGACGATCTCCGGATGCCAGGGCAGCGCGGCGGCGGCGTGCCGCTCGCGGGACCGCAGCAGCAGGTGGTTGCAGCCGATCATCGGCTCGAAGCGGCGAAACAGCGACCAGAACGGGCGCGGGAAGTCCCCCCGGCCGGGAAGCTCCCCGGTGCCGACGAGGATCCGCCGCCCCACGCGGGCCCGCCGCCGACGGCTCGGCGGCTCCGGCTCACCGGGCTCCCGCTCCACGGTGAGCTCGGGCTGCGGCAGCCCGCCCGCGCGCAGCCACGCGGCGACCCGCTGCCCCTCCGGCAGCTCCAACTCCTCGGCGGCCGCCACCACGTCCGGGTCGGCGGGCCCGCCGCCGCACCGCAGCAGCGCCTGCCCGAGGTCGGCGGGCCCGGGCCGGGCGCCCGCCTGCTCGTACTCCGTCAGCCGCATCACCAGCTCGCGCGGATCCAGCGTGCCGTCCGCGCTGTCGGACGTGGCCAGCAGCATCGGCACCGCCACCCCGCGGCGCAGCAGGGAGCAGACCTCCCCGGCCCGGGCCGCGAGCAGCACGTCGACCGCCTCGTGCTGACAGGTCTCCAGGAAGCGCGACGGCTCCGCGGGGCCCGGCTCGACCGGTCCCGCCGCGCTGCGGACCACCGCGAGGAGCCGCCTCGCTGCAGCCGCCTGCGGCTGGTACGGGCCGGGCCACTGCTCCACGACCGGCTGCAGGGCCGCGGCGAGCGCGGCCCGGTCCCGTCCGGCCAGGCGGACGACCGCGTCGAGCAGCGCCTCGTACTCGGGCACGCTGCCGCCGTCCCCGCCGATCAGCTCCCCGGCCGCCCGCGCCACGGCCTCCGCCGCTGCCAAGCGGTACCCGCCCGCCACGCCACCCCGGACGTCCACCCCGCACCCTCCTGGTTCCCTGCCCCTGCACAACGGTGCGGCGACGCTAACAGGCCGGGCTGACATCATGATCGGATGCATCCGATACCGCCCGTGCTCCCCGCCGGCGCCATGGGAGCGGGCGACCAGCCGGAGCTCCCCCTCCGCTCCGGTTTCCTGCTGCGCCCCTGGTGCGGGACCGACGCCGACGCGGAAGCCCTGGCCGACTCCTGCCGCGACCCCGGCATCCGGTACTGGAACCGGCCCGAGGACCTGACGCCGGCCGCGGCCCGCGAGAAGATCGCGCAGTGGGGCCGGCGATGGCGCGCCGAGGAAGCGGCGGTCTGGGCGATCGCCCCGCCCTCCGGCGAACGCCCGGTGGGCCTGGTCTCACTGGCTGACGTCGACCTGGCCGGCGGCAGCGCCGAGTTCGTGTACTGGCTGCTGCCCGCGGGCCGCGGGCACGGGGTCATGGCCGCCGCCGTCGCCCGCGTCAGCCGGTGGGCCCTGGACGAACTGGGCCTGCACCGGCTGAGGATCACGCACTCCGTCGGCAACGAGGCCTCCTGCCGGGTCGCCCTCCAGGCGGGCTTCCCCCTGGAAGGCACCCTGCGCAGCGCCCTGCTCCACGCCGACGGCTGGCACGACGAGCACCTGCACGCCCGCATCCACGGAGATCCGTGATGCGGCGGCGAGCCGGACTGTCGCAGCCGGGCACTAGCCTGCGGCCATGTCCGACACGTATGAACTCGTCCTCGCCGTGGACCTCCGCGACGACCTGACCGAGGCGGAGCTCACCGGGCTGCGCCGGCACCTGGGCCTCGGCCCGCGGCCGGAGCCCGTACCCGCAGAGCCGTACGAGGCCCTGGGCGCGGAGGACGACCCCTGGCCCCTGCTGGGCGGTTCGGGCCCGGCCCGCTCGTCGGGCGGCGCCCTGGTGTCCGTCCTGGTCCGCCGCGAGGGCCCCGGCCCCGGCGGCTGGGCGCTGACCAGCCGGCAGGAGCTCCACCCCGACGAGTTCGAGGACGTCGGCATCCTCCTCGCCTGGCTCGCGGCCAGGGCCGCCGACCGCCACCACCGCGCCGACGGCGCGGTCGCCCTCGGCTGGACCCGCTTCCACGAATCGGACCGCCCCGAACCCCTGCTCGTCCGCAACGGCACCGCCGTCTGGCCGACCTGACCGTCGGGTCCCCTACGGGCGGGAGGTCGGGCGGCGCGGCGGGGACGGCTCGCAGCCGGGCCGCGACGGCCACCGCCGTGAGAACGCCGGCCGTGCCCTCCTGTGCGCGCTGCCGCCGGGCGCGCCTGCGGGTGCGCCGCCGCGGTGCGGGGGTCGGGTCAGAGGTTCCGGAGGGTGTCGGTGAGGCGGTCCCAGCGGGAGCGGGTCGCGCCGAAGCCCGTCTCGTGGACCCACACGTGCGTGCACCCCGGACACTGGAGGTGGAGCACGCTGCCCGTGTTGGTCAGCAGGTAGCGCCAGTGGTCCGGGCAGGTGCGCCGCTCCGCGCACGGCCCGCACGCGCTGGCGTCGTCGCAGCCCGGGCAGGGCACCCAGGCGCGGCGGCCCGGGTCGGCCTGCGGATCAAGAGGCAGCACGGCCGCCGCCCGGGCGGTGGGGGAGCACCCCGGCGGCCACGAGGTCGTCGTAGATCCGCTGCTGGCCGGCGTCGAGGCCCGAGTACAGCAGGTCGTACGCCTGCTCCTCGCCGCGAAGCACCTCGACCGGATCCCAGTCGGGCCCGAGGGCGGCGAGGACCTGGGCGCGCCGCTGGATCTCCTGCGCGGTCAGGTCGACGTCGAAGCCGACGAGGGCGCCGGGGCCGGGCTCGGGAATCTGGTCGTGGGGGGCCATGCCCAGGAACTTAGGTATGCCTTTCCTGGTACGTCAAGGGAGGGTGGGGGGAGTCACAGCCCGGGCTTCGTCGGCACGCAAGGGCTCCCCGCCCCTGGCCGTGCGGCGGGCGCACGGACGGGCGGGGAGCCCAGCGGCAGGGAAGGGGCGGGTGCGGGCGGGCGGTCAGCGTTCCGCGGCGGCCACGGGGACGACCGGGCGGGACAGGCGGGTGAGGGCCGTTTCCGCGCGGTTCGCCTTCAGGGCCTCGTACGCGAGGCGGAGCGCCTCGGCGCGGACGGGCCGCCGGGCCGCGCAGGCCGACAGGTCGCCGGCGCACTGCAGCTCCCACCGGGGGAACCGGCGCCGCGCCGTGGCGACGGGGGCACTGGGCGCGAAGTACAGCATGGTGGTGTTCTCGTGCGGGTTGTGCGCCGAGCCCTCGTACACCATGAGGCCGGCGGTCTCCAGCCGGTCCGCGAGCCTGCTGAGGACCGGCGCCTCGGCGCGGGCCATGAACAGCCCGACGTGGTTCTCGAAGCCGTGGACGCGCTCCTCGGAGCTGACGTCGTCCTTGTAGCCGGGGCTGCACCGGGGGAAGAGGAAGACCTCCACCTCGGGCGCCGGACCGGGCGTGACGCGCAGCCGCGTCACCCGTATGTCGGTGTCCTCCGGAAGCCAGTGACGCTCCACCAGACGGCGCTTGACCAGCACGCTAGGTATGGTGGCCGAGGCAGCCCACCCGTTCTCGGCGAAGTACGCGAGAGCGGAATCCACTGTTTCGGGGAACAGTAGGGTCGCACAATGCGAAACGACACAACCGCTCTTGATTTCCCGTTTGAGTTCGCCGGGCATCCAGGGTGGCAGGAGGGCGTCCAGCGATTTGTGGGAGGCGTGGAGGGCGTAGTCAACAGCATGCCGGAGTCGCTGGACGTCGCACGGTTCGAACGTAACGTCATGCATGTCGCAGCCTTTCTGTTGCCGACACCTCGATTAAAGCCATGTCACCCGTCAGGAGGCACACGGCCGTACTCTGAACGGGTGAGGGCGAGTTGTTGACCTGCACACCTTCACTTCGCCCGAACGCGGCGGTTGTGCCTTTCGGACTTCCGCCGCAGTTTGTAGGCAGGGGTCTTCCTCGGGAGGTAAGGGAATGTCTCTGGTCGGCACGCGGAATCCTCCGCGCATCCTCATAGCCGGCGCCGGAATCGGCGGATTGACGACCGCGCTGAGTCTTCATGCGGCGGGACTGAACGACGTGCGGATCGTGGAGGCGTGCCCGAATCTCCGGGCCGTCGGGGCGGGAATCAACCTGCAGCCCGCCGCCGTCCGCGAACTCACCGAACTCGGCCTCGGACAGGCCCTCGACGCCTGCGCCGTGGCCACCGGCCGCCTGGAGTTCCACCACCGCTACGGCGGCCTGATCTGGTCCGAGCCCCGCGGCCGCGACGCCGGCTACCACTGGCCGCAGTACTCGGTGCACCGCGCGGCCCTCCAGGAGCTGCTCCTCGCCGCCGTGCGCGAACGCCTCGGCCCGCAGGCCCTGTCCACGGGCCGCCGGCTCCTCCGCTACGAACACGCGGGCGAAACCGCCGGCAGCCGCAAGGCCGCCCCGGCCGGAGTCCTCGCCTTCCTGGACGGGGAGTCCGAGCCGATCGCCTGCGACCTGCTCATCGGCGCCGACGGCATCAACTCCGCGGTGCGGGCCACGATGTACCCCGACGAGGGCCCGCCCCTGCGCAACGGCATCTCCATGTGGCGCGGGGTCACCGAGGCGCCGCCCTTCCTCGACGCCCGCACCATGGTCATCATCGGCTGCAACGCGCGTGTGAAGGCCGTCGTCTACCCCGTCACCAGGCCCGGCCCCGACGGCCGCTGCCTGCTCAACTGGGTCGTCGAGGCCCGTACGGCCGACGACCCGTCCGCCGACGACCCGCGCGGCGGAGCCGACTGGGACCGCGCCGTCCCGGCCGACGAGGTCCTCGCCCACCTCGGCGGCTGGCGCAGCGACTTCCTCGACCTGCACGCCGTCGTCTCCGCCGCCCCCCTCATCGGGCGCTACCCGATGATCGACCGCGACCCCCTGCCCACCTGGCGCGACGGCCGCGCCGTCCTCCTCGGGGACGCCGCCCACCCCGTCTACCCGACCGGCTCCAACGGCGCCTCGCAGGCCATCGTCGACGCCCGCGTCCTCGCATGGGCGCTCGCCCGCCACGACGTGGAGCAGGCCCTCGCCCGGTACGAGGCCACCCGGCTCCCGCAGACCACCCGCGTCCTCGGCGCGCACCGCCGCCTCGAACCCGACCCGGTGCTCCGCCAGGTCGAGGCCCTCGCCCCCGACGGCTTCCGCGACATCCGGCACGTGCTGCCCGACGACCGCCTCGACGACATCCGCTCCTGCACACGCCAGGTCACCGGCACCGACGCCACCGCGCTCAACGAACGGTCCTCCTGGAGCGTGACCGCATGACCGCCCGCCGACCGCACGGCCCCCGCCCCCGCAGCCGCCGCCCCTCCGACCGCCGTGGGAGCGGCCCGAGCCCCGCCGGGGCGGCCGCCGCCGGCCTGGCCGGCGCCGCCGTCCTCCTCGCGGTCATGCTGCCCGCGCTCGCCCGACCCGCCGACGCGACGACCGAAGCCCGCCCCGCGACCGCGGCGGCCGACCCCGCCGCCTGCACCGGGGAAGGAGCGGCCGCCACCGACGGCGGGCGCACGTGCACCCGGTACGGGCCCGCCGCCCGCCTCGGCCGCGGCACCGTCCGCACGTACACCGAATACGCCGGCGGCGTCCCCAAGGCGCTCGGCGTGTCCCTCGGCGCGGCGGCGCTCACCGCCCTCCCCTCCGCCCCCACCGACGGCCGCCACTGCCACGACGCCGACGGCGACGGCAGCACCGACACCCGCCGCGAGTGCGTCGGCGGCCACAGCATCGAACTGGCCCTGCCCGCGGCGCCGCCCGATGCGCCCGGACTGCCCTACCAGTGGGCCCTGTTCAACTGGAACCCGCACGGCCACAGCCCGCACGGCCGCTACGACGTCCCCCACTTCGACGTCCACTTCTACCTCGTCCCCCGCGAGGTCCGCGCCGCCATCCGCACCGGCCGCTGCGCCCTGCTCATCGACTGCGGCCAGCTCGCCGAAGCGGCCGAACCGGTCCCCGCCGCCCACCTGCCGGCCGGGTATCCGGCGAGCAGTCCGCAGACCGCCGAGGGTGCCATGGGCGCCCACCTCGACAGCCGCCCGCCGACCTCGGGCACGCTCAGCGGCCAGACGTTCATCTACGGCGCGTACGGCGGCGACATCGTCTTCATGGAGCCCATGCTGACCAAGGACTTCCTGCTGCGGCACCGCACCTCGGCCGGGCGCCGCACCTGCGAGTCCGTGCCCCAGCCGGCTGCCTGGCGGATCCCGGGCTGGTACCCCACCCGGTACTGCACGGCCTACCGTCCCGCCGAACGCGACTACACCGTCTCCCTGACGGACTTCGCCCCCTCGGCCGGCCTGCGCGGCCACGCCGCCGCCCCCTGACCCGCGCGGCCCCCGGCACACCCGCGTGGCGCAGCCGGGGCCCACGGCAGACAGCCGCCACAATCGGACTGTCGTTTATGCCGCCTTGTCACCCATTTGGGGGCTTGCCCATGCACGCTGCCGTCGTCCACGCCCTGGGAGAACCACCCCGGTACGCCACGGTGCCCGAACCGGCCCCCGCCGCCGGCGAGGTCGTCGTGGAGGTACTGGCCGCGGCGCTGTACCCGCTCGTGCGCTCCTTCGCCTCGGGCGGCCACTACACCGGCGCCGCGGCGCTTCCGCTCGTCCCCGGCTTCGACGCGGTCGCCCGCACCGCCGGGGGCGAACTCGTCTACGTCCCCGGGCTGGAGCCCCCGCACGGCACCATGGCCGAGCGCATCGCCGTGCCCGCCACCGCCCTCATGCAGCTGCCCGACGGGCTCGACCCGGTCGCCGTCGCCGCCGCCGTCAACCCGGCCTCGTCCGCGTGGATCGCGCTGCGCGAACGGGGCCGGCTCCGCACCGGCGAGTCCGTCCTCGTCCTCGGCGCCACCGGGAACGCCGGCCGGGCCGCCGTCCGCCTCGCACGCGACCAGGGGGCCGGCAGCGTCGTCGCGGCCGGACGCGACCCGGAGGCGCTGCGGCGCACCGAGGAGCTCGGAGCCGACCGCACCGTGCCCCTGACAGGGTCGGACGAGGACGTCGCCGGCGCGTTCGGCGCCGCGGCGGCCGAGGCCGACCTCGTCCTGGACTACCTGTGGGACCGGCCCGCCGAGCTCGCCCTCGACGGGATCCTCCGCCACCGCACCGACCTCGCACGGCCCCTGCGCTGGGTGCAGGTAGGCTCGGCCGCCGGCGCCGACATGACCCTCCCCTCCGCCTGGCTGCGCAAGGCCGACGTCCACGTCTGCGGCAGCGGCCTCGGCTCCATCTCAGGCGCCCGCCGCAACGCCTGCCTGCGCGAACTCCTCGACCGGCTGCCCTCCCTGGAACCCACCACCGAGCCCGTCGCCGTGCCGCTCGCCGACGTGGAGACCGCCTGGCAGGCCCCCCTGCGCCCGGGCACCCGCATCGTGTTCACCACCCCCGCGGCCGAGACGGACCGCGCCGCCGGCACCCGCCGCCGGGCCGCGTCCGCCGAGGGCGCAGGCGCACGCGAAACCGTCTGAGGACGCGGGCCCCGCAGGCCGTACGCGCTTTCCCGCCGAGGCAGTTGCCCGGCCGGCCGCGCAGCCCCGCGGCCCCGCGCCCCGACCCGCCGCGGCCGCGCCACAGGGCCGCCCGGCGCTCCGTTGCGCCGGACGGCCCGGTCCGGAGATCCCCCGTCCAGGCCGGCGGCCCTCAGGGCCTGACGTCGTCGCAGGCGATCATCAGGTGGCGCGGCCCGCGCAGCACCGCGTTCTGGCGGTAGGGCGGCGGGTCGTCCAGCAGCCGCGGATTGTGCAGCCGGCGCGCCAGCTCGCTCAGCGCGAGCTGCGCCTCCAGCCGCGCCAGCGGTGCGCCGAAGCAGCTGTGGATGCCGCTGCCCAGCCCCAGGTGCTGGACGTCCTTGCGGTCGGGGTCGAAGCGGTCCGGGTTCTCGAAGCGCTGCGGGTCCCGGTTCCCGGCCGCCAACACCAGCCACATCGGCGCCCCCTTGGGGATGGTCACCCCGCACACCTCGATGTCGGAGAGCGGCGTGCGCTGCGGCAGCAGCTGGACCGGCGGCTCGTACCGCAGCAGCTCCTCCACCAGCGGCACCGCCAGCCGCGGCTCCCGCCGCAGCCGTTCCAGCACGTCCGGATGGCGCAGCAGGGTCAGCATGCCGTTCGTGATCAGGTTGACGGTCGTCTCGTGGCCGGCGATCAGCAGCAGTGCCGCCGTGCTCAGCAGCTCCATCGTCGACATCGTCTCGCCCTGCCCGTGCCCGGCCGCCAGTTGGGACAGCATGTCGTCGCCGGGGTTCTTGCGCCGTTCCTCGATCAGGCCGGCCAGGTACATGCCCAGTTCCATCCGGGCGCTGCTCGTGACCTTCTCCCGCTGCTCCGCGTCGGCGTCCGGATCGGGGTCCAGGCTCGCGGCGAGCGTGTCGGCCCACACGTGGAAGCGGGCCTCGTCCTCCCGCGGCACACCGAGCAGCCGGCAGATCATCGTCACCGGGAACGGGTACGAGAACTGCTCCACCAGGTCGATGCCGTCCCCGCCCACGGAGCCGCCCCTCCCGTCCGCCAGCCCGTCGATCAGGCCCTTCACGATCGACCGCAGCTCCTCCCGCATCCCGTCGATGCGGCGCGGCGAATGGGGCGGCCCGAACGGCCGGTTCGTCATGCGGCGCAGCCGGTCGTGTTCGGGCGGGTCCAGCTTCAGGAAGCTCGGCGGCAGCTGCCCCTCGCCCTCCTCCTGCCCGGCCAGCGGGTCGCCGGCCGCCGCGCCGCGGTTGCGGGTGTCGGAGCTCAGCCGCGGGTCGTGCAGCAGGCCGTGGATCTCGTGGTAGGTGCTGACCACGTACGGCCCCTCCCCGTCGTGGAAGACGGGCGTCCTGCGCAGCTCCTCGTAGAGCGGGTAGGGGTTCGCGCGGTTGGCGTAGTCCAGGATCTGACTCAGGATCCCTTGCTTCATGACAGGTCCTCCGGGGCGTGCGGGCGGTCAGTTCCTGGCAGGGGTGAAGGTCATCCGGCGGTCGGCCGGCGAGTACCCGCTGAGGGTCACCGTCGGGCCGTGCGTGGGGACCGACGGGTCCGGGAAGTCCGCCGGCACGGGCCGGCCGCCCTCGGGGCGCCGGTCGACGTTCGAGAACTCCGGCGGGAAGGGCGCCGTCGCCTCGATCTGCCGCTGGTAGAAGTCCAGCCAGCGCGCGTTGTCGAAGGTGACCGCGCCGATGATCCGGCCCTGGTAGCCGTAGACGCCCGCGAAGCGGCGCTCGGCCGGCGACCCCTGCGTGATCATGATCTCGGTGCCCATGGTCGGGACGCCGACGGACTTGATGTTCACCCCGAACTGGGAGGACCAGAACGCCGGCACCCAGATGTGCGGGCGCCGGCCGGCGCTGTCGCTGAGCATGTTGTGCGCCGCGGTCTCGGCCTGCGAGACCGCGTTCCCCCAGTGCTCCAGCGACAGGAACTGGTAGCCGAACAGCGGGTGCGGGGAGCGGGCGACGTCGCCCGCCACGTAGATGTCGTCGGTCACGATGCCCGTGATGCCGAAGGCCCGGCAGCCCGCGTCGCAGGCGATGCCGCGCGGTCCCGCGCCGAGGCCGGAGCCGGCCAGCCACTCGGTGTTGCGCTGCGCGCCCAGGCACACGACCACCACGTCGCACTCGACGACCGCGCCGTCGGAGAGGTGCGCGGCGCGGACCCGGCCGCCCGCATCGCCCTCGAGGCGGGTGACCATCACCCCGGTGCGCAGGTCCACGCCGTGCTCCCGGTGCATCTCGGCGGCCACCGCCCCGACGACCCCGCCGAGAGCGCCGACCAGCGGGGCGTCCGCCCGCTCCGCGACGGTGACCTCCAGGCCGCGCTCCCGGCAGGCGGAGGCGATCTCCGAGCCGGTGAACCCGGCGCCGATGACCAGGACGCGGCGCGGCCCGGCCTCCAGCCGCCGCGCCAGGCCGGCGCCGTCCGCGCGGGTGCGGAGCACGAACACGCCGTCGAGTTCGCCCTCCGCCTCGTTCGGCCAGGGCCGGGCCCGCACGCCGGTGGCGATCAGCAGCCGGTCGTAGGGCACCTCGTCGCCGTCGGCGAGCTTCACCCTCCGTCCGGCCATGTCGAGGCCGCTCGCGGGCACGCCGAGGCGCCACTCCGCCTCGATGTCGCGGCGGCGCGGTAGCGCGGTGTCCTCGGCGCGGGCCATGCCCAGCAGCACCTGTTTCGACAGGGGCGGCCGGTCGTACGGTTCGTACGGCTCGTCGCCGATCATCGTCAGGGTGCCCTTGAAGCCCTTCTCCCGCAGGGTCTCCGCGGCCCGCAGACCCGCCAGCGAGGCACCCACGACGACGATCCGCCCGCGGCTCTTGAGGGACTCCAGCTCCGACTCAGGCATCGGAGGCCTCCGCGTCCTCGACGAGGATCGCCTGCACGGGGCACGCCGCGGCGGCCTGCGCGACCCGTTCGCGCTGGGCGGCCTCGGCCTGCGGGTCGTACAGCAGCCCTTCGTCGCCGTGCATGGCGAAGACGTCGGGGGCCAGGAAGGCGCACTGGGCGTACCCCTGGCATCGGTTCAGATCGACGACAAGCCTGAGCAAGGTGCGGTCCTTTCACTGGCCCCCGCGCTTCCCGGGCCAGCGTGCGGCCTGCGGCCCGGGAAGGCCCGCCGGGGGCGCCGAAGGAGTGAGGGCTACGCGGCCGCGCTCCGCCGGCCGCGGGCGGCGCGCAGGACGTACACGCTGACGGCCAGGGCCCACGCCGGGAAGACCAGCTCGGTCCACGGCACGGCGGAGCCGACGAACAGCAGGACCAGCCCCGCGGCGTACCCCGCCGCGGTCAGCCCCCGCGGCATGACACCCATGCGCCGTCCGATCGCCGACGTGGCGAAGACGAAGACGGCGGCCATCCGCATGGCGTAGGTGGTCATCAGGGTGTAGGCGAAGTGGCGTCCGAACGACTCGGGTTCACCGGCGGAGAGCACGGTTCCGGCCGCGGCGGTGGCGCCGAAGAGGCACGCGACGAACACGAGCCCGCTGCCGAGGAAGACCGTCGCGAAGAACCGGTCCTCCGCCGCGCCGGTGTGCTCGCGCAGCGCCCCCATGAACCACAGGAAGGCGATCCCGGCGAACGGGACGAGCTCGACGGCCGCCCGCAGTGCGTCCTCCCGGCCCGGCGCGACGGCCACCGCCTCCCCGCCGCCGCCCGACGGCAGGGCGGTCCGTACGAGGACGATGGCGGCGGCGAGCAGCACGGCGAAGGCCACTCCGGCGAGGCCCGCGGCCCGCGGGGTGCCCAGCCGCGTCTCCGGGGGCGGGTCCGGCAGGGTTTCTCTCATCCCACCAGCAAGCCGCCGCGGACGCCGCGCTGCCAGCGGGCCCGCGCACTCGGGTGAGGCCGCCGGGGCGGCTGTTTGACTGGAAAACGGTTTGACCCGGCCGCGGCCCGGGCGGTCCCATGGCCGACGGCCGTCGGCCGTCGGCCATGGGGCGGCAACCGCTCCCGGCGTCCGGCGCCCGCGCGCTGCCGCCCCATCCCCGAGGAGGATTCCGCCCGTGCACCCCGGCAGGCTGCACGCCGGCGAGCCCGACACCGGCTCCGCGCTGGTGCGCCGCCTGGTCGCCGCCCGGTTCCCCGCGTGGGCGGACCTCCCCGTGGAGCCCGTCGCCACCGCGGGCACCTCCAACGCCGTCCACCGGCTCGGGACCGGCATGTCGGTGCGCCTGCCGCGCACCGCCGGCGCCGCCCGGGACGTCGACAAGGAGCACACCTGGCTGCCCCGGCTCGCCCCGCTGCTGCCGGCGGCCGTCCCGCTGCCGCTGGGCCGCGGAGAGGCCGCCGAAGGCTATCCGTGGCCCTGGTCGGTGCACAGCTGGCTGGAGGGGGAGCGGCCGGCCGTCGGGCACCTCGCGCGGCCGGAGCTGCTCGCCGCCGACCTGGCGGCGTTCACGGCCGCCCTGCACCGGGTCGGGACCGCGGGCGGGCCGCCCGCCTACCGCAGCGAGCCCCTCGCCTCCCGGGACGCGCGCACCCGCGCCGCCCTCGCCCACCTCGCCGGCGAAGTCGACACGCGCGCGGCCACGACCGCCTGGGAGGCGGCGCTGCGCGCCCCCGACCACCGGGGACCGGCCGTCTGGATCCACGCCGACCTCCAGCCCGGGAACCTCCTCGTCACCGGGGACCGGCTCGCCGGGGTCATCGACTTCGGCTGCCTCGGGCTCGGCGACCCCGCCGTCGACCTGATCGCCGCCTGGTACGTCCTGCCCGCCGCGGCCCGCCCGGTCTTCCGTACGGCCCTCGGCGCCGACGGCGCGGCCTGGGCGCGGGGCCGCGGCTGGGCCCTGTCGGTGGCCCTCCTGGAGCTGGAGCACTACCGGGCGACGCACCCGGTCATGGCGGCGGCGGCACGCCGCGTGATCGGCGAGGTCCTCGCCGATCACGCGGGCGGTTGCGCGGCCGCCCGCTGAGCCGCCGCGTCCGCAGGCCGCCGGCCTGCGCTACCAGGGCAGGTCGCGCAACTGCTGTACGCACAGCAGCACGAACAGCAGGCCGGCGGCGCCCAGCATGCCGTTGCTGACCGCCCCGTTGCGCCATTCGGCGGGCGTGCGCTTCGAGTTGAGCAGCCACACCAGCGTCAGCGCCAGGAACGGCATGAACAGCGCACCGATCACCCCGTAGACGACGACCAGCCCGAACGGCTGGTCCAGGAACAGCAGGCTGATCGGCGGGAACGTCAGCCACAGCAGGTACGCCCGGAACGGCAGCGACTTCTCGGCGCTCCGCCCCTCCGCTACCAGCGACGGCCGCAGCTTCCCCACGAAGTCCGCGAACATCAGGCTCACGCCGTGCCACACGCCGATCAGCGAGGTGAACGAGGTGGCGAAGAACCCGATCAGGAACAGCTTGGCCGTGGTCTCCCCGTAGGTCTGCGCGAGGACGCTGCCCAGGTCGAGCAGCCCCCGGTCGCCCTTTGCGAGCGCGATGCCCGAGGAGTGCAGCAGCTCGGCGCCGACGAACAGCATCGCCACCACGAACACGCCGGTGGTCAGGTAGGCCACCCGGTTGTCGAGCCGCATCACCTTCATCCAGCCGGTGTCCCGCCACCCCTTGGCGTTGACCCAGTAGCCGTACGCGGCGAGCGTGATGGTGCCGCCGACGCCCCCGATCAGGCCGAGCGTGTAGACCAGCGACCCCTCCGGCAGGACGGGCACCAGACCGGCCGCCGCCGCCCCCAGGTGCGGGGTGACCCGGACCGCGAGGTAGACGGTCACCACGAACATGACGCCGACCAGGACGGTCATGACCTTCTCGAACGCGGCGTACCGGTTGAACCAGACGAACACCAGCCCCACCAGCCCGCACAGCACCGCCCACACCTTCAGGTCCAGCGCGCCCGGGAAGAGCGCCGCCAGCGGCAGCGCGCTCGACGACATCGCGGCCGCGCCGTAGACGAACCCCCAGACGACGACGTACCCGGCGAAGTACACGGTCGTCCAGGAGCCGAGGCTGCGCCAGCCGTCGAACAGGGTGCGGCCCGTGGCCAGGTGCCAGCGGCCGACGGCCTCCGCCAGGGAGATCTTCACCAGGCAGCCGACGACCGCCGCCCACAGCAGCGTGTAGCCGAACCTGCCGCCCGCGATGAGGGTCGCCACGAGGTCGCCGGCGCCGACGCCGGTCGCCGCGACGACGATCCCCGGGCCGATCGACCGCCAGCCCGCCCTGCGGGGAGGCACCCCGCCGCGCGCCCCCGTCCCGGTCGTGGTCGTGTCCGCCATCCGCGCCGCCTTCCCGTACGTCCTGCACCGGCTCCGACGGGCCACGAAAGGCGCTGCACGCCCCGCGCGCAAGAGGGCTTTTCAGCCAGTGCCGCCCGGCGCGCCCGCCCGGCCCGCGGCGCGCCCGCCGGCGCCCCGGCGGGCCGGCCGCACTCGCACGTGCCGCCGCCCGCCCGGGCCGGTGCGCCTGCCGCCGCGCGGCCACAGGTGCCGTAGCAGGCCGGCGGCCGCGAGCGCGGCGACCAGCACGCACACCGCCCCCCACCCGTACGCCGCGTACAGGCGCACCCCGAGCCACGACCCGGCCGTACCGCCCAGGTACGCGCACATCATGTACGCCGTGGTGAGCCGGCTGAGCGAGTCCTCCCGCAGGGCGTACACCCGCGCCTTGTTGGCGATCATCCCGCCCTGCATGGCGACGTCCAGCAGCAGCGTGCCCGCCGTCAGCGCGGCCAGCCCCGGCAGTCCGCCCGACCCGCCCGCCGCGAGCACCGCGGCCGACACGGCGACCCCGGCGAGGGCCGCCAGGTTCACCGGCCCCGCCCCGTGCCGGTCGACGAGCCGGCCCGCGTACGGCGTGCACAGCATCGTCACCGCGCCGACCAGCGCGAGCACGCCGACCGCCTGCGCCCCGTACCCGTACGCCGGGCCCGCGAGAAGCAGCGCCACGCTCGTCCACACGGCCGAGAACGCCCCGAACACGGCCGCCTGGTAGAAGCAGGAGCGGCGCAGCTCCGGCTCCGCGCGCAGCAGCCGCAGCGGCTCGGCGAGGAACTCCCGGTACGGCCTGCGGGCGTCGGCGGCCGCGGGGGCGGTGACCGGGACCGCGTACGCCATGACCGCGGCCAGGACCAGCGCGACGGCCGCGGCCACCAGGTAGGGGGCCCGCCAGCCGAGCCACTCGCCGAGGACGCCGCTGAACGCGCGGGCCAGCAGCATGCCGCCGGTGGAGCCGCTGAGCAGGGCGCCCAGGACCGCGCCGCGCCGGTCGGGCGCGACGAGCCCGGCGGCGAGCGGGCTGATGACCTGTGCGGCCACCGTGGTCAGGCCGATCAGGGCGCTCGCGGCGACCAGCGGCGGCAGCGCGGGCGCGCAACCGGCGGCGAGCAGGGCCACACCGGTGACGGCGAGCAGGACCACGAGAAGCGAGCGGTGCGGGAAGCGGTCCCCGAGCGGAACCAGCAGCACCATCCCCGCGGTGTAGCCGATCTGGGTGGCGGTCACCACGAGGGACGCGGCGTCGGGGGACACCCCCAGGCCGTCCGCGATCAGCGGGGCGATGGCCTGCGGGAAGTACAGGTTGCCGACGGCCACGGCGCCGGCCACGGCCAGGAGCAGCAGCAGCCTGCGGCTCATCCGGCCGCCCCCGGGCGGGGTCGGGAGGGGAAGGAGGTCATGGGAAGAGTCCACGGCACGGGACCGGACCTGCCAATTGATGTAGCGTGCCGCTTAATGATCAGCTTCGAGCTCGGGGTCGAGGACCTGGCCCACACCCGGTTCGCGCTCTCGCCGCTCGGCGAGACGGTGCTGAGCCTGCGCGTGCTTCGGGATCCGGGCGTCTCCGCCCTGCACCTGCCCTGGCGCCGCTCGGTCCTCGCCCGGATCGGCGGCCCCGACGGCGGCCTCGACACCGGGCTGCTGCTGTCCCTCGTCGGGGACCTCCTCACCCTCCCCGACTTCCTCACCCCGCGCCCCGCCGTGTACGAGCCGGACTTCGAGGACGAACTGGCCGTCGTCCGCGGCACCCCGCCCGACCGGGTGCGCCGCGACCTGCTCGCCGCGCACGCCCCGCACCCGCTGCCCGCACCCCTGCGCGCGGCGACCGCCCCCGGCGACGGGCCCGTGACCGCGCTGCGCGACACCGTGTGCCGACTCCTGCACCGCTACTGGGAGATCGCCATCCGCCCGGTCTGGCCGCAGATCCGCCTCGTCGCCGAAGCCGACATGACGTACCGGGCGCGGCAGCTCGCCCGCGGCGGCGCCCGGCTGCTCTTCGCCGACATGCACCCCCAACTGCGCTGGGAGGACGCAGGATCCCGGGGCGTCCTGCGCGTGCACCGCACCATCGGCGGGTACGAGGCCAGGGCAGGCGGCCGCGGCCTGCTGCTCGTGCCGTCCGTCTTCGCCCACAAGTGCGCGCCGCCGGTGGGCCCCGACGAGCCGCCCTCCCTGCTCTACCCGAGCCGAGGGGCGGCCACCCTGTGGGAGGCCGAACCCGAACCGGTCCTGCGCAACGGGGCGGACGCGGCCGGTAGGACTGCCGAGGACGCCCTCGTTCCGCTGCTCGGCGCACCCCGGGCCCGGCTGTTGCGCCTGCTCGCGGAGCCCGCCGCGACGGTCGAACTCGCCCGCCGCCTGCGGGTCACCCCCAGCGCGGTCTCCCAGCACCTGCGCGTCCTGCACGCCGCCGGCCTGGCCACCCGCGCCCGCCACGGCCGCCAGGTCCTGTACCGGCGCAGCCCGCTCGGCGACCGGCTCGCCGACGGCTGCTGACGCAGCGGCCCCGTTCAGCAGTCCGCGTTCAGGACGCGCCGAAGTCCGGGAGGGTGAGGGTGCCGTCGTCAGCGAGGGCGAAGCCCGGATTGTGGGCGATCTCCCACACGTGGCCGTCAGGGTCGGTGAACACGCCCGCGTAGCCGCCGTAGAACGTCGGCGCGGGCGGCCGCGTCACCGCCGCACCGGCGCGCCGGGCCGTCTCGACGAGCTCGTCCACCTCCTTCGGGGACCGGACGTTGTGCGCC
Organism: Streptomyces toxytricini; assembly: GCF_014649915.1. Classification (GTDB taxonomy): domain Bacteria; phylum Actinomycetota; class Actinomycetes; order Streptomycetales; family Streptomycetaceae; genus Streptomyces; species Streptomyces toxytricini. Next base: position 19,211 of record NZ_BMTY01000028.1, on the reverse strand, counting down.
AGGCTGATCCCGCCCCACCCGGGTGCGTCCCCGATGCCGGTGTCCTGCGCGAGCTTGTCGCGCCCCCACAGCACCAGCGCGAGGCCTCCCGCCTGGAAGAACACCGTCTCCTCGGCCTGCTGCCCGCGCCAGCCCAGCTGCTCGTAGAAGGCACGGGCCCGGCCGAGGTCGGCCACGCCGAGGGTGATCAGGCTGATCCGCTGCTCCATGGCGCGAAGCTACCACCACGGCGTCACGGCATTGGAGCCGTCCGCCGGTCGAACCGCGCCGCGTCGGAGGGTCAGCGCTGGCAGCGGCCGAAGGTGACGACGTACGTCCCGGCGTTCGGCGCGGAGGCCCCGGCGCGGTCGGCTGCGCCGGGCTGGACGCCCGGGCCGATGTTCCGCAGTGCCGCGTTGAGGATGACGGCGCGGTGCCCGGGGCTGTTCATCCACCAGGTGACGGCGGCCTGCGGGGTGCCGGAGCCGCCCCAGCCGGTGTAGGCGATCTCGGCGAACTCCCAGGAGCGCGGGTTCGGGCAGTAGCCGGCGGCCTGGATGCGGGTCTGCGGCGTCGAGCCGGTAGCCGGGTTGCGGTGCGGGTCCTTGCCGGGCCCCCACCACTTCAGCTGCACCGCGGCGGCCGCGTGCTGCTGCGCCGCGTTCGTCAGGGCCTGGTCGACGGTGAGGGCCGGCAGTCCGCGCCGTGTGCGCTGGGCGTTGACGAGGCACACGACGACGCTGCGCGCCTGCGCGGCATTGGCCGCGGTGGGGGCCCGGTTGGCGGCCGCCGCATCACAGGTGACGGCCGCGGCGGGCGGCGCCGCGACGAGGGGGGACAGGGCTGCGGCCAGGGCGGCGGCCGCGGCCGCCGCAGGGAGCTTGCGGGTGCGGGGAGCATGGCGGTTCACGGAGGATGCACCTCCAGCGGGCAGGACGAAGAACGGTGATGAGCGGGGGTGAGCGGGGGAGGGGGCGACCGGCCGCGCGGCTCCGCCTTCCAGGCTGCCACCGGCCCGCCGGGGCCGCCATTCGGCCCAGGCCCGTCCGCGGCCGGGCGTGCCTGCCGCCGCCGTGCCCGTCACCGCGCCGGACGCCTGCTTCAGCGGCAGAGCGCCGTCACGTCGTCCGCGTACGACGGGAACTCGGCGCGGGCCGCCGCGACGACCTCGCGCGCCGCGCGCCGAGGGGTCGTGGAGTACCGCTCGGCGAGCGCGGCCATTTCGGCGTCGGGGCGCCCGGCCGGATCGTCGTACTCGACGGCCTCCCGCGGGCCGATGCCGTCCGCCAGCATCCACAGGAAGTCCGACAGGTTGCCGGCGACGGGACCGCACTCGCCCTCCGAGCCCATGAACACCACGGGCTGGCGGTCCAGGGGCAGGCCGGGCCGCACGCACCACAGTGCGGCGAGCCCGCCCGTGCCGTCCTGCCCGAATACCCGGTAGGCGCCGCCGTCCACGCCCGGGTTGTCGGTCCAGCAGCGCAGCCAGTCCGTCGTCTCCCCGGCGGAGAGGAACTCCGCGTACGGCTCGAAATCGATGCCCCCGCCGTCGTCGTACGGAAACGCGGCGTCGGCCAGGTCGGCGAGCGCGGGCAGGAAGCCGCGGTCCGCGGCGGTCGTATCGGTCACCGGCGCAGGCTAACCGGCGGCACCGGCACCGCCGCGCCGCGGGGTCACCCGGGCCCCGGCCGCCCGGGGAGCCGACGGCCGTACGCGAGCAGCAGCAGCTCCTGCGCGGGCCGCTCCACCACCGGGGCCCCGCCGCCGTACGACCAGTCGAGGTCGGTGGCCCGCAGGCCCCGCCCGGCCAGGTCCGCGCCGAAGAACCGCAGGGTGCGCGGGGCGACCGTGCCGAGCACGATCCGCAGCCGCTGCGGCGGGACGCGGCGCCCGAGCCCGAGGGCGGACGTGATGTCCAGCCCGTGGACGACATCGTGCGCCAGGGCGGCCGCCTCCCCGCCGACGGGCGGCTTCCAGGGGTGCTCGGCGTTGTCCCGCAGCGCGGCGGCCAGTTCCGGCGGGGCGAGGGCCGCCGCGTCACGGCGGGCGAGCCGGTCCGTCATCCGGTGCAGGCTGCCGCCGGACCGGGCGAGCTCCCGCACCGTCCGGCCGAACGAGTACCGGAAGCCGAGGCTCATGTGCGCGGCGACCTCCCGCACCCGCCACCCCGCGCACAGGCTCGGCGCGTCCCACGCCCACTCGGCAAGCCCGTCGAGCACATCGGCCAACTCGCGCCGCTCGGCGGCTATTTCGTTACGCACGTCCATGATCACCAGGGTTCCGGGTCCGCGCCCCGAAGTCCAAGACCGAGGACTTCTCGCGGCTAGCATCACCGCTTATGGAGCTCCGCCAGCTGAAGTACTTCGCCGCCGTCGTCGAGGAGGGCGGCTTCACCCGGGCCGCCACCCGGCTCCACGTCGCACAGCCCGGAATCAGCGCCCAGATTCGGCAGCTGGAAAGGGAGTTGGGGCAGCAGCTGCTGGACCGCTCCGGCGGGAGGGCGACCCCGACGGCCGTCGGCGAGGCCGTCCTGCCCTTCGCGCGGGCGGCCCTCGCCGCCGTCGAAGGGGTCCGGCGGACCGCCGACGAGTTCGCGGGCCTGCTGCGCGGCCGCGTCGTCGTCGGAGTCGTCTCCGGGGCGATCGGCGAGGGCTTCGACATCGCACCCGTACTGGCCGGCTTCCACGCCGCGCACCCGCACGTGGAGATCGCGATGACCGAGGACACCTCGGAGCGGATGCTCGCCGCACTGCGCGGCGGGGGCGGACTCGACCTCGCGGTGGTCGGCACCAGCGCGCCCGGCGCCCCGCCGACGGGCGTCGGCCTGCGGACCATCGTCGACGTGCCGCTCTGCGCGGCAGTGCCCGACGGGCACCCGCTGCTGGAGCCGCCCGGCCGCACCGAGCTGCCGCTGGCGGACCTGGAGGGGCTCCCGCTCGTCAGCCTGCCCCGGGGGACGGGCATCCGCGCCGCCCTGGAACACGCCTGCGCCGCCGCCGGCTTCCGGCCGCGCATCGCCTTCGAAGCCTCCGCGCCCGCCCAGGTCGCCCGGCTCGCCGCCGGCGGCCTGGGCGTGGCCGTCGTCCCGGAGCCGGGGGCGGGGGCAGGGCCGGCGGGCCCGGGGACGGAGACGGGCGCTGTGGCGGGGCTGCGGATGCTGCGCCTGACCCGGCCGGCCCTCCGGGGCCGGGTCGCCGTCGCCTGGCCGGCGAACGGCCCCGCCACCCCGGCGGCCCGGGCCCTCCTGGCCCGGCTCTGCGCGGCGTTCCCGGAGGCGGGCGCATAGAGGCCCCCGCCGGGACCACGCGGCACCACCCGCACCACCCGGCACCACCCGTACGGCCGAAGGCGCCCGAGCGGGGACGCGGGCCGCGGTGCCGGGCCCCGGCCGCGGCCGTAGCGTGAGGGGCAGGGGCGGGCCGCCGGCAGCCGCGAAGGGACTCGCATGCGTCGATATCCGCCGATCGGCGACCACGGGCTCATCGGGGACCTCCGGACGGCCGCGCTGGTCTCCTCCGAAGGCGTGCTCGACTGGTACTGCGCCCCGCGATTCGACTCGCCCAGCCTGTTCGCCTCCCTCCTGGACCACGACCGCGGCGGCCACTTCGCCGTCACCGCCGACGCGCCCGGCGCCGTCGTCCGCCAGCTCTACCTCGCGGACACCGCCGTGCTGGTCACCCGTTTCATGACGGAGGAGGGCGTCGGCGAGGTCGTCGACTTCATGCCCCTCGGCGAGGCCGAGGCGCCGCCCGACCGGCACCGCATCATCCGCATCCTGCGCGTCACCCGTGGAAGGGTCCGCTTCCGGATCGACTGCCGGCCGGCCTTCGACTACGGGCGCGCCGCGCACACGACGGACTTCCCCGTCCCCGGCACGGTCCGCTTCACCGGCCCGCAGGAGGCAGTCTTCCTGCAGACCGCCGGACCCGTACGCCTCGCCGGGGACGGGCCGGCGGGCGTACGGGGCGGGGCGGAGCTGGGGCAGGACGACATGGCCGCGGCCGTCCTGACCGTCTGCCACGACCCGGCGGCCGAGCCGCCCGACCCGCCGACCGAGGCCGACATCCGCCGCGCGTTCCGCTCCACGTACGGCTACTGGCACCGCTGGCTGCGCCGCAGCCGCTACCGGGGCCGCTGGCAGCAGATGGTCAACCGGTCGGCGATCACCCTCAAGCTCATGACGTACGCCCCGACCGGCGCGCCCGTCGCCGCGGTGACGGCCGGCCTGCCCGAGCAGATCGGCGGCGAACGCAACTGGGACTACCGCTACACGTGGGTCCGCGACGCCTCCTTGTCCGTCAAGGCCCTGGTCGACCTCGGGCTCGACGAGGAGGCCGACGCCTTCCGCCGCTGGCTCGGCGCACGCGTACAGTCCGGCCGGACCGTCACCGGCGAACCGCTGCAGATCATGTACCGGGTCGACGGCGACCCCCGCCTCGACGAGGAGGTCCTCGACCACCTGGAGGGCTACCGCGGCTCCGCCCCGGTACGCATCGGCAACGGCGCGGCCGAGCAGCTCCAGCTCGACATCTACGGCGAGGCCGTCTTCGCCCTCAGCCAGGCCCGCGACCTCACCCAGCTCGCCGGGTACGACGGCTGGGTGCACCTGCGGGAGCTCCTGGACTGGCTGACCGGCCACTGGGACCGGCCCGACGAAGGCATCTGGGAGACCCGCGGCGGCCGCCGCGACTTCACCTACAGCCGGCTGATGTGCTGGACGGCCTTCGACCGCGGCATCCGGCTCGCCACGGAACTGGCCCGGCCCGCGGACACCGCCGCCTGGACCGCCGCCCGGGACGCCGTCTTCCAGCAGATCATCGACCGCGGCTACAGCCCGCGCCGCGGGGCGTTCGTCCAGCACTTCGACGGCGACGTGCTCGACGCCTCGCTGCTGCTCATGCCGACCGTCGGCTTCGTCTCCCCGAAGGAGCGCCGCTGGCTGTCGACACTGGACGCCATCGAGGCCGACCTGGTCTCCGACAGCCTGGTCCACCGCTACGACCCGCGCGAGGCACCCGACGGGCTGCGCGGCGCCGAGGGCACCTTCTCGCTGTGCACCTTCCTCTGGGTGAGCGCCCTGGCACGGGCGGGCCGGCTCGACATGGCGCGCTACGCCTTCGACAAGATGCTGACGTACGCCAACCACGTCGGCCTCTTCGCGGAGGAGATCGGCCCGACGGGCGAACAACTCGGCAACTTCCCGCAGGCGTTCACACACCTGGCCCTCATCACGGCCGCCCTCGCCCTCGACGAGGAACTCGACCGCGAGGAACACACCGACCGCTGACGCGGGCGGCGCCACCGGCGCGGCCGCTCACACGCCGCCGCCGGCGCCGGAAGCGGCCGCCTCGTAATGCCTCGCGTACTCCTGCAACGCCGGGGCGGCCGCGTCGCCGCTTCGGCCCCCGTTGGCGACGTCCCAGAGGACGTTCTCGATCCAGAACCGGTGGGCGAACGCCTCGAAGGACTCCGCGCACCGGACGAGGGCCGCCCGCTGCTCCTCCGGGTCCGCGAGGTCCGTGCCAGTGGGCCGCCCGGCCCGGTGCGCGTCGTACACGTACTCGTACTCCAGGTGCGAGCACACGACGAACGCCTCCCCGCCCGGGCGCAGGTACAGGTACCAGATGACGCAGTCCTGCTGGTCGCGCAGGAACCGCACGAGGAACGCACCGGGCTCGACGGGACTGGGCAGCGGTGCGGACAGATCCGTCCGGCAGGCCGTCACGGACACCTCGTCGAGCGCCCGGTGCAGCCGCGTGCCGGAGTGGAACGCGGCGAAGTCCCGCGGCAGGGCCAGGCCCTCCGCGGCCAGCAGCTCCCCGATCCCCGCGACCCGAGCGGCGCGCCCGGGCTCGTCCACCCCGACCCCGCCGAGCCACTCGAACTCCCCGGTGTACAGGGCGGGATCCAGCGGGGGCAGGCTCTCGTACGGGTAGCACTCGTAGGTCCCCTCGCACGCCCGGTACGCCCCCAGATCGGTCCCGCACCAGGCAACGGCAAACACGGGCGCGGCCCCAGCGGCCGCCGCACTCTGCTTCTCGGACATCGACTTCCTCACCCACACGACGCGCGACATCGGACCGGCGCAGCATCGCACCCCCCGCCGACATCGCACCCCGGCGGACGTGCACAACACCGGCGGCAGGCAGACTACGTCCATGAGGTGGACTGATCTCGTCGTGAACGAGGACCTCCGGGCACGCTACGGCGAGCTGCCGGACCTGACCGGTGTCCGCTTGCGTGCGGTGCACCTGGACGGCTGGGGCGCGACCGTCACCCTGCGGTTCGACCTGTCCGCCCTCCCCGAACGCCGGGAGGCCGGCCCGGGCGACACCATGCAGTGCCGGCTGCAGTTCTTCATGGTCCGCGACTTCGTACTGGAGGGCTGGCGGCCACCCCTGACGGCGGACATCGCCCTCACAGCACTGCCGGAGCACCGGCTGGCGGTGGAAGTGACGGCCCCCGGCGCCATCGCTTCCTACACGTCGAACGCCTCACTCACAGTCGGCGGGTTCAGCGTGTTCACGCGGGACGCGGACGGCGGCGACAGCGGCCGCCACCACTTCTCCCGCCCCTTGGAGCACAAGCTCCACCCGACGATCCCGCCGCCCCACAACACCACCTTCCACGGACGGGTGTGACATGTCCGAACCGCTCACCTGGCCCGAGCTGCAAGCCCTGTACGGCACACATCCCGTGCCGGACCTGAACACCTGCCACAGCTTCCACGTGCACGTCGACGAACGCGACACGTCGGTGACGCTCGGCTTCGAAACGCAGCAACTCCCACAACACCCGAAGCCGGAATGGACGGCGAAGGCGTACAACACCCTGTGCTTCTGGCTGGAGTTCAGCGGCGTGGCCGACCTCCGGGTGCACGGCATCCTGGCAGAGGCGGAACGCTCGGTCCGGATCACGCACGGCGACCTCATCCGGGTCGCGATCCACAGCAGCACCCGCTCGATGGCCTTCACCGCAAGGGCCGCACGGGTGTCCCACACCAGGGTCTACCTCCAGGGACCGATCTAGGCCTGTCCGGTGGGCCGTGTTCCCCGGGCATGGGGCTGTCTGCCGCTGGTGAGGAGGGCCAGGTCGTGCTTTGGGCCGGCACCGGCCTCCCGCAGTTGCTCAGCACGACGCCGCTCACGAAGCTGCGACTCGCACCGGGCGAGCCACGGATCGGACGCGTGGCTCTTCTGCGGGGCCGAGGTACCGGCCCGAGCCTCAGGGCCTCAGCAGTCCGCCCACCCACCAGTCGTGCGGCTTTCCATCGTTGGCGATGCTCCGATTGCGCAGAGTCCCTTCGACTGTGAAGCCGAGCCTCTCGGCGACGGCACGCGAGCCGGTGTTCCCGACCATGGCCCACCACTCGATGCGGTGCACGTCGAGCGTGGCCCAGCCCCAGTCGCACAGGGTCCGGGCTGCCTCCACCGAGTACCCGCGTCCGCGCTGCTCCTTGACCGCCCAGAAACCGAGCTCCCAGACGCCGCGGCTGACGAGGGTCAGGCAGTACGAGCCGACCAGGGCGCCAGTGTCCTTGCGGAACGCGCCGAGGGTGTAGTCCCTGTCCTCGGCCCACTGGGCGGGCAGCTCCTCACCGACGAGCTTCTCGGCGTCCGCACGCCGGTACGGCACCGGCACCGGGGTGTAGAACTGGATGTCCTCGTCCTGGCAAGCCCCGTACACCGCATCCACGTCGGCAGGCGTGAAGGCCCGCAGCACCAGACGGTCGGTCTCGAGAGTCACTGGATCCATCGCGGCAGTATGACCACCACCAGCAAGCGGCGACCAGTGAATATCCCGGCCAGGCACCGCACATCACCACGCCCCGGGCCGGTCGTCGCAAGGCCCCGGATCAGCTACCCCGCCCGGACGGAGCCTCACCCGCCATCAATCGGGGCCGAGCCGCCATGGTCGACGGACGCGGATGTGGAGGATTCGACCGCAGGCCGGGACCGGCGACCGAGGGGGTGGGTGCGGCTGGGTCCGGTGTGACACCGTGGGCGGCATGGGCAACGATCGCGAGAGGGACGCGGCGCTGGCGCGAGCGGTACGACTGCGGGAACAGGGGCAAGCCGAGCAGGCCCGGGAACGACTGTTGGAGCTGGTCGACCGGTATCCGGAGGATGCCGAGATCGCCTACCAGACCGCCTGGGCACACGACGTTCTCGGTCTGGAACGCGAAGCCGTCCCGTTCTACGAGCAGGCCCTGGCCGGCGAGGGCTTGTCTCCCGAGGACCGTCGCGGGGCTCTTCTCGGGCTTGGGAGCACCCACCGGGTTCTGGGCTCCTACGGGGTGGCAGCACAGACGCTGCGGCGCGGGCTTGCCGAGTTCCCCGACGACCCGGCACTGCAGGCCTTCCTGGCCATGGCGCTGTACAACCAGGGCGAAAGCCGGGAAGCAGTGCGACTGCTGCTGAAGACGCTGACGGCCACGAGCAGCGACCGACGGGTGCAGGCCTACCGGCGGGCGATCGAGTACTACGCGGACGATCTGGACGGTGTGCAGTAGAGGGACGAGGGCCCGCCGGCGAGGCGAACCCCGCTTGTCCGATGCGGGGTTGGCGCAGCCGCCTGCCTGCGCTTCTACCTGCGGCCCAGGAGCTCTGCCGCGGCCTCGACGCCCTCCCGGGTGCCGATCACTATCAGGGTGTCGCCGCCGGCCAGGCGGAACGCCGGGGGCGGGGACGGGCGGGCTTCCGCGCGGCGGAGGACGGCCACCACCGAGACGCCCGTCTCCGTCCGCATACGGGTCTCGCCGAGCAGGCGGCCGTTCCAGTACGAGCGGCCCGCCAGCTCGATGCGTTCCGCGACGAGGCCCAGGTCGTTGGTGTGCAGCAGGTTGGGGCTGTGGTGACACGGCATCAGCGCGTCGGCGAGGGCAGCGGCCTCGGCTGCCGTCAGGTGCAGCGAGGCGGCACAGTCGTCCGGGTCGTCGCCCCGGTACACGCTCAGCGTGCGGGTGCCGTTGCGGTGGGCCACCACCGACACGTGCTGCTGCTCCTCGGTCGTCAGGTCGTGCTGGACTCCGATCCCGGGCAGTGGTGTCGTACTCGTCCGCTGAGCAGGCACGGCCCATCCCCTCGTGTTCGTTCCGTGCTGGACGCCGGCGCGAGCCCATCGTCCCATCTTCCCGGGGGCCGCAACACGGGTGTCATCACGGACGGGGCCGGGCGCCGCGGCGCGGGTGTCCCGGCGGGGGAGTAGGCTGCGGCTGGGTGGCAGGTCAGGCCGTCCGGAAGGCGTGGACATGGTGCCGTACCGACGTCGGATGGCGTGGGCGATCGCCTCGGGGCTCGCGGCCGTGGTCGCGGTGCCGGGTTCCGGCGTCCGTACCGGGGGTGCCGCCTGATGGGCGGGCCGGGCGCGGCCGAGGCCGCGCGGATCCTGCTCGCCGACGACCACGCCCTCGTCCGCAGCGGCGTTCGGCTCATCCTCGACGCCGAACCCGACCTGCAGGTCGTCGCCGAGGCCGGCGACGGGGCCGAGGCCGTAGCCCTCGCCCGGCGCGATCCGGAGCTCGACCTCGCCGTCCTCGACATCGCGATGCCCCGCCGCACCGGCCTCCAGGCGGCCCGGGAGCTCGCCCGGCTCCGCCCCGGACTGCGCATCCTGATGCTGACCATGTACGACAGCGAGCAGTACTTCTTCGAAGCGCTGCGCGCCGGCGCCTGCGGGTACGTCCTGAAGTCCGTCGCCGACCGGGACCTCGTACAGGCCTGCCGGGCCGCCCTGCGGGACGAGCCGTTCATCTACCCCGGTGCCGAGACCGCGCTGATCCGCACCTGGCTCGACCGGTTCCGCGAGGGCAGGACGCCGCCCGACCGGCCCATCACGGAGCGGGAGGAGGAAATCCTCAAGCTGGTCGCGGAGGGGCACACGTCGAAGGAGATCGGCGACATCCTCGTCATCAGCCCCAAGACCGTCGAACGGCACCGCGCGAACCTCCTGCAGAAGCTCGGCCTGCGCGACCGCCTCGAACTCACCCGCTACGCCATCCGGGCCGGCCTCATCGAGCCGTGACCGGGGTGCAAGGTGCGGCGGGCGGCAGGCCCAGGACGCCGCGTACGGCGCGCTCCGCCAGCTCGACGTCGTGCGGCGGGCCGATCAGGTCGTGGCTCACGAGCCCTTCCATCGCGCCGAGGCAGGCCCGCGCGGTGTCCGCCGCCGGCGGGCCCGGCGGGATCGCGCCGCTGCGCCGCCCCTCCGCGATGCGCCGCTCCACGTCGCCCGTGAGCTTGCCGAGGATCCGGCCCAGCTCACGCGCCACCGAGTGGTCCCGGCCGGCGAACTCGATCGCCAGCACCCTGATGACCCCCGCCACGTCGCGCCGGCAGTAGACGGCGTGGCCGCGCGCCATCAGCATCAGCCCGGCCACCGGATCGGCCTCGGCGGCCGCCGGGTCGCCGACCTCCGCCGCCCACGTCTCGTCCACCCACCGCACCACCGCCAGCGCGAGCTCCTCCTTGCCCGCGAACTGGTGGTACAGCGCGCCCCGCGTGTATCCGGCCTCCGCGGCCACCCGCTCCAGCACCAGGTTCGCGTACCCGTGCCGGGACAGGCCGCGCGCGGCGGCCTCCAGCAGGGCGCTGCGAGTCCGGGCACGCCGGTCGGCCTGGGTGCGGCGGCCGGCGGCCCGCTGGGTCGGGCGGCGGGTCTCGGCCCCGTGGTCGGCCCCGCCGTCGGCCTCCGGGCTCATGGGGTCGACCCCTCCGTCTTACATACAGTCATGTACGTATGTTACGTTGCCGATCGGGATTCCGGAATGGAAAACCGCCCGAAGGGAGAAGGCCATGACGGTCGATTCGGAAGCAGGAAGCGAAGCCGGCGGCGCCGTACCGGCGGTGCGGCAGCACCTCGTCCTGCCCGACGCGGTACGCCGCCTCAGCACACTCGCCGAACCCGACTACGCCGACCTCTTCACCCTCACCACCGCCGGCGTCGCCGCCCGGTCGCCGGAGCAGTGGGCGTGCGCCGTGCTCGAGGACGCCGCCGGCTGGCAGGGCCAGTTCGTGTGGCGCCGGATACTCGGCCTGCGCCTGCAGGGCCGGCCGACCCCCGGTTGCGTCGCCGGATGGGAGATCGACGGCCGCGGCGACGACTGGATCCGCCTGGAAGCGCACTCCCGCATGATCACGAGCCAGCTCGTGCTCCGCGTGGAGGAGGGGCAGGCGTCGCTCTCCACGTTCATCCGCTACCGAAAGCCGTCCGGCGCCCGCGTGTGGACCCGGCTGACGCCGCTGCACCACAAGTTCGTGCCCGGACTGCTGCGCGACGGGCACCGGATCCTGCAGGACGCGGCGGCCGCCTGACATCGGGCGGGCCGCCGGGTCGCCCGACCGCCGGGACCCTCCCCGTCCGCCGACCCGGCCCGCGGCCCGGCCCCGCCGCGCCCGTACGCCGCCGCGGACGCCCTCGGGTGGGCGACCCCCCGTTTATTCGGAGCCGGGCCCCGGAAGGAATGCGGACCCCCGCACTCCTCCCCGGACGGTGAGCGTTGAACCGAGCGAAGCACTCTGCAATCGGCTACAAGGGCAGCTCAGACGAGGCGATCCGGCACCACTACGACTTCCTCGGGGACTTCTACCGGCTCGCCCTCGGCCCCGACCTCGTCTACTCCCTCGCCCGATGGGAGGACGGCGACACCCTGGAAACGGCACAGGTCCGCAAACTCGACCTGCACGCCCGCGCCGCCCGAGCCGAGGGCGCCTCCCGCGTCCTCGACGTCGGCTGCGGCTGGGGCAGCATGATGCACCGCCTGACCGAGGTGCACGACGTCCGCCACGTCGTGGGCCTCAACGTCAGCGCCTCCCAGGTCGAGTACGTCCGCAGCAGGGAATGGCCCGGCTGCGAGGTGCGCCTGGAAAACTGGATCGACCACCTGCCCGACGCCCTGTACGACGCCGTGTTCGCGATCGAGGCGATGGAGCACTTCGCCGGCAGCACGATCCGCCGCTCCCAGCGCGTCGCCCGCTACCGCCTGTTCTTCGAACGCTGCCACGGCTGGCTGCGCCCCGGCGGACGGCTCGCCGTCCAGTCGAACGCGTGGAACGCGCGCGGCTGGCTGGCCTCCATGCTGCTCCCGGCCCGCATGCTCGACCCGGACGGCGGACCCCAGGGGCTTCGGCTCGGCTTCCGTCCGCGGGACGTCCGGGACGCCGTACGCAATCTCCGGGAGGGCCTGCACTCCTCCCGCCGGGTCTTCCCCGAATGCTTCGTGCCGACCCGCTCCGAGCTCGTCGAGGCCGCCCGCGGCCTGTTCACCGTCGCCGAACTGCGTGACGACCCCGATGACGGGGCCCGCACCCTCCAGTGCTGGATGGAACGCTGCATCGCCCACCGCGACCAGGGCGCGCGGCTGATCGGCCGCCAGGCCGTGGACGACCTCATCCGGGAGCAGCGGGCGACGCTGCGTTTCATGCGCGAACACCGGTGCACGGTGCTGCGGATGGCGCTGGAGCGGGTCGACTGAGCGGAGGGTCGTCGTTTGCCCGCTGATTCGGGGCCGGCCGGGTGTCCGTCACCGGCTGATCTTCGGCTTCTGCTCCGGCTCCGGCTCCGGCTTCCGCTTCGGCTTCGGCGCCGGCTCCGGCTCCGGCTTCGCCGGGCGTCGCCTTCGTCGTTGGTGCCCGTCGGCGCCGGGCCTCGCCACAGGAAGGATCGGACATGGCCGCAGTCCCCCTGGCCCCGCCGGCCGCCCCGCCCGTCCGGGGGGCGTCCGCCCTGCCCTGGACGGCGGGGCCTGTCGTCGCGTTCGCGCTCGTGCAACTCGCCGTCGTCGTACCGGGCTCCTCGCTCGGCTGGGACGAGATCGTCTACGTGAGCCAAGTGCAGCCCGGAACTCCCGCCGCGTTCTTCTCGGCGCCCCGGGCGCGGGGCATCTCGTACCTCGCCGCGCCCGTCGCCGCGCTCACCACCTCGACCACCGCGCTGCGCGTCTGGCTCGCGCTGCTCTCCTCCGGTGCACTGTTCCTCGCCCTGCGCGTGTGGCGGCGCCTCCTGCCGCCGCCCGTGCTCGGCTGCGCCGGGCTGCTCTTCGCCGGACTGTGGGTCACCACCTACTACGGCCCGCGCGCCATGCCCAACCTGTGGTGCGCGCTGGGCGCCCTCGCCGCGGCCGGCTGGCTGCTCCGGGCGGAGCGTCCCGGCGGGGGCGGTCGGGCCGCCGCGGTCTGCGCGGGCGGGGCCGTCGCCTTCGTGACGGTCATGCGGCCCGTGGACGGGGTGTGGCTGGCGCTCCCGCTCACCGGCGCGGCCCTGCTGACGGCCGGCCTGCGGCGGCCCCTGCTGTGGGCGGCGCCGTCCTTCGGTGTGCTGGCGGGAGCCGTGCCGTGGGTGGTGGAGGCGTACACCTCGTACGGCGGACTCGCCGCCCGCCTCGCCCGCGCGAGCGAGATCCAGGGCGGCATCGGCGCGCACTTCGCCGTCGACGACCACGCGCGCAGCCTCGTCGGAGTGACCCTGTGCCGGCCCTGCGACACGGCCTGGAACCATCCCTGGACGGCCGCCTGGTGGCTCGTCCTTCCGCTGCTCGTCGTTGCGGGCACGGTCGCGGCCCGCCGGGCCGGCCGCGGCCGGACGGCCGCCGTCGTCGCCGCCGCCGGGGTCTGTCTGGCACTGCCCTACCTGTTCACCGTCGACTACGCCGCCCCGCGCTTCCTGCTGCCCGCCTACGCCCTGCTGGCCGTGCCGGTCGCCGAGTGCGTGGCGGCCGCTTTCGGAGTCGTACGGGACCGGGCGCGCACCGCCGGCCGGCGCAGGGCGGCGTACGGGGTGCTGGCCGGCGTGATCGTGCTGCACGCCGCCGTACAGGCCGCAGTGCTCCTCCGCGTCAGCGAACGCAGCCGCGACCGGCACCGCGAACTCGCGGCCGCGGCCGCCGCCCTGCACCGGCTGGACGTGCGTCGCCCCTGCGTGCTGAGCGGGGACGAGGCCATCCCGCTCGCCTACTACACGGGCTGCGCGTCCCGCCAGGTCGGCGGCCACGACGGCAGCACCACCGCCGACGGGCTGGCGTCCCTCGGGCGGCGGATGCCGGTCGCCGTGATCACGGCCGCGGGCGCCGCCCGGGCGCCGGAGTACGCCCGGGCCTGGCCGGCATACGTGCTGCCCGGGGGGTATACGGCTCGTGTGGCGCCCCGGGGGTGAGGCGGAGCGGGGGTGTCGGTTCGGCAGGAGCCGGCCGGTCGGGGTCGGTGGGTGCGGGGGGTGTCCCGGCAGCCCATTGTCCTTCCGGGGCGGGCCGCCCTGTAAAGGGCGCTCCTCCTTCGTCGTCGCGTCGCTGCGCGATGGCCTTCGGCCACCCTTGACAGGACGACCCGCCCCGGAACGCCAACAAGCTGCCGGGAAGCCCCCGGGGGAATGGCCTGGAGGGACCATGGCCTGCCGGGCGGATCAGAGCCGCTGCTCTCCCGCCCCGGCCGCCGCGTCCCGCACCACCGGCATCAGCAGTCCCTGATCGGCGCCGGGGCCGGCGACTTGTCGCCTTGAGCCTGGCTACGGGGCCGTCTCGGCGGTCGGGGTGGCCGTGGTTGCGGGAAACGCCGTTCAGGACGTCGTCGGGAGGCAGGGACGCGTCGGAGCGCCCGGGGGATCGGCGGCTGACGCTCCTCGGGGCCGGCGGTGTCGCTGTCGGTGGCGGCCGTTAGGGTCCCGCTGACACCGCAGGCCGGACGGCATTCGCCGGCACGCCGGGGAGGGCGGTGGCACACGGAACAGGGCGAGGACGCGCGATGAACACCATGACGGCCACGAGTACCGACGACGCCACGCCCGTGTGCGGTCCCGGAGCCGCCCTGGGCGGGTCCGGGGACGCTGATGCGCGGGCGGCTCGGGTGCTTGATGCCGGGGGCGTCGTGCCCGTCGGACAGTTCGGGGAAGTCGGGCAGGTCGGGGCGGTGGAGGTCGCCGCGCGGCGGTACCGGCATGGCGGGCTGCCCGACGGGCGGGTCGTGGTGCGGTTGGCGCCCCTCGGGCGGGGGGACTGCGAGGATCGGGCCGCCGCCTTTCTCGGGCTCGTGCGCGACGGTGTGCCCGCCGTCGTGGGGGTGGGTCGGGAGACCCCTCTGCGCTTCCCCGACTGGGTTCTCGTGCACCACCCGGAGTGCGGGAACCAGGCTTTGGCCCTCGTGCCCGAGTTGGAGATCCTGGGGCGGCAGGCCAAGAGCCGGCCCAAGGCCGCCATGAAGGCGTGTCGGCGGCTCGTCGAGCGGCTGGCCGCCTCCGTGCCCCTTCTGCTGCCCTTCGTGCTGGAGGAGGCCGCGCGCGGTTTCCTTGCCGCGGAGCAGCCCGCCATGGCCGGCCAGCTGTTCGCGCAGGCGCGGAAGAGCGAGGCCGTACACGGCCTTGGTGTCGACCAGGACCGGGTGGACGCCGTCTTCCTGGAGTTCGCCCTCGCCGGTGCGCTGCCCGTGCGGGCGCTCACCGGATACGCCAAGGACCTGGAGCAGCGGCTGCCCGCGGACGTGGCCTACGAGCGGTTCCGCCGGCTGTGCGTGCGCCGTACCGCGGGCGGCACCGCGCCCGCCACGCAGGCCGCCGCCGCACTGCGCCGCCTGGCGCGCGCCGCCGGAATCGACCCCGCCGCGGCCGAGCGCGAGCACGTTGCCGAACTCCTGCGGCTGCCCGCCACCCGGCACGCGACCGCCGCCTGGTGGCGGGCCCACCGCAGCGCCCTCGCCGACCTCGCCCGGCGCGACCCCGCCGTGCGGGGCACCCTGCTCGCGCTCACCCCGCCCGTGGATGCGGATGGTGAAGACACCGTCGGGTTCTGGCTGGACCTCCTCCGGGAGACCGGCGCCACGGACGGCCTCGTCCTGGAGGCTGCGGCCGAGGAAGAGCGCAGTCCCGACGGCACCGCCGGCTGGCTGGAGCGGCTGTGCGCCGCCCGGCGCAGCGGCTGGGGCCCGCGCCCCGGCCTGCCCGCGCTGCTGGACCTGGCCGAGCGCTGCGCCGGGCGGCTGCGCGCCGAACTCGCCGAACGCGGTGAAGGGCTGCGGATCGGCGGGGCGGACGTGGATCTGCTGGATCTGCTGCTCGTGCTCGAAGTCCCTGTTGCCGCCCCCGGTGCAGGCGACGCCCTCGCCCTGGAGGACTGGGCCGCCGGGGAGCAGCGTCGCGACCTCGGCGGCCTCGCCGCCGACGGGCGGTTCCGGCCCGCCTTCGCACGGGCCGCGGACGCCCTGCCCGACACGGAGGCCGCCAGGACCGTTCTGCGCCGACTGGCCGCGGCCCCCGGCGGCCGCATCCTGCTCGCCGACTGGGTGCGCGGGCTGGCCCGTGCCTGTGCCCGCACCGGGCTGCCGCACCTGCCGGCGGCGGTGGGCCGCCTCGCACGGCTGCCCGCCGGCATTCTCGCCCTTGCCCCGGAGGAGGTGGCGGAGGCTGCTGCCACCGACCTCGCCGACCTCCTCGCCCGCAGTGTGCGGGGTGGTCTGTTCCAGGAGCTGACGTGGCCCGCCTGGGAGGAGGCCCTTGCCGTACTCGCCCCCGACGGCGACCGCCGTGAGGTGAGCGTCACGAGCGCCTGGCCGCACCTGGTGGTGGCGAACCAGCGGCACGTGCGGGTGATCGACGCCGAGGGCACTGTTCTCGTCCACGACCTGCGCATCCCCTACGAAGCCGGCCATCGCACCCTCGGTCTGCACTACGTCGACGGCGAGCTGCTGGTCTGCTGGCGGTACTGGAACCGGCCGGGGGAGGCGAAGGCCTACTGGCACAGCGCTCCCGCGGACGTCTTCACCCTCGACACGGGCGGCCGGTCGGCCTGGCGGCTCGGGCCGGAGCACGCCGGGCTGCCGCTGCCGGGTGGCGGCCGCGCCACCGGGGCGGGCGTCCTGCGCCGCGGCGACACGAGGTTGCCCGTGGAGCGGCCGGTGATCGGCGACGGGCGGGCGTACTGGGCCTGGGACGAAGCCGGCGTGGACGGAAAGCCCGGCGGGTGGGCAGAGTACGATCCGGCCGCGGACCGTCTCGGACCGCGCTCCCTTCCGGCCTTCCCCGGCGCCGCGTCCTGCCTGCCCCCGGGTGCCGTCCTGCGCGAGGAGGACTGTCGGCTGCGGCCCGGCGTCGTGGTCGGGGGATCCGTGCTCTCCCCGCCCGTCGGCGGACTGCTCGGCTGGCGGGTTGCCGAGCTGCCCGACGGCGGCTGGTGGGGCGGCGATGCCGCCGGACGCACCGTCACCGTGCCGCAGGGCGCCGAGGTGCCGTTCGGCGCCGCCGTCTTCCCCGGCGACGGCCGGCCGCGCGCCCTGTCGCAGGTGTGGAGCGAGTTCCGCATCACCGATCCGGACGGCACCGTCACCGCCGACACGCGTACGGGAAGCCGGCCCGCCGGCCTTCCCGCCGGAGCACCGCCGATGCCGCCCGCCGACCACTGGTACTGCCTGCGCCCCCGCGACCCGCACGGCTCGCTCGCGCTGCGGGGTGTCGACGCCCCGGCCGCCGCCGCCCTCATCGCCGCCGGCAGCGCCGCAGCCGCCGGCGGGTCGGCCCGCGCCGACATCGCCGAGGTCCTGCTGCCCGTGGTGCGGGACGCACTGCCGCAGGTCACCGACCCGGTGCTCGTGCGGGGTGTCGTCGACCTGCTCGCGTTCACCCTTGATCAGCAGAAATTGCTGGACCGGGGCCTCGGCGCCGGCCGGGGCGATGAGGCGGAGCCGCAGGAGCCGGACGGGCCCGATGACCGGATCATCGGGCTCGCTCTGCGGGGCATCAGCGGCATCGTGCACCGCGACTGGGTGGGCCGCGGCGCCCACGCACTGTCCGCCACGCTGTCCGCCTTCGCCGCGGCGGCCGCCGACACCGCCGCCACGGCCGTACCCGGCCGCCTCCACGGCGACGTACCC
Organism: Streptomyces toxytricini; assembly: GCF_014649915.1. GTDB lineage: Bacteria > Actinomycetota > Actinomycetes > Streptomycetales > Streptomycetaceae > Streptomyces > Streptomyces toxytricini. The sequence goes on along the minus strand of NZ_BMTY01000028.1, from coordinate 1,386 downwards.
TCCCTGCCGTGGTGCACCGTCGCCTGGCTCCCGCTGCTCGGACAGCCCGGCGCCGTCGCCTACCGGGCCGCCGCCGCGGCCACCGGTGACGAGGAGCGGGAGGCCCTGCTCGGGCTGCTGCGGGCGTGGGACCGGCTCGGGCTGGACTCCGCGGCCGCCGGGCGCTGGCGCAGCGCCGTCCTCCATCTCGACGCGCGCGCCCTGCGCCGGCCCGACGGCACCGAATCGCAGCCCCAGCACCGCGGCTTGCTGCCGCTGGGCGGCGGGGCCTTCCTCGCCACCACCGGGCCCTGCACGCCCGTACCGGACGGCTATCGGATCGAGGGCCTCCAGTACGACCCCGAGGGCCGTTTCGAGCTGCCCCACGCCTACAGCGCCCGCGCCGTCGAACCGCTGGGCGACCCGGAGCGGGAGGCCGGCTGGCTGAGCCGGTTCCTCGACGGCGCCGCCGAGCGCGGGCCGGTCCCCTGGACACCGGCGGCGGCCGACGCGTTCGCCCGGCTCACCGGCACCACCGACACCCTCGCCCGGCTCGTGGTCGCCGGGCTCCCCGCCGTCGACAGCGACGACCGCGGCTTCCTGACCGCCGAACAGCGCACCCTGCTCGACGTGCGGGCCGCCGACGCCGAAGCCGCCCGTGCGGACCTCCGCTGCCTGCCCGCGGACGTGCGGCGTGCCCTGGTGGCGGCGCTGCTGCCCCGCGACCCGGCGCGGCTGTGGACCGACGGCCCGGACGCGGCCGCTGCTGCGGAGGTCTGGAACCGTCGCGTCGGCCGCCGCACCCGCATCCCCGACCGGCTCGCCGCCGAAGCGGCCCACGAGGTCCGTACGTGGTGGCCCGCCGTGCGCGCCCTGCCCGCCGTCCTCGACCCGCAGAACGCGCCCGAGCTCAGCAGCGACGCCGAGTGGGAGCTCGGCCACGACCGGGCCGTACCCAAGGGCCCCGCGGCCGACGCCTTCTCCGCCCGCGTCCTGCTGGGCGCCGTCGCCATGACCGCGTGGCTCGCCCACCGGCTGCCCGCCGGCGACCCCGCCCGGAGCCGGCTGCCCGCGGCGCTCGCCGCCGTACGGGAGCGGCTGGCGGCCCCCGGGCTGCTGCTCGACCTGGGCCGGCGCGTCGACCTCCGCGAGCTCCGCAAGGCGGCCGGAGCCCCGACCCGGACCGACGGGAGGGCCGAGGAGTACGGGGCCCTGGTGACCGTTGCCGACGACAGCAGGTTCATGCCCGCTCTGCGTCCCGCCCTGCTCGACTCCACCGGCGGCGATCCGCACGTGGCGCTGCTGCGCGGCACCGCCCAGCAGCCCCTTCCGGTCGAGGTGGCGCTGCGGTGCGTCCACGATCCGCGGTTCGCGGCGCTGCTCGCCGATCCGGGGGCCCCGGCGGCG
>NZ_BMTY01000027.1 GCF_014649915.1 Streptomyces toxytricini | reverse complement strand
CCCGCCCAGCAGCTCGACACCTGGAAGAAGCACTACCTCGAAGGCAACTGGACCGCCCTCATGAACGGCACCCACCCCTTCTGCCCGTGACATCCCGCCACATCCGACCCCCGACCGACAACCGCCCGGGCCGCACGAGGACCGGCAGGAGAAATGCCATGCACATGCGCTCTTGGAAGTTCCGACTCGGACTCGTCGTCTCCACCGCCCTGATCGGTGCCGGCGCCGTGGCACCCGCCGCCTCGGCAGCCCCGGTGAAGGCGCCCGCGACCGCGACGGCGGCCCCCGCGCCCGGTGACAGCGGCTCCACGGGCAACCGCGGTCTCGGCCTCGGCCAGGTCATCGGCAAGGGCAAGACGGGCGCCGGCAACGTCAAGATCGGCAACGGGACCGTCCAGGTCGGTGACGGCGTGTGCGTCGGCAACTGCAACGGAACCGTCAACGGGACCAACGGCGGCAACGGCGGCGTCTGCGTCGGCCGCTGCAACGGCAGCGCCAACGGCGGCAACGGCACCGACGGCGGTACGGGCGCCAACGGGACGAACGGCGGCAACGGCGGCGTGTGCGTCGGCTCCTGCCACGGCAGCGTGAACGGCGGCAACGGGGGCAACGGCGGGGCGGCCCCGCCCGGCGGCGACGGCGGGAACGGCGGCAGGGGCGGCAACGGCGGCGTGTGCGTCGGCGCCGGCTGCCAGACCAGCGGCCGCGGCGGCAACGGCGGCAACGGGGGCGCCGGCTGACCGCAGGAGCCCCGCCCCGGCCGCGCGGCCCGGGCGCACCGCATACGGAAGGACCGCATCGCACGGCGATGCGGTCCTTCCGTATGCGGTGGGCGGGCTGCCCCTCCCCCGCCGGGCTTCACTTCACCGAGCCGGCCATCACGCCCTGGACGAAGTGCCGCTGGAAGGCGAAGAACACCACGAGCGGGACCACCAGGGACAGGAACGCTCCGGGCGCGAGGACGCCGATGTTGCTGCCGAACTGGCGGATCTGGGACTGGAGCGCGACCGTGAGCGGCTGGGATCCGCTGTCCGCGAAGAGCAGCGCCACGAGCATGTCGTTCCAGACCCAGAGGAACTGGAAGATGGCGAGGCTCGCGATGGCGGGGCGGCCCAGCGGCAGCACGAGGCGGAAGAAGATCCGCCACTCGCTGCCGCCGTCCATCCTGGCGGCCTCCAGCATCTCGCGCGGGATCTCGGCGAAGTAGTTGCGCAGCAGGAAGATCGCGAAGGGGAGCCCGTAGGCGACGTGGAAGAGGACGACGCCGGCGACGGTTCCGAACAGCCCGACCGCGCCCATGAGTTTGGCGACCGGCAGCAGCCCGACCTGTACGGGGACGACGAGCAGGCCGACGACCACGAGGAAGATGCCGTCCCGGCCGGGGAACTCGAGCCAGGCGAAGGCGTATCCGGCCAGCGCCGCGATGCCGACGACCAGGGCGGTCGCGGGTACCGAGATCAGCACCGTGTTCCCGAAGGCGGTCGCGATGCCCGAATCGGCGAGAAGGGCGGTGTAGTTGTCGAAGGACAGCTGCGCCGGGTCGGCGAGCGCCGTCCACCAGCCGCCGGAGGCGTTGTCCTCCTCGGAGCGCATCGAGGACAGGAACAGGCCGGCGAGCGGGGTGATCCACACGAGCGCGACCAGGACGAGCAGCCCCTGGACGAGGCCGCTGCCGAGGAGGCGGGTTACGCGGTTCCGGCGGGGCGGCCCGGAAGGGGCCGCGGCCGGGCGGGCTGCCGCCGCCTCCTGAGGGGTGGGGCGGCGCTCGATGGTGCCGTGGCTGGTCATGTTCCACTCCTTCGGAACCGCCGGATGTTGAAGACCATCGCCGGGACGACCAGCAGGAGGAGGACGATGCTGAGGGCGCTGCCGAGGCCCTGGTCGTTGCCGCCGCCGAAGGAGACCAGCCACATGCGGGTGGCCAGGACGTTGGCCTCTTCCTGTACGGGGCCGGGGGCGATGATGTAGACGAGGTCGAAGACCTTCATCACGTTGATCACGAGGGTGACGAAGACGACGGTGAGGACGGGCGCGAGCAGCGGCACGGTGATCTTGCGGAAGATCTGGCCCTCGCTGGCGCCGTCCATCCGTGCGGCCTCCAGGGCGTCGCGGGGTATGGCTGCGAGTCCGGCGCCGATGAGGACCATCGCGAAGCCGGTCCACACCCACAGGTAGGCGCCGATGACGGCCGGGGTGATCAGGGCCGGGCCCAGCCAGTCCACGCCCTGGTACGGGGCGGCGAAGTTGGCCGCGGGCAGGCGGACGGTGTACTCGCCGGGGGCGAGTCCGGCCAGGCGGAACGTGCCGTCGGCGGCGGCGGTGGCGGTCGCGGCGACCTCGCCGCCGCGTACGGCCTCGACCTTCATCCCCGGCAGGCCCTTCTCGCCGGGGTCGACGGTGCCGGGGGTGCCGGCGCCGCCCGGCGCGAAGTCGAGGTAGACGGTGCCGGTGATCGCGTCCGTGCCGCCCGGGGTGTCCGCGGGTGCGGAGGCGGGCTTCGCGGCCGCGGGCAGGGCGTCCGGGCCGACCCCGACGAGCCCGAGGCCGACGGAGCCGCCGGGGCGGACCGTCCGCTCGGTGCTGTACGGGCCGCCGGGGGCGCCGGCCAGGCCGTGGCCCTCGCGGGCGCGGGCCGTGGGGTAGGCGGCGGTGTCCTCGAAGGTGTCGTGGATGCCGACCGCGACGGCGTTGAGGACGCCCCGGTCGGGGTTCTGCTCGTAGGCGAGGCGGAAGATGATCCCGGCGGCGAGGAAGGAGACGGCCATCGGCAGGAAGAGCACCAGTTTGAAGGCGGTCGCCCAGCGCACCTTCTCGGTGAGGACCGCGAGGACCAGGCCGAGGCCGGTGAGCAGGGTGGGGGCGACGACGACCCAGATGGTGCTGTTGCGGATGGCCTTGAGGGTCGCGGGGTCCTGGAGGATCGCCGCGTAGTTCCCGGCCCCGACGAACCGGTCGCCGCTGGCGTCGAAGAGGCTGCGGCCGAAGGAGAAGAACACCGGGTAGACGACGAGCGCGCCGAGCAGGAGCAGCGCCGGCAGGACGAAGGCGACCGCGAGGCGGCGCTTCCTCGCCAGGGCCCGGCGCCGCGGGTCGGCCGCGGCGCGGGCGGGGGCGGTGGCGGTGGGAGCCATGGAGGGCCTCAGTTCCCGTAGGCCTTGGCGGCTTCGGCCTCCAGCTTGGCGGCCGTGCCCTGCGGGTCCGAGGGGTCGCGCAGGAAGTCCTGGAGGATCTTCCACTCGCCGGCGCCCTTGGTGCCGCCGAAGGCTGCCGGCGCCTGGTCGGACATGTCGAAGCGGACGGAGTCGCCGGCGTCGACGAGGGAGCGGGCGGTGCTGCGGGTGGTGTCGTCGGCGTAGGCGGCGGGGTCGACCTTGCCGTTCGGGGAGAGGAAGCCTCCGGCGCCGGCCCAGACAGCGGCCGCCTCGGGACCGGCGAGGAATTCGAGGAGTTCCATGCCGGCCTTGGGGTTCTTGCCCTGCTTGAGGACGACGGCGGCGTCGCCGCCGCTGACGACGGGGGCCTTGCCGCCGTCGACGGCGGGGAACGGGAAGAACTTGGCGTCCTTGCCGGGCGTCTTGCCGAACTGGTCCTTGGCGACGCCGCCGACGAAGTCGCCCTCGTAGACCATGCCGGCCTTGGGCTGGGGGCCGAAGACGTGCTCGACGGAGGTGGGGAAGTCGGTCTGGAGGGCGGTCTGGGCGCCTCCGGCGACGAGCTGCTTGTCCTTGAACAGCTCGCCGAGGGTGGTCAGGGCGCGTACGACGCTGTCGTCCGTCCACTTGATCCGGTGCTGGGCGAGCTGGTCGTACTTCTCGGGGCCGGCCTGGGAGAGGTAGATGTTCTCGAACCAGTCGGTGAGGGTCCAGCCGTCCTCGCCCGCTATGGCGAAGGCCGGGCGGCCGGAGTCGGCGAGGGTTCGGCCGGCCTTCAGCAGGTCGGCGTAGCTCTTGGGCTCGGTGACGCCGGCCTGGGTGAAGGCGTCGGGGGCGTACCAGACGGTGGACTTGTGCGCGGCCTTGAAGTAAAGGCCGTAGTAGGTGCCGTCGACGGTGCCGTAGTTGCGCCACACGGGGGCGAGGGTGTCGCCGGCGGTCTTGGCGGCCTCGTCGGACAGGGGCTGGAGCCAGCCCTCCTTGGCGAACTGCTTCAGGACGCCCACCTGCGGGACCATCACGACGTCCGGCGCGTTGCCGCCTTCGATCTTGCTGCCGACGAAGGTGGAGACGTTGTCGCCGGAGGGGACGAAGACGGTCTTGGCGCCGGTCTTGGCGGTGAAGGCGTCCAGGACCTTCTTGAAGTTCTTCTGCTCGCTGCCGGTCCAGACGCCGGCGACGGTGACGGTCTGGCCGCTGAGCTCGCCGCCGCTCGCGGGGCCGGTGGTGCCGCCGCCGCAGGCGGTGGCGGTGAGGGCGAGGACGAGGGCGGTCGCGGCGGTGAGCGCGGTGCGCCGGGCGGTCTTGGCGGGTCGTCGCATGACGGGGTCCTTTTCGAGGAGGCCGGGCTGAGGACGGTGGAGACGGCGGGGATTCAGCGGAGGGCGAGGCGGCGGGGACGGCCGGCGGGGAGAGGGCCGCCCCCGCGCCGGTTCAGGGGGCCGGGAACTCCCCCGTCCACCAGGCGGCTGTCGCCGCGGGGAGGACGCCGTCCGGGCAGGGGCCGCTGGCCAGCAGCGGCGCCCCGGGGACGGGGGCGGGGACCGGCTCGGTGCCGAAGTTGACGGCGCAGACCAGGCCGTCGCCGCGGGCGACGGCGAGGACCTGCGGCGGGGCGTCCAGCCAGCGCAGGGTGCCGTCGCCGAGCTGGGGCAGGCTGTGCCGCAGCTGGAGGCCGTCGCGGTAGAGGTGCCAGAAGGAGCGGGTGTCGGCGAGCGCGCGGTCGGTGGCGTGCTCGGCGAACCACGCGGGCTGCGGCAGCCACGGCCGGGCGCCGTCCGCGGCCTGGGTGAAGCCGAACGGGGAGGCGTGCCCGGACCAGGGCAGCGGTACCCGGCAGCCGTCCCGGACGTGCTTGCGGCTGCCGGTGCGGCGGAAGATCGGGTCGGTGAGGACCTCGTCGGGCAGGTCGAGGACCTCGGGGAGGCCGAGCTCCTCGCCCTGGTAGACGTACGCGGCCCCGGGCAGGGCGAGCATCAGCAGGGCGGCGGCGCGGGCGCGGGCGGCCCCCAGGCCGCTGCCCTCGACGCCCGGCTCGCCGGCGTAGCGGGTGACCGTGCGGACCTGGTCGTGGTTGTTGAGGACCCAGGTGACGGTGGATCCCGTCCCGGCGATGTCCCGCATCGCCTCGGTGATCGTCGAGCGGAAGGCGTCCGCGTCCCAGGGGGCGCTGAGCAGGTCGAAGAAGAACGCCTGGTGGAGCTCGTCGGGGCGGACGTACTCGGCGTGCTCGCGGGCGGTCGGCACGGACACCTCGCCCACGAGGAGCCGCTCGTGGCCGTCGCGGGCGGTGTACTCCTCGCAGACGGCGCGCCAGCGGCGCCACACGCCGTGGACCTCGGGCCGGTTCCAGGCGAGCTGGTTGACGGCGTCGCGGGCCCGCTCGTCGGCCTCGGGGTCGTCGGAGTCCGGCAGGTCCGGGTGCTTGAACAGGCCGGCGGCCACGTCGATGCGGAAGCCGTCGACACCGCGGTCCAGCCAGAACCGCAGGATCTGCTCGAAGTCGTCGCCGACGGCCGGGTTCCGCCAGTTCAGGTCGGGCTGCTCGGGGGTGAACAGGTGCAGGTACCACTCGCCGGGGGCGCCGTCCGGGCCGGTGGTCCGGGACCAGGCGGGGCCGCCGAACATGGCCCGCCAGTTGTTCGGCGGCTCGGCGCCGTCCGGGCCTCGGCCCGGGGCGAAGTGGAAGCGGGAGCGGGCCGCGCTGCCGGGGGCGGCGGCGAGCGCCTCGCGGAACCAGGGGTGCTCGCTGGAGCAGTGGTTCGGAACGATGTCGAGGAGGACGCGCAGGCCGAGGCGGCGGGCGTCCGCCATCAGCCGGTCGAACTCGGCGAGGTCGCCGTAGACGGGGTCGACGCCGCAGTAGTCGGCGACGTCGTAGCCGTGGTCGTGCTGCGGCGAGGGGTAGAACGGGCTGAGCCAGATGCCGTCGACGCCGAGCTTCCTGAGGTAGGGCAGCCCGGCCCGGACGCCGGCCAGGTCGCCGATGCCGTCCCCGGTGCTGTCGAGGAAGCTGCGGACGTAGACCTGGTAGATCACCGCGTCGCGCCACCAGGCATCGCGGGCGGCGGCTGAGCGGGAGGGGAGGCCGGAGTCGGCCGGAAGGGTGCTGAGCATCTCGCGTCGACCTGTTTCTGCTGAATGCGAGAGCGCCCTGATCAGGTGCGCTGTTATGCATGCATGTTAAGTAGCGGCGACCGGAAGGTGTCAACGGTGTGTCGCAAAACTGGCTGCCAACTAGGGGGTTTCGTCCCTTTATCGGACTCGATGTACCGCGCGACACACGAAGGGCGCCTACCTAACATGTAGGTAGACGCCCTGGAGGAGGTGCGGATGGTGGTCAGTGCCGCCCGCGTGCCGTGCAGGCCGCCCGCGTCAGCCCTTGCGGGTGAGCGCGTCGAGCTCGCGCGCCAGCCGCGCGACGGCCTGCTCGGGTGTCTGCCGCAGCGCGAGCAGGTCCTGTGCAACGGCCTGCACCGCGATGCTCACCTGGTCGTAGCGCGGGCTCTTGGGCCGCGGCACCGCCGACAGCACGCTCTCGCGGAGCGTGGGCAGGTACGGGTACGTGCGCACCAGCTCGGGGTCCTCGTACAGGGCGGCCCGCACGGGCGGCAGCGCGCCCTCGGTGAGGACCTTGCGCTGCACCGGTTCGCTGGTGAGGTAGGAGATCAGGTCCGCTGCCGACGCGGGGTGCCGCGAGCGGCTGCTGACCGCCAGGTTGGAGCCGCCGAGGACGCTGGTGCCAGGCCCGTCGGGCCCGGGCAGCGGCACGACGCCGAAGCGGCCCGCGACCTTCGAGTCCGGCGCGCTCGCCTCCGCGTACACGTACGGCCAGTTCCGCAGGAAGAGCAGCCGGCCGTCCTGGAACGCCCGCCGGGACTCCTCCTCCTTCCAGCCGAGGGCGTCGCGGGGGATCCAGCCCTCCCGCACGCCGTCGGCCAGGAACCGCAGGCCGGCCCGCGCGGCGGGCGAGTCGACTGCCACCCGCGCGCCGTCGTCGCGCAGGACGGCCCCGCCGGCCGAGTGCACGGCCTCGGTGACGTTGACGGTGAGCCCCTCGTAGGGCAGGAACTGGCCCGCGTAGCCGTCGAGCCCGTGCCGCGGGGCGACCTCGGCCGCCTGCCGGGCCAGCTCCGCCCAGGTGCCCGGCGGCTTCTCGCCCTCCCGGTCCAGGACGTCCTTGCGGTAGTAGAGCAGACCTGCGTTGGTGACGTACGGGACCGCGTACAGCCGGCCCTCGAAGGTGGCCGTGTCGACCACCGGGCGCAGGAAGGACTCCAGCGGGAAGCGGCCGCGCGGCAGCGGGGCGATCCAGCCCGCGGCGGCGAACTCGGACGTCCAGGCGACGTCGATGTTGAGCACGTCGAAGCGGCTGCTGCCGGACCGCAGTTCGCTGGTCATCTGGGCGCGGGTCTCGTCCGCGGATTCGGGCAGCTCGACGAGGGTGACGCGCTCGCCGGGGTGCTGCTCGTTCCACTCGTCGAGGAGCGGGGAGAGGTAGTCGGTCAGGTCGCCGGCCGTCGCGAGCGTGAGGGGCCCGCGGGCCGGCGCGTCCGCACCGGCGCCGGCGTGGGCGCCGAAGCCGGAGTACCCCGCGAGCACCACCGCCGCGGCCAGGAGAGCCCTGCCCGCGGCACGCATCCACCGCACAGGTTCCTCCCAGTACACGATCCGGCTGCGTCGCCGACCAGTACGGCCTATATATACCCGTTAGGCATGGGCGATACTAGACGCCCAGGCAGGGCGGGGCGGGCGGCGGTGCCACCGGACCGCTGCAGGGGTCATCGGTCGCCTACGGTGCGGGAAGGAGGGGGGAGCGCGTGCGTCTGCCGCTCCTGGCACTCCTGACCCGCGGCCCCGCCCACGGCTACGAGCTCAAGCAGGACCTTGAGAAGCTCCTGGGCGCCGCGTACCCTCAGCCGAACGTGGGCCAGATCTACGTCACCCTCGGCCGGCTGGAGAAGAGCGGTCTGATCGAGGGCGAGGACGTCGAGCAGTCGGGGCGGCCCAACAAGCGCACCTACCGGCTGACGGACGCCGGGCGCGAGGCCGTGCTCGCCTGGTTCGAGGACACCGCCGAGGAGCCCCGGGTACGGGACGAGTTCTTCATGAAGCTCGCCCTCGCGCCGCAGTCGGGGATGGCCGATCCGATCACGCTGATCAACCGGCAGCGGCGGCAGTACCTCAACACCATGCGGGACCTGTCGAAGCTGGCCGCTTCCGAGGACCGCGACAACAAGATCTCCCAACTGCTGATCGAGGGCGCAATGCTGCACCTCCAGGCCGACCTCGACTGGCTGGAACGCTGCCAGGAGGAGCTGGAATGAGCGACGACGCCGCCGGCGGCGCTCCTGCCGCGCCCGGACCGACGCCTGCACCCGAACCCGCGCCCGCGCCCGCGCCGATCGTGCGCGCCGAGGGCCTGACCAAGACGCACCACGGCGAGGGCGCCCCCGTGCACGCGGTGCGCGGGGTGGACCTGACCGTCCGGCCGGGCGAGTTCGTCGCGGTCACCGGGCCTTCCGGGGCGGGGAAGTCCACGCTGCTGCACCTGATCGGCGGGCTCCAGCGCCCCGACGGCGGGAAGCTGTGGATCGGCGGGCAGCGCGTCGACACCTTCCGCGAGGCCCGCTGGGCGGTCCTGCGGCGCCGCAGCATCGGCGTCGTCTTCCAGTTCTTCAACCTGGTCTCCAACCTGACCGTCGCCGACAACGTCGAACTGCCCGCCCTGCTGGCCGGCGCCTCCCCGAAGGCGGCGCGGGACTCGCGGGCCGAGCTCCTGGCCGAGCTGGGCCTGGAGGGCCGCGAGCGGGCGATGCCGGGCGAGCTGTCCGGCGGCGAGCAGCAGCGGGTCGCGCTCGCCCGCGCGCTGGTCAACCACCCCGCCCTGCTCCTGGCCGACGAGCCGGCCGGCAGCCTCGACAGCAAGGGCACCCGCGAGGTGCTGCGCCTGCTCTCCCGCTTCCACCAGCGCGGCCAGACGATCGTGATGGTGACGCACGACGCCCGCATGGCCAGCGCCGCCGACCGCGTCATCAGCTTCTTCGACGGGCGCATCGCCGACGACGCGCAGCTCGGCGGCGGGCGCCGCGAGAAGCCCGGCGGCGTCTCCCGCGTCCTCGACCTGAAGGAGTGACCGTGCGGGCCACGCTGCGCTGGGCGCACGCCGACTTCCGCGCACACCGCGGCGAAGCCCTCTTCGTCGTCCTCGCCAGTGCCGGGATCATCGCCTCGCTGCTGCTGGCCGGGGCCCTGTTCGGGTACGCCGCGAACCCCTGGCAGCGGATCTTCAACCAGTCCCATGGCGCCCACGTCTGGCTGCACACGCGTCCCGCGGCCGACGCCCCGGCCGGCGCGGACGCCGCCGACGCGGAGGCGCTGTCCGGGCTGGACGGGGTCGCCGCGCTCTCGGGGCCGTTCCGCACGGCGGCAGCCACCGCCGAGTCGCGCGGTACACGGGCCGGGCTGACGCTGCGCGCCGCCGGGGCGGAGCCCCCGCACACCGGCCGGCCGCTCGTCACCGCGGGCGGCTGGCTGCCGACGGCCGAGGACGGCGGCCCCACGGCCGGCTCCGTCGTACTGGAGCGGTCCCTCGCGCGGGCGCTGTGGGCCGAGCCGGGCGACACCGTGCGCCTCACCGGGCCGGACGGCGCACCGCACGCCCTGCGGGTGGCGGGGATCGCCGAGACCGCCGAGACCCGCTACCGGCCCGGCGGCGCGGCCGGCCTCGGCTGGGTGTCCCCCGCCACCCTCGACGCGGTGGCGGGCGGGCAGGTCGGGCAGAGCGTCGGGCTGCGCCTGGCGGATCCCGCCGACACCGACTTCACCGTGCAGCGCGCGGTGACCGTCCTCGGCGCGGACCGGGTGGCTCAGGTGGCCAAGTGGCAGCAGGCCCGGGCCGAGGCGGGCGGGGACGACCGGCTCCTCGGGCAGGTCTTCGCCGTGTTCGGGGTGGGTGCGCTGCTCGCTGCGGCCCTCGCCGCGTCCGGGGCCATCGCCGCCCGGGTCCGGGGCCAGCTGCGGGACATCGCCGTCCTGAAGGCCGTCGGGTTCACGCCCTGGCAGGTGACCCGCGGGTTCCTCGTGCAGCACCTGGCCTTCGCCGTCCTCGGCGTGGCCCTCGGAACGGCCGCTATCGGTTCGCTGGGCGCCCGGATACCGGGCCGGATCGGGGAGGCCGCGCAGGTGTGGCCGGACCTGCCGGGCCACACGGCGCTGATGATCGGCATCCCGTGCGGTGCGGTGCTGCTGATCGCGGCCGCCACCGGGCTGTCGGCGTGGCGGGCCGGGCGCGTGCCGCCGGTGCCGGTGGCGCGGGCGGCGCTGCCGTCCGCGGCGCCGATGACGGCGCTCGGCCGGCGGGCGCTCGGCCTGCGGGTGCCGCCCGCACTGGTGCTGGGCTGGCGGGCGGCTTTCCCGCGGCGCGGCAGGACGCTCGCCGCGGTGTCCCGGCTCGCCCTGCCGCTGGCGCTGGTCACCGTCGCCCTCGTCGCGTGGTCGACGCTGGACCAGTTCCGCAGCCGGCCCGCGCAGGTCGGTCTGGCGACCGCGCTCACCGTACGGGCCCAGCAGCCGGCAGGGCCGTCCGACGCCGAGGCGGAGCGGATCCTCGCGGCCGTGCCCGGCGTGGCTTCCGTCCACCCGGGCGCCGAGATGGCGGCGCTCGTGCCGGGGCAGACCGGCACGATCACGCTTCGCGGGCTGGGCACGGCGGGCGAGCCGTACCCCTCCGCGGTGGTGGAGGGCCGCGCCGCCGGCGGGCCCGACGAGGCCGTGGCCGGGCAGGGCCTGCTGGACCTGCTCGGGGTGCGGGTCGGTGACTGGGTGCGGATGACCGTCGCCGGGCGGCCGCAGATCCTCCACGTCGTCGGCCGGACCATCGAGCCGGAGTCCGGCGGCCGCGTGATCACCACGACGATGGACGCGCTGCGCGAACGGGACCCGCAGCTGCGCCCCGACCACCACGCCCTGGTGCTGCGCGACGGCGCCGACCCCCGGGAGGTCCGGGACGCCGTCGACCGCGCGGCGGCCGGGACGCTGGAGGTCCGGCAGGCCCCGAGCCCCGTCGAGGGGCTGGAGCCCGCCCGCGCGGTGATCGCCGCCCTGGTCGGGGTGCTGGCGCTGATCGGGCTGACGGAGGTGCTGACGCTGGTCAGCACGGGCGTCCGCGACCGCGGCCGGGACCTGCTGGCGTTGAAGGCGATCGGGCTGACGCCCCGGCAGATCAGCGCGACGATCGTGACGGCCGCAGGGCTGACGGCGCTGGCGGCCGCCCTGGTGGGGACGGCGGCGGGCGCCCTCTGCGGCGTCCTGCTGGTCGACCTGCAGGCCGCGTCGAGCGGTGTCGGCGCCGGCATCGCCCGCCTGCCGCAACCGCCGGTCCTGGCGGCGGTCGTGGCCGCGGCGGTCCTCGGCGCGGCGGCCGCGGCCGCCCTCCCGGCGACCCGCACGGCCCGCCGGCGCCTGGCGGACTCCCTCAGCGAAACCCTCTGAAACCCGGCACCCCCCGCATGGTTCCGTGACATACGTCACGGCGCCCCGGCAGGCCGCACCGGCCCCTTCACCGCACCGAGTGATCGACATATCGCGTTTTGTCCGGTTTGGCGGCGACATTCCCCTCTCTTGCGGAAAAGGAATTCGCGGTGGTCGGCCCCCTCGCCGGGACTGCACTGTTCAGAGCGGTTCCTGGCAGCCCATCAGGCCCTCCTGAAAACCCCGCCCACGGTGCCATACATGATCGGCGGCGTATTTCAAGCGGCGTTCCGGATCTCCTCCGGAAATGGGCCGGTGGAACTTGCCAGCGCGTTGCCGGACTTCTGAGAATGGCGACTCCTCCGGCGCCGGGTTCCGTCACCGCCGCCGGAAGCTTCGCGATCACCGAATGAGGTCACATGCAGAAGCACCGGAAGAAGAAAACGCACTACAGGAAAATAGCCGTCGCCGTCGGCGCCGTGGGAATCCTGGGCGTGCCGACCGCGGCCATGGCCTGCTTCGACACGCAGGACGCGCCCCGCCCCCGGGCCGCCGAGCGGTACGAGTCCCGCGCCTGGCAGCACACCGCCGCCGAGGCCGCCCCCGCGGCGCCCGAAGCCCCCGCGGCCCCCGTCGTACAGGACGCGCCCGCCCCCGCCGCGCCCGTCGTACAGGAGCCGGCCCCCGTACGCGAGGCCCCGGCGCCGCCGCCGGCCGCGCAGCCGGAACCGCAGGCCCCGGCCGCGCCCGAGCCCTCCGCGCCGACCGCCGCACCCGACTCCGGCGCCGCCGCCCAGATCCTCGCGCTCGTCAACAAGGAGCGCGCGGCCGTCGGCTGCCCGGCGCTCACCGTGAACGAGCAGCTGACCAAGGCGGCCCAGGCCCACAGCGAGGACATGGCGAGCCACTCCACCATGTCCCACACCGGATCCGACGGGTCCGACCCGGGCCAACGCATCACGCGAGCCGGATACGAGTGGCGCACGTACGGCGAGAACGTCGCCTACGGCTACAGCACCGCCGAGCAGGTGATGCAGGGCTGGATGAACAGCCCCGGCCACCGGCAGAACATTCTGAACTGCGCCTTCAAGGAAATCGGCGTCGGCCTCGCCCAGCCGAACCACTACTGGACGCAGGATTTCGGCGCATCCCGCTGACGGCCTCGCCCACACGGCTCTAAACGGTTCCGGTTCCGATTCCGGCGGCGCAAGGCACAGTGCCCCGCCGATCCCCCGGGATCAGCGGGGCACACGCCATTGCGAATCCCGGGGATTCCCGCGCAAACCACTTCGCAGCGGCCTCGCTGCCCGTTCAGGAGTCGATGGGCAGGATCCGGGCCAGGCCTGCCCGGGAAATGGTTTGCCGCCCCGCCGGCTGTGTGTCAGCGTTCGGCCGGAACCGTCGTTGATCATCAACGGCGGTCGATGCCGACAACGATGGGAACCGGTGCCGTGGGGAGCAGTTACGAGGACGCGTGCCGCCGGTCGTTGGCCGAGGAGCAGGCGAAGAGTCTGGCCGAGACCGATGACTGGGAGCATGTGGACCGGGAGCGGGTCCACCAGGACTGGGACGTCCTGTACCGGGAGATCTCGGCCCTCCTGGACGGCGGCTCCCAGCCCGGGGACCAGCGGATCCAGGAGCTCGTCCGCAGGCACTTCGACATCGCCTGCCGGTTCTACACCCCTTCCAGGGAGGCGTACGTCGGCATGTCGCTCTTCTACGCCGAGGACGAAGCCATGCGGGCGTTCCACGATGCCTACCACCCTGGGCTCGTGGAATTCCTGGGCGCCGCGATCAAGGTGTTCGCCGAGCAGGGGAGCGGGTTCGCCCCCAGCGCAGGGGCCGGGGCTTCGGCGTAGTGGTCGTCCACGGGGCGGCCGAGACGTCACCGGGCGGCCCGTAGGCTGGCCCGATGCCAGCGATCAAGAAGTTTCAGGTGACCTTCGACTGTGCGGATCCGGAGCGGCTTGCCCGTTTCTGGTGCGAGGTGTTGGGCTATGTCCCGCAGGCGCCGCCGGAGGGGTTCGCCACGTGGGAGGAGTTCGGGCGGTCCCGGCCGGGCGGCGAGCCCGTCGCCTGGTTCTCGTGCAGCGACCCCTCGGGTGTGGGACCGCGGCTGCTCTTCCAGCGCGTCCCCGAGGGCAAGGTCGTGAAGAACCGGCTGCACCTCTGTGTGCGGGTCGGCACCGGGCTCGTCGGGGAGGAGCGGCTCGCCGCGCTCGAAGCCGAAGGCGCGCGGCTGGCCGCTCTCGGTGCGGTCCGCGTGCGGCTCATGCTCGCCGACGAGGAGAACGAGTCCTGCATGGTGATGCAGGACATCGAGGGAAACGAATTCTGTCTCGACTGAGCACTGCCGGCCTGCCGGTCGGGCTCGTTGTCAAGCCACGAGAAGACGAGGCCTGACCGGTCGGCTTGCCGTGTCGCCTAATCGAAGTCTCCCCACTCCCGCCGACCGGCGGGGGTTCGACCCGGCGAGGAGACGAGCCCGATGACGACGCACTGCCTCACCCACCGGTTCACCGGCGACGGGATCCACTTGGCGCAGCGGGTGACGGAGGAGGTGCGCCGGACCGGGAAGCACTTCCTACCGCAGCCC
Source organism: Streptomyces toxytricini (assembly GCF_014649915.1). GTDB lineage: Bacteria > Actinomycetota > Actinomycetes > Streptomycetales > Streptomycetaceae > Streptomyces > Streptomyces toxytricini. Next base: position 92,968 of record NZ_BMTY01000027.1, on the reverse strand, counting down.
CTCCTGGAGCGCCTCGGCGCCTTCCGGGCGTGCCCGTCGACGTCGGGCAGTCCGTTCGTCCGGGCGTTCCTGGACTGCGTCCTCGACAAGCACGACGGCGTGTACGGGAACCGCACCTACCTCGCACTGCCCGTGCTGGAGCTGGTCCTGGAGGGGGCGGGCGGCGCGCCCGGCCCGGACCGCCTGGCCACGCTCCTCGTCGCCGACGTCGCACGCTTCGAGATCACGACGGCGGTCGTGAGCGGGGACCGCTCGGACCGGGATCCGCCCGATCCGGCCGTCCTGCGCAAGCGGCTGCGGCACGCGCTGCGGTTCGCCGCCCCTGACCTCGCCGACGCCGTCGGCCCCTCCCCGGCGCAGTGGAGCGGGATCGCCGATGCGCTGCCGAGGCCGCCCGCGACGGAGGCCTGGCGGTGGTTCGACGTGACCGTGCAGCCCGTGTACGTCCTGCACGACGAGTACTTCTTCATCCGCGTGCTCCAGACGCACGAAATGCTATTCACGGCGATCGCCGGCGAGGTCCGGTCGGCCGTCGGGGCGCTGCGGGACGGCCGGCCCGCCGGGGCCGCGGAGCACGTGGACCGGGCGGCCGCCCTGTTCGGCCGGGCCTCCGCGCTGTTCCGGCTCGTCGCCACGATGCGCCCGGGGCACTTCTCGTCCTTCCGCCGGTTCACGCAGGGCGCCAGCGCCATCCAGTCCGAGCAGTACAAGCGGTTCGAGGTCCTCTGCGGGACGCCGCCCGCCGCCCGGCTGGCGTCGGCCGCGTTCGCGGACGTCCCCGCGGTACGGGCCGAGGCGGAGGACGCCGACCGGGACACCCTCACCCGCGCCTACCTCGACCTGCGCCGCAGCAGCGGCATCGACCCCCGCGGGTGGAGCCTGCTGCACGGTGCGATCGGCCGGCTGGAGGAGCGGCACCAGCGGTGGAAGGCCACCCACCGGAGCATCGCCGCGCGCATGCTCGGCAACGCGAGCGGTTCGGGCCACACCGACGGCGTCCCCTACCTCGACGGCTGCCTGCGCAACCGGCTCTTCTGGCAGCTCGACCAGCCGGCCGCCTGATGCCCCCGGCGCGGCGGGTAGCCTTGCGCCACGCGCTGTGATGCATACGGAGAGGACGTCCCATGCCGGCTCTGGGGAGCGGAAGGCGGAAGATGCTGATCGGCCTCGTGGTCGTCGGCGTCGTCGCCGTCGCGTTCGGCACGTACTGGTTCCAGCCGTGGAAGCTGTGGACGGACCGCACCCTGCGCGAGGCCCTGCCGAGCGCCACGGCCGCCCCCTCCCCCACGGCGGGCGCCGGGACCGCGCCGCCCGCCCCGGCCGGCCCGCGGACCGTGGCGTCCGGCTCGTTCATCAGCCACGAGCACACCACCACCGGGTCGGTGAAGCTCCTCCGGCTGGCCGACGGCTCGTACACGCTGCGCCTGGAGGGCCTGGAGACGAGCGACGGCCCGGCCCTGTACGTGTGGCTCGCCGACGCTCCGGTCAAGGAGGGCCGGGACGGCTGGCACGTCTTCGACGACGGCGAGCACGTCAGCCTCGGCAAGCTCAAGGCCAACAAGGGCGACCAGAACTACCCCCTGCCGGCCGGGACCGACCCCGCCCGGTACACCAGCGTCAGCATCTGGTGCGACCGCTTCGACGTGTCGTTCGGCGCGGCGACCCTCGGCACGGTCTGAGGGCCGGCCCGCCGCCGCGGCTCCTGTCAGTCGAGGGCCTTGCGGACCTCTCCCAGGTCGACGAACTTGAAGCCGGTGGCCTCGCGGTCGCCGTCGCCGGGGGTCTCCCGGCCGTCCTGGACGACCAGCAGCCCATTGGGGTAGCGGGCGCCGAGCGGTGCGTTCAGGGCGGCGGCCCCGTCGCAGGCCTCCGAGCCGTCGAGGGCCGCCGAGGCCGCGGTGATGCGGAAGGAGCCCTCGTACTCGTTCGCGTCCGCCGGTTCCCGGTCGTAGGCGACGAACCGGTCGTCACCCTGGCTGGAGGCCAGCAGGTGGCCGTCGCCCCCGGGCTCCGTGACCAGGGTCAGGCCCTCGACGTCGGCCGACAGCTGCCTGCCCCCGTAGCCGGGGTCGGCGCCGGGCGTGCACTCCTCGGTCTCCTCGTCGTAGGTGCCGGGGATCCCGTACTCGCGGACCTTGTCCATGAGCCGGGCGGGACCGGTGAGATCGGCTTTGATCCGCCAGATGCCGACGTCCTCCTGCCCGGCGTACAGCGTGCCGTTCGCGGGGTCGACGACCATGCCCTCCACCTGCGGCAGCTCGCCGGGCTCCGCACAGGGCGTCCAGGAGGTGCCGTTCGGCAGCCGGAAGGACGACGGCAGGTCGAGGGTGCGGACCTGCCGGTAGTCGACGGTGCCGACGGGGGTCGGCAGCAGTTCGAGCAGGGCGATGCTCGTGCGGTTGCGCCGGCTGACGAGCGCGTAGGACCGCCCGGTGCTGCGGTCGGTCCACGTGGCCAGGCCATAGGCGGTGGCCTGTTCGTTGACCTCCTCCTGCCCGGCGGAGAACACGGGCCGTGCTGCGGGGTCGGTGACGTCCGTGAGGGGGCCGCCCGGCCGGTCGCGGTCGATCCGGTAGATCCTCAGCCGGTCGTTTCCGCGGTCGGTGACGACGGCGACGTCGGCGCGCGCTCCCGCGAGGCGCAGCCCGTGCACCAGGTCGACGTTGTTGAAGCGGCCGGGCGCGTCGCCGGCGCCGGGACCGGCCGGGGCGGGGACCGACTGGAGCTGCCGGGCGTCGAGGCCGTAGACGCGCAGCCCGCCCTGCTTCGCGGTGGCGATCACGAGGCTGCGGCCGGGGTCGGCGGCGTTGCGCCAGATCGCCGGGTCGTCCGCGTTGGCGTCGCCGCCCGGCCCGTCGTCGAACAGGGCCGCGGTCTCGGCCTTCGGGTGCACTTCGCGGACGCCGTGGGCCTCGGCCGGCAGCGACAGTGCGGTGGCCAGGACCGGACCGAGGACGAGCGCGAAGGCCCGGCCCGCAAGACGTGTCGTCATGTTCCCTCCCCTGTGCGGGGGTTGCATCGTCGTGGACGGTCACACTCTCGCGGCCGGATGGGCAGTGCGGGGGGCGGACGGGCGACCGGCAGGTGAATTCGCCGTGGTGCCCCGGCGCGGTCCCGCCCGCCGCCGGGGCGGAGTCACACCGGGCGGCTGAACTCCTGCCGGTTCGCGATGCCCCGGTACCCGGCGCGCAGGAACGCCTTCGCCATCGCGGTGTTGGCCGCGTCGCAGTCCCCGCGGATCTCGGTCGCACCGTGCGCGGCGAGGATGCGGGTGGCGCGGACGACGGCCGCTGCGGCGTATCCCTTGCCGCGGTGGGCGGGGGCGACGCCGACGAAGCCGATCACGGCGACGAGCGGGTTCTCCGCGGGCAGGCTGATGACGGCCGGGGTGCCGTCGGCGGCGTCGTGGCCGATCTCCCACCACTCGGGTTCGTGCTTCAGCTCGGCGGTCTCCTCGAAGAGCAGCTCGGCGGCGCGGCGTGCGCCGTGTTCGCGGACGTCGGCGGCGAGGCGGGCGTCCTCGGTGTCCGTGAGGAGGTCTTCGAGCAGGGCGACGAACGGCTCCGGTCCCAGCTCGGCGAGGGACCGGAAGACGAGCGCCGGGTCGTCCGGGGGGAGCCGGTCGCCGGTGTGCGGGCCGGTGTGCAGGCTGAAGCGGCGGCCGTCGCGAATCTGCCGGAACCCCGCCTGCCGCAGCAGGCAGGCCCGGCGCTCCGGGTCGCGCTGGAACTGGGGGTCCTGCGCGGGCGCGTCGAGGACGTGCTCCAGGGCGGTCGCGCCCAGCTCGGCGGCGAGGCCGGCGGCGGCTTCGAGGAGCGCGGCCGCGGTGTCCGGCTCGTCGCCGGGGGCTTCGAACAGCACGACGGCCAGGGGAATCCGGTGGCCGGGGAGGGTCCACAGGACGACGCTGCCCACGGGCCGCCCGTCACCGCCTTCGGCGACGAGGCACCAGGCGGGGCGGGTGCACCCGCTGTCGAGGAGCCGGGCGAGGTAGGCGCGCGTCGCGGCGTTCCGCTCGGGGTCGCCCGGGTGCTCGACGAGCGCGGGCAGTTCGCCGGGGCGGGCCGGGCGCACGGACCGGGCCGCATGGCCGGCGGCGGATCCGGCGGGGGCGGGCTGGGCGGGGGTACGGGTCACGGAGTGCCTTGTCGGTCAGGCGACGGGGCGGTGCTGACGGGCGACCCCGGGGTCGGTCCGGCGGATCAGGGCCGGGTCCGCGGCGTCCGGCACGGCACCTCGCCGCCTTGCCGACGGGCCCGACCAACGCGACCCTCCGGCGCCTTGCGATGCACCGCACCGGACGCCGCGACCCGTCCGGCCCTGATCCGCCGAACGAACCCTAGCCGCCTGACACACCGTCGGCCAAGGCGCCCGACCGTCGGTGTCACGTCCGCACGGGATCGGCCCGAGGGCGGCGGGTGCCGCGCCGCCGCACTCCGGCGATCGCCACACCGCCCCCGGGGGAACCCCGCACGACACCGGCCGCACGCCCGCGGCCCGCCCCGCCGGCGGGAGACCGCCGGTGACCGCCGTGGCCGCCACCGGGCACGTCCGCCTCCCTCCGGAGGCCCGCGACCGGCCCGGCCCCGCCGCCACTGACGCCCGGAGCGCGGGCTGACGGCCTGTCGTGGCCGGCCGAGGCGCTGTTCGCGGCCGGCCGTCCTCGCGGCCGGCGGCCGGCTCGTCGAGGTCCTGCCGTCGGCCGACTACCGGGAGGGCATGGTGGCGCCCCCCTGCGCGCCGAGTTCGACCGGCTGCGCGCGGCGGCGTCCGAGGTGCGGACCCTGCCCTGCCGGCGCGCCTCGGCGCACGCGTACGGGGCGGCCGGGCGCCTGCTGCTGTGCCGGGCGGACCTGCTGGTGGCGGTGTGGGCCGGCCGGCGCGGGCGCCCGGGCGGCACCGCCGACACCGTGGCCGCCGCCCGCGCCGCCGGGCTGCCCGTCACAATCCTCCGGCCCGGGGGCCCGGCCGCCGCTGACGCCCGGAGCGCGGCGGGGCGCGTCCCGGGTGCTGCGGGTGCCTCCGGCGGGGGTGGATCCGGGGGGTCGGCGCCCGGGGTGCGCGGCGAGCGCCCGGCGCGCACCGGGCCGCGGGGCCGCCGGGGACGCGTACCCCCGTGCGCCCCTGTGTGCCCCTGCGGGCGGAGCCGGAGCGGCCCGTACCGTTCGGGGCCATGAGCGGATACGCGATGGAACCGGCCAAGCCGACGAAAATCAGCTTCCAGGCTCTGCCCCCCTCCGACCGGTGGTCCCCCTCGCTCGTCGTCCCGGCGCCCGTCTGCCGGTTCGAGGGCTTCCTGGGCGCCGAGCGCGCCGACGCCCTCCTGGAGTACGCGATATCCCGGCAGGACGACTTCCGGGCCGGCACCGTGCGCGACCCCCTCACCGGCGAGGTGTCCCGCAAGGGCCGGGACTCGCTGGTCCTGCCCGTGGCCAGCGAGGTGTTCAGCGCGCACCTGGCGGACTGCCTGCCGCTCGTGCAGGAGGTCCTGGGGCGGCGGGCGGTCCTGGACCGGTCGGTGACGGTCCTGACGGCGCACGGCGAGGGCGGGCACTACGGCATCCACACCGACGCGTCCCGGGTCCGCGACGTCGGCACCGCCCTGTCGGCCGTCTACTACCTGCACCGCAGGCCTCGCGGCTTCGGCGGCGGGCGGCTCCGCCTGTACGACACCGTCGTCGACGGCGAGGGCGGGGCGCGGCCGGCGGAGACGTACCGGACCGTCGAGCCGGAGCACGACACCCTCGTCTTCTTCCCGTCCTGCGCGTTCCACGAGGTCGTCCCCTCGACCTGCCCGAGCGGCCGGTTCGAGGATTACCGCTTCACGCTGACGACGTGGATCTCCGACCGGGAGCCGGCGCCGGGGGCGGCCGCCCCGCGGGAGGCGGCCGGGTCCGGCCCGTGGCAGTGGATGGCCCGCGCGGCCGAGGGTACGCGCCCGCTCGGGGAGCACGGTCGGGACCACGACGGGGCGCACCCCGTCCCCCTGCCGCCGCCTGGCCCGGCGGCCCGCCGCCTGGCCCCGGGCCCGCGAACGGCGCGGCACGACGGCTGACGGCAGACCCGCCGGCCGCCGTGAGCCCGTGGCCCCGTGCCCGCGCGTGCGGCTTCCGCCCGCGCGGGCACGGCCGTGGCGGCGCGGGCTACTCCTCGACGTCGACGTGCATGTTGAAGCGCACCCCGGCGATCTTGACGAGGAGGTTCCCCTGGACCTTGCGCCGGGCGAGGGTGGCGCCCACGCTGCCCTTGCCGAGGGCCGCCTTGTCCTGCGGGGGGTGGCTGACGAACCCGGTGAAGACGCCGCCGCCGGCGAGCTGGGAGGCGGCCCGCCACTCCTCGCGCAGTTCCTCGTACGCGGCGGGGTCGAGGGGGGAGCCGCCCAGGCCGAGGTTCACGCGCTCCCCGCCCACGTAGGCGGCGGCGCACTGCTTGAGGATGACGGGGACGAGGGTGTCCTTGAGGGCGTAGTGCTTGGCCACGGCGGCGAGCAGGCCGCCGGGGTCCGCGTCGAGCCTGGCCTGGCGCGCGTCGCGGGCGCCCGCCTTGAGCAGCCGCTCCTTGTCCTTGTCGATGGCGTTGTGGGCTTCGGTGAAGCCGTACTTCTCGTTGCGGGCGATCCCGATCGTCGTCTGCCAGTCCCTCGGTTCGACCCACTCGGGGTCGAACCCGATCGAGGCGCAGTACTCCAGGAGGTCCTTCTCGGCTTCGGCTTCGCTGCCGGCGTACTTCGGCATGCATCCCCCTCCTCGTGGCGGAGCCACCAAGGTCCCACGCGCGGCCGCTCCTGTCAGGCGGTTCGGACGACGTGTGAAACCCGTGGCGAAGAGGGGTCGTCGGGGTTCCCCGCGGGCTATGCGGGCGGGCGCCGGTCGCCCGCTCCGGCCTCCGGCTGCGTCTTGGCGAGGTTCGAGTGCCGGTAGGAGTAGCCGAGGTAGACGATCAGCCCGATGAGGAACCACAGCGCGAAGCGGAGCCAGGTCTCCACCCGCAGGTACGTGATCAGCCAGAGGGAGGCGATGACGCCGATGGCGGGCGTGAACGGCATCAGCGGGGTGCGGAACTGCCGCGGCAGGTCGGGGCGCCGGTAGCGGAGCACGATGACGGAGGTGCACACGACGGCGAACGCGAGCAGGATGCCGATGTTGGTGAGCTCGGCGGCCTCGCCGATCGGCACGAACCCGGCGATGAGCGCGGAGCCCACGCCGACGATCCAGGTGACGCGCGTCGGTACGTGCCGGGTCGGGTGCGTCTTGGCGAACCAGTGCGGCAGGAGGCCGTCGCGGCTCATGGAGAACCACACGCGCGTCACACCGAGCATGAAGGTGAACATCACCGTGAGGATGCCGATGATGGCGCCGACGGCGATGATGTTGGCGACCCCGTCGAGGCCCACGGACTGGAACGCGGTGGAGAAGCCGCTCTCCGGGTCGATCTCGGTGTAGTTCTGCATGCCCGTCAGGACGAGGCAGGCCAGCACGTACAGCACCATGGAGATGGCGAGCGAGTAGAGGATCGCCTTGGGCATGTGGCGCTGGGCGTCCTTGGACTCCTCGGCGGCGGTGCTCATGGCGTCGTAGCCGAAGACGGCGAAGAAGACGGTGGCCGCGCCGGTGATGGCTCCGCCGACGCCGAAGGGGAAGAACGGCGTGTAGTTGGCGGTGTCGATGTGGAAGAAGCCGACGACGATGACCAGCAGCACCACCAGAACCTTGAGCACGACGACGACAGTCTCGAAGCGTGCGGCGTTCTTGATGCCGAGGGTGAGCAGGTAGGCGGTGAAGAGGCACAGGACGGCGGCGATGAGGTCGACGCGGTGGCCTTCCCCGGTGCCGGGCGCCCCCAGCATCCAGACGGGCAGGCTCGTGCCCGTCGCCTCCAGGAGGAAGTTGAAGTAGCCGGAGATGCCGATGGCGACGACCGCGACGATCGCCGTGTACTCCAGCAGCAGGTCCCAGCCGATGAACCAGCCGGCGATCTCGCCGAGGACGGCGTACCCGTAGGTGTACGCGGATCCGGCCTTCGGGATCAGGCCGGCGAACTCGGCGTAGGAGAACGCCGCGGCGGCGCTGGCCACGCCGGCGATGAGGAAGGAGATGAGGACGGCGGGTCCCGCGGTGCCGTTGGCGACGGTGCCCGCCAGGGTGAAGATGCCGGCGCCGATGATGCCGCCGACGCCGATGGCGGTGAGCTGCCACAGGCCGAGCGTGCGCGCGAGCTGCTCGCTCGGGGCACCCTCGGTCTCGTCGATGTGATCGATCGGCTTGCGGCGCAGCACGCCCTGCCCCATCCGCGGCCTCGCCATGGGCGGTCCTTTCCTTCGGAACCCGACGGGCGCTCATCATGGCGGAGCCGCACCACGGGCGGAACTAGGCGCTCCGGGAAATGGCCGACGGTGAGCCGTCCGCGGCGCCGTGCGCCGTCAGCCGGTCAGGGGGGTTCGATGCGGGCGATGAGGAGGGCGATGTCGTCGTCGGCGGAGGCGGGGACGAGGCGGGCCAGCAGGCCGTCGGCGAGTCCGGCGAGGGTGGGGTGCGGTTCCTCGGAGAGCGTGCGGGTCAGTTCGGCCAGCCGTTCGTCGATGTCGCTGCCGCGGGCCTCGATGAGTCCGTCGGTGTAGAGGACGAGGATGCTCCCGGGCTCCACCGTCAGGTGGGTGGTGGTGTATCGGGGGTGTCCCACGCCGAGCGGCGGGTCGGGCGGTACGTCGAGGAGCCGTGCGGCGCGGCCGGGGGCGAGGAGCGCGGGCGGCGGGTGCCCGGCGCGGGCCACGCTGCACCGGCCGGTCGCCGGGTCGGTGACGACGTAGCACATGGTGGCGAGCATCGGCTCGGCCAGGTCCTCCAGGGCGGCTTCGAGCTGCCGGAGCAGTTCGGGCGGCGGCAGGTCGAGCCGGGCGAGCGCCCGGACGCTGGCGGAGAGCCGGCCCATCACGGCGGCGGCCGCGGTGCCGTGGCCCATGACGTCGCCGATGAGGAAGGCGGCCCGGCCGCCGGGCAGCCGCAGGACGTCGTACCAGTCGCCGCCGACCTCGTTGACGTCGCTGGCGGGGAGGTATCGGTGGGCGACCTCCACGCCGGGCGGCGCGGAGATGTACTGGGGCAGCATGCTCCGCTGGAGGGTGAGCGCCGTGTCGTGCTCGCGGTGGTAGAGGCGGGCGTTGTCGATGCCGACGGCGGCCCGGGCGGCCAGTTCGGAGGCGAGGGTGACGTCGTCCGCGGCGAACGGGCCGAACGGGCCGGTGCGGTAGAAGCCGGCGACGCCGAGCACCGTCTCCCGGGCGACGAGCGGCACCATCATCACGGAGTGCACGCCGAGGGCGAGCAGGCGGGCGGGGCGGCTGGTGTGCCGGCTTGCCGGGGCGATGACCTCCTCGTTCAGGCGGGGCACGACGAACGGCCGGCGGGCGGAGAGGGCCTGTGTGTAGGGGGCGGTGTAGGGGAAGGTGAGGGTGCGGCCCAGCGGGGCGAGGACGTCGATGACCGGGGAGCCGGTCAGGGGCGCCTTGCCGAGGCGGCGCAGGGCGGTGCCGCCGGCGAGGCCGCTGCCGGTGTCGTCGCCGCGGGCGAGGGAGTCGAGGACGTCGACGGTGACGGCGTCGGCGAGGCGGCCCACGGCGAGGTCGGCGAGTTCCTGGGCGGTCCGCTCCACCTCCAGGCTGGACCCGATCCGCATGGACGCCTCGCTGAGCAGGGCCAGGCGGCGCCGGCCGGCCTCGGCCTCGACCTGGGCGTGCTGCTTCTCGGTGATGTCGAGGAGGGTGGCGACGACGCCGATCGGGCGGCCGGCGGGATCCTCGACCCGGACGTACGAGCACGACCACACGCGGTCGCGGTCGGGGCGGGCGGGCGTGCGGCCGGTGCGCCGCAGGTCCAGGATGGGCAGTCCCGTCTCCAGGACCTGCCGCATCGCCTCCTCCATCTCGTGGGCGTTGACCTCCGGGAGCAGCTCGGTGAGCCGCCGCCCGACGTGCGCGGCCTGCGACAGGCCGTTCATCTGCTCGAGGGCCGGGTTGACCTGGAGGAACCGCAGCTCGGTGTCGAGGACGCCGATGCCGACCGGGGAGCGGGTGAAGAGGCCGTCCCACACGGCGGACGAGCCGCGGATGCGGCGGGCGGCGTGCGCGTCGGCGGCGAAGACGAGCAGCGCGGACGGGCCGTGGTGCTGGTCGGGCACGGGGCAGGCCCAGATCTCCAGCTCCAGGGGGTGCCCGTCGGCGTGCCAGGCGGTGACGGTGCCCATGACGCCGCGCCGGTTGGTGGCGGCCTCCCACAGGGAGCGGCCGAGGGTGCGGTCGACGCCCGGGTGCAGCAGGTCGGCGATGTGCCGGCCCATGACCTGCTGGGGGCCGTAGCCGAGGAGGTCGGCGGCGGCCCGGTTCCAGCGGACGATGGTGCCGTCGGCGCTGGTGGCGACCTGGGCGATGGGGAGGGCCCCGAGCCACCCGCCGGCGGCCTGCGCGGCGCTGCTGACCAGCCCTTCCATGCCGGCGGGGTCGCTCATCGCCCCGTGCCCCGGCCGCGCCGGCTCCGCGGCGGCTCCGTCGTCTCCACCCCTCCATGGTCGCCCGGCCGGGGCGGGGCCGCTCTCCGTGCCGGACGTCCGGTTTTCAACATCGGGGCCGCTCGGCGGCGCGGGTCAGCCGCGGCCGCCGTCCTGCTCCTCGACGTCGCAGTCGATGTAGACCGGCGGCCTGGTCAGCAGCTGCGCCATGTGGGAGGCGAACGCGTCGGTCTCGGGGGCGCGGCTGTTGGCCATGGCGGTCTCGTAGGAGTCGAAGCCGACGACGGCCAGGTGGCGGTTGGGGTTGGCGCGGTCCTTCAGCAGCAGGCGGCTGACCGGGCCGGTCTGCCGGCCCTCCGACCGCGCGCGCTCGTCGTAGTCGTGCAGCAGCTTGCGCACGTCCTCGATGCGCTCCGTCTCGAAGTCGATGATCTGGACGAACTGCATGCCGGGCCTCCCGGAGGGTTGCGGTGCCCCGCGCGGGTGCGGGGCCTGCCGGCACCGAGTGAACACCGGCGGGCCCGCCGGGGCGGTCGTCCGCGCCCGGCGGGCGGCACGATCCACCGACATGGCCGAGGCTCCGCCGGGCGGGCGGCGGCCGTCAGGAGGCCGCGTCGACGACGGCGCGCAGGAGGCGCTGCGGGTCCTCGGCGAGGCGGTTGCACACGTAGAGCCACCACTCCGTGCCGAAGACGACGTACTCGCGGGTGGGGTGCCCGAGCCGGGCCATCGCGGCGAGGCGGTCGGGGCCGAGGCCCAGGAGCGTCTCGAACTCCCAGGGTGCGTCGGGGCGGCCTGATCCGCCGAGCCGCTCGTCGAGGCGGCGCAGGAGGTCCCAGTCGTGGGTGGCGAAGGAGCACAGGTGCCCGGCGTCGGCGATGGCGTCGGCGAACTCCAGGTACCGGACGCCGAGTTCGGGGGACTCGCGGGGCAGGGCGACGGCCTCCGGCTCGGCGAAGGCGCCCTTGACGAGGCGGACGCGGCCCGGTCGGGCCAGGACGCGGGGCAGGTCCTCGCGGGTGCGGTGCAGTCGGGCCTGGAGGGTGATGCCGACGTGGTCGTACGTGGCGGTCAGCCGCTCGTGGAGGGCCAGCACGGCGTCGGTGCGGTCGGCGCCCTCCGCCGAGACGACCATCTCGCGGCCGGTGTCGGCGGTGGCCCGCGCGATGCGGGAGGCGTTGGCGAAGGCCAGGTCGGGGTCGACGGCGAGGCCGATGTGCGAGAGGTCGAGGGAGACCGAGCAGCCGGGCGGGAGCCGGTCGGCGGCTTCCACGAACACCTCGGTCTCGGCGGTCGCCCGCCGGGGGTCGCGGCAGCTCTCGCCCATGTACTCGACGTTGGCGCGGTGGCCGGCCGCCAGGACGGCGGCGGCGCGCCCGCAGGCGTCGTCGAGGGTCTCGCCTGCGACGAAGCGGCGGGCCACGCGGCGGGCCAGGGGGCCGAGGACCGGATCCGCCGGGACGCGCCACTTCAGGTCCTCGTCGAGGGCGAGGCCGCGCAGGACCGCGGCGGCCGCGGCGGCGATGTCGGAGGGGTGTGAGGCGGCGGAGGGGTGGACTGGGGATGTGGGAGCGGTGGTGGTCACGGTGCGCCTTGCGGTCGGGGGCGGGCGCCGGGGTGCGGCCCCGGCGGCGGGTCGGCCTCCAGCCTTCCAGCCGGCCGTCGGCGCGGAACAGTGGCAGAAGTGACACTCGGCATTCAATTACTGCCAGTCGGGGCGGCGCCGCCTTCGATGACCGGCGCGAGGCCGTCGAGGAGCGCCTTGAGGCCGGACTCGAACAGCGAGTCGAGGCACAGGTCGTAGCCGTCCTGGAAGGAGCCGACCACCCTGGCGAAGGTGGGGAAGCGGCCGGACGCGAGGAGTTCGGACAGGGCGGCGGCCCGGCCGTCCATCCACTGCTCGTCCGACTGGCCGGTGGCCGCGGCGGCGTTCGCCTCCCTCTCCAGGTGCACGGCCAGGCCGTGGACGTGGCCGTACAACAGGACGTTGACCTCGAACTGCGCGGCGGGCTCCAGGCCGTGGCCGTCGAGGGCGCTCAGCATCCACTCGGCGTGGGCGAGGAGGTTGGGCACGAGGAGGGGGCGGGTCAGGGGGCCCACCTGCGCGAGCCAGGGGTGTCTGCGGTGGACGGACCACAGCGTGCGCGCTCCCAGCTCCAGGCGCGGGCGCCACTCCCCCGCGGCACCGGCGGGATAGGACGCCTCGCCGAAAACGGCGTCGGCCATGAGGAGGACGAGGTCGTCCTTGCCGGGGACGTGGCGGTAGGGCGACATCGGGGCGACGCCGAGCCGGGCCGCGACGGCGCGCATGGTGAGCGCCGGGAGCCCTTCGCTGTCGGCGATGTCGACGGCCGCGCGGACGATCCGGGCGAGGCTCAGCTCGCGTTCGGGGTCCGGTGCGGCGGACGGGCGCCGACGCGGCTGCGGGGCGGCGGGCCCGGTGCCGGCGACGACCGTGCCGATCCGCGGGCGGGCCTCGACGGCCCCCTCCAGGCGCAGGACGGCCAGGGCCTTGGTGGCGGTGGCGAGCGCGACGCCCCACTCCGCGGCGAGCCTGCGGGTCGAGGGGACCGGGTCGCCCGGGCAGAGCGCCCCCTCCGCGATGCGGCGCCGGATGTCCGCGGCGATGCGCCGGTAGGGGGGCTCCCCCGTCGCACCCGTGGTGTTCGTCACGTCCCGCCGCCTCTCCTGGCTGTCCTAGTACAGAGGCTAGCAGCGCGGAGAACTCCAATGGACCAACTGCCCTAGTACAGAAGTCTGGTTGACCTGGTTGAGTGCAGCTGCGCGTACGTCGTACGTTCAGCGCGTACACCGTACGAGCACTCATTGCCGGGAGGCACCTGTGCAGACCGTCCTGATCTCCGGCGGCGGCATCGCCGGCCCCGTCCTCGCCCATTGGCTGCGCCGCCGCGGCTTCGCCCCCACCGTCGTCGAACGCGCCGCGGGCCCGCGGCGGGGCGGCCAGGCCGTCGACATCCGGGGCGTCGCCCGCGACGTCATGGCCAGGACGGGGCTCCTGGAGCGGGCCGCCGCCGTACGGACGCGGATGCGCGGCATGTCGGTGCTCGACCCGCTGGGGCGCGAGCTGTCCCGCTCCACCGAGGAGACGTTCAGCAGCGGCCGCCTCGACGGCGACGACATCGAGCTGCTGCGGGAGGACCTGGTGGAGATGGTGTGGGAGCATACCCGCGGCGAAGCCGAGTACGTCTTCGGCGACTTCATCACCTCCCTGGACGAGGACGGCGACGGGGTGCGCGCCGGCTTCGCGCACGGTCCCGCCCGCACTTTCGACCTCGTGGTCGGCGCGGACGGCCTGCACTCCGCCGTCCGGCGGCTGGCCTTCGGGCCGGAGGAGGACTTCGTGCACCACCTCGGCAGCCACCTGTCGGTGTTCGGCGCGGAGAACTTCCTCGGCCTGGAGGACTGGCAGCTGTGGCTGCGCGACGGTGGCGCGGGCTTCGGCATCATGCCCGTACGCGGCAACACCGAGCTCAGGATCGCCTTCGGCTTCGAGTCCGGCCCTCTTCCCGCGGAGCTCCGCCGCGGCGACGCGGTGCGGCACCTCGTCGCGGACCGGCTGGCTTCCCTGCGGTGGGAGGGGCAGCGTCTTGCCCGGGCCGCCCTGGACGCGCCGGACTTCCACTGCGACGCCATCGCGCAGGTCCGCATGGACGGCTGGTCGCGGGGCCGGGTGGTCCTGCTCGGCGACGCCGGGTACTGCCCCTCCCCGCTCTCGGGACAGGGCACGAGCCTGGCCCTGGCGGGCGCCTACGTGCTGGCGGACTGCCTGGGCGGCGCCGGCGGCGACCACGGTGCCGCGTTCGCGGCGTACGAGCGGCGGATGCGGCCGTTCGTGGCGCTCAACCAGGCGCTGGCGACGCAGAACGCGGGCGGGCCGGCCCCCGAGTCCTCCGTCGCCCGCGCCAAGAACGCCCTCGACCTGGACGGCTGACGGTGCGGCGCCGGCCGGGTGTCAGGGGCAGTACGACTCCAGGCCGCCGCGGCGGCGCACGTCGAGCGTCGCGCAGTGGAACGAACCGCCGAAGGGCGCGTAGTGCAGCAGGTCGCAGGGGATCGGCTCGAAGCCCCACCGTTCGAGGGCGCGGAGCATGCCCGTGTGGTGCCGTTCCGCGATCACCCGCTTCTCGTCGACCATCAGGACGTTCATGCTCAGCCACTTGCCGCACAGCGAGGCGGTCCTGAGCAGCCGGTCGCGGATCGGCTCCGGCTCGGGGGCGACCAGCACCTCCCACGAGTCGAGCACGGCTGGCAGCCGGCCGACGTCCACGTACTCGGGGTTGACCAGCACCTTCCCCGGTGCCAGCGGCATGAACGTGGTGTCGATGTGCATCGGGGTGCGGCAGCGGCTCTCGATCTCGTGGATGCGGTACGCAGGCCCGAGGTGGCGGCGCAGCCAGTCGATGCCGCTGCGGTTGGTGACGTTGCTGCGGGTGACGAACAGGTCCCGCCCGGCCCGTACGAAGTCCGCGGCGTCGAACACCGGCTCGTACTCGGTGAGGATGTAGCGCATCGGCTCGCCGGGCTTCGGCACCCGGAACCCCGGGTCGAACAGCGCGTCCGCGAGCTCCGGTTTGGGCGCGGCCGTCCAGCGGGCTCCGGCCCGGAAGTACTCCTTGAGCAGCGGGCGGTAGGAGTGCGTCTCGAAGTAACGGCACGGCCAGGCCATCGGCGTTTCGATGATCTCGTCGCCGACGACGAGCATGCTGTCGCGCGGGCAGGAGTTGCAGAAGCCGCGCGAGGACCAGTCGGGGGTGGCGAACCGGCGCCCGTAGTCGACGGCTTCGGGGCGCCTGACGGTGATGCCGAGGGACTCCAGCAGGGTGACGAACCCGTCCAGCTCCTGCTGTGCGCTCTCGACGAGGACGCGCGGGTAGCGGAAGCCTGCGGCGAGCCCCTGGAGGCGGGCCGCCCAGGGCGGGATGTTGCAGGCCACGACGGGGTGCCGGGAGGGGATCCGCACACCGTCGAGGCGCCCGACGATGATTTCTTCGAGCGGGTCCCACTCGTTGTGCGACCCGACCGGCGAGACGAGCGGTTCCGCTTGCACTGCCGCCATGGTCGACCGCTTTCCGTCGCAGGAATCGACGGCCGTCGCCGTCCCGGGCGTTGTCGGCAGTGTACGGCGGCCCCAGCGGACCGGCGACGGGAGAGACACCGCCCCGGGGCCCGTCCCGGAGCGCCCGCAGGGCGCGTACGCACTCCCCGCCGGAGGCCGCGGTGTCCGCCAACCGGGCGGGGCGGGGCGCGCGCCGCCCCGCCGCCGCGGGCCGGGCCTGCTACTGCTGGGGCCGGACAGAGTGGGCCGTTGCGGCCCCAGCACCAGGCAGGCAGGGGCACCGGGGCGGAGCGCGCGCAGCACCCCCGGGCGCGCCGCCTCCGTACGCCCCTTGGAGCACCGCACGTGCCGATCCGCACCCGCCGACACCGACTCCGCACCGGACTGACCGTCGCCGCCCTGGCCGCCGCCGCACTCGGCGGCCTGCTGCCGCCCGCGCAGGCCGCCCGTACCCCCGAACCGCCGCCGCAGCCGCGCGACGGCCGCCTCCAGCAGCAGCTGGACCGGCTGGTCGCCCAGGACGACGGCCCGCCCGGCGCGATCGCCCTGCTGACCCGCGACGGCCGCACGCAGGCGTACACGGCGGGCACCGGCGACCTGGCGACCGGCCGGCCCCCTCGGGCCGACGACCACCTGCGCATCGCCAGCGTGTCCAAGGCCTACAGCGGGGCCGTCGCCCTGCGCCTCGTCGACCGCGGCCTGCTCTCCCTCGACGACACGATCGGCGAGCGGCTGCCCCGCCTGCCCGCGGCCTGGCACGCGGTGACACTGTTGCAGCTGCTGCGGCACACCAGCGGCCTGCCCGACTACAGCGCCGACCCGGAGTTCCGGGAGATCGTCGTCGCCGACCCGCGCCACCGCTTCGACTCGCGGAGGCTGCTGGACTTCGTCGCCGACGAGCCGCTGCGCTTCGCCCCCGGATCGCTGTACGAGTACTCGAACTCCGACAACATCGCGGTCGCCCTCATGGCGGAGGCCGCGACCGGGCGCCGCTACGAGGAGCTCCTCGCCGATCTGGTGTACCGGCCGGTGGCGCTGCGCCGGACCAGCCTCCCGCAGGGCTACCGGCTGCCCGAACCGTACATCCACGGGTACGACGTCAGCCCGCCGGCCGAACCCGAGGACGTCAGCGAGCTGGTCAGCGCGTCCGGCAGCTGGGCCTCCGGCGGCATCGTGACGACCCCGGAGGAACTCGGCGCGTTCATCCGGGCCTACGGCGGCCCCTCCCTCGTCTCCCCCGGGACCCGCGAGGAGCAGCTGGCCTTCATCCCGGGCGGCTCCTCGGAGCCGGCGGGCCCCGGTACGAACGCCGCCGGCGCGGCGATCTTCCGGTACACGACCCGGTGCGGCGAGCTGTACGGGCACACCGGCAACACCCCCGGCTACACGCTGCTGGCCGCGAGCACCCCGGACGGCACGCGCTCCCTGGTCTTCGCGGTGAACACGCAGGTGGACAAGGACGTCAAGGCGCGGCTGCTGGCCCGGCTGCGGACCGTCCAGGAGGACTTCGCCTGCGCCCTGCTGGGCGGCCGGTGAGCGGGCGGCGTCCCGCCGGGCGGGCGCTTCATCCGGATGCGCCGGCGGGTCGTGCGGGCGGCGGGCCCGCGGCGGCGTCGACAGGCGGCATGGACGCAGGACTTCGAGGAGGCGGGACACGGTGAGGCGACGACCGGTGGGCACGGTGTGGGCGGCGGCGGTCGCGGCGGGCGTCCTGGGCGCGGCGGGCTGCTCGAACGGCGGTTCCGCCTCCGACGCGGCGTCCCGGGCCGCGTCGGCGGTCCGGTCGGCCGGCGCCGAGGTCTCGGCGGCCGCGACGCACGCCGCGGACGCGGCGGCTTCGGCAGCCGCGGAGGCACGGAAGAAGCTGGACGAGGTCAAGGGCGGGGTGGACGCGAAGGGCGCCGTCACCCTCGGTAAGCCGACCGCCGCGTCCGACGGGCGCACGGAGGTGCCGGTGACGGTGGAGAACACCGACGGTGCGGCGAAGTCGTTCGCGGTCCAGGTCGACTTCAAGGACGGGGACGGCAACACGGTCGACACCGTGGTGGTGACCGTCGACGACGTGGCGGCGAACGGCCGGAAGGAGGCCACCGCGCGCAGTACGCACGAGCTGTCGGGCAGCGTCACCGCGCAGACGGCGAGGGCGCTGCGGTACTGAGCGCGGCTCCGCCGCACCGCCCCGGGCACCGGCCGCGCGCCGGAGCCCGGGGCGGTCGGCGTACGGCCGCCGGCCCGGGGCTACGGGCGGCGGCCCCACACGGTGAGCATGCCGGGGGCGAGTTCGGCGAGGTCCGGGGATTCGAGGTAGGCGAGGGCCTCGTCGAGGGTGGTCCCGTCGAGGCGGCCGCCGGAGAGCAGGGCCGGGCGGAGCCGGCGGAGGGTGTCGGTCCAGAAGGCGGCGAGCGGGGTGCCGGGCCGCAGCGGCGGGCACACCAGTTCCGCGGTGACGTCGTGCAGGCCGGCGGCGCGCAGGGCGTGCGGGTGGGCGCGTACGGCGGCGAGGTCGGTGCCGATGGTCTCCCGCAGTGTGTGCCACATGGCGTCGAGGGTGCGGCGGTACGGGGAGCCGGTGTCGGCGGGGTCGGGGACGTCGGCCGCGTCGCTGAGGACGAGGTGCCCGCCGGGGTTGAGCAGGCCGACGAGCCGGTCGAGGACCTGCTGCCGCTCGGGGAGGTGCATGAGGACGAACCGGGCGTGGACGAGGTCGAAGGTACCCAGCCCGGGCTCGTCGGCGAGCCGCGTCAGGTCCGCGGCGCGCACGCGCAGCCGGTCGCCGGCGAGGCGGTCGAGGTGGCCGGTGTCCCGGTCGAGGGCGACGACCTCGTCGGCGCAGGCCTCCTCGGCGAGCCATCGCGCGACGGTCCCGGTGCCCGCGCCGACGTCCAGGCAGCGCGTGCCGGGACCGGCGCCGAGGGCGGTCAGGCGCTCGCGGGTGTAGGGGTCGTAGACGAGGGCGGCGTGGTCGATGCGGTCGCCCTCGCCGGCCAGGCCCGGTGGGAACAGGTCCTCGCCGTACCGGCCGGCGGGGGTGTGCTCGTCGGGTGCTGCCGCCACGGCGTTCCTTCCGGCCGGGGGCCGTGCCGGCCCGGGAGCCACCAGGGTCGCCCGGCGGCGGTTCCCGGCGTCGGATTGGCCCGGCCGGGGGCGCGTCCGTCCTCACCATGCCCACGCAGCTTTTGCATTTGCCTAATCCATTTAGGCAGAACCATACTCTCTTCAGGCAGAGACGGGCACGATGGAGGGAGACCGGATGGCGGGGCGGGCCGGACTGACGGCGGAGCGGCTGGCACAGGCGGGAGCGGAGCTGGCCGACGAGATCGGCTTCGGCGGGGTGACCCTGTCGGAGCTCGCCCGCCGCTTCGACGTCAAGGTGGCGAGCCTGTACGCGCACGTGCGGAACTCCCGGGACCTCAAGACCCGGATCGCCCTGCTCGCGCTGGAGGAGCTGGCCGATCTGGCCGCCGACGCCCTGGCAGGCCGGTCCGGCCGGGACGCGCTCGCCGCCTACGCCGAGGTCTTCCGCACGTACGCCCGCCGCCACCCCGGCCGGTACGCGGCGACCCGCTTCCCGTTGGACACCGACACCGCCCTGGCCAGTGCCGGTGTACGCCACGCCCGGCTGACGCGGGCCGTGCTGCGCGGCTACGGACTGGCCGAACCGGAGCAGACGCATGCGGTCCGCATGCTCGGCAGCCTCTTCCACGGCTACGTCGACCTGGAGAACTCCGGCGGCTTCGCCCACAGCGCCCCCGACAGCCAGGAGAGCTGGGAGCGCATCGTCGACGCCCTCGACCACCTGCTGCGCACCTGGCCGCCGGCCCGCTGACCCCGCGACCCGCCCGACGCCCTCCCTGGAGCACCCCGTGAACCCCGCACACCGCCCCGCAGCAGGCGGGGGCACAGCCCCCGCCCCGACGGCGGCCACCCCGATCACCGCCGCCCTCGTGCACGGCGCCGCCGAACTGGAGCGCACCCCGCACGGACTGCTGCCGCACCGGCTGCCCGCCGCGGCCCGCGAGCAGTGCGCCGACGGGCAGCTCGCCCTCGCCGAGTCCCAGCCCTCCGGCGTGCGCCTGGCCTTCCGCACCCGCGCCACCACCGTGGAACTCGACACCCTGCCGACGAAGCGGGTGCACGCCGGCGTGCCCCGCCCGGACGGCGTCTACGACCTGCTGGTCGACGGCCGGCTCACCGCGCAGGGCAGCGCCCGCGGCGGCCGCACCCTCGTCGTCGACCCGGCCGACTGGAGCAGCGAGCTGCGGCCCGGCCCGCCCGCGACCGTCCGCTTCACCGGCCTGCCCGGAGTCGCCAAGGACGTGGAGATATGGCTGCCGCACGACGAGACGACCGAGCTGGTCGCACTGCG
Organism: Streptomyces toxytricini; assembly: GCF_014649915.1. Taxonomy (GTDB): domain Bacteria; phylum Actinomycetota; class Actinomycetes; order Streptomycetales; family Streptomycetaceae; genus Streptomyces; species Streptomyces toxytricini. Next base: position 73,025 of record NZ_BMTY01000027.1, on the reverse strand, counting down.
CACCGACGCCCCCGTCGAGCCGCTGCCCGACCGCGGCCGGCCGGTGTGGCTGCACCACGGCAGCTCGATCAGCCAGGGCTCCACCGCCGCGAGCCCCACCCGGACATGGCCGGCCGTTGCCGCCGCGCTCGGCGGCGCCGACCTCGTCAACCTCGGGCTGGGCGGCAGCGCGCTCCTCGACCCCTTCACCGCGCGCGCTCTGCGGGACACCCCCGCGGACCTGGTCAGCCTCAAGGTGGGCGTCAACGTCGTCAACCTGGACCTGATGCGCCGCCGGGCGTTCGGCCCCGCCGTGCACGGGTTCCTCGACACGATCCGCGAGGGCCGGCCCGACGTGCCGCTGCTGGTCGTCTCGCCGATCCTGTGCCCCGTCCACGAGGACACCCCCGGCCCGACCGCGCTCGACCCGGCCTCACTCGCCGCGGGGCGGCCCGCCTTCCTGGCCGCCGGCGACCCCCGCGAGGTGCCCGCCGGGAAGCTGACGCTGGCCGTCGTACGGGAGGAGCTGGCCCGCATCGTCCGCGAGCGCTCCGCGGCCGACCCGCACCTGCACCACCTGGACGGCCTCGCCCTGTACGGTCCGGCCGACGCGGCGGCGCTGCCGCTGCCGGACAACCTGCACCCGGACGCGGCGACCCACCGGCTCATCGGCGAGCGCTTCGCACGGCACGCCTTCGGCGCCGGAGGCCCCTTCGCCGCCCGGCACCGGCCCGCGGTTTGACCCTCACCCTGCGTCAGGCTGCAAGCTGGGGCCGACGAAAGGGCTTCCCATGAGCTACTCGGTCGGACAGGTGTCCGGATTCGCCGGGGTGACCGTACGCACCCTGCACCACTACGACAAGGCGGGGCTGCTGACCCCCGGCGAGCGCAGCCCGACCGGCTACCGGCTCTACGGCGACGCCGACCTGGCCCGGCTCCAGCGGATCCTCTTCTACCGCGAACTCGGCTTCTCCCTGGAGGAGGTACGCGCCCTCCTGGCGGACCCCGGGGCGGACCCCCTCGCGTACCTGCGCGAGCGGCACCGGGCGCTGAAGGAGCAGGTCGACCGGTTGAACCGGCTCGTTGAAGTGGCCGAGCGGGCCATCGAGGTGCAGGGGACCGGGGTACGGCTGACGCCCGAGGAGCGCTTCGAGGTGTTCGGCGACGTGGCGTTCGACCTGAGCTACGCGACCGACGCGCACCTGAAGTGGGGCGAGAGCGCGAGTCACCGGGAGGCGATGGCACGGGCCGCCGCCCACACGAAGGAGGACTGGCGGGCCATCATGGCCGAGGCCGCGGAATGGCGCCGCACGCTCCTGCGCGTCTTCGAGGAGGGGGCCGCCGCGGACAGCGCGCCGGCCATGGACGTCGCCGAGGAGCACCGGGGCCACATCGGTCGCTGGTTCACGCCGTGCCCGCCGGAGGCGCACTGCCGGATCGCGGACGAGTACACGGAGGACGCGCGGGCGTTCGCCCTGGTCGTCCCGCCGCCCGAGCAGCGGCCCGGCCTGGACCGCTACCTGCGCGACGCCGTCCGCGCCAACGCGGAGAGGATGCGGTCGCGGTGAGGGTGCTGATCCTGGCGGCCGGATCCCACGGGGACGTCGCCCCCTACACCGGCCTGGGGGCGCGGCTGAGCGCGGCGGGCTTCGACGTGGCCCTGGCCGCGCCCGAGGGGTTCGCCGGCATGGCGGAGCGGGCGGGGCTGGAGTTCCGCGGCCTGCCCGTCGACTGGCGCACCCCGGCCCGGCCGGAGGGCGCCGGTGGCGGAGGTGCGGCGCCGGGCGGGCGCGGGCAGCTGATGCGCAGGGCCGCCGCGTTCATGCGGGAGCTGGGGCAGGGCCTCGTACGGGCCGCGGAGCCGGGGGCGGACGCCCTGCTGCTGTCGACGACGACGGCGCCGCTCGGCTGGCACCTGGCCGAGGCCCTGGAGGTGCCGGCGCTGGGCGCGTACCTCCAGCCGGTGGCGCCGACATCCGCCTTCCCGCCGGTGGTGTCCGCGGGCCGCTCGCTCGGCGGGTGGGGGAACCGGGCGATGGGCCGCCTGGCCGTGCGCGTCGTCGACCGGATGCACGCCGAGGCCGCGCGGAACCTGCGGGCCGAGCTCGGGCTGCCCGCCGTACCGCAGGGGGAGGTGCGGCGGCGGAGGGAGGGCAGCCGGTGGGAGGTCCTGCACGGATTCAGCGAGGTGCTGCTGCCCCGGCCGGCGGACTGGCGGCCCGGACTGGACGTCGTCGGCAACTGGTGGCCCTACTGCCCGCCCGGCACCCGGCTCCCCGGCGACCTGGCCGACTTCCTCGACGCCGGTCCGCCGCCGGTGTTCGTCGGCTTCGGCAGCATGGCGGCCGGCGAAGGCGCCCGACTCGCGGAGATCGCCGTACGGGCGCTGCGGGCCGCGGGCCTGCGGGGCGTCCTGCAGGCGGGCGCGGCCGGTCTGTCCGCCGGGGCGTCCGGCGACGACGTCCTCGACATCGGCGAGGTCCCGCACCGGCTGCTCTTCCCGCGCACCGCCGCCGTCGTCCACCACGGGGGCGCCGGCACGACGGCCGCCGCCCTCGAAGCGGGCGTCCCGTCCGTCCCGGTACCGGTCACCGCCGACCAGCCGTTCTGGTCCCGCCGGGTCGCCGCCCTCGGCGCGGCCACGGGCCCGATCCCGTACCGGGACCTGACCGCCGAGTCGCTCGCCGGGGAACTGCGCCGGGCGGTGGACGAAACGGGCTACCGGGCCCAGGCCGCCCGCGCCGCCGGGCGCATGACCGCGCAGGACGGGGCGGGGGCCGTCGTCCAGCGCCTGGAGCGGCTGCTCTGCCGGTGACGCCGGGCGGCGGGCCAGTCCCGGTGGCGGGACGGTCGGGCTCCGCGGGTGACACGACGGCGGACGCGGCCCCGGCCTCGTGGCGCTGACCGCGGCGGATGGCCGGCGGCGGCCGTGACGGGCCGGCGGCGTGGGCCGTGGAACGGCGGCGCCCGCCGCGCCGCGGCCGGTGTCGGGCACCGGGGCCGCTGCGGGCGGGCGGTCGCGCGTCGGTCTGCGGCTACTTCTTCCTGTGCTTGCCGCGCATCTGCTCTCCCGCTTCGCGGGCGCGATCGTCGAGATCGGCGCGGGCCTCCTTGGCCTCGCCCCGGACCTGGTCCATCTTGCCTTCGGCCTGCATGCGCTTGTTGCCGGCGACCTTTCCGACGGCTTCCTTCGCCTTGCCCTTGGCCTGCTCCATCTTGCCCTTGTCAGCCATAGCGAACTCCTCGGGTCGGGAACTCCCCCCGGCCATCAACCTAGGCGATGCACTGCGGTCCTGCGCGGCGAGAACGGCACCTGCGTGACGGCCCCGGCGGGCCGCGGCCGGTCGGGCGGGCTGATCAGAAGGCGTTGCGGCGGCGCAGCCGGAACGGACGGCCGTCCGGGTCGACGAGAAGGTGGTGGGCGGGGGTCGCCAGGATCCGGGCCGGCGTCGACAACTCGGGCGGCACGTACAGGCGGAGCCGCCCCGGCGGGCGCGGGCCGCGGCAGCCGCCCTCGTGCCAGGCGTCGAGGGCGGCGGCCGAGGCGGCGAACGCGTCGAAGGCGGCCACCGGGTCGCAGAGGGCGTCGTCGCCGGCGGGGTCGAGGTCGAGGTGCTCGCGGGAGAGCTCCAGGCGCAGCCGTCGGGCGAAGGACCGGGCGCCGTCACCGAGGCCGGCCGGATCGGCGGGCGGGCGGCCGTCGGCGGTGTCGTCCAGGACGGCGCAGCTGAGCTCCGAATCGTGCGTCCAGGAGCGGAGGTTGATGTTGTCGGAGCCGATGGACGCCCACACGTCGTCGATGACGCAGACCTTCGCGTGGACGTAGACGGGCGTACCGGCGTGGTTCTCCAGCGCGTACACCGCGACGCGGTCGCCGCCGGCCCGGCGCAGCCCGTTCAGGGCGGTGATGCGGCCGATGAGGTTCATCGGCAGGGTCAGCCGGCCGTCCTGTTCCGGGACGGCGGGGATGACGGCCGTCAGCCGCAGCTCGGGGTGGGCCCGCAGGGCCTGCGCGAAGCAGTCGACGACGCGCGGCGACCACAGGTACTGGTCCTCCAGGTAGATCAGGGAGCGGGCCCGCCGGACGGCTTTGAGGTAGCCGCGGGCGATGCTGCGCTCACCGTCGCGGGCGAAGGAGTATCCGCCGAACAGCCGGTTGGGGTAGGTGCGCAGCACCTGCACGGTGTGGGGGCCGCACGGTTCGGGGTCGGGGGGCTGCGGCGGAAGCCCGTCGGCGTGGGTGTCCTCGCGGTGTGCGCGGGCCCGCAGCCGGGTGAGGGGGCTGCGGCTGAGGGGTGCCGGGTCCTCCCACCGCTCGCGGAACACGGCCTCCAGGTCGCCGACGACGGGCCCGCGCAGGGCGAGCTGTACGTCGTGCCAGGGCGGGTTCGGGCCGTAGGCGTCGGCCATGCGGAGGGCCTGGGGGTCGCCGCCGTGCGCGGCGTCGTCATTGCGGCTGCGGCACAGGTCGATGCCGCCGGCGTAGGCGATGTCGAGCCAGGGCCGGCCGGGGTGGCGGAGTACGAGGAGCTTCTGGTGGTGCGAGCCGCCCGGGCGGACCCGCATGTCGAGGAGGCATTCGCCGCCGGCCTCCTCGATCTCCTCGCCGAGGTGCCGGTTCTCGGTCTCGCTGAACTGGAAGCGGTCCAGGTGCGAGCGCCACACCAGGCCCTTGACGACGACGCCGCGTTCGGCGGCCCGGCACAGCACGGCGCCGATCTCGCTGCCGGCGCGGTCGCCGTCGTGGGTGCGGCCGTCGGGGGTGTGGTGGGGGGCGAGCCGTTCGTCCGGGTCGCCGCGCCAGTCGGTGAACAGCAGCAGGTCGCCGGCGTGCATGGCGCTGATCCGTTCCAGCAGTTCCGCGAAGTAGGCGGCTCCGTGGACCACCGGCCGCGCCTCGTTCCCCCGTGACCAGGCGACGCCACCGGGGTGGCGCCGGTCGAGGCGGGTGTCCGGATTGCCGCGCTGGGCGGCGGTCAGAAGCCAGGTGCTCAGGTCGGCAGGGCCCATGGCATGCGTCTCCTTCCCGCGCGCCGCCCCTACCCGGCCGGCCGGGTCGCACACACCGGGGTGGCGGGAGCGGGCGGCGCCGGTCACCGTCCGTGATCGAAAAGATGCCGGCGGGCACCGGCCGTGTGAGGGTGGGCGCACGCCCGCCGTGCGCCGGCACGCAGGGCACGAGAGACGGGAGCCGTCGCCATGGACGGAACGAAGGACACCGGCCGCGGGTCGGGCAGCGGAGGCGAGGAGCAGGACCGGTCCCGCAAGGGCCGGGACCGCTCACGACCGGCTCCGGGCCGGGCGGCGGGCAAGACCCCGGAGGAACTGGGCCGCCGCCCCGAGGAGGCGGTCCCGGAGGAGGACCGCGACGTTCCCAACCGCCCCGACGACCGCTGACCCCACCGCGCCCCGGCCGGCGGCCCGCCGCCCCCGCCCGACCCGCGGGAACCGGCCTGCCTCCGGGCGGCGTCCCCAGGGGGAAGCCGCAAGATCGACTCCCCGGCTGCGCGCGAGGGCCGCCGCCTCGGCCGCGGACCATTCCGGTGCGTCCGGTGCGACACGTCCCCGCCTCCCCCGTCGTCCCCCGCCCGGTCCGGTATGTCAGCGGCTGTGGGATCCGTACACCCGCATGGCCAGCGGCATGAACACGGCGGTGATGGCCGCGGCCCAGGCCAGGGACCAAAGGACGGGCCCGCCGGCCGGGGTGCCGAGCAGGAGGCCGCGGAAGGCGTCCGAGAGGTGGGTGACGGGGTTGACGTTCACCCAGGCCTGGAGCCAGCCCGGCATGGTGTCGACGCGGGCGAACGCGCTGCTCGTGAAGGTGATCGGGAAGATGAAGGTGAAGGCGTACACCTGCACCTTCTCGGCGTCCCCGGCGAGCATTCCGATCAGGACCGCGGTCCAGGACACGGCCGCGGCGAAGACGAGGAGCAGCACGGTCGCGGCGAGAAAGCCGCCGAGGCCGCCGGTCAGCCGGAAGCCGAGCAGGGTGCCCAGGCCGATCATCAGGAGCATCGCCCACAGCTGCTTGGCCAGGTCGGCGGTTATGCGCCCGAAGAGCGGGGCGGAGCGGGCGATGGGCAGGCTGCGGAGCCGGTCGAAGACGCCCTTGGTGAGGTCGGTGTTGAGCGACATGGCGGTGTACATGCTCATGAAGAGCGTGTTCTGGACGATGATCCCGGCGAGGGCGTACTGGAGGTACTCCTGCGGCGAGCCCGCCATCTGGCCGCCGAAGACGTAGGTGAACAGGAACACGAACATGATCGGCGTGATGCTGTAGTCGACCAGTTCGAGCGGGTTGTGCTTGACGGAGATGAGGCTGCGCCACGCCATCGTTGCGGTCTGCTGGAGGGCGGCGAGCGGTCGCACCCGGGTGCCGGAGGGGCCGAGGGCGTCGGTGACGGCGGCGCTGGTCATGACGGGCTCCCGGCGGGTGCGTAGGCGTCGGGGTCGTGGTCGTCGCTGCCGGCGGGCGGGGCCTCCGGCCGGGCGCGGTGGCCGGTGAGGGCGAGGAACACCTCGTCGAGGGAGGAGCGGCGCAGGGTGAGCTCCGCGACGGCCATGCCGGCCTGGTCGAGGCGGCGCACGACGCGCGGCATCAGGGCCGGGTCGCCGACGGGGGCGGTGATGACCTCATCCTCGATCTTGGTCTGCGGCCCGGCCTCCTCCGCGACCAGCGCGCACGCCGGCGCGAGGTCCTCGGCGCGGAGCGGGCGCAGGTGCAGCACCTGGCCGCCGACCTGGGACTTCAGCTGGTCTGGGGTGCCGTCGGCGATGACCTTGCCCTGGTCGACGACGACGATGCTGTCGGCGAGCCGGTCGGCCTCGTCCAGGTACTGCGTGGTCAGCAGGACGGTCATGCCGTCGGCCACCAGCTCGCGGACCATGTCCCAGACTTCGCCGCGGCTGTGCGGGTCGAGCCCCGTGGTCGGCTCGTCGAGGAAGAGGATCTGCGGCCGCCCGACGAGGCTGGCCGCGAGGTCCAGGCGGCGGCGCATGCCGCCCGAGTACGTCTTCACGGCCCGCCCGGCCGCGTCTGCGAGGCCGAAGCCGTCGAGCAGCTCGGCCGCCCGGGTCCGCGCGGGGCGGCGGGACAGGCCGAGCAGCCGGCCGATCATCACCAGGTTCTCCGTGCCGGTCATGTTCTCGTCGACGGCGGCGTACTGCCCGGTCAGGCCGATCAGCGAGCGGACCCGGCCCGCCTGCCTGACCACGTCGTGCCCGCCGACCTCGGCCCGGCCTGCGTCCGGGCGCAGCAGGGTGGCGAAGATCCGCACCGCGGTCGTCTTGCCCGCCCCGTTGGGCCCGAGCAGCCCCAGGACGGTGCCCGCGGGCACCGCCAGGTCGACCCCGTCGAGCGCGCGGGTCTCCTTGAACCGTTTGGCCAGGCCCTCGGCCTGGATCGCGTACCCCATGGGGTCCACCTCTTCCAGCGGATCGGCATCCCCTCCACTGTGACGCATGCCACTGACAGCGGCCGTGCGGCGGCTGTCGGTGCCGCTTGCTACAACTGCCCTGCACCGGGCCCGACCGGGCGCAACGGACCAGAGGGCGGGAGAAGGACCATGGGGTATCCGGGACGTCTGACACAGTGGTACGGGCTTCCCGTGCACGACTTCCCCGGCGGTCCGGAGGGGGGCGCGGCCGCACTGCCCGAGCCGGACCGCGTGGCCTGGCGGATCTCGGCCGACCCCCGGGAGGTGCGGGAGGCCTGGCCGGACGTGTTCGCGCGGTTCCGGGCCGCCGTGGACACGACCCGGGTGCGGTCGCTCGTCGTCGGCTGCCTGCGGCACACGGTCGAGGTCGGCCCGGACGAGGTCAACGCCGCGATCCTGGAGGCCCGCGAGCAGTTCCCCGCCCTGCGGGCCGTGTTCCTCGGCGACATGGACAACCGGGAGCTGGAGATCTCCGCCATATACCAGGGCGACGTCGGTCTGCTCCTGGAGGGGCTTCCGGAGCTGGAGGAGCTCGGTGTGCGGGGCGGCAGCGGACTGGAGTTGCGGGCGCTCACGCACCGCACGCTGCGGTCCCTGGTCGTGCAGACGGGCGGGATGCCCGCGGCTGCAGTGCGCGGCATCGCAGGCAGCGACCTGCCCGCCCTGGAGAACCTGGAGCTGTGGCTCGGGACGAGCTGGTTCGGCGGAGACTGCGAGATCGGCGACCTGGCGCCCGTCTTCGAGGGGTCGCTGCTGCCGCGCCTGCGCCGACTGGGCCTGCGCAACAGCGACATCCAGGACGAGATCGCCGCCGCGGCGGCGTCCGCGCCGGTGGTCGGGCGGCTGGAACACCTCGACCTGTCCTTGGGCATCCTGACCGACGAGGGGGCGCGCGCCCTGCTGGCCGGCCGGCCGCTCACCCGCCTGGGAAGCCTCGACCTGCACCACAACTACATCGGCGAACCGCTGCGGCAGCGCCTGAAGGAGGTTTTCGAGGGCGCCGGAGTGGCTTTGGACGCCGACCCCGGCCACGCCGGCACGACCGAGTGCGACGGCGAGGTGACCCGGTACGTCGCCGTCGGCGAATAGGGGACGGCCGGCCGGCGGCGGTCCGGCTCGGACGGCGGCCGGGAGCGGGGCCGCCTATGCTCGGGAGGGGGGTCGGTCCGAGCCCTGGAGGCGGTCTTATGTCCGAGGCGACCGACGCGGTCGCGGCCGATCGCGCGCTGAAGGCCCGCCACCGGGCCATGTGGGCCATGGGCGACTACCCTTCCGTCGCCTCGCACGTCATCCCGGAGGCCGGCGCCCAACTCGTCAAGGAGTGCGGCGTGCAGCGCGGGGACAGCGTCCTGGACATCGCGGCGGGCGCCGGCAACGCGGCGATCCCGGCCGCCCTGGCCGGGGCGGACGTGGTGGCCTGCGACCTGACGCCCGAACTCCTGGAGATCGGCAGGCAGGTGGCCGCCGTGCGCGGGGTGGGCCTGGACTGGCAGGAGGCGGACGCCGAGCACCTGCCCTTCGCCGACGGCGAGTTCGACGTCGTCATGTCCTGCTTCGGCATCATGTTCGCGCCGCACCACCAGGCGGCCGCGGACGAGATGGTCCGGGTGTGCCGCCCCGGAGGCACGATCGGCATGTCCAACTGGACGCCCCAGGGCTTCATCGGCCGCATGTTCGCGGCGATGAAGCCGTACGCGCCGCCCCCGCCGCCCGGGGCGTCGCCGCCCCCGCTGTGGGGCGACGAGGAACACGTGTACGAACTGCTCGGCGACCGCGTCACGGACGTGGAGGCCCGGCGGCGCACGGTCCGCGTCGACGCCTTCCCCGAACCGGGCTCGTTCCGCACCTTCTTCAAGACCTGCTACGGCCCGACCATCGCCGTCTACCGGTCGCTGGGGGAGGACTCCGACCGTGCGGCGGCCCTGGACCGGGAACTGGACGCACTCGCCGAGGAGCACACCCGCGACGGTGTGATGGAGTGGGAGTTCCTGCTGCTCACGGCGCACCGGACGGCCTGACACCGGCGCCGGCCCGCACGCCGCGGCCTCAGAGCGGGCCGTACAGCCAGTTCCCGGCGGCCTCGGGGTCGTCACTGGTGAAGAACTCGATGACGGCGGCGTGGACGTCGACGGGGTCCAGGCCGCCGTCCCCGCTGCGGTCGAGCCGCCCGAAGGCGTCCTCCATGTCCTCGCGGGCGATCCCGCCGAGTGCCTCGCCCATGCGGAGGTACTCGTCGAGGACGATCCTGCCGTTGCCGTCGGCGTCGCAGAGGGCCAGCCAGGCGGCCGCCGCCTCGTGGACCGCGGTGAGGAAGGCCGCGGGGGCGGTGGCGACGGCCTGGCGGACGCCGCGCTCGTACGCGGCGAGGCCGAGCCGGCCCGTGCCGTCGCCGGCCATGGGGCGCAGGTGCGCCTCCCAGATCCGGCCCAGGGCGGTGCGCAGCCGCTCGGCCTTCTCCTGTCCGGCGGGCAGGGCGGCGGCCATGCGGTCCGCGGCGGCCGGCAGGTCGGCGGCGGTGAGGTAGCCGTCCCGGTCCGTGTCCAGCAGGGCGAACATGTGCCGGAGCTTGTGCGTGAGTACCGGTGTCGCGATGGGGGCCACGGTGGATCCTCCTGGGTGGGCCGGGCGCGCCGCACCGAGCGTCCGCACCCTGGCGCGGGGCGGAGACGGGGCTGGGGGCGTCGGCCAGGCTACTGCCGTGCGCGGGGTGCCCGGGCGGGCCGGCGTGTCCGCCGAAGGGGCGGACGAGGGCCCGGCGCACCGGCCGCGAGCTCGGGTTTTGCCGTTGCCGCCGGGCGGCGCACCGGCCGTGCGGAGGGGCGCGCGTTTCACCCGGCCGGCGGCGCGCGGTTCGCGCTCTCCGCCGCGCCATCGTGCTCAGCGCGGGGGCGCGGCGGAGAGCGCGAAGCCGCGGTAGCCGTCCCGCGCGGCGGCCTCGCACGCCTCGCGGTAGCGGTCGGCGCCGCCCGCGTACGCGAGGAACACCCGCGGCTTGCCCGGTACGTTCGCGCCGGTGTACCAGGAGGCGGTGTCCGGGTAGAGGGTCGCGGCGGCGGTCTCCGCGACGTGCGCGCACCAGCGGTCCTCGGCCTCGGGGGTGGCGTCGATCTCGGTGAGTGCGGCGCCGCGCAGGTGGGCGATGCAGTCGGTGATCCATTCGACGTGCTGTTCGATGGAGAAGACCGCGTTGCTGAGGACGGACGGGCTGAGGGGTCCGAGGACGGTGAAGAGGTTCGGGAAGCCGGCGGAGAGCAGCCCCAGGTGGTTGCGGGGGCCGTCGGCCCACTTCTCCCTCAGGGTCAGGCCGTCCTTGCCGGTGATGTCCACGGCGAGCTGGGAGCCGGTCAGGGCGTCGAAGCCGGTGGCGAAGACGATGGCGTCGGCGGGGTGTTCGCCCTCCGTGGTCCTGATCCCCCCGGGGGTGATCCGGGTGAGGGGTGTCCGGGCGAGGTCCACCAGCCGCACGTGCGGGCGGTTGTAGGCGGCGTAGTACCCGCTGTCGAGGCAGGGGCGCTTGGTGCCGAAGGGGTACGTGCGCGGGGAGAGCGCCTCGGCGGTCGCCGGGTCGGCGACGATCGAGCGGATCTTCGCGCGGACGTGTTCGGCTGCGGTCTCGTTGGCCGCGCGGTCGGTGAGGATGTCCGTGTAGGTGCGCAGCAGGCCGCTGAGGAGGCCCGAGTTCCAGCCGGCCTCGTACGCGGCCGTGCGCTCGGCCTCGTCGGCCTTGAGGGCGGATCCGGTGGGCGGTTCGACGAGGGTGCCGCCGCGGGAGCGGAGCTGGGCGGCCCGGTACGCGGGGTAGCGCGCCTTCAGCTCGGCGGTCTCCGCGGCGGTCAGGGGCCGGTTGTGGGCGGGCAGGGCGTAGACCGGGGTGCGCTGGAAGACGGTGAGGGCGGCGGCCTGTTCGGCGAGGACCGGGATGAGCTGCACGGCGGAGCAGCCGGTGCCGATGACGGCGACGCGGCGGCCGGCGAGGTCGGCGCCCTCGTGCGGCCAGTCGGCGGTGTGCAGGGTGCGGCCGGCGAAGGTGTCGGCGCCGGGGACGTCCGGGGTCTTGACGGCGGACATGCACCCGGTGGCGAGGATGACGAACCGGGCGGTCACCGTCTCGCCGGTGGCCGTGGTGAGCCGCCAGGTGTGGCGGGCCGCGTCGTAGACGGCGCGGTCGATGCGGGTGCCGAGGGTGATGTCCCGGCGGAGGTCGAAGCGGTCGGCGACGTGGTGGAGGTAGCGGAGGATCTCCGGCTGGGCGGCGTACCGCTCGCTCCACTCCCACTCCTGGTCGAGTTCGGGCGAGAACGAGTACGAGTAGGCCGCGCTCTCGATGTCGCAGCGGGCCCCGGGGTAGCGGTTGCGGTACCAGGTTCCGCCGATGTCGTCGCAGGCCTCGAAGACGCGCGTGCGCAGGCCGAGCCGGCGCAGCAGGTGGAGCTGGTAGAGGCCGGCGAAGCCGGCTCCGACGACGGCCGCGTCGAGATCCGGCTCCCCGTGGGCGGGCCGGGCGGGGGGCCGGGGCGCGGCCGTGTCCATGCGCTCTCCTGGGGGCGTCGTACCGCGGGCGTGCCGCTCGGCTGTACCGGGAGCCCCAGTCTTCACGGGCCGGCGGGCCCGCACAACGGGCGGATCCGGCCGAAGGGATGGCCGACGGCGCGCCCCCGATCGGCTCCCGATCGGCTCCCGGTCGGCGCCGTTCAGCCGCTGCCGGTGACGGTGCCGGGCGCGGCCGTGAGGGCGGCGGCGGCCGCGAAGAGGCGGGCGCAGCGCTGCGTCATCGCCTCGGGCGACTGCTCGGGGTGCTTGGTCCACCAGCGGACGAGGGTGGCCACCACGTCCCGCCAGACGTACGCGAGGGCGTCGGCGTCGAGGGGGTCGGCGGAGCCGGAGCGGCGGAGCAGGTCGGCGGTTCCGTCGGCGGCGAGCCGGTCGATCGCCCCGCGGTACCCGGCGGCGCGGGCGGCCGCCTCGCCCCCGGCCGGCAGGGTGGTGTCGTACAGCACGAACCACGCCTCGCGCTGCCCTTCCAGAGCGGTGAAGATGCCGTTCAGGACCCGCAGCGGGGTCTCGCCGGTCGTTCCGCCGGAGCCCATCGCGGTGGTGACGGCGTCCAGGATGCGCTCCCCGACCGGGGCCAGGCAGGCGGTGTACAGGGCCTCCTTCGTGCCGAAGTACTGGTGGAGCAGCGTCTTGGTGACGCCGACCTGCGCGGCGATCGCGGCGAGCGAGGCGGCGGTGTAGCCGCGGGTGCCGAACTCCCTGGTGGCGGCCTCCAGGATCTGCTGCTGGCGGTCCCGGCGGGGGACGCCCTTGGTGCCGGCCTTGGATCGGGGGGTTGCCATGAACGGATATTAACAGTAAGTAATTTACCCCTTGGTAAGTTCGCTTGGCTGCGGCTCGCGCCAACGCCCCGCAAGCCACCACGAACAGCACCAGCCGCACCAGCCGCCGCATCCGCACCCCGCCCCACCCGGGCGGGATCCGACCCCGGAGCCCACCATGGCCGGCACCACCGCGCAGCCGTCGTCCCGCCCCCGCTCCTGGTGGGGCTGGGGGTATGCCGACGCCCATCCGGACGACGCCGAATGCGCCGCGATGGGCGCCCTGCTCCCCGGCACCCTGCCCCGCCCGCTCCCCGTGCCGCGCGTCCGCGACCTGCGCATCGGCGGGCCCGCCGCCGAGCCGCCCGCGAGCCTCGCCCACCTCGTCACCGCGGACGCCGAGGTCCGGGCCGCCCACGCGAGGGGGAAGGCGTACCGGGACGTCGTACGGGCGCTGCGCGGCTGCCCCGGCCGCATTCCGGACCTCGTCGCCCGCCCTGCGGACGAACAGGACGTCGCCGACCTCCTCGACTGGGCCGGCAGCCGGCGGATCGCCGTCGTCCCGTACGGCGGCGGCTCGTCCGTCACCGGCGGCGTCGAGTACCGCGGCGACGCCCACGACGCCGTGCTCTCCCTCGACCTCACCCGCATGGACCGCGTCCTGGAGGTCGACGCCCACGGCCGGGCCGCCCGCATCCAGGCGGGCGCCCTCGGACCGGCCCTGGAGCAGCAACTGCGGCCGCACGGGCTGACGTTGCGGCACTTCCCGCAGAGCTTCGAGTTCTCCACGCTCGGCGGCTGGATCGCCACCCGCGCGGGCGGCCACTACGCCACCGGCCGCACGCACATCGACGACTCCGTCCAGTCGCTGCGCGTCGTCACGCCGGCCGGGGTGAGCGCCTCCTGGCGGCTGCCCGCCTCCGGGGCCGGCCCCTCCCCCGACCGCCTGTTCATCGGCTCGGAGGGGGCCCTCGGCGTCATCACGGAGGCGTGGGTCCGCCTCGTGGAACGCCCCCGGCACAAGGCGTCCGCGTCGCTCGCCTTCACCGGCTTCCGGGCCGCGCTCGACGCCGTGCGGGCCATCGCGCAGTCCGACCTCCGGCCGGCCAACTGCCGTCTGCTGGACGCCGGGGAGGCGGCGCTGTCCGGTGTCCGCGCGGACGGGTCGGCGGTCCTCGTCCTCGGCTTCGAGTCAGCGGACGCACCCGTCGGCGGCCTGCTGGACCGGGCCGTCGGGCTGGCCCGGTCCCACGGCGGCCGCCCCGGCGCCGCGGGCGGCGGCGGCCGTCCGGGCGGCGACGCCGCCGTGGCCGCGTGGCGCTCGGCGTTCCTGCGGATGCCGTACCTGCGCGACGGGCTGGCCCGTATGGGCGCCGTCGCGGAAACCTTCGAAACGGCCGCAACCTGGGACGGGATCCCCGCGCTGATCGACGCGGTGCGCAGCGAGGTCGGAGCGGCCGCCGCGAAGGCCACCGGGTACCCGGCGACGGTCAACTGCCGTCTCACGCACGTGTATCCGGACGGCGCCGCACCTTACTTCACCGTCCTCGCGGCCGGCCGGCCGGGCGACGAGGCGGCCCTGTGGGACGACCTGAAGGCCGTCGCGAACGAGGTCCTGCACCGCCACCGGGCCACCATCACCCACCACCACGCCGTCGGCCGCGACCACCGCCCCGGCTACGACCTCCAGCGCCCCGAACCCTTCGCCCTGGCGCTGCGCGCCGTGAAGTCCGCGCTCGACCCGCGGGGCATCCTCAACCCGGGCGTCCTGGTCGACTGAAACGCCCCCGGAAAAGGGGGTGCGCGCCCCGGCAGGCCCGCTCATAGCCTGATGACCATGACGATGACCGTGGCCCTCGCCTGCGTACAACTGCCGCTGGCGGCGCTGCTGTACGGGCTGGTCGTCCTGCGCGGCTGGCGGTACGGGCGGCGGTACCGCGCGGCGGCCCGGCGGTGCGCGCTGATGGACGTCGACCCGTACCACGCCGCCTCCGGGCAGGGGTGGTACGGCGACGACCTGCAGGCCGCGGCGGCCCGCCTCGTCCTGGACGGGCTCGCCACCGTCAACCACCGCGGCAATCTGCGCGCCACCGGCGGCGGGGCGGACACGGGCCGCGGTGCGGGGCATCCGCTGCCCGACGCGCTGCTGGCCGCGCTGCGCCGGCGCACGGCTCCGGCGGCGCTCGGCAACCTGGAACAGCGCGACGCCGAACTCCGTTCCGCGCGAGAGCAGTTCCACGCGCCGCGGGCCGCGGCGGAGGCGCTGCGGCCCGCACCGCCCCGTCCGCCGGGCTGCCCCGCCGCGATGGCGGCGCTGCTGCTGATCGGCGGGATGGCGTTCACGACGGCGGCCGTCGCGGACCGCGTCCCGCGCGGCCCGGTCGAGTGGCTCGCGGCCGTCGCCGCGGGCCTCGCGGTCGTGGCGCAGCTCGTCCTGCTCGACCGGTACGGGAAGGTGCCGGACCCGGCCGGCGGACGGCCCGACCCGGTCGAGGCCCGGATGGCCGCCCTCCGCCCGCATCCCGCGATCGCCGAGCTCGCGGCCGGGGACCCGGAGGCGGAGCGGCGCCTGCGGGTGAGCCGGCTGCGCGTCCGGCGCAGCCGCAACCGCGGCCGGCCCCGCCGCCGCACAGCTCCCCCGGGCCGCCCGAATCCCTCGGCCGGCGGGGATCAACGCGGCGGCAGCGGGTAGGCAGGGGGCGGGAGGTGGTGCGCGTGCCGGACACGGGCCTGGACCGGTTCACCGATCTGCTCGACAACACGGTCTGCATCGTCACGGCGCAGGCGGGCGGACAGCCCGCCGGATGCCTGGTGGGGTTCGCCGGGCAGTGCTCGATCCGACCGCCGCGCTTCGTCGTGTGGCTCTCCCGGCTCAACCACACCTTCCGGGTGGCGGGGGCTGCCGAGAGCCTGGCGGTGCACCTCGTCGACCGCGGCGGGCTGCCGCTCGCCGAGCTGTTCGGCGGCGAGACCGGCGACCGCGTGGACAAGTTCGCCCGGGTGGCGTGGCGGCCCGCCGCCGACGGGACGCCGCTGCTCGACGGGGCCCGCGCCTGGTTCGTCAGCCGGATCACCGCGCGCGTCGACGGCGGAGACCACGTCGGGTTCCTGCTGGACCCCGTGGAGCAGTCCCCGCCCGGTCCCGGCCCGGCGCCGGAGCTGCTGACGCTCCACGACGTCTGGCACGTACGGGCGGGCCACCCGGCGTGACGCCCCGCGGAGCCGTCAGGCGTCGGCGTCGCGGACCTCGGTGAGCGTGAACAGCGCGCCGGCCTTGTCCCGCATCACCATCCGCCGGTCCGTCGGCGTCTGCTCGACGGGCGAGGCCTGCCGGCCGCCCGCCCGGACCGCCCGGTCCGCCGCCTCCTCCAGGTCGGGCACGGCGAAGTGCACGCACCATCGGGGGCGCATCCGCGGGTCCGGGTCGCCGCCGACGGCGCCCCCGCTGATCCGGGCCACGGTAGTGGCGCCGCGCCGGACGACGACGTGGTCGTGCTCGTACGCGACGTCCAGGGAGCCCGGACGTCCGGTCGCCCAGTCCAGGACCTCCCCGTAGAAGACGGCGGACGCGAACGGGTCGCGCGAGCGCAGCTCCGCCCAGGCCGCCCCGTCCTCCGCGGACGTCCACTGGGAGACCACCTCGCCCTCCCAGTAGCCGAACGCCGCGCCCTCCCGGTCGGCGGCGAGCGCGGCCCGGCCGGTGGCGAAGGCCAGCGGGCCGACGGCCGTGGTGGCGCCGCGCTCGCGGATCCGTGCGGCGGTGACGTCGGCGTCCTCGACGGCGAAGTACGGCGTCCAGGCCATCGGGATCCCGAGCCGCGGCACGACGGCGCCGATGCCGGCCACCGGCACGCCGTCCTGGAGCGCCACGCGGAACTCCTCGCCGAGGCGGGTCGTGCGGAAGGTCCAGCCGAGGACCGCGCCGTAGAAGGCCTCGGCGGAGGCGAGGTCGTGGGTGGCCAGGCTCACCCAGCACGGCGCCCCGAACATCTCCCCGCTGGTGGACATCCTCCGCAACCCTCCGATCCGTCCGGCACCCCTCCCACTGTTCCATCACGGCGGGGAGTACGCCCCCGCGGAGCGGTCCGCCGGGCTCAGAGCGCGACCATGATCGCGTAGGCGAGGAAGAAGAGGGCGCAGAGCACGGCCACGATCACGA
Organism: Streptomyces toxytricini; assembly: GCF_014649915.1. Classification (GTDB taxonomy): domain Bacteria; phylum Actinomycetota; class Actinomycetes; order Streptomycetales; family Streptomycetaceae; genus Streptomyces; species Streptomyces toxytricini. The sequence goes on along the minus strand of NZ_BMTY01000027.1, from coordinate 56,136 downwards.
TGATCGTGAGCGGCCCGCCGGCCCAGCCTCGCTTGAGCGGCCGGTACGGCCCCGCGCCGCCGGCGGTGCTCGACTCGCCCGGCGGGGTCTCCCCCGGCTGCACGCCACCGCCCGCGGCCGGCCCCGGGGTGACCGCCGGGTCGGGGTCGGGATTGCCTTGCCGTCCGTATTCGTTCATGCCGGGCCCCTTTCCAGCCGGAGGCCTCCCATGCACGGCGGGGTCCGGAAAATGCGCGCGGAGCGCGCGAGCCGGTCGGCAGTGAGGCGGGGTCGGCACGGCCCCGCCTGCGCGTTCCCGGCCGGGACCCGTGCGTCGATCACGGCGCCGTAGGATGGGGGCCGTGCACAGCACCCTCACAGAGCACGCCCGGTGCCTCTACGGAGACGAGTACCGGCCGACACCGGAATGCAGCCGGGAGCACCGGGAGCACTACTTCGTCGAGCAGCTGACCTTCGCCGGGGCGGACGCCATCCTCGCCATGCTGCGCGAGCTCTGCCCGCAGTGCACCGACGGCAACCTGCCCGTGTGGATACGCAACCTCTCATACCGGCTGGTGCTGCTGCAACGGCCGGACGAGCCCGAGCTGATGCGGGAGGCCGCCATGGTCCTTCAGGTCTTCGGTCCCGACTGGGACGACGTGGCGGCGGATCTGGTCGAACAGGCCGACGCCCTGGAGGCGGGCTGATCACGTCCCGCTCCGGACGCGAGCCGCACCCGGAGCGACCGGCACCGGCGGTGTCCCGTCGGAGGCCGTGCCCAGGGGTGTGTGGGCCGCGGGGACCGTCTCCCGCGGGGAGACGGGACCGGGTGGCGTCCCGTCGCCGAAGGGACGGCCGCCCAGGACCGCCCGGCCGTGGGGGGCGAGCCACGCGGAGAGGTCCGGGCCGGCCGGGACGATCCCGGTCGGATTGATGTCCGTGTGCACGAGGTGGTAGTGCCGTTTGATGTGGTCGAAGTCGACGGTGTCCCCGAAGCCGGGGGTCTGGAACAGGTCCCGGGCGTACGCCCACAGGACGGGCAGCTCGGCGAGCTTGTGCCGGTTGCACTTGAAGTGGCCGTGGTAGACGGAGTCGAACCGCACGAGGGTGGTGAAGAGCCGCACGTCGGCCTCGGTGACGGTGTCGCCGACCAGGTAGCGGGAGCGGGTCAGCCGCTCGCCGAGCCGGTCGAGCCGGTCGAAGAGGCGGTCGTACGCCGCCTCGTACGCTGCCTGGGAGCCGGCGAAGCCGGCGCGGTACACGCCGTTGTTCACGTCCCGATAGACCAGGTCGTTCACCGCGTCGATCTCCCCCCGCAGCGGGGCCGGGTACAGGTCGGGCGCGCCGGGGCGGTGGTGGGCGGTCCACTCGAGGGACAGGTCGAGGGTGATCTGCGCGAAGTCGTTCGTGACGACTTCGCCGGTGGGCACGTCGACGACCGCGGGCACGGTGATGCCGCGGTCGTACGCCGGGTCCCGCGCGAGGTAGGCCTCGCGGAGCCGCTCGATACCGAGGACCGGGTCCCGGCCGCCGGGGTCGAGGTCGAAGGTCCAGCTGCGCTCGTCGTGGACGGGCCCGGCGACCGCCATCGGCAGGGCGTCCTCCAGCCCGAGGAGCCGACGCACGATCACGGCCCTACTGGCCCACGGACAGGCCCGGCTCACGACGAGCCGGTACCGGCCGGGCTCGACCGGATACCCGTCGCGGCCGTCGGCGGTGATCCGCGTGGTCAGGTACCGGGTGTCGCGGTCGTAGTCCCGGCCCCGTTGGACATAGCTCATGGCGTGCGCCTACCCCGCGACCCGGCGGGCGAACGCCCAGGCCGTGATCCGCCGGACAGGCCCTAAGGTGGCGTCCATGACGACGAATGCGAGCGGTGCCGGACGGGTGCTGTACGGGTGCATGGGCCTCGGCGGGACCTGGAGCCCCGAGCCTTACGGCCCTGCCGACGTCGACGCGGCGGAGGCCGCCGTACGGGCCGCCCTGGACGCCGGCATCACGGCCTTCGACCACGCGGACATCTACCGGCACGGCAAGTCGGAGGCCGTCTTCGGCGAGGTCCTCGCCCGCGACCCCGGGCTGCGCGGCCGCATCACCGTCCAGACGAAGTGCGGCATCCGCCTTCCCGACGGCGGCCTGCCGGGCATGTACGACCTGCGCGGCAAGAGCATCCTGCGCCGGGTGGAGGAGAGCCTGGCCCGGCTGCGCACCGACGTGATCGACGTCCTGCTGCTGCACCGCCCCGACCCGCTGGCGGACCCCGACGACACGGCCGAGGCGCTGGAGTCGCTGCGCCGGCAGGGCCTCGTACGGCGGTTCGGCGTGTCCAACATGGGCGCCGCGCAGATCGCCGCGCTCCAGGCACGGCTGGACGTGCCGCTGGTCGCCAACCAGCTGGAGATGAGCCTGCACAGCCGCGACTGGGTCGAGGCGGGCGTCCTCCTCAACACGCCGCAGGCCGCCGCGAACGGCTTCCCCTTCGGCACCCTGGAGTTCTGCCGCGAGCACGGCATCGGACTCCAGGCCTGGGGCGCCCTGGCGCAGGGCCGGTTCACGGGCCGCCAGGAAACGCCCGCCGAGCGGGCCGCGGCGGCGCTGCTGTCCCGGCTGGCAGAGGAGAAGGGCACGACGCCCGAGACGGTGCTGCTGTGGTGGCTGATGCGCCACCCGGCCGGCATCGCCCCGATCGTCGGCACGTCCGACCCGGCCCGCATCCGCGCCTGCCGCGACGCGGCGCAGCGCCCCGCCCCCGACCTGACCCACGAGGAGTGGTACACCCTCTGGACCACGGCCCGCGGCACGCCCCTGCCGTAGCCGGTCCCTGCCGGCCTCCTATCCCCTGTCGCGGCGGTCCCTGCGGGCCAGGAACTCGACCGTTCGCCTCTCCGAGCGCAGCAGCCGCTCCCGCTCCCCCTGAGGCAGAGCGGCGAGGGGGTCGGCCGGGGTACGCGTCCGCGGGACGTGCACCAGGGCCGAGGAGTAGACCCGGCAGCCCTCGCACCAGGCGAGTCCGATGCAGCGCTCGTACAGGGGGGACCCGGGCGGGTGGCAGCGGTACCGGTAGGAGCCCGCGGGCGTTCCGCAGGCGGTGCAGACGCGGCGGTCGCCGTCGGGGACCGTGCCCCAACTCCCGACTTTCCGCCACGGCTGCCACTGGGCCGGTGCCCTTCACGTCGTCATGGCCGGCATTCTCCCACGGGCGGATCCGTCCGGCACGGCCGTGGCCCCGGCGCGCGGTGGGGCGACGGTGGGCGCATAGTGCCTTTATGAGGTACCGACGGGTTGCGCCGCTCTGCGTCGCCGCTCTGGCCGCCGCGGCCCTGCAGGTTCCGGCCGCGGTGCCCGCCGGTGCGGTCCCTCCCGCTGCCGACGGCTGTGTGGCCACTCCCGCCTCCGCCGACGGGACGACGGCCCGCGAGGTCCGCGGCATCGTTCAGCGGGCGAAGGCCGAACTCGATCTCCGGGCCGTGCAGTTCAGTGTGGCCGTGGACGGGCGGGAGGTCGTGACGGGGGCCGTGGGCGAGTCCCGCAGCGGCGAACCCGCCACGCCCGCCATGCACTTCCGCGCCGGCTCGGTCGGCATCGTCTACCTCGGCGTCGTCCTGCTGCAGCTCGCCGAGGAGGGGAGGGTCCGCCTCGACGACCCCGTCTCGCGCTGGCTGCCCGACCTGCCGGACGGCGACCGCATCACGCTGAAGATGCTCGGCACCTCCACCTCCGGGCTGCACGACTACGTGACCGACCCGGTGTTCGTCAAAGAGCTGAGCGCGGACCCGAACCGGCACTGGACGCCCGAGGAGCTCGTCGGGATCTCCACCCGGCACCCGCTGTGGTATCCGCCGGGCACCGACTGGAGCTACTCCCACGCCAACTTCGTCCTGCTCGGCGCGGCACTGGAGAAGATCACCGGGACGCGGCTGGACAGGCTCCTGCAGGAGCGCATCATGGGCCCGGCGGGGCTGCGCCAGACCCGGAACGGGTACACGCCGGCCGTCCCGCAGCCCGTGCTGCACGCCTTCACCGAGGACGCGGAGGGCCTGTACGTCGACTCCACGTACTGGAACCCGTCCTGGACGACGGCCCCCGGGGCGGTCCTGACCATGGACGTCTGCGACCTCGCCCGGTCGGCGCGGGCCGTCGGCGCGGGCGAGCTGCTGTCCCCCGCCTCGTACCGGCTGCAACTGGAGCCGGGCACGGTGGGGTTGGGGCATGCGACCGTGAACTGCCCGGCCTCGGTGTGCCTGCGGCAGACCCGCGACGCGCACTTCGGCGTCGGGGTGATAGTCCTGGACGGCTGGGTGATGACGAACCCGTCGTTCTTCGGCTACGCGGCCGTGCAGGCGTACCTGCCCGACGAGCGGCTCGCGATCGCGGTGTCGACGACCACCGGCCCGCGGGCCCCTCAGGGGAACACGGCGGAGACGGTCGCCCAGCGCATCTCCGCCCTCCTCTCCCCGGACCGCCCGCTGACCCCGTTCCCGCGCTGACCCGCCCGGGCGGTCAGCTGGCGGAGGCCGGCTGGGGCTGCGGCTCCGGTGCGGCGGCGTCCAGCGCCGAGATCTCGGCCAGCGGCAGCCCGAGGTTCTCGTGCAGGAACCGGACGATCGTCCAGTGCGGCAGGACGCCCTCGTCCAGCGGCCCGAACTCCGCGCAGTACAGCGGGATCCAGCGCAGCGCCTCCTCGGCGGCCCGCTCCCGCCCCGGCTCCGCCTGGTAGTCCTGGTAGCCGATGCTGCGGTGGTGGATGAAGAAGCGGCCCGGCAGCCGCTCCTCGCACAGGGCGCGGTATTCGCGGGTCTGGAGGATCAGGTAGTGCCAGATCTCGTCGATGTCCTGCTCGACCGGCAGGAACAGGCCGCCGAGCCGGTCGGGGTGGGAGGAGACGAGGTGGAGGTAGCGCAGGCACTCCAGGACCTGCCGCTCGGCGTGCGCACGCCCCTCGCCGGTGCGGGCCTCCGCGTACCGGACGGCCTCCTCGTGCAGGACGGGGCCGAGGAGGGCGCGCAGCGCCTCGGGGCTCGTACGGGGGCTCATGCCGTGCCTCCTTGCGGCGGCTGCGCGGCGGGCGCGGCGGCCGGGTCGTCGTGGGCGGCGAGCCAGGCGTACTTGCCCGACCTGCCGATGGGGAGGTGCGCCCGGTGGGCGGTGGTGCAGGGGCGGCCGGTCAGGGCGGTGAGGCCGGAGGCGAGGGCGGAGGCCCGGTCGGCGTCCAGGGGGCGGCCGTCGAAGGTGGTGTAGTGCAGCCGGGAGGGTGCGGCGGGGTCGCCCGCGGCCACGTCCAGGCGGGCGAGGAAGACCTGCGGGGCGGTGGCGGTGACGACGCCGTCGACGTCGGCGTGGGCCACGGGGCCGTGCGGGGTGGCGAGCAGCTCCTTCTCCCGGCCGCAGAAGGCGGTGATCTGCGCGGGGTCGGGACTGCCGTCGGCGGTGCGGACGCAGTCCCCGGAGCGGTAGCGGACCAGCGGCATGTACGGGTTGCGGATGCTGGTGACGATGAGGCTGTGGATGCCGCTGCCGGGGGCGACGGGCACCAGTTCGACGCTCATCCGGTCCAGGTAGGGGTGGTAGCGGCCGTGGCGGTCGCTGTGGAAGAGGTAGCCCAGCTCGGTGCTGCCGAACAGGTCGATGACGGGGACGTCGAACCGGTCGGTGAGGTAGCGGCGGACGTTGGCCGGGGTGTACTCGTATGCGGTCACGATGCTCGCCGGGCGGGGAAAGTCCTCCGGATTCCACAGGCCGAAGGCCTCCGCGCGGTGCACGAGGTGGGCCAGGTGACAGCCGGAGCAGTCCAGGTGGTAGTCGCCCTTGGGGTGTTCGGTGCGGACGCGGCGGATCTCGGCGAGCATCCGCGCGACGTCGTCGCGGCTCCACTGCCCCGGGTCCAGGCTCAGGTTGAGGTAGAGGGTGCGGTCGTCGAGCCTGCGGTCGTCGAGGGACGGCTCGGCCGCGGGTTCCGTGCCGTTCTTGCGGGCGTTGACGCGGGCGACGTGCTCGGTGGCGAGGACGGTCGTCAGCGAGACGCGCCGGCAGCCGCTCTCCCAGGTGTGGGCGAGGTCGGGGTGCTCGCTCCACAGCCGGTAGTAGGAGCGGAGCAGGAAGTACGGGGGCCGGATGAGCTGCATCCGGGCGTGGTTGGTACCCGTCGACAGGACGTACTCGGCTTCGCCGGACTCCAGTGCGGCGGCCAGGCGCGGCGTCATCCAGTTGTCGGGGAAGCCGCGGGCGATGTCGGGCTTCTCCAGGATCGGGAAGCGGCCGCGGGCGAGGGCGGGCTGGTAGAGGGGTATGTCCCGGATGCAGGCGAGGACTTCGGCGGACGGGAGTCCGTCCGCGTCCGGGGTGCCGCTCGGGGCGGGTGTGGCGTCCATGACCACCTTCGGGTGTGCGGGGCGCGGAAGTGGCGGCGGGCGGCGGAGCGGCGGGTCGGTCCCGGCCGCCGGGCGGGGCCGTCGGGCCGGCGGCGCGGGCAGGGGGCGGCCCTGCCGGTGCGGTGCCGGCCTTCGGGACCCCGCCTCAGGCGGTGCCGGGCGCCACGGCCGTCAGGAGATGCAGCCGGCCTTGCCGGCGGCGCTGATGCAGCCCGCCTTCGGGGAGGCGCTGATGCACCCGTCCTTCGCCCCCTGGGCGGAGTTCGCGGCGACCCAGCGGTTCCAGACGTCGTCCTGCGTCATCTTGCGGATGAGCTGCTCCATGGGATACCTCCGATAGATGGGGAATTGCGGCGAGAGTGCTGCTTTGCTCCGCCGCCCCCAGACAGTAAAGGGGGGCCCAAGAAGCGGACAAGGGAAAACCAAGGATTCGCCGCCGGTCGGCCAGAAGGACGGCCTGAATCCTGCGCGCTCCGCCGGGATTCGGCCCGGCTTCGAGCCGCCGGGGAGCAGTTCGGGGCGGCCCGGGGCCGGGCGCGCGGGGCCGCCCTCCGCGGCTCCGGTGCCCGCCGCCGGAAGGCGTGTGCGTCAGCCTCCCGCCGCCGACGGCCCCGGTCCGGCCCCGCCGGCCTCCTGCGCGGCCGGTTCCCTGACCCGCACGGGCGCCGTGCCGACCTCGCGGTGCCGCTCCGCCCAGCCCTCCAGCGCCGCCCGGCAGGCGTGGTCGAGGTGGCGCACCTCGGTGAGGTCGAGTTCGACGGGCCGGCCGCGCGGCAGTGCCTCCAGGGTTTCCAGGATGTGCGGCAGGCGCAGGAAGGTCGCGTTGCCGGTGAGCGCCACCACGGTCCGCCCGCCGACCAGTTCCCGTACGGTGACCTGCACCTTGGAGGTCTCCCAGGCGCACTTGACGACGGCCAGCAGGAGCCCGAGGACCACGCCTTCGAACATGCTCGTCGTCACGATGGCCGCGGCCGTCGCGCACAGGATGACGGCTTCGCCGCGGTGCTCGCGCCACAGCTGCGCCAGCGCCTTGACGGGGATCAGCTTGCATCCGGCGTGGATGAGCACGGCGGCGAGCGCGGCGAGCGGGATGACGCCGATGGCGGTCGGCCACAGGACCGTGAACAGCAGCAGCCACACGCCGTGCAGGACGCGGGAGAGCTGGGTCGTCGCGCCGGCCTGCACGTTGGCGGAGCTGCGCACGATGACGGCGGTCATGGGGAGGGCGCCGAGGGCGCCGCAGACGGTGTTGCCGACTCCCTGCGCGACGAGTTCCTTGTCGTAGTGGGTGCGGGGGCCGTCGTGCATGCGGTCCACGGCGGCGGCACTGAAGAGGGATTCGGCGGACGCGATGAGGGTGAAGGCGAGGACGGTGCCGAGGACGGCCAGGGTGCCCAGTCCGCCGAGGTCGCTCAGGCTGGGCGGCTGGATCGCCGCGAGGAGCCCTTGCACCTCGACCTTCGGAACGTCCAGCCCCAGGCCCGCCGTTCCCGCGGTGGCGAGGGCCACCGCGGCGAGCGGCGCCGGCACGGCGCGCACCCGGGCGGGCGCCTTCTTCCAGGCGACGAGGACGGCGCCGGTGAACGCGCCGACGCCGGCCGCCGTCAGGGCGGGGCCGCTGGTCGCGGTTTCGGCGAGGAGTCCGGGGATCCCGAGGATCTTGCGGAGCCCGGAGTGCGGCTGCTCCGCCCCGGCGACGGTGTACAACTGGCCGACGACGAGGACCAGTCCGATGCCCGCGAGCATGCCCTGGACCACCGAGACGGAGATCGCCCGGAACCAGCGGCCGCACCGCGCCCACCCGAGGACGACCTGGAGCAGTCCGGTGGCGAGCACGATGACACCGAGCATGCCGAGCCCGAATTCCCGTACGGCTTCGAAGACCAGGACGGTCAGGCCGGCGGCCGGCCCGCTCACCTGGAGTCTGCTGCCGGGCATGAGGCCGACGACGATGCCGCCGACGATGCCGGTGATGAGGCCGAGTTCGGCGGGGACTCCGGAGGCGACGGCCACGCCGACGCACAGCGGCAGGGCGACGAGGAAGACGACGAGGGAGGCCATCGCCTCCTTGCGGAACAGGGCGGGGCGCCGGAATGCGGCGAACACGGAAGTGGTGTCGGTCATGGGCGGGGTTTCCCGTTCGTCGATCGGGGCGGCATGGGCGCGCCGTTTCGATGAGGGGTGCACGAGGGCCTGCCTCCTGCGCCCGCAGGGGGGTGTGCCGTATGGGCGCGGTGTGGTCGGGTCGGGTCCGGATGCGCTGCTGGGGCGGGTGGTGCGGCACACGGGGACGGGCCCGGGGGAAGCCGGGGTCCGGCGGAAAACCCGCGGCGCATTCCACACCACAGGAGCAGCGCCCAATTTACCAAGGCATTACCAATTCATGGCAGATGCAATTCTCGCCACAACGATTTCGCCATACAGAGGTCGAAGGCCGGCGCTTTGCGCGGGCGCATGAAATCGCTGCACGCCCCCCGCTCGTTCAATAGCCGGAATACCGGGTCCCGTGCGCGCTGGGGCGAGTCCCCCTCGGGACCCGGGTGCTCCGGCCGTCGGCGGCTGCGGTGCGGTACGCGGACATCGCGCCCTCCCGTCCGGTGGCGAAGGCGGCCGTGCAGCCCGTGGATCCCCCGAGACGGGCGCCGCGGCCTGCGGAAATGCCGGAGCCGCCCGGGCGCGGCCACACGCGGCCGGGGAGCGGTCCGGCCGTTTCATGGTAGGCCGGGCGGGTGACATCCGCGCCCGGACGGCGCACGCCCCGGCCCGTGCCACGGAATCCTCCGCCCGCTGTTCCTGCCCGGCGCGGGACGCCCTCCGTGATGCAATGCGCCGGGTGAATTGCGGGAACCGTACGCCGCTTACAGGCCGGCTGAACCCCCGCGGGCGCCGCTACGCGGAGGCGGCCGCGGCGGCGAGCGGCGGGACGATGCGCATGCGCCGGCCGTCGAACTCCACCGTCTCACCGGGCAGGATCAGCAGGCCCGCTTCGTCCTCGAACGCGGTCTCGCCGGCCGGGCGCACCTGGACGGCCGGGCCGAGGACGCCCGCCATGAACACCGTCGGGTCGACCTCCCACCCCCGGGCGTCCAGCCAGCGCTCCAGCGCCTCGCTGTCGGTGCTCTCCGCTCCGCGCGGCCAGTCGTACGTGTTCGCCATGCCTACCCCCTGTAGCCGTTCGAACCACGCGCCAGATGGTGCCATCCGGCTCCGACAACCGCCTGGATTTCGACACCGGCTGACCCCCTGTCGGAAGGGTTCGGTCCGTCGGCTCCACGGCTGCGACCACCGGGCCCCTACGGATCGATGCACAAACCACCGCATCCGCCTGGGAATCCGTCGACTCGGGATGTGGGCGACACCACTCCCCCGTCCCGAGCCGCGGCGCCCCCCGCCCGGCTCAGCCGGCCGATCGGCCCCGCATCCAGTGCCCGGTGGTCGTCCAGCCCTGGAAGCGGCGCGCGAGTCCGCCCAGGGCGGTGCCGTCCGCCTCGAACGTCCCGCCGGCCGCGACCAGGCGCAGCCCGGCGACCGCCGGGGCCAGGCGTGCCGCGGTGTGCCAGGGCTGCCGGGCCGCTTCGGCCGCGGCGTGCTCGACGAACGCCGCCTGCCGGCCGGGCGGGCACAGCGACAGGTGGAACAGCATCTGCCGCCACGCGTATGCCGCGTCCTTGAGCGTCCCGAGGGGGCGGGGGTGGCCGTGGACGCGGGTGACGAGCCGGCACACCGTCGCCAGGCAGTCCCCCGCCAGCGCCTCCCATCCGGCCGCGGGCGCCACGTCCGCGTACCGCACCAAGGCGGCCAGGTTGTGGGTGGTGAGGATCTGCGCCTGTTCGATGACGGTGCCGTTGGCCGCCGGCGACCAGGAGCGCCCCCCGTCCCCGTCCGCGCGCTCCGCGCACAGCCGGTCGAACGCCGCGACCGTACGGGGCCGCCGGGACGGGCTGCCGAGGCCGTCCGCGGCGTGCACGACGGCCATGCTGCGCACGGCGGCGCAGTCGATCCCGTAGTAGCGGGCGTACAGGCTGCCGTCGAGGAGGTCGGCGGCGGTGCGCGCCGCGGCGAGGAACTTCGGGGAGAAGCCCCCCATGAAGATGTCGGCGGCGAGCTCCTCGGTGAACGGCGCGGACAACTCCGCCTGCTGCGCCAGGTGGGACATCTCCCTCACCAGCGGATTGGGCAGCAGCGTGCCGGGGAACGCGCCGACGGCCAGGTCGCCGACCCGGCGCAGGGCGGCGTGCGCCGCGGCCCGCGCCCGGGCCCCGGTGTCGGCGTCGGTGCCGTGCGCGGCGACGGCCTTCACCCAGGGCAGCTCGTCGACGCGCACCTGGTGCGCGTAGTTGACCAGCAGCAGCGAACGGCGGTTGCGGAACGCCCGGTAGGTGGCGGCGGCCAGGGTGCGCAGCGCCGGGTCGGCGTGGCGGGCGGCCGTCGCGTTGGCGACGAGCTGCGGCACGAGCGCGGCCAGCACCTCCGCCGACGGGACGAGGCCGCGCGCGACGAGGGTCTCGGGCGGGGCGCTCAGCGCGCCGAAGACCGCCTGTCGCAGCCGCGGCGGGACCGCCGTGCCTGCGGGCAGGCCGGTCGCCTCGGCCTCGGAGACGCCGATCGGGGCGACGGGGCCGTCCACGTCGGGCGTACCCGCGCCCTGGTCGAGGTCCGCGAGCCGGTCGGCGACGGCCGCGGCGATGCGGTGGTGCGCCGGAAGGGCGGCCTGGCGGGCCTGCTCGGCACGCAGCCGGGCGTGCTCGGGCGAGCCGGGGCGGCCGCGCTTGGCGACCGCCGACGCCACGGCGTGCCGCAGCAGTCCGGCGAGCCGGGGCTCCTGCGGACGGCCGGCGGCGGCGTCCTCCAAAGCCCGCAGCAGGATGGCGGTGTTGCTCTTGGGGTTGCGGTGCTTGCCGCACCGCGTGTGGGCCGCCGCGAGGGTGCGGTAGCGCTCCAGCAGGCGCGCGGCCTCCGCGCAGGGGGCCGCCGTACGCGCGGCGCGGGCGCTGCCGTCCCGTACGCCGGTGCGCGCCGGGGTGGCGGCTTCTGCGCCGGTGCGGGGGAGCCAGTAGGCGAGGAGTTCGTCGTCGAAGGGCCGCCACACGGACAGCGCCTCGCGCTGCGCCTCCACGGCCTCCTTCGGCCGCCGGGCCCGCAGCGCGGCGGCGGCCTCGCCGACGGTGCGGCGGTGCACGGCGTCCTCGTCGGCGGCGGCGGGCCGGTCGGCGGGGCGCGGCAGGAACCGCAGCCGGTCCGCGAACGGCCGCAGCCCGGTGACGAGTTCGGCGGCGGCCTCGAAGTCGTCGGCTCGCACCAGCCAGGCGACGGTGAGCAGGGCGGCCTCCTCGGGCAGCGCGACCTCGTACCGGCCGCTGTCGAGGAGCTGCCACAGGCCGGCGAGGCCGTCCTCCGTCAGGGCGTGCGCGAAGAGGGCGGCGCGGTCCGCGGGTACGCCGGCCCGGCGGGCGGCCTCCTCCTCGTACGGGGCGAGCGGGCCGCCGGCGGCGGGAGTGCCGGTGGCGAAGCCGCCCCGGACGACCTCGGGGGTGACCCAGGCGGGCAGGCCGGCGACGGGCGTACGGGAGCCGACCGCCAGGGTGCCGTCGGCCATGCCCGCGAGCACCGCCCGCCACTTCTCCATCCGCCCGGCCGCGCGGGACCGTGTGGCCGGGTCGGCATGGGTCAGGGAGGTGCGCAGCGCCCGCCGCAGTTGGTCGGCGGCGTATCCGGCCGACACGGTCACGGCGGGGCGGGCGTCGGGCATCGGGTGCTGCTGGTCAGCGTCGTCGTTCATAGCCGGCGTGGCAGGACCTGCCCCTGCGCCCTCCGGGTAGGAAGCCCGGTGCTCTGACTCGCTGAGCTACACGCCGTTCGGTGCGGTCGACCTTAGGCGCCGGCCGGAGCGGGCGGCAACGTTTTTTCCGCAGGTCCGGGGTCAGTTGGCGGGCGCAGCACGGAAGGGGGTGGCGCGGACGGTGCTGCCGCACAGGGCGAACTCGCCTCCGTCGTCCGGCGCGAGCTGAAGGCCTCCACGGGCGCCTGGGACACCGACGACGAGCGAGGGCGCGACCGTCGGATCGGCGCCGGAGGCGCAGTAGCCGTCGGCTTCGCCCAGGACCGGCGTGAACGTGACGACGGTCGCGGCGGTGCCGCCGACGCGCAGCAGCACGGTCCGCGCGCGGCCCTGCGGGCTGACGGTGAGCGGCGTGTTGCGGTCGGGCGAGCCCTGCCCGGCGAGGGCGATCCGGGGGTGGCCGCCCAGCGTGCAGGGGCGGGGGCCGTCGTTGACGACGGTGATCCGCCAGCCGGTGGCGCCGACCCTCTCGGCGCTGTTCGCCACGAGCTGGTCGGTACGGCACGGCGGCGCGGGTGCCCGCATCGGGGCGCCGTCCCCGGCTGCGGAGGCGGCAGGGGCGGCGGCGGCCAGGACGCCGCCGGCCAGGACGGCCGCGAGGAGCGCCCGGCGGGCGCGGGATGCACGGGGCGCTGCTCCAGGGGACATGACCCATCTCCACGGGTGAGCGGTGGAGCGCCGAGCCGCCGGCCGGGAAGCCCGCACCGGTCGCGGCGCTCCCTCCCAGCCTGGCACCGTCCGAGCCGGCCCGCCCGGCGGAGGGCTCGGGATTGAGCACCCCGGACTGCGGCACAATGGCCCGGATGAACGATTCGGCCGAGCAGGCGCAGACAGCGGACCGTCTCTGGCAGGAACACCGCCAAGAGCCCTTCCCCGACAGCCTCCGGCAGGTCACATTCGACGGCACCGACGTGTGGCTCCTCGAATGGGGCGTCGCAGGCAGCCTCGTTCGCCGGCTCGACCACGGCCGCCCACTCGACGCGGAGGACCGCGCACTCCTGCAGAGCTGCATCGACGAGCTGGACCGGGTCATTCCCGAGATGAGCGAGCCCGCGGGGGCCCACTACTGCCGGCGGTTGCTCCGGCTCGCCGCACTTGTCCTGGGGAACACGCTCAGCGCTTCCGTCCCCGTGCCAGGGTCACCGTCCGCCGAAGGCGATCGACGGCAGACACGACGACCGTGACCTCCTCCCCGGCACGGATCGCCGATTCCTCCGCTGCGGTGGGCGCCTGCGGGCGGAGCAGGCCCTCGACGCCCTCGGCGACCTGCACGAAGGCGCCGACCGGCTGCACCTTGGTGACCCGGCCCCGCAGGGTCTGTCCGACCGCGGCGGTGTCCGCGAAGGCCTGGAACGGGTCGGGCAGGGTGGCCCGCAGGGAGAGTCGGGCCTCGCCGTGGACCGGGTCGAACCGCAGGAACTGGCACGACACCTGCTCGCCCACACGGACGACCTCGGTGGCGTCTTCGAAGCGCCGCCAGGAGAGCTCGGGGAAGGTGACGAACCCGACGCCGGGAAAGACCGGATGCCGTGGCCCTTCGTCCAACTCCACGAACACGCCGAACCGTTCGATCGACGCGATGCGGCCGGTGAGCATCGCGCCGGGGCGGAGGGACTCCAGGAACGCCCAGAGGCGCGGCTCCTGCGTGGCCGCCAGGGACAACCGGACCCGGCACCCCTCCGGGTCGACGGCGGTCACCTCGGCGGTGACCCTCTGACCCGGCTCCGGCGGTGCGACCGGCCCCGGCCCCCACGACACGTCCAGGGACCCCACGAACCCCAGCGGGCGGTCGGGGAAGCCGTCGAGGACGACGGCGATCGCCTTGCGGGAGGTCTCCGCCACGGTCCCGCTGCACACGTCGCCGACGCGGATGCCTGCCAGGAAGGCGCGGGCGTCGCCGTTCGTGTCGGCCGTCGTTTCGGACATGCCGCGACCCTTTCACACGTCGTGGCCGTTCCGCCCGCCGACCGGCGATCATGGGGGAATGCGTACCCGCCACCATCACCCCTCCCCGGCCGGCGACGAGTTCGCGCGGCTGTCCGCGTGTGCGACCGCCGCGGCCGTCAACGACCGGCAGGTGTCGGCGCGGGAGGTCGTGGCCGCCGCGCTGGAGCGGGTTCGGGAGCGCGACGGGCGGCTGCGGGCGTTCACCGCGGTATGGGACGAGGTGGCGGCCCGGCACGCCGACGCCGTCGACCGGCGGGTCCGGGCCGGTGAACGGCTGCCGCTGGCCGGGGTGCCGCTGGCGGTCAAGGGCACCGAGGGGCTGGAGTCCCTCCAGACGGCGCGGCTGGTCGCCGCGGGGTGCGTGCCCGTCGGCGCGACCTCCACCCCCGGCCGGGGCACCAGCTGGCAGACGTACGGCGCCACCGACCGCGGTGCCACCCTCAACCCGTTCGACCCGCGGTGGAGCCCGGGCGGTTCGAGCGCCGGGTCGGCCGTGGCGGTGGCCGCGGGTATGGTGCCGCTGGCCACCGGGAGCGACGGGGCGGGATCGGTGCGCATCCCGGCGGCCTGGTGCGGCGTCATCGGCCTGAAGCCGACCAACGGCCTGGTGCCGGCCCGTGACCGGGCCGGCCTGAACGTCGCCGGCCCGCTCGCCCGGCACCCCCAGGACGCCGCCGCCTACGTGTACGCGCTCACCGGCACGCCCCCGCCGGACCGCGGCACGGGACGCCCGCTGCGCACGGCCTGGTCGGCGACGCTCGGGTTCGCGGCGACGGAGCCGGCCGTGGCGCGCACGGCTCGGGCGTACCTCGGGGCACTCGCGCGCGCCGGTGCGGTCGAGTGCGTCGGTGTGCCGGTCGTCCTGCCGGATCCGGCGGCGTGCTGGGAGGCGCTGCGCGGACGCGCGGCCGGCGCCGACTCCGACGCCGCGCGTGCCGCGCACCGCACCCGCGCCGCCCTCGGCCGGGCCCTCGACGCCGTGTTCGCGGAGGCGGAGTTGGTGGCCACGCCGACGACGCCGAACGCCCCGCACGGCCACGACGGCCCCGGAGACACCCTCAGCGTGGCGCTGACGTGGGCGTTCAACATCAGCGGCCATCCGGCCGTCAGCCTGCCGGCCGGGTTCACGCCGGCGGGCGAGCCGGTCGGCCTGCACCTCGTGGCGCGCCCGCACCGCGAGGCGGACCTCCTCGCCGTGGCGGCCGCCGCCACCCGCACGGCCCCTGCCTGAGGCCGACCGGAGCCCGTCCGGTGGGCCGAACGGCGGCAGTTCGGGCACGACTCGGTGCCCGCGGTGGACCGGAACCCGACCGCGGGGACTATGATGATGATCGCAGGGCCCGGGTACCGTATCCCCCGTCGGTATCCGGGCCCTGCATGCTTGTAAGGGCTCGCCCCGCCCCACCCCCGTGGGGGCAGAGCGAGCCCGGTCATGGGCGCCCGGTCACGTGGTGTACGCGGGCGGTCGGACCGGCGCGGGCAGCTGCCGCGCCAGGTGCTTTGCGACGTCGACGACGGTCCGGTCCGCGAGGTACGGGCCGATGATCTGCACGGCCAGCGGCAGCCCGCCGGGCGTGCGCCCCGCCGGCATGACGACGGCCGGGAGCTTGACGTGGCCGGCCAGGTTCAGCCAGGCCGTCTGGTCGAAGTACGGCCGCTTCTCGCCGTCGACGGTGATGTACCGGTCCGGAAGGGGCGTCGCCGTCTGGTCGTCGACGGCCGGGGCCGGGACGGCCGGCGTGATGAGGACGTCGTGGGTGGTGAAGTAGTCGGCCCAGCGGGCGCGGAGCTTCTCGCGGTCCTCGTTCGCCCGCAGCCAGTCGCGGTGCCGCATGGTGCGCGAGTGCAGGAAGAGGCCCCTGGGGTCATCGGCGGGGATCTTCTCGGCGGCCTCGACGTCCGCGGCGAAGCCCTCGTCGGTGGCGGTGGCGCTGGCGGTGGCGAACATGAGGCGCTGGAAGAGCCGGTCGCTGGCGGGAAGGTCGACGGGCCGGGCCGTGTCGTCGACGGCGGCGCCGGCGGCGCGCAGGAGGGCGGCGATGCCGTCGAGGCACCGGCGGACGGTGTCGTCGACGCGGCAGTACGGGTCGTCCTGCCAGATGCCGACCCGGTAGTCCGCGAGGCGGCCGCGGCGCGGCCCGGGGAGGTCGATGCGCCAGGCGGCGGCCTCCGCGGGCGCGGGGGCGGCCAGCACGTCGAGGAGGACCGCGAGGTCGTCGGCGCTCCGGGCGATGGGGCCGATGGTGAGCATGTCCGAGGTGGACAGCCAGCCCGGCGGCCGCGGGATGTGGCCGCGGGTGGGGACGATGCCGCCGCTGGGGCGGAGGGCGTACACGCCGCAGTAGGCGGCGGGCAGGCGCAGCGAGCCGGCGAGGTCCGAGCCGACCTCCAGGCTGGTCATCCCGGAGGCGACGGCGGCGGCGGGGCCGCCGGAGGAGCCGCCGGCGGTCTTCGTGTCGTCGTACGGGTTCTTCGTCGTGCCGAAGACCGGGTTGGAGGTCTGGAGGTCCTGGCACATGACGGGGACGTTGGTCTTGCCGACGATGACGGCGCCGGCGGCGCGCAGGCGGGCGACCGCGTCGGCGTCCCGGTCGGGGACGTGTCCGGCGAGGTCGGGTGAGCCGCTGGTGCTGCGCAGGCCCTTCGTTTCGAGGGCGTCCTTGACGGTGACGGGCAGTCCGTGGAGGGCGCCGAGGGTCTTGCCGGTGCGGGCGAGGTGGCGGTCGGCGGCGTCGGCGGCGGCGCGGGCGCCTTCGGCGTCGAGGGTGACGACGGCGTTGAGGCCGGGGTTGGCGGTCTCGATGTGCCGGAGGTACTGCTCCAGCAGGGCCCGGCTGGTGGTGTCGCGCCGGCGCAGGGCGGTGAGCTGTTCGCGCGCCGGAGCCAGGTGGAGGTCGGGGCGCGGGTGCCCCGGATTGCCCGCGGGGCCGCGGGAGCGGGCCGAGGCGGACAGGGCGGCCATGGACGCGGCCGCGGCGACGGCGGTCGAGGCGAGGAGCAGGGTGCGGCGGAGGATCACGGGCGGGCTCCCGGGGTGGCGCTGCCGGCGGTGCCGGCGTCGGTGGTGTCGGCGGCGGCGCGGGCGGCGGTGCGGCCGCCGCGCGGCGCGGGCGGGGTGAAGTGGGCGGCGACGCGCTGGAGGTGGCGCAGCTCGTCCTCGGTGGTGGCGAGCGGCAGGTCGGCGTCGGCGTATTCGGCGGGGGCCTCGACGGGGTCGCCCGCGGCGTGCCGGTCGAGGGCGGCGCGGATCTGGTCGGCGGTGACGGCAGCGGCGAGTTCGGCGCCGGCGAGTCCGGCGGCGGAGCGGCGGGCCTCGGCTTCGGCGCGGACGGCGGGGTCGAGGTAGCGGCGCATCAGCTTCTGGCCCTGGCGGATCTCGACGCGGCGGCGCAGCAGCGGGAAGTGGGCGCTGCGGCCGCGCAGGACGTCGCGGCCCTGCCCGGACGGGCGGCGCAGGGTGATGCCGGGGTCGGCCTGGTCGAGCGCGGCCCACAGGGCGGCGAGGCGGCGGTGGCGCAGGTGGGCGGTGGCCCAGTCGCGGACGCCGGCGGCCCGCAGGGCGACGGTGGGGACCAGGTAGCCGATCTGGGTGAGGGTGGCGCCGATGTCGCCGCAGGCCCAGGCGAAGCCGTTGAGGTGGCTGACGCTGAACCCGGTCTCCGCACCGATGATCGCGGCGATGCGGATGCCGCTGTAGCCGAGGGTGATGACGGCGCCGACGGTGACGATCCGCAGGCTGAAGGCGATGGACCGGTCGGCGGCGGTGCGGGCGTACCTCCAGCAGGAGACTGCAAGGTAGGTTTCGGCGGCGCTGTAGACGCCGAAGTACAGCAGTACGTACGCCTGGAAGACGGGGTCGTGCGCGTAGTACAGGGAGAAGTCGGTGGGCCGGGTGGAGGCCGGGGTGAGCGAGGCGAACAGGACCGCCATGGCGGCGATGACGCCGCCGGCGGCGGCGAGGAGGCCGCGGCTGCGGCGGCGGGCCTCGGCGGGCGGCTTCGACCAGTGGGCGAGCACGGTCGCCTGGAGGGCGAGGACGACGATGACGAAGCCCTGGGCGATGGGCACGACGATGTTCGGGACGCCGAAGAACCCGTCGACGCGGATCCACACCGGGGTGAGGGACACGGCGTAGCTGAGGGCGGAGAAGCCGTAGGTGAAGGCGAGGGCGACGAGCGCGGGGTCGCGGCGGCGCCTGCCCAGGTCGCGCGCCAGGATCAGGAATCCGGTGCCGGCGATGGCCAGGCACAGCGGGTGGAGGATGTCTTTCACGGGGCCCTGTTCGGTCAGCGCAGCAGCGTGCGGGCTATCGGGTCGGCTTCCCGGATGCCGTGCGGACGGGATGCGCTCACGTGTTCCTGGAGGAGGGAGCCGAGCATTTCGGCTTCGAACTCCTCCGGCTCGTGGTACCGGGTCCTCCCGAGGACGAGCTGGACCGTTGCCGGGTCGATGTCGGTGATGAGGCCGCCGAGGCTGCCCGCGTCGACGGCCGCGCCGCCGCGGTGGCGCCCCAGCATGTGGCCGAACTCGTGGCCGACGATGATCTCGGCGTGGGCGCGGCTGATGGCGGTGTCGTAGAAGACGTAGTCGGTGTCGCCGGTGGCCAGCCAGAGGCCGCACGGGGCGGACGAGTCGAGGGAGTCGGGGTCGGCGGGGTCCGAGACGAAGGGCATGAGCCGGATGGTGCGGCCCAGGCGGTCCTCCATGAACGGCACCAGGTCCAGGACGCTGTCCACCTCGGGCAGGCCGAGGCCTTCGACGAACTCCCGGCTGCGGCGCTCGACTTCGTCGGCCGCGCTGCGGGTTCCGCCCTTACGACGGCTGAGCCACATGGAGCTTCCCCTTCTCCCGGAGACACCGGTCGCCGGTCACGGCAGGTCCCTTGCGGGGTCGTCGGTCAGGCCTTCCTCTTTGCGTACGGCTTCGAGTGCCGCCAGCACCTTGCGCTGGCCGGCGGCGGAGACGCCCATGGCGCGCAGGGCGATCTGCTCGACGCCGTTCTCCTTCAGTTTGCGGAGGATCTCGAACTGCGTGGCGACCTTCCGCGTGACCTCGTCCTCGACGAAGTAGGCGGCCTCCACGCCGAAGAAGCGGGCGAGGAGCGGCACCATGGTGATGGTCGGGGTGCGCTTGCCCGCACGGAGCAGGCTGATGTGGGACCGGGTGTAGCTGTCCTCCCCGTACGAGGAGATGGTGCGGGCCACGTGCGCGTTGGTGTACTCCTCGGCGCCGGGCGGCCGTACGCGGTCGAAGAGGAAGTTCAGGCGGTCGCTGAAGGTGGAGCCGGGGCCGGGGACCGGAACGGGTCCTCGCCTGGCCGGCTCCGGTGCTTCGGGTCCTTCTGCGGGATCCGCCACGGGGAACTGCCTCCTTCCGCCGGGCGTAACTATAGTTGACGCCCGCCGTGCGTAACTATAGTTGACGGACGCGGAAGCGGAAGCCCCGTTCTGCGACGGGCCGTTCGCCCGGAGCGGAGCGCGAAGGGAGTCCGGCGCGGCCGTGCCGGTGCTACGGGCGCGGCGGCCGGGGCGGGTTCACGACTTCCGCGGGCCGCGCCTCGCTCCAGTAGACGTCGAGCATGGTGCGCAGCGGAACCTGCTCCTGCTCGGCGCCGACCGGCACGGTCAGTGCGTCCAGCATCCGCCACAGCTCGTGGTCGCCCGGGCCGGCGGCGGCGCCCTCCCGGGCGTGTGCCGCCTGGTGCCGGTGGACGGCGAGGGCGAGCCTGCGGAGCGTCTCGCGCTGCTCCTGCGCGACGCGGTGGTTGGCGGAGCGGTTCACCGAGCGCTGCACCCTGCCCAGTTCGGAGATGGCCCGCTGGATCATCTGGTGGAAGTTGGCGGCCCGCTTGCGCCAGCTCTCGTACTCGGCGCGGGTGGCGAACCACTCCCGCTTGCCCTCCTCGCCGCGGGCGAAGCACTGCGTCTGGAAGAGGTCGCGCTCCGCCTTGCGCTTGCGCAGCACGTTGCCGGTGCGCTGGTGGACGTTGGCGATGATGTCGTACGTGCGGGCCAGGTTGTCCGGGTGGGTGAGGGCCGCCCACACCTCGGGCTTGCGGGCCGGGGGGTGGGCGTTCGCCACGATCAGGTCTTCGTACTCCTTGTCCTCGAGAGCGGCGATGTCTCGGGCGTCCATCAACGGGCCTCCAAGCCGGTGGCGGGCGGTGCACCCATGGTGACGGAATGTTCCGCTCCCGGTGGCGGAATACCGGCACCAGCCCCGGGGCACCGGGGCCGCCGGACCAGCGCGGACACGCAGAAGGCCCCGGTCTCCCTTCGGGAGGCCGGGGCCTTGGCAGAGCGCTGGGCAGGCCTTGCACCTGCATCCCCCCACAGGAAGTGGGGTGCCTTTCCTTGGACCACCAACGCAGATCCCGCCACCGCTGTCACGGCGCGGGCTCGACACCAACTCTACCGCACCGCAGGCGGTGTTCCGCACCCCTGCGGGACGCGACCGCGGGGGCCTCCCTGGTGGCGGCGGTGTCGGCGCAGGCCCTCATACTGGGCGCATGGAACGGATCGGGGGGTACGGCGTCGAGCGCAAGCTCGGCGAGGGCGGCATGGGAACGGTCTACCTGGCGCGTTCCCGCGGTGGCCGGCTGGTGGCCGTGAAGGTGGCCCGGCCGGAGCTCGCCGCGGACCCCGCGTTCCGGGAGCGCTTCCGGGCCGAGGTGGCCGCCGCGCGCCGGGTGGGCGGCTTCCACACCGCCCAGGTGGTCGACGCCGACGTCGACGGCGACCCGCCGTGGCTGGCGACCGCGTACGTGGCGGGGCCGACGCTCGCCGCCCGGCTCACCGCCGGCGGGCCGATGGACGAGGCGGCGCTGCGCACCCTCGCGGCGGCGCTGGCCGAGGCGCTGGAGGCCATCCACGGCTGCGGCCTGGTCCACCGCGACCTCAAGCCGGGCAACATCGTGATGGCCGACGACGGCCCGCGCGTCCTCGACTTCGGCATCGCGCGGGCCCTGGAGTCCACCCGGATGACCGCGACGGGCACGGCCTTCGGCACGCCGGGCTACCTGGCGCCCGAGCAGGCCCTGGGCCACGACGTCACCGGCGCGGCGGACGTGTTCGCGCTCGGGGCGGTGCTGGTCGCCTCGGCGGGCGGCAGCGCCTGGGGCGAGGGCACCCCGATGGGCCTGATGTACCGGTCGGTGCACGAGCCGCCGAACCTCGACGCCGTACCGGAGGGACTGCGTCCCGTGGTTGCGGCGTGCCTGGCGAAGGACCCGGCCGAGCGGCCGACGCCGTCGGCGCTGCTGGACCTGCTGACCGGGGAGGGCGCGCCGGCGCCCGCGGACCCCGCCGCTCCCGGCTGGACTCCGACGGTGAGCGCACCCGCGACGCCCCCGCCGTCGGATGTACCGGCGTCCCTCGCTCCCCAGACGCCCCCCACACCCCCGTCGGCGGAGGCCGTACCGGCGCCGCTCGCCCCCCGCACACCGCCGCCGGCCGCCGTACCGGCGTCCCTGGCGCCCCGGACGCCCCCGCCGCTGCCCGCGCAGGCTCCGGCCGCAGCGTACGCCCCGGTGGCGGGCGGCGTGCCGTCCACGCCGTACCCGCCGCAGCCGGTGCCGCCACTCCCCCACGGCATGCCGCCGGTCCCGGCCGCCGCGCCGGCCGTCCCGGGGGCGGCTCCCCTCCTCGCTCCGGAGTTCGTGGTCGCCGACCGCCGGAACAGCGTGGTCTGCGACGGTTCGGGTGTCGTCTTCGAAGTGGAGGGCGTGGAGGCGGACTTCGCGTGGGACGAACTCGCGGGGATCACCTACGGGCCGGGCCACCGCGGCAGCCACCTCGTCGTGACGGTCCGGCTGCACGACGGCACCACGTACTCCTGCCAGGTCCACAACCGGCGTGCCGTCCGCATCCAGGAGTGGCTGGCGCAGCTGCACGCGGTGGTCTCCCACTACCTCGGGCCGCGGCTCGGCCCCGCGCCCGCTCCGTATGGGGCCGGCCCCGCCCCGTGGGGCACCCGGGGGGCCGGCTCGGCCGGCTTCGGCACCCCGTACTCCGGCCCCGGCCCCGCCGCCCCGGGCGGATTCGGCCCGCCGCCGCCCCGGTGACGGCCGCTCAGGCTCCGGGGAGTTCGTTCACGGCGCCGAAGGGGACGTGGACGCTCGGGGTGCCGGCGGCCGTCCCGCTGAGGTGGGTGACCTGGTCGTCGAAGAAGATGTGCGGGCGCAGGGCGGCGATGACGCCCGACTTGTCCACCCCGCCGAGGAAGAACGCCTCGTTCACCCGGACTCCCCAGTCCTTCAGGCTGCGGACGGCCCGCTCGTGCGTGGGCGCGTTCCGCGCGGTGACCAGGGAGACGTGGACGCGCGGCCGGTAGCCGGGGTCGGTGCGCCGGACCTCTTCCTCGCGCTGCTGGATGCGGTTGACGCCGGCGAGGAAGTTCCGCAGCGGGCCGGGGTCGAGCGGGACGGCGGCGTTGCCCACCTCGTGGGCGCGGAAGCCGTCGAGGCCGCCGGTGCGGAAGACGCGCTCGGAGCTGTCGTCGGCGAGGACCCCGTCGAAGTCGAACGCGATGCGCAGCTCGGGGTCGTCGGCGGGGTCGGCGCCGTCCCCTCCGGCCGAGGCGAGGACGTGTCCGGCGGGCAGGCCGGCGGCGACCGCGTCGCGGACGTCCTGCCCGTTGGCGGAGAGGAACAGCGACATGTTCAGGGCCTGCATGAAGGGGTGGCCGGGGCGGCCCTGCCGGAAGACGGCCCGGGTGATGGGCAGGCCGTGCGCCTGGACGGACCGCATGACGCGCAGCCCGGTGTCCGGGTCGTTGCGGGACAGGACGATGACCTCGACGAGGGGGTCCTCGGGGTTGTCGGCCAGGTCGTTGAGGGCGAGGAGGCGGCGGACGAAGGGGAAGGCGACGCCCTTGCCGAGGGTCCGGTCGAGGTGCTCCTCCTGGTGCCTGCGGTAGGCCTCCTCGCCGTCGTGCCGGAAGACCGCGTCGGACTCGGCCAGGTCGAACAGGGCGCTGGAGGCGATCCCGACCACCAGGCGCCGGGACAGGTCGTACTTCATGACGCCCCTTTCGCACGTGCGTGCCAGTCTCGCAGGTGCCGGCGGCGGGGCGAAAACCGCGGGCGGGCGGCGTGTACGGGTCCGTAGGCTCGGCTGCGTGAACCGCCGTACCGATCCCGCCCGGCTCCGCCCGGCCCTCGTCCTGCCGACGCCCCGCACCTCGACCGCCGAGCTCCTCGGCCGGGCCGCGGCGTGGCGCGGCTTCGACGTCCTCGCGCGTCCGGAGCCGCCTCCCCCGGGGGCTCCGGTGCACTGGTACGGCGGCCCCCGCGCGGCAGACCGGGTCGCCGCAGGGCTGGGCCTCGGGCTGCTGGAGCCGGCGGACGGATGGCTGACCGGGCTGCCGTACGCACTGCTGCGGCGGCGGGTCCGGCTGACGACGCTGGCGGAGGCCCGCGCGCTGCCCGGGCCGTGCTTCGTCAAGCCGCCGTCGGCGAAGATCGAGGCGCTGCCGGCGGCGGTGTACGGGCGCCTCGGGCACGGGCGGGGCCCGGCTGCCGGGGCCCGAGGCCCTCGACGGCGCGACGCCCGTGCTCGTCTGCCCGGTCGTGGAGTTCGCCGCCGAGTACCGGCTGTTCGTCCTCGACGGGGAGGTGGCGGCTGGCAGCCGGTACGCCGTGTACGGGCGCCTCGACCCGGAGGCGCTGGACGCGGGGGCCCGCGCGTTCGGCCGGGAGGTGCTGGACGCGGCGGCGGACACGCTCCCGAGTGCGGTGTGCGTGGACGTGGGCCGGCTCGCCGACGGCACGTGGGCGGTGGTGGAGGCCAACATGCCGTGGTTCGCGCACTGCTACGCGGCCGAGCCGGAACGCGTGCTGGACGTGGTGCTGCGTGCGGCCGGGCCGCGGGAGCGCGTACGCGGCCGGGACGCGCGGTTCCTGCGTGCCGCAGGTGACCCGGCAGACTCCTGAGGTGTGAGGGGCGGCCGCGAGCCCGGGGGGTGCGCGGCCCGGCCGAGCTGCGCGCTTTCTCGCCAACCCACCTGATTCCGAGCGCCGTTGGAGTGGGGCTGACCTATGTTCTGAGGGTATGCCGGTCCGCCCCAGGAGGTCTGCTTGCCGTCCGGACGCACCCGTGCCCTCGACCGGCTGCGCGCGCTGCGCCGGTCTTCCCTGCTGATCGCCTTCGCCCTCGGCTCGCTGCTGGTGGGCCTGACGCCCCTGTTCGGGGTGGCCAGTCCGGCGCCGGGGGCGCCCGCGCCCCGGCCTGCGCCGGTTCCGTTCGAGCAGCAGACGGCGATGCAGGCACCGCACCACCCCGTGGTTCCGGCGAACGCCCTGGAGCCGGCGGCGCCCGTCCTCGACCGGGCCGGGTGGACGGCCGCGGCGAGCGACGAGGAGACCACCGGGGAGAACGGCCGCGCGGCCAACGTCCTCGACGGCAGCGCCGCGACGATCTGGCACAGCAAGTGGTCCGGCACCGCTGCCCCGCTGCCGCACCGCATCACGGTCGACATGCACCGCACGGCGGTGGTCTCCGCGCTCGTCTACCAGCCGCGCAGCGACGGCGGCAACGGCCGCATCGGCGAGTACGCCGTCAACCTGAGCACGGACGGCCTGAGCTGGGGCAGCCCGGTCGCCACCGGGACCCTCGCGGACGACGGCAGCGCGAAGACGCTGGGCTTCGCCCCGCAGGGCGCCCGCTTCGTCCGGTTGACGGCGCTGACCGAGGCGGGCGGCCGCGGACCGTGGACGTCCGCGGCCGAGATCAACCTGCTGGGCGACCCCGGCACCCCCGCCGCCACCGTCGACCTGCCGCGGACCGGGTGGACGGCCGCGGCGAGCGACGAGGAGACCACCGGGGAGAACGGCCGCGCGGCCAACGTCCTCGACGGCGAGGCGTCCACGATCTGGCACAGCAGGTGGTCCGGCACGCCCGCGCCCCTGCCGCACAGCATCACCGTCGACATGCACCGCACGGCGGAGGTCTCCGCGCTCGTCTACCAGCCGCGGCAGGACTACGGCAACGGCCGGGCCGGCGCGTACACCGTCACCACCAGCACCGACGGCACCTCCTTCGGCGCGCCGGTGGCCTCCGGGACGTGGCGGGACGACGACACCGTCAAGACGGCCACCTTCACCCGCACCGCGAGCGCCCGCTTCGTGCGCCTGACCGTGACGACCGAGGCCGGAGCGCGGGGGCCGTGGACGTCGGCGGCGGAGATCCGGCTGAGCGGTCCTGCGAGCCCCGCCGCGCACGGCTCCTGGGGCCGGATCACCGGCTTCCCGCTGGTCCCGGTGGCCACGGCCGCGCTGCCCGGTGACAAGCTGCTGGCCTGGTCGGCGTACGCGGTGGACCGCTTCGGCGGCAGCAACGGCTACACGCAGACGGCGATCCTGGACCTGAGGACGGGCAGGGTCACCCAGCGGCGCATCGACAACACCGGCCACGACATGTTCTGTCCGGGCATAGCGATGCTCGCGGACGGCCGGGTCCTGGTCACCGGCGGCAGCAACGCGGAGAAGGCGAGCATCTACGACCCGGCCACGGACGAGTGGTCGGCGACCACCAGCATGAACATCGCCCGCGGCTACCAGGCCATGACGCTGCTGTCCACGGGTGAGGCGTTCGTGCTGGGCGGCTCCTGGAGCGGGGGCGGCGGCGATAGGGCCGGCGAGGTGTGGTCGCCGGACACCCGTACCTGGCGCAGGCTGCCGGGAGTCCCCGCGACGGCGGCGCTGACGGCCGACCCGGCGGGCCCGTACCGTGCGGACAACCACATGTGGCTGCACGCCACGTCGGGCGGGCGGGTGCTCCAACTGGGCCCCAGCCGTCAGATGAACTGGATCTCGACCGCGGGGGGCGGGAGCCTGAACCCGGCCGGCACCCGGGCCGACAGCCCGGACGCGATGAACGGCAACGCCGTCGCCTACGACGTCGGCAAGCTGCTGACGCTGGGCGGGGCCACCGCGTACGAGAACGCGCCGGCGACCCGGCGGGCGTACACGGTCGGCTTCGACGGCAGCGGCCGCGTGGAGGCCGCCCGCACCGGCGACATGGGGCACGCCCGCGCGTTCGGCAACAGCGTGGTCCTGCCGGACGGGAAGGTGGCCGTGTTCGGCGGGCAGGCCCGCCCGGTGCCGTTCAGCGACGCGACGTCCGTGCTGACGCCCGAGCTGTGGGATCCGGCGACGGGGAAGTTCACGCCGCTGGCGTCGATGGCCGTCCCGCGCAACTACCACAGCGTGGCGAACCTGCTGCCCGACGGGCGGGTCTTCTCGGGCGGCGGCGGGCTGTGCGGCGAGTGCGCGACGAACCACGCCGACGGGGCGGTGTTCACGCCGCCGTACCTGCTGAACCCGGACGGGACGCCGAAGGCGCGCCCGGCGATCACCGGCGGGGTGCCCGCGCGGGTCGCGGCGGGGGCGTCGCTCACGGTGGCCACGGAAGGCTCGGTGGCGTCGTTCGTCCTGATGCGGGCGGCGGCCGCGACGCACTCCACGGACAACGACCAGCGGCGGGTGCCGCTGGTGTCGGCGCCCGCGGGGGCCGGCTCGCACACGGTCTCCGTGCCGGCCGACAAGGGCGTGGTCCTGCCGGGCACCTACATGCTGTTCGCCCTCGACGCGCAGGGCGTCCCGAGCACGGCGAAGTTCGTGACCGTCCACTGAACCGGCGGCGGGTCACGGGCGGGGGGCGGTCCACAGGCGGGTGAGGAGGGTGCGCAGCGTTTCGGCGGTGCGGGCGGCGGGGAGCGCCGGGCGGGCCAGCGCCCACGCGTCGGCCGCGTCGAGCAGGGCGCGGGTCGCGGCCGTGAGGAGCTCGCGGTCGGCCAGGGGGTCGATCAGGCCGATGCGCAGGCCGTTGTCGACGACCCGGTCGGTCCAGCCTCCGTCGTCTCCGGTGCGGCCGGCCGCGGCGAGTACGGCCCGGTCGTCGGGGTGGTCGCGCAGGTGGGCGGAGAGGCGGGCCGTGCCGCCGGTGAGCTGCTCCCAGAACCGCCGTTCGTCGGCGGCGTCCTCCCAGGGGCCGAGGGCGGCCAGGGCGCGGGCGGCGGTGTCGGCGGCGACGGCGGCGAACAGGTCGTCCTTGCCGTCGAAGTAGTGGTAGGCCGAGGTCTTGGAGATGCCGGCGTCGGCGATGATCCGGTTGAAGGACGCCGCGTCCTTGCCGTCGCGGGCGAAGTGGCCGCGGGCGACGGCGAGGACGGCGGCCCGCGTCTCGGGGGGAAGCCGGTCGAAGCGGGGCAGGGGCACGGTGCACCTCACGGCGTACGGGGTTGCAGGGCGGCGGGGCGGCCGGCGGCGAGGCGGCGGTTGAGGCGGGCGGTCTCCGCCCAGTGCGCGGCCCACAGCAGCAGGGCCGCGACGGCGCCGGCGCGGCCGGCGGCGCCGGGCAGGAGCGAGACGATCTGGAGTCCGCACCAGGCGAACCCGACGGCTTGCCAACGGCGTACGGCAGCAGGCGCCGTGCGGCCGTCGGAGGCGAGGGACACGGCGACGGCGCGGACGATGAAGAAGTCCTCGGTGAAGTTGCAGGGGATGGCGAACATCCACCACACGGACCGCGGCGCCGCCGCCCGGGCGCGCGGCGGGACGAGGTGCAGGGTGCGCTGCAGGGACCGGCAGTACAGGGCGACCAGCCCGAAGAACACCGCGACGGCGGCGACGGCGCCGGGCAGTCCCGGCGCCGCGACCTCGCCGAGGACGCCGCTGCCCCACTCGGGCGCCCACAGGGGTTGCGTCAGCAGCACGGACACCAGGACCGTGCCGGCGGCCTTCACGACGGCGGTGGCTCTCACACCCGGGAGTGTACCGGTGGTACACCCTTCCGGTACACCCTCACGGCATCCCGTCGGAGGGTCACGCCGCGGCTGTCAGGAGACGGCGTACCACTGGCTGCCCCAGCCGGTGTTGATGGTGCTCGTGGACTGCTGCGACAGGTCCACCTTGGCGGGCAGCGAGGTCTGGCCGGTCAGGATCGTGCTGTAGCGCAGATTCGGCGGCGTGAGTCCGGCGTTGACGGAGATGCCGGCGCCGGTGGCCTTGAGGGTGAGGCCGTTGGTGGCCCAGGTGCCGTTGAGGAGCAGGGCGATGAAGTAGGTGCCGGGCTCGGCGGTGAACGGCTTCGCGAGCGGCAGCGGCTTGGCGATCGGGTCCGTCATCAGCTGCGGCGAGATGTCCGCGGTGGCGGCGCGCAGGGTGCCGGAGGCGTCGTACACGCCGAGGTAGCAGTCGGTGAGTGCGGCCTGCGGGTCGATCCCGGCGAGCCCGAGCCAGATGTTGGACCAGGTGATCCGCTCGTGGAGGACGAGCCGGACGAGGGTGACGCGGCCGCCGACGCCGCCCGTGGTCTGGGCCGTGACGTGGCCGGCGTCGTTCGGGTCGCCGGTCCAGGCGAGCAGGTTCTGGTCCTGCGGCAGGGGTTCCTGCACGGCACGCGGCCCCGGGGAGGCGGGCGCCGCGGCGGAGGCGGCCCCAGACGCGGCGGGCCGGTCGTCGTCGGGTGCGGCGGTGCACGCCGTGAGGACGAAGAGGGCGGTGAGCGCGGCGCAGAGGCCGGCGAGGCTACGGGTGTGCATGGTCTCCCCTGGGTTCGGACGACCGAGTGTACGAACCGGCCGGCGGACCCGAACCACCGTCCCCCTGCGCCCGCTTCGGGCGGTGCGCTCACCCCGTCCGGACGGGCCTGCGCAGCAGGTAGGCGGCGGCGGCCGCGACCAGGGCGCCCATGCAGGCGAGGAACACCAGCCCCGCGTTCTCCAGTCCGAGCGGCCCGGCCATGACGCCGACGCCGACGACGGGGACGGAGATGCCGGCGTACGCCACCACGAACAGCGAGGAGATGACGGCCGCGCGCCGGTCGGGCGGGGAGGCCCCGGCCACCGCCGACAGCGCCCCCCGGAACGACAGGCCCTGCCCGGCCCCGCCGACGAGCGCGCTCAGCACGACCAGGGCGAGGAGGTCCTGCCACAGGGCGGCGGCGAGCAGGGCCAGCCCGGCGAGGAGGGTGGCGCAGCCGAGTGGCAGGGAGCGCCGGACGCCGAGCCGGCCGGCGGCCAACTGCCCTGCGGTGGAGGCGAAGAACGCGAGGGCTACGACGAGGCCGCTGACGGCCCGGTCGTGGACGCCGAGGGACTGGGCCATGAAGGCGGGGCTGACGGACGTGAACACCCCGAACAGGGCGAAGCCGACGAAGGCGGCGGTCGCGGCGGGCGCGAACACCGTCCTGACCTGCCCCGGCACGCCGGGCCGCTGCGGCCGCACCGCCGACAGCGGCCTGCGCTCCCGTACGGTCTCCGGCAGGGCCCACAGCACGCCCGCGGACGCGGCGACCAGGACCAGGTGCACCGCGAACGGCAGGTGCAGCGGCCAGGGGCCGTACTCGGAGAGCAGGCCGGCGAGCAGCGGGCCGCAGCCGAGGCCGCCCATGTTGGCGGCCGTCGCGACGAAAGTGGCGCGGGAGGAGCCGCCCGGCGGGGCCAGTTCCAGGACGTACGCGGTGGCGGCGCCGGTGAACAGGCCGGCGGACAGCCCGGACAGGAGGCGGCCCGCGTACAGCCAGGGCATCGCGGTGGCGCAGAGGAAGCAGGCGGCGCTGGCGGCGGCGAGCGCGAGGCCGGTGAGCAGGACGGGCTTCCTGCCGACGGTGTCCGAGGCGTTGCCGGCGAGGAGGAGCACGCCGATGACGCCGACGGCGTACACGGCGAACACGACCGTGGTGATCAGCTCGTCGAAGCCGAACTCCTCCTGGTAGAGGCCGTAGAGCGGGGTGGGCAGGGTGGTGCCGGCCATGCAGACGGCGAACACTGCTCCGGCGAGCAGGCACGGCCGCCACCCGCCGCCGGGGGCGGAGGCGGACGTGGAGGCGGACTCGGGGTCGGGGGCGCCGGCCGGGCGGGCGTCCGTCACGGCGCGGGGCGGGGGCGGCAGGGGCGCATGGCCGCAACCATCCCCGCGGCGGGCCGGGCGTTCACGCAGGCGCACCGGGTCGGCCGCCGCCGGTCATCCTCTCGCGTCCGCGCCGGCGGACGCGCCGCGCGGGCAGGGGCGGCGCTGTCACACGAACGGGCGAAGACGTGACGAATCCCCGGTGTGGGGCGGGCGCCGCGCCGCACGGCCCGGTAGGACCGACCGCATGGTGAAGATCGAAGCGAACTGGCTGAGCCGGGCCTTCCTGTCGCTGCGGCGCGGGGCCTCGGCGGAGGCGCGGGAAGCGGCCC
Organism: Streptomyces toxytricini; assembly: GCF_014649915.1. GTDB lineage: Bacteria > Actinomycetota > Actinomycetes > Streptomycetales > Streptomycetaceae > Streptomyces > Streptomyces toxytricini. Next base: position 25,821 of record NZ_BMTY01000027.1, on the reverse strand, counting down.
TGGAACTGCGCCCGTACACGGAGCGGCCCGGTCAGCGGGTGCCGGTTCCCGGCCCGACCCTGCTGCGCGCCGGTCTCGCGCTGCAGGACGAGGCCCGCAGGGCCGCCGTCCCGCACCGGCGCGAGAGCCTGCGACAGGAGGCCGCCGCCCTGATCGGCGACCGGCAGCGCACGGAGCCGCCGCCCCGCGGGGCGGCCCCGGCGGGCTGACCGCCCACCCCCGGGCCCTGCACGGCACGGCCCGGGGGCCGGGCCGGGCGGTGGCTAGTGGAGCGTCCAGGTGTACTTTCCGCCGCCCACCCAGCGGACCGCTTCCGGGTCGTCCAGGTCGTGGATGGTCAGGCCGGCGGACGCGGCGGTCAGGAGGACGTCGGTCATGGAGGTGGCCGTGCCGACCACCTCGCCGTCGACCTCGACGATGCGGAACGGCGGGTCGCCCGGCTGCACCCCGAGCACGACGATGCGCGGGGCGGAGATGTGGGGGCTGGTGCTCTCGGTCATACGGAACGGGTTCCACGCCGTCCCGCGGGCCAATCGGGGGATGCCGCTCCGTTCACCCGATCTCCCGCGCGCCCCGCGGACCGGCGCGGACCGGGTCAGCGCGGGTAGGGGTCGTAGCAGTCGGGGACCGGGTCGTAGAGGACGGCCCAGGTCTTGGCGCCGATGACGCCGTCCCGCGGGAGGCCGTGGCAGCCCTGGATCCACTTGATCTTGTCGAGGGTCTTGTTGCCGAAGATGCCGTCGACGGTCAGTTTCGGCACTCCGCCCCAGATGTTGGAGAGGCACTGCGCCTGTTTCACGGACGCCCCCGTACTGCCCTTCTTCAGGACCGGCCGGTGGCTCGCCGAGGTGTACGTGCACCCGCCGGGCGCGGCGCTCGCGGAGGGTGCCCCGGCGCCGAGCACTGCGGCGGCCAGGGCGGCGGCGGTGAGGAGGGAGGCGGTCCGGCGGTTCATGGCGGTTCCTCTCGGTAGGCCCCAGCCCGGCGGTGGCGCTGGGTGACAGGTCCGTGACTCTACGGAGGGGCGGTCTGCCTGTCGACACCGCAGGGCCGGATCCGGCCGCCGGGGTGCGGCCCGCGGCCCACCGGAAGGTGCACCGTACCCATTGTCGGGGTCGGCCGCCCGGCCGCGACCGGAGGCCGGCGTCAGCCCTCCGCGGGGCCGTCGCCGCCGGGCTCCCAGCGCAGCAGGTCACCGGGCTGGCAGTCGAGGGCCTCGCAGAGCGCGGCGAGCGTCGCGAACCGGACGGCCTTGGCGCGCCCGTTCTTGAGCACCGCCAGGTTGGCGGGGGTGATGCCCACGCGCTCGGCGAGTTCGCCGACGGACATCTTCCGTCTGGCCAGCATGACGTCGATGTCGACGCTGATGGGCATCAGATCACCTCGTCCAGTTCGGCCTGCATGCGCGCCGCCTCGACGTCGCGCGCCACGGCCTGGCGGAGCAGCGTCCGCAGGACGAGCACCGTCAGGGCGACGCCGAGGGCGGCGAGGGACACCCCGCAGATGAGCAGCACGACGCCCGGCGGCACGGCCTCTCCGGGCGCGAAGAGGACGGCGAGGGTGAACACGAGGACGGCGGCCGCGACGACCGCGCCGATGATCACGTCCACGTACCGGAACGCCGCATGGGAGAAGACCGTGCCGCGGCGGACCATCGTCAGCAGCCGCCACACGCAGACCAGCACGACCTCGACCGCCGCGACGCCCAGGACCGTGATCACGATGCACGGGACGCGCAGGTGGGAGAGGTCGCCCCCGCCGCCGTCCATGTCGGCGGCCAGCAGGGGCACCATCACGCCCTGTACGAACAGGCAGCCCGCCAGCAGCATCGCCAGGACGCAGCGCAGCGCGAGCACCATCAGTCTTCCCATCACCACTCCTTCGATCGACTCACGATGGGAATCTATCGATTTTCGATAGGTGAGGCAAGGTGCTGCCCCTCACGACGCCGTACGGGACGCCTCCCAGGCCTGGGCGAACAGCTCGTGCGGCGGCAGCGGCGCCAGCAGCCGCAGGTACGGGCTGTGGACGTCCTTGCCGTACACGCGCGCCAGGTGCGGTCCCGTCTTCGCCGTCTCCAGCGGCAGGTGGGGCGCCTTGAGGTCGGTCCACTCCCCCGGGACGAAGACGGAGCGCCCGGCGCGCGCCCGGGAGCCGGCGACGACCGCGCCGGCGGCCACGAGCTCGGCCCGGGCCGCCTTGTGCCGGGCGGCCGTCCAGCCGTTCCAGCGGCGGACGCCCGCATCGGTGGGCCGGGCCAGGGCCAGCAGCTGGAGGTACAGCGCGGCCGCGTCCGCCCCGGTGCCGAGGGTGCGGGCGACCTCCGCGACCAGGTCCGGTGCGCTGAGCGCCGGGTCGTTCTCGCAGCCCCCGGCCGGGACCGGGCCGGCGGCGGCGCGGGCGGCGATGCGGGCGAGGCCGTCGAGCTCGTCCCGCATCTCCAGGAGGCGGCCGCGCAGGTGGTCCAGGCGCAGCTCCGTGCAGAGCCGGGCCGCCCGCTCGACGCGCTCCGGGTCGGCGAGCGCCGCCGTGCGCACGAACACCGTGCCGGCCCCCGTCTCGACGACGAACAGCCCGTCGTCGAGCACCTGCGGCTCCTCCACGCCCTCGTCCAGCGGCTGCGGGCAGGGCAGCAGAGGGCCCTCGTACGGGGCGAAGCCGGGCGCACCGGCGAGTGCCGGAGCCGGCGGGTAGAGGACGGGCACGAGCGTGCCGGGGTCGTCGAGGACCGCCCGGACCCTGCCGTACAGGCGCAGGGCGCCCGCGGCGGCGGGGTCGCCGACGGGCCGCTCGGTCAGCGCCCACACGATGGCGGTTGCGGCGGCGGTGTGGGCGGCCGCAGTGCCGGACACCCAGTCGCCCGGCGTGCCGTCCTCACGCACCAGGTGGACCCGGACGCGCCCCGAGGGGTGGACGGCGAGGACGAAGCCGTGCTCGCCGAAGGCGCCGGAGGCCCGGCCGGCCGGAAGGGCGCGCGCCCAGCCGCCGCCGAGACCGGCCTCCGCCTCCAGCGCCTCGGCCAGCTCCTCGTCCACGTACTCCGTGGCGCCGAGCAGCGCGGCCCACACCTCGGCCATCCGCCCGGCGGCCGCGGTCATGCCGCCGGGCTCCCACAGCTCGGCCGGGTCGTCCGGGACGCCCGCCGCGAGGAGGGCGCGCCGGCCGTCCTCGCCGAGCCGGTGGACGAGGTCGTCGTACTCCCGGACCAGCGGAAGGGTCAGCCGGTAGGGCTTCTTGCGGAGCAGGGCACGGTGGTCGTCGTACCGCTCGCGGGCGGGCAGCCCGGCCAGCACGAGCAGGCCGATGCTCCGGCGGGCGCCGGTGCGCCGGCAGAACGCCTCGACGGCGTCCGCGGGCACGGCCAGCGGCCCCTTCTCGGCGAGGAGCGCGAGGAGCCTCGGCAGCCGGCGTGCGTCGTCGGCGGCCTCGGCGGTGCGGGTCTCCTCGGCGCCGTCCGGGGCCGGGTCGGCGGCGGGCTGGAGGAAGCGGACGAGCCCGCGGCGGGGCGCACCGGAGGCGAGGATCCCGCCCGCCGCCCGGCAGGCCTCCACGGCCTCCTCGGGGGCGCGGCCGGTGCGCCAGGCGCTTCCCGGCTCGGCGAACGGCTGCCGGCTCCACACCTCCAGGAGCGCGGCGAGCGCGGCGCGCTCCTCTGGGTCTGTGTGTGTGACGGCGGCCCGCCAGGCCGCGGCGCCGATGCCGCCGACGAGCACGGCCCATTCCGCGGGCTGTGCGGGCGGGGCGAGGCGCCGGGTCTCGTCGTCGATCTCCCCGCGCAGGTGGCGGCCGTCTGCGGCGACCGCGGTAAGCAGCGCGGGGTGGGCGGCCGGTACGGGCGCCCCGTACCCGCGGACCTCGGGCAGGAGGCCGCGCAGGGCGGGCGCGAGTACGGTGTCGGGGACCGGAAAGGGCAGGTCTGCGACGGGCCCGGACCGCAGGAGGGCGACGCGGCGGGAGAGGTCCCGGCGGCGGCGCAGAACGTCGGCGGCGAGCCTGGCCGCGCGGGCGACGCCGTCGGCGATGCGGGGCTCGGCGATCCCGGGCAGGGCGGGGCGCGGGTCGCCGCGCAGGGCTGCGTCGAGGAGGGCGCGCACGGCGGTGGCGCCGACGGTCCGCAGGGCCTTGGAGGCGGCTTCGTCGCACGGGGCGAGGAAGTGCCAGAACGCGGGCGGCGGGACGGGTCCCGCCTCTTCGCCGAGGGTGGGCGCGGTCCTGGCGGCCCGGGAGTCGGAGCCGGGGGCGCCGGGGAAGCCGCGAACCTGCCACAGCAGGGAGTTGTCGGCGGCGGAATGGCAGCGCACGGCGGTCTCGTCGACCAGGACGGCGTCCTCGCCGCCTGCGGGCAGGGCGAGGATTCCCCACGGGCGGCGGCCCCAGGTGCGGGTGCGGTAGTCGGCCCGGCGGCCGTCGGCGGCCTCCAGGCGGAACTCTCGGGGCGAGTGGCCGCTCCACGGGACGCGGTGCAGGACGCGGCAGCCGACGAGCCGCCCGTCCCTGCCGAGCGGGGAGGACGGTGCCCCCTCGGGGAGCGGGGCCAGGGTCCGGAGGTCCTCGGAGTCGCGCCAGCCGTCGGGTGCTTCCGCTGCGCCGCCGATCCGCGGGGAGGGGCCGTCGCCGATGCGCTCGCCGGTGTGCGGATCGACGGGGGCGCGTCGGTCGTGCGCGTGGAACACGGACGCGCTCCACATCCGCTGCCCGTCGCCGGCCATCAGGTCGTGGCCGCCGATGCCCTCGCGGCTGCCGGGGCGCAGGACGCGCTCGCCGTCGTGGCGGCCGGCGCCGTCGGCGGTTTCGAAGTGGTAGCCGAGCCCGCCGTGGATGAAGCCGCCGTACGGGGTCAGCCCGTGCTGGTCCCGCGGGGTGAAGACGTCCTCGGGGCGGGAGGCCCAGAAGGCCCGGCTGCCCCAGGTGGCGCGCTCGTCGGTGCTCCAGGCGACGAGGAAGTCGCCGCCGGCGTAGTGCACGGAGTGGGAGACGGCGTCCCCGGGGACGCGGAAGGTGCAGGAGGCGCGCTCGCCCTCGTGGTCGACGGCGGTGGCGCGGGTGGCACCGTACACGGTCAGCACGGGCCAGGTGCTGGTCGCCTGGACGGATTCGCCGGGCGGGAAGCCGGCGAGCGCGGCGTCGAGGGCGGGCCAGCCGAGCTCCTCGGGCAGTCCGGCGTGCAGGGCGCGGGCCAGCGGGCCCGTCAGGTCGATGCCGGCCAGGGCTTCCTCGACGCCGTCGAGGGCGGTGGCGGTCGGGCGGTCGAGGAGCTCCCGCAGTTCGTTCACGGCCTCGTCGGCGGCGGCGAGCCCGCCGCCGCGCAGGGCGTCGAGGAGGCTCTCGACGCGGTGGCGCACCTCGGCGGCGATCCCCGGGTTCTCCGGGAGCCGGGTGATGGCCGTGCCGGCGCCGCGCAGCCCGGCGTGCACGGTTCCCTCCAGCCGCGGGCCGAAGACGGGGTCGGCGGCGAGCGCGGTGAGGTCGCGGCGCGAGCGTTCGCCCCAGAAGTCCAGGCGGACGGCGGGGCCCGGATCCTCGACGGGGATGCCCGCGGCGAGGCAGGCGTCGAGCAGGTCGGCGTCGAGGCCCGGGTACCCGTAGCGGTCCTCGTGGAGCCGCACCGGCGTGCCGGCGGCCTTCAGCCGGGGCGCGAACAGGGGTACGAGCTGCAGGATTTCGGTGGCGGCCGGCTGGCGCACCACACCGCCGGCCTCCTTGCGGCGGCGGTAGGCGCGGGCGTACCGGCGCAGCCAGTCGCCGAGCCCGCCCTCGGGCACGGCCCGGCCGGCGGCCGCGGCCGCGGCGGCGCCGGAGTCCCGCAGGAGGCGCAGCCAGGGGGCGGCGTCCGCGCGGGACTCGGGGAACAGGTCGAGGAGGGGGATGTACAGCTCCTCGGCGGGCGGGTGCGCGGCGAGGAGCTTGGCGAGGGCGAGGAGCAGCCTGTCGGGGACGGCCCGGCCGCGCGCGGCGGCGACGAGCGGGCCGAGGATGCGGGCGTCCTCGGCGGTGCCCAGCCCGGCGGCGCGCGCGGACGCGCGCACGCGGGTGGCCAGGTCGGCCGGCAGGTCCGCGGACGCCGCGGGCCAGGCGGTGAGGACCCGTACGTACTCCTCGTGCGCGGCGGCGGGCTCCAGGACGCCGGCCAGCCACGGCTGGTGCCCGCTCAGGTCGGCGGCGGCCAGGGCGCCGTGGCGGGCGTGGAGCAGCACGTTGGCGCGGTGCCGGTCCGGATCCGCGGGCAGCCGGTGCGCGTGCTCCGCCTTGCGGGCGAGGGTGTGGGCGCGGGCGGCGCTGCGGGGGTGGACGGGGATCAGCCGGTGCGCCACCGCCTCCCAGAACCAGGGCAGATGGGACGGGGGCAGTCGGCGGGCCTGCCGCTGCATCGTGTCGAGGAAGGCTCCGGGCTTCGCGTGCGCCGCCCGGGCGCCCGCGCACAGGGCGTCGAAGAGGGCGCGGGCGGCGGGCTCTGCGCCGGGGTCGTGCGCCCGTACCCAGTCCGGATAGACCTGTGACGTGCTCGGATCGGACGGCAGCGGGATCGGCAGGCTCATGCGGCGATCCTGCCAGCCGGCACCGACAGGCCCGCGGGGTGGTCGCCGCGCCCGGCGGTGCGCCGGGGGTGCGCCGTGGTGTGCGCAGGGGTGCGCACGTGTGCGCCACCCACGTTCGAGTGACGCAGCGTATCCACCGGCAACGCAGCGCGATCCCGGCGGTACGTTGATCTTGCCCGCGCGCGCCGCTCCGGCGAAGGCCCGGGCACCCCTCGATCCCCCACTCCCTTGGAGCACTTGATGCTGCGTCGTGCCGCCCTGTTCGCTGCGACCGCCCTCGTCGCCCTGCTGCCCTCCGCCCCCGCCACGGCCGCCCCGGCCGGGCCCGCGGCACCCGCCGCCGCCCACGTGACCACCTTCGACGGCTCGAACTGCCCGCAGAACAGCCTCTGCCTGTACCGCGACCACGAGTTCACGGGCGGCGGCATCGCCCTGCGCGCCGGGGACGCCGCCCCCTGGCTCGGCGACTTCGGGTTCAACGACCTGATGTCGTCCTGGTCGAACGACAGCGGGGTGGTGTGCCACTGGACGTCCGACTCGTACGGGAACGGCGACACCCACGTCATGCACGACGGCTACCGCGTCAACGTCCTGCCCTGGGAGAACGACACCGCCTCCGCCGTGTACTGCTGACGCGAAGTCCCGGGCGAATCCGGGGAATCCGCTTCCGCCGGACCATGCCTCTGGCAGGATCCGTGCATGCACACCGAAAGCGACCGGCCGGGCGCCTGGTCAGCGCAGAGCGCTGCCCGCGGAAGGCGTCGAGTGGTGTTACCGGATGGCCTGATCACACCCCCTCCGAGGCAGGGTGCGCGGCTGCGCACCGCGGGCGGGGTGAAGCCGTGAACGGGCGCCTCGACGCAGGGGAGATCGAGGAGATCGCGGCGGCCGGGCGGTCGCTGCGGGAGCGGTCTGCGGCCCTGGCCGACGCGTTCGAGGCGGCGGCCGGCGCGGTACGGGCGGGCCGGCCGGCACCGGCCCCGCTCGCCGGGGAGTCCGCGGCCCGCGAGGCCGAGCGGTCCCGCCTCGCGGCGCGGCTCGCGGCGGCGGGCCGCACGTGGGGCCCGGAGGCGGGCTTCGCCGAACTGGACGCCTTGGTGGCCGAGTTGGCGGCCGAGGCGCATGCGGCCGTGCAGCGGGAGCAGGAGTTGCAGGGTCTGCGGCAGACCCGCGCGGGCCTGCGGACCCTACTGGAGGGCACCGCCGCGGACGCCCCGCACCGCGGCCCCCTCGAAGAGTCCCTGGCCCTGCTGGACGAGCAGATCGCCGACCTGGAACGCCTGCTCCACCCCGCCACCCCCGCGGACGCGTCCGCTGCCGGGAGCGAAGCCGCGGCGCCACCCGAGGCTGCAGGCGCCCACGCCACCGGCCAAGCGGCCGCCGCCGGAACCGCCACCGCCCAGGCGGACCCCACGCAGCACGCCGACCGTGAAGGCCCGGCACGCACGCCCGCGGACGAGGCCCGGACAGGTGCCGACCGTACGGGCTGCACGGGCGCCGAGCCCGCGACCCCCGCGCACGCGAACGACGACGAGAAGGAATCCGCTGCCGGACGCGCGGACCACACCGCAATCCCCTCGCGCCGCACGGGCGCCGTCGGCGCCCCCGCGGGCCCGAGCCGCGCGCAGCACGCCGACAGCGGATCGGCACCCGCGGACAACGTCCGCTCCGCCTCCGGCCGTACGGGCGCCGAGCACGCCGCCCCCACGCACACGAACGACGGCGACGACGACGCCACCGCCGCACTCGTGAACCACATCCGGACCGGCTCTCCGCACCAGGACAGCCAGGGCACGCCCACCGGCGCCCCGACTGACCCGGTGCGCACGCCAGTCGCCGTCAGCGGAGCCACCGCCGAATCCGCGTCCTCGGACCCCACGGGGGCCGGCTCCCGGCCCGTGGGCGGCATGGACGCCGAGCCCACCGCCCCGGCGCGCGCGACCGGCGGCGGCGACGAGGTCGCCGCCGGACCCGCCGACGACGTCCCGACCGGCTCCCGTCGCGCGGACAGTGCGGGCGCAGGGCCGGCCGAAGCCCCGACGGGCACGACGCTCGCGCAGGGCGCCGGCAACGGCTGTCCCGCCGCGCCCGTACCCGTGAACCACTCCCCGTCCGGCGCCCCCGGCACCGCCGGCAGGGACACGGAACCCGCCTCCGTCCGGGAGGCGAACCCCGCCGAAGCGGTGCCCGGGTCGGCGCCCGCGGACCCGGCCCCGCCGGAATACCAGACCGCGGGAGGACTGCCCACCACCGCGGACGCCGCCACCCCGCCACGCGTGCAGGGCGCCGCTACCGAATCCGGGGCCCGGTCGGCACCGCCGGACCGCATCCCGGTGGGCTCCGACAGCACGGCGGGCCAGCCCACCGCCGCGGATGCCGCCGCCCCGGCAGACGCGACGCACGCGCAGCCCGCCGGCGCCGAAGCCGCCGCCCACTCCACGCCGGCAGAGCACGCCTCGGGCGGGTCCCCGCGCCCGGGAGCCGGGCCCGCCGCCGTGCGGGTTCCCGCGCACGGCGCCGGCACGGAAGCCGCCACCGGTTCCGCAGCCGCGGGCTCCTTCCCGACCGGCTCGCACCCCACCGGTGCCGGGCCCACCGCCACCGGATCCGCATCCGCAGACCACGCCCCGGACCTGTCCGGCCGTGCGGACGCCGAGCCCGCCGGCGCGCGGGTGCCCGCGCAAGGTGCAGGTCGTGCAGGCTCCGCCGGGTCCGCGCCCTCGGACCGTGCCGCGGCCGGGTCCCGCGGTACCGGCGGCGGCGCGGCCGCCGGGCCGGACACCGGTGCCGGCGCTGAACCCGCCGCCTCCCCCGCCCTGTCCGACACCGGCAGCGGCACCAGCAGCAGCGTGCCCCGGGCGCGGGTGGCGCGGGACGCCGCCACCGGTGGCGGGTCGCCGAAGGGGGGCGGCGTGCCGCGGCCCGCCGCCGCACCCGACGCCGTCGCGGACGGGAGCGGCCGGCCGTCGGGCGGAGTCGACGACTCCGCCCCCGCGGCCGCCGAGGCCGCGCCGCGCCCCGGTTCCTGGGAGGCGTCCGACGGCGGTGACTCGCCCGTCGCGCGGCTCGTCCGCGAGGGCCGCTTCGCGGAGGCCTACTGGCTGACCGTCGGCTCCGCGGAGCCCGCGCACCGCGGCGACTGCCTCGCCTTCGCCGCGGCCGCGTTCGCCTGCGGCGACGAGGAGGAGGCCGTCGCCGTGATGACCGGCTTCGACCCGGACCTGGAGGCCCTCGACGCCGACCGGCCCGCCCTCGTCCTGGCGGCGGCCGCCTCGCTGCGGGCCGGGCTCCTCGCCGGCTGGCCCAACGACCTGCTCATCCAGACGGAGCTCACCTCCGCCCTGCCCGGAAACTGGGGCAAGCTGCTGGAACGGACCGTCGACGCCGTCCGCCGCTACCAGCGCCTCGACCTCGGCGCGACCCGCCTGGCCGGCGACTCCGAGCCCGCGCTCAGCCGGGCCCGGCTCGCCGCCGAGGCGGCCGAACTCCTCGATGCGCTGCCCCGCCAGCGCATCGGCTACCCGCGGGCCACCCAGGTGCGGTCCCGGCTGATCGGCTCCGAGCAGCCGCTGGGCCGGGCCCTCGCCGCGATCAGCATCTGGGCGGAGGGCACCTCCGATCCGGCCGAACTCGACGCGATCTGGGAGCTGTTCCGCAAGCGCGGCTCCGCGGAGCGGATGATCGAGGAGGCGGACGCCGCGATCCGCACCCCCAAGCAGGCCAAGGAGCCGATCGAGGCCGCCGCGAAGCGGGCCCTGCTGCGCACCATCGAGCAGGTCTCCGACCTGCTCTCCCGTGCCAGGGCGCTCGCCGCCCCGGCGGTGGACGAGCGGTCGGACTCCGTCACCGCCCTGCGCCACGCCCTGGACCAGGTACGGGAGGCGGACGCCCCGCCCGGCGTCGAGGGCGCCGCCGTACTGCGCCTGCGCAGCTGGCTGCTCGGCGACGACCGCTCCCCCGCGGGCGCCGTGCCCGTACGCGACCCCGACGGCGACCGGGCGTCCGGCCCGCCCGGCGCACAGGCGCTGCTGGCCGCGCCCGACCTGCCCCGCGCCGCCGACGGCACCCCGCTGCCCGCGGAAGCCGGGTTCCGGGAGGCCGTCCTCGCCCTGCTGGAGCCGGCGGACGCCCGTACCGTCCTCGCCCGGTACTGCGAGCGCGGCGACCTGCACCTTGCGGACGCGCTCGTCGCCGCCCTCGAACGGGACCTCGTACCGGCGATCCCCGCCGGGCTCGACGCCGTGCCCGGCGACTGGCGGCAGCGGCGCGACACCGAGTGGTCGCGCTGGAGCGCCGCCCACCGCAAGGCGCACGGCGCGGCCGGGACCCTGCTCGCGGAGCTGCGCACGCAGCAGCTCAACCTGCAGGTCGAGCGGGAGCTCGTCGGACGCCTGGAGCGGCTGGGGGCCCCGTCCCCCGAGGGGGCGTTCGGGCAGGCCGCGGCCGGCATCCGGACCCTGGAGTCCGAGATCCGCACGCAGGTCGACGAGTACGTGCGGCGGCTCCGCGAAGCGCTGGCGCTGCTCGACCCGTCCGCGGAGGACATGCAACGGGTCACCTCGCTGCTCGACAACCGGGACACGGTGACCGCGGAGGAGTGCCTCTCGCTGCTGCGCGAGGGCAAGCCGCTCCCCGACTGGAGCGCCACCGACTCGGGCGCCGAGCTGGAGCGGTTCACCGCCGGCATCGAACTGGCCGGGGTCCGCAAGGCGTCCGGCTCGCAGGGCTACTCGGCCCGCCCGTGGGCGGAGTTCTACCTGGCCGGGCAGCCGCTGACCGAGGGCGCGCGCAGCGGCCTGGAGTCCTGGGACGCGCTGTGCCGGCCCGCCACCCGCGGCTCGGAGTGGCAGCGGCACGTGCCGTCCGTGCTGCGGGTCATCGGCCTGGAGTGCCAGGCGACGCCGGTCCGCGACCACCAGCACGAGGTGCGCGGGGTGCTCCGGCTGACCGCGCGGGCGCACGCCAGCGAGACCGTGCCGGGCTACGTGGCCGCGCTCGGGTCGGCGGCGTCCTCGTACACGATCCTGGTCGTCTCCGACGAGCAGCGCGGCCGCAGCCCGCTCGAACTGCTCGACAGCTCCGACTCCGGCGCCTGCCTGATCATCTACCTGTACCCGCTGGGGCTCGCGGGGCGCCGCGAGATGGCGGCGCGGGCCCGGACGGCCGCCTCGCAGCAGGCGCTGGTCATCGACCCGGCCGTCTTCGGCTGGATCGCGGCCCGCTCGCCGCGCTCGTTCCGGGCGGCGCAGCGGGTGACGCTGCCGTGGACCGCGTACAACCCGTACACGCCGTTCGTGGCCGGGCTCGTCCCGCCGGAGGTGTTCTACGGCCGGCAGGAGGAGATCGCGACGGTCACCGACCGGTTCGGGGCGCTCTTCCTTTACGGGGGACGGCAGTTGGGGAAGTCGGCGCTGCTGCGGAAGGTGCAGGCGTCGTTCCCGGGGACTCCGGACCGCAAGGCGATCTACGTCGACCTCAAGGCGCGCGGTGTCGGGGAGGCGGAGCCGGCCGAGCGGATCTGGCCGGTCCTGGAGGAGGAGCTCAAGCGGGTCGGCGTGCTGCGCGCCGACAGGGCCGCCCACCTGGCGCCGGACGCGGTGCTGGCCCGGGTGGAGCGGTGGCTGGAGGAGAACGCGGACCGCCGGGTGCTGGTCCTCGCGGACGAGGCCGACGCGTTCCTGACCGCCGACTCGAAGGCGGTCCGCGGGCGGGGCGGGGAGGCGACGTTCGCGAACGTGCTGCGGCTGAAGGGGCTGATGGACCGCACCGACCGGCGGTTCAAGATCGTGTTCGCGGGTCTGCACCAGGTGCAGCGGTTCCGGCACCTGTCGAACGTGCCGCTCACGCACGGCGGCCCGGACGTGCTGATCAGCACGCTGAAGCCGACCGAGGCGCAGCGGCTGGTGGTGGAGCCGATGGCCGCGTTCGGGTACCGGTTCGAGCGGCCCGAGCTGGTGTGGCGGGTCCTCGCGGCGACGAACTACCAGGCGTGCCTGGTGCAGATCTTCTGCGAGCGCCTGGTCGCCGCCCTGCGCGGCAAGTCCCTCGCGTCGGCGCAGTGGCCGATCACCGTCACCGACGAGGACGTGCGCGCCGTGACCGGGTCGGCGCAGGTGCACCGGCACATCGCCGAGCGCCTGCGGATCACCATCAACCTGGAGGACCGCTACCGGGTCCTGGCGCTGGTCATCGCCCTGCGCAGCCAGGAGGACGGCTTCCAGGGCGGGTACGACGCCGACGAGCTGCTGAGCGCGGCGAAGAGGCACTGGAAGGTGGGGTTCGGCTCGCTGACGGCGAGCGACGTGCGGATCTACCTGGACGAGATGGTGGGCCTCGGCCTGCTGATCCAGCTGGCCGACCCCCGGCTGTACGCGGTCCGCAGCCCGAACGTGGTGAACATGCTCGGCACCCGCGAGGACCTGGAACTGGAGCTGCGGCAGACCGAGTTCGACCTTCCGTACGACTACAACCCGCGGTTCTCGCGGCGGTTCGTCGGCCACGACCGGGCGGGCATCGCCCGCTACAGCCCGCTGACGGAGCACCAGCTGAGCCTGGTCACGGCGCCGGGCGTGGCGGCGGTCTGCCTGACGGAGGCGCACGGCCCGGCGCTGGTCGAGGCGGCCGTGAAGTCGTACGCGAACGCGCGCGAGCTGGCCGTCCGCAAGGCCGGCCCGGACACGCTGGCCGATGCCATCGCGCAGGACGGCGGGGCCGGCAGCCCGAGCGTGTTCCTCGTCGACCTGCGTGGCCGGCCGGCCGCGGAGGCGGCCGCGTGCGCGGAGGCGCTGCACGCGCACACCACCCCGGGGAAGGGGCTGCCGCACCGGGCGGCGGTGCTGCTGGTGGACCCGGACGTGCCCGTCCGGCAGAACAAGTTCGTCGCCGCGGTGGTCCACCCGGAGCGGTGGAACGCGGACAGCCTGCGGGCCTGGCCCGAATGCCCCTTCGACACCCCGGACAAGCGGCGCCGCGTCATCGAGCTCACCGGCGGCTGGCCGAACCTGCTGGAGCGGACGGTGCACCGCATCGCCCGGGAGGGCTCGACGCTGGAGGCGGCGCTGGAGGACGCCCGCGGCTTCACCGGGCAGGCGGGCTTCGCGCGCAGCCACCTGGCGCGCGTCGGTTTGGACGACGGGGTGGTGGCGGTGCTGGCCGAGTGGGCGGCGTACGTGGAGCCGGGCGAAGGCTGCACGTACGCCGACATCGCCTCGGTGACGGGCCTGACGCTCGGGCAGGTGGACGCACTGGTGCGCCGGCTGTCGGACACCGGCGTCGTGGACGACGGGCCGGACGGCTGCTCGCTGGACCGGATCACCTTCCGCGCCCTGCAGGCCGTGGCGGACGCGTCGTGAGCCGTGGCTCCTCCGCGATCGCCGCCGCCTCCCTGCCGGGGGTGCGGCTGTGGACGGGCCGGGTGCTGGGGGACCTGCGGGCGGGCCGCAGCTGCCTGTGCCTGCTGCCGCGGACGCCGGCGGGCGGCGCCGATGCGGGAGCGGTGCTGGACGAGCTCCTGCACGAGCTCGGCGACTTCGTCCTCCTGCCCGCTCCGCGCCCGCAGGACGCGGCCGACCCGCCCGCGGCGGAGCTGCCCATGCCGCCGGCCGGCCCGTGGACGGACACGGCACCCGTCCTGGACTACGACGACGGCCTGTCCGCCTTCGGCGTCCGCCCCCGGGCCGGCGAGCCGGTGCCGCCCGCTGCCGCGTCACGGGGGGCCGCGACCGCACTCGGTCGGGCGGACCGGGCCGCGAACGGACCGGGCGCAGCCGCATCCGCGCCGGCGTGGGGCCGGGAGGCCCCGCACCCGCACGGCCCGGCGAACGGGACTCCGAAAGAGCCGGGCACCATCGCGGCCGCGTCGCCCCCGGGCGGAAAAGCGACGGCCACGCCCGGCCCGCAGGACCAAACCGCACAAAGGCCGGACGCTGCCGCCCCCACGCCGGCGACGGGCCAAGACGTTCCGCACCCGCACGGCCCGGCGAACGGGACCCCACAGCAGCCGGGCACCATCGCGGCCGCGTCGCCCCCGGGCAGGAAGGCGACGGCGGCCGCACACAGTCCGGCAGACCGGACCGGAATGGAGCCGGACTCCGCCGCCTCCACGGCGACGACGGGCCGGATTAACCCGCTCGCGCACGACCGACGGGCGGATCGGGTCGGTAAGGGGCCCGGGGCCGCCGCACCCGGCCCCGCGGGCCGGACCGGGAGGCCGCTGGGCGCCGCCGCCTCCGCGCCGGCGGCGGGCCGGGATGTCCCGTCCCCGCCCGGCCAGGCGGACCGCCCCCGCAAGGAGCCGGGCGCAGCGGCCACCGCGTCGCCCCCGGGCGGGAGGGAATCGGCGGCATCCGGCCCGGCGGACCGGACCGGAGGGGGACCGGGCGCCGCCTCCGCGCCGGCGGCGGGCCGGGAGGTCACGCTCGCCTCCGGTCGGGCGGACGGGCCCCGGCAGGGGCCGGGCCCCGCCTCCTCCGCATCGGCGGCAGGTGGCGAGGTGTCGGACGCGCGCGGCCACGCGGGGCGGGTCCGGCGGGAGCCGGGGGTATCCGCGGGTTCGGCGGCGGACGTGGGGGCCGCTCCCTCCGCGGCCGGGACGGTCTCGGAGCGGGGGCTGCCGACGGCACACGACCTGGCCGACCGGATCCTGAAGGAGCTGGACGCCGCCGTGCCCGCGGCCGGCAGCGGCCCGGCGGCGGGTGTGGACGGGCTGCTGCACCGGCTGACGGACGGCTCCGCCGCCGCCTCGCGGGTGATCGTCGTCCGGGGCTGGTACGAGCCCGCGCCGGCGGCAGCGCCGGAGCTGCTGCGGCGGCTGGCGGCCGCGGTGAAGGCGGCGGGCCTGCCGCCCGAGCGCCGGCCGCGCCTGCTCGTCCTGGCCGGGCCCTCCGGGCTCGCGGCGGAGCTGCCGGAGCAGGTCGCCCGCGAGGACGTCGCCGTCCACTGGTGGTGGGGCGTCCACGGGCGGCTGGACACGGCGACCGTCGTCGCGATGGCCCGGCCGCCCGCCGCGGGGCGGGCCGCCCGGCACCAGTTGCTGGAGGCGGTGGCGCAGGCCACGGTCGTGGAGGTGTGCGGCCCGTTCCTGGACCTCGCGGAGCGGCTGGCCGCCGAGTGGGACGGCCGCCCTGACACGCTGCCGCCGCAGCTGTACCGCCTCCTGTGCGACGACGGCCTCCTCCCCGGCGCCGCGGACGCGGACGACGCCGCCCGGACGGTGCCCGCGGCGCGCCGGCCCGCGCCGGGCGCGGCGCTCCCGGCACCGGTCGGCGCCCTGCGCGAGGACTGGGACGGCGGCCTGGCCGACCGCTGGGACGGCCGCCTGCGGCACTGGCCGGGCACGGCAGCCGGCCGGGACCCGCGTACGGGGGAGGCGGGAACGCCGGAGTGGGACTGGGAATGGGAGCGCGGCGTGCGCACCCGGATCTGGCTCGCGCAGAACACCGCGCTGCTGCCGCTGCTCGACGAGGCCCGGGAGGCCTTCACGGAGGTCATCCGCAGCCGCTCGCGGCTGCCGCTGCCCGATCTGGCCGCCCGGTACGGCCCCCGCCGCGACGGCGTGCCCGGCCCGCGCCCCGGCACGACCGGCGCCCCGGGGTCGGCGGCCGCTCTGGCCGGGATGGAGCTGGGAGACATGTGGCGCGCCTACCTCCAGGGGGACACCCGCCTGAGCCAGCCCGAGGCGGATCGCCTGCGAACCCTGTGGCGCTCCCGCAACAGCCTCTCCCACCGCGAGGCCCTGGACAGCAACCGCCTGGAACACCTGGCGGACCACCTCACCCGATGATTCCCCCGCAGCCCGCCGGCCTCGGCGGCCGTGGGCGGCGGGCCAGGTCACAGGCGGCGGGGCTTATGTTCCGGGTGCTCCCTATGTCACCCTTGCGGGCGAACCGGGCCACCCCCACCCCGTACGGCCCGGCGGATCCCCCTCGGACGAGCCCATGACCTTGATCTTCGTGCCACGTGCGACAGCCGCCCTGCTGGCGGGTGCCGTCACCGCGGTGCTCGCCGCCTGCAGCCCGGATGCGGCCGCCCGTCCGGCCGTGGCCCCCGCCGGGGCCGGGGCCGCCACGGCCTCGGCGGCTTCCGCCCCCGCCGCCTCCGGCGCGGTCGCACCGTCGCCTTCGCGGACGCCTTCGCCGTCGCCGTCCGTGTCGGCCGCCGTGCCGAAGCGGGCCTCCGCCCTGTCCGTCCCGTCCGTCGGGATATCCGGGCTGCGGGTGGTCCCGTACGAGGGGACCACCGACGACGCCCCGGGCACCCGCATCCAGGACCGCGGCGTGGCCGCCAGCCCGTACGGCGAGGGCGGCGGGGTCGGGCCCGGTCAGGTGGGGAACTTCCTGGTGACCGCGCACCGGCTGTCCGCCGGGGGGCCGCTGCGCGACCTGCCGGCCGTGAAGCCGGGCGCCGAGGTGCACGTGACGCTGGACGGCGTCACGTACACGTACGAGATCACTGCGACGCGCAGCACGTCGTTCCGCTCCGAGCGCTCGCTCGCCGAGCAGCGCGCGGCCGTCCCGGGCGCGCCCGGCAGGGCCCCGACGCAGGCGATGATCACCATCTCGACGTGCGCGACGCCCGAGGACGACGCCGCGGGCAACTTCTGGCGCGACCCCCTCGGCAATCCGGAGCACCGCATCGACAAGATCGGCGTGCTCCGCCGCACCGCGCCGGCGGACGCGCCCGCCGAGTAGCAGGGCGGGCGCGTCGGCGAGCGGCGGCTACGGGGCCATCTCGTACGTGCCGGACAGGGCCTCGACGCGCTCCCAGACCCGCGCCGAGCGCTCCTCGTCGACGACCGGGCGGCGGACCGCGGCGAGCGCCCAGGCCTGCTGCGCACCGGTCGCCGAGTCCTTGCCGTGGAGCTCGACGGCGTGGCCGGAGAAGTCGCGGACGAGGACGGAGAACAGCTCGTCCAGGACGGACTCGTCCAGCCCGGTCAGGCGGGCCTGCTCCAGGATCAGCTGGGCGTGGACGACGAGCGCGAACAGCTGGCCCACGGAGAGCAGGAAGTCGAGGTCGCGGCTCTGCTGCTCGTCGGGGGCGATCGTGGCGACGAACTCGCAGAGTGCGTCGGCCTGCTCGCGGAAGCGGGCGACGTTCGGCAGCTCGGCGTACGCGTCGAAGGCGGGCCGCCAGTCGTGGAAGCGGACGGAGCCGAGGCCGCGGGCGGGGCCCTGCCGGAACAGGAAGTCGTCGTCGGCCGCGTCGAGGCGGGTCGGGACGGCCGGGTAGTCGGCCGGCTCCAGCAGGTGGTTGCGCATGAACTTGAGGATCAGCGCGAGGTTGACGTGGACCGTGCCCTCCAGCTTCGGCAGGCTGCGGATCTCGACGGCGGCCTGCGCGAAGTAGTTGTCCTTCTCGAAGCCCTTGGCGGCGATGACGTCCCACATCAGGTCGATGACCTTCTCGCCCTCGGTGGTCACCTTCATCTTCGTCATCGGGTTGAAGAGGAGGTAGCGGCGGTCGTCGGGGCCGGCGGTGCGGAAGTAGTCGACGGCGCGGTCGCTGAACAGCTTCATCCCGACGAGGCGCACGTACGCGTCGGCCAGCTCGCGCCGCACGTGCGGGAACGCGGTGACGGGGCGGCCGTACAGGATGCGGTTGTGGGCGTGGGTGACGGCCTCGTACATCGCGTGCTCGCAGATGCCGATGGAGGCGGTGCAGAGGTTGAACTTGCCGACGTTGACGGTGTTGAGGGCGGCGTCGAAGGCGGCTCGGCCGGTGTGCAGGACGTCCTCGGCGGCCACCGGGTAGTCCTCCAGGCGGAACTCGCTGACGAACTTGGAGGAGTCGACGACGTTCTTGACCAGGTGGTAGGCCGGGTGGCGGCTGTCGGCGGCGAAGAAGACGTACGCGTCCGGGCCCTCCATGTCGGTGCGGCGGCCGAAGACGGAGACGAGTCCGGCGGCGTTGCCGTTGCCGATGTAGTACTTGGAGCCGGTGGCGCGGAAGCCGCCGCTGCCGTCGGGCTCCAGCAGCATGTCGGTGGAGTAGATGTCGGCGCCGTGCGTCTTCTCGGACAGGCCGAACGCGAACACCTCGCCCCGGGCGAGGAGTTCGGCGGCGCGGGCGCGGGCGGCGGCGTTGCCGCTCTGCCAGACCGGGCCGAGGCCGAGGATGGTGACCTGCCAGGCGTACCAGTAGTCGAGCCCGTAGAAGCCGAAGATCTCGTTCAGGGCGGCGATGCGGGCGGTGTCCCAGCGCTTGTCCGGCTCGTCCGCGCCGGCAGCCGAAGCCGGGGTGAGGAAGGTCGCGAAGAGGTCCTCCTTCGCGGCGAACGCGAGGAAGTCGGCCAGCCAGGCTCGGTCGCGGTAGTCCTCGATCAGCTTGCGCTTGCCGCGGGCCTCGAACCAGTCCACCGTGGCTCGCAGCAGCCTGCGGGTCTCGGGGTCGAAGTGCGCCGGGTCGTAGGTGTTCGGGTTGAACAGCAGCGGGTCGGCCATGGAGGGTCACCTTCCGAGGGGTCGTGGGTCGAAGGCCGGAGGCCTGGGACGGGTTCGGTGCAGGGGCCCGCGGGCCCGGCCGGGCCGCGGGCGGGGCCGGCTCAGCCGGCGGGAGGGGCGGCGGCGAGCCGGTGGAGCGTGGCGAGGATGTCGTCGAGCCAGGCGATCGTCATCCGCTCGTACGCGATCCCGCCGCGCAGGACGACGTGCTGGAGCTCCTGCCCGGCGTCGAGCGGGGTCGGGGCGTCGGGCCCGGTGAAGTCGCGGAGCTCGCCGGCGAGGTAGTGCGCAAGCCGGTCGCGGTGCACGGCGCGGTGGCGTTCGACCTCGCGGACCAGGGCGGCCGGGTCGTCGAACGCGGCTCCGCGGATCTTGACGGCGAGATCGTGGCGCATGCTCTCCGGCTCGATGAGCTCGTGCAGCCACGCGGAGAGCAGTGCCCGGCCCGGCGCGGCGACGGAGTACTCCTTCTTGTCGGGCCGGCCCTGCTGGGGCACCTCGCGCACGGCCAGCATGCCGTCGGCCTCCATGCGCTTGAGGACGCGGTAGATCTGCTGGTGCGTGGCCGTCCAGAAGTACCCGATGGACCGCTCGAAGCGGCGGGCCAGCTCGTAGCCGGAGCCGGGCTTCTCCAGGAGCGAGACGAGGATCGCGTGTTCGAGCGCCATGCCGCCGATCTTTCTATGCAACGAGTTGCATAGGCAAGGTCCGCTCGGTGAGACGCGCCTCACGCACCGGCTCGGGCGGACGCGGGCGTCTGCGGTCCGGACGCAGGAAATGGCGTTGCCGAGCCGCAGGCCCACTGCGGATGATCAACACGATGACGAACGCATTCGACGACGTGCGGCGCCTGATCGACGCCGGCGACATCCCCGCAGCAGTCCGCGCCCTCCGGCCCCTCGCCGACACCGAACCCCTCCCCGCCCTCGCCGAGCAGGTCCACGCCCTGGCCGCGGCCGTCGGCTACGGCGACCTCGCCGGCGCCGCCTCGGAGGTCGCCCGCCGGCCCGTCGGGCCGCAGTCCCTCCACGACTTCGGCCGCCGGTGCACGGAGCGGGGCATCCCCTTCCTCGCCGTCCCGGCGCTCCGCGAGGCCCTGCGCCTGGCCCCCGGAGCCCGCCCCGTGCTGTACACGCTGGCCACCGCGCTGGAGGCCGATGACCGGCACGCCGAGGTGGTGGAGGTCCTGCTGCGGCACGAGAGCCTGCCGGAGCCCTGGCCGGGCCGCTACCTGCTGGCCTTCAACACGCTGCTCGCCGGCGACACGGCCACCGCCCTCGACCGCATCGCGCGCCTGCCGGAGCCCTCGGACGCCGGTTGGGGGTGGGCCCACGACCGGCTGCGGCGCATGGCCGGCCGCGCCGAGGCCGTCGCCGGCGTCTCGCCGCTGGACGGCGGGGACCTGCGCGGCTGGCAGTTCGCCCTGACCGGCACGCTGCTGGGCACGCTCTCCCCGTACGGCTTCGGCGTCATGGCCGGCCGCTACGGCTACCTCGGCGACAGCCACGCCGGCTGCCGGCGCGGCCTCGACCGCCTCGCGGCCGCGCTCGGCGCCGCCGGCGTCCGGCCCACCGCCGTGAGCGCACTGCCGGGCCGCTCCGACCGCATCCTGGGGCTGGCCGCCGCCGAAGTCCTCGGCGTACCGCTGGAGCCGTACGCTCCCGGCCGCGCCGACACCGTCGTGGTGGCGTACGACCTCGCCGCCCACGGCGAGGAGGTGATCGGCGGACTGCGCGAGCGCGCCCCCGGCCAGGTGCTGTACGAGCACGCCGGCTCCTGGACCGAACCGGACACGGTACCCGCGGACTTCACTGCACTGCAGCGCCAGTTCGGGACGGAGCCGTGGGGCGCGCAGCTCGGCCCGGACGGCCGCGGGCCCGCCGACGACCGGCCCGAGGAGGACATCGCGCGGGACGTCGTCGCGGCCGACCCGTCCGACGACCCGGCGGCCTCCGACGCGGAGGACGGCTCCCCCGACGACGGCGACCCGGCCTTCGTCCGCTTCGCCACGGCCGCAGCCGCCCTCTGGCTCACCGGCCCCCGCCTCCCCGCCGGCTTCACGGGCCCGGTCACAAGCGCCCGCTTCTGACTGCTCCCGCCAACGGCAGGGCTGCGCAATCCGCACGCCCCCGGCACGGCGCTCGTCCTCGGCCGCAGCCGCGGCCGCGGCGGGCAGGATTCGCGGCCGTACGCCGTCCCACGCCGAACCGGAAGCTGCCACCGCTCCCGGCGGACGGCGCCGGCCGGCCCCGGCCCGCCGCTGCCCGGAGCCGAACGGTGCCCTGCGGCGGCCGCGGACGCGGGGCCCGAGCCGAGGCCCGGGGTGGCGGGGCCGGGCCGCCGGGCCGGTCGGCGGCAGGTTCGGCTGCGGGTGCGGGGGGACGGGGGATGGGGGAAGCTGGCGGTGGTGTGGGATCGCCGTTCCGCCCGCGCCGTTCCGCCCCCGCGGCGCGGCACGGCGTGGAGCGGCCGAGGGCAAGGAGGGGCCCGTGGTCACAGCCGGAGTCCGCCGACACGCCGCCGCCGTCGCGGCCCGTGCCCGCAGGGTCGCGGTGGCCGGTGCGGCCGTGGCACTCGCCGCGGCCACCGCCTTCCCCGCCGCGGCGGCCGCGCCGACCGCCGCGCCGGCCCGCGCGCCCGTGCCGGCGCCCACGCCGCCGCCCGTCGTGGTCGTCGACTGCTTCGGGGAGCCCCAGGTGCGGCCCGAGGAGTACCTGCTCGCCTGCGGCGACGGAAACAACCGCCTCGTGGGGCTGCGCTGGACCGACTGGGGCGCGAAGACCGCCGCCGCCACCGGGACCGACATGGTCAACGACTGCCGGCCCTACTGCGCCGCCGGCCGCTTCCGGCCCTACCCCGTGAAGGTCACGCTCAGCGCCCCCGAGCCCTGGCCGGACCGCCCCGGCACCACCCGCTTCACCCAGATCCGGCTGACGTTCCCCGATGCCGCGCCGGCGCCGATGCCCCACGACGTCACCTACAAGCTGGTCTATTGAGGCCCGCCCGCTGCGCCGCCGCACTGGCGGCGCTCGCGCTGCTCGGGCCGGCCCCCGCCGGGGACGCGGCCGCAGGCCCCGTCGTCCGTACCGACGCGGGCTCGGTTCGCGGTACCGCCGAGGGCGGGCTGCGGCTGTTCCGCGCGATCCCGTACGCCGCTCCGCCGGTCGGCGCGCACCGCTGGGCGGCCCCCCGCCCCGCGGCCCCCTGGCAGGGGGTCCGCGACGCCACCCGGCCGGGGCCGCTGTGCCCGCAGGTCCCGAACCCGTACGCGCGGATCTCCAGCGTCCGGGAGGACTGCCTGGTCCTGAACGTCACCGCCCCGTCCGGCGGGGAGCGCCGGCCCGTGCTGGTGTGGATCCACGGCGACGGGACGGTCGGCGGCGGGCGGTTCTTCGACGGCCGCCGCCTCGCCGAGCGCGGCCTGGTCGTCGTCACCGTCAACTACCGGCTCGGCGTCTTCGGCGGCTTCGCCCACCCCGGCCTGCGCGGCTCGGGGACGTTCGGGCTGCAGGACCAGCAGGAGGCGCTGCGCTGGGTGCGGCGCAACGCCGCCGCGTTCGGCGGCGACCCGGAGCGGGTGACGGTCGCCGGGTCGTCGTTCGGCGCCGCCGCGATCACCGGCCACCTGACCGCGCCGGGGTCGCGCGGCCTGTTCCGGCAGGCCGTCCTGTCCAGCGGCGAGGGCATGATGGACATGCCGGCCGCGACCATGGGCGAGGGCGTGCCCGCGTACCCCTGGTACACGTGGCGCACGGTGCGGGAGATGGAGCAGACCGGCCGGGAGACGGCGGCCGCCCTCGGCTGCGGGCAGCCCGACACCGCGCGGGCGCTGGAGTGCCTGCGGGCCGTGCCGGTGGGGCGGGTGCTGGGGGTGCCGTACGTGATGAACGCCTTCCAGGCGTTCGCGTACGGCGGCGAGGTGCTGCCGGAGCTTCCGCCGCGGGCGCTCGCCGCGGGCCGGTTCGCGCGTGTCCCCGTCCTGTCGGGGGCGACCCGAGACGAGCACCGGCTGTTCGCCGGGCTGATGTACGACGCGGCGGGGAAGCCGCTGACCGGGGATGGGTACGCGGCGCTGCTGCGGACCGCGTTCGGGGCGGCGCGGGCGCCCGCCGTCCGCGCCGAGTACCCCGACGGCGGTTCCGTGCCTCCCGCGCACGCCTGGGCGGCGGCGGTGACGGACCGGATGTGGGCGCGGGGCACGTTCGCCCAGCATCTGGCGCTGGCCCGTCATGTGCCCACGTACGCCTACGAGTTCGCGGACCGGAACGCCCCCTGGTACCTGCCGTCCGCCGGGCCGTTCGACTTCGGGGCGTACCACGCGGGAGACACGCCGTACCTGTTCGAGGAGGCGGAGGCCCGGCGGCGGTTCACGCCGGCCCAGGCGCGGCTCGCGGACGCGATGGCCGGCTACTGGGCGGCGTTCGCGCGCGCCGGCACACCCGCAGCCGCGGGACTCCCCCGGTGGCCGGCCTTCGACCCCGGGGCGGGCGTGCCGCACACGCAGTCGCTGGCGCCGGAGCGCGTCGGGCCGGTCGACTACGCGCGGGAGCACCGACTGGCTTTCTGGAAGCAGTTGGAGCAGCCTCGAGGCCTGTCCGATCCGCAGGATGACGGCCGGTCCGCAACGCCCGGAACAGCACCTCGCCGCGTTGCCGAAGGGCCCTGAAGCTCCGGTACCGCGACCCGCGGCGCCTCGCGACGCACCGCACCGGACGCCCGCGACCCAGAAGACCCCGATTCGCCGGGCGGACCCCGGGGCGCCGTGCGCAGGTGGACGCGGTCTTCCGGCGGACCGGCGGGCCCGGCAGGATGCCCGCTGCGGCGGGACGGCCCGCAGCGGCGCTGCCGCGGGGCGCGGCCCGATCCGATCCGACGCGACCGACCAGATCCGGAGGCCCCCTGTGGCATGGCACGACCAGGCGAGCCGGGACGAGCTGTACCGGGACCCCTATGAGCTGTACGCCCGCGCCCGCCGGGCCGAAGGCCTGACGTACGTGCCGGAGTTCGAGGCGTGGCTCGTCGCGCGCGACCAGGACATCCGGGAGGTGCTGCGGCGCGCCGACGACTTCTCCTCCGCGGGCGCCCTTCTCCCGGACATCACGCCGGCCGGGCCCGCCTTGGCCGTGCTGGCCGACGGGTTCGAGCCGCGGCCGACCGTGGTGTCGTCGGACGGTGCGGCGCACCGCCGGCATAGGGCCCCGCTGAACCGGGGCCTGGCCGCCGGCCGGGTCGCGGCGCTGGCGCCGTACGCCCGGGAGTGCGCGCGGGGCCTTGTGGACGGGTTCGCCGCCGACGGGTCCGCCGAGCTGGTGGAGGCGTACGCCCGCCGGCTGCCCGGGATGGTGGCGGGCCGGCTGATCGGGTTGGAGCCGGCGGACGTGCCGGCGGCCGTCCTCGGCGGCTACCGGGCGGAGGAGCTGCTGTTCCGGCCGCTGCCGCCGGACGCGCAGGCGGCGGCCGCGCGGGACGTCGTCGCCCTCCAGCACCTGCTGGACCGCTGCATCGGCGACCACCGGGCCGACCCGCGCGAGGACCTGTGCTCGGACATGATCGCCGCGCTCGCACCCGGCCGCGGCGAGCTCACCGCCGACCAGCGCCACGAACTGGTGGCGAACCTGCAGAACCTGCTGATCGCCGGCTTCCTCACGACCTCCGCCCTCGTCTCCACGACCCTGCTCCACCTGCTCTCCCACCCGCGGCAGTGGCGGATGCTGTGCGCCGACCCGGGCCTGATCCCCGCCGCGGTGGAGGAGGGCGCCCGCTTCGACACCGCCCTGCAGGCGTTCCGGCGGCGTACGACCCGCCCGGTGGTCCTCGCCGGTACGCACCTGCCGGCGGGGGCCTGCGTCCTCGTGGCGTTCGGGTCGGGGAACCGCGACGAGCGGCGGTACGCGCGCCCCGACGCGTTCGACATCCGGCGCCCCGAGAACCGGCCCCACCTCGCGTACGGGCACGGCCCCCACGCCTGCCCGGGCGCGCGGCTGGCCCGCCTGCAACTGCGCGTCACCCTGGAGGTGTTCACGCGGGCGCTGCCCGGGCTGCGGCTGGACGGGGACCGGCCGCCGCCGCGGATGCGCCCGACGCTGATCGACCGCTCGCCGGAGGAGCTGTACGCGGTGTGGTGAGCGGGGGCCGGCCGGGCCCGCGGGACGGCTCGGGAAACTCGCGGGCTGCGGGACGCATGGCTCGCCGTACGGGGGTATACGCAGAGCGTCCCCCCAGGCAGAGGGTGCAGGAGGTTGTTGTGATAGCGCTCGGAGTGATTCTGCTGATCCTCGGCTTCGTGTTCGGGATCTCGATCCTGTGGACGATCGGCCTGATCCTGTTGGTCGTGGGCCTGGTGCTGTGGCTTCTCGGTGCGGCCGGACACGCGGTGGGTGGTCGCAAGCACTATTGGTGAGGGGCGCGGCCCGGCTCCTGTCCAGAGCGCGCGGGCGGCGCGGCACGCCGGTTCACGGCGTCCGCGCCGCCCGGCGCGTATCCGGGCCGGATGCGGGCGGCCCCGCTCATGACCGCCGCCCCGGGCGGGCGCACGCCGCCCGCCCGGGGCGGTCGGCGTCCGTCAGCTGCGGCGGCCGCGCCGGCGAAGCTCCAGTTCGCCGAAGCGGGGCACGTCTCCGTCGGTGATCCGGCGCCACGCCCGCCGGTACAGGTCGGCGGGCGGCTCGGTCGGAACGAGCACGCCGAGCAGCGGGACCCGGTCGGCAAGCAGTCCGTGCATCGGCGCCTTCCACTGCTCCAGCGGGATCCACGGCGCGGAGGGCTCCACCCATCCGCCGGGCAGGAACAGCGTCCGCCCGGCCCGGGTCCTGCTCGCCGTCACGACCAGGTCCGTCGCGCCGAGT
>NZ_BMTY01000026.1:50301-109371 GCF_014649915.1 Streptomyces toxytricini | reverse complement strand
GACGGCGAAGCCGGGCGCGAGCGTGCACAGGCGGCCCGCCTGCTCCTGGATGGCGGCGACCACCTTGGGGTGCTGGTAGCCGATGTTGGTGTAGACGAGCGCGCTGGAGAAGTCGAGGTAGCGGTTGCCCTCGTAGTCCCAGAAGCGGGCGCCCTCGGCGCCGGCCACGGCGAGCGGGTCGATGAGCTCCTGGGCCGACCACGAGTGGAAGACGTGGGCGCGGTCGGCGGCCTTCACGCGGGCGGCCTCGTCGGCGGCCGCCGTGTTCACGGAGGGGGAGGTGTTGTCCATGGCTGCGCACTCCTGGACCTGGCGTGAGGGCGGGCGGTCGGTCGCGCCCGCCGTTCCGGACCCCTCCATGCTACCGCAGTGCGAAATCGATCTTCCGCATAACGGAAACATCCTGTTCATGGCGGGGCCCCGGGCCGTGGGGACCCGGGGCCCGTCCGCCGCGCGGCGGCTGTCAGGCGTGCTGCGGCACCTCGTCCTTCAGCATCTTCCGGAGAGTGTCGCGGAACTCCGGGGTGTCCGTCTCGCCGTGCACGGACACGGCGTGCTCCGCGGCGGCCCGGATCACTTCCTCCTCCTCGCCCGTGATGGTGAGGGTGCAGTTCATCTCGCTCGGGTAGTCCCGGCAGTCGGCTACCTTGCGCATGGTGCCTCCCGGTGGGTGTGGCTGCCGGCGTCGCCGCCCGGACGCCCGGGCGGGAGGGCGGAGGCAGGTGAGTGCGGCTCTTCCACCTCCCACGATCCTCCTCGCGCCCCCGCGCCGCACGCCTTCGGCCCGCCGGCTCCGGGTGGCCGCTCAGGCGGCGTCAGGCGGCGTCCGTGCCCTCCCCGCCGTGCGCGGCGTCGTACGCGGCGCGCGCCCCGGCGACCGCGGACCGGTGCCGCTCCGCCCAGGCGACCAGCCCGACCAGCTCGGCGTGCAGCTCGCGGGCCATGGGCGTGAGCCCGTACTCGACCTTGGGCGGCACGGTCGGGTACACGGTGCGCACCAGCAGCCCGTCCCGCTCCAGCCGGCGCAGGGTGAGGGTGAGCATGCGCCGGCTGATGCCCTCGATGGCGCGCTCCAGTTCGGTGAAGCGGACCGGCCCGTGGGCGGCGGCGACCAGGATCCCGATACTCCACTTCCCCGCCACGCGGTCGAGCACCTCGCCGACCGGACAGGCCTCGTCCTTCAGCGCCTCGGTTACACCGGTGTGACTGCGTGACACGAAAGTGCCTCCTTACGGTGATCGGCAACGGTGCCGATGATGGCTGCAACGCCCAGCCGCGACACAACACCCGG
Source organism: Streptomyces toxytricini (assembly GCF_014649915.1). Taxonomy (GTDB): domain Bacteria; phylum Actinomycetota; class Actinomycetes; order Streptomycetales; family Streptomycetaceae; genus Streptomyces; species Streptomyces toxytricini. The sequence goes on along the minus strand of NZ_BMTY01000026.1, from coordinate 108,080 downwards.
GGGAAGTCATGCCCGTTCGCGCTCTCGTCGTCGACCCGTCCGCACCGGAGGCCGTCCGCGCCGCCGACGTCGCCGACCCCGTACCGGGGCCCGGGCAGGCCCTGGTGGACGTCTCGCACGTGTCGCTGAACCGCGGCGACCTCAACGACGCCCGCTCCGGCCGCGTCCCCGTGGGGGCGGTGCTCGGCTCGGACGCCGCCGGCGTGGTCGTCCGGGCCGCGGCCGACGGGACCGGCCCGGCGGTGGGCACCCGGGTGGTGGCCCTCACCGGCGGGGCGTTCGCGGAGCGTATCGCCGTCGACCCGGCCGACCTCGCCGAGGTGCCCGCGGGGCTGGACCCGGCCCGGGCCGCCGCCCTGCCGGTCGCCGGAGTGGCCGCCCTGCGCTCGCTGCGGGCCGCCGGACTCGCACCGGGCAAGCGGGTCCTCGTCACCGGGGCGTCGGGCGGGGTCGGCCGGTACGCCGTCCAGCTGGCGGCGCGGGCGGGCGCCCACGTCATCGCCTCCGTCGGCTCCGCGCCGCGCCGGGAGGGCCTGTCCCTGGCAGGCGCCGACGAGGTGCTGATCGGCCTGGAGGGGCTGCACCGGCCCGTCGACATCGTCATCGACGGCGTCGGCGGCCCCCAGCTGGTCGCGGCGTGGGAGCGCCTCGCGCCCGGCGGCAGCATCCAGAGCGTCGGCTGGGCATCCGGCGAGCCGGCCGTCTTCCCGCCGTACGCCACGGTCGGCCCGGCCAAGTCGCTGACGTCGTTCGTCATCGAGGGCGCCGCCGGCGCGGACCTGGCCGTCCTGGCCGAACTGGCCGCCGAGGGGTCCCTCACGGTCGACATCGGCTGGCAGGGCCCCTGGGACCGCTTCGGGGAGGCCGCCGCGGCGCTCCGCAACCGCGGCGTCCGCGGCAAGGCCGTCCTCACCCCCGCCCGGCAGCCCTGACGGCCGCGTCCGCCGGATCAGGCGGGCCGTGCCGTCACGCGGGGCCGGAAACGGAGTCCGTGACGAGCCGCACCGTCTGCGCGTCCCACGTCAGGACGAGAAGGACGACCTGCTCGCCGGAACCGCCCGCCCAGTCGGCGGCCGTGCAGGTCAGGGCCGTCCCGCCGCGACCGCCGCCCGTCGCGGCGGCCACCGGGCCGACGAGTCGCAGGGCCTGCCCGCCCGGCCGCTCCAGGACGGCGCCCCGCCGGCTCAGGACGATCTTCCCGCGGGCCATGGCCGGCGCCTGCGCGCCCTTCCGGTAGCGGCAGCGCACCGTCACCGTCTCACCGCGCCCGAATGCCGCTGTGCGGCGCGCCGAACGCGCCCGGTCCCACGTCCTTCCCCCCGCCCACAGCACGAGATCCATCAGCGAATACACCGCAAGCTCCAGCAACAGCACCCGTTCGCTCCTCCGTCGGAAATCCATGGAGGGCCGGCCGCCGCCGGATGCGCTCCCGCCCGCCCAGCCCCCGCCGACGGCGTTCGGCGCAGGTCAGCGCGCTGCGGCCACCCCCACCTCACCGTAACGGGTGAGAGGGCGGGCACATCCGCGGTGGCCCGCGGCCGGACGGAACACGGCGGGTTCGGTGGCGAAGGGCCGGAACCGGTCATTCGCTTCGGCTTCGGCCCTCCCGCGGCGCGCCGGGGCGAATAGAATCGAGCCTCATGTCGAAGCCTGACGAACTGCTCGTTGACGTCGCCGCCAAGGTCGAGTCGGGGCAGAGCAATCAGATGTCCCTGACCGTCATCACCGGAGGGGCCGTCATCACGGGCCGGCTGGCCCCCGAAACGGTGTGGCGGCAGCGGGTGACGGAGGTCCTGGCCGATTCCGACAGACTGGGCGAGTTCGCCGGCGTCTTCGACGGACCGGGCCGCAAGGACACGCCGCCGACCCACCTGCACTTCCACGTGGCGCGGATCATCCAGGGCACGGTCGGCATCCCCGAGACGGGCGGCATGTACCGCGTGGCCATCGCGGACGTCAGCGCCTGGACGGTGGGGGACTTCAGCTTCTCCGACCACTGACGCGGGCAGGACGCCGCAGGGGCCGACCGGTCCGGACGACCGGCCGGTCCCCGCGGCATGCCCCGGGGGGCGGAACTTCAGGCGGCCGACTGCGGCCGGGAGCCGAGGGCGTTGAGCAGTGCCGCGCCGCGCTCGGCGTCGTCGACGCTCACCGCGAATTCGGGGCCCTTCCGCGGTCGGACGACGAGGCACTCCCCGGACCGGAGCATGACGGTGGTGCCCTGTCCGCCGAGCCGGTAGCCCCAGCCGCCGACCTGCGCCGGAGTACGGGTCTCCGCCCGGGCCGAGACGATGTCGTGCGCGGCCCAGCGGCGCACCGGCCAACCGAGCGGGCCGAACGACACCTCCAGCCCGGCGTCCGTCACCCGGGCCTGTACAGAGGCGCAGCCGAGTGACAGCAGGGACGCGACCGCGAACGGTGCGATCAGCGGCCACTGCAGCCCGATCAGCCCGCCCGCGGCCGCGGCCGCGGCGGCCGCGGCCACCAGCCCCGTGAGGGCGGCGGTGAGGTGGAGCCACGGGTTCGAGGTACGGGAGAGCCACACCCGGCGCTCCCCGGGCGGAATGTCCATGGTGCCGGCCGCAGCGGGTCGGACCGGTACGGCGGGCGCGGCGCGGCGGGCGGCCAGCAGGCCGAGGAGCCCCGCCGCGGCGGCGGCCGCAGCCGTGAGGGCGACGCCCGCGCCGACCGGGCCGGCGTCGTGCCAGTCGGCCCGGTCCAGGTTGGCCCGTACGAGCACCGCCTGCGCGCCGGCCAGGCCGACCCCGCCGGACAGCAGGGACACGCCGACCCACGCCCCCGCGGGGCCCGGCCCGTTGCGGCGGCCGGCGAAGGCGAGGGACAGGGCCAGAACGGCCCAGACCAGCGCCGGGGCGAGCGCCGCCGCCCAGAGCGGCATCGAGCCGTCGGGAGTGCCGCCGCTCCAGTGCGTGGCGAGCCGGTCCGGCAGTCTGCCGCTCGCCGCGAAGGGCAGTGCGGCCAGGAAGGCCGACACACCTGCCGCCCAGGTGGCGGCCGCCCACCGGGCGCCGTTCCTCTTCTTCCCGTCCGTCACGAGAGCCCCCTGATCATCTCGATGAGATCGCTCCTGCTGTAGCCGAGGTGCGCTGCGTCGGCCACCAACTGCCGCGCGCGGTCGAGCAGCTGGGACCGCTGGTCGGCGGCTTCGGCGACGGTGACGCCGCGCCCGCGCCGGAACTCCAGCACCCCTTCGTCACGCAGGGTGCGCAGGCCGCGGAGGACGGTGTTCGCGTTCACTCCCAGCGCCCGGGACAGGTCCCGCGCCGGCGGCAGCCGGTCCCCCGGCGCGCACTCGCCCTCGGCGACGGCGCGCCGGATGGCTCCCGCCACCTGCTCGTGGAGGGGGCGGCCGTCCGCGGCGTCCAGTTTCAACAGCATGGTGCCAATGACACTAGCACCATTCCGTTCACTTCCGCTCGGGGTTCAGGAGGCGGGGAAGGCGCCGTCGTAGAGGCGGAACAGGCGCAGCTCCCCGCGCTCCCCGCCGGTTCCGTCCGCAGCCAGAGCCGTCCAGCACCGCGCGGCCAAGGCGCGGGCGCGGGTGCCGGCCCAGGGCTGCGGGAGCAGTTCGGGAGGCAGCAGCGGGTCCGGCTCCATGGCGGCGGTGAAGGACGCCGCCAGCTCGATGGCGTACGTCAGGCGCTCCGTCTCCGTCGGCCGGTTCGGGCCGGCCAGCCGCGCCAGGCGGTCCGCGGCGAGGGCGGCGAGCGCCTCGTGCCGGTCCGCGACCTCCCGCAGGGGCCACAGCAGGGCGGCCAGCCGTTCGGGGGCGTCCTCGTCGCCGACCCGCAGGTCGCGGCTGGTGAGGCGGGTCAGGGAGGGCAGGACGCCCAGGCCGCGGGCGTGTGCTTCGACGATGTCGCCGATGGCGTTGGCGCTGGCGTACAGCCCGCCCTGGAGGGGGGCCGCGCCGAGGTGGAGGAGGGTGTCGCGCAGGGAGTCGCGGGCCTGCCGCGAGGCCTCCGGGATGGCGAAGGCGAAAAGGTGCCACGTCCCGTCCCAGGGGGCGAGCCCCTCGTCCTGGAGGTAGGCGTGGCGGACGTACTCCGCGTCCGGCGCGATGGCTCCGGCCGGGTCGGCCGCGGCGCGCAGGACGGCCTTGCGGCCGCGGCCCTCCTGGGTGAACCGGCCCTCGGCGGCGAGCCGTTTGAGGCAGAGCCGGACCTGCTGGTCCGTCATGCCGAGGGACTCGGCGACGGCGTACAGCTCACCTGCGTCGACGGTGCCGTCCTCGCGGACGAGGGCGAACACCAGCGTCCGGGTGCCGATCGCGGGCGGCGCCGGCTCCGCCGCGGGGGCGCCTGCGGGCCTGCTCGTCATCGCTGCTGCTCCAAGGGGTCGCCAGGTGCGCCGCCGCCCGGGCGGGCGGGGACGGCGCGATGCATCGTAGTCACGGCGCCGAAGCCCATCAGGCCGCGGAGGTACGGGGTCCGCTCGGTGCGCCCGGCGGCGAAGCCGTGCCGCTCGTACAGGGCGCGGGCGCGCGGGTTGGCGTCTATGACGTCCAGGCGGATGCGGGAGCAGCCGTGATCGGCGGCGACGGCGGCGATCTCCGCCAGCAGCAGGCTTCCGATTCCCGTGCCGCGGTGGGCCGGGTCGACGGCGATGCCGTCCATGACGAGCTCTCCGGGGCGCGGGGTGCGTTCGAGGAGCGCCAGCAGGGCCAGCCGGGGCAGGCCGCCCAGCCGCCCGTAGTCGCAGAGCACGTCGCCCGCCCCGCCGCCGGTCAGGCCGCGGCCACCGGCCTGGTAGCCCGCCACGCCGACGACCAGTCCGCCGGGGTCGAGGGCGGTCACCGCCCGGTCGTGGTGGAGGTGGCGGGCGAGGAAGGCCCGGCCGCGCTCGGCCGGCCCCAGGGCCGCCCCCAGCTTGCGGCCGAAGGCCTCCCAGTACAGCCCGGCCACACGCTCCTCGGCGCCGCGGGGCACTCCCCGCGTGATGGTGATCGCCGTGCCCATGGCTCCCCCTCGCTTCCGTGTCTGTGTTGCCGACGCAGTATACGTATGAATGGTATACGGTCGAAACGAGAACGATAGTTTTCTACACGATAGAAAGGTCTCGGATGTCGATGGGAAGGAGGCCGACCGCCTCGAACCCCCGGTGCCGCCGGCTCGCGCGGGCCCTGCTCGCGGCCGTGGCGGCGCTGGCCGTCCTGGCGGCCGGCCTGGGCGGGCTGGTGGTGTGGCAGCACACGTACGACCTGCGCGAGGAGGCGGTGACCGTCCGGCACGGCGGGCGCACACTGCACGGCGTACTGGCCCTGCCCGAGCAGGGGGAGGGGCCGTTCCCGCTGGTCGTCTTCGTCCACGGAGACGGCCCGGTCGACGCCACGCACGACACCTTCTACCGGCCCATGTGGGAGGCCTTCGCCCGCGCCGGATACGCCTCGCTGTCCTGGAACAAGCCGGGCGTCGGCGGTGCGCCGGGCGACTGGCTCGACCAGACCATGGACGACCGCGCCCGCGAGGCGGCCGACGCCATCGCCTGGGCCCGGCAGCGCCCGGACGTCGACGCCGACCGGATCGGCCTGTGGGGCGCCAGCCAGGCCGGCTGGGTCCTGCCCAAGGTCGCTGCCATGGACGGCCGGATCCGCTTCGCCATCGCCGTCTCCCCCGCCGTCAACTGGCTTCGGCAAGGCCGCTACCACCTCCTCGCCCAGCTGCGCCGGGACGGTGCCTCCGACGCCGAGACCGCCGCCGCACTGCGCCGCCGCGAGACCGGGCTGGAGCTCCTGGCGCGCGGGGCGCCGTACGAGGAGTACGTACGGGCCGTCGGGGACCCGCAGGACATGACGGCCGGCCGGTGGCGGTTCGCCGCCAGGAACCACACCGCCGACGTGACCGCCGACCTGCCGGCCCTGCGCGGCATGCCCGTCCTGCTGGTCCTCGGCGGGCGCGACCTGAACGTCGACACCGCCGACACCGAGGCCGCCTACCGCCGGGTGCTGCCCGCGCCGCCGCTGCGCGTGGCCCGCTACCCCGGTGCCTCGCACGGCCTGGTCAAGTACGACGTGGAGGCCTCGCCGCCGCGCCTGACCCTCACCGCCCTGTTCGCACCGCGCGCCCTCTTCGCCGACGGCTACCTGGCCGATCAGCGCCGCTTCCTCGCCTCCCTGGACCGCTGACAGGCGGGATCGCCTCCCAAGCCTGCTGTTTTTCGCCGGGCAGGCGTCCCGGCGCCGTATTGGCTGAAAATCGCCAGTTGGCAGGAGGGAATGTCGCTCTTTTTGGGATTGAGGGATGTCGGGGTGGCCTGAAATTCAGCTGAAATATTTCGCACCGGCGGGTCTCGGCCAAAATGGCGCCGCCGGCCCCCGCACCGCAGGACCCCTTGGTGTGACCGGGGTTGCGGAGTGGGGCGGGGGTGGCGGTATATCGGAAAGGTGAATTCCGGTTGTGCGGGAAACCGTTGACAGCGGCTGAGCAGGCTTGCGATGTTTCTCCCCGCGCCGGTCGAACGAATGGCTGGCGAGCGGTACGGGGGAAGTAGGTGCAGTGGGGGCGGCAAATGGAACGCGGCAGCATCGGCACGGGCCGGGCCGGAATCAGCCGACGGACGGGGGCGGCGAAACGGTCCTCGTGATCGTCGGGGCCAACCCGACCGTCGCCCGGGAGGCGGCGGCACTGCCCGTCGGGCTGGTGCACGTCCAGCTGCCCGGCGCGCCGGCCCTCGACCCGGGCGCCAGGGTCCTCACCGCCGACTTCCTGGACCTGCCCGCCTTCCTCGCCTTCACCGACGAGGTCCTGCGGCCCCTGGCACCCGCCGCCGTCGTCTCCCTCACCGAGCTCGGCCTGGAGCCGGCCGCCCTGGCCGCCCGCCGGCTCGGCGTCACCGGCGTCGACCCGGCCGCCGTACGGGCCACCCGCGACAAGCTGGCGATGCGGCGCATCCTGGAGCGCGGGGCCCCGCACCTGAACCCGGCCTTCGCGGCCGGCGACGACGCCGAGGCGGTGGAGCGCCTGTTCGCCGCGCACGGCCGGGCGGTGGCCAAGCCGGTGGACGGCGTCGGCAGTACCTCCGTCGCCCTGGTCGAGGGCATCGACGCACTCCCCGCCGACCGCCGCACGGCCGCCACCCTGCTCGAACAGTTCGCCGAGGGGCGGGAGTTCAGCGTCGAGGCGCTGTCGGAGGCCGGCCGGCACACCGTCCACGGCATCGCCGAGAAAGGCACCACCGACGGGTTCGTCGAGGTCAGCCACATGATGCCGCCGCCGTCCCTGGACGCGCGCCGGCAGGAGCTGGTCGCCCGCGCCGTCGGCGAGCTGCTCGACGCCCTCGGCGTCACCGACGGCCCCAGCCACACCGAGGTAAAGGTCGACGGCGACAAGGTCGTCGTGATCGAGACCCACACCCGCCTCGGCGGCGACGGCATCGCCGACCTGGTCCGCCTCACCACCGGCGTCGAGTGGCGCCGCGCCGCCCTCGGCTGGGCCGTCGGTGCCGAGGTCGTCCGGGGCCCCGCCGCGGCGGCCGCGGCCGCCACCGTCTTCCTGACGGCCCCGCCCGGGCGGGTGACGGCCGTCGCGCCGCCGCCCGCACTCGCCCACGGGGACATCCGCACCTGGGACGTGTCCGTCCGTCCGGGCGACCCGGTCGGCGTCCTGCGCTCCTCGCTGGACCGGCTGGGCATGGCCGTCCTGACCGCAGCGGACACCGACGCCTGCGCGGCAGCCGTCACGGAGCTGATCGGCCACCGGGTGGTCACCACCGCACCCGATCCGACCCTCTGACGGGCACCCCGCACAGCCGGCACGGCCGCGCACGGCCGCGGCCCGTCACACCTGCACGTCTCCACCGATCACGTCACCGCAACCACAGGGGGAACACATGTCTGTCCAGAACGCGCCCATTTCCTACGATTTCCACGGCGACGCCCCGTTCTCGATGCCCTTCAAGGACATCAAGCCCGAGGACATCCACATCTACCTCGACCTCGACACCAAGGTAGGCAAGAACACCTGCGGCCAGAAGTGCACCCACTGCTGGTTCGTCAACTACGAGAAGGTCTACGACAAGTCCTTCGCGATGGAGGAGGGCCCCCGCATCCTGGAGGGCCTCCAGTCGCACGGCTACCACGTGTACCCCCGCTACGTGGACAGCTTCGCCTACGACGGCGAGTTCATGCGCCTCTACGGCCCCGCCAACAACCGCGAGTTCCGCCAGGAAGCCGACCACACCCCCACCGAGACGATGGAGAAGGGCGACGCCTGGACCAGCGGCCGCCCCCTGCTCGCCGACAACTGGACCGAGCTCCTCGACCTCGCCGTCAAGAACGGCTACGGCACCATCTCCATCACCTACCACGGCGTGATCGACGAGAACCTGCAGGTCACCGACCACAAGACGTACCCCATCAAGGGCGTCTTCTCCGGCGCGGAGACCGAGGAGGTGCTGCGCCGCATAGCCGAGTACAACAAGGGCGTCGCCCCCGAGGACGCCTTCCGCGTCAACATCGGCGTCACCATCGGCCGCCACAACCACGGCCGCACCTCCCTGGAGCGCTACGCCCACTACTTCAACAACCTCGGCGTGGACACCGTCCGCTTCAACAACTTCACCGACCACGGCGGCCGCCACCCCGAGCTGCGCCTGACGCGCGAGGAGATCGAGCAGGCGTACCGCGACTTCAAGTGGGTCCACGAGACGATCCCGCTCCGCTTCCAGCTCGGCGTCAGCGAGGACTTCGGCACCTTCGGCATCAAGGCCATGGGCTTCCCGTCCCACGTCGGCTGGTGCCGCGCCGGCCGCCAGCTGTTCGCCGCCATCCCCGCGCAGGAGGAGGTCCTCTCCGACGGCCCCGCGGGCCGCCGCGAGAAGATCGGCGACGTCGTCGGCTGCGTCAACACCTTCGAGCCGCACCTCGGAATCCTCGTCCGCACGGTCACCGCCGACGAGGCCGGCGAGCACACCGCGTACGACGTCGAGTTCGACCACGACGCGATCGAGGCGTTCACCGCCAAGCGCCTCTCCGGCGCCTACAAGGACGGCTGCTTCGCCACCGAGCTGTCCGAAGAGCTCGGCCTGATCTCCCGCGTCCCCCAGCGGCGCCGGCTGCCGCTCCTCGTCGACGCGCAGTCCTGACGCAGCCCCGACGCAGTACCGACCCGAGAGAAAGACCGCCGCGATGCGCCACGTCCTCGTCTTCGCCAAGACGCCCCACTCCAAAACCCCGTACGACCAGTGGCTGGCCGGCTCGGGGATCACCCCGGTCATCGTGACCGCGACGGAGTACGCGGCGGGATACTCCCACCTCCCGCACGTGCACGCCTTCGACGCGTACGACACCAACCAGCTGGTCGAGAAGACGGCGCTGCGCCTCGCCCGCGAGTTCGCGGTCGAGGCGGTCTTCGCCCGGGCCGAGGCGGACGTCGTACGGGCCGCCCAGCTGCGGGAGCTGCTCGGCCTGCCCGGCCAGCACACCGCGAGCGCGCTAGCCTTCCGCGACAAGGTCGTCATGAAGGACCACCTCGCGGGCGGCCCCGTCGAGATCCCCGCCTACCGGCGGCTCGACTCGGCCTACACCGCGCTCGCCTTCGTCGCCGAACACGGCTACCCGGTCGTCGTCAAGCCGGTCTCGGAGTCGGGCTCGCTCGGCGCGGCGATCATCCGCGACGAGGCGGAGCTGGACGCCTACCTGGCCAGCCCGTGGCGGGGCTCCAGCGAGGTCGAGGCGTTCGTCCCCGGCCAGATGTACCACGTGGACGGGCTGGTCGCGGGCGGCGAGGTGGTCTTCGTCCACCCCTTCCGCTACCTCCACGACTGCCTTTCCTTCCGCGACAACGACTGGGTGGCCAACCTGCCGCTCACCCCGCAGGACCCGGCGTACGACCGGCTGGTCAAGGCGGCGCGGGCGGTCCTCGCCGAGCTGCCCACCCCGCCGCAGACCGCCTTCCACGCCGAGTTCTGGATCACCCCGGACGACCGGCTGGTCTTCTGCGAGATCGCCAGCCGCACCGGCGGCGGCATGATCAGCTCGATGGTGCGGCACGCGTTCGGCATCGACCTCGACAAGGAGTGGCTGTACGCGGAGTGCGGCCTGCCCTCCACGCTCGGCACGCCCGCGTACCGGCCCGCCGGGGCGCTGTGCATACCGCCGCAGAACGGCGTGCTGGAGCAGCTCCCGGCCGCCGCAGCGGGCGCCGGGCAGCCCGAGTGCGTCCGCGAGGCGATGCTGACCGGCGCGGTCGGCGAGGAGTTCCACGGCGGAGTCAAGTCCGGTCTCTTCCTGGCCGGCTATGTGGTCGACGGGGACACCGAGGAGGATGTGGCGGCCAACCTCGAACGCGTGGCGCGCTGGTTCTCCGACAACACCCGCTGGCGGCCCGCCGACTCCTCCGGAGGCACCGCATGAACGACGCGACCGCATCCCCCGCCGCCGTCCCCGCCGCGGGGACTGCCGCCGACGGCCTGCCCGGCCCGCTCGTCTCCGCCGACCGGCTCGCCGCGCGGCGCGCGGCGGGCGAGGCCGTGGTCCTCTTCGACGCCTCCGTCGGCGCCCACCGCGGCGCCGCCCGGCGCATCCCCGGGGCCCGGCCCTTCGACCTCGACGGGGACCTGTCCGACCACACCTCCGCCGTGCCGCACACCATGCCCGGCGCCCCGCAGTTCACCGAGGCCATGCGCGCGCTCGGCGTGCACGACACCGACACGGTCGTCGTCTACGACGCCCAGGGCGTCTACTCCAGCGCCCGCGCCTGGTGGATGCTGCGCGCCATGGGCTTCGACCGGGTCGCCGTCCTCGACGGCGGCCTCCCCGCCTGGACCGCGGCCGGCCACCCCGTCGAGCCCGTCCCCGCCGCGTACGACGGGCCCCGCGGCGACTTCACCGCCCGGCCGCGGCCCGGCCTGATCGTGGACGCCGACACCGTCGCCGCCGCCCTCGCCGACCCGGCCGCCGCCGTCCTCGACGCCCGCACCCGCGAGCGGTACGCCGGCACCGCCCCCGAGCCGCGCCCCGGCCTGCGCGGCGGCCACATGCCGGGCTCCGCCAGCCTCCCCTTCGGGGAACTCCAGCGGGACGGCGGCCTGATGCGCCCCGCGGACGAGCTGCGCACGGCGTTCGCCGCCGCGGCCGGAGAGCGCGAGCGGCTGTACTTCAGCTGCGGCTCCGGCGTCACCGCCTGCGTCCTCGCACTCGGCGCCACCCTCGCCGGGTACGGCGACCTCGCCGTGTACGACGGCTCGTGGAGCGAGTGGGGCCTGCCCTCCGCCCGCCCGGTCGCCACCGGCACGGGGGCGGGGGCCGGAGCCGAGGGCGGGGCGGCCGGCGGGAGCAGCTCACCGTGACCGGGCAACGGACCGGCCGCGGCGGCGGAATCACCGCGAAATGGCACACGTTCACCGGGCTGCCGTCCGGCCTCAAGGCCCTGATCGGCCTGTCCTTCGTCGTCGCCCTCGGCAGCTACATGGTCACCCCGTTCATCGGGGTGCTCATGGTCGAGGCCGTCGGCCTGGACATCCGGGTGGCCGGCGTCCTGGTGGCCGTGGCCACCTTCATCCAGTTCGGCGGCAGCATCCTCGGCGGCCCGGTCGTGGACCGGCTCGGGCTCAAGCGGACGATGGTGCTCGCGCTGACCCTGCGCACGGTCGGGCTGGTGCTGTTCGGGCTGGCCGTCAAGGTGCCCTGGGTCGCGTACCCGGCCGTCGTCCTCGTGGCGGCCGGCCCGGCGCTGTACCTCCCGGCGAACAAGGCGTACATCGTCACCAGCGTCTCCGACACCCTCCGCCCGCTCTTCCTCGGCGTGAGCAGCGCCGCCCTCAACGCGGGCATGGGGCTCGGGCCGCTGCTCGCCGCACTGCTGGTCGACGCCGACCCGGTGCTGCTGCTCATCGGCCTCGCCGGACTCTTCGCGCTGATCACGGCGGCGCACCAGGCCGCCCTGAAGCCGGTGGAACGCCGACCGGCGCGGGCGGCGGCCCCGGCGGGTACGGCGCCCGGGCACCAGGGCCGGAAGGCGGCGCTCCGCTCCGCCCTCCGCCCGATCCTCTTCACCTCCCTCGCCTTCTACGTCTACTTCTTCTTCCAGAGCTTCATGGGCCTGTACGCGACCGGGGCCGGCAACATCCAGGTCCTCGGCTGGGTCATGCTGCTCAACTGCGCCATGGTGGTCGTGCTCCAGCCGGTGTGGGCCGACCGGATCGCGCGCGCCGACTACCGCCTGCTGGTGGCCGGCTCGTTCGCGCTGATGGCCCTCGGTACGGCGGCCATGTCGCTCGGCGGCGTCCCGGCCCTGCTGGCGGGCACCGCCCTCTTCACGCTGGGCGAGATCTTCCTCTTCCTGCGCTGCGACCTGGAGCTCGTCGACCGCGTGCCGGGCAATCCGGCCTTCGCCTTCGGCGTCCAGCGGCTGACCGCCGGCATCGGCGGACTGCTCGCCGGCGTCATCGGCGGCTTCGTCTTCGCCCACTACCAGGCCGCGGGCGACCCGGACGCGTTCTGGCTGGCGGTGGCGGCCCAGGCCGCGGGCGCGGCCCTCCTCGCCGCCCTGCTGGGCGCCGGCCGCCGCACCGCCGCGCAGGCACCGGCCGAACCCGAACAGGCGGTGGCGGCGACCCGATGACGCACGATGCACCCCTCTCCCAGGACACACAGCTCGTCCACGCCGGCTCCGACCCGGGCCGGCAGGGCGGATACGTCAACCCGCCCGTCCACCGCGCGTCCACGGCCCTCTACCGCGACACGGCCGAGATGGACGCCTCCCAGGCGGACCCGCTCAAGCGCGGCACCCCGGTCTACGGCCGCTTCGGCACCCCGACCGGCCGCGCCTTCGAGGAGGCCCTGACCGTCCTCGAGGGCGGCCACGCCACGGTGGCGACCTGCTCCGGCCTCGCGGCGATCACCACGGCGATCCTCGCGTACGTCCGGGCCGGCGACCACCTCCTCGTCAGCGACTCCGTCTACCTGCCGACCCGCAAGTTCTGCGACTCGCTCGCCGCCCTGGGCGTGGAGACCGAGTACTACGACCCGTGCGCGACCGGCCCCGAGATCGATGCCCTGATCCGCCCGAACACCCGCCTGCTCTACCTCGAATCCCCCGGCTCGACGACCTTCGAGGTCCAGGACATCCCGGCGATCACCACCGCCTGCCGGGCCCGCGGCGTGGCGACGATCGCGGACAACACCTGGGCCACCCCCGCCTTCTGCCGGCCGCTGGCGCTGGGGGCGGGCGTGGACGCGGTCGTCCACTCCGCGACGAAGTACCTGACGGGGCACGCCGACAGCATCCTCGGCGCGATCGTCTGCACGGAGGAGAGCTACCCCCTCATCCGCGGCGCCGCCATCCGCCTCGGCCAGTGCGCGGGCGCCGACGACGTCTACCTGGGCCTCCGCGGCCTGCGCACCCTCGGCCCCAGGCTGGCCCGCCACCAGGAACAGGCCCTGGACCTGGCCCGCTGGACCGCCGTCCAGGACGGCGTGGCGGCGGTCCTCCACCCCGCCCTCCCGGAGGACCCCGGCCACGCCCTGTGGCGCCGCGACTTCACGGGCGCGGCGGGCCTGTTCGGCGTCGAACTGGACGCGCGGTTCACCAAGCCCGCCGTGGAGGGCATGCTGAACGCCCTCCGCATCTTCGGCCTGGGCCACAGCTACGGCGGCTACGAAAGCCTGATCGTCCCCGCCGACCCCACCACGCACCGCCTCCCCGGCACCTGGTCGGGCCGCGGCCCCCTGATCCGCGTACACGTCGGCTTCGAGTCCCCGGACGACCTGAAACAGGACCTGCGGACAGCCCTTGAAGCCCTCCACACGGCATGACGCACGCCACACCGCACCACCGATGACTTCGCCCCCGGCGCCGGGTCACAAGCAATGACACACCGCACGCAAGGAGGACGGACCCCATGACGAACGACGCCGTTGCGAAGGGCCCCGCGAGCTACTTCCCCTCGATCGAGAAGAAGTACGGCCGCCCGATCGCCGAATGGAAGGACCTCATCCGCGCCTCTCCGCTGACCAGGCACATGGAGCTGGTCGCCTGGCTCAAGTCCGAACACGGCCTGGGCCACGGCCACGCCAACGCCCTGGTGGCCCACACCCTCGCCGAAACCCTGTGACCGCTGTTCTTCACGGACTCGAACCCATCCGCCGACCCGGCGCTCCGCGCCCGCCACGCCGGGTGACACGGACGACATCCGGGATCACGCATCGTGGCATGCTGGCGGGGAAGGATCCCTTCCGCAGTGACGCCAGGAGCCGGGCACGGGCCGCAGCACGACACGCGCGGCGGGTGACTCCGACCGGCAATCCGGCTCTCGTAACGCCTCATTGACCGGAGAGAAGGCATGAACATCAAGGACATCGGGCCGGACCCCCAGAGCTTCGACCTGGAGAAGGCGACGGTCGACAACACGGACTACCGCACGGTCGCCTGGTCCGGGAAGTACCTGCAGCTGACCCTCATGTCGATCCCGGTGGGCGAGGACATCGGCCTGGAGGCCCACCCGGAGACCGACCAGTTCCTCCGGCTCGACGCGGGCCGCGGCCGCGTCCAGATGGGCCCCGCCAAGGACCGGCTCGACTTCGAGCAGGAGGTCGAGGACGGCTGGGCGATCTTCGTGCCGGCGGGCACGTGGCACAACGTCACCAACATCGGCGACGAGCCGCTGCAGCTCTACGCCGTGTACGCGCCGGTCCACCACGCGCCGGGCAAGGTCCACGCGACGGCCGCCGACGCGGAGGCGGACGAGGACGCGGGCGGCGACGAGCCGCCGAGCTGGTCGGTCCAGCCCGTCCGCCAGCCGTCGGACGAGCACGCCTGACCCGCGCGCGGCCGCGGCGGGGGGAGCGGCGGGGCTGCCGCGGCCCCCGCGCTGCCGCGCCCCGCGCCGCACCCCCCGCGCCGCCCGTCACGGCGGGTCCCCGTAGCGCGCGGCCAGCGCAGCCGCACGGGCGCGCAACGCGGCGCGCAACGACTGCGGAGCCAGGGCCTCCGCGTCCGGGCCGAGCTGCCACAGCGCCCACTCGGCATGCCGCGCGTCCTGGAAGGCCACCTCCAGCCGCCACCAGCCGTCGCCGTCGGCCCGCTCCGCCCGGACGGCCAGCGCGGCGTCCAGCAGCTCCTCCCGCCGCGCCGGGGCCACCCGTACCAGCACGGCGAGGTGGTCGCCGCTCGACAGGAACCGCGCGGAGCGCTCCCGCCAGATCCGGTCCAGGTCGACCCCGCTCGGCCGTTGCGCCGCGTCGGGGAGCTCCTCGGCTGCCAGCACCCGCGACAGCCGGTACGTACGGTCGGCGCCGGCCCGCGTCGCCAGCAGATAGCCCCGGTCGCGCACGGTCACCAGGCCGATCGGGTCCACGGTGCGCCACCGCGGCGCCTGGCCCGTGGCCTCGTAGCGGATGCGCAGCCTGCGCCCGGCGAGCACCGCGCGCCGGACCTCGGCCATCACGGCGTCGGGCACCTCGCCGGTGGCCGTGCGCCGTGCGAGCAGGTCGGTCTCCGGGTCGACGAGGAACCTCCGGGCCGCTTCGTCCGCACCGGTCCGGTGGCCTTCGGGCATCGCGTCGACGACCTTCCGTACGGCCGAGGCGAGCGCCGGGCCCAGCCCGAACGCCTGCTCGCCGCGCCCCGGCGCGGCGGTCAGCAGCGCGAGCGCCTCGTCGTGGCTCAGCCCGGTGAGCTCGGTCCGGAAGCCGGGGAGGAGCGCGAAGCCGCCGTGGCGCCCGCGCTCGGCGTAGACCGGCACGCCGGCCGCGGACAGCGCCTCGACGTCGCGCAGCACGGTGCGCGTGGACACGTCCAGCTCGCGGGCAAGCGCCCCCGCGGTCATCCGACCGCGCCGGCGTAGCAGGAGCACCAGGGATACCAACCGATCGGCGCGCATGCGCGAACCCTAGGGAAATAGGTGACCAAGGGTGTCGTGATTTGTTGTGAGGCTCGTGACCACGGCGTCGACGCCGCCGGCTGCCCGGCCGGTGCGCGTACGCGCACGCACTCCCCTCAACCGAACGGAGCTGACATGGCAGTGGAACGAGCTGCGATCAACCCGGTGGCGTGGTCGGTGCCGCTGGGGTTCAACCAGGGCGAGCTCGTCTCCGGACACACGCGCACCCTGTACGTCTCGGGCCAGACCGCGATGGACGCCGACGGCGCGCCGCAGCACGACGGGGACATGGCGGCGCAGCTGGCCCTGAGCCTCGACAACGTCGAGGCGGTCCTCGGCGGGGCCGGCATGACCCTCGCGAACCTGGTCCGACTCACCGTCTACACGACCGACGTGGACCTGCTCTTCCGGCACTACGGAACCCTGGGGGCCCGCCTGGCCGCGGCGGGGACGGCCCCGGCCACGACCATGCTGGGCGTGACCCGCCTGGCGATCGCGGGCCAACTGGTCGAACTGGAGGCGACCGCGGTCGCGTGACGCACCCGGATCCGGCGGGGCGGCACGCACGACACGCGCCGCCCCGCCTCCGGAAGGCCCGCAAGACGGCGCCAAAAGCCGTGTGACGCACGGCACTTGGCGGCAGGCGATGACTTCCCGTCCGGCCGCCGGTCATAACGGTGACAGCAACGACGCGAGGAAGGCCCGTCCGTGACCCACATGCTCAGCGCTCCCCGGCACGCCGTCTCCGTCCCGCCCGCGTCCGCCCGTGGGGGGCGGAGGGCTGTGGCCGCTGCCGTCGTGGCGGGGCCACTGTTCCTCCTCGCCGGTGTCGCCCAGGGCCTCGCGCGGGACGGGTTCGACTTCACCCGCAACGCGATCAGCCAGCTCGCCCTCGGGGAGGCGGGCTGGATCCAGACGGTGAACTTCCTGCTCACCGGGGCGCTGCTGATCGCGGGCGCCGCGGGTCTGCGCCGGGTGCTGGGCGGTGGCGCGGGTGGCGTCTGGGGCCCGGTCCTGGTCGGTGTCTTCGGCGCCTCGTTCTGGGCCGCGGCGCTCTTCCCGGCCGACGCCGGGGCGGGCTTCCCCGAAGGCTCCCCGGACGTGGCGGCGATCAGCGGGCACGGCGCCGTGCACATGGCGGCCGGGATGGCCGGCTACCTCGCCCTGTGCGCCGCGTTCGTGGCCCTGGCCCGCCCACTCGCCGCCCGCGGCCACCGCGGATGGGCCCGCGCCTCGCGCCTCGCCCCCGTGGCGGTGCTCGCCGGCTTCGGGGCCTCCGCCGCCTCCGTCCTGGCCTTCACCGCCGGTGCGGGCCTCGGCCTGCTGGGGCTCGCCGCGGTGACGGCCCGCCTCGCGACCGCCCGGGCGGACCGCTGACCGCCTGGCGCACCGGGGTTCGTCAGGCTCGTGCGGGCAGGCCGAAGAGCGGGAACAGGTGGCCGGTGTCACGGAGGGCGGCCAGGCTGTCGGGGACGCGGCTCACCGTGTGCGCCCCGAGGGCGCACGCCGCATGCGACGGGGACTCCGAGCAGCGCAGCCCTGCGAGTTGAGGGCACGCGGAGGACGCGGCGGGGGTACGAGAGAGCCGCACGGTGACGAATGCCCTGGTCTCCGCCCGGGCGCGGGGGCACCCCCGACAGGGGAGCGGCGGCACCGCCGCGGGGACGGCGGGCGTCACCTCCACGTGCGCCGCGGCACGTAGATCATGCGCGCCCCGACCACGGGGCGGGGCTGTCGGGAGGTGCCGCCTTCCGTCTCCCGGCCGTCCTCACCGGCCCGTGCATCCTGCACGCTCCGGCCGGTCGCGTGCTCGTCGGCCATGAGGGTGTCCGTGGTGCGGACGTTGCCCGGGGCGGAGGCCGCGGCCATCAGGCGCGCGGCGGACGCGGGTTCGGTCTCCGGGGGAACCACGAGCAGGTCGCAGCGGCCGAGGCTGTACGAGAGGAGGATCATCGTGTCGGGGGACTGGCCGGTGAACCAGCCGATGTGCACGGCGTATGCGCCGACGGAGACCCTGTACGGGGCCGACGGCCAGGGCGCGGGGTTCGCGGTGATCCGCGTGACGCGTCCGAAGCGGTCCAGCAGCGCGTCCGCCAAAGGCGGCAGTTCGGCGGCCAGATCGCGTGAGTACGGCCACCAGGCGCCGTCCAGCAGTCCGGCCATGGAGGTGTGCGGGGTGAGTGCCAGGCGCGCCTGGCGGGTGGGAGCGGTGGTGGCCATGAGACCGGGACCCGTCCCCGGGACGCCTGCCGGCGCCCCGGCCTAGTGATCGCCGGGAACGACATCCGCGTGAGGGCGGCTGTGCGAAGTACTCCCGGTACCTCCAACGTACTCCGCGCCGGAACCGGACGCGCCGGGCCCCGCGGCCCGGTCAGGGTTCCTCGGAGTGGGGGCCGGTGCCGCTCGGGGGTCTGCTGGCGGCCAGCCAGGACCGGGCCGGTTCGGCGGCGCGGTCGGTGTCGACGGTGAGGTGGAGGCGGGTGCCCCCGCCGGGGGCGGGATAGCTGCGCTGCTCGTCGCCGCCGAAGCACCGGCGCAGCACGTCGGCCACCCTGCGGGCGGCTTCCGGGGTGGCGGAGACGATCCGCACTTCGGCATGGCCCGGCGGCGGCAGGGCTTCCGCCTCTGGCTCGTGGCGGTCCAACGCTGCACCGTCCTCTTCTCCCGCAGGAGGCCCGCCCGCGACGCCCGGAGCGGGCCGGACCGGCCTTGGTACCTCCACGGTACGTCCGGAGCGCGGTGCCGACCGGTTCCCCGGCGGGGAGCGGCGTGTCCGCGGGGCTCCGCGGAGTACGGTGAAGGAACGGGGCCCTCGCCCCGCCTGCCGGCCACCGCAGCCCGGGTCCGGGCTGCCGCGGCACCACGTCGGACGGACGGACTGATCATGACCGACGCAGGTTCACCGCACGACGATGCCACGCCGCCGCGCCTCCTGCCGGACGAGGTCCACGCGGCCGTGGCACCCGGCACCGCGCTGCTCCGGCTGGAGACGACGGGGGCGCGGCAGAGCCTCCTCGACGGTGCGTGGTGGCCCCGCTCGCGTGACGTCGAGCGGGAGCTCCCGCCGCTGATCACCGCCCTGACCGAGTACCTCGGGCCCCTCACCCGGGTCGGCCTGGACGCCTCCGCCTGGAACCGCATCCCGACCCGTCTGGTCGTCGACGACCGGGTCGTGCACCTCGACTCCTTCCCCGTGGGCGACGACACCGTCCTGATCACCCGCGGGGAAAACGACCACTTCTCCCTCATGGTCGTCCCGCCGGCCACCGAGCCCGAGGCCGCCCGCACGGCCATGGCCCGCGCCGTCCACGCCGACAACGTCATCGGGGCAGCCGGCATCCTGCTGGCCGAACTCCACCGCCCGGCGGGCCCGCAGGGCGGCACGGCCGCGGAGAACGACGAAGGCCCGGGCCTCTGACGGTAGCCCGGGCTTTCGCAGAAGAGCGGATGACGGGAACCGGCCCCGCGGCACGCTCCTGGACGCACTCGGCACGCCAACCGGCCCCCGGCTCACTCTGCCGGCGGCCCCTCGGGCGCTTCGGCCGCGCGGCGGTACTCGGCGTTGATGCGCTGGGCCTCCTCGAGCTGGTCCTCGAGGATGATGATGCGGCAGGCGGCCTCGATGGGGGTGCCCTGGTCGACGAGCTCCCGGGCCCGGGCGGCGATGCGCAGCTGGTAGCGGGAGTAGCGGCGGTGTCCGCCTTCGGAGCGGAGCGGGGTGATCAGGCGGGCTTCGCCGATCGCGCGGAGGAAGCCCTGGGTGGTGCCGAGCATGGCGGCGGCCCGACCCATCGTGTAAGCGGGGTAGTCGTCGTCGTCGAGACGATCGTTGAACGAGTCGTGTGCCGTCATCTGCACCTCCAAACGAGTGGAGGGCCCCGGCGCCGTACGGCACCGGGGCCCCGAGGGGAATTACACACCATCGGCCGGCCCTGACAGGCCGCCGACCGTGTGTCCCCGCCGGCCCGGCCGGGACGCTGCCGGGAGTGCGGGCCCCTCCTCGATTCGAGTGCCGGGCAGATGCCGGCCGTGTCCGTCAGGCGCTCCTGTCGGCATCGAGCAGTGCGGAACCCTGCCGGAGAAGGCCGAGCAGGCCCGTCGGCTCTGCGGCCGGAGGGGCCGCATGACACGTGAAGCCGAGCCGGGCCATGGCCCGGAGCACTTCACCGGCGCTGAAGTCGCGGCGGTCCTGGCCGGTGATGACCTGGCCTACCTGCTTGACGGGGTAGGTGCGGCGTCCGATGGTCACCGACGCGCCGGTGACCTGCTCGGGCGCGACGCCCTTCATCGATTGGATGACACCGCTCGTGGTCAGGTCGAAGGGGAAGCGGGCGATGACACAGCGCATGGGGCCTCGCAGGAAGAAAGACGGGGGAGGGTCGTGTCGCGCGGAGTGGTTCAGCGCGCAAGGTCGAGGACGCCGACGGCGCTTCCCTCTTCGTCGACGACGGGCAGGAGGTCGAGCCTGCGGTGGCGCATGGCCCGTTCGGCTTCGGCCACCGCGGTCAGGGGCGAGGTGACCGGCCCGTGGCCGCCCAGGACATCGCGCAGTCGGGCCCGGTCGGTGTAGGCGGCGCTGTCGCGGATCGCGGTGAGCCCGGCCCGGGTGACCAGCCCGGTGCACAGGCCGTGCTCGTCGCTGACGAGCAGATGGCCGGCGCGGGCGCCGGCCATGACGGCCAGGGCCACTTCGACCGTCATGTCGTCACAGACCTGTGGCCCGGTCGCCTCCATCGCGTCGCGCACCGTCGGGTGCGAGCGGTTCGAGCCGGTGTCCGACGTGCGGGGCTGCATCGTGGCCAGTGTCACGGGGTGCCTCCTGGAGAGATGTGCCGGTTTCCTTCTCATGTGGTCCTCAGGCCGCCGAGTCCAGGCCGGTCTGCCGGACCCTTGCGCGGCGGTCCGCGGGGCCGGGCCGGTGCCTGTCGGGGGCGTACGTCCTGCGCCTCGCACGTTCGGCGGTCGGCGGGGTGACGACGACGGGGACGCCGGGGGGCGCCTGGGCGCCCGTGATGCGGCCCAGGGCCTCTTCGCCGGAGTGGACCCGGGTGGTCTGCGGGGTGATGCCCGTGGCCGCCATCAGGCGGCTCACGCCACGGCGCTGGTCGGGGGTGACGAGGGTGACGACGCTGCCGGACTCCCCTGCGCGGGCCGTACGGCCGCCCCGGTGGAGGTAGTCCTTGGGGTCGGTCGGGGGGTCGACGTTGACGACGAGGTCGAGGTCGTCGACGTGGATGCCGCGCGCCGCCACGTCCGTCGCGACCAGCACGGTCACGTGGCCGGTCTTGAACTGGGCGAGGGTCCGGGTGCGCTGCGGCTGGGACTTCCCGCCGTGCAGGGCTGCGGCACGCACCCCGCTGTTCAGCAGGTCCCTGGTCAGCCGGTCGACGGCGTGCTTGGTGTCCAGGAACATCATCACCCGGCCCTCGCGCGCCGCGATCTCCGTCGTCGTCCGGTGCTTGTCGGCGGCGTCGATGTGCAGCACGTGGTGCTCCATCGTCGTCACCGCACCGGCAGAGGGGTCCACCGAGTGCACGACCGGGTCGGTCAGGTAGCGGCGGACCAGCCGGTCGACGTTGCGGTCGAGGGTGGCGGAGAAGAGCATCCGCTGCCCCTCGGGTCGCACTTGGTCCAGGAGCGCGGTGACCTGCGGCAGGAACCCCATGTCGGCCATGTGGTCGGCCTCGTCGAGAACGGTGGTGCCGACGTCGTCCAGCAGGCAGTCCCCCCGGTCGATGAGGTCCTTCAACCGGCCGGGTGTGGCCACCACGACCTCCGCTCCTCCGCGCACCGCCGCTGCCTGCCTGCCGATCGGCATGCCCCCGACGACCGTGGCCAGGCGCAGCTGCACGGCGCGGGCGTACGGGATGAGGGAATCGGCCACCTGCTGGGCCAGCTCGCGGGTGGGAACGAGGACGAGGGCGAGCGGGCGGCGCGGCTCGCCGCGCCGCCCGGCGGTACGGGCCAGCAGGGCGAGGCCGTAGGCTAGGGTCTTGCCGGAGCCGGTGCGGCCGCGGGCGAGCACGTCACGGCCCGCGAGGGTGTTGGGCAGTGTGGCGCCCTGGATGGGGAAGGGCACGGTCACGCCCTGCGCCCCGAGGGCGGCCAGCAGCGCGGCCGGCATGTCGAGGTCGGCGAAGGCGGGGACGGCAGGCAGCGCGGGAGTGAGGGTCTCCGGCAGCGCGAATTCGCCTGGGACGGTGCGCGTGCGCCGGGAGCGGTCGTTCGTGCGTGTGCGGTTCATCCAGAACCTTCCCTGGTGCGGCACGTGTCAGGGAATTCCCGCGGTGAAGAGTAGGGCAGGGAATCGCGAGAACGGGCCGAAATGGAATGCGGAAAATGCTCTTCCTGTGTTCATCCCCGTGGAATGCGTGCGGCTGGGGCCCGCACCCCGAGGGATGCGGGCCCCAGCTGTGAAATGCGCGTCAGCGTCAGGCGAGTACGATGTTCTCGGCCGTCGGGCCCTTTTGGCCCTGCGCGATGTCGAAGGTGACCTTCTGGCCTTCCTGCAGTTCGCGGAAGCCCTGGGCGGCGATGTTCGAGTAGTGGGCGAACACGTCGGAGCCGCCGCCGTCCTGCTCGATGAAGCCGAAGCCCTTTTCCGCGTTGAACCACTTCACGGTACCAGCAGCCATGTTTTTCTCCTTTGGGGCAGTACGCCGGCATCCGCACTGTGCGGATGCCGTGTCGCCGCGATGATGCCCTGCCGGAAAAAACCGGAGACGTGAAGCGCTTCGGTGCGGCGAAAAACCGGCCGAAGGCGCTTGAATTCTTGGGTACCAAAACTGCAACTGGAACGACAGTAGCACGTCGGAGAGGTTTTGTGCGCGCTGGATTTTCCCGGTGTGCGACGCGGCGGGAAATCTTGCCCGCGGCATCCGGAAAAATCTGCGCCGACGGGAACAGATATTGAATCCTCCCGCGCGCAGTGTTCCCGTGGGAGGCGGCGCCCTTCACGGAGGACGGCATCCGGGCGCCGACCGCGTCGGGGCGGTCCGTCTGCGGGCCGTGCCCCGCCGCGGTGGTGATCGCGGCGCGGGTGCGGGCGGAGCCCGGGGCGTTGTGCGTCAGCCGTTCCCGGTTGGCTCCCGGGCGCCGCTCCTCGCCGGGAGCAGGCCGGCAAGCGCACGCAGCGCTGCCTCGGCCTCGGTGATCAGCCGGTGGACGAGCTCGGCGGCCGGGGCGATGTCGTGGACGAGGCCGGCGGACTGGCCCGTCAGCGGGATGAGTTCGTGCGCCGTGCCGTCGCGCATCGACGCCATCACCCGGGTGCGCAGCACCTCGGCCTGGGCGGCGGCCGCTTCGGGGTGGGCGCTGCGGGCGTTCCCCTCCTCGACGAAGGGGGTGAGCAGTGAGCGGGGGACAGTCGTGAACCCGCCCTCGCTCGGCGGGGGCAGGATCTGGTCGACGAAGGTCACTTTGACGGCGTCCTGGCTTGCGGCGGAGACGACGGCTGCCTTCCAGCCGTCGCCGACCTCGCATTCGGTCGAGGCGAGGAACCGGGTGCCGATGTTCACGCCCTGCGCCCCGAGGGCCAGTGCCGCGGCGATGCCCCGACCGTCGGCGATGCCGCCGGAGGCCAGTACGGGCAGTGGCCGGACGGCGTCGACGACCTGCGGCACGAGCGCCATCGTGCTGACGTCGCCGCAGAACCCGCCGGACTCGGTGCCCTGCGCGCTGATCACGTCCACGCCGGCCTCGGCTGCGCGCTCCGCCTGCTCGACCGTCGTCACCTGCTGCAGGAAGACCGCGCCGGCCTCGTGGACGCGGGCCGGCAGGTCTCCCGGCTCGCCGAGCGCGAAGGAGAACACCGGTGGCGCCTCGGCGATCACCGTGTCGAACACCTCGGGATCGAACGGGCGCCGGGTCATGTTCACCGCGAACGGCCGGCCGGTGAGGTCGCGCAGTCGGCGCACGTCGTCACGGATCTGCGCCGGGGTGCGCAGCGTGGTCGGGACGCTGCCCAGCGCACCGGCGTCGCTGACCGCCGCGGCAAGCCGCACGCCCTGCCGCCAGGGCCCGCCGAGCGGTCCCTGCACGATCGGCACCTCTGTACCCAGTACTCCGCACACCGGTGTCCGCAGCATCGCGCCTCCATCCCGACGGAGCCCGAGACGGGGATGTTCCTGCTTCCAAGCCTAGACAGGGGGGTTCCCGGCTGCCTGCCGGACCGTTCGGGCAGGCGCCGAGCCGTGGGCCGGGTGCGGGTGCGCGGCCCGGGCCGTCCTCCTACGCTGCGGATATGCCGGACATGGCACTCACGTCGCGGCGGCTCGGCAGCGGGCCGCCCCTGCTGGTCGTCCTCCAGCTCGACCGGGACGGCTGGGGGCCCGTGCTGGAGCGGCTCTCCCGCGAGCACGAGGTCGTGGCCGTGGACCTCCCGGGCTTCGGCGACAGCCCCGCACTGCCCGGAGGGACCACGCCCACCGTCGAGGCGCTGGCCGCCGCCGTCGCGGAGTGGCTCCCCGGCGCCGGCCTCACCCGCCCGCCCGTCGCGGGCAACTCCCTGGGTGGGGCCGTCGCCCTCGAACTGGCGCGCATCGGCGCGGTCGGCAGCGCCGTCGCGCTGTCCCCGATCGGCCTGTGGACGCGACCCGAGGCCGCCTACGCCCTCGGTTCGCTCCGCGTCGCCCACGCCGTGGCACGAGCGTGCGCCGAGCACCCCGGCCGGATCGCCGGACACCCGATCGGGCGCACCGTTGCCTTCTGGCAGCTCGTCGCCCGACCCTGGCGCATTCCGGAAGCCGCAGCCGTCGGAGCGCTGCGCAACCTGGCCCGCTCGCCCGGCTTCGAGCCGACGCGCCGCGCGGCGCACTCCTACCGGCTGCGGGCCTTCACCCCTGAGGTCCCGGTCCCGGTCACGGTCGGGTGGGGCAGCCGGGACGTGATGACCCCACCGCACCAGGCACTCAGGGCGGCGCGACTGCTGCCGGGCGCCAGGCACGTCTCGCTCAAGGGCTGCGGGCACTCACCGATGGCCGACGACCCCGAGCAGGTCACCCAGGTGGTGCTCGACACCGTCAGAGGCTGACCTCCGTACGGGAGCGGTCACGCCCTCCGGCCCGAGCAGCCTGCTACAGAGAGCTCCGCCACCGCGGCATCCCGCACCTGTTCGAGATCGGCGATGTAGGGCGGGGTGTCCGCCAGAGGTGTGCAGAACGTGACCTGGGGTGGTCAGGAGGCCGTCGTCGAGCCCGCCCGGGGAGAGGGACACGTACGCCCGCACCACGTCGTCGCCGAAATGGTCCCGCGCGGCCCGCAGGCAGGCATCGGCATAGGCGAGGCACCGGCGCAGGAGCACGTTCGCCCGTTCGCCCCCGCCGAGATCCGCCGGGAGGTCGTAGTCCGTCATTCCGCGGCCGTTGACCGTGGTCTCCTCCGCCAGGCGGTCGTAGTAGGACCCCGCCGGGTCGGGTCGGAGATCGGTCAACACCCGTGCACCGCTGCCCGTGACCGACCAGCCCCGCTCCACGACCTCCCGGAACATCGGTGGGATGTCCGACGAGGACAGACCGGTCAGGTCCGCGTCGGCCAGGAGGTTCCTCATCCGCTGGTTGGTGCGCACGTCCATCCTCCACGAGTGCTGCGAAACCACCGGAAAAGCCCGACTCCGTTGCAAAGGAGTACCCCGTGGACGTGTCCCCGCTCGCCGAACTGCGCACCGTGTACGTGCCGGACCCACCGCTCCCGCAGCTCGGTGGCGTGGCCGTTCCCGTCGGGAGTGTCCGGGCCGTCGGGTGGAGTGGTCATGAGCCTGGCGTTCCGTCCATGTCGTCACTGGTTCCCTGATGACACCGCGTCGGTCGTACGGATCGGTTCGCCGTCCGGCCCGCGGCCTGGACGATCCGCGTGGCATGGCCGTACACCTAGGTGTCGTACACGTAGGTCGTGACGGCGCCCGCCGCGTCCTTCCGGATGATCTTGTCGAGCGGGTCCCGATCGTAGGACACCGTCTCGCCCAGGGGTTCTTCCGCGAGACGACCCGAATGGGCTGAACCGGAGCCCCAGTCGGGGACGGCACGGCCCGGCGGTCCTCGCGGCACGGCTCCGGCTCCGGGAGGACTGCCGACCCCGCACTGCGGGACAACATACAAGCCCCACAGGTCGCCGATCTGGGGCTTTGCCATGGAGGGCACGGATGGGGCGCGTACCCGGTCCCCCCGGCGGTCCGGTGCGGCTGGACGGGTGTAGTTCGGCGCCCGCACTCCGGCGCCGTGCGCCGGGAGCGCCGCCCGGCCGGTTACATGAGCCTGCGCCCCGGCGCGGGGCGTGCCCGTGCCCTTCGCGGCCCGGACCCGACGACTGGAAGAGCCCCATGGCAGAGCGCCACCCCCGCAACCGCACCGGCCGCAGTCCGCTGCGTCGCGGGCTCGTCACCGCCGTGCTCGCGGTCGGCATGCTGACGGCTTCAACGGCACCCGGATACGGCACCGGCGCCGCCACTCCTGCGCCCGGCCCCCAGTTCACGCCGTTGACCGCGGCCGTGATGACCGAACCGGCGCCGTTCCGCGCGACGGACGGCAAGACGCACCTCTCGTACGAACTGCTCACCACGAACGCGCTGTCCGGCAGCGCACGGGTGCGGCTGGACCGTGTCGAGGTCCGGGACGCGCGAACGCACCGGGTGGTGGGCTTTCTGAGCGGGCAGGCGCTGGCCGATGCGGCCAACCCGGTGGGCGACCCCCTGCCCGGTGCGGACGGGTACACCCCGGCGCCGCCGGGGCCGACGCCGACCGTGATCCCGGGCTCCCAGCAGTGGGTGGTCTGGCTCGACCTGGCCCTCGACCGCGGTCAGCGAGTGCCGGAGGTCCTCGAACACCACCTCTCGGGCGCCGTCCTCACCGCCTCCGGCTCCTCCCCGTTCGTGGAGACGGTCCAGATCACCCCGACCGACCGCACCGCTCCGCTGAACCTGGACGCGCCGGTCCGCCCCGGCACCTGGTACTCCAGCGAGTCGTGCTGCGGCAACACCCACCACCGCCGCGGCCTCGGCCCGATCAACGGCCGCTTCTACGTACCGCAGCGCTTCGCGATCGACTGGTACAAGGTCGGCGAGCGGGGACAGACCCGGGAAGGCGACCCGACGCGGCTCACCAGCTACCTGAGCTACCGGCAGCCGGTCGTGGCGGCGGCCGGCGGCAGGGTCGTGGAGGTCCGGGACGGGATCCCGGACAACGCGCCGCCCGTCACGCCGCCGGTCCCGCCGATCGAGCAGACCGTCGGCAACCACGTCACCGTGGAGGTCGCGCCGGGCCGCCACCTGCTCTACGCGCACCTGACGCCCGGCTCGCTCAGGGTCCGGGAAGGCGACCACGTCGAACCCGGCCGGATCCTCGGGCTGATCGGCAACAGCGGCAACTCGACCACGCCGCACCTGCACTTCCAGGTGATGACCACGCCCGAGTTCTTCCCGACCGACAGCCCGCCGTTCACCTTCCGCAAGTTCCGCGTCGTCGGACAGGTCGAACCCCGGATCTGGGACGACAACCTGGGCCTGCAGCCCACCGGCGTCCTCCCGATCACGCCCTCGCCGCACGACGGACCCCACCGTGCACGCTATCCGCTCGACCGCGAGGTGCTGGAGTTCTGACCCCTCCCGGCCCACCCCGGCGCGTGACGCCGGAGAGGCAGCTCGGCGGCCTGAATCGTCATGCCGGTGGTCACCGCGAGGTCTCCGAGGCGCCGGTCAGTCGGCGGCCGGCGCCGGCGCCGGCGCCGGCTCCGGCTCCGGCTCCGGCTGGGTGGTGCCGAGCATCTGGGTCGCGGCCAGCCTCGCGTACAGCCCGCCCTCCCGGAGGAGTTCGGCGTGTGTGCCGGCGGCCCGCACCCGGCCGTCCTCCAGGACGAGGATGCGCCGGGCGCCGGTCACCGTGGACAGGCGGTGGGCGATCACCAGGACGGTGGTGGTGCGTGCGATCTCCGCGACGACCTCGCGCAGCTCGCTCTCGTTGAGCGCGTCGAGCTGCGAGGTGGCCTCGTCGAGCAGCAGGAGCCGGGGCCGTCGCAGCAGCGCGCGGGCGATGGCGATCCGCTGGCGCTGGCCGCCGGACAGGGCTGCGCCCCGGTGGCCGACCTCCGTGTCGAGGCCCTGCGGCAGGCTGTCGACCAGGGCGGTGAGCCGTACCTGCTCCAGTACGCGCCGGAGTTCGTCCGGGCTCGCGCCGGAGGCGGCGAGCATCAGGTTGTCGCGCAGGGTGCCCGCCAGCACCGGGGCGTCCTGCTCGACGTAGCCGATGTTCCGGCGCAGCTCGGTCGGATTCCAGTCGCGCAGGTCGCGCCCGTCGACGGTGATGCTGCCGCCCTCGATGTCGTAGAAGCGCTCCAACAGGGCGAACAACGTGCTCTTGCCCGTCCCGGAGGGTCCGACGACGGCGGTCAGTCCGCCGGGGCTGATCTCGAAGCCGGCCCCGTCCAGGACGGGTCGGCCGTCCTCGCGGTAGCGGAAGACGACGTCCCGGAAGACGATCCCGGCGCCCTGGTCGGCCTCGGCTGCCGCCGGGGCACGGCCGGCGGCCGTGCCGCAGGACCCGGCCGGATCCTCCCCCTCCTCGGGGGAGAGTTCCAACACCTCGTTGATGCGCCGGACCGCGGCGGTGCCCACCTGGAGGCCGCTGATGCCGCTCGCCAGCTGCGCGACCGGTCCCACCAGGTAGAACAGGTACAGCAGGAAGCCGATCAGCGAGGCGACGCTCATGGACCCGTTCGCGACCCGTGCCCCGCCCAGGCCGAGCACGGTCAGGAACGCCAGCTGCACCACCAGGCCGCTGGAGGTGCCGGCCACCGCACCCCAGCGGGCGGCCCGCAGGCCCGCCTGCCAGGCGCCGTGCGCCGAACCTTCCAGGGCGGTGCTCTCCCGCTGTTCGGCGCCGCTCGCCTTGACCGTACGGATCGCTCCGAGCAGCCGCTCCAGCCCCGAACCCAGCTCGCCGAGGGCTTCCTGGGCCTCCTTGCTCGCTCGGGCGATGCGGGGCATGACCAGGGCCGTGCACGCGCCGATGGCGAAGACGACACCGAGCACGGCGAGGAAGAGGACGACGTCGAGCCAGGCCATCAGGACCAGCATGCCGAGCAGGGTGACGGAGCCGATGAGCGTGTCGACGAGGTTGTTGGTCGCTGCCTCGCGCAGCAGGGTGGTGTCGGCCGTCACCCGGGATATGAGATCGCCGGGCGGCCGCTGGTCCAGGTCCGCGACCCGCAGCCGGGGCAGCCGTGAGATCAGCTGCCTGCGGGCGCCCAGTACCACGCTCTCGGCCGCCCGTTCGACGGCGTACATGCCGAACGCGCTGGTCAGCGCGCCGCCCACGATCAGCAGGGCGAGGAGCAGCACTTGGCGGGAGACCGGCTCGTCGACGGCCAGCGTCTCGACGAACGACTTGGCCACCAGCGGCTGGGCGAGGCCGGCGACCCCGCCGAGCGCGCTCAGTGCCGCGCCTGCGATCAGGGCCTTGCGCTGTGGGCGGGCGTGTCCGAGCAGGGAGCGGGTGGCCGAGTCCTTCATCGTCGTGGTTCCTTCGTCCGGTCGGTGGGTCAGGACATCCGCAGGGTGGTGAGGATCTCGGGCGCCTTGTCGAACAGGCGCCGTCCCATGGTGCGCAGGGTGACCAGGACGGCCAGCAGGCCGTACGCCGTACCCAGGGGCAGCAGCAGCCACAAGAAGACGGAGCCGTTCAGCGCGATCGCGCCCGCGATCACCGGGACGACCGCCACCACGCCGAGGATGGAGCTGAGGAAATTCGCCAGGTGGTAGCCGCCGCTCTGGCCGGGCGCACTCACGCTCCACGGGTCCTCGGGGTACGGGTAGGGGTGGAACACGCTGATGGCCATGCCCATCGCGAAGGTCACCCCGAGCAGCGCGAAGCTGACCCCGAGCGCGGCCGCGAGCTGGTCGGTGCGCCCGGAGACGAGGGCGACGCCGGTGGCGACGGCGGTGAGCCACGGCGCGATGACCACCAGCTGGGGGAGCAGCCGGCCGACGAGTTCGGCGCGGGCGTGCGCCACGGTGCGCAGCGTCGCGACGTTGCTCCAGATCGCGGAGCCGTCGAGTGCGAACAGCACGCCGGGGACGGTCAGTCCGAAGACCCAGGCGCCGCCGACGGCGGCGTACGGGGTCCGCATGCCGACCGCCGCCATCACGACCGGGAACAGCAGGGCGTACGCCAGTGCCGCGATCATCGTCATCCGGTGCCGCGGCGACCGTGCGAAGGCGCTGAACTGGTGGTGGGCGACGAGCAGGGTCCGGCTGGAGGTGAGCAGCCGGGCCCGCAGTCCCGTCGTCCGGCCCGCCCGGACCTTGACGGCCTGGGCAGTGGATGAGTCCGTCGTGGTCATCAACCGGGCCAGGGAGGCGTGCCACCACACCATCAGCAGCGCGATCAGGGCGGCGGTGCCCGCCAGTTCGAGCAGGGCGGTGGCGGTCCTGCCGTCGGCGGCGGCCCGGATCGCGTCGGCCGGCCAGCCCGGCGGCGTCCAGCGCAGGACCCGTACGACGAGGGGCGGCAGGGCGAGCCCCGAGCCGGCGGTGGTCAGCAGCAGGTAGGCGGCGTAGCCGCCGACCGCGGTCAGTACGCCGCCGAGGGCGGCGGCGTCCTTGCCGCGCCGACCGGTCAGCGCGCGGGCGAACGAGGCCAGGAGGGCCCGGGAGGCGACCACGCACAGCAGCAGCATCAGCGGAACGGCGAGGACGGTGACCAACGCGGCGGAGAAGCTGCCCAACGCGCCCTCGGCGGCGCCGACGACCGCTCCGGTGATCAGGACCAGCGTGCACAGCGGCCCCGGGCCGATGAGCGCGGAGGCGGTGGCCCCGGCGATCAGGCGGCGCGGCCGGACGGGCAGTACGGCGAGCCGGGTCGGATCCGAGCTCTCGTCGCCACCCGCCCCGAAGGACAGCGGCAGCACCAGCCAGGCGACGGCCAGCCCGGCGAAGGCCAGGACGGCGACATCGGGCGCGTCCGGCTCGCCTTGGCCCAGGGCCAGGCCCACCGCCGCGTAGCAGGCCCCGGCCACACTGATGACGGTGCCGGCGACGAACCCCACGGCACGGGCGGTACTGCGGCGCAGACTGCTGCGCAGGAGGGCGAGTTTCAGCCCGACGAAGACCCCAACCATGCGAGGCTCCCTCCCTTCGCCTTGCCGGCCGGGGTGCCGACCAGTTCCATGAAGCGCTCGTTCAGGCTCCGGCCGGCCCGCACCTCGTCGAGCGTGCCGTCGGCGATCACACGGCCCTTCGCCAGGATGGCGACGTGGGTGCACAGGGCGGCCACCAGCTCCATGACGTGGCTGGAGAAGACCACCGTCGAGCCGGTCGCGGTGTACTGGCGCAGTACCTCGCGGATGGTCTCGGCCGACACCGGGTCGACGCTCTCGAAGGGTTCGTCGAGGAAGAGGACCGGCGGGTTGTGCAGCAGTGCGGCCGCCAGGCCGATCTTCTTGCGCATGCCGGTGGAGTAGTCGACGACCAGTTTGTCGCCGGCCTCGGTGAGGCCGAGCACGTCGAGCAGTTCCTCGGCGCGCGCCTCGGTGTCGGGGGCCGGCAGCTCCCGCAGACGTCCCGTGTAGCGCAGCAGCTCCCGTCCCGACAGCCGCTCGAACAGGCGCAGGCCGTCGGGGAGGATGCCGATGCGGTGCTTGGCCTCGTACGGGTCCTGCCAGACGTCGTACCCGGCGACCGTCACGGTGCCCGCGTCAGGCCGGAGCAGGCCGGTGATCATGGACAGGCTGGTGGTCTTGCCGGCGCCGTTGGGGCCGACCAGGCCGTAGAAGCTGCCCCGGGGGATGGTGAGGTCGACTCCTTCGACGGCGACCTTGCCGTCGAATTCCTTGCGGAGCCCGCGCACTTCCACGGCCGCCGGGACCGCGTCTCCTTCGGGGGGGTGTTGCATGGTGCTGCCTTCCGCCTGGGTGGGGGGGTGGGGGATGGGAGTCCTACGGGGCCGGCGGCCCGTTCGGCGCGGGCCGCCGGCCCGCTCAGCGGGCGGGGAGGTCCGGAGAGGCCAGGTTCCGGTAGGGGGCGCCCGGGTCGATGCCCGCGCTGCTGAACGCCTCGTGCGCGCTCTCGGAACCGGTCCTGGCCCGTACGGCCGCCTCGGCCAGCGCCGACGCGCGGTGCTGGCCGAAGCTCAGCCCGCCCGCGCCGGGCCGGGGGTCGTCCGGCTCCCAGGCCACGGCCGTGCCGGGCCCGAGCCGGTGGGCGAAGACCGAGGTGTCCGGGCCGGTGCCGGGCAGGGCGCGGACGGCATCGGCGATGGCGTGGCAGGCGCCCCAGGACTCGCTGCCCAGGTAGACGACGAGGGCGTCGCGCCGCGGGTAGTCGGCCGGACCCGACAGGACCTTGGCGTGGTAGCCGGCGCCCGCCGCCTCCAGCTGCTCCAGTACGGTCCCCCAGACCAGCGGGGCGCGTCGGGGTTCGGTGATGTGGACGTAGACCCGGAGCAGTTCGTCGTCGAAGCGCGGTTCGCGGGAGCCCATGGCGTAGAAGAACCCGGGCGAGAGCGCGGGGCGGGCCGGGGAGGCGGGGGAGCGCACCTCGGCGCCGGCGACGAGCGGGCCGTCCGCGGTCAGCCGGTCCACGGGGACCCGGACGCGTACACCGTCCCAGGACACCAGCGCCTCACCGCTGCCCGGTTCCTGCGGGGCCCGGAGCAGGACGCCGGTGCGCTGGATCTCGCGGTGCGGCAGCGCCGCCGCCAGCTCCCGCTCGAAGCCGCGGTCCCGCGGGGCCATGCTCCGGCGGCGGGTGTCCGCCTCGGCTCGGCCCGTGTGGAACACCTCGTACAGCGCCGCCCCCAGCCGCTGCTGGAGTTCGCGGGCGGATTCGCCCCCGATGGTGCGGGGCCCGACGGTGGCGGTGAGGCCGTCGGCGGAGAGGTGGATCCGCGCCAGGGCATCGGCGAGGCCGGGCGCCAGGGGGGAGGCCGGCGCCGGTTCGGCGGTGGCCGGTCCGGGGGCGAGCTGCTCGGTGGGGGCTGCGGCGGTGGTCACGAGGCGTCTCCGAGTCCGACGACGTGGGTGAAGCGGGCGGGGTCGAGCAGGGCCGTGCGGCCGATGCCGGCGGCGGCCCGCTCGATGCCGAGCAGCCGGTTGGAGCGCATGGCCCCGGCCAGCAGCCGGTCCAGCAGGTGCCAGCCCGCGAAGGCGGTGGCGCGCTCGGCCAGGCCCGGATCGGCGTCGGGCCGCGCGTCGCGGTAGCCGCGCCAGAACTCCTGGACGAACGGGCGCAGCCGGGCGATCTTCTCCGCGCCGCGGGCGAGCACGGTCTCGCGCGTCATGGACAGCCCGGCGAAGGCGGCGGTGTCGGCGTCACCGCGGGAGGTGACGATGTCGTGCACCGCGCGGTGCAGCCATTCGCCGGCGAAGCCGCCCACGTCGCGGGCGGGGTCGGCGAGGCGGAACTCCTCCCAGTCGGCCACGTGCAGCCGGCTGTCCGCCCCGGGGTGTCCGCTGATCAGGAACTGGTCCATCCGCAGGTCGCAGTGGGCAGGCACGCGCGGCGCCGCCCGTTCGTCGGCGAGCAGCCGGTGCACCGACCCGATCAGCTGCGCGTCGTTCTGCAGCAGCCGCCAGGTCTCCAGCTCCGCCCCGCTGAACTCCTCGAACGCGGCGGCGGGCAGCGCCTCCAGCAGCTCCGGCGAGGGCATGGCGGGAGTGCTGCGCTCAAGCTGGTCCTGCTGCCGGACCGGGCAGGCGTGCAGCCGCCCGAGGGCGGCGCCGGAGCGGTGGGCGAGTTCCGGTGTGAACTCCTGGTCTGCCATCAGCTCGGCGCCGCTGCGCGCGTCGTGCAGGTACTCGAAGGCGAGCAGCCCGGAGTCCGGGTCGCTGCCCAGCAGTGCGGGTCCGCGCAGTACGCCGGACGGGGCGTTCGCCACCAGGCGTTCGTAGCCGAGCGCGCGGTCCATCCGGGCCCGTACGTCCTCCCGCGGGCCGGTCAGCCGCTTGACGAAGACGCGGGCGCCGCCCGTCGTCCGGCCGGCCCAGGTGTCGTTGCGGCCCTGCAGCGCGGTGAGGTCCGCGCGGTCGAAGGGGCCCGTGCCGATGCGCCGCAACAGGGCGTCGACCTCGGGCGCGGTGTCGAGGTCGACGGGCTGGAAACGGAGTTCGGTGCGGGCGGCGGTGGTGCGGGTCACGGCGTCTCCTCGGCGGGGTCGGCCGCCGGTGTGGCGAGCACTCCGGCATAGGCGGGCTGGGCGAACAGGTGCGCGCAGTCGCGGGCCACCTCGGTGGCCGGGGCCTCGTACAGGGCCTCGGGGAAGCCGACGAGCTCGGCGGTCCGGCGTCCGGCGGCGAGCCAGGCGCTCAGCGCGTCGGCGAGCGAGCCCTGGGTCTGCGGCGTGAGGGCGAACTGGCCCGCGCAGTACCGCCGGGCGGCGTCCACCTCGGCGCCGGTCGGCGGTTCGGTGCCGGCGCGCCGCAGCTCTTCGCGGACCAGGGCGGCGGCCTCGACGGCGCCGACGGGCGGCAGCTGGGCGCGGACCTGGACGAGCGCCCCGGTGCCCGCGTGGTCGCCGAACCGGCCCGCGTACGAGGTGAAGCCGTACGGGGCCTGCGGCGTGCGCAGCGCGGCGAGCCGGGCCCCGGGCTGGCCGCCGCCGAGCACGGCCACCGCCAGCCAGCGGGCGGCGAACGACCCGGCCGGGGGCGGCTCGGGCGTGGCCCACAGCAGGTGGGCGGCGGTCGCGGGCAGGGCCCGGGGCAGGCTCAGCAGCGAGAGGCCCTCGGTGACGGCGGGGAGCCGGGCGTGCGCGCTGTTCGGCGCGCCGAGGGACGAGGCGAGCGGACGTAGGGCGGCGGTCGCCGCCGCGACCCAGACCTCGGGATCGAGGTCGCCGACGGCGGTGAGCTCGATGCCGCCCGCGTACAGCGGTTGGACGGAGGCAGCCTGGGCGGTACCCGCGCCGGGCTCGCCGGCCGGGAGCTGCTGTCGCAGGGCCTGTTCGGCGAGCCAGGCCGGGCTGCTCACCCGGCTTCCCATGCGGGCACGGGCCCGCGGTTCCACGGCGGCGAGTTCGGCGGCCGTGGGCGGGGCGCCGAGCAGGTCGGCGAACAGCACCGGGTCGGGGGCGGGTGCGGGCAGCCAGGCGTCGAGCAGGACGGCGCCGTTCTCCACAGTCGTGGACACGGACCCGTACGCGGGGAACCGGGCCGTCCAGCGGTCGGCGAGGACCAGGGCGAGCCGTTCGCGGCCGGCGGGAGCGGCCGCGCGGGGTGCGGGCAGGCGCAGCCGGAGTTCGACGAGCGGCGCCCGGGTGTCGCGTACGGCGGTCACGGCGGGCACGGCCGGGCGGCCCGCGGCGGGCCCGGTTCCGGCCTCGGCGAATGCGGGCAGCCGCAGCGCGGCCGGGGTGCCGGTGGGGGCGGGAGATACGGAAGAGGCAGCGGGTGCTGCGGTGGTGGGACAGGGAGGGGTGGGAGAGGCAGCGGATGCCGCGGTGCCCCTGGCGTTGGCGGTGCCGGTGGCGTCCGCGGGAGAGGTGGGCGAAGCAGCGCATGCCGCGGTGCCGGCGGGAGTGGCGGTGGCGGGAGTGGCGGGCGCGGGAAGCGGGGCGGCGGCGCGGGCGGCCGCGCCCAGGCCGCGGAAGGGGACCGGGGTGCCGCCCGGGAGCAGCGCCAGCACCGCCCGGTGTCCCGCGGCCAGCGCAGCGGCGGCCTCGCGGACCTCGCCGGCGCCGAGGGCCCGCAGGCGGGCGGGCAGCTCGTCGAGGAGGGACGGCTCGCCGAAGAGGATCTCCAGCCGGCCGAGTGCGCGGGCCCGGGGCCCCGGCCCGTGATGGGCGCGCAGGTGGTCGTCGGCGAGCCGCCGGGCCGCCTGCCGGACGTCGGCGTCGGTGACCTCCGCGACGTCCGTGATGGCGCGCAGCGCCTCGTCCACGCGGTGCAGGGCGGCACGCACCCCGTCCTCGTCGGCGGCGGGCAGGGTGATGACGAGGGTGTCGGGGTCGAGCGCGTCCAGCGGGCCGAAGAATCCGCAGCCCGCGTCGACCGGCGCAACGGCCAGCAGGCGGGCTGCCACGAGCCGGGCGAGGTAGCCGTCGAGGTCGGTCGCAGGGTCGGGCAACCGGTAGCCGAGGCAGACGGCGCCACCGCCGGGCACGGTCCGTACGCTCACCCGGTCCGCGGTGAGCGGGGGTTCGGCCAGGACCGGGCGGTGCGCTGTCCCGGGCCGGCCGGGTCCGGCCGGAACCGCGGCGAAGTGCCGGGTGACGAGGGCGGCGACCTGTTCGGGGTCGTCCGCGCCGCTCACCGTGAGTACGGCGTTGCCGGGGGCGTAGTGCTCGCGGAAGAAGCGGGCGCAGTCCTCGGGGGTCAGGCGGGCGAGGTCGGGCAGGTCGCCGTAGCCGTCGTGGGTGTTGGCCCAGCGGTCGTAGAGCAGTGCGGGCAGCAGAGGCCAGGGCAGGCCGCCGAGCGGAGCGTCGTACACGGCGGCCTTGACCTCGGCCTCGATGCCGTCGAGTTGCTCGGCGAGGGCGTCCGCGGTGAAGCGGGGGGCGCGCATCCGATCGGCCTCGGCGGCCAGCGCGCGCTCCAGGGCCATGGCGGGAACGACGTGGACGTAGTCCGTGTAGTCCTGGTGGGTGGTGCCCTCGGCGGATCCGCCGCCGGCCAGGAGGTCGGCGAAATAGGCGCGGTCGGGGAAGCGTTCGCTGCCCTCGAACATCATGTGTTCCAGCAGGTGTGCGACGCCGGCGCTTCCTTCGGGCTCCGAGCGGAAGCCGACCCCGTAGTGCACCGAGACCGCCGTGAGGCCGCCCGCGGCGGTCGTGTCGATCAGTACGCGCAGCCCGTTGCCGAGGGTCAGCCTGCGTATGCCCGTGCCGTCGGTCATGCGGCCGCCTCCTTGGTGAGGGCGGTGGCGAGCAGGCCGTACAGGCGGGCCCGGCCGGTCGAGGCCGGGATGTACGCAGCCGTGTCGTGCGCGTGCAGCGCGACGCGCAGGGCGGTGCCGTGCAGGTGGTCCTCACGCGCGGCTGCGGCGTCGCCGCCGTAGCCGTCGAAGAGGGCGTCCAGCAGCTGCTGCCAGACCTGCGGGTCGGCGGCGGCGCCCAGCAGCCAGCGGAACTCCAGGAGTTCCCCGGCGAGCCAGCCCAGGTCGTGATGGGGCGGGGCGGCGCACAGGTCTTCGCCCGTCAGGAGCACCGCCGGTGCGGCTCCCGCGGCGGGGAGGAGCGAGCCGAGGCCCGGCGCGCCGTGTGACAGGACGTGGCCGTCCGCGGGGCCGAGGGCTTGCGTCGCCCAGGCGAGCAGGGGGGCCACGGCCGCCTCGCCCAGCAGGTCCGCGGCGGTGGCTCCGCCGGCGGTCGTACGGCCCGACAGCCAGGCGTGGAGCCGGACGACCGCGCGCGCGGGCCGCCGGACCTCCTCGGGGACGGGCCGGCCGTGGAGTGCGGCGAGCAGCGCCCCGACCTCCCTGAGGGTTCCGGTGAGCGCGCTGTGGCCGCCGGGGACTGCATGCGGTCCACCCCCGGTGATGAGCCAGTGGGCCACGGAGTACGGACCGGGGGCGGCGTACGCTCGGGCGCCGTCCGGCGCGGGATCCCCGGTCAGCAGGCGGGCACCCGGGCCGGCGGAGGTCTGCTCGACGAGCTCGCGCAGGCCGGCGCTGAGCGGTGCGAAGGCCTCAGGAGCCCACGCACCGGGCCGGCGCAGCCAGCAGTGGCCGCCGTCGGGCAGGGCGGTGACGGTGGTGGAGAGCAGGCCTGTCGCGAAGGCGTCGACCACGACGCCGCTCATGGCGCCGGCTCCGCCGTGATGCTGCGGTGCAGCGCGGCGAGGCCGTCCACCACATCGGGGAGCGGGGCCGGGGCCCAGCTGTCGGTGCGCCCGGTGGTCAGGCTGAGCGCGGGCACGGGCGGCACGACGACGCAGTTGGGGCGCTCCGCGAGGGCCTCGGCATGGCGGCGGTAGGCATGGCTCTGGGCGCCGCCGGGCGGCAGCGCGGGGGCGACGGCGACGGGTGCCGCCGTGCACTGCGCGGTGAGCAGCGAGGGGCTGTCGGCGAGGCCGAGCGCGAGGCGGGCGGTGTACGAGAACGTCGAGGGGTAGACGAGCACGGCCTCGGCCCAGGCGGTCAGGTCGACGTGCGGGGCGCGCAGCACGGGCTCGTCCGGCCAGGCGTCCACCAGGGTGCGGCGGCCGGTGAGCAGGTTGAGGGCCTCGCGCGTGACGAACCGCTGGGCGCTGCGGGTGAGGACGGTCTGGACCTCCAGGGTGGGGTGGGTGGAGCGCAGCCAGGCGATCGAGGAGGGCAGTTCGGCGGCGGAGACGGAGCCGGTGGCGACGAAGAGGAGCCGGGTGAAACCGAGCCCGGCGGACTCGGTGCGTGCGGCGGAACCGGTGTCCCCGGCGCGCTCGGTGGGGTCGGTCACGGCGGCTACCAGCCGTTCCCGTTGAACAGCGCCTCCAGGTCGCGCAGGACGGCCCGCGGTCCCTCCAACATCCCGACTCCGGCGTTGTTGAGGACCACCTCGTCGGCACCCGCCGCGTGGTACGCGGCGATACCCGCAACCAGTTCGGCGGGGTCGCCGGTGAGGGCTCCCCCCGCGGCGAGCAGGCTCTTGGCGGTCGCCGACGGGTCCTCAGCGTCCACCTCGACGCCGGCGCGGGTCAGCATGTCCCGGTAGTGCGGCGCGGCGAAGTGGTCGGAGCTGCCGGTGCCGAGGACGGCCAGGGTGTTCCTGCCGTCGGCCGCGGCGGCCATGGGGACGATCGACACGACACGCGGCATGGGCCGCCCCGCGGCTTCGGCTCCTTCGCGCAGCGCGGGGACGATGACGTCGCGCACGTACGACGGAGGGGTGAGCCAGGTGATCGCCACGTCGGCGGTCTCCCCGGCGATCCGGGCCATGCCAGGGCGCAGCACCCCGAGGCCCACCTCGACGGGGGGTGCGGGCGAGCGCGGAATGGAGCCGGAGTAGGAGAAGTACGTGCCGCGCTGGTCGACCTCGTCGCCGTCGAGCAGTCCGCGGACGATGTTCAGGTATTCGCGGCAGGCCGTCAGCGGGCTCTTGTAGGGCTCGCCGAGCGCCATGGCCTGGAAGGCGCGTGCACCCGGCCCGAATCCGGCGGTGACCGGGTGACCGGACGCCGCGGCGAGGGTGCGGGCCTCGATGGCGGCTTGGACGGGATGGCGCAGCGGCATCAGCGAGACACCGATCCCGAACGGGACGCGCAGGCCCATTCCGCTCAACTGGGCGAGGAGCTGGTGCTGTTCGTTGAGGAGCACCTGTCCCTGCCAGAGTGCCCGCGCTCCACGCCACTGCACGAACGCGGCGAACGGCGCCGCCTGCTCCGCACGGGTCGGGACGATGGGCAGGAGGACTGAGACACTGCGGCTCATCGCCGGACCTCCGGGAGTCACGGAAGAGGAAGGGCAGGAAAGGACGAAGGTGGGAAAGAATGGGCGGTGCCCGGCCCGGGGCGGACCCCGGGCATGGGCTGTGGCGGCCCTGGGCGCCTTGCCCGCGCCCAGGACCGCTCGGTTCAGCCGTTACCGGCCGCCTCTACTGCCGGATCAGCAGCTGTACTTCCAGGAAGCGGTGCCGGCGGCGACGCTCACCTTGGTGTAGGCGATGGTGGTGAGGGTCGGCGTGATCGCCGGGGCGTCGGCCGACGCCTCGAAGTTCAGCTCGGCGGCGTCGGCGTAGGCCTCGAAGCCACCGACGAGCTCCATGATGTTGACGTTCTCGATCTTCTGCATCGCGCACTCCCGATCATTGGAAACGCCCGCCCCTTGTTCCGGCGGACGTCTCCCAGTCAACAACCATGCGTTGTGGTACGGGTATTGGCCCTTGGTGAGGTGTCCCTTGGGACAATGTCCCCGGTGCAGATGAGCGGATGGTGCAGATGGGCCATCAGTGCGGCTTCGAGCCGGGAACTGACGCCGAGCTTCTCCACGATGCTGGCCACATGGGCCTTCGCGGTCCGCTCCACGATGCCCAGCCGCCGGGCGATGAGCCGGTTGGGCATGCCGTGTCCGAGCAGCGTGAGCACCTGTCGCTCGCGCCCGGTCAGCGTCTCGATCCCCCGTGGATCATTGACGGCGCCGCGCAGTAGTGTGCAGTCGCAGTTTCCCGCGCTGTGCGCGTCCAGTTCCGCGTGCTGGTCAGGCACACGGACGGCGACGGACGCACGACGGGACTCCATGGTGTGCAAAGCAGTCACCCTCCCCCGATGAACTGTCAAACCATGATCGTAAACATCTGGTAACGGGAAGGCAAATCTCGGTACATGAGACAAATCACATGCTAAAGCGGCGCGGAGCGGCATCTGCTGGGGGAGCGGCTGGACCGCCTCGCCGCCGACGGCTGCGGTGCCGGCATGTGGGGACGGCCCGCCGACAGGGATGACGACTGCCTGCTCAGCCGAGCACGGCGGTTGCCTCGATCTCGACCAGGTGGTCGGGTACGTCCAGTGCCGCAACGCCCAGCAGGGAGGCCGGCGGCGCCGCGGTGACGCCCAGCCTCGCGGCCGCCCGACCGAGCCCCTCCATGAGCTGGGGCATCTTGTCGGGGGTCCAGTCGACAACGTAGACGGTCAGTTTCGCCACGTCGCCGAAGGAGCCGCCGACCCCGGCCAGAGCGGTGCCGACGTTGAGGTAGCACTGCTCCACCTGAGCGGCGAGGTCGCCTTCGCCGACCGTGGCACCGTCGGCGTCCCAGGCGACCTGTCCGGCGATGAAGACCAGCTTCGACCCGGTCGCGACCGACACCTGCCGGTAGGCGTCGACTTCCGGCAATCCCTCGGGGTTCACCATGGTGATGGGCATGCTGCCGGCCTCCATTGCTCTCAGAGCAGCTCTCTTGTGGTTACTCGGTGACCGTAGGAGAGTGAGCTCTGACGCGGAAGAACGCACTTTTTGGTGACGGGGGAACCTGATGGGAACCAAGCAGCTCAGCGGCTCACCCGAGGACGCGGACCTCAGGCGGGCGGACTCTCTGGCGCGGGAGATCTTCTCGGACGTCGCCAACAAGTGGGCGCTGCTGATCATCGAGGCTCTGGGGGAGGGCACGCGGCGCTTCAGCGAGCTGCGAAACGAAGTCGAGGGCATCAGCCACAAGATGCTCACCCAGAACCTGCGCATGCTGGAGCGCAACGGTCTGGTCGAGCGGACGGTGCATCCCGTGGTGCCGCCGCGGGTCGAGTACACACTCACCGAGCCGGGTCAGGCCCTGCGGGTGACGATCGACGGATTGTGCGACTGGACACACCGCTACCTCGGTCACATCGACGCCTCCCGCCACCGCTTCGATGCCTGATGGACTGAGGACTCGCTCGCCGCTCGGCGTGGCCCGTCGGCCATTGCAGGCGATTCTCAGGGCTGGGGAGTGGGGTCTGGTCAGGCCTGGTTGACGAGGGGTGCCGGGCATGTGGTCCAGGTTGCCCGCGGCCCCTGCATCGCAGCGCTCCGGGAACGTGTCTGGCTCTCCGTCCGCCGCCACGACGAGCCCGCGCGCCCCGCCCGGCGGCCGGAGTGCGGACGGGAGGGCAGACGCACCGTGAGAGGGCGGGGGCGCCACCGACGTGGCGGCGCACCGGCTGGCTGGACGGCCACCCGGTCCCCATCCTTGCCATACGTTCGTCCCACCCAACCTGGCCGTCCTGGAGGAGTGGAAGTGACCCAGCAGAACGCCGAGGAGCGCCCGGGCGTCGCCGCGGCCGTCGTGGTGCACGAGGGACGCGTCCTCTTGGTGCGGCGTCGCGTAAGCGAGGGCCGGCTCTCCTGGCAGTTCCCCGCCGGCAAGGTCGAGCCTGGCGAAAGCCGGGAAGATGCAGCCGTGCGGGAGGCCCGGGAGGAGACGGGTCTGGTGGTGAAGCCAGTCCAGCTGTTGGGTGAGCGGTTCCACCCGGACACTGGTCGGCTGATGTCCTACACGGCCTGCGAGTTGCTCGGCGGAATCGCGCACGTCGCGGATGCAGACGAGCTGGCCGAAGTCGCCTGGGCAGCCCATGCCGAGATCCCGCAGTACGTCCCGTACGGTCTGTTCGCGCCGGTGCAAGAACACCTCGACGAGACCCTGAACCGTTGACGCCGAAGCCTGTCCGTCATCCTCGGCCGGGACCCGACACCAACGTCCTCATCGACGTCTTCGCAGGGAAGCAGAGCGAAATGATCGAACGAGTCCGCGCCGTCCTCGTCACCACTGACGGCACGATGCTGGTCATCCGCCGCACCAAGCCCGACATGCCTGAGTACTGGGTACTCCCCGGCGGCGGCGTCGAGCCCGGCGACGAATCCCGGGAGGCCGCCCTCCACAGGGAGATCCACGAGGAGATCGCCGGGAAGGCCGACATCGTCCGCCTCCTCCACACCATGGAGTCCGGCGACGAGCGCCAGCTCTTCTACCTCGCCCGCATCGCGACCTGGTCCT
This sequence comes from Streptomyces toxytricini, assembly GCF_014649915.1. GTDB lineage: Bacteria > Actinomycetota > Actinomycetes > Streptomycetales > Streptomycetaceae > Streptomyces > Streptomyces toxytricini. Next base: position 65,883 of record NZ_BMTY01000026.1, on the reverse strand, counting down.
TCGAGGACCGCACCGGCCCCGAGTTCAGCGCCGAGGGCCGCGGCGAATACGCGCTGGAGCAGATCCCGCTGACCGTGGAAGGGCTCGGCGGCATCGACCTCAAGCCCGAGGAGATCGCCCACGTCCTGCGTGACGCCATCAGTACCGGAAGCCTCGGGGGCGCGGCAACACTCTGAGTATTCGGCACGTCGACAATCACTGGGGCCGGCACCGGGATGCGTCGCCCCCTCGGGGCGTGCCCACGCGCTGTCGGCCCCGCCCGTGCTTCCCGAGCCGGATGGTGACTGCCTGCTTCCTTGGCAGCGAGCTCGAAGGCCTGCCCGAGCAGCGAAGGCCGGTCCTGGTAGTACCGCCGCCGCACCTGCTCTGACGCGAGAAGGAGCGGGTGGTACGGAGATGGTGCGCCCCCGTGCCTGCTGTTGACCGCCGTTCACCGCCACCTACTGACACGTTGTGGCACGAAGCTGGTGTCGTCGGCGCCGTTTTCCCCTGCCGTAGCCCTATGCGTCGGCCGCTGCGGGGTCGAGGGAGTCGACGTCCTCCATGAAGGAGAGCATCCGGGCGTTGACCACGTCGGGGTGGTCGATCTGCGGGCCGTGGCCGGTCGCGGAGATGATCTCGGCACGGGCTCCGCGTATCAGCCTGGGGACGCGCTCCAGCTGCCGCTTCGGGTGCACGAGCAGGCTGTGTTTGCCCATGATCAGGTAGAGCGGGGTCCGGATGGTCCGCAGCTCGTCCTCGGTCAGGGGCAGGGGCGCGGGGCGGCGGATCCGGTACGCGCGGGCGCCGAGCTGGATCCACGCGCGCATCTCGGGGACGGCGAGGACCGGCTGGTCCAGCCACTTCGCGAGCCGGGGGCGCAGCGCCTTGGGGGCGAAGGTGGCGAACAGGCTCACGAAGACCCAGCCGAAGAAGCGCAGGCCGACCTTCTCCAGCCCGCCGGGGTCGAGGGCGGTGACGGAGGCGAGCCGTCCGGGCCGCAGGTGGGCCTGGTTGAGCACGAGCCAGCCGCCGTACGAGGAGCCGACGAGGTGGACCCGGTCGAGGCCGAGCGCGTCGAGGGCCTCGTCCATCCACTGCGCGGCGCGCTCGGGCTGCCACATGGGCTCGCGGTGGACGCTGCGGTTGGCGTCACCGGGGGTGTCGAGGGCGTAGACAGGGCGGTCGCGGCTGAGCCCGGGGGTGTTGGGATACCACATGGCGGAGGAGTAACCGGCGCCGTGGATCAGGACGATCGGCGTGCGGAACTCGGCGGCGGGGTCCGAGGGCCCGTACCGGTAGACGTGGGTGGTGCCGAAGCTGGTCTCCACATCCGTCTCCGAGCGGGCGGGTGCCCCCATCGCGAAGAGGACGTCGGCGGCGGCGAAGTAGCGGTCGCGCAGGGTGTCGTTGACGTAGCGGCCGACGTCGCGGCGTACACGGGCGGTGTTCTCGGGCACGGCGGTACCTCCGGTGAAGATCCGTTCTTCGTGGTACGACCGTATCACCAATATGGTACGTCGGTATCATGAAGGGTCCGGGTAGCGGAGCGCGGACCCATCATCGACAGGCGGAGACACGGGAACATGCCGAAGCGCGTGGATCACGAGGAGCGGCGCGCCCAGATCGCCGAGGCGCTCATCCAGGTCGCGGGGAGGCGGGGGCTGCATGCCGTCGGCATGCGCGACGTGGCCGCGGAGGCCGGTGTGTCGCTCCGGCTCGTGCAGTACTACTTCGAGACCAAGGAGAAGTTGCTCTTCTACGGCCTCAGGCACCTGACCGACCGCTTCACCGCGAGGGTGGGTGCCCGCTTGGCCGCTGCCGGCCCGGACCCGGGCCCGCGCGCCACAGTGGAGGCGCTGCTGTTGGCTTCGCTGCCGACCGACGAGGAGAGCCGTACGTTCCACCTGCTGTACAGCTCCTACGCGATCCTGTCCGTGACCGACGAGGCGCTGGCCGCGCAGCCGTTCATCGACAACCCCGACGCCGCGGAGAACGCCCTGACCGGACTCCTTGAACACGCGCAGGGGGCCGGCCTGGCCGATCCGGACGCCGACGCCCGCACCGAGGCGATCAGCCTGCTCGCGATGGCGGCGACCATGGGCACCAGCATCCTCGTGGGCCAGCGGAGCCCGGAGTCGGCGATCGCGGTGCTCCAGCACCACCTGGACCGGATCTTCACGACTTCCGGGACGGCCGAGCGGGTAGCGGGATCAAGCTGACGTGTCACGAAGTGCTATGGAGGGTTCTGGAGTGTTCGTAGCGACAGAGGATGCATTCGATCCGGAGGAGATGCTGAACCTCTACGAGTCGGTCGGATGGGAGGGTTACACCCGCGACGTCGACAGGCTGTGCCGGGGCCTGGCCAACTCTCACCTGGTCGTCACGGCGCGAGACGGTTCGGGAACGCTCCTCGGCCTGGCCCGGACGATCTCCGACGACGAGCACATCTGCTACGTCCAGGACGTCGTGGTCAACCCCGCGTATCACCGGCAGGGCGTAGGCCGGTCCCTGGTCGAGCACCTCATGCGGCGGTACTCCCACTGCCGCTTCTTCCTCCTGTCCACGGACCATGAGTCGACACCAGAGGGCGAGCGCAGCCACGCGTTCTACCGAAGCCTGGGCTTCCTGTCCTACGAGGAGAAGGAGATGGCGGGCTTCGGACTCCCCAGGAACCGCCCCGACCTGCGCAACGCGGAGTCCTGAGCGGATCCGGCGATCCCCGGTGTCTGCTGAGCGCCAACTGCGGGCCGTGTGGTGCGCAGGCGGTGCGAGGCTTCGGAACCGGATCCGGCAACGCGAAAACCCCAGGTCGCTGACCTGGGGCTTTGTCCTGGAGCGGATGACGGGAATCGAACCCGCGCTATAAGCTTGGGAATCACCCGGTACTTGCGCCTGCTTAGGGCCTCTGACCTGCGCCAATGTCCGGATGGGGTCCCGGCCCGGCTGCTCTGCCCGAGCCCCTTGTTGACCGCTGTTCACCGCCCCTACTGGCACGTTGTGGCACGGCCTCCATATCGGCGTTGCGGGAGACGGCCGCCTGCAAAGGTATAGCCCGGCGTGGTCGACAGGTCTCTCCTGCGTAGTTGCCCGCATGAGGCCCGATGGTTACAGTTATTTCAGATGCAGTCTTGCCGGGGTCAGTGATTGGAGGCGGCCATGGCACGTTCCAGTGTTCTCGCCCGTGCTGAAAAGGTCGAACCGGATCCCTCTCACCGGCGCGCGCTCGCCGCGACTGCCCGCATGGCGCCGGAGTCGGTCGAGGTGCTGGTGCGCACCCCGGATGGCGGCGAACTGGCATTGCCGAGGGAACTGGTTCGTCTTCTTCTTGCCTCGGCCGGTGAGCTGTCCCGCGGGCATGCGGTGACGGTCCTGGCGTCCGAGGTGCAGTTGTCGCCTGCTGAGGCCGCCGAGCTTCTGGGTCTGTCGCGACCGTTCATCGCCCGCCTGCTCGACTCCGGTGACATCCCCTCGACGAATCTTCCCGGTAGCAGCCATCGAGTGGTCCGCCTTGCGGACGTGCTGGCGTTCCAGCAGCGGCGTGAGCGCCGCAGGGAGGGGCGGCGGCAGATCGCCGAAGTCTTGGAGGACACCGGCCTGTCCGATTGATGCGGGTGCCGCCGGCAGCAGTGAAGCAGGAAGAGGGGGAGCGTGGCGGCGCGGGTCTTTGTGGACACTAACGTCCTGTTTCCGTTCTCGGTGATGGACGTGATGCTGGCCCTCACCGAGGACTCGGTCCACGACATCGTGTGGTCCGAGCGGCTGCTCGCCGAGTGGGAGCGGGTCATCGTCCGGGAAGGGAGACGTTCGGCGGAGTCCGCTGCCGCAGTCGCCCAGGTTGTTCGACGCTTCTTCGCCGACTGTGAGGTCCCGGCGGCGGTCTATGAGCACCTCGTCGATGAGATGCCGGGCGATGACCCCGATGATCGGCACCATGCGGCGGCAGCGGTGGCTGCAGGAGCGGACGCGCTGATCACCTGGAATCTCGCCGACTTCCCCGCTGGTGACTTGGCTGAGCGCGGAGTGCGGGTGACCGACCCGGATTCCTACCTGTGCGGCCTGTACGGTGAGTTGCCGCAGGAGGTGGTGGAGACGGTGGTCAGGCTTTCCCGCGAGAAGCGCAACCCGCCAGTGACGATTGCCGATGCCGTCGCCCGACTCGCGAAAGCCGGCCTGCCGCGCTTCGCGGACCTGCTGTCGCACCACCTCGGACATCGCATGAGCTGATGCGAGCGGATGGTGCATGATCCTTCGAAAGGTCTAGACGACAAACAAGCCCCAGGTCGCTGACCTGGGGCTTTGCTATGGAGCGGATGACGGGAATCGAACCCGCGCTATAAGCTTGGGAATCACCGCTCTCCTGGGCTCCGCATCCCATTTGACCTGCGAAAATAGGTACCAGTAAGGCCTCTTCGCGCTGCTCGCGTGCCCGCCGTTGTCCGTGGTTACCCGCCTTACCTGGCACGGGTCTGGCACGACGAGCTAGGCAGGGCACCAGGGCTGAGGCGGCGCTGTGACCCCTTTGCTCCCCCGACATTAATGTTGTTACCTCACTCGGGTGAGGTAGCAATCGTCAGAGGAGCACCTGCGGGGCGAGACGCTACGGAAGGGCGCCTGGCCTGCTGCTTTCGAACGACTTACCAGCCGGCCATATGACCACGCACTCCTGGCTCGTGGCGAGATCGATCAGGTCCTCGCGCGGCTTGGAAGGCAGGAGGATCGCGCGCGTGACCGGCTGGACGAAGCGGCTGTAGTCAGCGAGTTGTCCGAGCGCCATGCGCAGGTTCTCGCGGGTAACGCTTCCCTTGGCCTCAACTAGCAAGCCAAGTTCTGGGGCGTAGAGATCCGTCAGCAGGGGGCGAGTCTCGCCGTCGGGCAGGATTCGGTGGCGGTGGACCTGATGTCCCCGTGACCTGAGGTAGTCGCTGAACTGGAGCACCAGCTTGGCCTCTCGCCGCTCCGCTTCATAGGGCTCGCGGCTGGGGTTGACGAACGCCTTCTCGGTCTCCTGCTGCTCGATTTCGACGTACGTAACGGGCTCGGGCTGATTGCGCAGCACCCGGCCCAGCTTCGTCGCGGGCTCCTTCGCCGGCGTGTCCACAGGCCGCAGCTTGAACACGATGACCTTGCGGAGCGGCCCGTCGCCGGTCTCCGGAGCATCCGCCTCGTACCAGCCGTCTACCTCGAACTCGCCGAGGTAGGTAACGGTCCCACGGGCACCCTGAAAGACCCGTAGTGCGCGGCCTTCGGCCTTGTGGTTGAGGATGCTGGCGTTGCCGGACAGCATGCGCTGGTCGCCGTACTGCCCTTCACCGCTGTAGTGGAAGAGCCCGTCGGGCATCCATCCGTCGTAGTACCCGTGCTTCTCGCCGGCGATCGGGTCGGTGAAGACCATGACGTTCGGAGTCTTGGCCGACGGGCCGATACCCCCCTGCGTGCGACCGCCGTACTCCGCGTGGAGCTGCTTGCGCTCGATGCTCTCGCCGGGTTGAAGACCCCACTCCACGGTCGCGGTTGTCGCGACGTCCACCTCCGTCATGTCCTGCTCTCCTCCTTGCCCTGGGTCGATCTACTAGGGCAGGTCGTAGTGTACGCTGCGAGGGCGATGCAGGAAGCGGACCGAGGAATCGGACCCGCAAATTGCTCAGACAAAACGGACATGACCTTCTGGGGAGGGGGTGGGGGGAAGCTCTCAGACCTGTCTTGGATGCTGGCTAGGGCCTCACGGCGGGGCACTTAGCCGCCTCGATCGAGTCGCGGCCACGGCCCCTGCATGGAGCAGGCGGCCACCCGTTGCAGCGGGGGCCGCCCTGAAAACACCTCGTTCATCACTCCAGGAGGCGTCCACATGAACCTACGACGAACCGCGCTGAATGGCGAGCGACGCCGACCCACGCGCAAGGCGGTGGTGCTCCTCGCGGCCGGGGCCGCGGCATTCGGGCTCGCCCTGATCGCGCCGGCCGCCGGCACGGCCCTGGGTGTCGCTGCCGCAGTCATCGCCGTCATCCCCGCCGACAGAAAGGGAGATAGGGGCGAGGAGTAGCAACTCCTGCCGCGTGCCAGCTCCCTCACAGACCAAGCCCCTGATCGGCGTTCCGACCAGGGGCTTGGCGTGCCAGCGTTCTGATCCGTAGCTCTAACCAGACCGGTCAGCGACGGCCATACCAGCCGCTACGAGGCCGGGAAGGGAAGACAGCGAGCGGGCAAGGTTGCTGGGGTTGCGGTACGACGCAGCGGTACCGCCCTCACCTCAAAGGGCCGGTTTAAGGGCCAGCGAGCCGCCGGGCGGCTCCGGACCATTCCACTGCGTAATCACGACGGCACCGAGGGCGCCGAGGATGCTCACGAAGTAGGACTCAAGGTCCAGCGGCGTGACCGCGTCGATTGCCGCCAAACCAAAGGCCACGAGGGTCAAGAACAACGTGGCCTCGACCATTTGCTCCCACCACCCGTGGTTGTCCGGTGGGTGCTGGTTGAGGTCTACTGACACTGCAACCCCTTTCGGTTGTCCTGGTGGGGTCGCAGCATCTGTTTTGGCGACTGAGATGCGACCCCACCGACGGTTCCTTACTACTGGCCGCCCTTGTGTGGGGGATGGCCATGCTTGTGAGGCGTTACTCCACCGCCGTCTTGCGCGGCCGGCCGCGGCGGTTCGCGGAACGCAGGCCAAGGTGCACAAGTGCGGGCACGAGCGTCATGTCGTGGAACGCCGGATCCTTGGCGAGGCTCTTCAGCACCGCTGCGGTAGCCGCTTCATAGTTCGTTCGCGCGCCACCTGCCGTGGTCGGCGTCCAGATGATGTCGCCATCCACCGCTAGCTGTCGCTCGAAACGTACGAGCGTGTTGTCGAAGAGCGGGTGAATCTTCCTCTCCACACCCTCCACCTTGCGAAGTTTGCCGGCTGTGCGTTCCCAGGGCAGCTCCGCCAGGGCATCCACAGTGCGCTCAAGCGAGATTCCGCAGAACCGCGCCGCCCCGAGAACCGCACCCACGACGTACAGCCCTGCCGGAGAGCCATGCAGGTACTCGCTACGGAACCGCTTCGGCGTCAGCCCCTCACCATCTGGACTGCGGCGAAGGTCCTTCCATCCCGGCATACGGTCGTACGCGTAGTCCGTGATCTGCACGATCTCCTCGACTACGTCATCGAGCACGTCGTTGAGGTTCACGTTGTTGTCGTCGGCTGCCTCAGCTTCAGCCTCGAGGGCCCTGACGACGTTGGTCTCCCTGGCGTCGGGCGTCCGGTCGCGGAAGCCGATCAGCATCGCCGTGGCGTACCCGCGCATGTGCGCCGTCGTGTAGAGCGTCTCCTCCTTCGCCGCAGTCCGCAGGTACACAAGGCGATCGGGCTCATCCCGGAGGAGTCGAGCCTGCCGACCTACCTGCGTGCCCAGGCGATTGGCGTACGAAGACTGGTCCAGCGCCGTCATCAGCGCAGCCGGAATGGGCTTCGTTTGGCCCGCTACGACGAAGAGCCTCGTTACCTCGTCCCGATCGTTCTGCACCAAGATCTGAATCGGAGCAGCCGCCTGCGACAGCACTTCCTGGACCTCGGCGTCACGGCCGTACGTCGCACCTTTGACTCTCAGCCACGTACGCCCGAGGGCGTCCAGAGTGTGCTGACCGTTCTCGATGTGCATCGGGACGCCCTGGTAGAGCTTGAACTTGCCAAGCTCCACTCCCGGCGACAGCTGACTGAACCGCTCCCAGTGGAAGGTCGGTTCGCCATCCATGTCCTCCGGGATCGCGAGCTGGATCTGCTGAACCGGCGTGTCGGGTCGGTTGTACAGTCCGGTTGCGATGCGCTCGACGTGCTTCGGGTCGACCGGACGATTCCCGTACTCCTCGTCGTCAAGGTCGAAGTCCTTGCGGATGATGACCCCGGACTCCTGACGGGCACGAAGATCGACGAGGGACGGAAGCGGCTGCATGAAGTTGAACGCCTCCATGTCGCCGATCACAGACCGGAAGGCAACTGTCTCGAACCAGGTCGGCCGAACATCCTTCCCCACTAGCATCGCCTTGATGCTGTCGTCGCTGTCGCCCACCGTCCCACCCCTCACATTTTTGCCGGCGAATTTATTTCGCGCGCGCCGGCGATTTTTCGAGGCTAGCGCGACGAGATCGACGCCGCAACTCCCTCTTGACTAGTGGGGGTTGACATGGGCGCGTGGGTCCATGCGGAACCTGCCTGCTGTGGCGTGCAACGGTAAGGACCGAACGCGGCCTGATCAGGTGAAACTTGGTCAGATGAACATTCACCTAGGACGGCATAGTCTGGGTTCAGCGGGTGCGAACCTCTTCCACCAGCATCCCCAACTCCCATCCCGTCTGCCGTCGACCCACACGTATGTGGAGCGGACGCGGTGCCGGGCGTCCAGGTGGAGCGCCCAACTGGACGTACGACCTGGACGCCCGGTGCCGTGTCTGCTCGGCTTGTCCTGGGTCGACGGCAGACGGGATGGGAGTTCCCCGCCTCAGCCCCATCCGGCCGGCACTCGCGAGCGGTGCCCCCGCCATCCCGGAGCCGGAGCGCCCCCGCCGGAGGCATGTCGGTGAGGGATGGAATCGACGGTCGGTCGGGGCTCGACTCATGCCCATGGGCCTATCCCGTCTTGCAGGGGCGGGCGTCGGCGCAGCGCGCGCGGAGCGGGCCGCAGGCAGGAGCGTCGCGCGGAGCGGAGCCGGGAAGCCCGCCCGGCGGAGCGGTAGCGAAGCCGGGTGCTTGATGAGGTAGAGAAACCTGTAACAGTTCGCTCTGTCACCGGCGGTCTTGCCGACCTGGCCCCCAGCTGTTGGCATATGTGTGGCGACGGCACGCGGGGGGCGACTGATGAGCGATCTGACGGCGCATTCGTGGAAGCGGCATGGCAAGGATCGGCTCTACGTGAATCTGCCGGACGGCACAGCTGTCGCCTGGGCGGATCGGGCGACTAAGACCGTAACGATCAAAATTCGGAAGTACCAGGACGAGGCGTTGGCCCTTCTCCGGCGTCACCTTGGGGACGGGCTCACTGTCGGCTCCGCCCCCTCTCCTGCTCGTGAATCCCGCCCCGCGGCCCCCTCACGGCAGCCTGGGCAGGCCGCTCCTCCTCCAGCGCGGAAACATCGATCCGAACGGCCGCCGGCTCTCCCACCCCTCAGCCCCAGTGAGGACCTGGCGAGGAACCGGCCCGGCTCCCGAGTCGTCGGGTTGATCGCGGAGAGGGGCCCGTCGACGGTTCAGCGGTTGAAGGCGAAGTTGCTTCGGCAGTCCTCGGATTGGGACAGCTGGTATGCCGGCCTCGAAGGGGAACGGCGGGTGGGACGTGAGCTGGAACGCCTGTCCCCACTGGGATGGCGGGTGCTCCACGGAATCGAAAAGGGGAACGGCGGCGACATCGACCACCTGCTGATCGGGCCTGGAGGCGTGTTCAGCATCAACACCAAGAACCACCGGGGCGCCTCGGTCTGGATCGGCGATTCCATGGCCAAAGTCAACGGCGGGAAGCCCCGGCCGTACGCGGCGGCAAGCCTGGCTGAGGCGGACTTCGTGCAGGGCGTGCTGGGGAGGTACTGCGCCTTCAAGGTGTCTGTCGAACCCGTCCTGGTCTTCGTCGGCATTGCGTCCCTGGATCGGGCGGCGACGCAGTACTCCGTTCGCATCTACCAAGAGCGTGAGGTGGCGTCTCTAGGTCCGCTCACCGGCGTGCTCACTCCAGATCAGGTGGAGCAGGTGTTCGCGGTCGCTCGTCACCGGCGCGTCTGGCTCCGGGCTTGACCCGGCGCATTCCGGAAGAGCCGACTTGTGAAACCTTGCCGGCACAGGCGTTCGTACGCTTCGGTCACGTCGTCCGGGATGTGCTGGCTGATCATGAATCCCTGCTCCGGGTAGACCGTCAGCCGCTGCAACGCACCGACCAACATGTCAATGACCAGGCGGGCATCTCCGATGGAGTCGACATACTCGTCCAGCGTCATTGGGCTGGAAGCGCTAACGATCTCGACCTCGGGCCACAGCTTCCGCGCTGTGGCGTACGCGCGTCGTTCCTCGTACGGCTTGCTGATCAGTAGCACCGAGGAGACGTCGACATCAGCCTCCTCGAGTAGTTCTCGGCTGAAGCGGATGTTCTCACCCGTGTTCCGAGCGCGCGGCTCCACGAGCACGGCTGAGCTGGGTACCCCAAGCTCCAACGCCCTTTCGCGGTAGTGGACAGCTTCTCCGCGGGGCATTCGATCGCGCGTTGTCGGGCTGGTGGCTCCGGTGAACACGAGCAGTGGCGCCATGCCGCGCCGATACAGGTCGACCGCAGTGTCGGCCACCCCCAGATCGTGGCTGCCAAGCCCGATCGCCACTGAGCACGGCTGCGGAGCGTGGCCCATCTGGTGGTAGTCCCAGATGAGTCGGGTGTCTGCCCAGTCCTGGGTCGAGATCACTCCTGGCCTTCCCTGTCTTTCGCCGAGTCCGGTACCTGGAAGTCGTATTCCCAGGCGAAGCGTGAGGCAGCGTGCACGCCGAGGGCGAATTCGACCACGGTGCCATCTGCCGTGTAGGTCGTCCGGTGCAGCTCGACCACCGGTTCGCCTTGCGGAAGCTGCAAGAGCCTCACTTCGTCTGGTGTGGGCGTGCGGGCGAAAATTCGCTCCTTCATGTGGTCGATCTCGTAACCGGCGTCGTACAGCACGCGGAATCCACCGCCACGGCCGGCAGGACCGGGCGTCGGATCCACCAGACGAGTCCCTTCGACGTGCTCGGGACGGTAGTAGCTGGTCAGTGTGTGGGTCGGCTGATCACCCTCCTTCACCAGCCGTGCGCGGGCATACACCTGCGCACCTGGTGGCAGCCCATGCGCCGCCGCGGCTTCGGGGGGTGCTTCGACGAGGCTGACCGACTGGGTCTGCTCGTTACGGCGGTACGCCCTCCCTGAGGCCACCCGGTCTGCGATGAACGCCACCTCGTCCCCGTCGCGCCACTTGGCCTTGTCGTACCGAGCGATGCCAAGTCGTTTGAGCGGAACCTGCTGTCGCACGACAGTGCCGTGGCCCCTGGACGAGGTGACCAGTCCTTCCGCTTCCAACGCCTTGTAGGCGGCGTGGACGGTGGCCTTGGATCCTTCGCCGGCTTCGACCAGCTCTCTGATGTGCGGCAACTGCTGGCCTGGGGCGTAGTCGCCCCTTCTGATCTGATCAGCCAGCTTGTCGGCCAGCTCTCTCCACTTTGGCGCCATCTCGACCTCTCTCATCGGTACCAAGTCAAACACAGTCCTAGGACTGTTGACAGTCCTAGGACTGCACTGCACTATCTACATCAAGCGCTCGCAGTCCTAGGACAGCGGGCATTGGTGGCCCTCTTTGGGCTGCCCCCGACAACGCTGGAGGCACTCATGCCGTCGTTCAAGGTGGACACGTCGACCGCCGTGGTGTTCGTCGCCACGGCTCCGACCCCGAAGCTCGTGAGCAAGCAGACCGGTGAGCGCGCCATCGACCGGGAGACCGGTGCCGGTCTGTCCACGGTGGGCCTGCTGATCTCGGACGAGGGGGAGGGCAACCTCTACCAGGTGACCGTTCCGGAGACCGGTCTCCCCGACGGTCTGGTGCCGGGCATGCCGGTGTCGGTGATCGGGCTCAAGGCCCGGGACTGGGAGAACACGTCCAACGGCCAGACCCGGCACGGCATCGCGTTCCGCGCGGTCGCCCTCACGGTCGGGGCCTGACCATGGCCGACCTGACGACCTTATGGGAGGTCGGCCTCCCTCTGGCCGGGGCAGGCGGTGGTCTCGGATACGCGAAGCTCCGCGCCCCGCGCGTGTTCTGGTCCGTGGCCGGTCTGCCCGTGGCGTGCGTGCGGTTCGCGGTGACGTACCGGGCCACGATGGACGTGTGCGGGCTGACGGTCCAGCCCTCCCGCTTCCGGGCCTTCCTGGTCCGCAACATCGCCCGCCGCAGTGACGTACAGCCCGTACCGCCGAAGGTGCGCCGGGTGCGGGGTTCCTCGACCGGGATGCGGGTCACCCTCCGCCTGCCGGCCGGGCTCGAACCCGCCGACGTGATCGCGGCTTCCGAGCGGCTGCGGCACGCGTGGGGCGTCCACTCCGTCCACGTGGTGGAGACCAAGCCAGGGTTCGTAGAGCTGCGGATGACCGGCTACGACGTGCTGCGCCGGGTGAAGATGCCCCGTCGGCGCCCGTCCGGTCAGATGGTGGTCCCGGTCGCGCTCCGCGAAGACGGCACCGCTTTCGTACGGGACTACAGCAAGGTCCCGCACGCGCTGACGCTCGGCGCGAACCAGTCGGGCAAGACCATGTACCTGCGCAACCTGATCGTCGGTCTCGCCCGACTGCGGGTCGCCCTGGTTGGGATCGACTGCAAGCGGGGAGTCGAGCAGCGCCGGTACGCGCCGCGTCTGTCGGCGCTCGCCGTGACGCCGGACGAGGCATCCGGCCTCCTGGACGCGCTTGTGAACGAGATGGAAGACCGCTTCGACCTGCTGAGCGACTACGGGGCCGCCGATCTGTGGGCCCTGCCCGAAGAGGTCCGGCCGGTGCCGATCGTGCTGCTTGTCGACGAGGTCGCGGAGCTGTTCCTCGTGGCCGGGAAGAAGGACGAGGACCGCCGGGACCGGATGGTCATGCAGTTGATCCGGCTCGGGCAGATGGCTCGCGCCGCCGGCATCTACCTGGAGATCTGCGGCCAGCGCTTCGGGTCCGACCTTGGAAAGGGCGCCACCACGCTCCGCGCCCAGCTCACCGGCCGCGCGGTCCACCGCGTCAACGACAAGCAGACCGCGGACATGGGCCTGGGTGACATCGCCCCGGATGCGGTCGTGGCCGTGACGGCGATCCCGCCCGACAAGCCCGGCGTCGCGGTGGCCGGCGACTCCTCCGGGGGCTGGTCCCGCATCCGCACCCCCGAGTTGAGCGCCGACGAGGCTGCCGCCGTCTGCGCCCAGTTCGCGCACCGGACCCCGCCCCTTCCCGCTCTCGCCCCCTACCGGCCGGTGATCCCCACCGCGGTCCCGGCCGCCGGTTCCGTTCCGCTCCTGAAGCCGAACCCGGCAACGGACTAGCAGTCCCCTCCCCCTCGGTCGGCGTGACCGTCTCGCGCCAGGTCCCTACCCGACCCATGCCCGAAACCGAAGGGAACCGCCATGACCACCGAGAAGAAACCGCCGGCCCGACGCCGCTCGCCCAAGCCCGCCCCGACCGCCGAAGACTGCGGCACCTGCGCCGGATCGGGGGAGACCACCACGACCGTCCGGGTCGGGCGCAAACGCCGCGAGATCGCCGCCACGCAGACCGGACTGTGCCCGACCTGCCTCGGCAGCGGCACCGCCTGACCCCCATCCCACACCCGCTGGTGCCGGACTAGATCACCCGGCACCAGCCTCCCCGAAAGGAGGTGACTCGTGTCCCGCACTCTCCGCCCCGACGCCGTGTTCATCCAGGCCGTCATCGCCGGTGCCCTGTCCTTCGCCCACCTGCACGACCTGGCAGAAGCGGCAGGACAAGACGGCTGGAAAGCGTGGGCCTACCCGGTCAGCGTCGACCTGCTGCTGGTCGCGGCATGGCGCCGGATGCGCACCGACGCGGAGAACCGCGACGCATGGCTCTGGTTCGCCATCGCCCTCGTCGCGTCGCTCGGCGCCAACATCGCCACCGCCGGACTGCTCGACCTGAACAACGTCCCGGCCTGGCTGCGCATCCTCGTCGCGGGCTGGCCCGCGCTCGCCTTCCTCGGCGGCACGCTCCTCGCCCATGCTCCGGCCGCTGTCCGGGAGCCGGAGCCCATCGACCAGCCCCACGTCGAGCCCACCGCGGACGTGACCGTGGAACGCGCGCCGGAACCGGCTCCCGAGCTACCGCCGGCCGATCCCGCTCCGCAGGACGCACCGCCGCAGCCCGCTCCCACGGCGCCCGCCGTGCCGGTCCCGCCCGCCCTGCTCGACCACGCCCAAAAGATCGCGGACGCCCACCAGGCACAGACCGGGGCCCGATCGACACGGCGACTCTGCGGAGCCGCCTCGGCGTACCGCCCGCGCTGGCAGACGCCATCGCCGTCCAACTCGCCTGACAGGAGGGGAGACAGACCCGTGCGCCCGAACCGCTTCCACAACGTCATCCGCATCGGCCCGGTGCGTGTCGGCACCCACCACGACGGCCGGGGCCGTACTCGGCACACCGCCGTGTGCACCGCCCCCGGCTGCGACTTCTCCGCCGACTACCTCACCCGCGCCGCCGCCGAACTCGCCGCCCGAACCCACCGCTGCAACCCACGCTGATCACAAAGGAGACCCGCGTCATGGACGTACCGCTCTGGCTCGCCCTGATCGTCGTCGGCGCCCTCGGCTACAAGCTCATCCGCCCGCCGCTCTGGCTCGTGGCCGTGATCCTCCTCGGCGGCTACCTCCTCGCCGACAGCTTCCTCGCCCCGCTCCTCGACCCGATCACCAAGTAGGGAGACCCCGCCATGCTCCGACCGCGCATCCCGATCAACCCGCTCCCGACCGGCATCATCACCCCGCCCGCGCGCCCCGCGCCCACGGCCGACGTCGAGCCGCGCCACGACTCCTCGCCCACCGCTGCCGGCCACCACAGCCCGACCGTCCCGCCCCGCACCACGATCCAGCTCACCCCCGGCAGCGCGGTCGCCCTCGCCGCCGGCGGCGGTGCCGTGGTCCTGGTCGTCGGCGCCGTCCTCGTCTCGATGCTCCTCGCGGTCGCCGTCACCGGCGTTTCCGTGGCCGTCATCGCGATCGTCCTGCGCCTGCTCGTCAAGGACATGCACAAGCACTGAACGGCCCCCGGGGCGGCCTCGGTCGCCAAACTTCCGCCGCCCCGGGCGCCTGGACCCATTCCAGATCCAACGGACCCGAAAGGGAGACCTCATCATGCCCCAGACCGCCTCGACCCCGTCCGTCTGCCGCGACTGCGACGGCTTCGCCACCGTCACGATCACCACCGGCGACCGCTCCACCGACGGCACCCGGGCCACCATCCGCGTCTACTGCCCGGCCTGCCGCGGCCTCGGCAACACCGCCCCGGCCAACCTCGCTCGGATCGGGCGGTGAGCGTCATGCCGGACCTCGCGCCCACGAACAACGCGCCCGGCCTGCACATCAGTAAGCCCTCCCCGTCCGAGCCCGCCACCGGCTCCGCCATCTGCCACTGCGGGGCTTCCGCCTCGGCTAAGGGAGACGCGCAGGTCGGTGCCCTGATCGCCGGTTGGAACGCCAACCACGGCGCCGCACACGGGAAGTGACCACGTGACCGAAACCGCCACCGCGGCGGGCCTGGACCCGGCCACCTTGAGCGACCTGCTCCGGGTGGCCGGGGACCCCGGCTTCGACCGCCTCCACGAACAGATCCGCCGCACGGGCGGATGCGCTGCTCCGATCCGGCTCTCCGGTGGCACCAAGCTCCTCGACCCCGCCACCCGGACCGTGCTCCACGCCTACAACACCGACTCCGAACCCGGTGGCGTTTTGCGCGTCGCCTGCGGCAACCGCCGGGCCTCCCGCTGCCCCGCCTGCGCCTGGACCTACGCGGGCGACACCTACCACCTGATCCGCGCCGGCCTCGTCGGCGACCCCGCCAAGGGCACCCCCGAGACGATCCGCGATCATCC
>NZ_BMTY01000026.1:0-50276 GCF_014649915.1 Streptomyces toxytricini | reverse complement strand
CCGCGTCTTCGCTACGCTCACCGCCCCGTCCTTCGGACCGGTCCACAACCGCCCCGGCACCCGACCCTGCCGCTGCGGGGTCCAGCACCCGGACGACGCCGAGGAACTGGGCACCCCGCTCGACCCGTACACGTACGACTATGCGAGCGCCGTGCTGTGGAACAACCACGCCTCCGAGTTGTGGCGCTACTTCACGATCTACCTCCGCCGAGAGATCGCCCACCGCGCCGGCCTCACCCAGAAAGCCGCCCGCGAACAGTCCCGCGTCTCCTTCGGCAAGGTCGCCGAGTACCAGAAGCGCGGGGCTGTCCACTTCCACGCCGTGATCCGCTTCGACGGACCGGCCGGGCCCGACAGCCCGCCGCCGGCGTGGGCCACCCTCGACCTGCTCACCGACGCCATCCGCGCTGCCGCCGCCCGCGTCCGCGTCGTCCTGCCTGCCAATCCGGAGCACGGCTTCGTCAACGACTGGGTGCTCCAGTGGGGCGAGCAGATCGACGTGCAGCCCATCGGCGCCTTCGGCAGCGGAGAAGACCTGACGGAGCAGGCGGTCGCGTCCTACGTCGCCAAGTACGCCACCAAGGCCGCCGAGACGACCGGCACAGTAGACCACCCCGTGGGCAACAAGGAGGCACTGCTCCTCCTCGGCGTGCCCGACCATCCCCGGCGGCTCATGGAAGCCTGCATGGACCTCGATCAGGCCTACCCGGACCGGCGCCTGCGGGCCTGGGCTCACATGCTCGGCTTCCGCGGCCACTTCTCCACCAAGTCTCGCCGCTACTCGACCACCCTCGGCGCCTTACGACAGGTCCGCGCCGACTACCGCGCCGCCCAGCAACGCGCCTCGCTCGGCCTGCCCGACCCCGACGAGCACCCGGAGTCCACGCTCCTCGTCGTCGCCCACTGGGCCTACGCCGGCCACGGCCACACCCCCGGCGAATCCTGGCTCGCCGCCAATATCCGCCGCGACATCCGGCACAACCGCGAGATCGCCCGCGAAGAACTCATGGGGGAACGAGATGAGTGATCGATATCTGACTGTCGCCCAGGTCGCCGAACTGCTTGGCACGACCGAGCGGTTCCCCCGGCGCTTGGTCGCGGAGCGCCGGATCCGGTACGTGAAGGTCGGTACGCACGTGCGGATCGCAGAGAGCGTTGTCATGGAGTACATCGCCGCGAACACCGTCGAGCCGCGGCGGCCCCAGCGCTCCCGCTACCGGAGGGCTGCCTGATGGCCAACAGCAAGGGTCGGCGGCGCCGGTTCGGGGCGATCCGCAAGCTGCCGTCCGGACGGTTTCAGGCCCGGTACCCGGGGCCCGATGGGGTGATGCGGCCGGCGCCCGAAACCTTCGCGACCTCGGGGGACGCAGACGACTGGCTCGCCGAGAAGCAGACCGAGATCAACAAGGGGGACTGGCGCGACCCGGATGCCGGGGCGGTCAACTTCGCGGAGTACGCGATCCAGTGGGTGGAAGAGCGTGGCTTGGAGGAGACGACTGAAGAGCTCTATCGGCGGTTGCTCCGGCTGCACATACTGCCGACCTTCGAAGAGATGGACCTCGACGAGATCACGCCTCCCAGAGTCCGCACATGGCGGACCGCTCGCCTCAAGGCCACGGGCGCGACCACGGTGGCCAAGGCATACCGGCTGCTCAAGGCGATCATGGGTACGGCCGAGGATGATGAGTTGATCAGGCGGAACCCGTGCCGGATCAAGGGTGCTGGTAAGGAGTCGCCGGCTGAGCGGCAGACTGCCACTGTCGATCAGGTGGACGCCGTCGCCAAGGCGATGGGTCCGCGGTGGCGGCTGATGGTCTACATCGCCGCGTATGGCCCGGCCCGGCCGGAGGAACAAGCGGGACTGCGGCGCCCGGACGTGGATCTTGCGAACTGCGGTGTCTGGGTGCGGCGTGCCGAGCCGGAGCTGAACACCGGACGGCGGGCGCCTGGGGAGACCAAGAGCGAGGCAGGCAAGCGGTTCATCGTGCTGCCCCGGTTCATGGCCGGTGATCTCAAGCTGCACATGTACTTGTATGCCGAGCAGAAGCCGGACGGGCTCCTCTTCGTGGGGGAGCGCGGGGCGCCGTTCCGTCGTACGACGTTCGGGCGGAAGTGGAAGAAGGCGCGTAAGGCAGCCGGGCTGCCGGACACCTTCACCTTCTACGACCTTCGTCACACCGGGCACACGCTCTCGACGCAGTCGGGCGCGACGCTGAAGGACACGATGGTCCGCGCCGGCCAGTCCTCGGAGAAGGCGGCGATGATCTATCAGCACTCGAACCTCGACAGGCAACGGGAGGTCGCTGCGGGGATCGATGCCCGGGTCCAGGCGCTGCGCGGCAAGGCATCTGGCACGGATCTGGCACGGGAGCAGTAGAGAGGTCTAGGCAACACAAAAGCCCCAGGTCGCTGACCTGGGGCTTTGTCATGGAGCGGATGACGGGAATCGAACCCGCGCTATAAGCTTGGGAAGCTCATGTTCTACCATTAAACTACATCCGCAGGTCGCTCCAGAGGTCCGGAGCGGTACCGTTGCACACTCTACCTCATGATCGACCCCCGGTGAATCGACCGCGGGGTCGTCATTCGTTTGTGGGGTGCACCGGCCCTCGTGGGGGCGGGAGTTGGGGCGTAACGTACCGGTGTGGCGGGCCGCGGGAGTGGCGGCTGGAGCGCGGTCTCGATCATCCCCTAATGTGGCGATTCGTCGCAGTACGGCAGGTTGGGGAAAGGGACTCGATGGAGAACACCGTCGTCCGTTGTGCCGAGGGGCACGTGTTCAGCACCGCTTCGTTCCCGCTGCAGCACCTCGGTGCCGGCCGGATCGGGCCGGGCCGGCTGCTGCGGTGTCCGCGGTGCGCCCGGCTGAGGCACGCCGTGCCCGTCGGCGCCGCCGTCAAGCGGTAGGGCGGAGGACTGCCCGGTCAGGGCCGCGGCCGTCCCGCCGTCCCGGCGGGCGCCGCGGCCCCCGGGCGCCGTACTCGATTGGGGGTGGCTCGCGCCCACTGCGTATCCTCGGGACGTGCTTCTCTCCGACAAAGACATCCGGGCCGAGATCGACAGCGGACGGGTGCGCATCGACCCGTTCGACGAGTCGATGGTGCAGCCCTCCAGCATCGACGTGCGTCTCGACCGCTACTTCCGGGTGTTCGAGAACCACCGCTACGCCCACATCGACCCCGCCATCGAGCAGCCGGACCTGACCCGTCTGGTGGAGCCCGAGGGGGACGAGGCGTTCATCCTGCATCCGGGCGAGTTCGTGCTCGCTTCGACGTACGAGGTCATCTCGCTGCCCGACGACATCGCCTCCCGGCTGGAGGGGAAGTCCAGCCTGGGCCGCCTGGGACTGGTGACGCACTCGACCGCCGGGTTCATCGACCCCGGTTTCTCCGGTCACGTCACGCTCGAGCTGTCGAACCTCGCCACCCTCCCGATCAAGCTGTGGCCCGGCATGAAGATCGGGCAGCTGTGCATGTTCCGGCTCAGCTCGCCCGCCGAGTTCCCGTACGGGAGCGAGCGGTACGGATCGCGGTACCAGGGTCAGCGCGGGCCCACGGCCTCGCGCTCCTTCCAGAACTTCCACCGCACCCAGGTGAGGCACGAGGCATGAGTGTTGTACGCGAGTCCCTGAACTACGAGGGCTTCGGCCGCGCCGTGCGCGAGCTGGCGAAGACCATCGCCGACGACGGCTACGAGCCGGACATCATCCTGTCCATCGCCCGCGGCGGAGTCTTCGTCGCCGGCGGCCTGGCGTACGCCCTGGACTGCAAGAACATCCACCTCGTGAACGTGGAGTTCTACACCGGCGTCGGCACCACCCTCGAAATGCCGGTCATGCTCGCCCCCGTCCCGGACGCGATCGACTTCTCCGACAAGAAGGTCCTGATCGCCGACGACGTCGCCGACACCGGCAAGACGCTCAAGCTCGTCCACGACTTCTGCGTCGGCACCGTCGCCGACGTCCGCTCCGCGGTCATCTACGAGAAGTCGCAGTCGCTGGTGAAGTGCGAGTACGTCTGGAAGCGGACCGACGACTGGATCGAGTTCCCCTGGTCGGTCGAGCCGCCCGTCGTCCGGCGCGAGGGCCAGATCCTCGACGCCTGACCGTCGCCTTCCCGGACGGCGGAAGGGCCCGCCGCCCGCACTGTGTGTGCGGGCGGCGGGCCCTTCGTCTTTCGCCGCGGCTCCCTACAGGGTGCCCAGCTTGATGATCGACAGCAGCGCGACCAGCTGGATCGCGGACGCGCCCAGCGCCTTCGGCCACGGCAGGTCGTGCGACTTGCTGATCAGCGACGTGAACAGCGCGCCCGCCGCGACCCACGTCGCCCAGCCGAGTACCTGCACGAACATGTTGTCGCCGCCGAGGAACACCGCGAAGATCAGGCGCGGTGCGTCGGAGATCGACATGACCAGCATCGACAGGCCGATCGTCGGCTGCCAGGACCCCTCGCCGCCCAGCTGGCGGGCGAGCGTGTGGGTGACGGCGCCGAGGATAAGGCCGCAGATGACGAACGCCACGCCGGCGCTCAGGACGATCGGGACGGCGTTCGCGAGGGTCGCGCTGATGACGTCCTTGCGGGCCTCGTCGAAGCCGAAGACCGCGAGCAGGCCGTAGAGGAACGTCACGATCAGCGCGGGGCCCCACACCGGGTAGTCGCGCATCTGGAGGAACGTCGGCCCCGGGCGCATCACGATGCCCTTGAGCAGCTCCTTCCACGGCAGCCGCGGGCCGGTCGGGGCCGCGGCCGCCGCGCCGCCGTCCGCCTGGTAGGTGCCGGGCGGGCCGTACGGGTCCTCGCCGTAGGAGAAGACCTGGGTGTGGCCGGGGTTGTCGTTCGCGTACGAGCCGCCGCCGTGGCCGCCGTGGCTGCCGCCGGGCGGGCCGTACGGGGGCTGCTGCGGGTACGCCTGCGGGGGCTGCCCCTGCTGGTGTCCGTACGGGTCGAAGTACTCGGGCTCGCCGTGCCCCCCGCTCGCGGCCTGCTGCGGCCACTGCTGCTGGGGAGGGTAGGGCTGTCGGCCGTACGGTGCGCCCTGCGGCTGCTGCTGCGGGTGCTGCTGACCGTACGGCTGCTGCCGCGGGGGTTGTTGCGCGCGGTCGTCGTCCCTGCCGCGTCCGATCCTGAATCCAGCCACGTGATCGAACGTACCTGGTCCCGGGCAATCGGGTGCAGTCGGTGCCGGATTAAGCACCCTTTGCGGCTGAGCTGTGACATCCCTTAGGGGAACCCCGGGGGGCCGGCCCCCCCTGCCGTTCCTGTCGGCGCGGGGAAGCGGAACGGCCGGCCCCCGGGCGGGGGCCGGCCGTTCCGGCGTGGTTGCGCCGTGCCGAACTGCGCTGTGGCTCTGGCCTACTTGGCCGTGTTGGCCTCGGCCGTGTCGCCGTCGGTCTCCGCCTCCGGCGCCTCGTCGGCCGCGGACGCCTTCTCCTCGGCCTCCGGTGCCTTCTCGGCCTCCGGTGCCTTCTCGGCCTCCGGCGCCTGTGCTGCCGCGGGCTCCGCCTCGGCTGCTTCGGCTTCTGCCTTCGCCTTGGCTTCGGCTTCGGCCTTGGCCTCCGCCGCGGCCTTCGCCTTGGCTTCGGCTTCGGCCTTGGCCTCCGCCGCGGCCTTCGCCTTGGCTTCGGCCTCCGCCTTGGCCTTGGCTTCGGCTTCTGCCTTCGCCTTGGCTTCGGCCTCCGCCGCGGCCTTCGCCTCGGCCTCCGCCTTCGCCGCCGCTTCGGCCTCCGCCTCCGCCGCGGCCGCCGCGGCCAGTTCGGCCTCCGTCGGGGCCGGGGCCTTCACCGACTCCAGCAGCAGCTGGGCCACGTCCACGACCTGGACGGACTCCTTGGCCTGGCCGTCGTTCTTCTTGCCGTTCACCGAGTCGGTCAGCATCACCAGGCAGAACGGGCACGCCGTCGACACGATGTCCGGGTTGAGGGAGAGGGCCTCGTCGACGCGCTCGTTGTTGATGCGCTTGCCGATCCGCTCCTCCATCCACATCCGCGCACCGCCGGCGCCGCAGCAGAAGCCGCGTTCCTTGTGGCGGTGCATCTCCTGCTGGCGCAGGCCCGGGACGGCCGACATGATCTCGCGCGGCGGCGTGTAGACCTTGTTGTGGCGGCCCAGGTAGCAGGGGTCGTGGTACGTGATCAGGCCGTCGACCGGGGTCACCGGCAGCAGCTTGCCCTCGTCGATCAGGTGCTGGAGCAGCTGCGTGTGGTGGATGACCTCGTAGTCGCCGCCGAGCTGCGGGTACTCGTTCGCGATGGTGTTGAAGCAGTGCGGGCAGGTCGAGACGATCTTCTTCGCCGACTTCGGCTTCTTCGTCGACTCGTCCTCGTCGTCCTCGCCGAAGGCCATGTTCAGCATGGCGACGTTTTCCTGGCCCAGCTGCTGGAACAGCGGCTCGTTGCCCAGGCGGCGCGGCGAGTCGCCCGTGCACTTCTCCTCGCCGCCCATGATCGCGAACTTGACGCCCGCCATGTGCAGCAGCTCCGCGAAGGCCTTCGTGGTCTTCTTCGCCCGGTCCTCCAGGGCGCCGGCGCAGCCGACCCAGTACAGGTAGTCGACCTCGGTGAGGTCCTCGACGTCCTTGCCGACGATCGGGACCTCGAAGTCGACCTCCTTGGTCCACTCGACGCGCTGCTTCTTCGCCAGGCCCCAGGGGTTGCCCTTCTTCTCCAGGTTCTTGAGCATCGTGCCCGCCTCGGACGGGAACGCACTCTCGATCATGACCTGGTAGCGGCGCATGTCGACGATGTGGTCGATGTGCTCGATGTCGACCGGGCACTGCTCGACGCACGCACCGCAGGTGGTGCAGGACCACAGCACGTCCGGGTCGATGACGCCGTTCTCCTCGACCGTGCCGATCAGCGGGCGCTCCGCCTCGGCCAGGGCGGTCGCGGGGACGCCGGCGAGCTGCTCCTCGGTCGCCTTCTCCTCGCCTTCCATGGTCTTGCCGCCGCCGGCCAGCAGGTACGGGGCCTTGGCGTGCGCGTGGTCGCGCAGCGACATGATCAGGAGCTTGGGGGAGAGCGGCTTGCCCGTGTTCCAGGCGGGGCACTGCGACTGGCAGCGGCCGCACTCGGTGCAGGTGGAGAAGTCGAGGATGCCCTTCCAGGAGAACTGCTCGACCTGGGAGACGCCGAAGACGTCGTCCTCGCCCGGGTCCTCGAAGTCGATCTCCTTGCCGCCCGAGGTCATCGGCTGGAGCGCGCCGAGCGCGGACGCGCCGTCCGCGTTCCGCTTGAACCAGATGTTCGGGAAGCCGAGGAAGCGGTGCCAGGCGACACCCATGTTGGTGTTCAGCGAGACCGTGATCATCCAGATCAGCGAGGTGCCGATCTTGATCATGGCGGTGAAGTAGATGGCGTTCTGCAGGGCCGGCAGCGACAGGCCGTCGAACGCGAGCACCAGCGGGTACGACACGAAGTACGCCGGCTCGTACGAGTCGACGTGGTGGATGGCGCCTTCGAGGCCGCGCAGGGCGAGGATCGCCAGGCCGATGGTGAGGATGACGTACTCGACGAAGTACGCCTGCCAGGCCTTCGAGCCCGCGAAGCGCGACTTGCGGCCGGCCCGCGACGGCAGCGACAGCAGGCGGATCACCATCAGCACGGCGATGCCGACGACCGTCATCAGGCCGATGAACTCGATGTACATCTCGAACGGAAGGAACCCGCCGAGGACCGGCAGCGTCCAGTCGGCCTGGAAGAGCTGGCCGTACGCCTGGGCCAGGGTCGGCGGCAGGGTCAGGAAGCCGATCGCCACGAACCAGTGCGCGAAGCCGACGATGCCCCAGCGGTTCATCCGGCTGTGGCCCAGGAACTCGCGGACCAGGGTGAGCGTTCGGGCCTTCGGGTCGTCCGTGCGGCTGCCCGTCGGCACGGGTTGGCCGAGTTTCACGAACCGGTAGATCTGCGCCACGGCTCGGGCGAGCAGCGCGACGCCGACCACGGTCAGGACCAGCGACACGATGATCGCGGCGAGTTGCATGGGAGGGCTCCTCGGGCGGGACTTACTAAGCAGTAACTTATTGAGTCAAGGCTTGAGGTTACCCATTCTCCGCGCTGCGCTGTAGGTGAGCGTGCGGTGATCTGTGTCGCTCAGGCATGCCTGTGTTCACGGGCCGCGCGGGGGGTCCGGGCGAGGATCGCGAGATCCATCCCCAGCCAGTGGCTCTCCACATAGTGCCGGTCCAGGAGGGCCATCTCCTCCCAGGGGAGGTCCGACCGCGCGCTGACCTGCCACAATCCGGTCATTCCTGGGCGTACGAGCAGCCTGTCGGGCCGGTCCGTACGGGCCTGCGGCCGCGGCCCTACGAGTGACATCTCGCCCCGGAGCACGTTCAGCAGCTGCGGCAGGGCATCCAGCCCGCACCGCCGGACCGCCGCTCCGGCGCGCCCGGCCCCCGCGGTGCGCAGCCGCCAGGTGCGGAACGGCCGGCCGCCCAGCCCCGCCGCCGGCTCCCGCAGCAGGATCCCGCGGCCCGCGCGCGGCCGGGCCAGGAAGAGCACGGCGGCCGCGGCGAGCAGTGCCGGCAGGGCCGCGGCCAGCAGGAGGAGGCTGCCGGCGAGGTCGAAGGCGCGCTTGGCCGGATACGCGGGCAGCCGCGGCAGCCGCAGCGCGAACTGCGGCGGCCGCGGCGCTGCGGGCTGCGGGCGGGGGCCTGTGCGCCGGGCGGGGCGCCGGAGCCGGGGGAGGGGGAGCGGTGGCAGCGGCATGCAGGCACCGTGCCGCGCCCCCGCCTCCGCTGCCGGGCGCCGCGCAGCGCGCGGGCGTCCGCGTCCCCCACTCGGCCCCGCCCCGCTTGACGTCCGGTCGCGGCTGAGCATAAGGCCGCGACAAAAGTTGAGCCGCCTCGACTCACCTCTGTTGACGGCGGGGAGCCGTTGGGGCACCCTTGAGTCTGTTCCACTCAAGTCAGCTGGAGGAATCGAAATGGCACGTGCGGTCGGCATCGACCTGGGCACCACTAACTCCGTCGTCAGCGTTCTCGAAGGCGGCGAGCCCACCGTCATCACCAACGCCGAGGGCGCCAGGACCACGCCGTCCGTCGTCGCCTTCGCCAAGAACGGCGAGGTCCTCGTCGGCGAGGTCGCCAAGCGCCAGGCGGTCACGAACGTGGACCGCACCATCCGCTCGGTGAAGCGCCACATGGGCACCGACTGGAAGATCAACCTGGACGGCAAGGACTTCAACCCGCAGCAGATGAGCGCCTTCATCCTGCAGAAGCTGAAGCGGGACGCCGAGGCCTACCTGGGCGAGAAGGTCACCGACGCGGTCATCACCGTCCCGGCGTACTTCAACGACTCCGAGCGCCAGGCCACCAAGGAGGCCGGCGAGATCGCGGGCCTGAACGTCCTGCGCATCGTCAACGAGCCGACCGCCGCCGCCCTCGCCTACGGCCTGGACAAGGACGACCAGACCATCCTCGTCTTCGACCTCGGCGGCGGCACCTTCGACGTGTCGCTGCTGGAGATCGGCGACGGCGTCGTCGAGGTCAAGGCCACCAACGGCGACAACCACCTCGGCGGCGACGACTGGGACCAGCGCGTCGTCGACTACCTGGTCAAGCAGTTCGCCAACGGCCACGGCGTCGACCTCTCCAAGGACAAGATGGCGCTCCAGCGCCTGCGCGAGGCCGCCGAGAAGGCGAAGATCGAGCTGTCCTCCTCCACGGAGACCACGATCAACCTGCCCTACATCACGGCGTCCGCCGAGGGCCCGCTGCACCTGGACGAGAAGCTCACCCGCGCCCAGTTCCAGCAGCTGACCGCCGACCTGCTGGAGCGCTGCAAGACCCCGTTCCACAACGTCATCAAGGACGCCGGCATCGCCCTGGGCGAGATCGACCACGTCGTCCTCGTCGGCGGCTCGACCCGCATGCCCGCCGTCGCCGAGCTCGTCAAGGAGCTGACCGGCGGCAAGGAGGCCAACAAGGGCGTGAACCCGGACGAGGTCGTCGCCATCGGCGCAACCCTCCAGGCCGGCGTCCTCAAGGGCGAGGTCAAGGACGTCCTGCTCCTCGACGTCACCCCGCTGTCCCTCGGCATCGAGACCAAGGGCGGCATCATGACCAAGCTCATCGAGCGCAACACCACGATCCCGACCAAGCGGTCGGAGATCTTCACGACGGCCGAGGACAACCAGCCGTCCGTGCAGATCCAGGTCTACCAGGGCGAGCGCGAGATCGCGGCGTACAACAAGAAGCTCGGCATGTTCGAGCTGACGGGCCTGCCGCCGGCCCCGCGCGGCGTCCCGCAGATCGAGGTCTCCTTCGACATCGACGCCAACGGCATCATGCACGTGACCGCGAAGGACCTCGGCACGGGCAAGGAGCAGAAGATGACCGTCACCGGCGGCTCCTCGCTCGGCAAGGACGAGGTCGACCGGATGCGCCAGGAGGCCGAGCAGTACGCGGAGGAGGACCAGCGCCGCCGCGAGGCCGCCGAGACCCGCAACCAGGCCGAGCAGCTCGTCTACCAGACGGAGAAGTTCGTCAAGGACAACGAGGACAAGGTCCCGGGCGAGGTCAAGACCGAGGTCGAGGCCGCCGTCGCCGAGCTGAAGGAGAAGCTCAAGGGCGAGGACACCGCCGAGATCCGCACCGCCACCGAGAAGGTCGCCGCGGTCAGCCAGAAGCTCGGCCAGGCCATCTACGCCGACGCGCAGGCCGCCCAGGCCGCCGGCGGCGCCGGTGACGCCGGCCAGGCCAAGGCCGAGGACGACGTCGTCGACGCCGAGATCGTCGACGAGGACAAGCCGAAGGGCGCGCACTGATGCCGGAGGAGACCGCGGGTTTCGAGGAGAAGCCCGAAGTCCCCGACGGCGCCACCCCTGAGGACGCCGCCGAGCCGAAGACCGCCGACTCCTCCCCGGAGGAGCCGGCGGCCCCGGCCGGGGACTCCGGAGCACGGTCCGCCACGTCCGCCCCGCAGGATGCGGACGCGGCCCTCCTGGCGCAGCTGGACCAGGCGCGCACGGCCCTCGCCGAGCGCACCGGGGACCTCCAGCGGCTCCAGGCCGAGTACCAGAACTACCGCCGCCGCGTGGAGCGGGACCGGGTCGCCGTCAAGGAGATCGCGGTCGCGAACCTGCTGACGGAGCTGCTGCCCACCCTGGACGACATCGGCCGGGCGCGGGACCACGGCGAGCTGGTCGGCGGCTTCAAGTCGGTGGCCGAATCGCTGGAGACCGCAGTCGCCAAGCTGGGCCTGCAGCAGTTCGGCAAGGAGGGCGAGCCCTTCGACCCGACGATCCACGAAGCCCTGATGCACTCGTACGCGCCGGACGTCACCGAGACGACCTGCGTGGCGATCCTGCAGCCGGGGTACCGGATCGGCGAGCGAACGATCCGCCCCGCGCGGGTCGCCGTCGCCGAGCCGCAGCCGGGAGCGGCGCCCAAGTCCGAGTCCGGGGAGGGCGACGCGCCGTCGGACAAGGACGCGGATGCTCCCGAAAAGGGCTGACGTCCGCAGGCGCGGTCAGATGAAGGCACGGGAGGAGGGACACCGGGGATGAGCACGAAGGACTTCGTCGAGAAGGACTACTACAAGGTCCTCGGTGTCCCGAAGGACGCCACCGAGGCCGAGATCAAGAAGGCGTACCGGAAGCTCGCCCGCGAGTACCACCCGGACGCCAACAAGGGTGACGCCGCGGCCGAGGAGCGCTTCAAGGAGATCTCCGAGGCGAACGACGTCCTCGGCGACGCCAAGAAGCGCAAGGAGTACGACGAGGCCCGCGCCCTTTTCGGGAACGGCGGCTTCCGCCCGGGCCCGGGCGCGGGCGGCTCGTTCAACTTCGACCTGGGGGACCTCTTCGGGGGCTCCCAGGCCGGCGCGGGCGGCTTCGGCAGCGGCGGTCTCGGCGACGTGTTCGGCGGGCTGTTCAACCGCGGCGGCGCCGGTCCGGGCGCCCGCACCCAGCCGCGCCGGGGCCAGGACGTCGAGTCGGAGGTCACCCTCTCCTTCACGGAGGCGGTGGACGGGGCCACGGTCCCGCTGCGGATGTCCTCCCAGGCGCCCTGCAAGGCCTGTTCGGGCACCGGCGACAAGAACGGCACCCCCCGGGTGTGCCCAACCTGCGTCGGTACCGGGCAGGTGTCGCGGGGCAGCGGCGGCGGCTTCTCGCTGACCGACCCGTGCGCGGACTGCAAGGGCCGCGGCCTGATCGCGGAGAGCCCCTGCGAGGTCTGCCACGGCAGCGGCCGCGCCAAGTCCTCCCGGACGATGCAGGTCCGGATCCCGGCGGGCGTGTCCGACGGCCAGCGGATCCGGCTGCGCGGCAAGGGCGCGCCGGGCGAGCGCGGCGGCCCCGCCGGCGACCTGTACGTGGTCGTCCACGTGGGCAGCCACCCGGTGTTCTCCCGCAAGGGCGACAACCTGACCGTGACCGTCCCGGTCACTTTCGCCGAGGCGGCCCTGGGCGCCGACATCAGGGTCCCGACCCTGAACGGCCCCGCGGTGACGCTGAAGCTTCCGCCGGGCACCCCGTCCGGCCGCACGATGCGCGCCCGCGGCAAGGGCGCCGTCCGCAAGGACGGAACCCGCGGCGACCTGCTCGTCACGGTGGAGGTCGCGGTTCCGGCCACGCTGTCGGACAAGGCCCGCGAGGCCCTGGAGATGTACCGCGACGCGACGGTGTCCGAGGACCCGCGCGCCGCGCTGTTCGAGTCCGCGAAGGGAGCATGACATGGACGGCCGCCGACGACAGCCGCGGTTCGGTGGCGGGGCGTACGAGCTGACCGACGAGACCCCGGTCTACGTGATCTCGGTGGCCGCACAGCTCTCCGGCCTGCACCCGCAGACGCTGCGCCAGTACGACCGTCTCGGGCTGGTCTCCCCCGACCGGACCGCGGGCCGCGGCCGTCGGTATTCGGCCAGGGACATCGAGCTGCTCCGCACGGTGCAGACGCTGTCCCAGGACGAGGGCGTCAACCTCGCGGGCATCAAGCGCATCATCGAACTCCAGAACCAGGTGGCCGCCCTGCAGGCGCGCGTGGCCGAGCTGTCGGCCGCGGTCGACGGAGCGGCAGCGGTGATGCAGCAGCGCGAGGCCCAGGTGCACGCCTCGTACCGGCGGGATCTGGTCAAGTACCAGCCGCCCGTCGCGGGCAACGCCCTGGTCGTCTGGCGGCCCGCGCCGAAGCGGTCCGCGGACTGACCGCAGCCCCGCCGCAGCGGCCCCGCCAGGGGCCGCTGCGGGGCCCGTACGACGCGCGCAAGGCCCCGCCCGGTTCCTCCGGGCGGGGCCTTGCGCGTCCGGCCCGCAGGGGCCGGCCCGGGGCTCTGCGCGGGCCTGCCGGGCCCGCCGCCCCTCACTCGGGGTCGTCCTCCTCCAGGATCCCCGACCGGGCGATGAGGAAGCCGAGTTGGGCGCGGCTGCCGCTGCCGAGGATGCCGGCGAGCTTGGCGATGTGCGCGCGGCAGGTCCGTACGTTCATGCCCAGCCGGCGGGCGATCGCCTCGTCCACGTGCCCCTCGACCAGGAGCTGGGCGATGGTGCGCTGGACGCCCGATATGCCGTCGCGGGTGTGCCGGTAGGTGACCTCCTCCTGGAGCGGCACGGCGCGGTGCCACAGCTGCTCGAAGACCTTGATGAGGTAGTCGACGAGGCCGGGGTGGCGCAGCTCCAGGGCGACTTGGCGGTCGTCGCTGGCGGG
Organism: Streptomyces toxytricini; assembly: GCF_014649915.1. Taxonomy (GTDB): domain Bacteria; phylum Actinomycetota; class Actinomycetes; order Streptomycetales; family Streptomycetaceae; genus Streptomyces; species Streptomyces toxytricini. The sequence continues at coordinate 36,632 of NZ_BMTY01000026.1, read as the reverse complement.
GATGAAGGCGACGGTGCGGTCGAAGATGATGAGCCGCTCGAAGAGCTCCTCCAGCGTGCGGACCTCGACCTTCCCGGCCTTCAGGATGTCGATGTACGCGAGGGTGCCGCGGCTGTGGCGGACGGTGTGCTGGTAGAGGGTACGGATTCGGACACCGCGGTCGGTGAGCGGCTGGTCCCGCTCCAGGGCTTCCGTAAGCTCCAGACTGGGGCGTGCGCCTCCGGGCTGGACGGTGAGCATCTCGGTGTGGCACTCGGCGGTGGCCAGGTTGAGGGCGGCGTTGATGGCGTCGAAGCCCTCCAGCACGGTGATGGCGTGGGTGCTGGCGGGTGCCTGCGCGCTGATGGCGAGGAACGGCTCGAATGCCTCGGACAGTTCGAGGGAGTCGCGCCGGCGGTCTCGGATCTCGCGCTCGATCGGGTGCAGCCGCTGGGCCAGTGCGACGGCCGGGGGAACCGGGCGGAGCGAATTGACGTCATCGGGATCCGGCTGCAACAACGCCAGATCGAGCAGGCAAGGAGCCGTTTTCACGTCCGCACGTGCAATGCGACCGGTCCGCAGCGCGCTCGTGTAGAGGCGCGCGCCCTCACTGCACAGGTCGGTGACCGCGTGGGGATGTGTCGCTTTTGTTGTGTTTAGTGCCAAATCTCCACCCCCCAGGGTCCTGAACATGCAAGAACATGATGCATCGTCCCTGTGGCAGCGACGTGCCTGAATGAGCCATCGTCTGACAGGCGGGGGAGAGGATTTCATCAAGTGAGGACGAAGCCGACCATGAACAAGAGAATGCTTCGCTCGGCGCTTGCCACCGTCATCTTCTCGGCTGTGGCCGGTCTGGGACTCGCCGGAGCCACGCTGGGGGGCGCCGGAGGGGGTGCCGCGGACATCCGGGCGGCGCTGCTGGAGGACAGCGGATGGCGTGAGCCGTCGATGGACAGCGGATGGCGTGCCGCCCCGCTGGACAGCGGATGGCGCTCCGCCCCCGCCGACACCGCGTCCGCCGGACCGGTCGCGGAGAGCGCGGCATGACCCCCGACGACCGCGGCTTCCGCCGCGAGATGGCTTCCGCATACCGCTCCGGCTGGCAGTTCATCGACCTCGCGACGGCCATCCCCCAGGTCGGCGACTCGCTGATGGTCACCCTCTTCGGCCAGCCGATCGTGATCACGCGCGAGGAGGACGAGGACGTCCGGGCGTACCGCTGCCTGCGCCGCCCCCGCGGCGCGCCGCAGCCGGTCCGCTGCGAGGTGCGCTACGGCATGGTCTTCGTGAACCTCGATCAGCGCGACCACCAGCTCTTCGAACCCGACATCACCACCGCCACCCCCCGCAGTGCCTGAGGCGATTCCCCCGTCGTTGCAGATCGCCCCAGGTGCTTCCCCCACACAACGGCGCCATCGTGGACCTGACCACGATGGCGCCGTTGTGATGTCCGCGTCCAGTAGCCGAACCGGACAAGCAGAACCGGACAGGACCCGGCCCGGGCCCGGGCCGCTCAGGCGCGGCCCATCGCCCGGTCCAGCGCGATCTCGATGACGACCCGGTCCGGATTCGGCGAGGGCGTGCGCCCGTACCGCTCCGCGTAGCGCGCCACCGCGTCGGCGACCGCTTCCGCCTCCGTACGGACGACCGCGCGGCCCTCCAGCGTCGCCCAGCGGCGCCCCTCCATCTGGCACACCGCGACACGGGCCCCGCCGGCCGGGGACTCCTGTGCGGCCAGCACGTTGCGGACCTTCTTGCTGTGCCGGTTGCTGATCACGCGGGCGAGCCCGGCCCCGGGGTCGTAGGTCACGCCGACCGGCACCACGTGCGGGGTGCCGTCGGGGCGGGGCGTGGTCAGCGTGCACACGTGCCGCTCCCGCCAGAAGGCCAGGTACTCGGGCGTCGGGTGGTGGACGTCATGGGACATGCCCCCGAGACTACGATCCCGGCCTTGAGTGGAATAGACTCAACTTTGCGCACGTTGTCCCTGTCAGACCCTGCGCACGAGTCGTGAACGCAGCCGCACCCGTACCCGTACGGAGAGGAGAAGCCGCCCGTGGACGCCGAGCTGACCAACAAGAGCCGGGACGCGCTCAACAACGCCACCAGCCGCGCCGTCAAGGACGGCCACGCGGACCTGACCCCGGCCCACCTGCTCCTCGCCCTCCTCTCCGGCGAGGACAACGAGAACGTCACCGACCTCCTCGCCGCCGCCGGCGCCGACCAGGCCGCCGTCCGCGCCGGCGCCGAGCGGCTGCTCGCCGCCCTGCCGAGCGCCACCGGCTCCACCGTCGCGCCCCCGCAGGCCACCCGCGAGCTCCTCGCCGTCCTCGCCGGGGCCGACCGGGAGGCGGGCAGGCTCGGCGACGACTACCTCTCCACCGAACACCTCATGATCGCCATCGCCGCCGAGGGCGGCGCGGCGGGCGAGGTGCTCACCGCCCAGGGCGCCACCGCGGCCAAGCTGCTGGACGCCTTCCAGACCGCACGAGGAGGACGGCGGGTGACCACCCCCGACCCCGAGGGCCAGTACAAGGCCCTGGAGAAGTTCGGCACGGACTTCACCGCCGCCGCCCGCGAGGGCCGGCTCGACCCCGTCATCGGCCGCGACCAGGAGATCCGCCGCGTCGTCCAGGTCCTCTCCCGCCGCACCAAGAACAACCCCGTCCTGATCGGCGAGCCCGGCGTCGGCAAGACCGCCGTCGTCGAGGGCCTGGCCCAGCGCATCGTCAAGGGCGACGTCCCCGAGTCCCTGCGCAACAAGCGCCTCGTCGCGCTCGACCTCGGCGCGATGGTCGCCGGCGCCAAGTACCGGGGCGAGTTCGAGGAGCGCCTGAAGACCGTCCTCGCCGAGATCAAGTCCAGCGACGGCCAGATCATCACCTTCATCGACGAGCTGCACACCGTCGTCGGCGCCGGAGCCGGCGGCGACTCCGCCATGGACGCCGGCAACATGCTCAAGCCGATGCTGGCCCGCGGCGAGCTGCGCATGGTCGGCGCGACCACCCTCGACGAGTACCGCGAGCGGATCGAGAAGGACCCGGCGCTGGAGCGCCGCTTCCAGCAGGTCCTCGTCGCCGAGCCGACCGTCGAGGACACCATCGCGATCCTCCGCGGCCTCAAGGGCCGCTACGAGGCCCACCACAAGGTGCAGATCAACGACAGCGCCCTGGTGGCCGCGGCGACCCTCTCCGACCGGTACATCACCTCCCGCTTCCTGCCCGACAAGGCCATCGACCTCGTCGACGAGGCCGCCTCCCGGCTCCGCATGGAGATCGACTCCTCCCCGGTGGAGATCGACGAGCTCCAGCGCGCCGTCGACCGCCTCCGCATGGAGGAGCTGGCGCTGAAGAACGAGTCCGACCCGGCCTCCCTGGAGCGCCTGGACAAGCTCCGCAAGGACCTCGCCGACAAGGAGGAGGAGCTGCGCGGCCTGACCGCACGATGGGAGAAGGAGAAGCAGTCCCTCAACCGGGTCGGCGAGCTCAAGGAGCGCCTGGACGACCTGCGCGGGCAGGCCGAGCGAGCCCAGCGCGACGGCGACTTCGACACCGCCTCCAAGCTGCTCTACGGGGAGATCCCGGCCCTGGAGCGCGAGCTCGACGAGGCCTCCGAGGCCGAGGCGGAGGCCGCGAAGGACACCATGGTCAAGGAGGAGGTCGGCCCCGACGACATCGCCGACGTCGTCGGCGCCTGGACCGGCATCCCCGCCGGCCGCCTCCTGGAGGGCGAGACCCAGAAGCTGCTGCGCATGGAGGCCGAGCTCGGCCGCCGCCTGATCGGCCAGGGCGAGGCCGTCCGCGCCGTGTCCGACGCCGTACGCCGCACCCGGGCCGGGATCGCCGACCCGGACCGGCCGACCGGCTCGTTCCTCTTCCTCGGCCCCACCGGCGTCGGCAAGACCGAGCTGGCCAAGGCGCTCGCCGACTTCCTCTTCGACGACGAGCGCGCCATGGTCCGCATCGACATGTCCGAGTACGGCGAGAAGCACAGCGTCGCCCGGCTCGTCGGCGCCCCGCCCGGCTACGTCGGCTACGAGGAGGGCGGCCAGCTCACCGAGGCGGTGCGCCGCCGCCCGTACAGCGTCGTCCTGCTGGACGAGGTGGAGAAGGCCCACCCCGAGGTCTTCGACATCCTGCTGCAGGTCCTCGACGACGGGCGGCTCACCGACGGCCAGGGCCGCACCGTCGACTTCCGCAACACCATCCTGATCCTGACCTCGAACCTCGGCAGCCACTTCCTGATGGACCCGACGGCCACGCCCGAGGAGAAGCGCGAGCGGGTCCTGGAGACGGTGCGGGCCTCCTTCAAGCCGGAGTTCCTCAACCGCCTCGACGACCTGGTCGTCTTCTCCGCCCTCACCGGGGAGGAGCTGGCCCGGATCGCCGAGCTGCAGGTGGCGCGGCTGGCCAAGCGGCTCGCCGACCGCCGCCTCGCCCTGGACGTCACGCCCGCGGCGCTGGCCTGGCTGGCCGACAAGGGCAACGACCCCGCGTACGGCGCGCGGCCGCTGCGCCGCCTGATCCAGACGGCCGTCGGCGACCGCCTCGCCAAGGAGATCCTCGCCGGGGAGGTCCGCGACGGCGACACCGTCCGGGTCGACGTCGCCGGCGACGGCCTCCTCGTCGGCCGGGCCGAGTAGGCGCGCGGGGGGCTGCGGCGGCTCCGGGCGGACCAATCGTGTCCGCTCGGAGCGGATCGCACGTGCGGGGCTGGACACGGGGTAGGCGCCATGGGGGAGGATGACACCATCCGCACGAAGGGAAGAACACGGTGAGCATCGACCCGGCCTCGATTCCGAATTTCGGAGGGCAGCAGCCCGAACCGCAGGCCACAGGACCGGCGGGCCCCGTGGTCCCCGACCAGGATCTGGTCAAGCAGCTGCTGGAGCAGATGGAGCTCAAGTACGTCGTCGACGACGAGGGCGACCTCGCGGCGCCGTGGGAGGAATTCCGCACCTACTTCATGTTCCGGGGTGAGGCCGAGCAGCAGGTCTTCTCCGTCCGCACCTTCTACGACCGCCCGCACGCGATCGAGGAGAAGCCGAGGCTCCTGGAGACGATCGACGACTGGAACCGCCGCACCCTGTGGCCGAAGGTCTACAGCCACACGCACGACGACGGCTCCGTCCGCCTGATCGGCGAGGCGCAGATGCTGATCGGCACCGGCGTCAGCCTCGAGCACTTCGTGTCCTCCACGGTCAGCTGGGTCCGCGCCTCCATCGAGTTCGACAAGTGGCTCGTGGAGCAGCTGGGCCTGGAGAAGGACCTGGAGGCCGACGAGAACGGCAAGGACGACGAGGAGTCCTGACCCCTCCCGCCCGCGAAACGAGAGCCCGGCCGGGCCCGCGGTCCCACCGACCACGGCGCCCGACCGGGCTCTGCCGTCACGGAGCGAGCCGTCCGAGGCGGCTGACGGCCTCCCGGAGGACCTCCGTGTGTTTGCAGAAGGGCAAGGGCGTGAACGCAGAGAGTTACCAAGGACTGGTACTCAGAACGTGATCTGAGTACAGTCGGAGTATGAGCCTTGCGCACCTGGGAACCGAGCCCGAGTCGGTCTCGTTCACCGACCTGTCGAGAAACCCGAAGGCCGTGGCTGCTCGGGCTGCCGCCCTCGGCGCTCTGCGCGTCACGCATCGGGACGCACCCGACATGGTGCTGACGACCGCCCTGCACGCGGAGCGCACCGAGGAGAACCTCACGACAGCGTCCAGGCTCTTCCTGGCGCTGATGAAGCATGACGACGGAGCCCGGTCGCTCTTGCTGGCACTCCCGGAGGTCTTCCCCTGGGTGCGGCATCTCGACGAGGAAGAGATGCGCGCGTTCACCGTGGAGCTTCTGGAAGCGCTTTCCGATGCGGCGGAGCTGGGTGCCCGGGAGGCCGTGCACCGCGCGCTCGTCTCCTGGAGGGCGACGGCTCGTATCAACGCTGATCCTGAGCAGCTCAAGGAGGCTCTGCGTTCGCTCGACGGGGACGACCTGGGGCCGGTCGAGGTGGGCGGGTGAGCCCGAAGAAGGGCGATCGTGTCAGCGTCCCACCCCTGAGCGGATGGAACGTGATCTTCGGCACCGCGGAGGCGGTGACGGGCTGGGAGGAACTGTGCCGCGCGGCGCTGCCCAGTGCGCACCGATGCTGGAGGCGTTGCGCACCGAGCCGCTGTCCCGCGAGAACTGGAACCGTCAGCACCAGCTACGCGGGAGGCTCGCCACCAGGGAGTGGAAGGGATCCGCACTGGAGCAGTGGGAGTTCGAAGTCACGAGCGGCGGCCGCGTGCGCTATCTGGTCAGCCCCGAGACATCGACCGTAATTCTGGTCTACGCGTCCACGAGGCACCCGAAGGACACCGAGTAACCCATGCTTGCCGTGCGGGCAAGGGCACGGCTGAAGCCGGGCCCTTGCCCGCACGTCCTTTCCGGCCTGCTCTCAGCGAGCCAGCCGGCCGAGGCGGTTCACCGCCTCTTCCAAAACCTCCGTGCGCTTGCAGAAGGCCCAGCGGACGTGGGTGGCGCCGGCCGTACGGTCGTCGTAGAAGACCTGGTTCGGGATCGCGACGACACCGCACCGCTCCGGCAGGGAGCGGCAGAACGCCAGGCCGTCCTTCTCGCCCAGCGGGGTGATGTCGGTGGTGATGAAGTACGTGCCCTGCGGGCGGAACACCTCGAAGCCCGCCGCGGCCAGGCCGTCGGCGAGGAGGTCCCGCTTGGCCGCCAGGTCGGCGCGGAAGTCCGCGTAGTAGGAGTCCGGCAGGTCGAGGGCCTCCGCGACCGCGTACTGGAACGGCCCCGACGAGACGAACGTCAGGAACTGCTTCGCGGAGCGGACCGCCGCGACGAGCTCCGGCGCGGCCGTGACCCAGCCGACCTTCCAGCCGGTGAACGAGAACGTCTTGCCCGCCGAGGAGATCGTGACCGTCCGGTCGCGCATGCCCGGGAGGGACGCCAGCGGCGTGTGGACGCCCTCGAAGACCAGGTGCTCGTACACCTCGTCCGTCACGACCAGCAGGTCCCGCTCGACCGCCAGCTCCGCGATCGCGGCGAGCTCCGCGGGGCCCAGCACCGTGCCCGTCGGGTTGTGCGGGCTGTTCAGCAGCAGCAGGCGGGTCCGCGGCGTGACCGCGGCGCGCAGCTCGTCGACGTCGAGGGCGAACGCGCCGCCGTGCGGGCGGAGCGTGACCGGGACGCGGGCGGCGCCGGCCATGGCGATGCAGGCGGCGTATGAGTCGTAGTACGGCTCCAGGGCGACGACCTCGTCGCCCGGTTCGAGTAGCGCCAGCAGTGACGCGGCGATCGCCTCGGTCGCACCCGCGGTGACCAGCACCTCGGCGTCCGGGTCCCAGGACAGCCCGTAGAAGCGCTCCTGGTGGCGGGCGACGGCGGCCCGCAGCTCGGGGACGCCGGGGCCGGGCGGGTACTGGTTGCCGAGCCCGGTCAGAACGGCGCGGGAGGCGGCCTCGGCGATCTGCGCGGGCCCGTCGGTGTCGGGGAATCCCTGGCCGAGGTTGATGGAGCCGGTGCGCGCGGCCAGCGCGGACATCTCCGCGAAGATCGTCGTGCCGAAGGGCGCCAGACGGCGGTTGAGGAGGGGGCGGCGGCCGGCCGCGGGTTCGGTCATGGGCGCCATCCTGGGGCGAACCTCTGGAGTTGCTCAAGTGCGCTTTGGCCGGGACGGCGCCGGGGCATCTTTGCCCCACGCGGGACGCGGGGATCCCGCTCCTCGGGGGACCGAGGCCTAGGCAAAGGGGGTCGGACGATGGTCCTGGCTCTTCTCATCGTGGTGGCCGCGCTCGTCGCCGGCCTCGTGATCACCGTGGTCGTGGCCCTCAAGGGCGCCGCCGCGGCCACCACGTCCCTGTCCAAGTCCGCCGGCACGCGGCACGGCTCTTCCTCTTCCTCTTCTTCCTGGGCGTCGGCGTCGTCCACGCCGTCGTCCTCGTCCTCGTCCGACTCCGGCTGGTGGGTCGGCGACTCGCCCTCGTCGTCCTCCTGCGGGTCTTCCTCCTCCTGCGGATCCTCCTCGTCCTGCGGGTCCTCCTCGTCCTCGTCCTGCGGGGGCGGGGGCTGCGGCGGCGGCAGCTGACACGGGGCAGCTGCACCGCGCGCACGGAGCGCCCGGCGGCGCATGGAAGCCGCCGGGCGCCCCCGTGCCCACCACCCGGAAGGGTCAAGTGCCGGGGTTCGGAAATGCTGCCGGTGAACACGTGAACTGGCGGGCCCCCGCGGGGATGTAAACCCAACCAAGTTGGGTAAAAACGCTGTGAGTGCCGTGCCTTTCATGATTCCCTCGGTTGAGTAGACCAGTCCCCGGGCCTCGCGGGACCTCCTGTGGCCCGAGCCGGTTTCCCCCCACCCGTTGACCACCGCTGGCGGGGTCCGGCCCCTCTCCCTCGCGCGTTTGCGGAGCCGACTCATGCTCACGACCCTCCAGACCACTTACACCGACACGCGTGCTGCCGACCTGGCCTGGGCCCTGGGCCGCGACCGGCTGCCCGCCCTGGCCGTGCTGAACCTCGAACTGAACGGCGCCAAGCTGGAGTTGCGCCTTCTGGGGGCCTCGCACCAGGTGCTCCTGGAGGAGGGCGAGGTCGTCTGCTCGGAGACGGTCGCCTGCATGCCCGGCAGCAGCACGCCCCTCCCGCTCGGCGTGGCGAAGCGGATGAGCGGCTGGGAGTACGAGTTCGCCGCCCGCGTCGAGACCCTGTCGCAGGGCTCCTTCGCGGGCCGGGCGCAGGAGCTGCTCGCCCTGGTCGCGGACCACCCGAACGGATTGGCCGGAACCTTTCCCGGCAGCCCGCACGCCTTCACCGCGATGCTCGCGCAGCGCCACGAGGGGCAGGTGCGCTGGCGTACCTGGCACGCCTACCCGCAGGAAGGCCAGTTGGTGGCCACCCGTACGAGGGTCGGGGTGCGCGCGGGTGCACCGGCCGGCGCGTTGCAGCCCGTCGCGCCCTAGCGGCCTCCGGTGCGCCCCCGCCCGGGCGCCGCAGCCGCCCTTGGCTGCGCAAATCACCGCCGGGGCCGGGGGTGCGGGGTCTCGCGGCCCGCGCGGACCGGCACTGCGCGTTGCGCCAACCGGCTGGAACAAGCGGGCACTTGCACCCATGTGGGTGACTTGATGCCCGTGGGCGGTGACGTACGGTTCGCTGCATGATCGACCGTTCCGTCCCCCGCCGGGTGCGCCCGGCTCCGGAGCCGCCGGGCGCGGCGGCGCCGGCGGCCGCCCTCCCCGTACGGCCCCGGACCGGCCGACTCCTCGTCCTGGCCACCGTCTTCGTCTGCGCCGCCTGCGGCCTCGTCTACGAGCTGGAACTGCTGGCCCTCGGCTCCTACCTCATCGGGGACTCCGTCACCCAGACGTCCGTCGTGCTGTCCGTCATGGTCTTCGCGATGGGCGTCGGCTCCCTGCTGGCCAAGCGGCTGCGGACCCGGCCCGCCGTCGGGTTCGCCCTCATCGAGGCGGGCCTCGCCCTGCTCGGCGGACTGTCGGCGATGGCGCTGTACGCGACCTTCGCCTGGCTGGGCGAGTCCCGGCCGGCGCTCGTCGCGTTCTCCCTCCTGATCGGAGTGCTGATCGGCGCGGAGATCCCGCTGCTGATGGCCCTCATCCAGCGGATCCGCAGGCAGGACGCCGGCGGCGCGGTCGCCGACCTGTTCGCCGCCGACTACGTGGGCGCCCTCGTCGGCGGCCTCGCCTTCCCCTTCCTGGTGCTGCCGGTGCTCGGCCAGCTCACGGGCGCCCTCCTGACCGGAACCGTCAACGCCGTCGCCGGCGCCGGACTGGTCCTGTGGCTGTTCCGCGGCGACCTCAGCCCCCGCTGGCGCCGGCTGCTCCTCGCCGCGAACGCCGCCGTCCTCGCCGTCCTCGGCGCCGCGACCGTCCTCGCCGACGACTTCGAGGAGGTCGCCCGCCGGGCCGTCTACGGCGGGGAGGTCCGCGTCGCCCGGCAGACCGGCATGCAGGAGCTCGTCCTCACCGGCCCCGCCGCCGGCTCGCCGCACTCCCTCGACCTGTTCCTCGACGGGCGCCTGCGGGTCAGCGGCTACGACGAGTACCGCTACCACGAGGCGCTCGTCCACCCCGCCATGACCGGCCCGCACGAGCGGGTCCTCGTCCTCGGCGGCGGCGACGGCCTCGCCGCCCGCGAGGTGCTGCGCCACCCCGGCGTGGCCTCCGTGACCGTCGTCGACCTCGACCCCGGCGTGGTCCGCCTCGCCCGCACCGACCCGATGCTGTCCGCGCTCAACGGGCGCGTCTACGAGGACCCGCGCACCACCGTCGTCACACAGGACGCGTTCCGCTGGCTGCGCGGCCCGGCGGCCGCCCTCCGCTTCGACGTCATCGTCTCCGACCTGCCCGACCCGGGCGTCACCCCCAGCACCAAGCTGTACTCGCAGGAGTTCTACGGGCTCGCAGCCCGCGCCCTGGCCCCCGGCGGCCGCCTCGCCGTGCACGCCGGCTCCCCCGCCGCCCGCCCCCGCACGTTCTGGACGGTCGACGCCACCCTCCGCGCGGCCGGCCTCGCCACCGCCCCCTACAGCGCCGGCGGCCGCCTCGCAGGCTTCGCGGCAGGGCCCGACCGCAGCCCCCGGGCCGGCGACGCGCCGCCGCAGGAGTGGGGCTTCGTCCTCGCGGGCCGCGGGCCGGACGCCCCCGAGCTGCGCGTCGACCCGGGCGCGCCCGCGCCGCGCTCGCTCACCACCCGGTCGCTGCGCGACGCCGCCCGCGATGCGGAGCGGACCCGGGTGGCGGGCCTGCCGCCGTCGACGCTCCCGCACCCGCGCTACTCCTGACCGCTCCCGCGGATCGCGGAGCGCCGCGGGGGGCCCGCGGGCGGCCCGCGTCGGTAGGCTCGACCGCATGGAGCATCAGGTCTTCCTCCCGGTTCCGGCCGACCGCCTCCGCGCCGTGCTGCGCGACCCCGCCCGGGTGGCCCGCTGCGTGCCCGGCCTCCAGCAGGACGCCGACGCGGCGGCCGCCGGGGCGGCCCCGGGCCGGGTCGCAGGCAGGCTGAGACTGCGGGTCGGCGGGAACACCGTCACCTACCGCGGCACCCTCGCCGTTGCCGCCCGGGGCGGCGACCGCGTCACCGTCGAGGGGGAGGGCGTCGAGATCCGGGGCAGCGGCACCGTCAAGCTGACCGTCGACCTGCGGCTGTCCCCGGCCGGCGAAGGGAGCTCCCTGGAGTTCACCGCCGCGGGCGAGGCCGGCGGGCGGGCCGCCGGCTTCGCGCCGGACGCCGTCGAAGCCGCCGTCCGCAAGCTGCTGGACAAGGCCGCCGCCCAGCTCGCCGTCCTGGCCGGAGCACCGCACGCACCGGACGCCCCGGCCGGGGGCACCGGCACCGCCGACGCGGAGGACACCGCCGAAGCGGAGGACACCGCCGACGACGGGGCCGCCGGGGACGGTGGCGATGCCGGATCCACCCCGTCGGTGTACGACACCGAGGTGCCCCCCTCCTCCCTCGACCCCTTCCTCGACGGCGACTTCGAAGACCTCGGCGGCATCTCCGACTTCGGCGAACTCGACCGCCTGCACGGCGCCGACGCGTACGACGCCGCCCAGCCCCCGGCCGAGGCCGCCCACGCCCGCCGCACGATGATCGGCCGCAGCGCCGAGGAGGTCGACCACGCGCCGCCGCGCGGCCGCTACGCTCCCGTTCCCGCACCGGCGTCCGCCGGCGCGGGGGCCGGACTGCGCTGGATCGCCCCGGCTGCCGCGTTCGCCCTCGCCTCGGCGGTCGTCATCGGCCGCGCCCTGCGCAGGCGCCGCTGAGGTCCCGCCGGCGGGACCGCCTAGGCTCGGCCGCATGAGTACGCAACTGTCGGCCGGCGGCGTGGAAGTGACCGTCGACCAGGAGAACGGCTGCCGGATCAGCAGCCTGCGCATCGACGGGACGGAGCTGCTGCGCCAGGGCGCGCACTACGGCTGCTTCCCGATGGTGCCGTGGTGCGGACGCACCGCGTACGGCGAGTTCCGCGACGGCGCCGCCGTGCACAAGCTGCCGGTCAACCAGCCGCCGCACGCCATCCACGGCTTCGGCCGCGACGCCGCCTGGCGCCCGGCGCCCGCCGCGGTCACCGCGACCGAGGCCGCGTTCACGTACGACCTCGCCGAGCCGTGGCCCTACCCGGGCCGCGTCACCCAGACCGTCAGCCTCGACCCGGGCGGCAGCAGCCTGACGCTCGCCATGGGCGTGGAGACGTACGGCGACTCCTTCCCCGCCCAGGCCGGCTGGCACCCCTGGTTCCTGCGCAACCTCGGCGCCGGCGGCGAGGACGTCCGCCTGGACTTCGACCCCGTCTGGCAGGAGGAGCGCGGCCCCGACCACCTCCCCACCGGCCGCCGCACCGACCCGCAGCCCGGCCCGTGGGACGACTGCTTCGGCATGCCGTACGGCGTCGAGGCGGTCCTGACCTGGCCCGGCGAGCTGGAGCTGAAGGTGACCAGCCGCGCCGAGTGGGTCGTCGTCTACGACGAGCAGCCGGAGGCCGTCTGCGTGGAGCCGCAGTCCGGGCCGCCGAACGGGCTGAACACGCTGCCGCGCCTGGTGACGCCCGTGGACCCGCTGGAGGTCTCCATGACCTGGGCGTGGCGCCGTCTGTCGTAGCGCCCGCGCGCACGCAACTAAGCTCGGGGCCATGAGTGACGTACGCGATGCGCTTCTGCAGCAGATCAAGGACAAGGCCGTCGTGCACGGCAAGGTGACCCTCTCCTCCGGCAAGGAGGCCGACTACTACATCGACCTCCGCCGGATCACCCTCGACGGCGAGGCGGCCCCCATGGTCGGCCAGGTCATGCTCGACCTGACCGCCGAGCTCGACTACGACTGCGTCGGCGGCCTGACCCTGGGCGCGGACCCGGTCGCGACGTCGATGCTGCACGCCTCCGCCGCCCGCGGCGGCCGCCTCGACGCGTTCGTCGTCCGCAAGGCGCAGAAGGCGCACGGCATGCAGCGCCGCATCGAGGGCACCGACGTCAAGGGCAAGCGCTGCCTCGTCGTCGAGGACACTTCCACCACCGGCGGCTCCCCGCTGACCGCCGTCGAGGCCGTCCGCGAGGCCGGCGGCGAGGTCGTCGCCGTCGCCACCATCGTGGACCGCGGCGCCGCCGACGCGATCGCCGCCGCGGGCCTGCCGTACCTGACCGGCTACCGCCTCGGGGACCTCGGCCTGGCCTGAGCGGCACGGCCCCCCGGGGGCTCCCGCGACGGGGACCGGCCGCGGCGCGTCCGCGGCCGGTCTTGCATTCCGGACCGCCCACCGGCTTCCCCGGAGCCCGCCCGCGCCCCGCAGGACCCCCTCTGAGCTGCGGTTTTCCCGGCCGGTGGCCTGATTGCCGGAAATCACCGCGGCCGGCGCGGGTCGAGTGACACGCGGAGCGTGGAAAGATAGGCGCGACGGTTACGTCGCCCCCAGGTCAGGGTCAGCAATCGCACACTCCCCGCACAACAGAGGAGCGGACAGATGCCCATCGCAACCCCCGAGGTCTACAACGAGATGCTCGACCGGGCGAAGGCAGGCAAGTTCGCCTACCCGGCCATCAACGTGACCTCGAGCCAGACCCTGCACGCTGCCCTGCGCGGCTTCGCGGAGGCCGAGAGCGACGGCATCATCCAGATCTCCACCGGCGGTGCGGAGTTCCTGGGTGGCCAGCACAGCAAGGACATGGTCACGGGCGCGGTCGCCCTGGCCGAGTTCGCGCACATCGTCGCGGCGAAGTACGACGTCAACATCGCGCTGCACACCGACCACTGCCCGAAGGACAAGCTGGACGGGTACGTCCGCCCGCTGATCGCCGTCTCCGAGGAGCGCGTCAAGGCCGGCCGCAACCCGCTCTTCCAGTCCCACATGTGGGACGGCTCCGCCGAGACCCTGGCCGACAACCTGGCCATCGCGCAGGAGCTGCTGCCCCGCGCCGCCGCTGCCAAGATCATTCTTGAGGTCGAGATCACCCCGACCGGCGGCGAGGAGGACGGCGTCACCCACGAGATCAACGACGAGCTGTACACCACCGTCGAGGACGCGATCCGCACCGCCGAGGCCCTCGGCCTGGGCGAGAAGGGCCGCTACCTGCTGGCCGCCTCCTTCGGCAACGTGCACGGCGTGTACAAGCCGGGCAACGTCGTCCTGCGCCCGGAGCTGCTGAAGGACCTCCAGCAGGGCGTCGGCGAGAAGTACGGCAAGACCAGCCCGTTCGACTTCGTCTTCCACGGCGGCTCCGGCTCCACGGAGGAGGAGATCGCCACCGCGCTGGAGAACGGCGTCGTGAAGATGAACCTCGACACCGACACCCAGTACGCCTTCACCCGCCCGGTCGCCGACCACATGTTCAAGAACTACGACGGCGTCCTGAAGGTCGACGGCGAGGTCGGCAAGAAGTCCACCTACGACCCGCGGACCTGGGGCAAGCTGGCCGAGGCGAGCATGGCCAAGCGCGTCCTGCAGGCCTGCGCCGACCTGCGCTCCACGGGCACCCGGCTGAAGTAGCCGCCGGCCGGGCCGGCCCGGCCCGGAGGTGCAGAACGGAAAGGGCCCGGTGCTCCCGCCGCCTCGGCGGGCACCGGGCCCCTCCGCGTTCAGAGGGCCGCGAGCGCGGGCCGGCGGACGGCGGCGGTGCGCTGCCCCCGGGCGGCGGCGAGTGCCACCGCGCGGGCCGCGACCGGAACCGGAACGGCATCGGGCGTGCGGCCCGCCGGATGGGAGACGGGGGCGGGGGGCGCGGCCGGGAGTTCGGCGGCTCCCGGCGCGGCCAGGCAGAGCGCCGCGTGCGCCACGGACGCCAGCGTCACGTGCCGGTGCCAGCCGGGCAGCGACCGGCCGGAGAAGTCGCGCATGCCCACCCGCTGCACGCTCGCCGCGGACGCGGCCGACACCCGCAGCGCCGTCTTCGTCATCCGCACCAGCGCACCCGGGTCGGTGCGGACCATGTCCGTCACCCACAGCTGCGTCGGCAGCCGGCGCGCCGCCTCCCACTCGCCGAAGAGGAGCACCTCGCGCCGCCGCCCCGGCGCCGGGTCCGGGACCATCACCCGCACCGCCGCCACCAGCGACGTCCGCCGGGCCCCCGGCACCTCCGGGTCGGGCCACTCCACGGGCATCCGCAGCCCGCGCACGTTCTGCAGGACGTCCCGCGCGGCCATCGTGCCCGCGCCGAACCCCGGCACCCGCGGGTCGGTCACCAGCAGCCGCGCCTCCGCGCCGATCCGGGCGACCAGCGGCACCCGCGCCTCGGCGAAGCGGTGCAGCGTCGACCGCGTCGCGATGTCCCGGACGTCCAGGACGACCGGCCGCACCGGCAGCCGCGCCTCGCGCACCGCGTTCAGCACCCCGCTGACCGCGCAGCCCGCGTACGACTCCTCCTCGCCGGTGCCGACCTGCACCGAGTCCTGTGAGGGCGCCGGCGCCGACTCCTCGTCGAGGAAGAGCCGCCACCCCACCGGCGTCACCACCGGGGCGGAGGTGTACCAGAGCCCGAACGCCTGCTGCCCGCGGAACATCTGACCCCGGTGCGGGTCGAAGCGGTGTCCGGCGCCCACCGAGTGCTCGCCGCCCTTCGGGATGGCCATCGGCTGGGCCACCCAGGCGTTCAGCGGGGCCGTCCGTCCCAGGTACTCGGCCAGCGCGGTCCGGATCGGCTGCCAGTCCCAGGTCGAGGCGGCGATGAAGTGGTGCAGGCTCTGCTCCGCGGCCGCGGCGCCGGCGCCGCCGGCCGCGCCCGCCCGGTCGAGCTGGAGGGCGATGTTGCGGATCGACTTGCGGCCCTCGGCGGTGAGCAGCCCCTGCACGTACTGGCGGCCGCGCTCCCGCTGGTCCTTGCGGCGCAGGGAGGCGAACACCGCGGAGCACAGCTCCTCGACGGCCCCCTCGGCGCCGGCCGCGGCTGCTGCGGCGGCCGCGCGGGTGCCGGCGGGCCGGCTGCCGGAGGCGTTGCGGGCGGCGGCGGTGCGGTCGGCGGTGCGGGTGCGGGTGGCGGCGTTCACGACTTCCCCCTTCGTCGATGGCCCCCCTACCGTCCGCCGCGGCCCCCCGCCGCGGGGAGGTGCGCCGGGCACACGGCTCGGCCGCCGGGTGGTGGGGCGCCCACCACCCCCCGCCGGCCGCCCCCATGGCGGTGGGCCGGCCACCGCCGGGCGGCAGGCTGCCCCGGTGCGGGGGTGCCGCGGCGGCGCGGCGCGCGCCCGGGGGAGGGGCCGCCGTACGGGGCGCGGATGCCCCAGACTTGGGGCATGTCCATTCACCAGAACCTGCTCGGGGGCCCCGCCCCCACCCACCTCCCCGACGAGCCGGGCCGCGAGGCCATCGCCGCGGGCACGCCCGCCGTCGAGGTGGCCGCCGCGCACCCGACGTCCTCGCTCGCCTGGGCCGTCCTGTCCGACGAGGCGTTCGCCGCGGGCCGCAGCGTCGAGGCGTACGCGTACGCGCGCACCGGCTACCACCGCGGGCTCGACGCGCTGCGCCGCGCCGGCTGGAAGGGCCACGGCCCGGTGCCGTGGGAGCACGAGCCGAACCGCGGCTTCCTGCGCGCCCTGCACGCCCTCGCCCGCGCCGCCGGGGCCATCGGCGAGAAGGACGAGTACGAGCGCTGCACGACCTTCCTGCGCGACTCCTCGGAGACGGCGGCGGACGTCCTCGGCGCCTGACCGGGTCCCGCGGGCGCCCGGCCCGGCGCCCGCGGGACCCGGCCGCGGGTGAAAAGTGTGTGTGACGACCGTCACGCACCATTGGAGCACCCCGGGGGAGCGGTTTTATGATGCGGGCAGGGGACCGGGGCTCCACACACCCTTTCGGAAGGAGCGGACCGCTACCCGGAAGCACGTGTCGAGGAGACAGCGATGTCGAACACCCTTGATGCCTCCGGAGCCGGTTCGGACACCCCGAACCTCGACTTCGCGGGCACGACCCCGTACGAGGACTACGTCCAGGCGGACGTCCTCACCCACCTCCAGCACCTCCGCTCGGACGACCCGGGCGAGATGGTCTTCCTGGTCACCACCCAGGTCATGGAGCTGTGGTTCACGGTCATCGTCCACGAGTGGGAGACGGCCGCGAAGGCCCTGCGGGAGGACCGCGTCCCCGTCGCGATGGACGCGCTGAAACGGTCCCTCCGCGAGCTGGAGGCCCTCAACGCCTCCTGGCGCCCGCTCGCCCAGCTCACCCCCGCCCAGTTCAACTCCTACCGCGGCGCCCTCGGCGAGGGCTCGGGCTTCCAGTCCGCGATGTACCGCCGGATGGAGTTCCTCCTCGGAGAGAAGTCGGCGTCCATGCTCGTCCCGCACCGCGGCGCGCCGCGCGTCCACGCGGAGCTCGAGAAGGCGCTGCACGAGCCGAGCCTGTACGACGAGGTGCTGAGGCTGCTGGCCCGCCGCGGTCTGCCCGTCCCGCAGTCCGTCCTCGACCGCGACCTGTCGCGGCGCTACGAGGCTTCGCCCGAGGTCGAGGCCGTGTGGACCGCCCTGTACGAGGACCCCGACGCCCACCCCGACCTGCACCGCCTCGGCGAGGCCCTCACCGACGTCGCCGAGCTGGTGTGGCGCTGGCGCAACGACCACCTGGTCGCGACGCGGCGCGCGATGGGCGCGAAGACGGGCACGGGCGGCTCGGCCGGCGTCAGCTGGCTGGAGAAGCGCGCGCAGAAGAACGTCTTCCCCGAGCTGTGGACGGCGCGCAGCCATGTCTGAGACGACCGCCCGCCGGACGGCGGAGCTCGCCGAGCGCGCCGCCGGACTCGACGCCGCCGACCCGCTCGCCGGGCTGCGCAAGCGGTTCACCCTCCCGGACGGCGTCGTCTACCTGGACGGCAACTCGCTCGGCGCGCTCCCCGCGGGCGTGCCGGAGCGCGTCGCGGAGGTCGTCTCCCGCGAGTGGGGGACCGAGCTGATCCGGTCCTGGAGCAGCGGCACCTGGTGGACGGCGCCGGAGCGGATCGGCGACCGGATCGCCCCGCTGGTCGGTGCCGCGCCCGGCCAGGTCGTCGTGGGCGACTCCACCAGCGTCAACCTGTTCAAGGCGCTGGTCGGCGCCGCCCGGCTCGCCGGGCCGGGCCGCACCGAGCTGCTCGTGGACGCCTCGACCTTCCCGACGGACGGCTACATCGCCGCCTCGGCGGCCCGGATGACGGGGCTGACCGTCGTCCCGGTGGACCCCTCGCGGGCCGCCGGGGCGATGGGGGAGCGCACCGCCGCCGTGCTGCTCAACCACGTCGACTACCGCAGCGGCCGGCTCCACGACCTGCCCGGCCTGACGCGCGCCGCGCACGCCGCGGGCGCGCCGGCGGTGTGGGACCTGTGCCATTCGGCGGGGGCCCTGCCCGTCGGGCTCGACGCGCACGGCGTGGACTTCGCGGTCGGCTGCACGTACAAGTACCTCAACGGCGGCCCCGGTTCGCCCGCGTTCCTGTACGTCGCCGAACGCCACCAGGAGGGCTTCGACTCGCCGCTGCCCGGCTGGAACGGGCATGCGGACCCGTTCGCGATGACTCCGGAGTACGCGCCCGCCGCGGGCGCCGTCCGGGGCCGGGTCGGCACTCCGGACATCCTGTCGATGCTCGCCCTGGAGGCGGCGCTCGACGCCTGGGACGGGGTGGAGGTGGAGGCGGTGCGCGCGAAGTCCCTCGCGCTGACCGACTTCTTCCTGGAGTGCGTCGCCGCGTACGTGCCGGAGGGCCGGGTGGAGTCGGTGACTCCGGAGGCGCACGCGGAGCGCGGCAGCCAGGTCTCGCTGCGGACGGAGAACGCCCGCGCGGTGATGGACGAGCTGATCGCGCGCGGCGTGATCGGGGACTTCCGCGCCCCGGACGTGCTGCGGTTCGGCTTCACCCCGCTGTACGTCGGCTTCGCCGACGCGGAGCGCGCGGCCCGGACGCTGGGTCACGTTTTCGGGTGATCCCGGGGCGAAACGTCACGGCAGGGGGCGGGCGGGGCGCGGTCCCGCCCGTCGCCTCCCGCCTCCTCGCCGGGGCCCGTGACGGGAAACCGCCTCCCCGGGACAGGCCTGTTCCGGCCTGATACGGTCCCGCTCTGCCGGAACACCGGAACACCAGTCCCACGCGTTACGAGAGGTGGAGCCGATGTCGGATCCCGCAGTCGAACGGGACGCCGCCGAGGCCGCCTCGGCCTTCGCCCACCCGCCGGTCGCGCCGGACGCGACCGCCGCGTACGGGGAACACCCCGACCACGTCGTCGACTTCTACGCCCCGCGCGAGGGCGACGGCTCCGCCGCCTCCGCGCCGCTGGTGGTGCTGCTGCACGGCGGGGCCTGGCGCGCCCCGTACGACCGCGCGCACGTGACGCCGCTGGCGGACTTCCTGGCGCGGCGGGGATTCGCGGTGGCCAATGTCGAGTACCGGCGCGGGAGTTCGCTGCCGCACCAGGACGCGGACGGCCCGGTCGCCGGGCGCTGGCCGGAAACCTTCGACGATGTCGCCGCGGCGATGGACGCCCTGCCCGGGCTGGCCGCCGCCGTGCTGCCGCAGGCGGACCTGCGGCGCACGGTCGTCACCGGGCACTCGGCGGGCGGCCACCTGGCGCTGTGGGCGGCCGCCCGGCACGTGCTGCCCGCCGGCGCCCCGGCCGGCTGGCGGCTGCCCGAGCCGCCGCCGCTGCGCGGAGTGGTGGCGCTGGCGCCGATCGCGGACTTCGAGGTCGCGGGCAAGCTCGGCGTGTGCGGCGGGGCCGCCGAGCAGCTGCTCGGCGGCGGGGCGCACCTGGCGGAGCGGTCGCCGTACGCGGACCCGGCGGTGCTGCTGCCCACGGGGATCGCCACCGCCGTGGTGCACGGCCGGGAGGACATCGTGGTGCCGGCGGCGGTCGCCGAGTCGTACGTGGAGGCGGCGGCCCGGGCAGGCGAGACGGTGGGGCTGACCCTGCTGGACGGGATCGGGCACTTCCCGCTGATCGACCCGGGCGCGGACGCCTGCGCGGTCGTCGCCGAGGAGATCTCGCAGCTCGCCTGGTAGGCGCGGGCGCCGCCCGGGCGGTCGTCAGGCCGTCGCGGCGAGGCGGGCGGCGAAGCGGGCCAGCCGTGCGCCCTGGTGGCGGGCCGCGGCGAGGGCCTCCTCGGTGACGGGGCCGCTGCCGCCGGGGTGCGAGGAGCCGTACGGGTTGCCGCCGGCGGCGAAGACGGCCGGGTCGGTGAAGCCGGGGGCGACGATGACCGAGCCCCAGTGGTGGAAGGTGTTGTACAGCGCGAGCAGGGTGGACTCGTTGCCGCCGTGGGCGTTGTGCGCGCTGGTGAAGCCGGTCGCCGGCTTGTCGGCGAGGGCGCCCTGCTGCCAGAGGCCGCCGGTGGTGTCGAGGAACTGCTTCAGCTGGCCCGCGATGTTGCCGTAGCGGGTGGGGGAGCCGATCGCGTAGGCGTTGGCCCAGGAGAGGTCGTCCAGCGTCGCCGTCTCGACGTCCTTGGCGGCCTCGACGTGCTCGCGCCACGCGGGGTTGGCGTCGATGGCGGCGTCCGGGGCGAGTTCGGGCACGCGGCGCAGGCGCACCTCGGCGCCGGCCTTCTCGGCGCCTTCGGCGACGGCCTGCGCGAGGGCGTGGACGTTTCCGGTGGACGAGTAGTAGACGACGGCGACCTTGGCGCCCATGGTGACTTCCCTCCTGATGAAGCGGATCGCTATCCGCTTTTGCTGGACCCGAGTCAAGCGGATAGAAATCCGTTTGGCAAGGGGATCCGGTAGCCTGCCCGTATGAGCCGCACCGAGCTTCCCGTCACGGGCCAGGCCCCGCCGGAGCGGGCGGACGCCGCCCGCAACCGGCGCAGGATCCTGGACGCGGCCGCGCGGCTGGTCGCGGAGCAGGGGCCGGAGGCCGTCACCATGAACGCCGTCGCGCACGCCGCGGGCATGGGCGTCGGCACCGTCTACCGCCGCTTCGGCGACGTCAGCGGGCTGCTGCTGGCCCTGCTCGACGAGGACGAGAAGCGCTTCCAGGAGGCGTTCCTCGGCGGCCCGCCGCCGCTGGGGCCCGGAGCACCCCCGGAGGAGCGGCTGCGCGCGTTCCTGCACACGCTGGCCGAGCGGCTCTCCGCCTGCCGGGCCGTGATGGGCGCCGCCGAGGCCGCGTCGCCGGGCGCCCGGTACGGCAGCGGCGCCTACCTCACCATGCACACGCACGTGTCCCTGCTGCTGCGGCAGGCCCGCCCGGAGGCGGACGCACCGGTCCTGGCCCACCTGCTGCTCGCCCCGTTCGTCCCCAGCCTGTTCGAGCACCTGGCGGCGGAGCGGGCGGTGTCGGCCGACCGCATCAAGGCGGGCATCGACGCGCTGCTGGGAGCCGGCCGGGCATGAACCGCCCGCCCCCCTTCCCCGGGGCCGCCCGCTGTGATCAAGCCATCGTCTGATCGGCAGCCTGCGCGCCCTGGTTTCATCGCCACCACGGCGGGCGCCGAGTTCGGTCGACGTGATCGTCGACCGCCTCGGCGTCTACGAAGCGGACTGACCGGAACGCGCGAAGGGGGCGGCGCACCGTGCGGTGCACCGCCCCCTTCGCGCGGCGGGCGGGAGCCGGGGGCTCCCGTGCGGAAGGCCGTCGGCCGTTCCGTCTAGAGGAACGAGTTGATCTCGATCGTCTCGGTGCGGCCGGGGCCGACGCCGATCGCGGAGATCGGGGCGCCCGACATCTCCTCCAGGGCCTTCACGTACGCCTGCGCGTTCTTCGGCAGGTCGGAGAAGGTCTTGGCCTTGGTGATGTCCTCGGACCAGCCCGGCAGGTTCTCGTAGATCGGCTTCGCGTGGTGGAAGTCCGTCTGCGAGTACGGCAGCTCCTCGACGCGCTTGCCGTCGATCTCGTACGCGACGCACACCGGGATCTGCTCCCAGCCGGTCAGCACGTCGAGCTTGGTCAGGAAGAAGTCCGTCAGGCCGTTCACGCGCGTGGCGTAGCGGGCGATCGGGGCGTCGAACCAGCCGCAGCGCCGGTCGCGGCCGGTGGTGACGCCGCGCTCGCCGCCGATGCGGCGCAGGTCCTCGCCGTCCTGGTCGAACAGCTCGGTCGGGAACGGGCCCGCGCCGACGCGGGTCGTGTACGCCTTCAGGATGCCGATGACGCGGCTGATCCGGGTCGGGCCGACGCCCGTGCCGGTGCAGGCGCCGCCCGCGGTCGGGTTCGAGGAGGTCACGAACGGGTACGTGCCGTGGTCCACGTCCAGGAGGGTGCCCTGGCCGCCCTCGAACAGCACGACCTTGTCCTCGTCCAGCGCGTTGTTGAGGATCAGGGTGGTGTCCGCGACGTACGGCTTGATCTGGTCCGCGTACTGGAGCATCTCCTCCACGATCGCGCCGGCCTCGATCGCGCGGCGGTTGTAGAGCTTGGCCAGCAGCTGGTTCTTGTTCTCCAGCGCCGCCTCGACCTTCTGGGTGAGGATCGACTCGTCGTAGAGGTCCTGGACGCGGATGCCGACGCGGTTGATCTTGTCCGCGTACGTCGGGCCGATGCCGCGGCCGGTCGTGCCGATCTTGCGCTTGCCGAGGAAGCGCTCGCCGACCTTGTCGAGGGTGACGTTGTACGGCGTGATCAGGTGGGCGTTTCCGCTGATCAGCAGCTTCGAGGTGTCGATGCCGCGCTCGTTCAGCCCGCGCAGCTCGGACAGGAGCACGGACGGGTCGACGACGACGCCGTTGCCGATGACCGGGGTGCATCCGGGGGACAGGATGCCGGACGGGAGAAGGTGCAGCGCGTACTTCTGGTCGCCTACGACGACCGTGTGGCCGGCGTTGTTGCCGCCCTGGTAGCGCACCACGTAGTCAACGGATCCACCGAGCAGGTCGGTGGCCTTCCCCTTGCCCTCGTCACCCCACTGAGCTCCGAGCAGCACAAGAGCGGGCACAGGCGTACACCTCTTCCGGATGGGGCATGTCCAAGGCCAGGGGGCGTACGACGATGTACACCGCAGGCTGGGCCGTCGGACCGGTACCCCGGAATAGACGAAGGCCCTGGCGCAATAGCGCAAGGGCCTCTTGCACAAAGATGCTACCCGAGGAAGGACCGAGGTGTCGGCTCCGGAGCCCACCATGAGCCCTGCGGGCGCGCCGGTCGGCGGCCTGCTGGTGCTCGTCGACCCGGTCGCGCGCCGTCTCGACGGAGAGTCCGTGCGCATCGCGAGGGACGTGCTGTCGGCCGGGGCGGCGGCGAAGATCTGCCTCCCCCAGTCGCCGGAGGAGTTCGCGCGGGCGCTCGCCCGCCGCGGCCATCGGCGGCCGGTGATCGTAGGCGACGACCGGGCCCTCGTACGGGCGGTCGGGCTGCTGCACCGGGAGCGGGAGCTCGACGGGGAGGCCCTCTCGGTGGTTCCCGTGGGGCAGGCGGGCTCGCTGGGGCTGGCGCGGCTGCTGGGGGTTCCGATGTCGGCGGTGTCGGCGGCGCGGGCGGCCCTGGACGGGGTCGTCGGCGTCCGAGACCTGCTCGTCGACGACAGCGACGGCGTCGTCCTCGGCGGTCTGCGCATCCCGCCCGCCCGGCCGCCCGCGCCCCGGGCGGGCGGGGCGTCGGTGCGCAGCGCCTACCGGTCGCTGGTGCGGACGCTCGCCGGGCCGCCCGCGGCCCCGGCCGGGGGGCACCGGCTGCGGGTCGAGGCCGACGGGGTGGTGCTGGCCGATGTGGACCGGCCCGTGGACGACGTCGCGGTCGCGCCCCGCGGGGGCGGCCTGGCGGAGGTCGTCGTCCGGGCGGAGGGCGCCGTGGTCCGGGCCCGCGCCGCGGCGGTCACGGTGGCGGGCGCCGACTTCCGCTACCGGGCCGACGCGGCGGTCTCCGGGCCGGTCCGGCGGCGGACGTGGACCCTGCGGCCGGCGGCGTGGGGGCTCATTCTGCCGCGCTGACCGGCGTACGGGCCGTCTCGCGCAGCACGTGGCGGCGGGAGAGGACGGTGACGGCCAGCGAGGCGGCCGCGAGCGCCGTGATCGCCGCGGCCGGCCCGACGGCCTGCGCGGCGGCTCCGGCGAGGGCGGCGCCGATGCCCTGCCAGGTCATCCGGCCCGCGGACTCCACGCCCTGGACCTGGCCGCGGACCGACTCCGGGGTGAGTGCGAGGAGCTGCTCCTGCATCGGCAGGGTGGCCGCGAAGCCGGCGCCGGCGAGGAACACGGCGACGGCGGCGACCGGCAGCGGCGGGTGGAGCGCGAACACCAGGAAGGGCGCGGCCATCAGCAGCCGCAGCGGGAACGCGGCGCGGCGCCTTCCCCCGGCGGTGAGCAGCCGCCCGACGGCGAGGTCGCCGAGGAGCAGGCCCGCGGACGCGGCGGCCAGGAGGTGGCCTGCGTACTGCGCGGCGTACGGGATGAACAGCGCCTCGCAGCCGACGACCAGGCCGTTCGGCACCCACAGGTTCAGCAGCAGGGCCCGCCGGCCGGGGCGGCCCAGCAGTTCGGCGTTCCCGGCCCGGGTGCTGCGCAGGCCGGGGCGGCGGGCGAGCCGGATGGAGCGCTCGCGCAGCGTCGCCGCGACGGCGGCCAGGGAGAGCGCGGTGAGCGCGGCGGCGGCCGCGAACAGCCCGTGCGGGCCGATGGCGCGCACCAGCAGCGCGCCGGAGGCGTAGCCGAGGACGGAGACGGCGCCGGCGGTGATGTTCATCAGGGAGCGGGCCGGGGCGTAGGCGGAGGCGGGGACGATCTCGGCGAGCAGGCCCATGCGGGTGCCGGTGCCGAGGGACTGGAAGAAGCCGAGGGCGAGGAGCAGCGCGAAGCGTGCGGCGAGCGGCAGCCCCGGCACCGCCTGGGCGGCGATGCCGGCGAGGGAGGCGCCCTGGAGGGCGAGCAGGGTGCGGCGGGGGCGGCTGCCGTCGGCGACGGACATCAGGGTCAGCGCCCCGAGCACCGTCGCGAAGGTCGCCCCGTACATGCTGACCGCCGTCAGGAAGGGGGAACCGGTCTGGCGGTCGACGAGGCTGCCGAGGGCGAACCCGGACAGGGCGCTCGCGGCGGCGGTGAGCGCGAAGCTCGCGAAGAGCCCCGCGAACTCCCGGTTCCGCAGGAGCTCCCGGTACCCGGGACGGGCGCCGGACGGCACGGGCGGGCGGGGCGGACGAGACGGACGGGGTGTTGATGAGGCGTCAGAAGGCATGAAAAAAGCCTCCGTTCGCTCCCGTCAGGGAGAGCCGGAGGCCTTGGGTGGACCATAGCACGCGGGGCGGGGCGGGGCGCTCCGCGGCGGGGGCGGGGCGCTCCGCGGTGCGGCTGGAGTCAGAACTCGACGATCAGCTCCCGCAGCCCGCGGATCACGTACCCGGGCTGCCACTGCGGTTCGCGGACGAGTTTCAGCGGGGGCACGCCGTCCGCCAGGAGCGCGCCGAAGGAGGCCGCCAGCTCGCGGCGGGCCAGCGGGGCGCCCAGGCAGTAGTGGATGCCCGCGCCGAAGCTGAGGTGCGGATTGTCGGTGCGGGAGAGGTCGAGGGTGTCCGGGTCCGCGAAGCGGGCCGGGTCGCGGTTGGCGGAGCCGAACAGCAGCGCCACCTCCGCGCCGCGGGGGATGGCCGTGCCGCCGATCTCGATGTCGTCCAGGACCCACCGCTCGAACATCTGGAGCGGGGTGTCGTAGCGCATCAGTTCATCCACAGCTGTGGACAACTTTTCCCGGTCGAGCGCGGCCAGCTGCCCGGGATTGCGGAAGAGCGCCCACCAGCCGTTGACGGTCGTGTTCACCGTGGCCTCGTGTCCGGCGTTCAGCAGGAGCACGCAGGTGGAGATCATCTCCTGTTCGCTGAGCCGCCCCTCCTCGTCGTGCGCCGCGATCAGACCGGAGACCAGGTCCTCGCCGGGCTGTCGGCGCCGCCGGGCGATCAGCTCCCGCAGGTAGGCGCTGAACTCGGTGCTCGCCTGCACGGCCCGCCGCGCCGTCTCCTCGTCGGGCCGCAGCTCGAACATCCCGCAGATGTCCGCGGACCACGGCCGCAGCAGCCCCCGGTCCTCCTCCGGCACCCCCAGCAGCTCCGCGATCACCGCCACGGGCAGCGGCTCGGCGACCACCGTCAGCAGATCGCCGCCCCCGTCGGCGAGGAGCCGGCCGACCAGCTCCCCGGCCATCCGCTCCACCGCCGGTGCGAGCCGCTCCACCGTCCGCGGTGTGAACGCCTTCGACACCAGCCGCCGCACCCGCCCGTGCGCCGGGTCCTCCAGGTCGAGCAGCCCGTTGTCGTTGAGCACGTGGAACGGCTCGTGCTCCGGCGGAGGCGCCGCCCGCCCGAACTCCTCGTGCGAGAAGCGGTGCAGGTACGTACGCCCGAGCCGCCGGTCGCGCAGCAGCGCGCTCACATCGGCGTAGTGCGGCACCAGCCACTGGCCGGTGGCCTCGCACCAGACGGCCCGGCCCTGCTCCCGCAACTCCCGGTAGGCCGGGTACGGGTCGGCGACGAAGGAGGCATCCCACGGATCAAAGCCCATGCCCGCAGCCTAGGTCGTCTCTTTCGGATCCCGCCTAGCCCGCGCCGCCCGCTGCCGCGCCTCGCCGCGCTGTCGGGCCGCCCGCGTACCCCAGTACGCGGACGACCCTCCGCCTTGCGATGCACGGCACCGGACGACGCGGGCTTGACCGGCAAGATCCGAAAGAGACGACCCAGGCGTACGGACCCCCGCAGGCAGCCGGACCGCGTCGGGCCGGCTACGCCGGGGTGACGAGGCGGGTCTCGTAGGCGAAGACCGCCGCCTGCGTCCGGTCGCGCAGGCCCAGCTTCACCAGGATCCGGCTGACGTGCGTCTTGATGGTGGACTCGGCCACCACCAGCCGGTCCGCGATCTCCGCATTGGACAGCCCCTGCGCGATCAGGACGAGCACCTCCGTCTCCCGCTCCGTCAACTCCCCCACACCGGCAGCACCGACCGGCCGGGGCGCCGCCGACAGCCGGGAGAACTCCAGGATCAGCCGCTTCGTGACCGTCGGCGCCAGCAGCGCCTCCCCGGACGCCACCACCCGCACGCCCTCCGCGAGTTGCCGCGCGGAGGCGTCCTTCAGCAGGAACCCGGACGCCCCGGCCCGCAGCGCCTGGTACACGTACTCGTCGAGGTCGAAGGTCGTCAGGACCAGCACCTTCGCGTCCGTGCCCATCGCGGCGATCTCCCGTGTCGCCTCCAGCCCGTTCATCACCGGCATCCGGACGTCCATCAGCACCACGTCGGGCCTGAGCGCCGCCACCTGCGCGATGGCCTCCCGCCCGTCGACGGCCTCGCCGACCACCTCGATGCCGTCCATCGCGTTCAGCAGGACCGAGAAGCCCTCCCGCACCATCATCTGGTCGTCGACGATGAGAACCCTGATCGTCATGCCCGTTCCCGCGCCGTCTCCCGGGCCGCTACCTGCCCGCGCACGGGTATGAACACCGCCACCTCGTATCCGCCTTCCGCCGTCTGCCCGGCCGTCATCTCCCCCTCCAGCATGGCGACCCGCTCCCGCATCCCCGTAATCCCGTGCCCCGCACCCGGCGAAGGCCGCGCGTTCCCGGTCGGCGCCCCGTTGACGACGCGTATGCCGAGCCCGCCTAGCACGTACGACACCTCCACGCCGGCGGCCGCTCCCGGTGCGTGGCGCAGGGTGTTGCTGAGGGCCTCCTGCGCGATCCGGTACGCCGACAGCTCGACCCCCGGCGGCAGCTCCCGCACCGGGCCCGTCACCGTCTTCTCCACCCGCAGGCCGGCCTCCCGCACATTGGCCACGAGCCCGTCCAGCGAGGCCAGCGTCGGCTGCGGGGCGTCCGGCGCCTCGTAGTCCTCGGAGCGGACCACTCCCAGCACCCGGCGCAGCTCCGTCAGCGCCGCCACCGCGTTCTCCCGGATCGTCGCGAACGCCGCCTCCAGCTCCTGCGGCGGGTTCTTCACCCGGTACGGTGCGGCCTCCGCCTGGATCGCCACCACCGACATGTGGTGGGCGACCACGTCGTGCAGTTCTCGCGCGATCGTCGTCCGCTCCTCCAGCAGCGTCCGCCGGTCCCGCTCGACCGCGGTGACCTCCGCCTGGGCGCTCACCTCCTGCTCCGCCTCCCGGCGGGTGTGCCGGACGGTCACCGCCAGCAGCGAGACCGCCAGCAGGAACAGGATGGGTACGGCGTTCTCCGAGTCCTGCCCGGCCAGGACCGCGGCGGATATCCCGAACACCAGGGTGACCAGCCACATCCAGCCCGCGGTCCGGGGCCGGGTCCGCATCGCGACGACGGTCACGGTGACCAGGTAGGCGACGAAGCTCGCCGCCCCCCAGGGCCATGTCGCCCCGTCCCCCGCGCCCGCCACGGCGAGCACCGCGGTCGCCGCGAGGGCCGCCCAGAACGCCCCGACGGGCCGCACCAGCGTCATCAGCACCGGCGCCGCCGCGATCGCGCACAGCAGCAGCACTGCCGGCGGCCACAGGTACTCGTTCGCGGCGAGGGTGATCAGAGCCACCAGCAGCGCCGTGGCGGCGACCACCGCGTGCGGCAGGAACGGCGCCTTCGCCTGTATCCCCTCGGGCAGCCGCCGCACCACCGGGCCGTCCGTGCGCATCGGCGGCAGCGGCCGGTATGCAAAAGCGTCCGTGAGGAGTTCCTCGCGCAGGCTCCGGAGGATTCCCGAAGCCAGCCGGATCTCGGGGGTCCCGGGATTCGCCCCGGAAGTCTTCTCGGTCATGGCACCACCGTAGGTCCGCGGTCCTCTCGTCCGCGTCGCCGCACAAGGGGATCTGCGGGCCTCCCCCTCAGGTACTACGCGGGCCCCTCAGTAGCCCGTCGGACGGACCAGACCCGTCTCGTAGGCGAAGACCGCCGCCTGCGTGCGGTCCCGCAGGCCGAGCTTCACCAGGATCCGCCCCACGTGCGTCTTCACCGTCTGCTCGGCCACGACGAGCCGCGCCGCGATCTCCGCATTGGACAGCCCCTGCGCGATCAGCGCCAGCACCTCGGTCTCGCGCTCGGTCAGCTCCGCGATCCGCGCCTTCGACGGGGCGCGCGGCGCGCCGAGCCGTGAGAACTCGGTGATGAGCCGCTTGGTGATGTTCGGGGACAGCAGGGCCTCGCCGGCCGCCACCACCCGCACCGCCTCGGCCAGCTGGTCCGCGGAGGCGTCCTTCAGCAGGAACCCGGACGCGCCGGCCCGCAGCGCCTCGTACACGTACTCGTCGAGGTCGAAGGTCGTCAGGACGAGCACCTTCGCCCCGGAGCCCGACGCGGTGATCACGGATGTCGCCTCGATGCCGCCCATCCCCGGCATGCGGATGTCCATCAGCACCACGTCGGGCCCGAGTTCGGCGGCCTTCGCCACGGCGTCCGCGCCGTCCACGGCCTGCCCGACGACCTCCAGGTCGGGCTGTGCGTTGAGCAGGACGGTGAAGCCCTGCCGCACCATCATCTGGTCGTCGGCGATCATCACCCGGATCGGTCGGGCCGTCGTCGTCATGGCGTCCTTCTGGTCAATTCGTCAAAGGGTCCACGGGCAGCACGGCGCTCACCTCGTACCCGCCGCCCGGCCGCGTACCCGCGGCGAGCTCGCCCCCCAGCATGCCCGCCCGCTCCCGCATGCCCAGCAGCCCGTGCCCCGCACCGTGCGAGGGCGGGGCCTTCCGGGTCGGCGCCGTGTTGGCGACGCACAGGTGCAGCTCCCGCGGCCCGTACGCGATGCCGACCTCCACCTGCGATCCGGGGGCGTGGCGGAGGCAGTTGCTGAGCGCCTCCTGCACGATCCGGTACGCGGTGAGCTCCACACCCGGCGCCAGCGGCCGCCGGATGCCCGCGATCGCGGTGGTCACCTCCAGTCCGGCGCTGCGCACGTTGCCGACGAGCCCCTCCAACTCCGCGAGGGTGGGCTGCGGATGGTGGGGATTCGCCGGGTCGGCGGCCTGCTCCGAGCGCAGCACGCCCAGCACCCGCCGCAGCTCGGTGAGGGCCTCCAGGGCGTTCTCCCGGATGCCGGCCAGGTTTTCCCTGAGCTCCGGCGGAGGGTCCTTGACCAGGTGCGGGGCGACCTGCGCCTGGATGGAGATGACCGACATGTGGTGGGCGACCACGTCGTGCAGTTCGCGCGCTATGCGGCTGCGCTCCTCCAGCAGGGCCCTGCGGGCCCGCTCCTCCTCGGTGAGCGTTTCCTGCTCGACGAGTTTGCGCCGGGCCAGGCGGCCGGCGCGCAGGGCGTATCCGAGCACGCCGGCAAAGGTGAACAGCAGCAGGGTCGCGGGGATCGTGCTCTCGCTGCCCGCCGGCCGGAACCGCAGCTCGGCCAGGGCGCCGAAGGCGACGGACAGGCCGACCACCGCCGTGGTCACCCGGGGCGGCACCCGCAGCGCGACCAGCAGCACCACGAAGGCGAACAGCACCACGCCGGCAAGCGTCCACGGCCAGCCCTGCCCCTTGCCGGCGTGGCCGTGCGTCTGCACCGCCACCATGGACGCACCCGCGAGCGCCATCCACCAGCCGGCGATCGGCCGGAACATTGCGAGGACCACGGCCGCGCCGCTCACCACGGCCGCGACCAGGGGGTAGTTGCCGCTCACGCGGTACTGCGAGGACATCTGCTCTGTCGTCAGGAACGTACAGAGCACGACGACATAGCCGAGCAGCAGGTGTGGCAGCCGGGCCAGCCACCGCGGCCGTGACATCCCCGGCAGCGGGTTCCGTTCGAACGTGAACAGCTCCCCGGCCAGGGTTCGCAAGGATCCGAACCTGCGGCCGGTGTCCGCTGTGCGTCCGGATCCGGCTGCCGCGGCCGGGGCGCTGTGCTGCTCGTTCACGCCGTCCACCCTAGACACGGGATGCCCCCTGCCTCCGGGCCGTCCCGACCGGGCGGATGCCGCCGACGGACCGGGCCGAGGCGGTGGCGCTGTCGTTCCGGCCCGGGCCGCCGCGCCCGCCCCGCTCGTACGCGTGGAACGCGGCCAGGCAGACGGCCAGCACGGCCGCGAACACCGGCAGCCACAGCAGCCGGGCGGGTATCCACAGTGCCGAGTCGGGGGCGGTGTGCAGGCCGGGCAGGTCGACCGGGGAGGTCAGGCCGAGCGCGGTGACAACCATCATTGCCGTCTGGTGCCAGAGGAAGACGGTCATCGCGGACAGGTTCAGCAGGGCGACTGCCGCCCACACCCGCGGCCGGGCCATGGCCCGCGCCAGCGGCTGCCGCAGCAGCAGAGCCAGCCCGCACTGCGCCAGCCCGAACGCGACGGCGGCCGACGTCGGCGGGTTCAGATTCGACACGGCCGCACCGGGCACACCGACCATGGACGCCGGGTAGCCGCCCCACACCACCAGCACCGCCGTGGCCGCGGCCCCGCCGGCCAGCAGGGCCAGGGCCGGGCCGCGCCGGTCGAGCCGCCCGCGCGCCCAGGCCGCGCCGAGCGTGTACGGGACGAGCCATCCCGCGGCCACGTTGACCCAGCCGACCCACTCGGGCCCGCCGAGCCCGAACCGCCACACGTCCACGGCGGCCACCACGGCCGCGGGCCACACCGGGTGCAGCCGGACCGCCGGCGGCGTCGCCGCCGTCAGTACGGCGAACACGAGGAGGAACCACAGCGGCGACAGCACGAGCCGCACCAGCGCCTGGATGGTGTCCCACGCCGCCCCGCCGAGCAGCATCCCGGCCGCGGCCACCGTCCACAGGGCGAGCACCGCGGCGACGGGCCGGAACAGCCGGGCCAGCCGCCGCCCCACCCAGGCCCCGTACGGGACGCCCCGCTCCCGGGCGGAGGCGTGGCCGCGGGCGGCGACCAGGCCCCCGACGAAGAAGAAAACGGCCAGCGTCTGGAACACCCACGACACGGGCGCCAGCCACGGCATGCGGGTCAGCGGGCTGGTGGTGGCGAGCGAGCCCTCCGAGGAGGTCATCGCCGTCACCAGCCAGTGGCCGAGCACCACGCCGAGGATGGCGAGGGCCCGCAGGGCGTCCACGGACCGGTCCCGGTCGGCGGGGGTGCCCGCCTCGACGCGGTCGGCGACGGCGGACCAGCGGGCGCGGAGACTACGCACGGGGCACCTCCGGGGTGGTGCCGGCCCGGCCCGCACCGCCGTCGGCGGTGCCGAGCACGATGCCGGCCAGGCTGTCCAGGGATTCGGTGCCGGGCTTCAGGTAGTCGCTGTGGCCGCCCGGGCCGGCGCTGAACGGGCGGGCCCCGAAGGCCGGGTCGACCGGGTCTGTGCCGAAGCCGACCTGCCCGAGGCGTACGTGCGGCACGTTCCCTATCCAGTCCGACCCGCCGCGTCCCGCCCAGACCCGGGCGGCGGTGGGCAGGGCGGCAGCCGAGTCGGCGCCCGTGCCGGGACTGCCGAAAAGGACCACATCGGTGACGGGGGATCCGGTGGCCGTACGGGCGCAGACGACCGATCCGTAGGAGTGGCACAGCAGGGACATCCGGGCCCCGGGGCCGGCGAGGCGCGCCAGGCGGGAGAGGAACGGGCCGAGCTCGGCGGCGGCCTCGTCAGCCCGGTCGGCGGTCAGAACGGTCGTGCTGACGGTGCCGGGCGTGTCGTACCCGAGCCAGGCGACCACCGCGGTTCGCGGGCGCTCTGCGGAGAGCCGCGCGTGCAGGGCGGAGGCGCCCTCCCGGAACCGCTGGTAGGTGTCCAGCGTGGTGTCGGAGCCGGGGACCAGCACCGCTATGCGGTCGGCCGTCGCGAGGTCGCCGAGCACCTCCACCGCGCGGCCCGTCCCCCTGCCGTCGAAGGCGAGGAACTGCGCCGCCCCGCCCGCCTCCATGGCGTTCAGCCGGGCCGCCCGGCCGGGGCGGCCGGCGTCCGCGGCCATGCGGGCGGCCTCGGCGAGTCCGGTGCGGTGCGCGCCGTACACCGCCGGCAGAGGCTCCTGTTCGCCGACGGCTGCCGGTATGGGCGCGGGGACGGCCGGGGAGGCGGCCGCGGAGACGGGCAGCACCACGGCCGCGGCGACGGCGCCGGCCAGCAGGGTGCGGCGCAGGCGGCCGCGCGGGCGGTGTCCCTTGCGGCGGCCTCCGGGGCGTCCTTCGCGTCGGCTGGTCATGGCGGTCCCTGCTCCTTCGTCCTGCGCATGTCGCGCTGCCAGAGGGGGCGGTCCGACCCTTGCGGCCGGGTGCCGCCTCCCGTGACGAAGCTATGGATCAGAGGCCATCGCCCGCGTCCCGCCGAGGAGCGCCCTTTCTGAATGGCTCTCAGGTATGACAGGGAAGACCTGCGAGCTACCCGCCCATGCCCGACAGGCCGACCGGATCCGCCCCCGGGATGCATCCCCGCGGCGGCCACCACCCGCCCGAGGCCGGCTCCCCCCGCAGCCCCAACTCCCCGTTTCCCGGCCCCTGCCGGGACCGGCCCCTACGCTTCACACATGATCAACACCGACTGGCGCAACGACCGCATAGGCAGCGCGCACCGCGGGGAGAACCCCACCGTCATGCGCCGCCTCGACCAGGGATTCGCAGTGATCGGCGACCGGCAGTTCCTGCCCGGCTACTCCGTCCTCCTCACCGACGACCCTTCGGTGACCCGGCTCTCGGACCTGCCCCGGGCGCGCAGGACGGCGTACCTCGCCGACATGGAGCGGCTCGCCGAGGCCGTCGAACTCGCCTGCCGACGCCTCGACCCGGCCTTCCGCCGCGTCAACATCGAGATCCTGGGCAACACCGACCCGTACCTGCACGCGCACGTCTGGCCCCGCTACGACTGGGAGCCGGAAGACCTGGTCCGACTCCCCGTCTGGCTGTACGGGGAGGAGTACTGGAGGGGGACCGGGCACGAACTCGGCGCCCGGCACGAGGGCCTGCGCACGGCCATCGGCGAGGAACTCGACCGACTCGCCTGAACCCGGCAGCCCGGTCACCCGGCAGCCCGGCCGCCCGGCCGGTCAAGCCGTCGTCGCGACGCGGACGCCGAACCCGATCAGGACGACTCCGGTCACCCGGTCCAGGGTCCGGCGCACGCGGGGGCGGGTGAAGAACCGCCGGGCCCTCGACAGGACGTACACGTACGTGCCCAACCAGGCCGCCGTCAGCAGCACGTGGACCAGCACGAGGAGCGCCATGCCCGCCGCGGGGCGCAGACCGGACGGGGCGAGGGCGGGCAGCAACCCGGTGTAGAAGACGGCGATCTTCGGATTGAGGGCGTTGGCGACCAGGCCCGTCCGCCACGCCCCGCCGGTCGGCCCGTCCGCGGGAGCTGTGCCCGGCCCCGGCGCGGGGTCGGCCCCGTCCGCGCCCGGCCGGCGCAGGGACTGCACGCCGAGGAAGCACAGGTACGCCGCCCCCGCGAGCTTCACCACCAGGTACACCCCGACCGACGCGGCCAGTAGTGCGGCCAGTCCGGCGACGGTGAGCACGCCCCACAGGAGCAGCCCGGCGGTGATCCCGGCCACCGTGTGCAGCCCGTCCGCGCGGCCGCGGGCCACGGCGCGCCGGGTCACGACGGCCATGTCGGGGCCCGGCACGAGCGTCAGGAGCGCCAGGACACCGGTGGCGGCGGCGAGTTGCGTCAGCACGCGGCCAGTCTGCCGCAGACCTGCGCCGATGCCCACGGCGGCACCGGCCCGCCCTCCGACCCCTCCCGCCGCCACTGTCAGTCGGCGGCCAAGGGCTCGACGAAGTGGGCGCGCCAGCGGGGTGCCGGGTCCTGGCCGGGGCTGGTCCAGTACTCGCGCGCGCCGACGATCTCGCCGTCCCGGACGGTCCACAGGGACACCGCCCGGTAGACGACGTGCTCCTGCGGGACCTCCACCTCGGTGACGACGAGGTCGCCGTCGGCGACGATGCGGAGGACCTCGACGGGTCTCTCCTCGGAGTAGGCGAGGTCGCTGCTCACGGCGATGAAGTTGGCCCGCCCGACGATGCGCTCACCGCTGACGGGCCAGTCGATGACGGCGTCCTTCGCGAGCAGGCGGGCCACGCCGGTCCAGTCGCGGGCGGCGAAGCGCTCCCACAGTTGTGCCACTACCTCCAACGGTTTCATGGGCGGCAGTCTGCGCGGGGCGCCCGCGCCCAACAAGCGCTGCCCGCACAGTTATCGACTTCGACACAAACGGGTGTTCAGTCGCCGGCCGGGGGAGCGGGCGGCCCGGGGAGGGCGTCCATGGCCGCGGCCAGCCGGTCCAGGGCGGCCACGACCTCCCGGAACGCCTCGTCGCCGAGGTGCTCCGCCAGCGCCGTCGCCGCCGCCGCGTGCGCCGGTCCGATACGGGCGACCGCCGCGCGCCCCTCGCGGGTCGGGCGGAGCAGCTTCGCACGCCGGTGCGCCGGGTTGGGCACGTACTCGGCGAGTCCCTGCGCGGCCAGCAGGTCCGCGACGCGCTGGACGCTCTGCCGGGTGATGCCCATGGCGCGGGCGATGCCGGCCACCGGCAGCGGCTCCCGCAGGACCGCGCCGAGCACCTGCCAGCGCGCCGCGGTCAGCCCGGCCGGCCGGGCCAGCTCCTCCGAGAGGGCGAGGAACCGGCCGTTCAGGCCGAAGACGCCGAGCGCCGCCGCGCTGAGCAACTCCTGCCGCTCACGTGTGGACGGCCGCTCGCCGCCGACCCCGCCGTAGTCCCCGCCGCCGCCCCCGCCGTGGCCCCGGACTCCGCCGCCTCCGCCCCCGGCCGCGCCGCCGTCCTCCCCCGCCGCCGCGCGCTCAGGCATCCCCGCGCTCCGCGGCCGCCATCAGCACCGGGAAGGCGCTCGCGTCCGAGTCGTGGAACAGCCGGTACCACGCGTCGAGCACCTCCGGCCCGTACACCTCGAGCCGGGCGAAGACCTCCCGCGCGAACGCCACCGGCTCCGTCGGCCCGGCGGTGATCAGGTCGCCGTCCGTCACCGCGTCGGCCTCGACGTACCGCTCGGCCCCCGCGTAGCCCGGCTGCTCCGCCAGGTATGCGGCGGCGCCGCTGGTGTGGGCGCGCCCGTCCAGCAGCCCGGCGCGCGCCAGGCCGGCCGTGGCCCCGCAGATCGCCGCCACGGGAACCCCGGCGGCCAGGAACTCCGCGGCCTTCGCCGCGAAGGGGGCCAGCTCGTCCCCGGTGTCCCAGAGCGCCGCGCCGTTCAGGATCAGCAGGGAGGAGTCCTGCGGCGACAGGTCCGACAGCGCTCCGTCGGGCCGGATGCGGACGCCGCCCATGGTGGTCACATCCCGTCGCGCGTCGGCCGCGACCGTCCGGACGCGGAACCCGCGCTGCGTGAGGTGTGCCGTGGTGTGGCCCGTCTCCCAGTCCGCGTACGTGTCGTACACGGCCAGGTGGACCGGCTTGTCGGAGCGGTTCGCGGTCATGTGGATCGCCTCCCGTTGCGTGTCGGCGGGCCGCGGCGGGTCCGTCGCATCCCCGCCGCACGTCCACCCGCCGGCCTTTTCGGCCGGCTGCCTATGACAAGAGACTGTCATCACGACAGCATGCTGTCAATCTCTTTCGGTCCGCCCCCTCGGCCCCACCCCGCCCGGCGACAGACTGCCGAGGCCCGGCCCCGACCCCCATACACTCCGCCGATACCCCTCCCACCTGCGCACTTCTAGCGTGGCTGCATGACCCCTCATCTCCCCGCCGACGCGGACGGCGCCACCGTCAAGGCCGCCGACCGCGCCCACGTCTTCCACTCCTGGTCCGCCCAGGCCCTGATCGACCCGCTCGCCGTCGCCGGGGCCGAGGGCTCGTACTTCTGGGACTACGACGGCCGCCGCTACCTCGACTTCTCCTCCCAGCTGGTCAACACCAACATCGGCCACCAGCACCCCAAGGTGGTCGCCGCCATCCAGGAGCAGGCGGGCCGCCTGTGCACGCTCGCGCCCGGCTTCGCCGTC
>NZ_BMTY01000025.1:52149-110525 GCF_014649915.1 Streptomyces toxytricini | reverse complement strand
GGCCGAAGATGACCGGCACCATGCTCGACGAACGCCTCGGCAAGATCCACTTCTGGACGCTGTTCATCGGCTTCCACGGCACCTTCCTGGTGCAGCACTGGCTGGGTGCGGAGGGCATGCCCCGGCGGTACGCCGACTACCTGGCGGCCGACGGGTTCACCCCCTTGAACATGGTCTCGACGGTCGGCGCGTTCCTGCTCGGCCTGTCGACGCTCCCGTTCTTCTACAACGTGTGGAAGACCGCCAAGACGGCGCCGCGGGTCACCGTCGACGACCCGTGGGGCTTCGGCCGGTCACTGGAGTGGGCGACGTCCTGCCCGCCGCCCCGCCACAACTTCGACACCCTCCCCCGCGTCAGGTCGGAGTCGCCCGCCTTCGACCTGCACTATCCGGAGGTCTCCGCGCTGGAGTGGACGGAGGGCCACGGCCGGCGCGACGCCGTCGACCAGTCCGGCGCGCGCCGGCTCCCCGGAAGCGACCGGGGCCCGGGCGCGGAGTGAGGGGGGCGCCATGGACCGGGAGGACGCAGCGGCCGGTCTCGCACGGCTGGAGGGCTACCTCCTGAGCCAGGCCGCACGCCAGGAGGCCGCTCGGGCCGGCGACGCCTTCGCCGGCGCCCTGACCTGGCTCGGCAGCGGGGAGCAGGAGGAGATCGCGCGCCGGTTCGCCGACCACCACCTGGCGCTGCGCCGGCAGATACTGCGCGCGGTGGCCGACCGCGCCCAGGAGCTGCGCGGCGAGTACGGCCACCGGTACGCGGTACTGCGCCGCCGCACGGTCACGGTCGCGGCGGCCGCCGTGGCCGCGCTCGCGGGAGTGTCGGCCTGTACGGCGTACCTGCGCTGACGGCCCCGGCCGGGCAGCGGGCGGCCCCGGGAAGCCGGGGCCGCTCCGTACACTGGGGTGAAATGGACGGACGACGGCAATCCGGGCGAGGGCGGCAGGGCGTCGAAGCGGACGCCCTGTTCGGGATCGACGAGCTCGTGGCGGCGGCCGGGCCCGCCGGCGAGGAGGTCGGTGCGGGTGCCGACCGGCCGTTCCGGGACGGCCCGCAGGCGCGCAGGATGCTGCGGGTCACCGAGATCCACGCCGAGCCGGCGGCGGCCGCCTCTCCGCGGGGCCGGCAGATCATCGCGCGGTTCCCGGGGGCCCGTCTCGTGGAGGCGGAGTCCCACTGGCGCATCCCGCACCTGCACGGCAACGAGGGCAGCGTCGAGCGGTGGGTGCAGGTGAAGCGGCAGACCCTCGTCCTCGGCGAGCGGAAGTCCTTCGGGATCCGGCCCAACGGCAGGTCGGCCGACTGGATCGCCCCGGGCCTGTCCAACGGCTGCGCGATGGCCTGCGCCTACTGCTACGTTCCGCGCCGCAAGGGCTTCGCCAACCCGATCACCGTCTTCACCAACGCCGAACGGGTGCTGGACGCCATCGGCCGGCACGTCGCGGCGGCCGGGCCGAAGCCGGAGCCCAACCAGTGCGACGACCGGGCGTGGGTGTACGACGTCGGGGAGAACGGCGACTGCTCGGTCGACGACCTGATCAGCGACAACACGGCTGACCTGGTCCGCGCCTTCCGCCGCTGGCCCACCGCCAAGGCGTCCTTCGCCACCAAGTTCGTCAACCCGGACCTGCTGCGGCTCGACCCGCAGGGCCGGACCCGGATCCGCTTCTCCGTGATGCCCGCCGACGACTCCCGCCTCCTCGACGTGCGGACCAGCCCGGTCACCGAGCGCCTCGCCGCGGCCGCGGACTTCCTCGACGCCGGCTACGAGGTGCACTTCAACCTGTCGCCGGTGGTGGTCCGGCCGGGCTGGGAGGAGGCCTGGGGCGGGCTGCTGGACGCCATGGACGACGTCCTGCCGCGCCGGGTGAAGGAGCAGGCGGCGGCCGAGGTGATCATGCTGACGCACAACCGCGAACTGCACGAGGTCAACCTCGGCTGGCACCCGCGGGCCGAGGAGCTGCTGTGGCGCCCGGACCTCCAGCAGGCGAAGAAGTCGGAGAACGGCGCCTGGAACGTCCGCTACCGCAACGCGGAGAAGGCCTCGGCCGTGGAGTCGCTGCGGGGGCTGATCGCGGCGCGCGCGCCCTGGCTGCGGGTTCGCTACGCCTTTTGACCGGCCGGGACCCCGGGCTGGTGCCGCCGGTCGTGCCGAACGGAGGCCGGGACGGGTCCGCCGGGATGCGGAGGTGCCCGGGTGCGGTGAGCCTGGGGGCATGCCGGACACTCCGCACATCACCGTCCACCCCGTGACCGCCAAGGGCGGCCGGCCGGTCACGGCGCACACCCACGGCACCGATGCCCCGCTCGGCACGGCGTACGGCCTCCGCGACGTCGTGGAGTTCGCCCGCCGGGCGGGTTTGCACGATCCGGAGTCCCTGGTCGAGCAGGACAGCCCGATGATCGTCTGGACGGGAGGCGGCCCGGACACCTGGGCCTGACGGGCCCGGCGGTGCCGGGCCGCGGCCGGTCAGCCCTTGAAGCCGCTGCACTGGGTCACTTCGCCGCCCTGGCGGACGGTGTACTCGGCGTTCGGCACGTTCATGACCTGGAAGCCGCCGTTCTGGGCGATCTCCACCGTCCCGCCGAAGCCGGCCGAGCCGAAGACGTACGCCGGCCCGGGCGTGAAGCCCCCGCCGGAGAGGTGGACGCGGCCGTTCTCGAGGACGCCGGAGATCGAGCACGTGGCGGCCGGCGGGGCTGCCGGGGCCGCGGCTGCCGACCCGGCGCCGAGCAGGGCGCCGAGTGCGGCGGCCGCAAGCGGTACGAGGATGCGGGGGCGGGTGCGCCGGTTCATGGAGCCTCCTTGGCGAGGGGCCTTTTCCGGGGGTGCGGCCGCACTCCCATCGTCGCCCCGCGGGTTGCCCGCTGCGACCGGGCGGCGTCGCCGGCCGGTACCGCACGGCGAACCCCCGCCAGGCCTCACTGCTCGGCGCGTGCGAGGCGGCCGGGCCACCAGCTGCGCGGGCCGAGGTCCACGACGAGGGCCGGGACCAGCAGGGACCGGACGACCAGGGTGTCGAGGAGGACGCCGAAGGCGACGATGAAGGCGATCTGGACGAGGAAGGCCAGCGGGATGACCATCAGCGCGGCAAAGGTGGCCGCCAGGACCACCCCGGCGGAGGTGATGACCCCGCCGGTCGTGGTCAGCCCGCGCAGGACGCCCTGGCGCACCCCGTGCGCGAGGGTCTCCTCGCGGACGCGCGACATCAGGAAGATGTTGTAGTCGACGCCGAGCGCCACCAGGAAGACGAACCCGTACAGCGGAACGGACGCGTCGGTGCCGCTGAAGCCCAGCAGGTCGAACACGAGCGCGGACACGCCGAGGGTGGCGAGGAAGTTGAGGGCGACCGTCGCCACCAGCAGCACCGGCACCACCAGGGCCCGCAGCAGAACCACCAGGATCAGCAGGATGATGCCGAGCACGATGGGGACGATGACGTTGCGGTCGCGGGCCGCGGTCTGCTGGGTGTCGTACTGCTGGGCGGTGTACCCGCCGACGATCGCGCCGGCACCGGGGACGGCGTGGACCTGCGCGCGAAGCCGCTCGACGGTGGCCTTGGCGGCGTCGCTGTCGGCGGCCGCTTCCAGCGTGGCGTCGATGCGGACGCGGCCGTCGTGCACGACCGGTTCGCCCTCGCCCGGACGGCCGGTGGCCGTGACTGCGGCCGCCGAGGCGACGCCGTCGGTCGCGCGGGCGGCCGCCTGCACCTGCTCCGCCCGCCCGGCGTCGGCGATGATCACGGCAGGCTGGCCGGATCCGCCGGGGAAGTGCCGGCCGAGGGCCTGCTGGGCGCTCACGGAGGGCGCCTCGCCGACGAAGATCTCGTCGAGCGGTACGCCCTTGGAGGACAGCGTCGGGGCGAAGGCGGCCATGGCGAGCAGCAGCACCGTGGTCGACGCCCACACCTTCCGCGGCGCGCGGTCGATCAGCGCGGCGATGCGGTGCCACACGCCGCGCCCGTCCTCGCCGGCGGCCCTGGGCTTCGCCGGCCAGTACGCGGTCCGGCCCAGCAGGGCGAGGACGGCGGGCAGGAAGGTGAGGGTCGTCAGGACGGCGCAGAGGATGCCGATCGCGCCGACGGGCCCGAGCGCCCGGTTGTTCGTGAGGTCGCTCGCGAGCAGGGCGAGCAGGCCGAGCGCCACGGTGGCGGCGCTGGCGGTGATGGCGCCGGCCGAGCGCCGGACGGCGGCCGTCGCCGCGCGCATGCGGTCGCCGTGGGCGGCGAGCTCCTCCCGGAAGCGGGCCGCGAGGAGGAGGGCGTAGTCGGTGGCCGCGCCGATGACCAGGATGGAGAGGATGCCCTGCACCTGGCCGTCGACGCGTACGGTGCCGCGGTCGGCGAGGGCGTAGACGATCGCGCAGGCGAGGGAGAGGGCGAACACGGCCGCGACGATGATCACCAGCGGCAGGAGGACGCTCCGGTACACCAGCAGCAGGATGAGCAGGACGGCGCCCAGTGCGACGCCGAGCAGCAGTCCGTCGATGCCGGCGAAGGCGTCGGAGAGGTCGGCCTGCGTGGCCGCGGGGCCGCCGATGTGCACGGTGGCGCCGGGTACGGTCGAGGCCGCCGAGCGGACCGAGTCGAGGACGGCGGGGAGCTCGTCTCCCAGGTCGGGCTCGAGGGGCACGACGGCCTGGAGCGCCCTGCCGTCCTCGGAGGGCCGGGCGGGCGAAGGCGCCTCGGCGATGCCGGGCCGGCCCGCGAGTGCGGCGACGGCGCGGGACGCGGCGGCCGTCTGGTCCGCGCTGATGCGGGTGCCGTCCGGGGCCTCCCAGACGACGATGGCGGGGACGGATTCCGAGCGTTCGAACGGCCGCCGGGCTTCGAGGACGGCGGTGGATTCGGCGCTGCGGGGCAGGAAGGCCGCCTGGTCGTTGGTGGCGACTTCGCCGAGCTTCCCGGCGTAGGGGCCGAGCGCGCCGCCGATGCCCAGCCAGACCACCAGCAGGGCCAGCGGGACCAGCCACAGGGCCCGGCGCGGATTACTGCTCACGTGAACGAACCGCCCTTCAATCACTCAATCAAAAAGTATGTCAACGATTGAGAGATCATATGCTGGTGTCATGCCCAGCGCCGACGCCCCCCTGCCCCCACTTCCGCCGGACGACCCGATCGGGTTGCAGTCCTTCGCCGTGCTGCTGCGCCGCATGAACGCGGAGTTCAACCGGATCGTCCAGGAGTTCGCCCAGGCGCACGGGCTGCACCTGACGGACGTCCAGGCGCTGATCGCCGTCCTCGACGCCGAGCACGACGAGGAGGGCGGCCCGATGACCCCGGGGCGCCTGCGCAGCCGGATGAACCTCACCTCGGGGGCCGTCACCGCCTGCCTGGACCGGCTGGAGAAGGCCGGCCACGTCCGGCGGGTCCGGGCCGCGGACGACCGCCGCGTGGTGCACATCCACTACGCCCCGTCGGGCCGGGAGGCGGCGCGCGCGTTCTTCGGGCCGCTGGCCCGCGGCACGCAGGCCGCCTGCGCGCCCTTCGACCCCGGCGAGCTGCACGTCGTGGTGCGCTTCCTGCAGGAGATGAACCACCAGCTCGGCCTCGTGGGCCGCTGACGGCGCAACCGGGGACGGCCCTCCCGCCGTCCGGATGGCAGCCCCGCGCGCCCGCTCGGCGCGCGGCCCCGCAGCGGCTATGCAGGGAGGGTGAGCGCACCAGAGGAGCACGACCAGCCGCCCCGCACGGACCCCCTCCGGCCGCACGGCGTGCCGCACGCCACCGTCCTCGCCCTCGGCGCCCTGTCGAAGGCGCTGGAGACCACGGAACGCGCGCGCGGCCACCTGTACTCCTTCCACCAGCTGACCGGCACCGCGGACTTCGAACTCGACGACGCGGTGCGCCTCTTTCGGGAGGCCGGGCACCACGGCGTGGCGGCGGCGATCGAGCGGGACATCCTCGGCCGCAACGTCATCCCCGGCCACTGGACCTTCCAGATCGTCGAGGCCTACAACCACACCTACTACCGGCCGTTCGCGGCGCTCGCGGAGCAGGCCGTCGGCGAACTCGCCGGCGGTCGCGACCACCTCTACGAGGCGCAGCTCAAGCGCGCCCGCCGCACCCCGGGCCACCCCGACCACACGGCGGGCCCCCCGGCGGACTGAAGCCCCGCGGCCGTGCCCCGGGCGCATCGGCCCCGGGGCACGGCGGCGGGGTTGCCGGCGGCGCGGCGGGTCAGCCGGCGGCTCCGGTCCCGGGGTTCCGGTTGCGGAGCTCCTCGGCGGTGCCGCGGCCGACGTCGCGCAGGCCCTCGGCAGTCTCCTGCCCCGCGGCCAGCGCCTCGTCCCTCGCGGTCCCGGCTGCGTCCTGCGCGGCGCCCTTGACGGCCTCCACCGCCTCGGCCGCCGGCTCCTGCATGCCCTCCTTGACCTCGCGGGCGGCTTGCGCCGCGGCCTGCCCGACCGGCTCCACCAGCTCGTCGGAGTGTTCGCGGACCTGCCGGCCGAGTCGCTCCTCGGCCTCCGTCGCCGGTATGAGGGCCGCGGCCAGCATGCCCGCGCCGAACGCGACGAGGCCGGCGCCGAGGGGGCTGCCCTGGGTGCGGCGCTCCAGCCGCGCGGGCGCCTCCTGGACCGCGCTGCCGACCGTCCCGGCGGTGTCGGCGACCGTTCCGGCCGCGTCCTTCGCCGTCTGCGCCAGGCCGCCGGCGGCCTGGCCTGTGGTGTCGGCGATGCTCTGCGCACCGTCCTGCACGGATCCCATGACCCGGTGCGTGAGGCCTGAGAGCCGGCCCCGGGCGGCGCCCATCTTCCTGCGGGCCACGCGGCGGGGCGCCATCCGCTCCGCCAGGCGGTCCACGCTGTCGGCCAGGTGGGCACGCCGGTATTCGACGTCGTTCCTCAGCTCTTGAGGTGTCGCGCCCATCGCGCATCCTCCTTCAGGGTCTCGACCGTCTGTTCCGGTTTCATGTGGACCTCGCGCATCCGCCGGCGGCCCGCCGCGTACATGACGGCGCCGGCGACGGCCCACAGCACGGTGACCGTGAGCGCCGCGCACGCCGCGGGCATCAGGTAGGAGAGTGCGAAGACGACGGTGAGGCTGCCCAGCAGCAGGGCCAGGTGCCCGGCGTAGCCGGCGCCGCCCAGCAGGCTGCCGGCCTTGGCGGCCTTGGCCGTCTCCTCCTTGAGCTCCGCCTTGGCCAGTTCGATCTCGTCCCTGACCAGCAGTGAGAGGTCGGCGCCGACCTCGCCGACGAGCGTGCCGAGGGACGGCTCCGGTCCGGCCGGGGACACGCCCCGCCGGGGTCCGGGCCGGCGCGGCGCCGTCGCGCGCTCGGCGGATGACATGGCCATCGGTCAGCTCCCTTCGCCCGGGTGGCGCACGGCGGGGGCGGGGGCGTGCCGCTGCCCGGCGTCCGGCGGTCCGCCGCCCGCGGGCGGTGCGGCTCGTTCGGTGATGGCCGGCGCGGCTCGGTCCGCCACGGACGGACCGGTACCGCCACCGCCTCCGGAGGATCCGGCGGCCTGGGTCCCCTTGCCGATCCGGCCGAGCGCGAAACCGGCCAGCGCGGCGCCCGCGAGAAACGCCCCGGGCCGGCGCCGGGCGAAGTCCTGCAGGTCGGAGAGGAGCCCGTCCGGCCCGCGGCTCTCCAAGCGGGACGCCATCCGGCGGCCTCCGTCGGCAACGCGGCGCACCGCGGACGCGGCCGGGGAGCCCGACGTGTCCGCTTCGGCCATGCGGGCCAGGTCGTCCGCCAGGGAGCGGACGTTCTGCGCCAGGCGCCCGGTCTGGGTGCGGGCCTGGTCCTGGACCTGGGTGCGCAGCTCGCCCGCGAGGTCACGGGCCCGCGCGCCTGCCTCCCCGGCAACACCTGCCGCCTGTTCGCCGACGGTGCCGGCGATCCGCGACGTCTTCTCCCCCACCACGGCGGCTCCCTCTCCCGCCTTCTCCTTCACCGTGTGTGCCATGGCCTGCGGCCCGCTCCGGCCCGCGGTGCCACGGTCGTCGAAGTCACTCAAGGCTC
Organism: Streptomyces toxytricini; assembly: GCF_014649915.1. GTDB lineage: Bacteria > Actinomycetota > Actinomycetes > Streptomycetales > Streptomycetaceae > Streptomyces > Streptomyces toxytricini. The sequence continues at coordinate 102,559 of NZ_BMTY01000025.1, read as the reverse complement.
CTCCACGTGCATCGGTACGAGGTCATCGAGAATTCCGGCGCGTACCCCTGCGCCGTGCCGCTACGCGTCGTCCGAGGGCATGGCGTGGCAGGTGCCGCCGCGGACCATCTCCAGGTGGGCGGCGACGACCGGCCGGGCGTCCTTGGCCGCGTCGACGGTGTCGGCGTCCTTGCCGTCGGCGATCTGCTTGTCGATCGCCGCCAGGGTGGCGGTGTGGGCCTTCTCCTGTGCCGTCAGCCACGCCTTGTCGTAGCCGGACGTGCCGGCCTGGGCCTTGACCTTGTCCAAGGCCGCCTTCTGCTCGGCCGTCGGTGCGTCCGGCAGCTGCAGGCGTCCCTCCTGCGCGAGGTCGGTCAGCTCCGCGTCCAGCTCGGTGTGGTCGCGGACCAGCTTGGCGCCGGCGTCCTTGACGCAGGTGTCGCCGCCGTTGCGCTGGGCGTCCTGCCCCGCCGCGATCTCGGCCAGGTTGGCCTGGTGGGCGGCCTGGACGAACGCCGCATCCGGGCTTCCCGGGCTCGGAGCGGCCGCCGCGGGCACGGCAAGTCCCAGTACCGCAGCGGCTGCGGCCGCCGGGGCCGCCCATCGGATTCCTGCCATCGCTGCCTCCCGTGCGCGCCGGCGGCGCCGGGCGGCCCTGTGCCGCTCCGCGCACCGCTGTGCGGCGCGAGGGGCGCCTGTCCACCGCGCCCGCGCCCAAACCGCCCGCGTTTGCGCGGCGCGACTACGGCGGGCGGCGCCGGGTAGGCGTCGGGCGTGGCAGCGAACGACCCCCGGAACATGCCGACGATCGGCTCCCTGGACGAGCTGGCCGGCATCCTGGCCGGCCGCTCCGGCCTGTACGTGCGCTGGTCGATGGGGCCCGCCGCGGACCTGCCCGCGCCGGCCAGCCGCGACGAATTGACCGGCATCGAGCTCCCGGGCCTGTCCGCGAACCCCCTCGACGTGGAGCCGTGGTGGGGGGAGCGCCCCCTGTCGACGTGGGCGGCCCGCCGGCTCTACGACTACTCGCACCTCCCGCGCGTCAAGGACCGCCGGGTGCGGCCCTGGCTGCTGCACGGCAGGGAGTGCGGGCGGGGCCCGGACAACGAGCCCCTCGTCGCCGACGTGGAGCCGCTCGGCTGGATCGGCGCCGAGGTGATCGAGGAGGCTCTGGGCGAGGTAGCCCGGCACAACGACAGCTGGGGCTCCCTCGACCGCCGGCGGTGAACACCCCCGTCCCGGGCAGGCGCCCCGTCCGACACCCCCAGACGAAGGCCGCGGAGGCGCACGACATGAGCCATCGGGACGGGGAACCCCTCGAAATCCAGCTGATCGGGAACGCCACGCTGCTGCTGCGGTACGGCGGCATGACCCTCCTGACCGATCCCAACTTCCTGCACAAGGGCCAATACGCCTACCTCGGGCGCGGGCTGGTCAGCCGCCGCCTGCGCGATCCCGCGCTGGACGTCAGGGAGCTGCCCGCCCTGGACGGCGTCCTGCTGTCGCACCTGCACGGTGACCACTTCGACCGCGTCGCACGCCGCGGACTCGACGCCGGCCTGCCCGTCGTGACCACGCCGCACGCAGCGCGCCGGCTCGCCCGGTGGCACGGGTTCGGCCGGGCCGTCGGCCTGGAGACCTGGCAGGAGCACGTCCTGCGGAACGCCGACACCGAGGTGCGGGTGACGGCGCTGCCCGGCCGGCACGCCGGCAGCCCCTGGCTGCGACGCCTCCTGCCGCCGGTCATGGGAAGTCTCGTCCGGTTCGGGCCGGCCGGCTCCCCTCCGGAGATCAGCCTGTACATCAGCGGCGACACCCTGGACTTCGACGGGCTGGACGAGATTCCCCGCCGGTTCCCCGGCATCCGGCTGGCCGTACTGCACCTCGGCGGGACCACGCTGCCCGGGGGGATGCTCGTCACGATGGACGCCGAGCAGGGCGTGGCGCTGGCCCGGCGGCTCGCGCCGAGCCCGGTCCTGCCCGTGCACTACGGCGACTACACCGTCATGAAGTCGCCCCTGTCATCGTTCCTCGCCGCCGCGCGCGCCGCGGGGCTCGCCGACCGGCTGGTGCACTGCCCGCGGGGCGGGCACGCCGTCGTGACGCCCCACGGGGCGGGTCCCCGGCTGCCCCGGTGACCCGGCGGGCGCGGCCGATAACCGACCCCCCGGGGGAATGCGCGTTCTACGATGACCGGCTGCGGCGCGCGTGGGCGCGCCGCGTCGGCACGGGGGAAGGAACAGCAGGCGGATGGACATCCGAATCGACGTCCCGGGGGACGACGCCGCGCTGGAGGAGCTCGCCGCCTGGCTGCGGGCCGAGCGGGTGCTGCGCGGGCGTGTGAAGCTGCGGAGCGCGCCGCCGCAGGCCGGGACGATGGGTTCCGACACCGAACTCGTGCTCCAGCTGGCCGAGTTGGGCATGGCAGTGCTCGTCGCCGTGCTGCAGTCCGTCGACCTGTGGCTGAGCCAGCGGCCCACACGGCGCGGCGGCGGGCCTGGCGTGCGCGTCACCCGGCCGGACGGGGCCGTCTTCGACTTCGGCGGCGGCCCCGCGGAGGTGGAGCGCCTGGTCGCCGCGCTCTCCCCGCACCTGGGCGGTGAGGGCTCCGGGGACGCCGACGGCGAAGGCGGCCATGAGCCGGCTGCCTGACCCCCGGCTCTCCCGCGCGTACCTCTTCGGCTCCGCCGCCTACCTGCACGACGAACTGCCCGACCTGCCCGCCGTCGCCCACAATCTGCGGGACCTGGGCGCCGTCCTGACGGCCCCGTCGGGGGGCTTCGCTGCGGAGCACTGCACCGTGCACCTGGACCCGCCGGGCACGGTCGACGTCTTCGGCGAACTGCGCCGGTGCGCCGAAGAGGCCGAGGACACGCTGCTGGTCTACTTCGCGGGGCACGGGATGGTCCGCAAGGCGGGCGAGCTCTACCTGGGGCTGCCCGCCGCGCGCCGCAGCACCCTCGCCGTCACGGGCTTCCCGTACAGCCTGTTGCGCGAAGTGCTGGCGGAGTCGCCGGCGTTGAACAAGGTCGTCGTCCTGGACTGCTGTTTCAGCGGATGGGCGGTGCAGGGCATGGGCGGCGGGGACGGGGAGGCGCTCGCCTCACCGGAGGAGCTGGAGATCGAGGGCAGCTACGTCCTGACGGCGACGCCGGCGACCTCGACGGCGCTCGCGCCGGAGGGCGCCGAGCACACCAGCTTCACCGGCGAGCTGCTGTACGTGCTGCGCTCCGGGGTGCCCGGTGCGGGCGAGCTGCTGCCGCTCGACGCCGTCGCCCGGGCGGTACGGCAGCGCGCCCGGCTGCGGGGGCTGCCGATGCCCGACGTCCGCGCCGGCGGGTCGGCGGGCCGGCTCGCGCTGCTCCGGAACGCCGCGGCCGCGCCGCCCGCCGCTGCGGCGGGCCGCGCCGCGGGCCGGCGGCAGGCGCGGGCCGGGCGGACCGGCGTACAGGAACCGCCGCCACTGCCCCGCACGCCGCCGGCGGCCGGGGTGGCCCGCCCCCTCGCCCTGGCCGGAACCCTGCACACCACCAAGCGGGAACTGGCCGAGACGCTCCGCGCGCACGGCCCGGACGCCGCCCGGCGCTTCTTCGGGGACGGCCGCTCCGCCGCGACTCCCTCCGAGGGGTGGGCCGACCTCCTCGGCTGGCTGCGCCAGTTCGGCAATCCGGACACCGACGACGTCGAGGGCCGCATCGCTCTCGTCGACCGCCACCTCGCCGACCGGAAGCTGTCGCCCGCGCTGAAGCTGCTGTGCCTGCTGCGCTGGCTCGATCCGGCCGGGCCGGTCGTCCACCGGGGTCGCAGGATCACGTACGGCCTGCTGGCGCGCGCCTGCCTCGCGGGCGGCGGGGCGGACGCGGCCGACCGCAGACTGCGCGCGGAGCTCGCCGACACGCCGCTGCTCGATGTCCTGGCCGGCTTCGGAGAGCTCGCCGCGCTCCGCGGGATCCGGGCGGCCTGGTCGCGGTCCCTCGACACCTGGCACGCGGCCGTCGCCCGGCAGCACGGCTGGCCGGAGGCCGTCCGGCGGTGGGCCGACGAGACCGCGCCGGGCGTCCTGCTCGCCGCCCTGCTCCCGGCGCCGCAGGTGGCGGAGGCCGTACGCCGGCTGCCGCCGGCCACACCGCCCGAGGACCCGCCGCCCTGGTACGCGGGCGTGCTGCGGTGCGCCGGCGGCCCGGACACCCTGCTGGCCCGCATGGCCGAGGCGGAACTGGCCCCCGCCGCCCGCGAGGAGGTCCGTGCGCGCCTCCTGGCCAGGGAGGAGTCCGAGCGGCGCCTGGAGGAGGCGGGCCGGCGGGAGCGCGAGCGGCAGGAGGCCGCAGCGCGCGCCGAGGCCGAGCACCGGGAGCGGCACCGGGCCTGGCTCGACGCCGAACGGGCCCGACTCCACCCGCGGGCCCGGGTGGCGGCCGCCTTCCGGGCCCTGGCGGTCACGGCGTCCTGGACGGTCCCGCCGCTGGCCGTCGTCTGGCTGACCTGGTGGTTCTCCAGCTACGAGTTCGACACGGCGGTCTCGCTGAGCCAGTTGGCGGGGCTGGCCTCCCTGGGCGCGGCCTTGTATCTCGTACGGCGCGCCTGGGCGCTCGGCGCCCTGTACCGGCCGGGGCTGCGTTCGCCGTCCGCATGGCTGCCCCCGCGGGTGCCGGCGCTGGCGCTGGGCGGGGTGCTGCCGGCGTTCCGGTGGCTGGCCGGGGACTCCTCATCCCGCTCCGACGAGATGAAGGCGGACTCCGACCTGCTGCGCGCTGATGCGGGGAAGTTCTTCGATTTCGTCGGGCAGAACAGCTATGACACGGGCGAGGCCCTCTGGGCGGCGCTGCTCTTCGTCCCGGCCGCGGTCGGCTGCCTCGCGATCGGCCTGCACGCGGGCCGGATCCTCACCGGCCGCCTTCCGGCCGGGGGGCCGCCCCCGCCGGTCCGCGACTGACCGGCGGGGGACGCTCGGGCAGAACCGCGGCCGGGTGCCGCGGCCCCGCCCGTGCCCGTCAGCCGTTGAACGGGCCCGACACCTCGTAGACGGCGTCGGGTGAGGCGACGTACATGCGCTTGCCGTTCGGGGCGAAGTCCAGCCCGGCCAGGCCCGTCGCGCCGTCGAGGCGCAGGAACGGGGCGATGGTGTCCCGGCCGGTGATCGCGCAGACCTCGGCGTTGCCGCCGGCGCCCTCGGTGACGAACAGCTCCTCCGCCGCCGACTTCCCGAGCGGGAAGGCCGCCTCGCGCGGCTGTGTCAGCGGCCCGCCGCCGGTCGCGGCGGGGTCGTAGTAGGTCCGCAGTGCCGCGAAGTAGGTGTCGACGCGGTGGATGCGGCTGTCCCCGCGGGCGGGGACGTAGTACGACACGGTGTTCGCGGCGGCCGGGGTGCCGGGCCGGTCGAACCGGACCTGGTCGGGCAGCTGCCGGCGTACCGGGGTGGTCGCCGCCGACGGGTCGGGCACCTGCGTCGTCGTGAGCCGGCCGCCGCCCGCGGGCGAGGTCCACGCGTAGAGAGTGGTGTTGAACATCTGGTAGACGCCGCCGTCGGGCTCGTCCTCGGTCATGAGGAGCGTGCCGCCGCCGTCGTAGGCCAGGCCGCCGCGCTTGAACCGGCCCTGCTCGGGGCGGCGTACGGGCGCCTTCGCGCCGCGCGGGTCCGCCTCGTACGCGTACCCGCCGGTGATGCGCTCGCCGACGAGCCAGCCGCCGCCGGGCATCGCGGTGCCGAGGGTCGGGGCGGTGCTGCCGGTGTCGACGCGGTGGGCGCCGGTCACCGTGCCGCCGGAGGAGAAGCGGAGGGCGCTCGCCCCGCCGTTCTCGGAGTGCGACACGTAGATCCAGCCGGTGCCGTCGCGCACGACGCCGCCCGGGCCGGGGGCCGTGTGCCAGGCGTACGCGGTGCCGGGCACGGTCTGGCCGGCGCGGGCGACGACCCGGCTGCTGAAACCGGCGGGCAGGCGAAGGCCGTTGGCGTCCGGCGGGAGGAGCTCGCCGTAGGGGCCCGGCCCCGGCTGTACGGTGTTCGCGGCGTGCGCCGTGCCGGCCGTGAGGCCGGCCCCGGTCCCGGCGGCCGCGACGCCGAGCGCGGCGGCGCGGAGGAAGACTCGTCTCTTCATCAGGGAACCTTCACCTTGCATCGGTCGTGAGAGGCGGGACTGTGGACATGTGCCGTCCGGCGGGCCCCGAGGGATGGTCGAGGCCCGCGTCCCGCCGCGTCGGTCCCGGCCATCCTCACCAGACGGCGCGGATCGCCAGGGTGGAGCCGGTGGTGCTCTGTCAGGTGCGCCCGGTGCCGCGACCCGGCCCCGTTCGGCCTGATCGGGGCGGTGTGGCGGGCGTGTGGCCGGGGGCTGCGGTGGCCGGCCGCCTACCGTGGCGCGATGAGCACACGGACGCGGCCGCTGCCGCAGGCGTTCGGGATCCGGCGCGCCCGGCCGGGCGAAGCGCGCACGATCGCCGGCCTCCTCGCCCTCGCCTTCGCCGACGACCCCGTCATGGGGTGGATGGTCCCCGACGGCGGGCCGGACCGGATGCACAGGATCGCCCTGTACTTCCGGCTGGCGCAACGGCAGCAGCGGCCGCGGGAGGGGGCCGTGCGGGTCGCCGCGACCGGGGACGGGCGGCTGCTGGCGGCGGCCCTTTGGTCGGGGCCGGGCCGGTGGCGGGCGCCGGCGGTGCGGGAGCTGGCCGCCGTGCCCCGCTACGTGCGGGTCTTCGGGCCGCGGGGGCTGGGGCGGGCCGCCGAGGTGCAGGAGTGCCTGCATCGGGCGCACCCGGCGGAACCCCACTGGTACCTGCCGACCGTGGGGACGGATCCGCAGGTGCGGGGGACGGGGGCCGGTTCGGCGCTCGTACGGGAGCAGTTGGCGCACTGCGACCGGCTCGGGGAGGCGGCGTACCTGGAGTCGAGCAAGGCGTCGAACGTGCCGTTCTACGAGCGGTTCGGATTCCGGGCGACGGGCGAGATCCGGCTGCCGGACGGCGGGCCCGTCCTGTGGCCGATGTGGCGCGAGCCCGCGGCCGCCGGTCCGGCCGCGGCGGGCGGCGGGACCGGCGGCGGCGACGGGTGACGTCGGCTGGTGCTACTGCTCGGCGACGGCCTCCAGCGGGCGGAGGGCGGCTGCCCGGCGGGCCGGGGCGGCCGCCGCGGCCGCGGCGACGGCGAGGGGGGCCAGGCAGACGAGGAGCAGGGTCCCCCAGGGCAGGCGGAAGGCGTACTGCTGCACGGCGCCGTTGGCGAGGGAGCCGACCGCCCAGGCGCCGCACAGGCCGCAGGCCAAACCGGGCAGGGTGCCGTACGCGGCGACGGTGACGGCTTCCAGGCGGATCGTGCGGCGGATGCCGGCGCGGTCCATGCCGAGGGCGCGCAGGACGCCGATCTCGCGGGTGCGTTCGGCGACGGACATGGCCAGGGTGTTGGCGATGCCGAGGGCGGAGATGGCGGCTCCGAGGGCGAGGAGCCCGTACATCAGGGTGAGCAGGTCGCCCATGACGCCCGCGGCCTCGCGGACGAGTTCCGCCCGGTCCTGCACCTTCAGCAGCGGGCTGTTGCCGACGGCGGTGTGCAGGGCGCTCCGGATGCCGGCGGCGCCGCTGTCGGTGCGGACGAGGATGCGCTGGAGGGTGCCGGGGCGGAACTGGTGCTGCTGGACCTCGGTGCGGGCTCCGAGGGCGTCGCCGGCGGTGGGGTTGTCGCGGTAGACGCCGACGACGGTGTAGGCGGTCTCGGGGCCGCCCCGGCCGATCCGTCCGGTGATGCGGCTGCCGGTGTCGAGGCGGTGGTCGCGGGCGGTGGTGGCGGACACGGCGATCCGGCCGGGTCCGAGGCCTGCGGCGGAGCCGCTGGTGAAGTCGAGCCGCATGGCGTCGTCGACGGTGCGTGCATCGACGCCGGCGATGTTCCGGACGCCGCCGCCGAGGAAGAGGGTGGAGTCGGCGATGCCGTGGGCGGCGCGGACGCCGGGGGTGTCGGCGACGCGGCGCAGGGTGGCGTCGTCGATGGCGGTGGTGGGGGTGGGGGTGCTGATCACGTACTCGGCGGCGAGGCCCTCCGCAGCCTGGCGGTCGAGGGCCAGGGCCCCGGAATGGCCGATGGTGGCGAGTCCGCTGACGAGGGCGGTGCTGATCAGCACGGTGGCGGCGGTGGCGGCGGTGCGCCGGGGGTCGCGCAGGGCGTTCTGCCCGGCGAGGCGGCCGGTGATGCCGAGGCGGCGGGTCAGGCGGCCGGCGCCCCGGATCGCGGGGGCGGCGAGCAGCGGGGTGAGGACGACGGCGGCCGCGACGAGGAGGGCGCAGCCGGCCATGGCGTCGCGGAGGTTCTCCTCGGAGGCGTCCTCGGCGCGGGTCAGCGGGATCAGCAGGAAGGCGCTGAGGGCGAGGAGGGCGGTTGCCGCTGCGGTGCGGACGCGGGTGCGGGCGCCCGTGGCGGGGAGTTGGTGCTCGGCAGAGCGCAGGGCTTCCACGGGGGCGATGCGGGCTGCCCTCCGCGAGGGGAGCCAGGCGGCGAGCACGGTGACGCCGACACCGATGGCGAGTGCCGCGGCGACGGGCAGCGGCCCGACCACCAGGGGGCCGCGGGGCAGTGCGTCCTGGTCCGTGCCGAGGGCGGCGGGCAGTGCGGCGGCGATGCCGAGGCCGAGCAGGAAGCCGGCGGCGGATGCGGCGAGGCCGACGAGGGCGGCTTCCAGCAGGACGGAGCGGACGACCTGGCGGCGGGTGGCGCCGATGGCGCGGAGCAGGGCGATCTCGCGGGTGCGCCGGCCGACGAGCATGGTGAAGGTGTTGACGACGAGGAAGGAGCTGATGAAGAGGGAGACGCCGGCGAAGAGCATCGGCAGCTTCTCGTGGCCGCGCGTCAGGGTGTCGACGTAACCCGCCTGTTGGGCGGCCTGGGCGGCGCCGGTGGTGGCCTCGGCGCGGTCGGCGGGGAGGACGGCGGTCACCCGGCGGGCCAGTTCGGCCTGGTCGGTGCCGGGTGCGGCGGTCAGGTCGATGCCGGTGTAGTGGCCGGGGGTGGCGAACAGCTGCTGGGCGGTCGCCTTGTCGAACACGGCGAGCGTGCCGCCGGCGGTGACCCGGGAGTCGGTGGTGCGGACGATGCCGACGAGCCGCTTGTGCAGTGCCGGGCCGTCGGTGGCGAGGGTGACGGTGTCGCCGAGGCGGTGGCGGCCGGCGGCGGCGGTGCCGCTGTCGAGGGCGACCTCCCCGGCCCCCGCCGGTGCCCGGCCCTCGGCCAGCGGGTGGCGGCCGTCCTTGCCGTCGGGGCCGGGGACGTAGGCGGAGGCCAGGTTGGCCCACGCCTTGCCGGCGCGCAGCGGGGTGCCGTCGGCCGCGTTCAGGGTGGCCGAGCCGTCTGCGGTGGGGCGGACGGCGGCGACGCCGGGCACGGCGGCGAGCGTGCGGACCAGGGCGTCGTCGAGGACGTCGGGGCCGGGGCCCGCGGCGCCCGGCAGGGGCGGCTTCGCGGTGACGGTGAGCGCGATGCCGGCGAAGCTCTTGGAGGCGGCGGCGCGGTGGGCTGCGGCGGTGGAGTCGGCGAACACGAGGGTGCCGCAGACGAAGGCCACGCCGAGGCAGACCGCGAGGACGGTCATGGCCGAACGGGCTTTGTGTGCGAGGGCGTTGCGCAGGGCTGTTCTCAGCATGGCGGCTTTCGGTGAGGTGCGGGGCTGTGCCGCGCGGTACGGGCCGCAGGCGGGGCGGTAAGGGCAGCGCGCGGCGCGGGACGGGGCCGGGGAGGGCGGGAGGGCCGGTCAGCTGGTGCGGGAGCGGGTGTCGAAGGCCTTCATCCGGTCGAGGACGCGGTCCGGGGTGGGGCGCGTCATCTCGTCGACGAGGCGGCCGTCGCAGAGGAAGACGACGCGGTCGGCGTAGCCGGCGGCCGCCGGGTCGTGCGTCACCATGACCACGGTCTGGCCGAGGTCGCGCACCGAGTCGCGCAGGAAGCCGAGGACTTCGGCCCCGGACCGGGAGTCGAGGTTGCCGGTGGGCTCGTCGGCGAAGACGATCGCGGGGCGGGAGGCGAGCGCGCGGGCCACGGCGACGCGCTGCTGCTGCCCGCCGGACAGCTGGGCGGGCCGGTGGCCGAGGCGCCCGGAGAGGCCGACCATGGACACCACCCGGTCCAGCCACTCGCGGTCGGGGCGGCGCCCGGCGATCGCCGAGGGCAGGGTGATGTTCTCCAGGGCCGTCAGCGTCGGCAGCAGGTTGAAGGCCTGGAAGACGAATCCGATGCGGTCGCGGCGCAGCCGGGTCAGCTCGCGGTCGTCCAGGGTGCCGAGTTCGGTGGTGCCGATGCGGACGGATCCGGACGTGGGTGTGTCGAGGCCGGCGGCGCAGTGCAGGAGCGTGGACTTGCCGCAGCCGGAAGGGCCCATGACGGCGGTGAACTCCCCCTGCCGGAAGGTGATGCTCACGTCGTCGAGGGCGGTGACGCGGGCGTCTCCGGTGCCGTGGACCTTCGTCAGGCCGAAGGCGGATGCGGCGGTTCCGGAGGTGGTGGCCGCGGTGTGCGGGGCGAAGGGGTCGGCGGTCACGGGGGCTCCTCTTCGGGTGCGAACGGTGCACTCCGAAGGGTTCCGCGGCCGCGTATCCGCTCCTTGTCGGCGGTGTATCGCTGCGCGCTCCGCTTCGTCGCGGTCGTGCAGCAGGGCCGGCCGGGGGTTCAGGCGGGCAGGCGGAGGGTGGCGACGGCGCCGCCGTCCGGGGCGTTGCCGAAGTGGAGCTCGGCGCCGAGGAGGCGGGCCTGGCCCGTGGCGATGGTCAGGCCGAGGCCGTGGCCGCTGCCGCGCTCGGCGGCGCCGGTGTGGAAGCGGCGCGGGCCGTGGAGCAGCAGGTCGGCCGGGAAACCCGGCCCGTGGTCGCGTACGACGACGGTGCGGTCCGTGACCGTGACACGGACCGGGGCGGCGCCGTGGCGGTGGGCGTTGACGACGAGGTTGGCGACGATCCGCTCCAGGCGGCGCGGATCGGTCTCCACCGTGGGCTCCGGTTCCGCAGTGGCGGTCTCGGCATCCGGCGGCTCCGGCCGGGCGGGCGTGACCTCGGTGTCGAGCCCCGTCCGGGCCACCGCCTCGGCGACGACGGCACCGAGCGGTACCCGTACGCAGACGGGGCGTTCGGCGCCCGCGTCCAGGCGGGAGATCTCCAGGAGGTCCTCGACCAGGCCGCGCAGGTCCCGTACGCGGGCGCGCAGCAGGTCCTCCGTCTCGCCCGGCGGCAGCAGGTCGGCGGCCGCCAGCAGTCCGCCGACGGGGGTGCGCAGCTCGTGGGCGACATCGGCGGTGAACTGCCGCTCGGTGCGCAGGCGTCGGGCGAGGCTGTCGGCCATGAGGTCGACGGTGGCGGCGATCTCGGCGACCTCGTCCCGCCCCCTGGCGGGGCCGGTCCGGGCGTCGAGGTCGCCGGCACAGATGCGGGCCGCCGTCGCGGAGACCCGCCGCAGCCGACGGGCGACGAGCCCCGCCCCGTAGAAGGCGAGGGGGGTGGCGGCGGCGAGCGCGGCGAGGGAGGCCGCCGTCATGGTCGCGTCGAGCCGCCGCAGCGTGTGGAGTTCGCTGCTCATGTTGACCTGGACGGCGAGGACGGGGCTGCCGGGGCCGCCGGTGCGCTGGGCGGCCCAGACGCTCGGGCCGACGTTCCCCTCGGTGCGCGGATCGTAGGCGGTGTGCCGGGCGCCGTCGGCGGGGTCGCGGAGGGAGGCGGGCAGGTCGGGCGGGTCGAGCCGGGCGCCTTCCGTGAGCGCTCCCGTGCGCCGGTGGACGTCGGCGGCGGCGTACACGGCGTTGAACGCCCGGGCGCGGGCGCGGTCGTGGATGTCGTGCGCGGTCCACACGTGGACGAGGACCCCGACCGCGGCGGCGGTCAGCGCGGCCGTGGCGGCGGCGAGCCCGGCGATCTTCCACCGCAGGGACGTCCTGCCCGGCCGGGGCCGGCGGTTCGTGGCCGTCACCGCGCTCAGCGCCTGAGTTTGTAGCCGAAGCCGCGGACCGTCTCGATGCGGTCCTTGCCGAGCTTGCGGCGCAGCCGCTGCACGCACAGGTCCACCACGCGGCTGTCGCCGTCCCAGCCGTAGTCCCAGACGTCGCGCAGCAGGGTGTGCCGCTCCAGGACGACGCCGGGGTGGGCGGCGAACTCCAGGAGCAGCTTCAGCTCGGTCGGGGTGAGGGCGACGGGGTCGCCCGCGAGGGTGACCTCCATGCCGGCGGTGTCGATGGCGAGGTCGCCGAAGGCCAGGACGTCCGGCGCGGCCGGCCCGGGTCCGGGCGCGGGGGCGGGCGCGCCGGCCGGGGCCGGCGGGTAGGTCGCTCGCCGCAGGAGCGAGCGGATGCGGGCGACGAGGACGTACGTCTCGACGGGTTTGACGACGTAGTCGTCGGCTCCGGCCTCCAGGCCGGCCACGACGTCGAGCCCGTCGCCGCGCGCCGACATCATCAGGACGGGCACGAGGCTGGTCTCGCGGACGCGGCGGCACAGGCCGATCCCGTCCAGGCCGGGCAGCATCACGTCCAGGACGAGCACGTCGAAGGGCTCCGCGCGGAAGAGTTCGAGGCCCGCGAGGCCGTCGGCGGCGGCCTGCACCAGGTAGCCGTAGCGTTCCAGGGCGAGGGCGAAGGAGCGGCGCATCAGGTCGTCGTCCTCCACCAGCAGCACGCGGACGGCGGGTTCGGCGGCCCCGGCCGGGGTGGGCGCGGACACGGGCGGGCGGCTCCTGTTCGGACGGTCGGGCGGCGGGGGTGGCCGGGGCCGGCCGCTCCCCGGCCCGTGCCCCGCCCGGAACGATACGGCAGGCCCCGCGCCGGACCGGCCCTCGGCGAGCCCCCTCCGGCCGGTGGATGGAGGACCGAGCGCCGCCTGATACACGGCTGATACACGGTCGCGGCCGCCCGGCCGGCCGCGGCGCGGGCGCCGTTCCTCAGCGGACGTGCGCGGCGACCTCCGCGTGGACGGCGGCGTCGCGGTGCACATCGGTGTGGCCGAGGCAGGCCGTGGTCCGGTTCCCGGCCCCCTCCAGGGCGACGGTGGACGCCGGGCGGACGAAGACGTCGCACGGCGAGGCCCACGTCGCGTAGCGGGTTTCGCCGGGGGTCTCGTCGCCTGTGTTGAGGGCCTGGAGGAACACGGAGCCGGGGCGCATCTCGGTGCAGGCGGGGCCGCCGCACAGGAGGGCGGCGTCGGTGCCGTGGTTGGGGCCGGCGAGGGAGGCCCAGGCGTCCACCTTGGCGGTGCCGCCGAGGTTCTTCAGGTAGTGCCGGGACGACAGGGACCCCATGGAGTGGGCGACCAGGTCGACCCGGGCGGCTCCCGTGGCGGCGAGGACCCGGTCGACCTCGGCGGCGAGGGCGGCGGCGGTCGTGGCGTTGGACTGGCCGGACGGGTACGTCCACTGGTGGAGGCGGTCGGCCGGCCAGCCGGCGGCCCGGAAGCGGCCCGCCATGGTGTCCCATGTCGAGCCGCTGCTGTTCCAGCCGTGGACGAAGACGACCGGATCGGGGGCCGCGGCGGGCGCGGCGGACGCCGGCTGCGGGAGGAGGAGGGCGGCGAGGCCCAGGGCGAGGGCGGGCGCGGCGCGCCGGCAGCTGGAGTTCACGGCCCGGTTGTAGCGGGCCCGCTCCGTCCGCGGCCCGCTGCGGGCGGCCCCGCCACCCGCACGGCCGACAGGTTCACTCCAGGGGGTCACACGGGGCCGGCGGCAGGCGTGCGGAGGGGTGGGGGCGGGGCCGGTTAGGGTCGGGGGAACCCGATCGAGGAGGTTGGAGATGGCGGAGCCGGGCAACCCGGTCGTCCTCGCGCAGACCACGGTGGACGACGAGGACACCGCGTACGAGCTGGGGCGCGCCGCGGTCGAGGCGCGGCTGGCGGCCGGGGTGCACGTGGAGGCGCGGATGACGTCCTTCTACTGGTGGCAGGGGAAGGTGCAGCACGAGCGCGAGTACCGGCTGACGTTCAAGACGGTGCAGGACCGGGTGGGCGCGCTGGAGGCGTGGGTGCACGGGCGGCACCCGTACGAGGTGCCGCAGTGGATCGTGCTTCCGGTGTCGGCGGCCACGGAGGCGTACCTGTCGTGGGCTCAGGCGGAGACCCGCGGCGCGTGATCCCCGACGCCGTGGGCCCGGCAGGATCCGGAAGAGGCGGCCCAGGTCGTCTCCCCCGGGTCTTGCGCACCGGGCCGGCGGCGTGGGTCAGGCAGGATGCGGGGGAGACGGCCTAGCCTCGACGGCATGCTGGGACTTCCCGACCACGTCCGCACGTGCCTGTTCGACCTGGACGGCGTGCTCACCCGGACCGCGAAGGTCCACGCCGCCGCATGGAAGCAGATGTTCGACGACTACCTGCGGCGGCGGGCCGAGCGCGCGGGCTCGCCGTTCGTTCCGTTCGACGCCGTGCGGGACTACGACGAGTACGTGGACGGCCGCCCCCGCGAGGACGGCGTACGCACCTTCCTCGCCTCCCGCGGCATCACCCTCCCCGAAGGCGCCGCGAACGACGGCCCCGACCGGGAGACCGTCCACGGGCTGGGCACCCGCAAGAACGGGCTGGTGCTGCGGATGATCCGCGAGCAGGGCGTGGAGGCGTACGAGGGGTCGGTCGCCTACGTGCGCGCCGCCCGGGACGCCGGGCTGCACCGGGCCGTCGTCTCCTCCAGCGCCAACTGCCGGGACGTCCTGGCCGCGGCCGGTATCGCGGACCTGTTCGAGGAGCGCGTGGACGGGCTGACCATCGCCGAGCAGCACCTGCGCGGCAAGCCCGCCGCCGACAGCTATCTGGCCGCGGCCCGCCTGTTCGGTGTGGCGCCCGGAGAGGCGGCCGTGTTCGAGGACGCGCTGGCGGGCGTCGCGGCGGGCAGGGCGGGCGGCTTCGGGTTCGTCGTGGGCGTGGACCGCGCCGGCCAGGCGGGTGCGCTGCGCGAGCACGGCGCCGACGTCGTGGTGGGCGACCTCTCCGAGCTCCTGGACCGCGGATGATCACGCACACGTGTTTCGCCACCGAGCCGTGGCGGCTCCGGGAGACCTCCCTCGACCTGGGCGTCCTCGCCCAGAGCGAGTCCGTCTTCGCCCTGTCCAACGGCCACCTCGGCTGGCGCGGCAACCTCGACGAGGGCGAGCCGCACGGTCTGCCGGGCTCCTACCTGAACGGCGTGCACGAGACGCACCCCCTCCCCTACGCGGAGGCGGGCTACGGCTATCCGGAGTCCGGGCAGACCGCCATCAACGTCACCGACGGCAAGGTCATCCGGCTCCTCGTCGACGACCACCCCTTCGACCTGCGCTACGGCGAACTCCGCTCCCACGAGCGGGTCCTGGACTTCCGCACGGGGGTGCTGGGCCGCACCGCGGAGTGGACCACGCCGTCGGGCCGGACGGTGCGCCTGACCTCCCACCGGCTGGTCTCCCTCGCGCAGCGGGCCGTCGCCGCGATCTCCTACACCGTGGAGGCCGTCGACGGGCCCGCCGGCATCGCCGTGCAGTCCGAGCTCGTCGCCAACGAGCAGCTGCCCGCCGCCTCCGGCGATCCGCGGGTGGCGGCGGTCATCGACTCGCCGCTCCTGCCGGAGGAGCACCACGCGCACGGCACGCGGCTGCGCCTGGTGCACTGCACCGGCAGCAGCCGCCAGCGGGTGGCGGTCGCCGCCGACCACCTGGTGGAGGGGCCCCCGGGGACGAGCTGGGCCGCGGAGAGCGAACCGGACGTGGCCCGGCTGACCGTCACCGCGAACCTGGCGGCGGGCGAGCGGCTGTCCCTGGTCAAGTTCGTCTCGTACGGGTGGTCCGCGCAGCGGTCGCTGCCCGCCCTGCGCGACCAGGTGGAGGGCGGGCTCGCGGCGGCCCGCAGCACCGGCTGGCAGGGCCTGCTGGACGGGCAGCAGGCCTGCCTGGACGAGTTCTGGGCCGACGGCGACGTCGAGGTGGAGGGGGACGCGCAGGTCCAGCAGGCGGTGCGGTTCGCCCTGTTCCACCTCTTCCAGGCCGCGGCCCGCGCCGAGGAGCGCGCCATTCCGGCGAAGGGGCTCACCGGGACGGGCTACGACGGGCACGCCTTCTGGGACACCGAGTCGTTCGTGCTGCCGGTGCTCACGCACACCGCGCCGGACACCGTGGCACCCGTCCTGCGGTGGCGCCACAGCACCCTGCCGAGTGCGCTGGAGCGGGCCCGCCAACTCGGCCTCGCAGGCGCCGCGTTCCCCTGGCGGACCATCAACGGGGCCGAGTGCTCCGCCTACTGGCCCGCCGGGACGGTCGCCTTCCACGTCAACGCCGACATCGCGGCGGCCGCCGAGCGGTACGTCTTCGCCACCGGCGACCACGCCTTCCACCGCGGCCCCGGGCTCGACCTGCTGGTGCACACCGCACGGCTGTGGCGCTCGCTGGGCCACTTCGACGCCGACGGCGCCTTCCACATCGACGGGGTCACCGGCCCGGACGAGTACAGTGCCGTGGCCCGCGACAACCTGTACACGAACGTGATGGCCCGGCGGAACCTGCTGGCCGCCGCGGACGCGGTCGCCCTGCACCCGGACCGGGCCGCCGAACTGGCCGTCGGCGCCGCCGAGGCCGCGGACTGGCGGGACACCGCCGCCCGGATCGCGATCCCGTACAGCGAGCGGCTGGGGGTGCACGAGCAGGCGGCCGGGTTCACCGGCCAGGAGCCGTGGGACTTCGAGGGGACCGCGGAGGAGCAGTACCCGCTGCTGCTGCACTTCCCGTACTTCGACCTCTACCGCAAGCAGGTCGTCAAGCAGGCCGACCTGGTCCTCGCGATGCTGGCCTGCCCGGACGAGTTCACGGACGAGGAGAAGGCCCGCAACTTCGCGTACTACGAGCCGCTGACCGTCCGGGACTCCTCGCTGTCCGCCTGCTGCCAGGCCGCCCTCGCCGCCGAGACGGGCCACCTGGACCTGGCCTGGGCGTACACCCGGGAGGCCGCGCTGATGGACCTGAACGATCTGGAGCACAACACCCGCGACGGCCTCCACATGGCCTCGCTGGCCGGGACGTGGATCGCCCTCGTGCAGGGCCTGGGCGGGCTGCGTCGGCGCTACGGCGCCGGCCCCGCCGTCCTGCCGCCGGGCGCGGGCGCGCCCCGCGAGGGGGCGGAGGCGCCGGTGCGGTTCGCCCCGCGCCTGCCGGCGACGCTGACCCGGCTCGCCTTCAACGTCCGCGTCAGGGACCGGCGGCTGCGCGTCGAGATCGGCCGCGGCGCGGCGCGGTACACGCTGCTGGAGGGGGCGCCCCTGCCGGTGCTGCACCACGGCACGACCACGGTCCTGGACCCGGAGGCCCCGGCGGAGCTTCCCGTACCGCCCGCACCCGACACGGTGGAACCGCCCCAGCCGAAGGGCCGCGCCCCGCTGACGTGACACCGCACGGCGGGTCCCTGCGGTGTCACGTTCCGGGGGTGTCACGTTCCGGGCGGCTGCGCGGTCTGTACCGGCAGGAGCGGAAAGAAGGGATCGCCGGATGAAGACCGTGATCGTGTGCGTCTCCGTATCGCACGGCAACACCCGCCGGGTCGCCGACAGCATCGCCGGGGTGCTCGGCGCGCGGGTCGTGTCCCCCGAGGACGCGGACCCGGCCGAGCTGGCGGCCGCCGACCTCGTGGGGTTCGGCTCGGGTGTCTTCCACGGCCGGCTGCACCGGCGTCTGACCGGTTTCGCGGGCGGGCTGCCCGGCGGCACCGGCGGCCGGGCGTTCGTGTTCGCGACCAGCGGGCTCCCCGAGTTCCGGCCGGCGCCGTTCACCCGTCCGCTGGTGCGGCTCCTCGAAGGGAAGGGCTTCGCGGTGGAGGGGGCCTTCTCGTGCCGGGCGTTCGACACGTGGGCGCCGTTCCGGCTGGTGGGCGGCATCCGGCGGAACCGGCCGGGCCCGGACGACCTGGCGGCGGCGCGGGCCTTCGCCGAACGGCTCCGCGACGGGCGGCCCGGCCGGGCGTGAGCTGCCGGGCCGCCCGCCGGGGGGTGCTCCGCGGCCGGCGGTGCGCGGTCGGCGTGGCGGGGTGGGATGCGGGGCAGGGATCGCAGGCGACCCGAATCCGTCCGCCCGGCACGTTCCGTGAGGAGATTTCCGTTGAGCGTCCCCGCCCCCGCGCCCGCGTCCGGAGGGGCCGCCCTGGAGGGCCTCCTCGCCGACGCGCACGCCGCGCTGCCCGACATCGTCGCCCTCCGCAGGCGCATCCACCGCTTCCCCGAGCTGGGCACACATCTGCCGCGTACGCAGCAGACCGTGCTGGAGGCACTGGGCGGGCTCGGGCTTGAGGTGGCGACCGGCTCCCGGCTGAGCTCCGTCACCGCCACCCTGGAGGGCGCCCTCCCCGGCCCGGCGGTGCTGCTGCGCGCCGACATGGACGCCCTGCCCCTGGACGAGGACACCGGCCTGGAGTTCGCCTCCCGGGTGCCGGGCGCCATGCACGCCTGCGGGCACGACACGCACACCGCGATGCTCGTCGGCGCCGCCCGGCTGCTCGCCGCCCGCCGCGGACTGCTGGCCGGCCCGGTCGTCTTCATGTTCCAGCCCGGCGAGGAGTCCGGCGGCGGCGCCCGCCACATGATCGACGAGGGGGTTCTGGAGACCGCCGACGGGGCAGGGGTGGCCGCCGCGTTCGCGCTGCACGTCACGACCCGCTTCGACAGCGGCACCCTGCACCTGCGGTCCGGACCGACCTTCGCCGCCTCCGACCGGCTGCACGTGACCGTCCGCGGGCGAGGCGGACATGCCTCGTCCCCGCACCGGGCGCTCGATCCGGTGCCGGTCGCCTGCGAGATCGTGCTGGCGCTCCAGTCGATGGTCACCCGGACCGTCGACGTGTTCGACCCGGCGGTGGTCACGGTCGCCTCCATCCACGCCGGCACGACCTCGAACGTCATCCCCGAGACGGCCGAGATCCGCGGCACGTTCCGCACCCTCTCCCCCGCCGCCCGGCAGAGGGTCCGCGAGGGCGTCCACCGGGTCGCGCGGCACGTGGCCGCCGCCCACGGCGCGGAGGCCGACGTGGACCTGGAGGAGGGCTACCCGCCCGTCGTGAACGACGCCGACCGCACGGCCGCCCTGTACGACACGGCGGTCGCGCTGCTCGGCCCGGGCCGGGTCGGGCTGCTGCCCGCGCCGTTCATGGGCGCCGAGGACTTCAGCTTCGTCCTGCGGGAGGTGCCCGGCTCGATGGCGTTCCTGGGGGCGCGTCCGCCCGGTGTCCCGCCGGAGGAGGCCGCGGACCTGCACTCGAACCTCGCCGTGTTCGACGAGGACGCCCTGGCCACCGGCGCCGCCGTCTACGCGGCCGCGGCGCTGCGGGCGGGCCCGGCGCCCGCCGGGGGCGGGTGAGCGGCCGCAGCGCCTGTCCGGCGGAGCCACCCGTTCGGGTGCTGCGGGGTGCTGGCCGGCCCGGGCGGGGCCAGGCTGGGGCCATGCCCGCCAGACTGGTCGTCTACCCGCCCGACGAGAACGGCTGGCGCCGGGTGCGGTACGACGGCGTCGCCATCGGAGTGGCCCACCGCCCGGCCGACATCCGCGTCTTCCTCGCCGCCGCCGGCTTGGAGGACGCCGACGACGCCGACCTCACCGACCCCGCGTTCGTCGAGTGGCGGGGCGGCGGCCCCGGGGAATGGCAGCCCCGCCCGTAGCCCCGGCGGGGCGCCTTCCGGTCCCGAAGCTCCTCTCTCCCTTCGGCGCAGCCATCGCCCGGCCCGTTTGCCGCCGTGCGTGCGGGTAGGCGGGGGGAGACACGCCCGGCGGAGGCCGGTTGCGACTGAGGAGGAGCCATGCGGAGGAGCATTTTCGCGGCATGCGCCTGCACGATCGCCGTCGTGGGGCTCGGCGCGGTGCCGGGCACGTCGTCCGCGGCGGTCAGCGGCCAGGACGTGACGTTCATGAACAGCGCGCACCAGGGCAACATGGCGGAGATCGCGGCGGGCGAGGACGCCCAGCGGCACGGGGGGTCGTCGTGCGTGAAGGAAGTCGGCGCGATGCTGGTGCGCGACCACAAGAAGCTGGACGCCGCCCTGTCCGACCTCGCGGAGAAGGAAGGCGTCACGCTCGCGGTCGAGGTCACCCCCGAGCAGGAGGCCGAGCTCAAGAGCCTGCAGTCCAATGCGGGCGGCGACGGCTATGACAAGGCTTGGCTGGCGGCGCAGGAGAACGCCCACAAGAAGACGCTCCTGGTCATCGAGGCGGAGATCCAGCGCGGCCAGGACCCGGACGTGCAGGCCGCTGCGCGCGAGGCCCGCCCGGTGGTGTCCGCACACCTCGACATGGTCCGGGGCGGCCAGTGCCACCACGGCTGAGGGTGACCGGGTCAGGCCGCCCGGGCGTGGGTGCGCGCAAGCGGGGTGAGGGCGGCGTACTCGAGGGGGGCGGAGGGGTCGATCGAGACGTCGAGCGGGGCCGGATCGGCCCCGGAGCGGACCAGCAGGTCGCCGACGGCGGCGATCATCGCGCCGTTGTCGGTGCACAGCGTCATCGGGGGGACGCGCAGTTCGACGCCGGCGGCGGCGCACCGCCGCTCGGCCAGGGCGCGTACCCGCGAGTTCGCGGCGACGCCGCCGACCACGACCAGTGTGCGGACGCCGTGTGCCGCGCAGGCGGCCAGCGCCTTGCGGGTGAGGACGTCGGCGACGGCCTCCTGAAGGGCGGCCGCCCCGTCGGCGACGGGGACCTGCGCGCCGCGGGCGCGGTGGTCCTCGACCCAGCGTGCGGCGGCCGTCTTCAGCCCGGAGAACGAGAAGGCGTACGGATCGTCGCCGGGGCGGGTCAGCGGCCGGGGGAAGGCCACGGCCCGCGGATCGCCGTCCCGGGCCGCCCGGTCGATGGCGGGGCCGCCCGGGTAGGGGAGGCCGAGGATACGGGCGACCTTGTCGAAGCACTCCCCGGCCGCGTCGTCGAGGGTGTCGCCGAGGTGCAGGATCGGCTCGCGGACGAGGTCGTGCACGAGGAGCAGCGAGGTGTGGCCGCCCGAGACGATCAGCACGACGGACGGCCGGGGCAGCGGCCCGTGTGCGAGGGTGTCGGCGGCGACGTGCCCGGCCAGGTGGTGGACGCCGTACAGGGGCACTCCGGCCGCATACGCCAGGGTCTTGGCCCCGGCGAGGCCCACCTGGAGGGCGCCGGACAGGCCGGGCCCGGTGGTGACGGCCACGGCGTCGATCTGCCCGGGGCGCAGTCCGGCCCGGTCGAGGGCCTCGCGGACGACCGGGTTGAAGGCCTGGAGGTGGGCGCGCGCGGCGATCTCCGGTACGACGCCGCCGAACCGCGCGTGCTCGTCCATGCTGGAGGCGACGACGTGTGCCAGCAGCCTGCCGTCCTGGACGATGCCCGCGCCGGTCTCGTCGCACGACGACTCGATCCCCAGTACCACCGGTCCGCCCACTGCGGCCCCCTTTCTGCATGTCTCTTGCAGTTGCAATATATGTGCACCCGGAGGGCGGGCTCGAAAGGATGACGCTTTCCGACGCCGTGTACCTCGCCATGGGGGTCGGCGCGCTCGGCGCGGCCGTCGTGCCGCGGCTGGTCTTCCGGCGGCCGCTTTCCATGCCGATGGTGTTCATGGCCGCCGGCGTGCTGGTCGGGCTGCTGCCGCTGCCCGTGCCCGTGGTGGATCCCGTCCGGGACCGGCTGTGGGTGGAGCATGCGACCGAGCTGTGCGTCATCGTCTCCCTCATGGGCGCGGGCCTCGCCCTGAACAGGCCGGTCGGGCTGCGGCGCTGGGCCGGACCGTGGCGGCTCGTCGGGATCGCCCTGCCGCTGACCGTCGCCGCGGTCTGCGCGATCGCCGTCCCCCTGCTCCGGTGGCCGCTCGCCGCGGCGCTGCTCCTGGCCGCCGTCCTCTCGCCGACGGACCCGGTGCTCGCCGCGGAGGTGCGGGTCGGGGAGCCGACGGACGAGGAGGACGACGAGGACGAGGTGCGGTTCTCGCTGACCGGGGAGGCCGGCCTGAACGACGGGCTCGCCTTCCCCTTCGTCCTCGCGGCCCTGGCGCTCGCCTCCGCCGGCGGCGGCGCCGGCTGGATCGGGCGGTGGGCCCTCGTCGACGTGCTCGCCATGACCGCCGTCGGTGTCGCGGTCGGCGTGGTGACGGGGCGGCTGCTGGGGATGATGTTCTTCCGGGCGCGGCCGTCGGCGCTGCGGCTCTCCGAGCACATGGAGGGCTTCGTCGCGCTCGGCGCGACCTTCGTGGCGTACGGGGCGGCCGAGCTCCTGCACGGCTACGGCTTCCTCGCCGTGTTCGTCACCGCCTGCACGATCCGGGCCGCCGAGCGCAGCCACGGCTACCACAAGGTGCTCCACGAGTTCACCGAGCAGATCGAGCGGCTGCTGACCGTCTTCCTGCTGTTCCTCCTCGGCGGCTACCTGGCGGCCTCGGGCCTGCCCCACCTGACCTGGCAGGGGGCCCTCCTCGCCGTACTGCTCGTCCTGGCGGTCCGGCCCCTCGTCGGCTGGGTGAGCCTGTGGGGGCACGGGGCCGGGCCGCGGGAACGCCTCACTGCGTCGTTCTTCGGCATCCGCGGCATCGGCTCGCTGTTCTACCTGGCCTACGCCCTGGGGCAGACCACCCGCTTCGACGCGCTCGCGCCGCAGCTGTGGTCCGTGGTCGCCTTCACGGTGCTGCTGTCCGTCCTCCTGCACGGCGCGGCCGCCACGCCCGCCATCCGCCGCCTGGACAGGCTCCGCCGGGACTCCCCCGCACCGCCGTGACGGCGGCAGCCGGCGTACACGGAAAAAAGATGCGGCGGAGGTGTCGAGAAGCCGCGTCCGGCTCCGTCCCCGGTACGAACGCGGCCACAATGGGCCGCACGAGCTCCCGGGAGACCACGATGGCCAAGTACCTGCTGCTGAAGCACTACCGAGGCGCCCCCGCCGCCGTGAACGACGTGCCGATGGACCAGTGGACGCCGGAGGAGGTCTCGGCGCACATCCGGTACATGAACGACTTCGCGGCCCGGCTGGAGAAGACCGGCGAGTTCGTCGACGGCCAGGCCCTCGCACCCGAGGGGGCCTGGGTCCGCTACGACGGCGAGGGCCGCCCGCCCGTCACCGACGGGCCGTTCGCCGAGACGAAGGACCTCATCGCCGGCTGGATGATCATCGACGTGGACGGCTACGACCGCGCCGTCGAGCTGGCCGGCGAGCTGTCGGCGGCGCCCGGGGCGGGCGGCCGGCCGATCCACGAGTGGCTGGAGGTCCGCCCGTTCCTGACCGCGAAGCCCGCCGTCACGGGGGAGTGACCCCGCCCATGGACGAGGCCCTGCTGCGCAGCCTCACCCCGGGCGTCCTCACGGCCCTCGTCCGCCGCGGAGCCGACTTCGCGGCGGCCGAGGACGCCGTACAGGACGCGCTGGTCGAGGCGCTGCGCGTCTGGCCGGCCGATCCCCCGCGGGACGCGAAGGGCTGGCTGACCACCGTGGCCTGGCGGAAATTCCTCGACGCGGCCCGCTCCGACTCCGCCCGCCGCCGGCGCGAGGACCGCGCCGGTGAGGAGCCGGCGCCCGGGCCGGCGCCGGCGGCGGACGACACGCTGCAGCTGTACTTCCTGTGCGCGCACCCGTCGCTGACTCCGTCGTCGGCCGTCGCGCTCACGCTGCGCGCCGTCGGCGGGCTGACGACCCGGCAGATCGCCCGCGCCTACCTGGTGCCCGAGGCGACCATGGCGCAGCGGATCAGCCGGGCCAAGCGCACCGTCTCGGGGGTGCGCCTCGACCGGCCCGGTGACGTCGCCACCGTGCTGCGCGTCCTCTACCTCGTCTTCAACGAGGGCTACTCCGGGGACGTCGACCTCGCCGCCGAGGCCATCCGGCTCACCCGGCAGCTCTCCGCGTACACCGACCACCCGGAGGCGGCCGGGCTGCTCGCCCTCATGCTGCTCCACCACGCCCGGCGGGCCGCCCGGACCGCGCCCGACGGCAGCCTGGTGCCGCTCGCCGAGCAGGACCGCGGCCGGTGGGACACCGCGCTGATCGCCGAGGGCACCGGGATCCTGCAGGCGGCCCTCGCCCGGGACCGGCTCGGCGAGTACCAGGCGCAGGCGGCCGTCGCGGCGCTCCACGCCGATGCGCGGACCGCCGCGGAGACCGACTGGGTGCAGATCGTCGAGTGGTACGACGAGCTGGTACGGCTGACCGACAGCCCGGTCGCCCTGCTCAACCGGGCGGTGGCCGTCGGGGAGGCGGACGGGCCCCGCGCCGGCCTGGCCGCGCTCGCCTCGGTGGACGACTCGCTGCCCCGCCACACGGCGGTGGCGGCCTACCTCCACGAGCGTGACGGCGACCTGGCGGGCGCGGCCCGCCTGTACGCGGAGGCGGCCCGCAAGGCCCCCAACCTGGCCGAACGCAACCACCTGAACCGCCGGGCCGCCCGCCTCAACACCCGGCTGCGCAAGACGGGGGGCCGGCCGGACTAGTGGTATGCCAGCCGATGGAAGCGCTGGTCCGGGTTCCCGGGGCGGTGGCCCAGGCTTGCGAGTTCCTTGGTCGCGGCGGCGGCCCCCTCCGTGTCACCGGTGGTGTGCAGGAGTTCGCGGTACGCGTCCAGGGCCGCCGCGAGCAGCTCCAGGCGCTCCGGTTCGAGCGCGTGTATGCGCCGGGCGGCCTCCAGGGACTCGGCGCGCAGGGCGAGCGCGATGCGGGTGTCGTGGGCGAACTCCTGGCGGCTGTAGTCGTACAGCGCGATCGACAGTCGGGGCAGGTACGCGAGCGGGGTGACCTCGGCGAGGAGCCGGTAGGCCTCGACCTGCTGCCGGATCGGCAGGGTCCCCGACCCCAGGAGTGCCACCCGGGCTCGCAGCACTGCGTCGTGGTTCGTGTTCGCCGTGTGATTCATGACGGTGATTCTGAAAGCCGGACAGGGGTCCGAACAAGGGCAGACGACTGTGCCTTCCGTCCTACGAAAACCGCCTCTGACCTGTCATGATGGAACCGTCTTCACCCCTGCGCGCCGGAGGGACACCTCATGGGCAAGGACCGGAAGGATCTCCGCGAGGGCGACCGGGTCAGCTGGCAGAGCCACGGGGAGACCGTCCCCGGAACCGTGCGCCGGAAGATCACCGAGCGGTCGCGGGCGGCCGGCCGCACCGTCGCCGCCTCCGCGGAGGAGCCGCAGTACGAGGTCGAGAGCGACAAGAGCGGGCGCACCGCGGTGCACAAGCCGGGAGCGCTGAAGAAGCGCCGCGGCTGACCCGGGGAGCAGCCCCGGGGCGGCCGCTCAGGGCCCGTCGCAGGTGTCGGCGGCGCGGTCCGAGTCGGGCCATACGTAGGGCAGGTCGTCGGGTACCCCCGGGAAGCGGTCGCGGTAGAACTCGGGGGCCTTGCGGACCAGCGCGGACTGGTGGCTGCGGTGGAATGCCGGGTCTCCGAGCCAGGGCGGCAGCTCACCCGCCTCGGCGAGCCGCCGCTGCTCGCGCACCGCGCTGCCGGGGAGCCGGCTGCGGAAGTCGGCCAGCATCGTGGCGGCGCAGGTGTCGATGCGGCCCTCGGCGGTCCAGACCCCGCACACGTCCAGCCCGTAACGGACGAGGGCCTCCTCGTAGCCCGCCCACATGCGGACCGCGGGATGACGGCGCCAGCCGTAGCCGGGGACGGTGAGGCCGCGGAGCACCTGCAGGGCCTCCACCCTCTGCTTGCCGAGGCGCCTCGGGTCCAGGGCCGCGGCGGACTCGGCGAATCCGGGGTACGGGAGGAAGGTCTGCACGGACGCTATCCGTTCGCCGGTGTTTCGATGGTGGAGACGACGCGTACGAGCGCCGGTGTGGCCGGAGCCGAGCCGAAACCGAAGCGCACCGGGGGCAGGACGGGCCGCAGCGGCCCGAGGTCCGCGCCGTCGAGGGCAGCGCCGGCGCCGGTGATGCGGCGCATGTCGCAGGCCGCGTACCACTGGCGGTGGCCGGGGCGCGCGCTGCCGCGGGTGCGGACGCCCGGCAGCAGGCGGGCGGGCGCGGCGGCCAGCGCGGCCCAGGCAGGGCGGCGTGCGAGCGGCCGGGGGACGGTGCGCAGCGCCAGGCCCAGCGGGCCGCGCCGGCCGACGGAGAACCAGAGGGCCAGGGGGCCGGCGGCGACCTCCCAGCGGGCGCCGTCCACACGCACCCCGACGGGGGCGGTGCGGACCTCGTCGAAGCGGTAGACGCCCGCGATGTACGCCGCGGTGGGGGCGGTGGGGGCGAGCAGGGTCCGCCGACCGCCGGCGTCCTCCAGCATCACGTCGCTGAACGGCCCGAACGGGGAGGCCGGCCAGTGGCCGAGGACCACGCGGGTGCCGGACGCCGTTCCGAGGGCGGCGATCCATCCGTCGAACACCAGCCGTTCACGTCCCACCTCCGGCGGGTACCCCGGCGGGCCCGGCCCATGCGGTCGGGGGGCGGGGCCGGGCGGCGGGTGTCAGGCTGGGCTCGTCAGCGACCTGAGGAAGGGCACGCCATGATCACCACTGACTTCGTCCCCGGCTCCCCCTGCTGGATCGACCTCGGCAGCCCGGACGTCCGCGCCGCCGCGGCGTTCTACGGCGCCGTGCTGGGGTGGGAGTACGAGTCCATGGGCGAGGGCGAGGACATGGAGGGCGGGGTGCTGCGCAAGGACGGCCGGATCGTCGCCGGCCTGGGCAAACTGACGGAGGAGGGTGCCCGGTCGGCCTGGATGGTCTACTACTGCGTGGGCGACGCGGACACCGCCGCCGAGGCCGTCCGGCAGGCCGGGGGAACCGTACGGGTGCCACCGCGCGACCTGGACGAGTGGGGGCGGATGGCGCAGTTCAGCGACCCGCTGGGCGGCCAGTTCGCGGTCTGGCAGCCGGGGACCAACGCGGGTGTGGAGCTGGTGGACGAGCCCGGCTCGCTGTCGTGGACCGAGCTGTACACCAGCGACGTCGAGGCCGCGAAGGAGTTCTACGGCGGGGTCCTGGGCTGGCGGTTCGGGGCGATGGAGACGCCGGGCGGCGGGGGCTCGTACTGGCTGATCACCCCGGCGGGGCAGCCCGACGAGCGGATGCACGGCGGGATGGTGGAGCTGCCCGCGGAGCAGCTCTCCACGGCCGGCGGGCGGCCGTACTGGCACCCGGTGTTCGCCGTCGCCGACTGCGACGCGGCGGTGGCGGCGGTCACCGCGAACGGCGGCAGCCTGCAGATGGGGCCCGAGGACGCCGAGGGTGTCGGCCGTTTGGCCGTCTGCCTCGACCCGGCGGGGGCGGACTTCGTCGTGCTCACTCCGGCGGGGCGCTGACCCGGCCGCTGCCGGACGGGTCCTGGCGGCCCTCGGCCGGCGGGTCCGCCGCCATGAGGGCGAACGAGTGGCCCGCCGGGTCGCTGAGGAGGCGGACCGGCCGGAAGCCGTCCTCCGTGCCGGTCGCCACGGGGCGGGCCCCCAGGGAGACGGCCTCCCGCTCGGCCTCGTCGAGGTCGGCGGCCGCGACCCGGATGCGCAGGTGCGCCTGGAGCGAGCCCTCCGGCCGGGGCCAGCTCGGCGGGGCGAAGCCCAGGTCGCGGCGGCACGCCACCGTGACGCCGTCCGGGCCCGCCACCTCCACCTCGTCGGGGCCGGGGCCGGGCCGGACCTCGCCGCCCAGCAGTGCGGCGTAGAACCGCGCCAGGCCCTCGGGTTCGGCGCAGTCCAGGGCGAGTACGGGTGTCTTCTGCACGGTCATGGCCCGCGTGTGCCCGCGCGGCGCGGATGCACACGCGGGTGCGCGGACCGAGCACCGCCGCGGTCGTGTGACGGCCGTTCACCGGGGCTTTGGCGAGGGCCCGTTGTCAGTGGTCGAAGGTAGTTTCGAGGGAGTTCGAAGGGCCGTCCTCCCGAAGGAGCGATCATGACCGTCAACCGTGTGCAGCCCCGGCTCAGGGTGGTGCTGACCGATCTCAACGCGCAGGTGGTGCAGGCGTGGCGGGCGGCGTTCGCGGACACCCCGGAGATCGAGATCCGCCGGGGCTCGATCCTCGACGAGGACGTCGACGCCTGGGTCACCCCGACCAACTCCCGCGGCCGGATGGACGGCGGGGTCGACGCCGTCATCAAGCGGCACCTCGGCGCCGGGATCCAGCTGCGCGTGCAGCGGGCCATCCGGGACGGCTTCGCGGGGAGCCTGCCCGTCGGGAGCGCGGTCTGCGTGCCGTCGGGGGCGCAGACGCCGCGGTTCCTGATCTCCACGCCCACGATGGAGCAGTCCTCGCAGGACGTCGGCCACACGCTGAACGTGGCCCTCGCCTGCGCGGCCGCGTTCCAGGCGGTCCACCGGCAGAACCGGGTCAGTCCGGGCAGCATCCGGTCGGTGGCGCTCGTCGGGATGGGCGCACAGACGGGCCGGGTCCCGGCGCAGGTGTGCGCCAACCTGATGTGGACCGGCTACACGCTCTTCAACGACCACTGCTTCGACTCCTATGACGACCTGCGCAGCACCGTCGTCGGGCAGCTCACCGACATCGACAGCGCCCCCGCCACGACGCGGGTGCGGATCGTGCCGCCGGCGCGGCCTGGATTTCGCCACTGACACAGACACCCCCGCCGTTTCCCCGTCCGGTACGACCCCTGGGAGCCCCTCCCCCATGAGCGACACCAACGCCCCGGCCCCGGCCGACCCGAACGACCCGCTGGGGCTCACCGAGCTGTTCACGGGCGGCGGTGAGCCGTGGCTTCCGCTGCTGAAGCCCGTCATCGAGGCGCAGCCGGAGGCCGCGTCGTACATCGGGAAGGGCCGCAGCCAGGAGATCGTGCCCGTCCGCGAGCTGACCTTCCAGGCGCTCAAGCCGCATCCGCCGCACAAGTGGAAGGTGGTCGTCTTCGGGCAGAACCCGTACCCGCGGCCCGAGAGCGCCACCGGCATCGCCATGTTCGACAACACCTTCCACGACTGGAAGGACAGCCAGTTCGGCAGGGTCGTCAGCATCCGCTGCATCATCAAGGCGGCGGCGATGTGGAAGTACGGGATCGGGAAGAAGACGCCGATCGCCGACGTGCGGGCGCTGCTGGAGGAGAAGGACACCGTCCAGCCGCCGGAGTGGTTCCAGGCGATGCTGACGCAGGGCGTGCTGCTGCTGAACGCGTCGATGACCGCCAGCAGCGACGGGGCGAAGCCGACCGACCGGCACACCGCCTTCTGGCGTCCGGTCGCCGAGCGGATCGTCGAGGAGATCCTCAAGGCCAAGCAGGACGCCGACGAGGAGGACCGCGGCGTCGTGTTCGCGTGGTGGGGCGCCCATGCGCGGGCGCTGAAGCGGGTCGTCATGCGGCTGCAGAAGAAGTACCCGGGCGTGGACGTCCGGCACATCGACCACCCCAACCCGGCCGCCCAGGGCGACGTCTTCTGCGAGGGCGACCACTTCGCCGTGGTGAACGAGGCGCTGGCGTCGCTGGGCGCCGAGCCGGTCGACTGGCTGCCGAGCAAGGGGTGGAACGAGGGCGCGCCGGGCGGCGGGAAGGACGACGGCACCGCCGCGCGGATGGGGGCGTTCATCGCCTCCACGATGGAGCTGCACCAGCTGTACCTGGAGCGGCTCGCGAGCGTCAAGGACGAGGGGCTCGTCCTCCCGCCGGTCACGGGCGTGTTCGACACGCCGCTCATGGAGTTCCAGGACGCCGTGGGCTCCCTCGCCTCCCTGCTGCCGAACCTCGACCGGCACGTGAAGGAGTCGTACGAGTTCGGCAAGCGGCGGGCCGACGAGGCGCCCGGCGGGCTGGGCGCCGACGCGATAGCCGCCCTGTACCTGTACACCTGCCCGTCGGCCTTCTACCGCGAGATCAACGCCGCGCTGCGCTCCCCGGACCGCGCCAGGGTGGCGCCGTACCTGCCGTACCTGCGGCTGCTGTTCTCGGCGGTGTCCGGCCTGCCGGCCCGTACGGAGCCGCTGTGGCGGGGCGTGCCACTGGACCTGCGCGGGCAGTATCCGCTGGGCCGGACGGTGACCTGGTGGGGCGTGTCCTCGTGCACGTCTGAGCCGGGCGTGGCGCGGGCGTTCCTCGGCAGCCGCGGCAAGCGCACGCTGTTCGAGGTGACGCCGGCCCGCGCGGTGGGCATCCGCAACTTCTCGGCGTTCACCGGCGAGGAGGAGTACATCCTCGCACCGGGCACGCAGCTGAAGGTGACGTCCGTGAGAGCGGACCGCGGCGGCCTGTGCACGGTGAAGCTGACGGAGCTGGCAGAGCAGGCGCTCGTGTCCTGAGCAGCGCCGCACGGCCGCCCCGGCCGGAGTCCGGCGGGCCGCCGGACTCCGGCCGGGCGGCGAAGAGGCAGGCGGCGGCGCCGAGGCCGACGACGAATGCCGCCGGGTTGACCTAGCCGGGGACGTGCAACAGGCCCCAGGCGTATACCGCAACGGCGGCCGCCGCCTGGAGGAGGCCGTCGGCGCGCAGCCGGGCCCGCCCGCCGGCCCGGCGCAGCCCGCCGGCACGGGCGAGCACGCCGACCGCGCGGCGCGCGTACACGAAGGGGAGGACCAGCCCGGCCGGGACGGGGAGCAGCAGGAACGCCATCGGCCGGCGGCATCGTGATCCCGCTGTGCCTGCTGCGCCTGCTGTGCCTGCTGAGTCGGAGGCCACACTTCCGGCCGGTTCATGCACCGGGTCAGGGTGGCCGCCGGTCCGGCCGGTGGGCGGGCAGGGGGCCGCTGACCCGCCGCCGAGGCCGTCAGTCGGATGTCGGGGGCGGGGTGGTGGGGAAGCGGAGGCTTGCGGCCATGCGGGCCTGGGTCTGGCCCAGGGGGTTGGCATCCGCGGCGGGGCCGAAGGTGATGATCTGGACCAGGTGGTCGCCTTCGGCGATGAGGCGGATGAAGCCGGCGATGCCGTCCGGGCCGGGGACCTCGGAGACCAGGCGGGCGTCGAGGACCTGGCGGCCCTCCAGGGTGGTCTCCTTGATGTCCTTGGCGTCCAGGGGCTCGTCCGAGAGGGCGTTGTACGACTCGAGGAAGCCGTCGAGGAACTCGCGGAGGGTGTTCCGCCAGCCCGGGACGTCGTGAACGGTGAAGCCGGCGCCGCCGCCGCCGGGGAGGTCCACCCGGTACGTCCGGGCCGCGACGGCCTCCCCCTCGTCCACGGGGACGGACGTCTCCTCGGGCTTGGCACGGCCGGGGAGCTCCGCGGAGATGCGGCTGGGGGCGTCCTCCGTCCGCACCCATTGCGTGCTCGGCGTGGGAGCCGCCGGGGCGACGGCTGAGGCCGGTGGCGGTGGGGCTGCCGCGGCCGCCGGGAGCACGCCCCCGGCGGACAGGGCGGCGGCCGTGGACAGGGCGAGCAGGCTGTGGATCAGCGTACGTCGTGGCATGCGTCACTCCCCCTTTGCGCGGTGGCCGCGTCGGGCAGGGGCTCCCCCGCTCTGCGGCCGGAGGCCGCCGCGTTCATGGTCACGCCGCCGGGAGCGGCCTGCAACCGGGCCCGGCGCCCCCGGCCCGCCCGCCCGTCCGGTCAGGCCGGCGGGTGCGGTGCGGCTGCCAGCAGTACGAGCCGCTCGTCCGCCGTCAGCCCGCCCCGCACCCCGTACGGGATGCGCGCGGCGAGGGCGTGGCGACGGCACGGTATCCGCACGGGGCAGCCGCCGCAGACGGCCTTCGCGGCCTCCTCGCGGGCCCGCGCGACCGTGGCCGGCTCGTGGGCGACCCGGGCGAAGACGCCGCCCTCCGCACCCCGGCACGCCCCGTCCAGCGGCCGGTCGCGGCGCTGCTCGAACGATCCGGACAACGGCAGGGATGCGATCTCGGCCACGGGGCGGCTCCTTCCGGTGGAGGGCAGCCGCGATGGCCGCCCGGTGTTGCGCGTATCACCGGATCCGGAGCATCCATGCACGGCCACGCCTGGGAATTACGGCGTGATCCGGGGCTTTTACCATCCCATGGAGGGTGGGGTAGCCTCCGGTTCGGTACGGGCCCGCGCCCTGACCCCGCCCGGCCGAAGACGGCCGCCGGGCGGGCGGGACGCACAAGGATCGACAGCCGGCCACCGGCCCGGCGTTCTACGGAGGCGACGTTCTGATGGCTGGCGCGACACCGCCCGACGAGGGTGTGGACCTGCCCCAGGGATCCGGCACCGGGCCCGCCCAGGTGGGCGAGCCCGAGCTGCGGCTGCTCCTCGCGGGGCTCACCGCCGTACGCGACGGCGACTTCGGCATCCGCCTGCCCGCCGAGGCCGACGGCCTCCTCGGCGAGATCTCCACGGTCTTCAACGGCATGGTGGACCAGCTCTCCCTCTTCACCTCCGAGGTGACGCGCGTCGCACGCGAGGTCGGCACCGAGGGCCGGCTCGGCGGGCAGGCGCAGGTGCCGGGCGTGTCGGGCACGTGGGAGGACCTCACCGATTCCGTCAACGCGATGGCGGGAAACCTCACCACGCAGGTCCGCGACATCGCACAGGTCGCGACTGCCGTCGCGAAGGGCGACCTCTCCCAGAAGATCACCGTCGATGCGCGCGGCGAGATCCTGGAGCTGAAGGACACCGTCAACACGATGGTGGACCAGCTCAGTTCGTTCGCCGGCGAGGTGACGCGCGTCGCACGCGAGGTCGGCACCGAGGGCATCCTCGGCGGCCAGGCCGACGTCCAGGGCGTCTCGGGCACCTGGCGCGACCTGACCGACTCGGTGAACTTCATGGCCGGGAACCTGACCAGCCAGGTCAGGGCCATCGCACAGGTGGCGACGGCCGTCGCCGAGGGCGACCTGTCCCAGAAGATCACGGTGACGGCGCGCGGCGAGATCCTGGAGCTGAAGGACACCATCAACACGATGGTGGACCAGCTGTCGGCGTTCGCCGACGAGGTGACGCGCGTCGCACGCGAGGTCGGCACCGCCGGCAACCTGGGCGGCCAGGCCACCGTCCGCGGGGTGTCGGGCACGTGGAAGGACCTCACGGACAACGTCAACGTGATGGCCTCCAACCTGACCGGGCAGGTCCGCTCGATCGCCCAGGTGGCGACGGCGGTCGCCAAGGGCGACCTGTCGCAGAAGATCACCGTGGAGGCCAAGGGCGAGGTGGCGGCCCTCGCGGGCGTCATCAACACCATGGTCGACACCCTGTCCGCGTTCGCGGACGAGGTGACGCGCGTCGCACGCGAGGTCGGCACGGAGGGCATCCTCGGCGGCCAGGCGCGCGTGCCGAACGTGGCGGGGACCTGGAAGGACCTCACCGACAACGTCAACTTCATGGCGCACAACCTGACCAGCCAGGTGCGCAACATCGCCCAGGTCACGACGGCCGTCGCGAACGGCGACCTCACCCGGAAGATCGACGTCGACGCCCGCGGGGAGATCCTGGAGCTCAAGACCACCATCAACACGATGGTGGACCAGCTCAGCTCGTTCGCCGCCGAGGTGACGCGCGTCGCACGCGAGGTCGGCAGCGAGGGGCGGCTCGGCGGCCAGGCCGAGGTGGAGGGCGTCTCGGGCACGTGGAAGCGGCTCACCGAGAACGTGAACGAGCTGGCCGGGAACCTGACCCGCCAGGTCCGCGCCATCGCCGAGGTCACGAGCGCCGTCGCGGCGGGCGACCTGACCCGCTCCATCACCGTCGACGCCTCGGGCGAGGTCGCCGACCTCAAGGACAACATCAACTTCATGGTGGAGTCCCTGCGCGAGACCACCCGCGCCAACGAGGAGCAGGACTGGCTGAAGACCAACCTGGCCCGCATCTCCGCCCTGCTGCAGGGGCAGCGCGACCTGAAGCTCGTCGCCGAGTCGATCATGGACGAGCTGACGCCGCTGGTGTCGGCGCAGTGCGGCGCGTTCTACCTGGCCGAGGAGAGCCGGGAGGGCACGGTCCTGCAGCTCGTCGGCTCGTACGCCTTCCCCGACGGCTCCCGGCCGACGCGGTTCCGCCTCGGCGAGTCCTTCGTCGGGCAGGCCGCCCGCAGCAAGCGCCCGATCGCGGTCGACGCCCTCCCGGCGGGTTACCTCGCCGTGTCCTCGGGGCTCGGGCAGACGGAGGCGCTGTCGCTGGTGGTGCTGCCGATCGTGGTCGAGGGCCAGGTGCTCGGCGTGATCGAGCTGGCCTCGGTGCGGCCGTTCACGCAGGTCCACCGCGACTTCCTGAACCAGCTGATGGAGGCGATCGGGGTGAACGTCAACACGATCATCGCGAACGCCCGGACGGACGAGCTCCTCGGCGAGTCCCAGCGGCTGACGGCCGAACTGCAGGTCCGCTCGCAGGAGCTCCAGGCCCGGCAGGAGGAACTCCAAGCCTCCAACGCCGAGTTGGAGGAGAAGGCGGAGCTGCTCGCGGCGCAGAACCGCGACATCGAGACGAAGAACCTGGAGATCGAGCAGGCCCGCCAGGAGCTGGAGGAGCGGGCACACCAGCTGTCGCTGGCCTCCACGTACAAGTCGGAGTTCCTGGCCAACATGAGCCACGAGCTGCGCACTCCGCTGAACAGCCTGCTGATCCTGGCGCAGCTGCTGGCCCAGAACCCGACGCGGAACCTGACGGCCAAGCAGGTGGAGTACGCCGGCATCATCCACTCCGCGGGCTCCGACCTGCTCCAGCTGATCAACGACATCCTCGACCTGTCGAAGGTGGAGGCGGGGAAGATGGACCTCACCCCCGAGACGGTCTCCCTCGCCCGGCTGCTCGACTACGTCGAGGCGACCTTCCGGCCGATGACCGGCCAGAAGAGCCTGTCGTTCACCGTGCACACCTCCCCCGAGGTGCCGTCCGAACTGGTCACCGACGACTACCGGCTCCGCCAGATCCTGCGCAACCTGCTGTCGAACGCGGTGAAGTTCACCGAGCAGGGCAGCGTCGGGCTGCACATCGAGCCGGCCGACGAGGCGCGCATCCCGGAGATCGTGCGCCGCGGCGGCGGCCCCGTCCTCGCGTTCCACGTGACGGACACCGGCATCGGCATCGCCCCGCAGCACCTGGAGACCGTCTTCGGCGCCTTCCAGCAGGCCGACGGGACGACGAGCCGCAAGTACGGCGGGACGGGCCTCGGGCTGTCCATCAGCCGCGAGATCGCCTACCTCCTCGGCGGGGCGATCACAGCCGAGAGCACCCTGGGCAAGGGCAGCACCTTCACTCTCTACCTGCCGGTCGCGCAGCCCGACTTCGCGGTGGTCGCCGCGGCGGACGCGGGAGCCCCCCGGGAGCTGGAGAGCCGCCCGGAGCAGGACGCCCTGGAGGCGGGCCGGGCCGCGGCCGACCCCGCCTCCGCGCCGGCGCCGCTGCAGCCGCGCCGCCTCCTCGTGGTCGAGGCGCGCCCCAAGGGGCTGCTGTCGCTGGTCGCGGAGAACGCCGTCGGGGACCTGCCGCACCACGCGGACGCGGCGGGCCGCCGGGAGGTGGAGATCATCACCACGGTCGGTGCGCAGGAGGCTGCGGCCACCCTGGCCACCAGCCCCTGCCACTGCGTCGTCCTCGAACTGGACCTGCCCGACGGGGCGGCCGTCGGCCTGCTGGAGGAGATGGAGCGGGACCCGGCGCTGCAGGGCGTCCCGGTGCTGGCCCACAGCAG
Source organism: Streptomyces toxytricini (assembly GCF_014649915.1). GTDB lineage: Bacteria > Actinomycetota > Actinomycetes > Streptomycetales > Streptomycetaceae > Streptomyces > Streptomyces toxytricini. The sequence goes on along the minus strand of NZ_BMTY01000025.1, from coordinate 67,211 downwards.
CCGGGGCACCGCGGCGCACGACGCCCGGCTGCTGCGGGAGCGGGGCGGCTCCGGCCTCCTCGAGCTGATCACGGGGCTGGACGAGCTGCGCGAGCGCATCGCCCTGCACATGGGCGCGGACCGGCCCGGCGACGTCCTGCCGCTCGCCCACCGTACGGACCCCGGCTCGCCCTGGGACCCCGAGGTCGACCCCTCGCTGGCCGGCCGTACGGCGCTCGTCGTGGACGACGACGACCGCAACCTGTACGCGATCACCGGGATCCTGGAACTGCACGGCATGCGGGTGCTCCAGGCGGAGAACGGCCGGGCCGCCCTGGACGCGCTCGGCACGCACCCGGGCATCGACGTCATCCTGATGGACGTGATGATGCCGGAGATGGACGGGTACGCCGCCACCTCCGCGATCCGCGCCATGCCCGAGCACAGCGGGCTGCCGATCATCGCCGTGACCGCCAAGGCCATGATCGGCGACCGGGAGAAGAGCATCGCCTCGGGCGCAAGCGACTACGTCACCAAGCCGGTCGACGCCGGCGAGCTGATCAGCCGGATCAAGCGGCACCTGGCTTCCTGACGCCGGGCCGGCCGACAGCAACCGAAGGACCGCGAGGAGACGAGCAGTGCACCACCCCCAGGACCCTCGAGACGGCACCGGCCTCGCCGGGACCTCGCCCGACCCCGGCGCGATCCGGATCGGGGCGCAGCGCGACAGCGCGCCGGCCGCCGTCTCCGCCCCGGCCCCCGCCGGGGCGGAGGCCGGGGAGCACGCCGTCGGCAGTGCCGTCGGCCGCCTGGCGACGACCGTCGAGAGGCTGCGGCGGGAACTGGAGCAGGCGCACGCGGACGCCGCCGGGCGGGCGCTCGTCGAGATGGCCGTCGGCGTGCTCGTCGAGCGGCTGCACTGCGGGCCCACCGAGGCCTCGGCGCAGCTGGCGGACCTCGCCGAGAAGGCCGGCGTCACGCAGCTCGTCCTCGCCGCGGACCTGGTCAACCAGGCGGCCTCGGACCGGATCTCGGCGATAGCCCGGGACTTCGTCACGACCTCGGCCGCGGCGCCGGCCGCGGACTCCGTCGGCGTGCGCCTGCGCAGCGCCGAGGCGCACGCCCTCGCCGAGAGGGACACCGAGGCGGTCGCCCGCTCGATGCTGGAGCACGCGCTGCGGCCCCTGGGCGCCGTCGCGGTCGCCGTGTGGGCCGCCCACCCCGACCAGTCCCTGTCGCTCGCCGGCAGCGCCGGGTTCGGCGCCGAGGAGGCCCACCGCTGGCGGCATGTCCCGCCGGGCGTGCCGACCCCGGCCCGCCGCGCCCTCGACCGGCGGGCCGCCGTCGCGTATCCGGCGCTCGCGGACGCCGGGCTGCCCTCCATCGGCCAGCACGCGATCGGCGGCGGCCGCCTCGCCGTCCCGGCGGGCATCGGCGGGCGCCTCACGGGCGTACTGGAGGTGTGCTGGAACGACCGGCTGCCCAAGCAGTCCCAGCCCCTCCAGCGGCAGTTCGAGGCGCTGGCCGAGCTGTGTGCCGCGACCCTGGAGACATGGGCGGACAGCGGCCGGCCCACGGGCCCCGAGCCCCACGATGCGCAGCTCGACGGGGTACGGGCCCTCGCCGACGGCCTGCTGGACCCCTGCCTGGTCCTGCAGATGTCGCCCGAAGGCGGCGAGGTGCCGCTGCAGTTCACGATCCGGCACGCCAATCCCGCGTTCGTGGACTTCGCCGGGCGGCCCACGAGCGCCATCGTCGGCTCGCGGCTGCTGGAGGCGTACCCGCTCGCCGCGGAGGCAGGCGGGCTGATGGAGGCCGCCGAGCACGTCTTCGTCACCGGGGAGCCCTTCCGCACCGGCGGCATGACGCTCTCCGCGATGGTCGACGGGGTGCCGCTGAGCACCCGCGCCAAGGTCAGCATCAGCCGGCACGGCAGCCACCTCATGGTGGTGTGGCGCCTCGACGACGGAACGCCGCGCGTCGCCCGGCTGCTCCAGCACGCCCAGCGGCTCGGCCGCATCGGCGGCTTCGAGGAGAACCTGCACACCCGGCAGATCGCCTGGAACGAGGCGGTGTACGAGCTGCACGGCCTGCCGCCCACCGCGCTGCCCATCCCCCTGGAGCAGCTCGCCGACCACGCCCATCCCGACGACCGGCACACCATCGGCCGCTTCCTGCGGACCCTGCTGCACCACCGGCGGCCGGCCTCGACGGCGTTCCGCCTCCTGCGCCCCGACGGCGTCGCCCGCCACATCCGGGTGGTCGCCGAGCCCGTCCACGACCCCGGCAGCCGGCTCAGCGTCGTCCGCGGCGCCTACCAGGACATCTCCGCCCAGCACTGGACCGAGGTGGCCCTGGCGGCCACCCGCGACCAGCTCGCGCAGACGGAGCAGGAGGCCGCCGAGCGCAGCCGCCTCGCCCGCCAGCTCCAGCAGGCCATCATGCCGCCGGTCCGCGGCCCTGTGCACCTGGACGACCTGCACGTCGCCGTCCGCTACCGGCCCGCCGAGAAGGACCACCTCGTCGGCGGCGACTGGTACGACACGCTCACCCTGCCGTCGGGGGAGGTCCTGCTGTGCGTGGGGGACGTGGCCGGGCACGGCATCGAGGCCGCGACGGGCATGGTGGCCCTGCGGAACGCCCTGCGCGGGCTCGCCGCCACGGGGGCCGGCCCCGCGCAGCTGCTGACGTGGCTCAACAGCATCACCCACCAGCTGACCGAGAACCTCACCGCCACCGCGGTGTGCGGGCTGTACGACCCGGCCACGCGGCGGCTGCGCTGGGCGCGCGCCGGCCACCTGCCGCCCGTCCTGCTGCGCGGCGGCCAGGCGGAGACGCTGCCGCAAATCGGCGGGATCCTCCTGGGCGTCCTGGACCAGGCCGACTACGAGGAGACCGAGATCCACCTGCACCCCGGCGACCTGCTCGTCCTGTACACGGACGGGCTGATCGAGCGCCGCGACCAGTCGCTGCAGGCGTCGCTGACCAATCTGATCTCGCTGTCGGAGAAGGCCGGCAGCGGGGAAGGCGGCCCCACGGACCTGGAGGCCCACCTGGACCACCTGCTGCGCTACAGCCGCGCGGACACCGACGACGACACGTGCCTCGTCGGGGTGTTCGTCCGGGAGCGGGAGGACGGCGAACGGCCGGACGCCCCGTGATGTTCACCTCTTCGCCGAATTTCCCGCCGCGGACGCGCATCGTTCGCCCGTTCGGGGGTATCCGGGGGCGGACCGCCCACCGTCCCGCCGGAGGAACCCGTATGGCCGCGCCCCGTGACGCCCCCCGCCGCCCGCCGACTGCGGCCGGGGCTTGGCCGTGCGGGGGCGGCTTGCGTAAAGTCGAGGGGCACTCTCTGGAGGAACGACACCCATGCCAGCCGAGAACGAGCAGGGAGCCGGTATGACGACCGGACACCCGCAGGAGGCACCGCTGACGGTGCAGGTCCGCCACACACAGGGCCGCCAAGCGGTCTGCCGTGTGGCAGGGGACCTCGACATCGAGACGCTCGCACCCGCGCAGGAGTCGCTGTCGGGGCTGCTCGGACAAGGGCCGCCCGTCCTCGTGGTCGACCTCGAAGAGGTCGGGTTCTGCGACTCGTCCGGCCTGAACCTGCTGCTCAGGACACGCTCGGCGGCCCTGGAGGCGGGCATTGACTTCCGCCTCGCCGCGGTCGCCCCGACGGTCATGCGTGTCCTCGAACTGACCGGCGCGCGAGCCGTCTTCTCCATCCACGACTCGGTCGACGCGGCCCTCGCGGTATGACCGGCCCGTTCGCACGCGCACCCGAGGGGCATAATCCGTGCGGGCCGGGGCATCCGACCGGACGAACCGCAAACACGGCCACCACGGCACGCCTGATTCGGAGGGGTACCCGCACATGACGACCAGCCCGGGCACCCTTGACGACGGCCGCCCCGAGGAGAGCATGTTGCCACCCGGCGGCCAGCGGCGCCGCATGCCGCTGGCCGGACTGCCCAAGCCCGTGGCGCGCGCCCGCGGGTTCACCTCGCAGGCCCTCGACGACTGGTCGTGGTCCGACACCTCGTACGGGGTGGACCAGGGAGTCGTGGAGGACATCGTCCTCGTCGTGGCCGAACTCGTCGCCAACGCCATGCTGCACGCAGGCGGGCCGCTGGAACTCGTCCTGGACGCCACGCAGTCGAGGCTGCGGGTCGAGGTCAGCGACGGCGATCCGACACTGCCGGCGCCGCGGCGCCCGCACCAGCCGGCCCTGCCCGGCGGGCACGGGCTGTTCATAGTCCAGCGGACCTCCGACCGCTGGGGCGCCGAACGGCACGGCATGGGCAAGACGATCTGGGCGGAGTTCGACGTCGCCCGGCTGGCGCCCGGCCGCCGCTGAGCCCTGTAGGAAGTCAGACCGTACGAGCACGCTGCCGCGGACGCGGCGGGCCGGTGGGCGCACTCCGCCCGTCGGCCCTTTCGCATGTCCGCGCATCTTCCGGCCGGTTCGCGGCGCCGCCCGACGGGCCCGGAGGCCAACGCGCACCGGCGCGGTACGCCGTGTACCGCGCCGGTGCGCTGGGAGGTGCCCGCGGGGGCGGTCAGGAGGCGAGCATGCCTTCCCGCAGGCGGGTGAGGATCCGCGAGAGCAGGCGGGAGACCTGCATCTGCGATATGCCGAGCTCGGCGCCGATCGCGGCCTGGGTCATCTCGCTCCCGAACCGCATGGCCAGGATGCGGCGGTCGCGGTCGTCCAGGCGGGCGAGGAGCGGGGCGAGGGTCGTGAAGTCCTCGAACAGCTCCATGGCGGGGTCGGTCTCGCCGAGCGTGTCGGCGAGGGTGCGGCGGCCCGGGCGGGCGGATCCGGGCTGCGCCTCGGAATCCGCGGCGGCGTCGAGGGACTCCGAGGTGTAGCCGTTGGCCGCGACCATGCCCTCGATCACCTCTTCCTCGCCGATGCCGAGGTCGCCGGCGATCTCGGCGACCGTCGGGGAGCGGCCGAGGAGGTCCGAGAGCGCCTCCTGGCTCTTGGCGATGTCGGTGCGCAGCTCCTGGAGCCGCCGCGGCACGTGCACGGCCCAGGTGGCGTCGCGGAAGTACCGCTTGATCTCGCCCACGATGAACGGCAGGGCGAGCGTCGTGAACTCGACCCCCCGGTCCGGGTCGAACCGGTCGATCGCCTTGATGAGCCCGATGGTGCCGACCTGCACGATGTCGTCCAGCTCCACCCGGCCCTGGCCGGTGCGGTTGCGGAACCTGCGCGCGGCGTAGTGCACCAGGGAGATGTTCATCTCGATGAGGGTGCCGCGCACGTACTGGTACTCGCTGGTGCCCTCCTCCAGCGAGCGGAGCCGGACGAGGAAGAGCTTCGACAGCTCGCGCGCATCGGCCGGGGCCATCTCGCGCGGCGGGGTGTGGGGCGGCAGCAGGTCGAGGGAGCCGGCGGCTCCACCGGCTCCCGGGTCCGCTCCCCGTACCGCCTCGTCGAGGTCGGCCGGGCGGACGGACTCGGCAACTGCTGCAGAGCGAAGCATGGTGAGGCCCTTTCTGCTGACGGCGGACGCTTTCCGCGCCACTGCCCCGCATCCGCGCGCGTAAGCGGTCCGGCTCCGGATTTCCTTGCGGAAGGGGTCGGATTTCGCCACGTCCGGCGCCTGCGGGGGCGCCGGAGGCCTCTCCGGGGGGCGCTCTACCGGGCCTCCCGGGTGTCCGCGACGACACGCAGCGTGCGCAGGGAGGAGTCGGCGGCGTCCGGGACGACGACGCCGTGTGCGACGCCGCTGCGCAGGTAGTCGACGATCTCCTCGGTGATCACCTCGCCGGGGGCGACGGCGGGGACGCCCGGCGGGTACGGGCTGAGGAGCTCGGCGGCGATCCGCCCCGCGGCCCGTTCGGCGGGGACGTGCTCCGCCGGGGCGAAGAACGCGTCCCTCGGGAGCATGGCCTGTTCCAGCTCCAGGTCGGAGGGGGCGGGCAGGTGGACGGGCGGCTGCCGGTCGAGGGAGTCCGCGTGGTCGGACAGGGACCGGAGCGCGGCGAGCAGGGTCTCCTCGGTGGCGTCGTCGTCGGCGTGGGTGATCGACGCGCTGATCCGGCAGGTGTCGGAGCCGCCCACGTCGACGTGCCGGTGGGCGCGCAGCCATTCGGCGGCCTGCATGCCGCTGATGCCCAGGGCGCGGACGTCGATGACGAGCTTGAGGGGGTCGAATCCGGCGGCGAGGCCCTCGTCGACGACCTCGCGGTCCATGAGCCGCAGCCCGGGGATGTCGCGGACGGCGGCGCGGATCCGCCGCACGCGGTGCAGGGCCGCTTCGAGCAGGTCGTGCCCCTGCTCGGCCATCTGGCGCCGCCAGCCGTCCAGGGTTGCGTAGACGAGGGTGGAGGCGCTGGTGGTCGCCAGGAGGTCCTCCCGCTGGGCCAGGACCTCGGGGGAGATCCGGTCGTACTGGAGGTGGAAGACGGAGCTCTGCTCGATGGCGCCGCCCATCTTGTGGACGCTGGTGACGACCAGGTCCGCCCCGTGGTCCATGCCCCACGGCGGCAGGTCGGGGTGGAAGGGCAGGTGGGCGCCCCAGGCCTCGTCGACGATGAGCGGGACGTCGGCGTCGTGGCAGACGCGGGCGACGGCGTCGATGTCGGCGCAGGTGCCCCAGTCGGTGGGGGTGATGAGCAGCATGCCCTTGGCGTCGGGGTGCTCCTTGAGACGGCGGCGGACGTCGTCCGCCTCGGGCGGGTGCGCGAGGTGGCGTTCCGTGTCGAACTTCGGGTGGACCCAGATCGGCTCGACGCCGTTGATGACGACGGCCGAGATCACCGACTTGTGGGCGTTCCGGGAGAGCAGGAGCTTCTCACCGGGGCCGGCGGCGGCCAGCATGGCCGTCTTCACGGACAGGGAGCTGCCGCAGGTGGAGAAGAAGGCGTGCTCGGCGCCGACGGCGTCGGCCATCAGCTCCTGCGCCTGGTCGAGGACGCCGCGGGACTGGCGCCGGTCGTCGAGGCCGTTCAGGAGGAGGACGTCGGAGCGGAACAGGCCGAGGCCGAGCGCCTCGGCGACCCGGGGGTCGGTGCCCCGGCCCTGTTTGTGGCCGGGCGGGCCGTACACGACGTCCCCGCGCCGCCGGAACTCCTCGAGGGCTTCCAGTACCGGGGCACGCGAATGGTCCATGGTTCCTCCCGTGGTCGTGGACGCGGGGGCCCTTCTCCGCGGCGGTGCGGCCGGGTGGGCTCCTCTCGCGTCTTGCCCGGTCCTTCCGGGCGAAACGGGGCGGCCCGGGCGGCGCGTGCTCCGGGGCCGGGCGGGTAGGCGCGCCTGCAGCGGCCCGATGTCTCCCGTACTGCCGGAGGAAGCCATGCCGTACACCGCGAACGACCGCGTCGTCTACCGCGACGGCCGCGAGGAGCCGCAGCGGGGGCGGATCCAGGAGGTGCGGGACGAGGGCCCGCACGCGGTGTACCGGATCCGGAACGACGCGACCGGAGAGATCCAGGTGATCACCCAGGAGCAGATCGCCGGCGGCGGGGCCGGCTGAGGCCGGCGAGCCCCGAGGACTTGTCGCCGCAGCTCCTGACCGGGCCGTGACGGCGGCTGTGACGGCGGTCGGCGGGCGCGCGTGCGGCGCGGGTCAGCCGGCCGGCGCCGAGTGGACCAGGCGGATCTCCGCCGTGCGGTATCCGGCGCGGGCGAAGGCGGCCGCCATGGGCGTGTTCCCGGTGTCCGTGGTGGCCGTGATGCGCTCCGCTCCGGCCTCGGCCTGGAACAGGGTGATCCAGGCGAGGATCTCGTCCACGTGGCCCCGGCCGCGCATCTCCGGCACGACGCCGAGGTAGCCGACGTTGCGGTGGTACGGGGTCGCGGACGGCAGGGCGAGCCCGACGAGCTCGCCGCCGGGGGTCCGGGCCAGGCGCCACCACGAGCGCTCCCCGGGGCAGGACAGGTAGAACTCCATGTCGCCGCGCGCGGTCGCCTCGGCCCCGTCGCGCGCGAGGCCGCGGCGGGTCTCCTCGTCCAGGCTGCCCTCGGCGACGCGCCGGAAGGCGTCCAGGAACTCCTCGTCGGACCCCTCGTGGAAGACCAGCCGCCCGGCGGGCGCCGGCAGCCCGCTCTGCGGAGTCCATTCGAGGCGCAGCCGCTCCACCTCGTCGGTCAGGCCTGCGGCGAGCGCGGCGGCCCTCCGCCAGGACACGGCGGCGGTGACGTCCGGCCGGTCGCGCCAGTCGGCGGGCAGCGTCAGGTTGTAGAGCGGGGGCTTTCGTGCGCCCTGGGCCGCGAACGCGTCCAGGGCCGCCGCGAGCAGGCCGGCCGCGAGGGCCGCCCGGTCCGGTACGGCGTCGTCCACGTGCAGGCAGTCCAGGGCTATGGGATGTTCGCTGTCGGGCCGCCCCCACCACAGGGCCCGACCGACGATGCGGTCGCCGTCCTCGGCGATCCAGGACCATTCGGGCCGGTACATGCGCTGCGCGAGCTCGGCGCGGTAGCGGTCGGCGGCCACCGAGCCGACGGGGTCCCCGACGGTCACCGCGGCGACGCGGTCGAGGTCGGATTCGGTGGCGCAGCGGAACGGCATGCGGTCTCCCGGGGTGCGCCCGTCGGCGCGGTGTGCGGACGAATCGTGCCGCGGCCGGTTCGCGGCCGCGCGGACTCGATGATCACAGACGGGGCGGCGAGCCCGCACTTCCATATCGGGCACGGCGCCGGCGTCCGCGCGGCTGCGGCCTCGTGCGCCTGGCACGCCCGGGCGGTCCGCGTTTGACTGGAAGGCGACACACGCGTCCGCGGACCGGCGGGATGCCTTGCCCCCCGACCGCGCCGGCGCCGCGGGCGAGGCCGGAGGTACCCGTGAACACGCAGTCGCCGCCCCGCTTCGACCCCACCCGCGTCCCCCACCTGCTGGGCCCTTTCGCCCCCGTCAGCGAGGAGGTCGACGTCGAGGAGCTGGAGGTGATCGGCCGGATCCCGGACGGCCTCGACGGCATGTACCTGCGCAACGGGCCCAATCCGCGCTTCACACCGATCGGCTCGTACCTGTACCCGGTCGACGGCGACGGCATGGTGCACGGCGTCCGGCTCACCGGCGGCCGCGCCCGCTACCGCAACCGCTTCGTCCACACCCCGGCGATGGCGGCCGAGGAGAAGGCCGGGCGGGCCCTGTGGGGCGGGCTCGAATCAATGGTCACGCCGGACGCGGACCAAGTCGGTCCGCTGCTCGCCGGCACCTTCAAGGACCTGCCTGACATCAATGTCGTCCGGCACGCGGGGCGGATGCTGGCCCTCGCCGAGTCGGCGTGCCCGTACCGGATCGACGCCGAGCTGGCGACCCTCGGCCGCGAGGACTTCGACGGCGCCCTGCCCGCGGGGATCACCGCCCACCCCAAGATCGATCCCGTGACCGGCGAGATGGTGGTGTTCTGCTACGCCCTGGAGCCCCCGTACCTGACCTGGTCGGTCATCGGCCGCGACGGCGCCGTCACCCGCGGGCCGACGCCCGTCGACGGCGCGGACGAGCCGGTGATGATCCACGACATGGCGCTGACAGGCCGGTACGTGGTGCTGGTCCTCGCCCCCGCCTTCTTCGACCTGCGGGCGGCCGCGGCCGGGGGATCCTTCCTCGCCTGGCGGCCCGAGCGCGGCACGCGCGTGGCGCTGGTGCCGCGGGACGGCGGGCCGGTGCGGTGGGCGGAGGGCGAGGCCTTCTGGCTGTGGCACACCGTCAACGCGTACGACGACGGGGGCGGGGCGGACGCCGCGGTCGTCCTGGACTACGTGGAGTGGAGCCGCCTGACGCTGGGCAGCGGAGGGAGCGGGGACGGCGCGGGGGAGGTGACCGGCGGGCCGGCCCGCGCCCGCATCGACCCGGCCTCCGGCACCATGTCCCGCACGCTGCTGGACGACTGCCGGGTGGAGTTCCCGCGCATCGACGACCGGCTCCTCGGCCGGCCCCACCGCCGCGCCCCGTTCGCCACCGGGACGGGCCGGGCGGACCTGCTGCCCGGCGAGTACGACGCGGTGCGCTGGTACGACACCGCCACCGGCGCCTCGCGGGTGTGGCCGGCGGGCGACCTCGCGGTCGGCGAGCCCGTCTTCGCGCCCGAGCCGGGCAGCGGGTCCGAGGAGCACGGGTACTGGCTGACCTTCGCCACCGACCGCACCGAAGGCACGAGCTGGTTCCTCGTCTTCGCGGCCGAGGACCCGGAGTCGGGGCCGGTGGCCCGGGCCCGGGTCCCCGTACGGGTCCCGCTGGGCCTGCACGGCTGCTGGCTGCCCTCGGACGGGGGCTGAACGGCGGGCCCCCGGCCATCCGCGGAGCCCGCTGGCCACACACGCCGTCTCCCGGAGGGCAGCCCCGGAGTACGCTCCGGGCGAAAGGCCGCGCCGATCGGCCGTGGTGGCCCCACGGTGGTGACCATGCCGAACCGAGTGGCCGTCCTGTCCGACATCCACGGCGTCCTGCCCGCCCTGGAGGCGGTGCTCGCCGAACCGGACGTCGCCACCGCCGACCGCATCGTGCTCACCGGCGACATCGCCGCCGGCCCGCAACCGGCCCCGGTCCTCGACCTGCTGGCCGGCCTCGGCGACCGCGTGGCCTGGGTCAGCGGCAACGCCGACCGGGAACTCGTCGAGTACCGCCGGGGACGGCGCGACACGATCCCCGATCCGATCGCCCCCTGGGCAGCCGAACAACTCCGCGAGGACCATCTCGACCGCCTCGCCTCGCTCCCGCGCTCGCTCTCCCTGTCCGTCAACGGCCTGGGAGAGGTGCTGTTCTGCCATGCCACTCCCCGCGACGACGAGGAGGTCGTCCTGGTCGACTCCCGCCTCGACCGCTGGAAGGAGGTCTTCGACGGGCTGGACACCGGCATCGGGACCGTGGTCTGCGGCCACACCCACATGCCGTTCGTCCGCCTCGCCCACGGCCGACTCGTCGTCAACCCCGGCAGCGTCGGCATGCCCTACGGGCGAAGCGGCGCGCACTGGGCCCTCCTCGGCCCGGGGGTCGCACTCCGCACCACGCACTTCGACCTCGGGGCGGCAGCCGCCCGGCTCGGCCGGGAATCGTCCTACCCCGACATCGCCGAGTGGGCCGACTACTTCCTGAACGCCCGCGCGACCGACGCCGACGCCCTCGCGGTCTTCGCCCCACGGGACGGACGCGGCCGCAACCCGTGACACCCGCCCGCCGGCCGGCCGTCGTGTATCCGGGTACACCCCGGTCCGGTATCCCGGACCAGTGCCCCCGCGCCCGCCGGGCGGGATCGTCGGGGGCATGCGAAGAACACGTGTGGACATCGTCGGGTACCTGCTGAAGGACCGGGTCACCGACACCGCGCAGTTCGTCGACGCGGTGCGCCGCGTCGCCGCGGGCGGCACGGTGATGGACCCGCAGGTGATCTCGCGGCTGCTGTCGCGCGGCGAGGCCCGGGGGACGACCGACAGTCTGACGGGGCGGGAGCGGGACGTCCTGGAGCTGATGGCGGCGGGCAGGTCGAACGCGGCGATAGCGAGCGCCCTGCACATCAGCGAGAGCGCGGTCGCCAAGCACACCGCGGGCATCTTCGCGAAGCTGGGCATCGGGCCGTCGGCGGACGACAACCGCAGGGTGCTGGCGGTGCTCGCCTACCTGAAGCGGTGACCCCGGGCCGCCGGGTCAGGCGACCGCCGGCCGCTGGGCGGCGAGGCGGGCCAGGTGGGCCTCGCGGAGGTCCTCCCAGGGCGTGCAGTCCTCCGGCGCGGGGAGCCCGTTGGCGGCGATGTCCTCCAGGGCGGCGGCGAACCGGTCGGCGCCGGCCCGGGTGCGGGCGGCGTACGCGCGCACCGCGTCGGCGGCCGCGGGATCCAGCTGCTGCCGGGCGGCGGGGGCCGGCTGTTCGCTCATCGGGAGCTCCTGGGAGTTCAACTGGCTGGCCCCCTTACGGTATCGCCCGGCCCGGCCCGCGGCGGCCCGTACGCGGGATCCCGCCCCCCGGGGGACCCGTCGCCCGCGTGATGCCGTCCGGCGCCGGCGGAGCCCGCCGGGCGACATGCGCCGGCAAATGCGCAGCCCGCGCCCGGGGGGTCCGTACCGTGTGGGCAGGGTGGCCGTCATGCTCCCGGGGGTGGCCCCGGGCCAGGAGGTGCGCAGTGCGGCGATGGCGGGCTCTGCTGGTGCTGGGAACCGCGCAGTTCCTGATGGTGCTGGACACCTCGGTCATGAACGTCTCCATCAGCGCGCTCGTGGAGGACTTCGACACCGACGTCACCGCCATCCAGGCCGTGATCACCCTGTACACGCTGGTGATGGCGGCGTGGATGATCACGGGCGGGAAGGTCGGCGACATGATCGGCCGCCGCCGGGCCTTCACGGTGGGGCTGTGCGTGTACGCGGTGGGCTCGGCCCTCACGGCGGTCTCGCCCGAGCTGTGGGTCCTGACGATCGGCTGGTCGGTGGTCGAGGGCTTGGGCGCCGCCCTGGTCCTCCCCGCCCTGGCGGCCCTCGTGGCGGGCGCCTACCAGGGCCGCGACCGGGCCGTGGCGTACGGGGTGATCGGCGGGCTGGCCGGGGCGGGCATCGCGATCGGCCCGCTGCTGGGCGGATGGGTGACGACGTACCTGACGTGGCGCGTCGTCTTCGCGGGCGAGGTGGTGATCGTCGTCGCGATGCTGTGCGTGGTGCGGTGGGTGGAGGAGCCGCCGCGGCCCGCCCGGCCGCCCCGCCTGGACGGGGTGGGCGCGGTCCTGTCGGCGCTCGGGCTGGGCGGGGTGGTGCTGGGCATCCTGCAGAGCGGGACGTGGGGGTGGGTGGAGCCGCGCGACGCGCCGTTCACCGTCCTCGGCTTCTCCCCCACGCTCTTCGTCGTCGCCGCCGGCGGCGTCCTGCTGTGGCTGTTCCGGGTGTGGGAGCGGCGGCGCGAGGCCCGCGGCCGGGACGCGCTCGTCGACTTCTCCCTGTTCGGCGTGGCGCCGCTGCGGGCGGGGCTCGCGATGCTGCTGGGTCAGAACCTCGTCCTGCTCGGCCTGTTCTTCGTCATTCCGCTGTACCTGCAGATCGTGCAGGGGCTCAACGCCTTCGAGACGGGCCTGCGGCTGCTGCCGGTGTCCGTCATGATGTTCCTTTCCGCGATGAGCGGCCCGCTGCTGGGCCGGGTGGCCTCCCCGCGCACCGTGGTGAGGGCCGCCCTCGCCGTCCTGCTCGCCGCCGTGGTGTGGCTGCTCGCGGCGATCCGGCCGGAGCTCGACGACGCGTCCTTCGCCGGCGCGATGGCCCTGCTCGGCGTCGGCATGGGCCTGCTGGCGTCGCAGTTGGGCAACGTCGTGCAGTCGAGCGTCGCGGAGAGCCGCCGCAGCGAGGCCGGCGGCCTGCAGTACACCGCGCAGAACCTGGGCTCCTCGCTCGGCACCGCCCTGATCGGCTCGGTGCTCGTCGTCGCCCTCTCCACCGTCTTCGTCCGGCAGATCGCGGACGATCCGGCCATCTCCGACGCGGTGCGCGAGCAGACGGGCATCGCGATCGACCGCGGGGTCGGCTTCCTGTCCACCGACCAGGTGCGTACGGCGGTCGAGGACTCCGGGGTGCCCGCCGCGGAGGCCGACGCGTACGTGGACGCGTACGCGCAGGCGCAGCTGCGCGGACTGAAGACGGCGATCCTCGCCGTCGGCGGCATCACCCTGGTCTGCCTGCCCTTCAGCCGCCGGCTGCCCGCCGAGCGGCCCGGCAGGCCGGCAAAGGCGCCTGCCGCGCCCTGACCGGGCCCCCGCACCCCGCCGCGCCGCACCCGCCGCCTGCCTCACCTGGGACGGGTGAGGCAGGCGGCCGTGCGCGGCGGGCACGGTGGAGGTCCGACCGGGCCGGGGTCGGGGCTCCCCGCCTGCGATCACCGGCGCGCCGGGCGGCAGTGAGGAGGAAGCATGGACCCCACCGCACCGGGCCCCGACGAGCGCGGGACCCCCGCCGCGGAACGCCCGCTGACCCCGCAGGAGCGCGCGGAGTACGAACGGCTGCGCAAGTCGGCCTCGGTGCGCCACCGGCGGCTGCGCTACACCGGCGCGACGGTCCTGCTCCTGCTGGCGCTGCTGCTGTCGCCGGTCGGCGTCATCGCGGCGTGGCTGCACAACACGGTCTCCGATCAGGACCGGTACGTGCAGACGGTCGCCCCGCTCGCGCAGGAGCCGGCCGTGCAGAACGCGGTCACCGACAAGCTGACGAACGCGGTCGTCGCGAACGTCGACGTCAAGGCCGTCACCGACGCCCTCCAGCGTGCTTTGCAGCAGGCGGACGCCCCGCCGGTGGTGGTGGAGAGGTCCGAAGCGCTGGAAGGCCCGCTGAGGAGCGCCCTGACCTCCGCGGTCCGCGCCGTGGTGTCCAAGGTCGTGACCAGCGACCAGTTCGAGACGGTGTGGACCGAGGCCAACCGGCGGGCGCAGGCCGCGGTGGAGAAGGTGCTGACCGGTGAGGGGTCGAGCGCCGTCCAGGCCAGCGGGGACACCATCGTGCTGGACATCGGCACGCTGACCGACGAGCTCAAGCAGCGCCTCGTCGAGTCCGGCTTCGAGAAGGCCTCCGCCATCCCCGAGGTGAACAAGCAGGTGCCGCTGCTCCAGGTCGACAAGCTCAACCAGGCCCAGGACGCGATGCGGCTGCTGAACACCGTCGGCGTGTGGCTGCCCATCGCCGTGCTCGTGCTGGCAGCCTTGGGCGTGTGGGCCGCTCCCGCGCACCGGGTGTGGCTGATGGCGACGGCCATCGGGCTGTTCGTGATGATGCTCCTGCTGCTCGTCGGCCTGGCCGTGGCCCGGCGGATCTACCTCGACTCGGTCCCCCCGGCGACCCTCCCGCCGGACGCCGCGGCCGCCGTGTACGACACGTTCGTACGCTTCCTGCGGCTGAGCACGCGCACGCTCCTCGTCCTGTCCGTGGTGACCGCGCTGGCCGCCTACCTGTACGGGCCCGGGCGCGGCGCCCGGCTCGTCCGCCGGGCCGGGGTCCGGTCCACGGGCGCGGCCGGCCGGGCCCTCGAACGCCTGGGCATGCGCACCGGCTCCACGGGCCACTGGCTGCAGGAGCACCGGGCCTGGACGACCGGCCTGGTCATCGCCGGCGGCGCGCTCGCGCTGCTGCTGTGGAACTACCCGACACCGGGAGTGGTGG
>NZ_BMTY01000025.1:0-52116 GCF_014649915.1 Streptomyces toxytricini | reverse complement strand
CCCTCGTGTTCGGCATCGTCGTCCTCCTCCTGGTCGTCCTGGGCATCCTCGCGGCGGCCACGGGTGACTCGCGCCGCGGCCCGGGCGGACACGTCGGGACGGGGCACGGGTCCGGCCTGCGCCCGGGATGAGGCCGGCCGCGGCGCGGGCCCGGCTGCGGCAGTTCACCGGCCGCCTCATGGAGGTGAACCCGCTGGACAGCGCGTTCCGGCTGGCCGCCCAGACCTTCCTGGCCGCGATCCCGCTCCTCCTCGTGGTGGCGGCGTTCGCACCGCCGCCGATGAAGGAGCTGATGTCCGAGTCGCTGAGCGCGGTCCTCGGCATCAGCGGCGACACCCTCCAGGAGGTGCGCACCGCGTACAACGCGAGCGGTTCGGTGCGGGACGCGTCGGGAGCCGCCGGGATCGTCGTGGCGCTGCTCTCGGCGACCGCCGTGAGCCGGGCCCTGCAGGCCGTGTGCGAACGGTGCTGGCGGCTGCCGAAGGCGAGCATCCTCAGCGTGGCGTGGCGCTGGCTCGCCTGGCTCGCGGTGTGGCTGGTGGTCCTGTTCGTGCAGGCGCCGCTGCGCCGCGGCTTCGGCCTGGGGCCGGCGCCCGGCTTCCTGCTGTCGCTGGTGGTGTCCGTCCTGCTGTGGTGGTGGACGCAGCACCTGATGCTGTGTGCGCGGATCGGTTGGATCCCGCTCCTGCCGGGAGCGGTGCTCACAGGGACGGGGATGGTCCTCTTCGCGTACGCGGCGGGACTCCTGATGCCGGTCGCGATGAGACGCGGGTACGAGGAGTTCGGCATGCTCGGCCCGGTCTTCACCCTGCTTTCCTGGCTGATCGCGGCGTTCGTGGTGGCGGTCGCCGGGCTGGCCCTGGGGCAGTGGGCGGCTGCGTCCGCCTGGTACGCGCGCCTCACCTCCCGCGGGTGATCCGCCCGGGCCGCCCGTACCGCACAGTCGGATCCGGCACCTCCCACGGGTGCCGGGACCTCGGGGAACGCCCACGATCGGAGTCGAAGCCATGACAACCACGCAGACGGGCCGGGAGGGGTACCACCCCTTCGCGAGCGGTCTGGTCGTCTTCGCGTCCGTGATGCTGATCGTCTTCGGCATCCTCGACTTCTTCCGCGGCCTGATGGCCATCGCCCGGAACGAAGTGTTCGTCAGCACGCCCAACTACATGTTCAAGTTCGACCTGACGGCCTGGGGATGGCTGCACCTCATCTTCGGCCTGCTCGCGGTCGCCGTCGGCCTCGGACTGATGAAGCCGTCGCGGTGGGCGCGGATCGGCGGGGTCGTCCTCGCGGGCATCCTCGTCGTCGTCAACTTCCTGTCCCTGCCGTACTACCCGCTCTGGTCGCTCGTGGCCATCGCCATGTACAGCGCCGTCATCTGGGCCCTGTGCGTGGTGAGGACCCCGGACACCCCGTGAGGGGCGGTGCCGAGCACAGCCGACGACCAGGGTGGCCCCGCGAGCGTGGGGGGCGGGGTGCTGATCGGGGGCCGGTACCGGCTGCTCGACGTGATCGGGCAGGGCGGCATGGGCCGTGTGTGGCGGGGGCCGGACGAGACGCCGGGCCGGGAGGCCGCGGTGAAGGAGCTCCTGCTCCCGCCGGGCGTGGACGGGGCCTAGCGGGACCTGCTCGTACGGCGCGTCCTGCGCGAGGCCCGGGCCGGCGCCCGCCTCGACCACCCGGGCAACGTCACCGTGCACGACGTGGTCGAGCATGCGGGGGCGCCGGTGATCGTGACGGAGTACGGGCGCGGCCGCTCCCTCGGCGCGGTCCTGAAGGCGGACGGGCCGCTGCCGGTCGCCCGGGCGGCCGCGACCGGCGGGCGGTCCTCCAGGCGCTGCGCCGCGCCCACGACGCCGGCATCGTGCACCGCGACCTGAAGCCGGACAACGTGCTGCTCGCGGAGGACCGGGGCGTCATCACGGACTTCGGCATCGCGCACGCGGCCGACGCCACCACCGCGCTCACCCGCACCGGCGCCGTGCCCGGCACCCCCGCCTCCATGGCGCCCGAGCAGCTGCTCGGGCGGCCGGCAGCTCCGGCGAACGACCTGTGGGCCCTCGGGGCGATGCTGTACACGGCCGTCGAGGGCAAGCACCGTTCGCGGCCGAGACGTTCAGCGCGCTGTGCATCGCGGTGGCGGCGGAGGAGCCGCGCCCGCCGGTCCGGGCCGGCGCGCCGGCGCCGCCGCTCGGGGCGCTGCCGACGAAGGACCCGGAGCAGCGGGCGACGGCGGAGGAGGCACTCGCGGCGCTGGAGGCCGCGGCCGGCGGCGCCCCGGGGCGTCGGGCCGTTCGGCCGGGGCGGCAGCGCCCCGGCCGTGCCGGCGCCGCGGCCCGGCCGCGCGGAGCCGGCGCCGGGCGCCACGGCGGCCGTACGGGGCCGGGCCCCGCGGCGCGGGGCCGTCTCGTCCGCTTGGCGGGGTGCTTCGCGCTGATCCTGCTGACGGGCACGCCGCCGTGGAACCGCCTGGCGGACCTCCCCCACGGGCTGGGCCCGGCCGGGCCTGCCGTCATCGCCCTGGTGGCGCTCGGCCAGGCCCTGCCGCGGCCCCGCCTGCACCCGGCCGTGGTCCTGCCGGCCGTCTTCGCGGCCGACGTCCTGCTGTTCCACGGGCTCCGGCCGGCCCTCGGCCGGCGGCAGACGGGGTTCGGCACGCTGCCCTCGCAGATCGGCGTCAACATGCTGGTCATCAGCGTCGGCGCCTGGCTGCTGGGGTGGAAGGTCCCGGGAAGCAGGCGGTCCTGAGGCCGCCTCGCGGGCGCGGGCAGGGGCGGGTCAGCCGGTCGGCCGGAGGGACTGGAGGGTCTGCCGGTAGGCGGGCAGCATCGCGTCGTGCTCCGCGGTGTCGAAACCGCCCAGCTGGAGCACGACGGCTTTGCCGCCGGGGGTGACCACCGCCACCGCGCGCTCCTTCTTCGGCTCGTCGAGCGGCGCCGTCTCGTACCGGGCCTCGACCGCCGGCAGGCTGCCGTCGCCGGTGCCGGCCCGCAGGTCGGCGTAGGCGGGTGCGCCCTTGGCCTTCTCCCCGGTCATGAAGGCCTCCAGCACGCGGCGGGCGTCGCCGGCCGCGGCGGGGGCGTCGGCGACCCAGACGCGCAGGAAGCCGAGGTGCCCGGCCGGCTTGGCGTCGATCTCGCATGCCAGGGTCGTTCCACCCTGCTTGAACAGTGCGGCGAACTCCTCGTCATCGGCGTGCGTGACGGCCTTCGGCTTCCAGTCCCGCGCCAGGTCGAAGGCGACGGGCAGCGTGCACGGGCTGCCGGCCGTTCCGACGGACCCCGCCGGCGGGGCCGCGGAGGCGGCGCCTGCGGTCGGCGCGGGTGTCCCCGCCGCGGAGGCCTCCGAAGCCCCCGCCCCGGTGGCGCCCTTCGACTCCGCGGGCCCGCAGGCCGCCAGCCCCGCCAACAGGACGGCCGCTCCGACCGCCTTCACCCCTGTGCCTCGCACTGCCCGCGTCTCCCCCGCCGTGGTCCCCGGACGGACGTCCGGGGCGGACGGCCAACCTAACAGCCCGCGGTACGCGGCCTCTTACCGCCTGTGCCGGGCGCCGACCGGCGTGGCAGGGTGGGGACATGGCCATCGATGTCCGCCCTGCGTCCGTGTTCGAGGACGTGAAGGCGCTGCTCGGTCCGAAGTCGCCCGGCGCCAACGTCTGCTGGTGCCTGAGCTATCGGATCCCGTCCAAGCTGAACAACGAGCTCCGCGGTCCGGCCCGCGGCGCATACATGTCCGACCTCTGCCGGAAGGGGCCGCCGCCGGGGGTGCTCGCGTACGACGGCGGCATCCCCGTGGGCTGGGCCGCCGTGGCGCCGCGCTCGGACACCGCCTTCGCGCGCAGCCGCACCATCCCGCGCGTCGACGACCTGCCCGTGTGGTCCCTGTGGTGCATCCGCGTGCGGCCCGGGCACCGCGGGCAGGGAGTCTCGCACGCGCTGATCGCGGGGGCGGTGGAGTTCGCGCGTACGCAGGGCGCTCCGGTCGTCGAGGCGTACCCTCTGGACAGTGGCGGTGCCAAGGTCGATCTGACGATGGCGTACGCCGGCCTGCGGAAGAACTTCGAGCGTGCCGGGTTCGTGCACCGCGCGGACACCTCCTCCGTCCTGGCCGGACATCCGCGCGTGCTGATGCGGTTCGACCTGCGCTGACGGCGGGCCGGTCACCGCCGGCCGGGACCTCCCGGCCCAGGCGCGGCGTGACCGGGGCCGGTGCCGAGGGCGATCACGGCGCGCGTCCGCATCGGGCCGTCGCCGCGGCGGGAGAGCACCGCGATGCCGTCCACGCGGGCGTGGAGCACACCGATCCGGGCGGCGCACTCGGCGGCCAGTGACTGCGGGGAGCGGGTGCGGCCGAGCGACAGGTGCGGGGTGAAGCGGGGGAAGCGGTCCGCGCAGGCGGGGAACGGCTCCGCCAGTGCGGCCCGGAGCCGGGTCCAGGGCGCTGTGCCGGCCGCGGCCGGGTCGAGCCACACGGTGGAGTACGCGCGGTGCCGGAAAGAGCGGACTCCGGAGAGCCGGGCGTCGAACGGCTCGCAGTCGGCGGCTGCGGCGGCGAGCAGCGGCAGGGCCGCGGGGAAGTCCTCCTCGGGGACGAAGCCGAAGAGCAGGTTCACGTGCGGCGGCCAGCGGCGGATCTGCGGGTCGTGCTCCGCGCGAACGGCCTGGATGGCCGGCCAGAGGGCGGCCGGGGGCAGCCACGCCACGGCGGTGCGCGGGGTGGGCGCGGAGGTGAGGCGGCCGGGTGCGGCCGCCGGGACGGGGCGCCGGGGGACGGGGCTCCGGTGGACGGGCACGCCGCCATCATGGCCCGTGCCGCCCGGCCCCGCAGCCCGCCCCCGTCCGCGACGGCCGGGCGCATGCCTGATTCGGCCGCCAGCGCGGCATCGGCCCGGCATTGCGGGGCAAACGCGGAGCAAACAGTCCCACGGATGCAGAGGCGGTGTTCCGGATGACCGACGCCAGGCATTTCGCCCTCGTCACGGGCGCGTCGAGCGGCATCGGCCTCGAACTCGCCAGGCAGCTCGCCGAGCGGGGCTACGACCTCGTCGTCAACGCCGAGGACGAGTCCCGGCTCCTGGAGGCGGCTCGGGAGGTCCGCGCGGCGGGCACGGAGGTGGAGGCGGTCGTGGCCGACCTGCGCTCCCCCGAACAGACCGACGGGCTCTACGAGAGGGCCACCGCCTCCGGCCGCCCGCTGGACGTCGTCGTCCTGAACGCGGGGGTCGGGCAGGGCGGCGCCTTCACCGGCAACGACCTCGCGGACGAGTTGGAGATCATCGACCTCAACGTGCGGTCGACGGTGCACCTCGCCAAGCGGGCCCTGCGGGACATGGAGGCCCGCGGCGGGGGCCGCGTCCTGGTGACCTCGTCCATCGCCGCCACGATGCCCGGCTCGTTCCAGGCCGTGTACAACGCCTCGAAGTCGTTCCTGCAGTCCTTCACCGAGGCGCTCCAGAACGAACTCGCCGACACGGGCGTCACCCTGACCTCGCTGATGCCGGGCCCGACCGAGACCGATTTCTTCCGCCGCGCCGGCATGGAGGACACGGCGGTCGGCCGGCAGGACAAGGACGACGACGACGCCGCCCAGGTGGCCCGGCAGGGCCTGGACGCGCTCTTCGCGGGCAAGGACAAGGTCGTCGCCGGCTCCGCGAAGACCAAGGCGCAGGCCCTCGCCAACAAGGTGCTGCCCGACTCCGTCAAGGCGCAGATGCACCGCCGGATGGCCGAGCCCGGCTCCGCCGGGCAGGACTCGTGAGGGCGGCCCCCGCCGCGCCGCGGAGTCCTCGGCCGGGGCCGTGTCCGGCGGGCGGCGCGCGGTGACCGGCCCCTTGGTGCACTACGCGAACCTCGTCTCCGACCTGGCGGTCGACCTGGCCGAGGGCGGGGCGCTGCGCGCCTGGGCGGAGCAGGCCCCGCGCGAGGTGTGGCTGCTTCGTCCCGGGGACGTGCTGGTGTCCCCGGTGGAGATCGGCGAGGAGTTCCTCGCGTACGCCTGCGCCCTGACGGGCGTCCCCCGGGCGTCGCTGGGCGTGGTCGCCGATCCGGGGGCCTTCGGGGCGGCGGCCGCGCGGTCCGGGCCGCATCCGGCCGTCGCGGCGGTCCGCGGGGCGGCGGGCGCGCGGCCGCCGGCGGCGGTCCTGCCGACCGCGCTTGACGCCTCCGCGGTGGCCCTGGCGCGCGGGCTGGGGGTGCCAGTGCACCCGTACGCGACGGCGGACGACGCCGAGGCGGCGCTCGAGGTGACGAGGCTGCTCAACACGAAGGCCGGGTTCCGGGAGGCGGGCCGCGAGCTGGGGATGCGGATGCCGGACGGCCGGGTGTGCCGGCGCGCCGGGGTGGCCGCGGCGGTGGCGGAGATGCTGCGGGCGCACGGGGAGGTGGTCGTCAAGCCCGACCGGTCGGCCGGCGGCCACGGCATGCTCTTCCTGTCCGCGGCGGCCGTGCCGTGGGCGGCGCGCGGCCTGGCCGCGGTCGGCGGGGAGCGGGGGCTGTGGGTCGTCGAGGAGCGGATCGACGCGGCCCGCTCGGTGAGCGTCCAGATGGAGACCGGCCCGGACGGGCCGCGCACCCTGTTCACGGGTGAGATGCGCACCGTGGAGGGCGCGTTCGCGGGCTATGCGGCGCCGCTGCCGGAGGCGTCCGCCGGCCTGGCGGCGGTGCTGGAGGAGTGGGGCGGGGCGCTGGGCCGCTACCTCGCCGAGCGCGGGTACGCCGGGCCGTTCGGCCTGGACGCGATGGTGTCGGCGGACGGCGTGCCGTACGCCGGGGAGAGCAACGTCCGGCGGACCGCGACGACGACGCCGCAGGCGATGGCGGCGCGCCTCGCCGCGGCGGGCGGGTGCGGGAAGCGGGCCTGGGCGACGGGCCGGGTGCGGGCGGAGCCCGGCCTCCGCTTCGGTGCGGCGGCGGCCCGGCTCCGGGCGGAGGGGCTCGCGTACGACCCGGCACGCTGCGAGGGGGTCGTGCTGTACGCGGGGGCGCCGGCGGAGGGGTCCGCCTGGCGCTATGCGGTGCTCGCCGCGGACCTCGCCGGGGCGCTGGGGTACGAGGAGCGGCTGCACGCCGCCTGGGCGCCCGCGGCGTGACGGGCGGCCCGGGCCTGTCCGGCGGATCAGGGTCGGAGGGCCGCGGCGCCTGGGGCGGCCCGTGAACGCGGCGAGGTGCCGTGTCGGACGCCGCGGCCCCGGCCGCGATCCGGCGGACGGGCCCTGCGGCCGGTGCGGCCTCAGGTGCGCCGCAGCGCGGACGGAAGTTCCTCGAGGAAGGCTCTCAGAGCCCGGACGCCGAGCCGGAGGGCGCGGACGTCGGCGTGCTCGTCGCGGCCGTGCCAGCCGTCGCCGGGCAGTCCGGTACCGAAGAAGAGCACAGGGGCGTCGCAGGCGCGCGCGAGTTGGGCGGCCGGGGCCGCGCCGCCGTTGCCGACGCGAAGGGCGGGGGCCCCGTAGGCGCGGCCGACGGCGCGGTCGAGGACGGCGAGCGCCGGATGGTCCTCGGGGGTGCGGTAGGGGTCTGAGTTGGTGTCGGCGATCTCCAGGTCGTAGCGGTAGCCGGGCCGCCGCCGGTCGGCCAGCCAGCTGCGGAGCAGGTCCTCGACGCGGTCGGCGCGCTGGTCGGGGACGAGCCGGAACAGCAGGTCGGCGGAGGCCTCGGCCGGGATGAGGCCGAGCGCCGGCGTGTCGGTGCGGCCGGCGGTGAGGCGGGCGACCTCGAAGGCGGGCCGGGTCCACAGGCGCTCGGGCACGGCGAAGCCGTCCTCGCCGTCGGCGGTGAAGGTGCCGGTGCGGGCGAGCCAGTCGCCGGGGTCGAAGGGCAGGGCGTCGAGGGAGGCGCGCAGGGCCGGGCCGGGGGCGGCGACGTCGTCGTGGAAGCCGGGCAGGGCGACCCGGCCGGAGTCGTCCCGGAGCTGTGCGAGCAGGCGGCACAGCTCGACGGGCGCGTTGGCGGCGGCGCCGGAGACCGCCCCGCTGTGCAGGTCGCGGTCGGCGCCGCGGACGGTGAGGGTGGCGGTGACCGATCCGCGGACGGCGGCGCAGACCGCCGGCACGGTCGGGGACCACAGCATGGTGTCCGAGACCATCACGACGTCGGCGGCGAGGTCGTCGGCGTGTTCGGACAGCAGGTCGGCCATGTGCCCGGAGCCGACCTCCTCCTCGCCCTCCACCAGGTACGCCACCGACACGGCCGGGGCGGACCGGCCGGCCGTGTGCGCGCGGAGCGCCCACAGGTGGGCCATGACCTGGCCCTTCGCGTCGGACGCCCCGCGCCCGTGGAGGCGCCCGTCGCGGAGCAGCGGCGTGAACGGCCGCGTGGTGCGCCACTCGGCGGGGTCGGCGGCGTGGACGTCGTGGTGGCTGTAGACGAGCAGGCGGGGCGCCCGCCGGTCGGCTGCCGGCCAGCGCCCGAAGACGGCGGGCAGGCCGGGCGTCTCCCAGACCTCCGCCCGGGGCGCGCCCGCCCGGCGCATCTCCTCGGCCAGGAGGCGCGCGGACCGGCGTACGTCCCCGGCGCGGCCGGGGTCCGACGACACGGACGGGACGGCCACCCAGGCGGCGAGGGCCTCCAGGTCAGCCGGTCCGGGCGGGCCGTCCCCGGCCGGGCCGGCCGCCGCGGCGTCCGCGGGTTCCGTGGTGCTCATGGTCGGCGGCTGCCCACCCGCGCCCGGTGCAACCCCCGGCCGGCGGGGACGGGGGTGATTGCGGCGGCCGTTCCGGGGCAGCCGCCGCGCATGAACGCTGACTCCGCTCCGGAATGGGCCTCGTACTGGACGCAGACCGCGCCGCTGCCGCCGCGCCCCGCCCTCGAGGGGAGGGTGGAGACGGACGTGGCCGTCATCGGCAGCGGCATCGCCGGGCTGAGCACGGCATGGGAGCTGGCCCGCACCGGGCACCGCGTGGTGGTGCTGGAGGCGCTGCGGACCGCAGGCGGGGTGACGGGGCACACCACCGGCAAGCTCACCGCCCTGCACCCGTCGGTCTACGGGAAGCTGCTGGACAGCCGCGGCGAAGAGGCCGCCGCCCTGTACGCCCGGTCCCACAGCGCCGCCTTGGCGCACGTACGGGAGACGGCCGCCGCGCTGGGCATCGACTGCTCCCTCGAAGACCGTGCCGCGTACACCTACTGCACGGAGGAGGAGGGCGTGGCGGAGCTGCGGGCCGAGGCGGATGCGGCCCGCGCGGCCGGCCTGGACGTGTCGTTCGTGACGGAGACCGGGCTGCCGTACCCGGTGGCGGGGGCGGTGCGGGCCGCCGGGCAGGCCCAGTTCCACCCTCTCGCGTACCTGCGGGGGCTGGCCGAGGACCTGGCGGCGCACGGCGGCCGCATCTTCGAGAACACCCGGGTCACCGGGCTCGGCAGGGGGACGCCGCACCACCTGGCCACGGATTCGGGGGCGACCGTCACCGCCGACACGGTCGTCGTCGCCGCGCACCACCCGCTGTTCGACCACGCGCTGCTGGCCACCCGGCTCGACCAGCACCGCGACCTCGTCGTCGCGGGCACCGTGCCCGCCGGAGCGGACCCGCAGGGGATGTACATCACCCGGGAGGGCGGCACCCGCTCCGTGCGGACGGCGCCGTCCGGCCGGGACGGCGAGCGGCTGCTCATCGTCACCGGCGAGGCCTTCACCCCGGGCTCGGAGGCGGACGTCGGCGAGCGCTACCGGCGGCTCGCGTCCTGGGCGGCGGACCGCTTCCCCGGCCTGGAGGTCACCCACCGCTGGGCGGCGCAGGACAACACACCGACCGACACGGTGCCGCTGATCGGGCCGCTGCCCGCGGCGGGCGAGCGGGTGTACGTGGCCACCGGCTTCGGCGGCTGGGGCATGACCGGCGGCGTCCTCGCCGGACGGCTCATCGCCTCGATCGTCGCCGGCGCGCCCGAACCGTGGGCGGGGCTCTACGATCCCGGCCGGATCGGCCCGGTGGTCCGCGAGGCCCCCGCCTACCTGAAGGCGCAGTGGGAGGTGGGACGGCACCTGGTGCAGGACAGGCTGCGGAGCCTCGGCGAGGGCAGCCGCGGCCCCGTCGCCGAGCTGGCGCCCGGCGAGGGCACCGTCGTGCGGTCCGGCGGCCGGCCGTACGCCGTCCACCGGGACGACGGGGGCCGGCTGCACGCCGTGTCGGCGGTGTGCACCCACATGGGCTGCCTGGTCGGCTTCAACAACGCCGAGCGCACCTGGGAGTGCCCCTGCCACGGCTCCCGCTTCGCGGTCGACGGGACGGTGCTCCAGGGGCCGGCGCTGGAGCCGCTGGAGCGGAAGGACCCCGACACCCTGTGACACCGGCCCGACGCCGGGCCGCGCGCCCCCTGCCGTATGTCAGGGGGTGCGCGGCCGTCGGCGGGGCGTGCGCAGGGGGCGGGGAGTGCGGAGGGCGGTGCGGGCGGCGTTGGCGCCGGGCGCGCCGTGCACGCCGCCGCCCGGGTGCGCGGTCGCCGAGGCCAGGTAGAGGCCGCGGACCGGGGTGGTGGGGCGTCCGGTGCCGGGGAGCGGCCGGAACACCAGCTGCTGGTGCAGGCTGGTCGTGCCCTGGTTGACCGAGCCGCCGACGAGGGCGGGGTTGAGGCGCTCCAGGTCGGGCGGGGCGAGGATCCGGCGGCCGCGGACCGCGTCGCGGAAGCCCGGCGCGTAGCGCTCCACCTGGTCCTCGATCCGCCGGGCGAACGCCTCCTTCTCGCGCTCGTCCCACCGGCCGGTGATGCCGTCGCCGCCCGCGTCGCCGGTGACCGACTGCGGGACGTGCGTGTACGCCCACGCCGACTCCGTGCCCGCGGGCGAGCGGCGGGCGTCCGCCGTCGTCATCTGGCCGAGGACGGTGAACGGGTCGCTCGGCACCCGGTGCATGGCGATCTGCGCGGACCACAGGGTCAGCTCGTCCAGGCCGTCGGCCAGGTGGACGGTGCCGGCGGTGGCCGGGCCCTCCGCCCGCCAGGGGATCGGCCGCGAGAGCGCCCAGTCGACCTTGACGGTGCCGAAGTCCCACTGGAAGCGCCGGAGCGCGGCGCGGATCCGGTCGGGGACGTGCTCGGGCGCGAGCAGCCGCTCGTACAGGAGGGGCGCGGGTACGTCCGCCAGGACGGCCCGCCGGGCGCGGATGCAGGTGCCGTCGGCGGTGCGGACGGCGGCGGCCCGCCCGCGGTGCACGAGCACCTCGGTGACGGCCCGCCCGCAGTGCAGGACCCCGCCGCGGGCCGCCAGCCGGCCCACCAGGGCGCCGGTGAGGGCCTGCGCGCCGCCTTGCGGCACGGGGAACCCGTACGTCTGGCCGAGCATGCACATCAGCCATCCGAAGCCGCCGCCGAGGGCCGATTCGGGGCCGAGGTCGGCGTGCAGCGCGTTCCCCGCGATGAGGAGGCGGCCGCCCTCGCCGTCGAACTCCTCCTCGCCGAACCGGCGGGCCGGCAGCAGCATGGTGCGCGCCAGGTGCAGGGCCCGGGTGTAGCGGAGGCGGGCGGCGAGGCGGAGGCCGGCGCGGGCCGGGGGGAAGGGGGTGAAGAGGCAGTCGAGGAGGTCGTCCCGGACCAGGTCCCACATGGCGCACATGCGTTCCCAGGCGGCGCCGTCGCCGGGGGCGAAGCGCTCCAGGGACGCCGCGGTCTCCTCCACCCGGCCGCCGAGGACGGCGCACCGGTCGTCGGGGAAGGGATGGGCGACGGCGGCGGGCGCACGGCTCCAGCGCAGCCCGTGCCGCTCCAGGTGCAGGCGGCGGATGACCGGGGAGGCGGCGGCGAGCGGATAGAAGGCGCTGAACAGGTCGTGGACGTACGAGGGGTCCAGGCCCCGGTCGCTGCGGACGGCGCCGCCCGGTTCGGGCGCGGCCTCGCAGACGACGACCCGCCAGCCGGCGTCGGCCAGGAGGTTGGCGGCGACGAGCCCGTTGGGGCCGGCGCCGATGACGACCGCGTCGGGGTCAGGCACGGGCCCCGGCCCCCGCCTCGGTGTCCCCCGCCGCGGCAGCCCCGGGGTGCTCCTCGCAGGTTCGGGCCAGGCGGGAGAGCATGCTGCGGTGGCGGATCTGGGAGACGGCGTCGATGGCGGCGTGGTGGAAGGTCCAGCCCCGGCCGCGCAAGGGGTGCTCGTCGAGGACGACGAGGGTCTCGCCGCCCCACGGCACCAGTTCGATGGCGATCCGGGCGCTGGCGTGCGGGCCCGCCTTGGCCTCCAGTTCGAGGCGCCGGGGCGGCTCGTGGATGCGGACGACGGTGTGGCCGTCGAACGTCCACGGGCCGATCTTCAGCCGGTAGCGGAGGGCGGATCCCTCCTGCGGCCAGCGGTCGTCCTCCTGCCGGGAGTCGTACGTGCCGACGACCCACTCCGCGTACCGGTCGCCGTCGCACAGGACGTCCCAGACGCGGTCGGGCGGGCACTGCACCAGCCGGTGCTGGACTGCCATGGCTCTCCCCTTTCCTGAAGGCGGGTGGCCGTCGCGCCTACCCCGCGGGGGCGGGCCCACACGGCGCCGCGTGCTCACCTCGGGGCGCGGCGGCCGCTCAGGGCGGCGCGCACGGCGAGCACCGCGGCGGCGGCCGCGGCCGCCCGGCGCGCGGCGGTGCGGGCGCCGCCGTGGCGCCCGCCGTGCAGGGCGGCGCGGGCGCCGGTCGGCGTGTGCAGGTTCCCCGGCTGCGGGAGCCGCGGCCTGGTGCGCGCCAGGTAGGCCCGGTCGGTGCGCCAGGCGATGCCCCGCCGCAGCAGGCCGGGGACCAGCGCATGGGCGGCGGCCATCGAGCGGGCGTACGGGCCGACCAGCACCCGGTCGCGCGGCCTGCGCACCGCGCGCACGACGGCGCGGGCCACGCGCTCGGGGGTGGCGACGGGCGGCAGGGATCGCAGGGCGCGGCCGCTGTGGTTGGCGGCGCTCTGGAAGAACGGGGTGTCGACGCCCGTCGGCAGGACGGTGCAGACGGCGATCCGGTGGTCGCCCCGCAGGGCCAGCTCGCGGCGGAGCACGTCGTCGAAGGTGGTCAGCGCGGCCTTGGACATGGCGTAGGCGCCCATGTAGGGGGCCGCGACCGGCGCGCCGAGGAGGGAGGCGACGTCGACGAGGACGCCGCCGCCCTGGCGGCGCATGACGGGGACGGCCGCGCGGGCGCCGTTCAGGGCGCCGACGGCGTTGACGTCCAGCAGCCGGCGCACGTCCGCCACCGGTACCTGGTCGAAGCGGCCCAGGATTCCGACCGCGGCGGCGTTCACCCACACGTCGATCCGCCCGAACCGCTCCACGGCGGCCCGGGCGAGACCGGCGACGGCACGCTCGTCGGCCACGTCGACGGGCACGGCGAGCGCGGGCCCGCCGCGGCGGCGGCACGACTCGGCGACCTCCTCCACCTGCTCGGCACTGCGGGCGGCCACCACGACGCACGCCCCCCGCCGGGCACAGGCCAGCGCGGTGGCCCGCCCGATGCCGCTGGAACCCCCGGTGACGACGACGACCCGCCCCCGCAGGGACGTCCTTCCGCCAGCCATCTGCACCACCTCCGGTACGCCGGGCCCGACACCCGTCGCCTGCCCCGCGCGCCGCCGGCCATCCGCGCCGGCCGGTGCCGCGTGGCGTGCGCTGCGGCAGCGGTCCGGCACGGTACAAGTGCGGTGCGCCCCGGCGCCCCGCTGCCGCGGCCTGTCCGGGCCGGCCGGCTGCCGGCGGGGGCGGGGTGCATCCGCCGCGCCGGTGCGCGGCGAAGTGGGGCCGAGGGCATGAGGGCATGAGGGCATGAGGGCGGGAGGAGGCGGGGCGTGGGGCGCGGGCCGGAGGTCGACGTCGACGTGGTGGTCGTCGGCGGTGGGGCGGCGGGTCTGTCGCTCGCCCACGCACTCACCCTGCCGGGCGCCCGGCGGGAGCTTTCCGTCGCCGTCGTGGAGACGCCGCGGCGCGCACTGCGCCCCGGCGACCGCACCTGGTGCTTCTGGCAGGCCGGCCCGGCCGACCACCCGGAGGCCGAGGCAGCGTCCTGGGCGCGGCTGCGGGTCCGGGGCCGCGACGGCGGTGTCGTCGACGGCGAACTGGGGGCGCTGCGCTACCGGATGCTGCGGTCGGAGGCGTTCGAGGCGTCCGTGCGCTCCCGGCTGGCCGGCCTGCCCGGTGTCCGGCTCGTGGCGGCGACCGCCGAGACGGTACGCGACACCCCCTGGGGTGCGGAGGCCGTGTGCACCGGTGCCGACGGCCGCCGCATCGCCGTCCGCGGCCGGCACCTGTTCGACTCGCGTCCGCTGCCCGCGCTCCCGCCGGCCCGGACGGTGCTGCTCCAGCACTTCCGCGGCTGGTTCGTGCGCACCGCCCGGCCCGCGTTCGACCCGGACGTCGTCGAGCTGATGGACTTCCGGGTCCCGCAGCCGGCCCACGGGCTCGCCTTCGGATACGTGCTGCCGCTCGGGCCGTCGGAGGCGCTCGTCGAGTACACCGAGTTCTCCCGCGCCCCGCTCGCCCGCGACGCCTACACCGCCGCCCTGGAGCACTACACGCGTGACGTGCTGCGGCTGGGGCCGTTCGAGGTGCGGGCCGCGGAGTCGGGGGTGATTCCGATGACGGACGCGCGCCACCCGCGCCGGGCCGGGGCCCACGTCCACCTCATCGGCGCGGCCGGCGGCGCCACCCGGCCCTCGACCGGCTACACCTTCTCCGCGGTGCAGCGGCAGACGCGGGCCGTCGCCGCCGACCTGCGCGACGGACGGGCCCCCCGGCTGCCCGCGCCGCACCGCCGCCGGGCCCTCGCGATGGACGCCGTCGTCCTCCGCGCCCTGGACACCGGCCGGATCGACGGCCCCCGCTTCTTCACCGACCTCTTCCGCAAGGTGCCCGCCGAACGGGTGCTGCGCTTCCTCGACGGGACGACGGCCCTGTGGGAGGACCTCCTCGTCGGCTGCGCCACGCCCGTCGCGCCCATGCTCCGCACCGTCGCCGAACTGCCCTTCCTGCCCCGCAACGCCGCGCACGCCGCTCCCCGTGAAACGAGGCCCGATGAACCAGACGACGACCCTGCTGCGGGACGCTGACCTCGCCCGCGCCTTCGACCGGGCGTCCGGCACGTACGACCGGCTCACCGGCCTGAACGCCGGCTACCGCGCCGACCTCCGGCGCTCCGCCCGCCGGCTCCGGCTGCCCGCCGGCGGGGCCGGCCTGCACCTCCTGGACGCCGGCTGCGGGACCGGCGCCTCCACCGCGGCGCTGCTGCGCGCCGCCCCGTACGCCCGGATCACCGCCGTCGACGCCTCCGCCGGGATGCTGCGGCGGGCCGCGGCCAAGCCCTGGCCGGCGGGGGTGCGCTTCGTGCACGCCCCGGTGGAGCGGCTCGCCGACGCCGGGGTCACCGGCCCGTTCGACGCGGTGTTCGCCGGCTACCTCTTCCGGAACGTGTCCGACCCCGACGCCGTACTGGCCGCCGTACGGGCGCTGCTGCGCGACGGCGGCAGGCTCGCGGTGCACGACTACAGCCTCAGCGGGTCGGCCGTGCACCGGGCGCTGTGGTCCGCGGTGTGCCGGGCGGTCGTCGTCCCGGCCGGCACGCTCACGGGCAACGGGGGCCTGTACCGCCACCTGCACGGCAGCGTAAGGGCGTTCGACACGGCCCCGCGGTTCGCGGAGCGGATGGCAGCGGCCGGGTTCACGGGCGTACGGGTGCTGCCGGTGCCCGGGTGGCAGACCGGCATCGTCCACACGTTCCTCGCCAGCCGTCCCGCGCCCGCCCCGAAGGGGGCCACCGCATGAGCGCCACGACGGACGCACGCCCCTCCCCCGGCATGCCCCCCGCGCCCCGCCGCGGCCGGGACCGCCGCGCCGAGATCCTGCTGCCGCCGCCCGGCAGACCCCGCTTCACCGGGTCGCAGGCCCCGCGCGCCGCGGTGGTCGGCGGGGGCATCGCCGGCCTCGCCGCCGCCACCGCCCTCGCGGAACGCGGCGTGCGCGTCACGCTGTACGAGCGCCGGCCGGAGCTGGGCGGGCGGCTCGCCGGCTGGCCCACGCGGCTCTCCGACGGCTCGACGGTCACGATGAGCCGCGGGTTCCACGCGTTCTTCCGCCAGTACTACAACCTGCGCGGCCTGCTGCGCCGCGCCGACCCGGCCCTCTCCGTGCTCAGGCCCGTGCCCGACTACCCGCTGCGCCACCGGGGCGGGCTGACCGACAGCTTCGCCCGGGTCCCCCGTACGCCGCCGTGGAGCGCCCTCGGTTTCGTCGCGCTCAGCCCGACGTTCGGCTGGCGCGACCTGGCCGCGCTCAACCCGCGGGCGGCGCTGCCGCTGCTCGACGTCCGGGTGCCGCAGGTGTACGAGCGGTTCGACGGGGTCAGCGCCCGCGACTTCCTCGCCGCCGTCAACTTCCCGGAGGCCGCCCACCACCTGGCCTTCGAGGTGTTCTCGCGCAGCTTCTTCGCCGATCCGGGGGAACTGTCGGCGGCCGAGCTGCTGCTGATGTTCCACATCTACTTCCTCGGCTCATCCGAGGGGCTGCTGTTCGACCTGCCCGACGAGCCGTTCCCGCAGGCGCTGTGGGAGCCGCTCGGCCGCTACCTCGACCGCCTCGGCGCGGAGGTCCGCACCGGTGCGCCCGTCGACGCGGTGGTCCCGCACGCCGACGGGACGCTCGGCATCGAGTGCGGCGGCGCCGGCGCCCGCCACGACGCGGTCGTCCTCGCCCTGGACGTCCCGGGCCTGCGGTCGCTGGTGGCCGGCTCCCCCGGCCTCGGGGACGCGGCGTGGCGGGCAGGGATCGCCGCACAGCGCACCGCGCCGCCGTTCCTCGTGTCGCGGCTGTGGCTGGACCGGCCCGTGCGCCGGGACCGGCCGGGGTTCCTCGGCACGAGCGGGTACGGCGGGCTGGACAACGTCAGCGTCCTCGACCGCTGGGAGGGCGAGGCCTCCCGGTGGGCCGGGCGCACCGGCGGCAGCGTCGTGGAGCTCCACGCGTACGCCGTGGACGGGCCGGCGGCCCGCGACCGCGCCGCCGTGGAGCGCGGCCTGCTGGACCGGCTGCACGAGGTCTACCCGGAGACGGCCGCGGCCCGTGTCGTGGACTCCCGCCACGAATGGCACGAGGACTGCCCCCTGTTCCCCGTCGGCGGCTACGCCGCCCGCCCCGGCGTCCGCACCCCGCACCCGGCCGTGGTGACGGCGGGCGACCTGGTCCGCAGCAACCTGCCCGTGGCCCTGATGGAACGCGCGGCGACGACGGGCATCCAGGCGGCGAACACCCTCCTGCAGAGCTGGGGCGTCCGCGGCCACCCCCTCTGGACGGTCCCCCGCCGGGGCCGCTCCCCGCTCCTGCGCACCCTGGCGTCCCTGACCGCCGATCAGCGGCCCCGGTGAACTCGTTCGACCGGAACACGCCTTGCGGGTGATCATGGGCCCATGATGTCGACCGAAGCGGCAGCCGTCGCCCTGCAGGACAGTGCCGCCCTGTGGAGCGTGGGGGAGGTCCCTGCGAGCGATGTGGTCGATGCCGCCTGTGACGCGCTCGTCGCCGGGCTCGACGCCCCCGGCCTGCGCATCCTCGCCGCGTGCACGCGCACCGAGGCGTACTACGACGTCCTCGACCTGCTTCCTCCGGCACTCGACGGCCTCGGCCTCGTCTTCTACCCGTTCGGAAGCCCGGAGGGGGTGGAGCCCGCCGCCCGCGCCCTCGCGCGCCGGGTGCTCGCGGGCGGGCTGGCGCCCTGGAAACTCACGTTCTGGAGCCACAAGCGCGGGAAACACGAACTGCCCCTCCTGCAGCGGCTTGCCGAGCTCGACGAGCAGTACGCACTCCTCGGGTGCAGCGGAGGACCCGTGGACGAGGTCGACGCCGAGGTCACGGCAATAGCGCGCAGCCTCGCAGCCCGGCCCTGACCCGCACGCCCGGAGGGTCAGCCGGGGAAGCGGCCCGTGGCGCGGAGGTGGTAGCGGCGTTCGGCGTAGGCGAGGTCGTCGCGCCAGAGGCGGCCCGCGGCCCAGCGGATCAGGGGGCGCAGAGCCGGTGCGAGGGCTCTGGCGGCGGCGAAGCCGCGGCGGTCCGAGGCGGCGACCACCGCTTCGACCACCGCCGTGCGGGGCCGGCCGTCCGCGCCGGTCCCCAGCGGGGTCGCATGCGTCTCCACCACCGACGACACGCCCTCGCCCTCGGTGATGTGCATGACGACGGTCCGCGGCTCGGGCGCGGTGAACTCGGCCCGTACGGGGACGACCAGCCGGCCGGCGACCTTGAAGGAGACGTCGACGGTGAAGGCGTCCTTCTCCGCGCGCCCGTCCGGGATCCCCACGACGGTGAGGTCGGTGAAGGAGTACGGGTGGAACCAGGAGCCGTGCCAGGGGTCCAGCCGGTTCGCCACGACGTCTTCGGGCTCGCACCGGCCCACCGTCTCGAACACGGCGTCGACCGCGCCGCCTTCAGGCCGGGGCGGGACGACCGGCCGGTCCAGCGGCGGCTCCCCGCCCGCCTCGTCGAGGCGGACCCAGGCGAGGACGCCGTCGTCGTGCACCGGCAGCGGCTCCCAGCCGGCGAACGGCTCGCCGCCCCGCAGGGCGAGTCCGTGCCAGTGGCAGACGAGCACGCCGCACACGACGCGGCTGTCGCGCAGCGGGGCCCCCAGGTGCGGGCAGGCGCCCGGTCCGGCCCGCAGCGCGCCGGAGGCGTCGCGCCAGGCCACGACCTCCGTTCCGGCGATGGTCCGGCCGAACGGCCGGCCGCCGGCGCCGACGGCCCGCGAGGCGCCGAGGACGTACCAGTTGCCCGACGGCATCGCCGCCGCCCGTTTGAGGGCGTCGGCGATGAGCGCCGGCCTGGCTTCGCGCCAGGTGGGGGCCTGCCGTTCCCATGGCACGCGCCGGCCTGCCCGCAGCGGCAGCCCTCGGCGCCCGCGCCGTGCTCCTCCTGTGTCGGTCATGCCGTCCCTCCCTCTCCCCTTGCGGCGGCCGCCTCCCGGGGCGCGGGCGCCCGGCGGGCGCGCAGCCGCGCCGCGACGACCCCGGCGAGTCCGGCCGCCGCCTCGCGGGCCCGCTGCCGCCGCGGTACGACCGCCCTGCGGTGGACGACGGCGTAGCCGTCGGCCGCGACGGCGTCCAGGATGGCGCCGTACAGCCGGTACGCGGTCCGGATGCAGGGGCGGGAGCGCGGGTCGAGCATGGCGATGCCCGGTTCCGCCTCCCGGTAGACGCCGCGCGTGAGGGCCGCCGCGGCCCGGAGGGCGGCGCGGATCCGCGGGTCGGGCCGGCCGGTGGCCCGGCTCCACTCCAGGAGGGCGCGGTCCGCGCCGTGTGCGGCGAGGAGGTCGGCCGGCAGGTAGACCCGGCCGCGGTCGAGGTCCTCGCCGACGTCCCGGATGAAGTTGGTGAGTTGGAAGGCGACGCCCAGCGCGGCGGCGTGCGGGGCCGCCTCCTCGCGCGGGGCGACGGTGCCGAGCACGGGCAGCATCTGGAGTCCGATGACGGCGGCCGAGCCGTGCATGTACCGGCGCAGGTCGGCGTAGGTGGGGTAGTCGGTGACGGTGAGGTCGTCGCGCATGGAGGCCATGAAGTCGGTGAAGTGCCCGGCGGGGATCGCGTACCGGTCGGCGGTGTGGGCGAGCGCGCGCACGACGGGCTCGCTGCTGCGGCCGGTGCGCAGGCCGTCGTCGAGGGCGTCCGCGAGCCGGGCGAGCCGGGCGTCGCGGACGTGCGGCTCGGCCCGGCAGGCCAGGTCGTCGACGATGTCGTCCGCCCAGCGCGCGAAGCCGTAGAGGGCGTGCACGGCGGGGCGGCGGGGCACGGGCAACAGCCGGGTCGCGAGGAAGTACGTGCGCCCGTGCCGGGCGTTGAGCCGGCGGCAGTGCCGGTAGGCGGCCCGCAGCTGCGGGTCGGCGATGCCGGCGGCGTCGAGTTCGCGCCGGGTCACGGGCGGCGCCCCCGCCCGGGTCCGAGGATGCGCTGGGCGGCGAGCTTGCCGCTGATCAGGACGGTGGGGACGCCGACGCCGGGGGTGGTGCCGCATCCGGCCAGGACGGCGTTCTCGACGCCGCTGACCAGGTTGGCGGGGCGGAACGGGCCGGTCTGGGCGAAGGTGTGGGCGGCGGAGAACGGCGTGCCGGCGGCGTGCCCGAGGGCGGTCCAGTCGGCCGGGGTGACCAGCAGTTCCTCCTCGGTGGCGGCGTCGAAGCCGTCCAGGCCGCGGCGTTCCAGCTCGCGTACGAGGCTGTCGCGGTAGCGGGGGCCGAGGTCCCGCCATGCGGCGGCGGAGGGGCCGGTCGCGGTGTTCGGGCAGGGCGCGAGCACGTAGTGCAGGTGGCGGTCCGGCGGGGCGAGGGCGGGGTCGTGGGCGGTGGGGCGGGTGATGAGGAGCGAGGGGTCGCTCATGAGGCGGCCGGTCCGGGTGATCTCGTCGAAGGTGCGCTTCCAGGCGGCGCCGAAGGAGATGGTGTGGTGGCCGAGCCCGGGCCAGGTGCGGCGGCTGCCGGCGTGGAGGACGACCGCGGAGGGGGCGTGCCGCAGGCGGAGCGGGCGGCGGGGGCTGCGGCCCAGCAGGCGGTAGGCGACGGGCAGGTCGGGGGTGAGGACGACGGCGTCGCAGGGGATCTCCCCGCCGTCGGCGAGCCGTACCGCGGTGACCCGGCCGGCGGTGGTGCGCAGGCCCGCCGCTCCGGTGCCGTAGCGGAATTCGGCGCCGGCCGCGCGTGCGGCGTCGGCCATGGCGGCCGGCAGGGCGTGCATGCCGCCGCGGGGGAAGTACACGCCGGCCACGGTGTCCATGTAGGCGATGACGGCGTAGGCGGCGAGGGCCCGGGCGGGCGGTACGCCCGCGTACAGCGACTGGAAGGAGAAGACGCGGCGCAGCCGGGGGTCGGACAGGTGGCGGCCGATCTGTGCGTCGAGCCGGCCGAAGCCGCGCAGGGCGGCGAGCCGGGCCAGGTCGGGGTGGAGGAGCTGGAGCGGGGAGTCGAAGTTGGTGTCGATGAAGCGCCGCATCTGGGCGCGGTACAGGGAGGTCAGCCAGGCGCGCAGGCTGCGGTAGCCGGCGGCCTCGCGGGCTCCGGCGAAGGCGCGGACCTCCTGCTCCATGGCGTCGGCGTCGGTGTGGACGTCGAGGGCGGTGCCGTCGGCGAACCGGGCGCGGTAGGCGGGGTGGAGCGGGGTCAGCTCGACACGGGCGGCGAGCGAGTCGCCGACGGCGGCGAACGCCTCGTCGGCGAGGTGGGGCATGGTCAGGACGGTGGGGCCGGTGTCGAGGAGGTAGCCGCCGAGGCGGGTGCGGCCGGCGCGGCCGCCGGGTCCGTCCTCGCGTTCGACGACGGTGACGCGGCGGCCGCCGCCGAGCAGGTGGAGCGCGGCGGACAGGCCGGACAGGCCGGCTCCGACCACGACGACGTGGTCCGTACGGCCGGGGACGGTCCTCATCGGCGGCCTCCCGCGGCGGCGGCCGCCGTGTCGACTCCGGCGGCCTGGGCGAGCAGTCCGGCGAGGGCGGCGACGGCGTCCGGTTCGGCGCGGAGTTCGGCGAGGCGGCGCTCCCCGCTGCGGACGAGGCGGGCGATCCTGGCCTCGACGAGCTCGCGGGCGCCGGTGCGTTCGAGGGCCTCGCGGGCCGCGGCGGCGCCGGCCTGCGGGCCGGAGTCCGCGGTGAGGGCGTGCAGGGCGGCGGTGTCGTTGGAGCGGGCGGCCAGCCGGACGGCGAGGGCCCGCAGGTAGGTCAGTTTGCCGGCGCAGAGGTCCTCGGCGGGTTTGCCGGTGTCGCGGGGGTCCCCGTACACGCCGAGGAGGTCGTCGCGGAGTTGGAAGGCGAGGCCGGCGCAGCGGCCCGCGGAGCGCAGGACGGAGGTGGTCCGCTCGGGGGCGCCGGCGAGCGCCGCCCCGAGCGCGAGGGGGCGCTCGACGGTGTAGAGGGCGCTCTTGAGGCGGGCGATCCGGACGGCCTCGTCGAGCCCGGTGGCGCCGGTGGCGGCCGCCCGCAGGTCGAGGTACTGGCCGGCGGCCATCTCGGCGCGCAGGGCCCGCCATTCGCGCTGGATCCGGGGGCCGTCGGGGACGGCCAGCGCGGTGGCGGCGGCGAGGTCGTCGGCCCAGGCGAGGGCGAGGTCGCCGACGAGGATGGCGGCGGCGGTGCCGTAGGCGTCGGCGGAGCCGCGCAGGCCGGAGCGGGTGTGGTGCAGGGCGAAGCCGGCGTGGGCGGAGGGGCCTCCGCGGCGGACGGGCGAGTGGTCCATGACGTCGTCGTGGACGACGGCGCACACCTGGAGCAGTTCGAGGGCGGCGGCCAGGTCGCGGGCACGGTCGGCGCCGGGGCCTGCGGCGGGCCCGCCGCAGGCGCGCCACCCCCACCACAGCAGGCGGGCCCGCAGCCGCTTGCCGCCGCGCAGGACGAGGTCGCGTACGCTCCCGGCGACGTCCTCGGCGAACGCCGGGTCGGTGGCGTGCGCTTCGGCGAGTCGTTCGGCGACGTGCGCGCGCAGAGCCTCCTCGACGGCGCCGGCCGCGGCCGCGTCGGCCTCCGTCACGGGGCCGCCGGGCGCGCCCCCGTCCGCGGTGCGGCTGCCGCGCGCCTCCGCCTGCATGCCGGCCATGGGCCCCCTTCCGGACGTTGCGACCACCTGCACACCGCCTCTTCCGGTGGAACGGGCCGTACGGATGCACGATCGGCGCGGCGTTCCAGCCGGGCGGTGCCGGGCCCGGGCCAGTCAACCACCCGCACCTCCGGCACGCCCGCAGGCGCGGGCCCGTCCGGCCGTGTCGATGCGGGCACTGCGGCGGAGGGGGGCACCGTGCTGGGCCGGGCGGGTGACAGCGCTCGCGGAAGGCGGCGGGTGCGGGCGCCCGGCGGGTAGGGGGAACCCGCGGTGGGCGCTGTTCCGGGGCCGCCCGCCCTGTGCCGGGGAGGCGTGCGTGGAGACACAGAGGACGCGAGGGCCCGCGGCCCGGCGGCGGACGGCCGTACGCGGCGCACGCGCCGGCGCGCTGGCCGGGCTGCTGGCGGTGCTGCTGGCGGGCTGCGGTGCGGCCGGGGGGCGGCAGGCCGGGGCGACGGGCGCCGGGCGGGCCTTCGAGCGGGCGCTGGCCTCCGGCGACTACGCGGCGGCGTGCCGTCTGCTGGCCCCGGAGACCCTGGAGCAGTTGGAGCAGGACGACCGGCAGCCCTGCCCGAAGGCCCTGGAGGACGCGGACCTGCCGGTGTCGGCCTCGGTCGGCGGGCCCCGGGTGTACGGGCGGCAGGCGCTGGTCCGGGCGGGCCGGGACCGGCTGTTCCTGTCGCAGTTCGCCGACGGGTGGCGGGTGGTCGCCGCGGGCTGCACCCCGCGCGGGGAGCAGCCGTACGCGTGCGAAGTGAAGGGCGGTTGAGGATGCGGGGTCTGTTCGTCGCCTGTCTGGTCGTGGTCGTCGGCGGGCTGGGGTACTTCATCGCGATCGGGGCGATGCACCGGTGAGCGGGGACGGCGCCCGGGGCCGGGAGGGCGGGAGTTTCTGGCGGGACAACAGCCTGACGCTGGCGTTCGGTTCGGCGTTCCTCGTCGTCCTCTTCCTCCAGGCGCTGGCCGGGCACGCGCAGTTCAACGAGGATCTCGCCGCGGCCGGGCTCCAGCGGACCGGGCTGGGCGAGTACCTGATGTCCTCGGACTTCGCCGTGGACGTCAGCGAGAACTGGCAGTCGGAGTTCCTGCAGTTCTTCCTGTTCGTCTTCGGCACGGTGTGGCTGGTACAGCGGGGCTCCCCCGAGTCGAAGGAGCTCCACAAGATCGGCACCGAGTCGGACCGCGACCAGCGCGCGGGCGACCACGCGCGGGCGGACTCGCCGCGCTGGGCCGGTACGAAGGACTGGCGGCAGGGGTTGTACTCGCGCTCGCTGGGCCTGGTCATGGGCGGGCTGTTCCTGCTGTCGTGGGCGGCCCAGTCGATCGCGGGCATGTCCGCCTACGACGAGCAGCAGCTGCGCCGGCTGCAGGATCCGGTCGGCTGGGGGGCGTACGTGCTCTCCCCGGACTTCTGGAACAGGACGCTGCAGAACTGGCAGTCGGAGCTGCTGGCGGTGGCGGCCATGGTCATCCTCTCGGTCTTCCTGCGCCAGCGCGGCTCGCCGGAGTCGAAGCCGGTGGGCTCGTCGCACGGCGCGACCGGCGTCGAGGGATGACGGCCCTGACGGCGGCGGGCGGCCGGCCGGCCCGTGTAGGGCGGGCGCCCGGGGGCAGGCGCGGCGGACGGGCCGTCGGACCTGACGTGGAGGGAGCAGCCCGATGAAGGTCGCCGACCAGTTGTTGCAGCGCCTGCGGGAGTGGGGTGTCGAGTACGTATTCGGCTATCCGGGGGACGGCATCAACGGCCTCCTGGCCGCCTGGGGCCGCGCGGAGGACAGGCCGCGGTTCGTGCAGTCCCGGCACGAGGAGATGTCGGCGATGCAGGCCGTCGGGTACGCCAAGTTCTCCGGTCGGACGGGCGTGTGCGTCGCCACCTCCGGCCCGGGCGCGATCCACCTGTTGAACGGCCTGTACGACGCGAAGCTCGACCACGTCCCGGTGGTGGCCGTGGTGGGGCAGACCGACCGCACCGCGATGGGCGGCTCGTACCAGCAGGAGGTGGACCTGGCGGCCCTGTACAAGGACGTCGCCTCCGACTACTGCGAGACGGTCAACGTGCCGCAGCAGCTGCCGGGCGTCCTGGACCGGGCGATGCGGATCGCGGCGTCCCGGCGCGCGCCGACGGCGGTCATCGTCCCGGCCGACGTGCAGGACCTCGACTACGAGCCTCCGGCACACGAGTTCAAGCAGGTGCCCTCCAGCCTGGGCATGGGCCGCTACGCGCCCGTCCCCGCGGACGAGGACCTGGCGCGGGCGGCGGAGATCCTCAATGCCGGCGAGCGGCCGGCGATCCTC
This sequence comes from Streptomyces toxytricini, assembly GCF_014649915.1. GTDB lineage: Bacteria > Actinomycetota > Actinomycetes > Streptomycetales > Streptomycetaceae > Streptomyces > Streptomyces toxytricini. Next base: position 27,328 of record NZ_BMTY01000025.1, on the reverse strand, counting down.
ATCGGGCAGGGCGCGCGGGGGGCCCGGGCGGAGGTCGAGCAGGTCGCCGAAGTGCTCGGCGCGGGCGTCGCCAAGGCGCTGCTCGGCAAGGACGCCCTGCCGGACACCCTGCCGTACGTCACGGGGGCGATCGGCCTGCTGGGCACGCGCCCGTCGTACGAGATGATGCGGGACTGCGACACGCTGCTGGTGGTGGGCTCCAGTTTCCCGTACACGCAGTTCCTGCCGGAGTTCGGGCAGGCCCGCGGGGTGCAGATCGACATCGAGCCGGGCATGGTGGGCCTGCGCTACCCCTTCGAGCTGAACGTCGTCGGGGACGCCGCGGAGACCTTGCGGCGGCTGCTGCCGCTGCTGCGCCGCCGCCGCGGCAACCGCGCCTGGCGGTCCGCGATCGAGAAGGGCACGGCGCGCTGGTGGAAGGTCATGGAGGGGCGGGCCGAGGTGTCGGCCGACCCGCTCAACCCGGAGTACGTGGTGCACGCGCTGGACGGGCTGCTGCCCGACGGGGCGATCGTCACCGCGGACTCCGGGTCGGCCGCGAACTGGTACGCCCGGCACCTGCGGCTGCGCGACGGGATGCGCGGCTCCCTGTCGGGGACGCTCGCCACGATGGGCCCGGGGGTGCCGTACGCGATCGGCGCGAAGTTCGCCTGCCCCGACCGGCCGGCCATCGCGCTCGTCGGCGACGGGGCGATGCAGATGAACGGGATGGCGGAGCTGATCACCGCCGCGAAGTACCACCGCGAGTGGTCCGACCCGCGCCTGGTCGTCGCGGTGCTGAACAACGGCGACCTCAACCAGGTGACGTGGGAGATGCGGGCCCTGCAGGGTGCCCCGCAGTTCGAGGCCTCGCAGAGCATCCCGGACGTGCCGTACGCGGAGGCGGCCGCCCTGTTCGGGCTCGCCGGCGAGCGGGTGGAGGACCCGGAGGACGTGGTGCCGGCCTGGCGCCGGGCGCTGGCCGCGGACCGGCCGTACGTCCTCGACTTCCGCACCGATCCGGCCGTGCCGCCGATCCCGCCGCACGCGACGTGGGACCAGATCACCGCGGCCGCCGAGGCGGTGCTGCGCGGTGACAGCGACCGCGGCGCCGTCGTCCGGCAGGGTCTGAAGGCGAAGGTCAGGGAGTTCCTGCCGGGCGGCGGGGCCCGCCGGTAGGTCCGCCGGCCTCGGGATGCATCGAGGCGGTGTGCCGGGGCAGGCGCCGGGGACCCGGGCCGCCGGGGCCCTCCCCGGCGGCCGTCCGATGCCACCGCGACGTCTGGAGCACTCCATGGCTGAGAAGAACCCCGTGAACGCCGCCGGCGGCCCCGTGCCCGGCAGGCCGGGGCCGGTCCCGCCGCAGGTGCCCGAGCCGACCGAGCCGGGCGGCCCGCTGCCGCCGAAGCCCGCCCAGGCGGGGCCCGAGACGGTCGGCCCGACCGGGCAGCCCACCGGTGCCGCGCAGGACCGGCGGGCCCAGGGCGGGCCCTGGCTGACCACCGCGCAGGGGACCCGCCTGTACGACACGGACCACTCGCTGAAGGCGGGGCCGCGCGGCCCGGTCCTGCTGCAGGACCACCACCTGCGCGAGAAGATCATGCACTTCGACCACGAGCGGATCCCCGAGCGGGTGGTGCACGCCCGCGGCGCGGGCGCCCACGGCGTCTTCCTGGGCTACGGCACGGCCACGGAGATCTGCAAGGCCGGCTTCCTCGCCAAGGACGTCGAGACGCCCGTCTTCGTGCGCTTCTCCACGGTGCTGGGCTCCCGCGGGTCGGCGGACACCGTCCGCGACACCCGCGGTTTCGCGACGAAGTTCTACACCGACGAGGGCACCTTCGACCTCGTCGGCAACAACATCCCGGTGTTCTTCATCCAGGACGCGGTCAAGTTCCCGGACGTCATCCACGCCGGGAAGCCGCACCCGGACCGGGAGATCCCGCAGGCGCAGAGCGCCCACGACACGTTCTGGGACTTCGTCTCCCTGCACACCGAGGCCGCCCACCACACGCTGTGGAACATGTCGGACCGCGGCATCCCCCGCTCGTACCGGATGATGGAGGGGTTCGGCGTCCACACCTTCCGGATGGTCAACGCCTCGGGCGGGACGGCCCTGGTGAAGTTCCACTGGAAGCCGAAGCTGGGCGTGCACTCCCTGGTGTGGGAGGAGGCGCAGCTGCTCGGCGGCGTGGACCCGGACTTCCACCGCCGGGACCTCTTCGACGCGATCGAGGCGGGTGCGTTCCCCCAGTGGGAGCTGGGTGTGCAGGTCTTCCCCGACACGCCGGAGCAGACGTTCGAGGGAATCGACCTGCTGGATTCCACCAAGATCGTCCCGGAGGAGCTGTCGCCGGTGCAGCCGATCGGTCTGCTGACGCTGACGGCCAACACGAAGAACTTCTTCGCGGAGACCGAGCAGGTCGCCTTCCACGTCGGCCACCTCGTGCCGGGCATCGACGTCACGGACGACCCGCTGCTCGCCGGGCGCCTCTTCTCCTACCTCGACACACAGATCACCCGGCTGGGCGGCCCGAACTTCGCGCAGCTCCCGATCAACCGCCCGCACACGGCCGTCAACGACATGCTGCGCGACGGCATGCACCAGACCGCCGTGCACACCGGGGTGGCGCCGTACCACCCCAACAGCCTGGACGGCGGCTGCCCGTTCCTCGCGGGCGCGGACACGGGGGCGTACGTGGAGACGCCCGTCACCGTCCCGGCCGCGAGCAAGGTCCGCGAGGCGCCGCTGTCGTACGCGGACCACTTCACGCAGCCGAGGCAGTTCTGGCTGAGCATGTCGGAGCCGGAGCGCGAGCACATCATCGCCGCGTACACCTTCGAGCTGGGCAAGTGCTATGAGCAGGCCGTCAAGGAGCGGCAGCTGGGCGTGCTGGCCAACATCGACCCGGTGCTGTGCGCGCGGGTCGCCGAGGGGCTGGGCCTGCCGGCGCCGGAGGCCACCGTTCCGCTCGCCGACCCGGAGCCCAGCCCTGCACTGTCCCAGGTCGGCGGCGGGTGGCCGGTCGACGGCCGCACGATCGGGATCGTCACCGACGGGACGGGGGACCTCTCGCAGGTGCGGGCCGTCCGCGACGCCGCCGTCGCGGCGGGGATGCTGCCGCTGGTCATCGGGCCGTCCGGCGGGAAGGTCGGCTCCGACGGAGACGAACTGACCGTCCAGCGCACCTTCGCCACGGCCCGCTCCGTGGAGTACGACGCCCTGCTCTTCGCCGGCGTCCCGGCCCCGGCGGCGGACGCGGCCGGGGGCCGCGACGCGAAGGCGGCGCTGCCGCAGGCCGACGGCGCCGACCCGCGCATGGTGCTGCTTCTGGGCGAGGCGTACCGGCACGGCAAGGCGCTGGGCGGCTGGGGCGGCGCGGACCGGCTTCTGGAGGCCGCGGGCGTGCCGGGCGGCGCGGAGGGCGTCGCCCTCGGGTCGGACGGCGCGGAGGCGTTCGACCGGCTGGCCCGGATGCTGCCCGAGCACCGCGTGTGGCGGCGCTTCGACGCCGGCTGAGGGCCCCTGCCCCGGCCCGCCTCCGGCTGCGCGTGTCGGCCGGAGGCGGGCCGCGGTGCACCCTCCGGGCCCGGCCCGCGGCGGGGCGGGGCGGGGCAGGGCGGGCAAGCGGCGGGCAGGCCCCCACGGGCCGTCAACTGGACACGCAAGGCCCTTTGTCGACAATTCCAGCAGCGGGCTGTCCAGGTGGTTTGGGTTCTCCGGGAGCTCCCATGACCGCCTCCACAGATCCCCCGCTCCCCGCCGAACCGCCCCAAGGGCCCGGCGCGAGCGGCCCTCTTGAGGTTGCCGTCACCCGCAACGGTGCACAGAACGCGACCGTCCGCATCTCGGGGGAGATCAACGGCGAATGCGCCGGCGAGCTGCGCCGCATCGTCCTCGCCGCCCTGGACGCCTGCCCCGGCGGCCTCGCCCTCGACGTGGCCCGGGCCTCGTTCCGGGACCCCTCGGGCCTGGAGGTGCTGCTCGCGACCGAGCGCCGCGCCGCCGAAACCGGCCGCCCGCTGACGGTCGCGGCCGCCGCACCGGCGGTATTGCAGCTGCCGGCCGTCGCCGGCACCGGGCGCCGTCCCGACCCGACTCTGCCGTGCTTCCCGGCCGGCTTCGGGCTCGCGCTCGTGCACGGATGCGTCGGCGGCGGCCAGGGCCCCGCCCTCCGCGCGGCCCTGGCCGCCGCCGATCCGGGAACGCCCCGCTACGTGATCGGGCTGGACGGCATGGAGGCGATGACCCCGCCCGCCGCAGCGGCCCTCGCCGACCTGGGCCGCTCCCCGGCCGCCCGGGGCCGGCTCCTGGTCGTCGTGGGCCCCCGCCGGCTCACGGACCCGGTCGTCCGGCACCCCCGCGCCGTCGGCTGCGTGGAGTCCGCCGCCCGACTGGACGGCGCGCTCACTGCGCCGCGGGTCAGTCCGACTTCCCCCGGCCGGTGACGAAGTCCCGGACGCGGTCCACCATGCCCATGCCCGGCGCGAGGAGCTTGTTCGCCGGGGGCGTGGAGGGGCTGCCCGGGTGCGGGCGGGTCGGCGCGGTCTTCTTCGCCCGGCGGATGCGGTCGCCGAGCTCGTCGAGCGCCTCCTGGGAGCAGTTGTGGCGCAGGGTCGGGAAGAGGTTCTCCTCCTCGTCCCGGATGTGCGCGAGGACCTCCGTCCGCAGGGCGGCCACGCAGCTGGTGAACCGCGCCTCGTCCGGGTCCATCGACTCCAGCTCTTTCAGCATCTCCTCGACGCGGGTGTGGTCGGCGATCTCCTTGTCGGCGATGAGGTCGCCGCCGTCGAGGTGCTCGCGCACGGCCGGGTAGAGGTACTGCTCCTCCGCGACCGAGTGCCGGACGAGTTCGATGGTCAGCTGGTCGGCGATCCGTCGCCGCTCCCCGCCGTCCGCGGCGGTCTCCAGCCGGCCGAAGAACTCCTTCACCTCGTCGTGGTCGGCGGTGAGCTCCCGCACCACGTCTCCACCGTGTCCCATGGTCTGCCTCCCGGACGGGGTCCGGACCGGGTGTCCGGACTCCTCCGCCGCCTGCCCCGCCGCCGGAGCCCCATGCGGGGGTTCACCCCACCGGCGGCGGGGGTTCGCCCCACCGGCGACGGGGGGCCGGCCGCAGCCCGGCCCGGGGGCCGCGCCCCATGGATCGGCGGCCCGTCCCGTCCCTAGCGTGAGCGCCATGAAGCGCCCCGCGGCCGTCGCCGCCCTCACCCTGTCCCTGGCCGCCGGACTGGCACCCGGCACCGCGCCGGACGCCTCGGCGGCCGCCGCCGACGGCCTGGACCGGTTCCGCGGCCAGTCGCTCACCTGGACCGCCTGCCCGGGGCTCGACCCGGCACCGGAGGGCCTGGAGTGCACCGCGGTCACCGTGCCGCTGGACTACGCCCGCCCCCGCGGCCGCACGATCCGGTTGGCGGTCTCCCGGATCCGGGCCGCCGACCCGGCGAAGCGCCGCGGCATCCTGCAGACCAACCCGGGCGGCCCGGGCACGCGGGGCCTCGCCGTGCCGGCCGACGTGCGGGCCTGGATGGCGCCCGAGACCGCGGCGGCGTACGACGTCATCGGAATGGACACCCGCGGCCTCGGCGCGAGCAGTCCGCTGGACTGCGGGCTGGAGCGCGGGACGTGGCTGCGGTCCGCGGGCGCGGACCGGGCGGGCTTCGAGGAGGCCGTGCGGATGGCGAAGGCCGACGCGGACGCGTGCTGGAAGGAGCACGCGGACGTGCTGCCGCACGTCTCGACCCGCAACACCGCCCGCGACATGGACCTGGTCCGCAGCGTGCTGGGCGAGCGGAGGACTTCGTTCTTCGGCCAGTCGTACGGCGCCGTCCTCGGCGCGGTGTACGCGCAGATGTTCCCCGGGCGCGTCGACCGGCTGGTGCTGGACAGCGCGCCCGACCCCGCCGCGTACTGGATGCGGACGCAGCAGGCCATGGGCCCGGCCGCCGAGCGGGCCCTCGACGAGTTCGCCGCCTGGGCCGCTCAGCACCCCGGCCACGGTCTCGGCTCCACCGCGGCGGCCGTCCGGGCGACCGTCGAGGGCCTCGTGCGGAAGGCGGCGGAGCGGCCGATCCCCGTCGCCGGGTTCCACGTCGACGACCACGTGCTGCCGCTCGTCCTCCACGCGTACGGCATGGACGAGGCCGACAACGCGCTGTACGCCGGCGCGGTGCGCCAACTCCTCGACGCGGCCTCGGGACGGCCCGTCGAGGCCTCCGAGGACCTGCGCGCCGTGCTGACGGCCCTGCTGCGGCCGAGCGCCACGGGGGCCGACGTCGACCTCTCGGCCGCCACGGCGACCGTCTGCGGCGACGTCACGACTCCGCGCGATCCCGACTGGTACCGGCGCGCCGTCGAGCGGTCGCGCGCCGCGCAGCCGGTGTTCGGGCCGCTCGTGAACGGCCCGGTGCCGTGCGCCTTCTGGCGGGAGCGGCCGCGCGAGGAGTTCCCGGAGATCGGCAACGACGTGCCCTCGCTCCAGCTCCAGGCCGCCGGCGACACCCGCACCACGTACGAGGGCGGGCTGGGCATGCACCGCAGGATGCGCGGCTCCCGCCTGGTGACCGTCCCCGTCCGCACGCACGGCGTCCTCGGGTCGCCGCACGGTCCGTGCGCCCGGCAGGCGGCGAACGACTACCTGCGGGACGGCACGCTCCCCGCCCGCGACACGGTCTGCGCCCCCTGAGCGGCGCGCCGGCCGGCCCGGCGCCCCGGCGGCTCAGCGCGCGGGGAGCGCGCCGCGGGCCGCCGGGGGCCGGGCGGGCGGCAGACCGGGCCGGAGCCCGTAGAGCCGCTCGCGCAGGGCGAAGAGGTCCCGGATCTTGCCGACCTGGGCCAGGCGGGCGAGGAGGGTGTCGATGCGGCGGTCGTCGCCGCGGTGCGCCGCCTGGAGGATCTCCTCGATGAGGCGGGCCGCTTGCAGGGCACGGTGCTCGCTGTCCACGGCAGGCCCCCTACCCACGGAACGACCCTCCTAGTGCTGTGACCTGGAAGGTCGGCCGACCGGTGCCTGGCGGGCCGTCAGTGGCGGATGATGTTCTCCGCCTGCAGGCCCCGGTCCGACTGGGTGATGTCGAAGCTGACCTGCTCGCCCTCCATGAGCTCGCGGTAGCCGCTTCCGGCGATCCCCGAGTAGTGGGCGAAGACGTCCGGTCCTCCCCCGTCCTGGGCGATGAACCCGAACCCCTTCTCCGCGCTGAACCACTTGACCGTGCCCTTGGCCATCTTGCCTCCTGCTGCGAACTGCGGGCGGCCGCCCTGCTCCGGGCGGCGACCCCAGACCTACCGCGCACGGCGCCCGCAACGCGGCTGCCACACCGACAGGTCACACGCTCCGGGCGTCTTTTCGCGCGGAGCGCGCGCCGTCCGAGGGGCCGGAGGCCGGGATGCGGGTGTGCACGCCGCCCGACGAGGAGTTCGCGCAGCGGCTTGCCGCGATCGGGGTGCCGCTGGTAGCGGTGGCGGCCGGACCCGCACCGCCGGCGCCCCGGGCCGCCGCCTCCCAGGACCGGTGGGTGCCCCCGCGGCGTGGAGCCGTCCCGACCCGCCGGCCGCGACAGGGGTGTTCCGGACAACTTCCCCCGCCGGGGCGGATTCCGCACCCCTCGGGCCGGGCCGCGGAGGCGCCGCGCCCGCCGGGCCGGGGCGGTGCTGGTCGGGCGCTGCGGGCGGGCGCGCGCTGCGGCACCGGCCCCGCGCTCCCCGTCCCCGGGCGCCCCGCACGGGAACGGCGTACATCGCGCCAGCCGCCCGCGGGCGCCCTGTCGCGGCCCGCGGGGCCTGCCTACGCTGGTCGGGCAGTCGGTTCGCGTCACCGCTGCGGTGGCGCGTCGCAAGAGGGAACCCGGTGCGATTCCGGGACTGACCCGCAGCGGTGTGTGGGAACGAAAGCCGTCATCGGCACTGGGCTCCGTACGGGGCACGGGAAGCGGCGGCCGGTAGGAGAGGGCCTGCGGGCCCGCGCCCACGAGTCCGAAGACCTGCCACTGCGCGCGTGCGGCACGCACGCGCTGTTCACGGTGACCTCGAGGGCCGGGTCGGCGGGACGAGCGGGCAGGCGCGCACGCGGTGCGGCGCGGCCCTCCTCTTCGCGCCCGCCTCCCCGGGGCCGGGCGACGAGGAGGGAGCCGTTCGTGACCAGGGCCGACGGGACGTTCGCCGGCGTGTGCCACGGAACGCTCGGCGAACTCTGGCAGGGCCCGCTGCGCCCCTCCCCCGACCCGGACATCGCCCTCGTGTCGTTCCCCGTGGCCCGGTACTCCCGCGTGTACTTCACCCCCGGGGCGGAGCCGGTGCCCGGGGCGCCGCAGCTCGGCCCGAAGGCGGCCCGCGCGGCCCTCCTGTTCGCCGAGCGGTACGGGCTGCGCCTGCCGGCGGGCCGCTGGACCGTGCACACCGACCTGCCGGCGGGCGTGGGGATGGCGAGTTCGACGGCGGACATCGTGGCCGTGCTGCGCTGCCTGTGCCGGGTGTTCTCGCTGCCCTTCGACCCCCGGGCTGCTGCGGGCGTCCTGTCGGCGATCGAGCGGTCGGACAGCGTCTTCCTCGACGAGTTCGCGCTGTACCTGAGCGCCCGCCACCGGCTGGTGCGCAGGCTCGGCACCGGCATCGGCTTCCACACCGCGTACGCCGTCGAGCCCGGCACCGTGGACACCTCGGCGGTGACGCCGCTGCTGCTGCGGCAGTACCGGAGGCGCGCGCAGGAGTACGGGCGGTCCCTGGACGAGCTCCTCAAGGGCTTCGCCGCCGGGGACCCGGCGGCCGTGGCCCGGGCGTCGACCACCAGCGCCGTCCTGTCGCAGGAGGCTCTGCCGAAACGTTCCTTCGACGCGGTCCTCGCGCACCGGGAGGAGTTCGGGGCGGACGGCCTCTTCGTCGCCCACACCGGATCGCTGATCGGCTACCTCTTCACCCGCCGGATCGGCTTCCCCGCCCGCGAGGAGCTCTCCGCCTTCTTCCGCTCCCTCGGACACCGCTGCGCCTTCACCCAAGGAGGATACGGGTGATTCACCCCCACATCGCGGACGCCCTCAAGGCCCCCGCCCTCGTCGCCCTGACGGAGGGCGCCGTCCTGATCCGCTTCGAGTCCATGAAGGTCTACTCGGCGCTCGCCGCCGTCGCCCGCCTGCTGGAGGAGGGCAGGGTGCGGCCGGGGCAGACCCTCGTCGACAGCTCCAGCGGCATCTACGCCCACGCCCTGGCCCTGGCGTGCCACCGCCACGGCATGCGCTGCCACATCGTCGCCTCGACGACCGTGGACGCCACCACCCGCGCCCAGTTGGAGATCCTGGGGGCCACGGTCGAGCAGGTGGCGCCGTCGCGGGACCTCGGGCTGGACCAGGAGCTGCGCGTACGCCGGGTCCGGGAGATCCTCGCCGAGCGCCCGGACGTCCACTGGATGCGGCAGTACCACGACGACATCCACTATCTGGGCTACCGGGAGGTCGCCGACCTCGTGGCGGAGTCGCTCCCGGCCCGCCGGGGGCGGCTGGCCGTCGTCGGCGGGGTCGGGTCCGGCGCCTCGACGGGCGGGCTGGTGGAGCAGCTGCGGCGGCGCGATCCGGCCGTGCGGCTGGTGGGAGTCCAGCCCTTCGGCAGCGTGACCTTCGGCAGCCAGGACCACCACGACCCGGATGCCATCATCGCGGGGATCGGCTCCTCGATCGACTTCGCCAACGTCCGCCACGGCCTGTACGACACCGTGCACTGGATGGACTTCGCGCACGCCATGGCCGGGACGGTGGCGCTGATGCGCGAACACGCCGTCTTCGCGGGCCTGTCCACGGGCGCCGCCTATCTGGCCGCCGTCCACGAGGCGCGCCGCCACCCGGACGACCTGCACCTCGTGGTCGGGGCCGACACCGGGCACCGGTACGTGGACCGCGTGCACGCCCGGCACGCCGAGGCCCTCGACCCCGCCTGCCTGAAACCGTTAGAGGTCGGTTCCCCGGAGGAGATGGCCATGCCCTGGTCGACGATGGCGTGGGACCGCAGGCAGTCCCCCGGCGGGCGGACGGGGCGTGCGGCATGACCGTGGCCTGCCTGGAATCGCTCACCTTCGGCCTGGGGCACCTGGTGCGGGCTGCCGAGTCGCTCGGCGAGCGGCTCGTGCTGCTCACCCGGGACGCCGGCTGGTACGCCCACGAACTGGGCCGGTTGGAGCCCGGCGCGCTGGACGTCGTCTCCGTGGACACCTTCGACACCGCTGCCGTTTCCGCCGAGCTGCACCGGCTGCCGGGGCTGCGCGGGCTGATCAGCTCGACGGACACGTGGACCCTGGCCGGCGCCGAACTGACGGCCCGCTTCGGCCTGCCCGGCGCGCCGCCCGAAGTGCTGCGGCTCACCCGCGACAAGGCCCGCGTACGGACCCTGCTGCACCGAGCGGGACTGACGCGGGCACCCGCCGCGGAGGCCCCGGACGCGGACGGGCTGCGGTCGGCCGTGCTGAAGGAGACCGGACTGCCCGCGATCCTCAAGGACACGGCGGGCACCGGCAGCCGGAACGTCTGGCTGGTCCGCGACGAGCCGGGGCTGGACGCGGCGCTCCGCGAGGCGGCGGACCGCCCGCTGACGGGGCGGCTGTTCGCCGAACCGTTCTTCCCCGGGCCGGTCTACAGTGCGGAAACCCTCACCTGGGCGGGCCGCACCAGGCTCCTGGGCGTCTCCAGCCGGCTGATGTCCCCCGAGCCGTACTTCCGGGAGGAGGTGACCGCCTTCCCCGTCGCCTTCCCCCCGGCGCAGAGCCGGCAGTTGGAGGACCTGGTCGGGAAGGTGCTCGCGGCCCTCGGCTACACCGACCGGTTCGCGCACGTGGAGTTCGCGCTGACGGCCGAGGGGCCCGAGGTGGTGGAGGTCAACCCGCGGATCGGCGGTGCTCTCGTCGGCGAGGCGCTGTGCCGGGCCCTCGGCGCCAACGTGTACGAGGCCCTGGTCGAGGCCGCGCTCGGCCGACGGCCGCGGCTCATGGACGCCGGCCTCGGGACGCCGGCGGGCCCTGCTCTCGCCTTCGTCCTGGCCTACCCGGCGCAGCCCGGGGTGTTCGCGGGTGTCGACGGGCTGGAGCGGCTGGCCGGCCTGCCCGGCGCGCCGGCGTGGTACCCGGTCAAACGGCCGGGCGACCGGCTCGAACACCTCGGCGACAGCCGCGGCTACGCCGGCATCGTCTGCGCCGAGGCGCCGACGGCGGAACTCGCGACGCACTGCGCGGTCGCCGCGGCCAACACCGTGCGCGTCGTGACCCGGCCGTTCGCGGACGGGCGGCAGGACGCGGCGGGCGGCGGCGGTGCCTGACCGGCCGGCGTTCCCCGGCGCTTTCCGCCGTTCGCCCGAACCCCGGCGGGGAACCCCGCCCACGAGGAAGGAAGACCGTCACGCCATGGCCGACACGGGTGGATTCCAGGACGACGACTTCTGGAGCGAGTTCTACGAGTTCCTGTTCCCGCCGGAGCGCTTCTCGCAGGCCGAGGCACTGCTGGCGACCTCTCCCCTGCTCTCCTTCCCGCCGGGCGCGCGGGTCCTCGACCTGTGCTGCGGGCCGGGGGTGTTCACCGTCCCGCTGGCCCGCCTCGGCCACCGCACGACCGGCGTGGACCGCAGCCCGGCCATGCTGGAGCGGGCCCGGAAGCTCTCCGCCGAAGCGGGCGTGCAGCCGGAGTACGTACGGGCCGACGTGCGGGAGTACGAGGCCCCGGGCGCCTTCGACGCGGTCCTCAACATGTTCACGTCCTTCGGCTACTTCGAGGACCCGGCCGACAACGCGCGGGCGCTGCGCACCATGCACGACTGCCTGAGGCCGGGCGGCAGCCTGCTGCTGGACGTGGCCGGGAAGGAGCTCCTGGCACCCCGGGTGGTGCCGCCGAAGGTCGTCCGGCGGGGCGGCGACCTGCTGGTCCAGACGGACGGCGTGCTGGACGACTGGGCGCGGCTGCGCAGCGACTGGGTGCTGGTGCGGGGCGAGCGCGTGACCCGGGCGAGCCTGGTGTGGTTCGTGTACAGCGCGGTGGAGTTGCGCGCGATGGCCGAGGCTGCGGGGTTCGAACGGGTGGAGGTGTTCGGGGGCTTCGACGGCCGCCCGTACGACGAGGCCGCGGACCGGCTCATCGTACGGGCGTACCGGCCGCTCTGACCGGGCCGGACGGGCCCCGGGACGGACACGGGCGGCGACCAGGGGGCGCACGCCCAGGGCGCGAGCCCCGGGGCGTGCGCCCTTTCACGCCCAAGTGACCGGAATGTAATATCGCCAGGTCATCGCCGCGACGGGAGACAGGAAGCCGGTGCGAATCCGGCACGGTCCCGCCACTGTGACCGGGGAGCGGACCCCTCGAGAAGCCACTGCGCGCACGGCGTGGGAAGGCGGGGGGAACGCCGATCCGGGAGTCAGGAAACTGGCCTGTCGCGGGCCCGATCCGAGGAGCGCGGACTCCCCAGGAGGCTCTACGTGTACGTCGGCATGCCCGGCTCCCTGCAGTTCCCCCCGTCCCCCCGCCCGTCGAGCCGCCGCGCCCTGCGCGCGGCCGCAGCCGCCGCCCTGGTCTCGGTGCTGGCCGCCGGCTGCGGCGGCGGCACCGATCCGGCCGGGGAGGACGGCAAGCCCGCGGCCGCGCCGGCGGCGGGCTTCCCGCTCACCGTCGAAAACTGCGGCACCCGCACCACCTACGACAGGCCGCCCGCCCGGGCGGTCACCATCCACCAGCACCCGGCCGAGCTGATGCTGGCGCTCGGCCTGAAGGACCGCATGGTGGGCACCGCCTTCCCCGACTCGCCGGTCCTGCCCCAGTACGAGCAGGACTTCAAGGCAGTCAAGCAGCTCGCGCAGAAGGAGCCCTCCTTCGAGACCGTCGTCAACGCCGAGCCCGACTTCGTCTACGGCGGCTACGGCAGCGCCTTCGCCGAGAAGGAGGGCCGGTCCCGCAAGGCGTTCGCGGACGCCGGCATCGACACCTACCTCAACCGCGAATACTGCGGGAAGAAGCAGGTGTCCATGGAGGACGCCTACGAGGAGATCCGCACCATCGGCGGCATCTTCGGCGTGAGGGACCGGGCCGAGGCCCTCGTCGCGGACCTGCGGGCCCGCGTCGAGAAGACCGGCAAGGCCGTGGAGGGCGCCCCGGCCGTGCCCGTGTTCGTCTACGACAGCGGCGACAAGGCGGCGTTCACCGCCGGCGGCAAAAGCCTCGGCACCGAGATCATCAAGCTGGCCGGCGGGCGCAACGTCTTCGCCGACCTCGACGAGGTCTTCGGCGACGCCTCCTGGGAGCAGGTCGTCGAGCGCAGGCCCGAGGTCATCGCCATCTACGACTACGCCGGTGCCGGCAGCCTGCAGCAGAAGAAGGACTTCCTGCTCTCCCAGCCCGCCCTCGCCGACGTGCCCGCGATCCGGAACAAGCGCTTCGTGGTGGTGCCGCTGACCGCCACCCTCGTCGGCGTGCGCCCGCCGTACGCGGTCGAGGACCTGGCCCGCGGCCTGCACCCCGAGCGCTTCCGGTGACGCCCGCCGCCGCGGCCCGGCCGCGGGAGCAAGCCCCGCCCGGCCGGGCCGGGGAGGGCGGCCGCGCCCCGGCAGTGCGCACCGGACGGGTCCGGTTCCCGCTCGTCCTCGCGGGCCTGGCCGTCCTGCTGCTGCTGTCCCTGACCGCCGGGCTCGCCATCGGCTCGGTGCACGTGCCGCCCGGCGAGGTCTGGGGCATCGTCGGCCGCGCCCTCGGCGCGGACTGGTCCGCGCCGACGTGGTCGCGGGCCCGCGAACACATCGTGCTGGACGTGCGCGCGCCGCGCGTCCTGCTCGGCGCCGTCACCGGGGCCGGGCTGGCGGTGGTGGGCACCGCGCTGCAGGCCCTCGTACGGAACCCGCTGGCCGAGCCGTACCTGCTGGGCGTGTCCTCCGGGGCCTCCCTCGGCGCCGTCGCCGTCATCGTGTTCGGGTTCAGCCTGTTCGGGGCGGTGTCGCTGTCGGTGGCCGCCTTCGCCGGCGCTCTGGTGACGCTGCTGCTCGTCTACACCACGGCGCGCTCAGGCGGCCGGATCACACCGCTGCGGCTGGTGCTCTCAGGCGTGGCCTTCGCTTCGGTGCTCACCGCGCTGCTGGACCTGCTGCTGCTGACCGCCGACCGCGGCAACGAGGCCCGTACCGTGCTCGCCTGGACGCTCGGCGGGCTCGGCGGCGTGCAGTGGGGCACCCTGTGGCTGCCGGCCGCCGCCCTGCTGCTCGGCACCGCCGTGCTCCTCGTCCAGGCCAGGCCGCTGAACCTGCTGCTGGCCGGCGAGGAGTCGGCGACCACCATGGGGCTGGACGTGGCCCGCTTCCGGGCCCGCATGTTCGTCCTGCTCTCGCTGGTCACCGGCGTGCTGGTGGCGGCCGCCGGCCCGATCGGGTTCGTCGGGCTGATCCTGCCGCACACGGTGCGGCTGTTCGTCGGCAGCGACCACCGCAGGGTCCTGCCGACGGCGGCGCTGGCCGGGGCGGTGTTCCTGGTGTGGGCGGACATCGCCGCCCGTACCGTCGCGGCGCCGATGGAGATCCCCGTCGGGGTGCTGACGGCCCTGTGCGGGGGCCCGTTCTTCCTGTGGCTGATGCGGCGGGACGCCCGCCGCCGGGGCGACCGGGGGGCGGCGTGAGCGCGACCGATCTGGCCGTCGAGCGGCTCACCCTCACCGCCGGCGCCCACCGGCTGGTACGGGAGGTGTCCCTCACGGCCCGGCCCGGCGAGGTGGTCGGCCTGGTCGGGCCGAACGGCAGCGGCAAGTCGAGCCTGCTGCGCGCCGTCTACCGGGTGCTGCGCCCGCAGTCCGGGCAGGTCCTGGTGGACGGGGCCGACGCCTGGGCGCTGCCGGTGCGGGAACTGGCCCGCACCACCGCCGCGGTCGTCCAGGAGCCGGGGGGCGACTTCGACATGACGGTGCGGGAGGTGGTCGCCATGGGCCGCACCCCGCACAAGCGGCTGCTGGACGGGGACACCGCCGATGACGCCCGCCTGATCGCCCGGTCGCTGGAGGCGGTGGACGCCGTCGGGCTGGCGGAACGCCCGTTCACGCAGTTGTCGGGGGGCGAGCGGCAACGCGTGCTCATCGCGCGGGCGCTGACCCAGCAGCCGTCCCTGCTGGTCATGGACGAGCCGACCAACCACCTGGACATCCGGCACCAGTTGGAGGTGCTCGGGCTGCTGCGGCGGCTGCCGGCGACCGTGCTCGTCGCCCTGCACGACCTGAACCTCGCCGCCTACCACTGCGACCGGCTGTACGTGCTGTGCGGCGGCGAGGTGACCGCCTCGGGCCCGCCCGCGGAGGTGCTCACCGCGGAGATGCTGGCCGCGGTGTACGGGGTGGCGGGCGAGGTCGCCGTCCACCCGCGGACGGGCGCGCCGCAGGTCACCTACCTGCCGGCTCAGCCCGGTTCGTGAACGTGCGGCGCCGTCGGCCCGGGCTGCGGCCCGGCCGGCGGCACGGGCGGCCGGGCCCGCCCGCCGTCGTGGCCGGTGGCCGCGGCGGCGAGGATCCCGGCCACCGCCGCGGCGGCCGCGGCCAGCCCCCCTGCCCGCACCGCCCTCCGTGCCGTGCGGCCCGGCCCCGGGCGCCCCGGGCCGGACGGCGCGAGGCGCTCGCCGCGGCGCGCCGGGCGCAGCAGCCGGACCGCCAGCAGGACGGCCACGGGCAGTTGCAGCAGCCAGAGCACCGTCCGCGGCCACTCCCCGTACCAGACGTTCGTCCCGTACAGCAGGGTGTGCCAGACGCCCAGCGCGTACACGGCGACGGTCAGGCGGTGCAGGCGCCGCCAGGCGGTCGGGCCGAAGCGGTGCCGCACATAGAAGAGCAGGCCCAGCGGGACGGCGAGGTAGAGCGCGCCCTGCCCGATCGGGATGGCGGTGCGGCCGGTCCCCGAGTCGTACCAGCCGGGGACGAAGGTGTCGGCGAAGGCCGACCACAGGCGGGCCGCCCAGCCGAGCCGGGCTTCGTAGCGGACGAGTTCGGCGGCGAACAGCAGCGCGTGCGCCGCCATGAGCGCCATGGTGGTGAGGCTGGTCGTCCGGTGCCACCGCTCCAGCGCCCGGCGGGGCACCGGCAGCCGGCCCGGTCCGGGCCCGGACAGCAGCAGCCCGAGCATGACCGTGCCCCAGGACCACAGGAGCGCGGACCAGCCGAACGCCTGGCTGAGCAGGTACATCCAGAAGGTCCCGGGATCGGCCATGAACGGCATGACGGCGGTGGTGGCGGAGGTGCCGGAACGCATCCTGAGCCACAGGAGGGCGAACACGGCGGACGTGACGCCGAAGGCGGCCGCGGCATCCGGGACGGCCGCCCGCACGTCGCTCCTGAGTGAAGGCCGCACGCAGCGCTCCCCGCCGTCCGCCCGCCGGCCGCCACGGGGCCTGCGGGGTGTCCGAGTCTTCCGCGACCAGTGTTGCGGACGGGGCCGCCCGCCCACAGCAGCGAAACCGGTCACCGCGCGCCGCCTCCGATTCCCGTACGTCTCACGTCCTTTCGAGCCGCTGTTCGGCAGGGGGAGGTACAGTCTGCTGCTGTTGATCTTGATGGTGGCGGGGGCGGGAGAAGGCCGTGGCACGGCAGGGCGGGTACGGACAGCGGACGGACGCGGGGCCGGGGGCAGGCCGGTGGACGGGTACGGGGCCCGGGATGCCCTCCGGCCGGCCGGGCGACCGCCGCCACGGCTGCGTGACCGTCCTGGCGGCGCCCTTCGCCCTCGCGGCCCGCGTACACCGCCCCGGACGGCCGGACCGGCTCGCCGACCCGGTGATCCGCCGGGTCGCGCTCGCCCGGACCGGCGTCGGACTCGCCGCCACCGCCTGGCTGTTCTACGCGTTCACCCTGCGCGAGGAGGCCAAGGCCGTCGTCGACGACAGGCTCACCGACCTGCTGATCAGTGCGGCGGTGCTGGCCGTGGTGGGCCCGCTCGCCGTGGCGGCCTTCCTGGCGGCCGCCCGCCCGACGCTGCGCTCCCGGTACCGCCGGCGGCTCCGCGGCCCGCTCACCGCGTGGGGCTGCCTGATCGCCGCGGCCGGCCTCCAGTGGTTCGCGCTCCGCCCCGACCTGCGCGGCGCCTTCTTCGGCGGCGCCGGCGACATCGGCTTCGTCCTCGGCCTGCTGTTCCAGGTGGGCAGCCTCTTCCTGCTGCCGTTCCTCCTCGCCTCCTCGGTGCTGTGCGTTCACCACGCCTTCCGGACCGCCGACGTCCACGAGGTGCTGCCGCCGCTGCTCTCCCCCGTGGTCGTCCTGGTGATGTCCGTGCTCCAGGCCTTCGACGGACCTCCGGTCAACGCCCCGCAGACCGTCTGGTTCGCGTTCCTCGCGGGCGCGCCGCTCTCGGTCACCGCCCTGTCGGCGTGGGAGCTGCGCCGGCTGCGCACCCGGTACGGGACCACGCTGCGCGGTGCCCTCGGCCGCCGGGTGCACTGACCCTCGGCCGCCGGCTGCCGGGCCCGTCGGCTCGACGGAAAACGCGTGGGCATCGGGTGCAGGACGTTGCTACCGTGTCCGCATGGCTTCAGGCATCTGGTCCCAGAAGGTGCGATCCGCCCGCTGACGGCGGCGCCCTGATCCCTTCGGACCCCCGCGCTCGCCGTACCGGTTCCCGCCGGGCGGCCGCAGCCCGCTGCCCGGCTCCACCTCGCGAGCCGCGGAGCATCCCGTGAACCACCCCACCCCCCTGCCCCATACCCTCTCCCTGCCCGCCGGCTCCGACGGCCGGGCGCACGTCCGTGCCGAGGGCGTCACCGTCATGCGCGGGCACCGCCGCGTGCTGGACGGCGTCTCGGTCACCGTCTCCGCCCGGTCGCGGATCGCCGTCGTCGGCGAGAACGGCCGCGGCAAGACCACTCTGCTGCATGTCCTGGCCGGACTGCTCCCGCCCGACGCGGGGACCGTGCACCGCGCCGGCGCGATCGGCCTGGCCCGCCAGGAGCTCACCGCACGCAGTGGCGAGACGGTCGGGACGCTGACCGCCGAGGCGCTGGCCGCGCCCCTCGCCGCGCTCGCGGTCCTGGACGCGGCGGCCCTCGCCCTCGGCGCCGGCGCCCCCGGTGCCGAGGACCGGTACGCCGCCGCGCTCGACGCGGCGACCCGGCTCGACGCCTGGGACGCCGAACGCCGCGTCGACACCGCCCTGGAGGCCCTCGGCGCGTGCACCGACCGCGAACGGCCGCTGGCGGCGCTGTCGGTCGGGCAGCGCTACCGGGTACGCCTCGCCTGCCTGCTCGGGGCCCGGTACGACGTGCTCCTCCTCGACGAGCCGACGAACCACCTCGACGCCGACGGGCTGGACTTCCTGACCCGCAGGCTGCGCGAGCACGACGGCGCCCTCGCGCTCGTCACCCACGACCGGGCGCTGCTGCGGGACGTCGCCGACCGGTTCCTCGACCTCGACCCGACGCGCGACGGCAGGCCCCGCCTGTACGCCGGCGGGTACGACGCCTGGCAGGAGGCCCGCGGCCGGGAACGGCAGCGGTGGGAGGAGGACCACGAGGAGCAGCAGGCCGAGCACCGCAGGCTCCAGGACGCCGTCTCCCGGGCCCGCGACCGGCTGTCCACCGGCTGGCGCCCGGACAAGGGCACGGGCCGGCACCAGCGCCAGTCCCGCGCCCCTGGCGTCGTCCAGGCCCTGAACCGGCAGCAGGAGGCGCTCGACGCGCACCGCGTGGACGTGCCGCCGCCTCCGCCGGTGCTGCGCTGGCCGCGGCTCGGCGGCCGGGCGGGGGCGCCGCGGCTGCGGGCGCACGGCGTGGCCGTCGCCGGACGCCTGGCCGGCCCGGTCGACCTCGTCCTCGACGGCGGGGACCGGCTGCTCGTCACCGGGCCGAACGGCGCCGGGAAGTCGACGCTGCTGGCCGTCCTGGCCGGCGGGGTCGAGCCGACGCGGGGGCGCGTGGTGACGGCCGCGGGCACCCGGACCGCCCTGGTCGCACAGGAGACCGACGGAGCGGACCCGGGGCTCACCGCCCGCGAGCTGTACGCGCGCCGTGTGGGCCGGCTGGTGGCGGGCGGGATCCTCCGCGACGCCGACGCCGTCCCCCTCGCCGCGCTCGGACTGCTGGACGCCGACGCGGCGCGCACCCCGGCCGGGCGGCTGTCGCAGGGGCAGCAGCGGCGCCTCGACCTCGCTCTGGCACTGGCCGGGCGGCCGCACGTACTGCTGCTCGACGAGCCGACGAACCACCTGTCGGCAACACTGGTCGAAGAGCTCACCGAGGCGATCCGCACCACGGGCGCCGCGGTCGTCGCCGCCACGCACGACCGGCAGCTGCTCCGGGACCTCGCGGACTGGCCCCGCCTGGAAGCCGGCCGGGACGGCGGGCCGGCCCGGCGATGAGCACGGGACCCGAGGAGAAGGGGGCCGGCATGAGCGCCCGCGAGAAGATGAAGGCGAAGACCGAGCAGGTCGTCGGCAAGACCATGCGGAAGGTCGGGCACGCACTCGGTGACAGGTCCACCACCATGAAGGGCGGCGCCCTGCAGCTCCGGGGGAAGGCCCGGCTGGCGAAGGAGAAGGGGAAGGACGCCCTCAGGCACCGGCACTGACCGGGCCACTGCGCAGCTCGGACGGGCACGCGGCCGCCGGACACCGCCGGCCGCGTGCCCGTCCGCGGCGCGCCCTCGCCACCCCTGCGGCACCAGCCCGTCAGTCACCCACCCGCTGACATCACTGATGTCGTCCTTTCGGCGAATCAGCGTGTTGTCATCGTTTCGACGACATGCTAAAAAAGGGGCCGAAGCGCACTGGCAGCCGTTACCGAGCAACCAGGAGGTCCCCATGCTGATGCGCACCGACCCCTTCCGTGAGATCGACCGCCTCGCCCAGCAGCTCGCGGGCCCGGGCACGTGGTCGAAGCCGGCAGCGATGCCGATGGACGCCTACCGCGACGGCGACGCGTACGTGGTCGCCTTCGACATCCCGGGCGTCGCCAAGGACGCGATCGACATCGACGTCGAGCGGAACATGCTGACGGTCAAGGCCGAGCGGCGGCCCGCACCGCGGTCGGACCGGGCCCAGATGGAGCTCTCCGAGCGGCCCCTCGGTGTCTTCACCCGGCAGATCATGCTGGCGGACACCCTCGACACCGAACGCATCGAGGCCGAGTACGAGGCCGGCGTCCTCACCCTGCGCATCCCGATCGCCGAACGCGCCAAGCCGCGGAAGATCGCGATCGGCGGCGGCGAGCACAAGCAGCTGAGCAGCTGAACCCGGCGGCGCCGTCCCCCTCCTCCGCCGGCCGGCCCTCCCCGCGCCGCCGGCCGGCTTTTGCGGACCGCAACCACCACGACCCGAAAGGAAGGCAGACACCGTGTTCGACCAGCCCGCAGTCCTCCGCCGGCCGGCCCCGGACATGACCTACGATCAGATGCTGGAAGCCGTGCGCTACGAGGGTGCCTACGCCGACACCGAGCGCGCCGCCGAAACCGTCGAGCGCGTGCTGGCCGCGCTCGGCCGCCGGCTGACCGGCGGGGAACGGGCTGACCTCGCCGCCCGCCTGCCCCTCCAGGCCGCACTGGCCTTCACCGCGCAGGCCCCCTCGCACGAGGAGCTGACCGGCTGGGGCTTCGTCAAGGACCTCGCCACCCGCTCCGGCACCAGCCCTGCCACCGCCCGCTGGGACACCGGCGCCGTCCTGTCCGTCGTCGCCCGCCTCGCCGGCCCGGACCTCCTCGCCCGCATCCTGCGGAGCCTGCCCGCCGGGTACGCCCTCCTCTTCGGCCAGATCGACCTCAACGTCGGCCGCACCGCATGACCGGCCGGCGGCCGCGCCCCACCCGATCGGCGGTGCCGGTTCACCCGTCGGAGTGGACGGCAGCCGCCGCCGGGGCCGGCGGGCGTACAACGGATCCGTGACATCGGCACCGGCCCCCTGGGACGAGCCGCCGGGCGGCCTGCCCGGCCTCCGGCTCAACCCGCACAGCCCCTCAAAGGCACTCCGCCGCCCCAACACGGACACCTGCACCTTCTGCGGCCACCACGTCTGGTACTTCGACCGGTACGACGGCGGCCGGATCCCGCTCGTCCCGCGCGAGTTCCCGGCCGGCGCCGTGCCGCCGCGGGCGCGCTGGAGCGTGGACGGCGGCATCGCCCGGCCCGGCGACATGGGCCGCAGCCGCTGCTGGATCGCCCACCCCGCGGTCTGCCCCGGCATCGCACACGACGGCGCGGACGGCGACGGGCTGGCCGGAGCCCGCCGGGCGCTGGCCTGGCGCACGCGCAAGGCGGTCGCCGAAGGGCGCTTCACCGCCCCCCTGCCGGTCTCCCCGGACGAGGCCGGCGGGGGCGAACGGGGCGCCGCCCGGGCCGCGGACCCGGGAGAGCGGCACATCCTCGCGTACGCGGGAGCCCTGCTCCTCGGGCCGGCCGGGATCGACCGGATCCGCTGCGTCGCCTCCGACGGCGACGGCGGCCGGTGCGACGCCACGGTCCACGACCCGGACGCCCCCTACCAGGGCGTGTGGGTGGAGACCGAGATCCCCGTACCGTCCGACCGCGCCGGGCAGCAGACCGTGTGGGCGGGCCGGATGATGTGGGTGTACGTCCTGGAAGGGCTCGACCACGTCGAGCGGATGCGGTGGAAGAACCAGCGGTGCCCGGGGCACGGCAGCACCGTGAGCACCGACCCGGACGCGGTGCCCGCGGAATGGGTCCGCTTCTCCCCGTTCCGCGACGAGCGGCACATCCTCACCCACCGGCCGAGGACGGCGCGGCACGGCGGCGACGACCGGCCGCCGGTGGTTCCGCGCACCCGCTGCGCGGGCCGGGGATGCGTCAACGGCAAGGAGGGCGCCGTCGCGGAGCACGAACTCGTGGACGGGGTGGGCTGGTTGTGCTGGCAGTGCCGGCCGCGGCACGCGCGGCGCGAGCGGACGCACCGCCGCCGGCGGAGCCCCTGACCGCCCGGCGGGGAACGGCACGGGTCCGGCGCGTGCCGTTCAGCGGAGCGCCTCCCGCGGGGGCCGCTCGCGCAGGGCCCCGTAGGCGAGGAAGTAGGCCGGGAGCCGGTTCAGCCGGCTCTCGGTGAGCAGCGAGGCCAGCCGGGCCGCGCGCTGCGGGTCGTCGAACGCGGACCGGCCGGCCAGCAGCGGCCCGATGACCTTGGCGTGGGCAGCGCGCTGGAGGCCCTGCGTGGCCACGGTGGTGGGCCAGCGGCGCTGCTGCACCCGGCGCACGTCGTGCAGGCCCACCCGGTGCTCGCGCAGCGGGCCCACCAGGTACCGGGCCGCGGCCACGGCGTCCTGCACGGCGAGGTTGATGCCGATGCCGAACACGGGCGACATGGCGTGGGCGGCGTCCCCGATGCACAGCAGCCCGGGGCGGTGCCAGCGGCGCAGCCGGTCGAGGCGGACGTCGAGGAGTTTGACGTCGTCCCAGGAGGCGACCGCGTGCGCCCGGTCCGCGAGCCAGGGCACCGCCCCCGTGAACCGCTCCATGAACGGCTCCAGGCCCTCGGCGCGCAGCCGGGCATCCGAGCCCTTCGGGATGAGGGCCGCGCACTGCCAGTAGTCGCCGCGGTCGATGAGCGCGCTGAAGAACCGCTCCCCCAGCCCGCCGACGAGTCCGCTGGGGTCGTCCTCGCGGCGGGGCAGCCGGAACCACCAGGCGTCCATGGGGCAGGGGAAGCCCCGCAGGCCGAGCTCCGGCAGGGACCGGGCCAGCGAACCGCGGCCGTCGCAGGCCACCGTCAGGTGGGCGCGCAGTTCACCGGCCGTGCCGTCCGCGGTGCGGTAGCGCACGCCCGTGACCCGGCCGTCCTCGACGAGGAAGGACTCCGCCTCCGTGTCCGTCCACAGGCGGAACGACGGCTCCTTGCGGGCCTCGTCCGCGAGGAGGTCGAGCAGGTCCCACTGCGGCACCATCGCGATGTAGTTGTACTTTCCGTGCAGCGCCCCGATGTTGCCGACGGTGACGAGCGTGCGGTCCGGTCCGAGAGGCAGCTGGACGGTCGTCACGCGGCGCTGCGGGAGCCGGGCGAACCGCTCGGCGAGGCCGATCTCCTCCAGCAGGGACAGCGTCGTCGGGTGCACGGTGTCGCCGCGGAAGTCCCTGAGGAAGTCGCCGTGCTTCTCCAGCACCGTCACCTCCACCCCGGCCCGGGCCAGCAGCAGGGCCAGCACCATCCCGGCCGGGCCGCCGCCCACCACGCAGCAGGTCGTCCGCTCCACGGGCCACCACTCCCTCCGAGGGCGTCGCGGGCGGATCCCGCACGCCCACAGGACGTATACCGCACGCGGGGCCGCGGCGGCCGGAGCCGGACGGGCGCGGCCGCGGCACCCGCGCCGTTCGGGCCGCCCGCGCCGCCGGTGCGCCCGCCCCCGCCCGAATCCGCGTGTCATGCTCCTGACCTGCGGGATAGGTTGTCCTCACTGACAACGGGGACGAGCTACGGAGCATGTGCATGACGCAGAGCGGTTGGCCGGGAGCGCACGGCGGCGGCGGGGGCGCCCCGCACTGGGGAGGCTGGGGGCCGCCCCCGCCGCCGCAGCCGGGGGTCATACCCCTGCGGCCGCTCTCCCTCGGGGACATCGTCACCGGGTCTTTCTCCACCTTCCGCCTCCACTGGAAGCGGATGGCCGGCGTCGCGCTGCTCGTCCAGGCGGCGCTCGTCCTCCTGACGGGCCTCGCCGTGGCCGCCGCAGTGGCCGCCGTGTACCCGCACCTGGAGCCCGTCTTCGACCCGCCGTTCGGCGAGACTCCGGCGCGTGAGCACGTGGTGCCGCTGCTCGTGTCCGCCGCCGTCCTGCTGGTGGCGCTCGTCGTGCTGGGCATGCTGGGCATGGCCGTGATCTCCGCCGCCTGCCTGGCCGTCCTGAAGGAGGCGGTGTCCGGCAGTCCCACGACGTTCGGGGCGGTGCGCCGGGTCGCGTTCCGGCGGGCCCCGGCGGTGGCGGGCGCGATGTTCCTCGGCTCCCTGGTCGCCGGCCTCCCGGTGTTCGCCGTCCTGGCGGTGTGGGCGCCCCTGGCGGTCGCCACGGCCTCGGAGGCCGGCCCGGGAGCCCTGCTGGTGCCCCTCGTCCTGGGGCTGCTCGCCGCGTTCCCGGTGGCCGTCTGGCTCAGCGTCCGGTTCGGGATGGCACCGGCCGCCGTCGTCATGGAGGACGCCGGTCCGGTCGCCGCGCTGCGCCGCTCGGCCGCTCTGGTCCGCGGCGACTGGTGGCGGGTCTTCGGCACCACGCTCGTCGGCGCCCTGCTGGCGGGCGCCATCGGCTACGCGATCCAGCTGCCGTTCAACCTCATCGGGACGTTCGCGATCGTGCCGGCCGCCGCCTTCGCCGAGGACGGCGTCACCCCGGCGGGTGCGATCACCCTGCTCGTCGTCGCCTTCCTGCTGACGCTGGCCGGCGCGATCGCCGGGCAGCTGTTCCAGGTCGGCTTCATGCAGCTGGTCGCGGGCCTGCTGTACGCGGACCAGCGGATCCGCCGCGAAGGCCTCGCAGAGGCCCTCCTCGCCGGCCGCGCGGCACCTCCGGCCGCGCCGGCCGCCGCACCGCAGCCGCCGCAGCCGCAGCCGCAGCCGCAGCCGCAGCACGACGACCCGCAGGACGGCCGGTAGCAGCAGGAGCCGCGGCCCGGCCGCCGCACCGCCGTGTCGCGGCGGCGGCGGCCCCGCCGCGGTGCCATCCTGGGGCGGGAGCGGAGGTTGCCATGGGGTTCTACACCGGCCACGTACTGCCGCACATCGTCAACGCGGTGTGCGGGATGAAGACGTCGCGGCCGCTGCGCAGCCGCGTGTGCGAGGGGCTGACGGGCCGCGTACTGGAGATCGGCTTCGGCAGCGGCCACAACGTGCCGTTCTATCCCCCGTCCGTGACCGAGGTGGCGGCCGTCGAGCCGTCGGACACCGCCTGGCGGCTGGCCCGCAAACGCGTCGGGAACTCCCGGGTGGCGGTGCGGCGGGCGGGCCTGGACGGGCAGTCGCTGCCCTTCGACGACGACACCTTCGACTCCGCCCTGTCGACGTGGACGCTGTGCACGATCCCGGACGCCGGCGCCGCCCTGCGCGAGGTGCTGCGCGTCCTGAAGCCCGGCGGCACCCTCCACTTCCTGGAGCACGGCCTGGCACCCGCGGCGGACGAGCACGTACGGCGCCGCCAGCGCCGGCTCGACCCGCTCCAGCAGCGCCTGTTCGGCGGCTGCCACCTGACCCGCCGCCCGGCGGAGATGGTCGCGGCGGCCGGGTTCGCACTCGGGCCGGTCGACGTCTTCTACGAGGAGGGCGGCCCGAAGTTCCTGGCCGCGGACTCCCTGGGCACGGCCACCGCCCCCACCGCCTGACCGCGCCGCGCGGCGATCCGCCACGCGTCCGCCCCCTGCACTGTGCGGACCCGCCGCCCGCCCGTGGCCGGACCGGCGGTCAAGGATGCACGCGCCCCGGGACCGGCCTCCCGGCCGGTGCCTGGCAGGCATCGGGCAGGGAAGGGGGCGAGCAGCCCTTCCGGGATGTCGGGGATCTGCCGGAGGCGGAACCGCGGCTCCCGCCCGAGCCACTCCGCGGCCGCCGGGTCCAGGGGTCCCCCGCCGGCCCGGAGGAGCCGCAGGCTGCCGGCACCGGTCCGGGCGGCGGGGGTGCGCCGAGCCGGCGGCGGGCGGTGTCCGGCGGCAGTGCCGCGACGGCGACGCGTTCCCGGGCGGCGGCCCACAGGCAGACGGCCGGGCCCGGGTCGTCGGGCAGGACGGCCGTGCCGCCCGCGGAGAGCCTGCCGAGGATCCCCGGGCCGCCGCGAGCCGCGCCGGAGCCTGCGGGCAGCGCGGCCGGGTACACGTCGGCCGCGGAGAGCTCCGCCGCTTCGGCGGCGGCCCGCAGGCGGACGGCGCAGCCGTCGTGGGCGTGCCTGCCGAGGAGGGGCTCGGCGGCGTCGCCGCCGCAGGGGGCGGGCAGCAGGAATGCCACCGGGCCGGCGGCCCGGGCGGCCCCTGCTCGGGGGGCGTCGACGGCGCCCAGGGGGGAAGCATTGGCATCCCGACGGGTCGGTGGCGGCCCCGCCGTACGGGTTCGCCGCCCCGGCGCCGCCTCCAGGGTGAGGACGCGGCGCAGGAAGGGCGCCCGGGCAGCGATGCGGGCGGCCGTCGCCGTGTGGTCGAAGCCTTGGTGGACGGCGGGGCCGACGTAGCCCGGCTGATCGGCCTGGACGACGCGCGCAACCTGCGGCTCGCGGTACGCGAGCGGGCAGATCACGGGCACGGCGCCGGCCCGCAGCAGGGCGAACAGGATGATCACGTACTCGGGGACGTTCGGCAGGTGGACGAGGAGCCGCCGGCCGGGCCGCAGGCCGGGCAGCCGCACCCCGGCGGCCATGCGGGACGCGGGCCGGTCGAGGGCGGCGTACGTGAGGCGGGTGTCGCCGTGCACGAGCGCGGTCCCCGGGCCGTGCTCCAGAGCCCGGTCCCGCAACAGGCCGTCGAGCATCGGCCGCATCCGCTTCCGCCGTCCTTGCCGACCTCCTGACCCGGGCAGGTCACTCGTCAACGGGCCACGTCCCAGGGGGTGTTACCCGGCAAGGCCGCCGCGTCGGCTCGGTGGACGCCCCAGGAAGCCGAAGGCGCCGGGCGAGGGGGCGGCGGGATTTTTGCCCGGCATCGCAGCGGTGTCAAGCCCCGAGTTTCCGGAACGTGTCCGGGCTGGGCCGTCTCGGGCCTACTGGTTGTGCGCCCCCCACCGGAGCAGGGGAAACCCCGCAAGACCGGGACCCACCCCCATCACCGCAAGGGCCGCACCGAGAAGAGAAACCCATTCCATCCGATGTTCGGATCAAGCAGCAGGAGACTCCCATGAACCGCACCACGCAGAACAACACCACTCCCACCAGCAGCACGCGCCCCAAGCGGCGCAGCATCCGCTTCGCGACGCTGGTCGCCTCGGCCGCGGTCGTCACCGGCGGGGTGCTCCTGCCCGCGGCCGCCGCCTCGGCCGCCCCGATGCCCGCCCAGGTGGCGACCGCGCTCCCGGCCGCCGGAGGCGCCGGAGGCGACGGCGGCGCCGGCGGCGGCGGCCTGGTCGGCGGCGGGGGCGGCTCCGGCGGCTCCGGCGGCGGCAGCGTGACCGGCGTCGGCGGCGCGGGCGGCAACGGCGGCGACGGCGGCAACGGCGTCCTCTCCGGCGGCGGTGGCGGCGGCGGTGGCGGCGGTGGCGAAGGCGTCATCGGCGGCAAGGGCGGCAACGGCGGCAACGGCGGCTCCGGAGCCGTCGGCGGCAACGGCGGCGGCGGTGGCGGCGGCGGCGACGGCGTCCTCAAGGGCGGCGACGGCGGCAAGGGCGGCAGCGGCGGCTTCGGCATCTTCCAGGGCGGCAAGGGCGGCAAGGGCGGTTCCGGAGGCTTCGGCATCTTCGGCGGCCTCGGCGGCGCCGGCGGCAAGGGAGGCGGCAGCAT
>NZ_BMTY01000024.1 GCF_014649915.1 Streptomyces toxytricini | reverse complement strand
TGTTGAGGTCGGCTGTGTAGGCGTTGGTCCAGTAGTCGCTGTACCAGCCGCCGCCGATGTAGTACCGGCTGCCGAGCGTGCCGGTACCCGTGCCTGCGGTGCCCGGAGTCACCCACACGTCTCCGTGGGCGTCGCGGGTGACGACGTCCGTGTAGCCGTCGCCGTTGTAGTCGGGCCGGCCCTGGCTGTTGCTGGTCCACAGGCTCTGCCCGGAGGCGTTGTAGAGGACGAGGACGCCCCGCGGGTGCAGCACCGCGTACGAGTACGGGGTGTTCGTCTTCGTGCTCCACACCGGCGTCGTGCCGTCGGCCTTGTAGACGACGAAGTTGCCGTCGCTCTGCATGCGGGCCACGGCGCCGGGGTTGCCGCCGGTGCCGGTCGCCCAGACGGGCTTCTTGTCCTTCGTGAAGAGGACGAGGTTGCCGTCCGCCTGCATCACGAGCTTGGCGTTGCCGCTGGAGAACTCCTGCCCGGAGGCGAGGGTGGTGCCGGCGGGGATGCGTGCGCCGGGCACGCCGTCGATCTCGAAGCGGGCCGCGAAGGAGCCGACGCTCGTGGCGTCCGCGCCGGCTCGCCCGGGCCAGCCGACCATGGTGTTGTCGGCCTGCCTGGCCCACAGGTCGGCGACGCCGTCACCGTCGAGGTCGCCGGAAGAGCCCACCGCCGGATAGGCGGCCCGGGACACGCCGGAGCCGATCTTGGACCGGGACAGGGTGCCCCAGGTGGCGAGGTCCACGGCCCGGCCGGACTCCTGGCTCCGCATGCCGTGGGAGCGCAGGACGTCGCCGGTGGCGTTGTCGCGCAGCCAGAGGTCGGGCACACCGTCCTTGTTGGTGTCGCCCGGAGCGACGACGGTGTACTTGTCCCAGTCGGTGCCGCCGACGAGTACGGGGTCCGCATCGTCCAGGCTGCCGAAGATGGTGGCGAAGTACGCCCAGAGCTTGTTGCCCTGCTTGACGAGGATGTCCGGGACGGAGTCCCCGTTGAGGTCCCCTGGTGCGATGATCTGCTCGGCGTCGGACCAGTGGTCGTTCGCCGGCTGTCCCACCGCGAATGACGTGGGGTTGTGGATGGCGCCCCCGCCCGCGTTGGAGTAGACCGACAGGGTCTTGCCCGGCAACCCGGCGGGCTGCTGGAGGGCCAGCATGTCGTTCGTGCCGTCCCCGTCCCAGTCGCCGAGGGTGGCGACCTGCGCTCCGGCGAAGGACTCCGGGGAGCTGATCGACGCGGAGAACTTGTTGCCGCCCTTGCCGGTGTAGGTCAGGAGGCTGCCGAAGAGGTCGGCGCTCCAGATGTCGCGCCGGCCGTCGCCGTCGAGGTCGTGCGGGATGTCCACGGCTGGGGTGCGCCCCGCATAGAAGAGGTAGGCCGTGGTGTCGGAGCGGTTGCCCGCGGCGTCCTGGCTGAAGGCGTAGACGAAGTGCGGGCCGGGGCCCGGCGGGGTGATCTTGGCGGTGAACGAGGTGCCTGCGGCGACGGTGGCGCTCTTCACCTCCGGGTCCCAGTCGGTGTAGTAGCCGTACCAGGTGACGTCGCCGACACCGTTGGAGGAGAGGACGAAGTCCCCTTCCTGGCGGGCCTTGCCGGTGTTCTGCGGCCAGCCGTCCCTGCCGTCGGGGAAGGCCGTCGAGGCGATCTTCGGAGCCTTGGCGGGCCGGTCGCGGTCGATGGTGAACTTGCAGGGCTGGGTCCAGGCCGACTGGGCGCCGTCGCCGTCGGTCGTCCGCGCCTTCCACTCGTAGCCGCCGTTCGGCAGGGTGGCGTCGGGTACGGCCCAGGCTGCCACCTTTCCGTTGTTCACGGCGATGGACTGGCTCGCGACGGGCGTGCTCTGGCCGGCCTTGAAGACCTGGAACTCGGTGGTCAGGTTCCCCGCGTCACGATCGGAGGCCGTCGCGAAGAGGCTGACGGTGGCATTGCCGATCGTGCCGCCCTGGGCGCACGGCACCCACGGAGAGGTGCCCGGGTCCGACGGGGTGTCCGGCGGGTTGTTGTACTGGATCTCCAGCGTCATCGTCTTCGGGTCGAAGCGCTTCCACTGGTAGACGTCGCTCTCGTTCGGCGCGTACAGGCCGAGGGTCACGCTCGACCGGTGGGCGGCGGCAGCGGCCCGTACGGCCTTGGTCGCGTCGAACTCGAGGTTGCCGGCCTCGCAGCCGGGGCGGCCCTTGGCGTCCTTGACGGTGCTCTGGTGCTCGCCCCTGCGGGGCTGCCGGTCCCAGGTGGTGGCCGGGGAGATGGACTCGGTCTCGTACAGGTCGACCGGGGTCTTCGTGCACGACCAGGCCCAGGTCTCCTTGATACGGAAGGTGGCCGCGGTGACCTGTGCCCCCTTGACGTTGGAGGTGTCGAGCTGGAAGAACGACCGCGAGAGCCCGTTCGTCTCGGACTCGTAGCCGACCCGGACGTCCTCCTTGGTGTTCCAGTAGGAGTTCGACCGCCAGGTGCGGTACGCCCACGCCCAGTTCTGCCGCTGGCCCCAGGTCACCGACGGGTCGATGAAGACGGGGTACTTCGTCTCCGCGGAGGTGAGGAGAGCCTGGTCGGGCTTGATCTCCAGCGTGCCGTTGGCGACGGTGGCGGGCATCTGGGCGTTCTTGGCGCCCGACGGGGTGATGAACACGTCCGACGGAGCCGGGTCCGCATCCGCTGTGGCCGTGCCGGCAGCGGTGCCCGTGCCCGCGGTCGTTCCGGCGCCCGCGCCGATGGCCTGTGCTCCGGCCGCGGCCGGGGCTGCCGTACCCGCGGTGGTGGTCGAGTCCCACATCAGGGGTGTGGGCGAGGTGAAGACGATTTCACCCGCCGGATTCACGGCGGTGAGCAGGCCGGTCGCCGCGTCCCTGCTGACGTTCAGTCCCACGGTGTCGATCTTCAGCCGCAGCGTGGCCAGGTCCGGGTGCTTCGCCGCCGCGGGCGTCTTGACGACCAGAAGCTGGGAAAAGCCCTCGACCTCGGCTTTCACCTGGAGATCGACGTCCGGCAGTACATTCGCGTACGTCGCCACGTTCGCGGCGAGCGTCGGCTTGGGCAGCGCCGCGGGCCAGGAGAAGGACAGGGTCCGGCCGTTCTTCACCCCGGTCAGCAGGGGGCCCGTGCCGCCGCCCGAGAAGGCGATCGACACGGCCGAGGCCTTGGGCCGCACCTTCCCGTCGGGCGCGAACTCGAGTGCCGGGTCAGTCGCGACCCAGCCCCCCGCTCGCCGCACCCGCACCGTCGTCCCGTGCCGCTTGACCGACCACTTGCCCGTGGGCAGCGCCCACGTGTCGGACGTTTCCGTGCGCGCCGCGACGAGTTCGTACGGTTGCCCGGTCTCCTTGGCCTTGGCAAGCGCGAAATCGGCCGCGCTCATGGAACCTTCAGCCACCGGATCGGTCGCGGCCGAGGCCGTCGCGGACGGCTGCAGAATGCTGATTCCCGTGGCGGCGATCACACCCGCCAGTACGGCGGAAATCGGCCTTGAAATCCCCCGCCCGCCCGAAAAGGACGGGCGAGCCTTTCTTATTCTCACGCAAACTCCAACTGTTGGATTCCCCTGCGACTCTACCGGGGTCTTGGTCACCTAGGCTGCCGTGACCAGCAGATTTTAAGCCACGCCTACGCCGCGTGTCCGTTTGGATACCAACATCCATTTTGCTCACTTTAGGGCCGTGGGGCGGCGAATGGGGGCTGCTTGCCGCTGCCCCCGGGTTATGTCGGCGATCCCTGTTAGTCTGCGCCGGTGAATTATGTGGATAGATGGGGTGGGGTGTGAGAACATTTCACAGGCGAGGGCTTTCCGCGGTGTTGGCCGCGGTGGTCCTCTCAGGTGTGTTGCCAGGCTCGATTGCCGTGGCCGACAGTAAATCGGAACCGATTCTTCCGGATATTCGGCAGCCCAAGGCCGTAGCGGTCAAGCCCGTGCGCAGCGGGGGGACGAAGAAGCCCGACGCCGCCGCGCAGAACCCGTGGAAGGCGCCCAAGGTCGCCTGGCCGGCGCCCGGCACCGCGGAGGTGGACCTGGCGTCCGCCCCGGTGTCGAAGTCGTTCCTCGCCGGCGGCCCGGCCCAGGCCCCGTCCGTCGGTGCGCGCTCGCAGCGGGCGGGCAAGCTGCCGGTCGCGGTGTACACCGCACCGGGCCGGGCCGCCGAGGCGCCCGCCAAGGTGAAGGTGTCCGTGTCCGGCAAGGACGCCGCCCGGAAGGCCGGCGTGGACGGCGTGCTGCTGTCGGTCGGCCGCTCGGACGGCGCGACCCGGGCCGCCTCCGCGAACGTCGAAGTCGACTACACCTCCTTCCGCCACGCCTACGGCGGCGACTACGCTGCCCGCCTGCAGTTGGTGGAGCTTCCCGCGTGCGCGCTGACGACCCCGGCCC
Organism: Streptomyces toxytricini; assembly: GCF_014649915.1. Classification (GTDB taxonomy): domain Bacteria; phylum Actinomycetota; class Actinomycetes; order Streptomycetales; family Streptomycetaceae; genus Streptomyces; species Streptomyces toxytricini. The sequence goes on along the minus strand of NZ_BMTY01000024.1, from coordinate 143,338 downwards.
GCCCGGAATGCCGTACGCAGAAGCCCCTCCAGACCCGCAACGACACCCGCTCGGGCAAGCTCACCGCCGAGATCACGACACCCGCCGCGGCCGCCCCGGCGGCGAAGACTGGCGGCGCCGCCATGGCCGCGGGCGCGGGCGCCGCCGGCTCCACCGTGCTCGCGGCGACGGCCGGCGCGTCCGGTGCGACGGGCGACTACAAGGCCACCCCGCTCCAGCCGTCCGGATCCTGGAGCGCCGGCGGGTCCACCGGCGCCTTCTCGTACTCGTACAACGTCGGCGTCCCGACCACTCCCGGCGGACTCGACCCGAAGATCAGCCTGTCGTACAGCTCCCAGTCGGTCGACGGCCGGATGGCCGCCTCCAACGCCCAGGCCTCCTGGATCGGCGACGGCTGGTCCTGGGAACCCGGCTTCATCGAGCGCAGGTACAAGCCCTGCAACGACGACAAGACCGGCAGCACCCACACGACCAAGGTCGGCGACCTGTGCTGGTTCAACGACAACGCCACGCTGTCGCTGAACGGCAAGTCGACGGAACTCGTCTACGAGCAGGGCAAGGGCTGGCACCCGGCCGCCGATTCGGGCGAGAAGGTCGAGAAGCTGACCAACGCCTCCAACGGCGACGACAACGGTGAACACTGGAAGATCACCACCGTCGACGGCACCCAGTACTACTTCGGCCTGAACCGCCTGCCCGGCTGGAAGGACGCCTCCACGCCGACGACCAACTCGGCCTGGACCGTACCCGTCTTCGGCAACCACGCGGGCGAGCCCTGCTACAACGCCACCTTCGCGAACGCCCACTGTCGGCAGGCGTGGCGCTGGCAGCTCGACTACGTCGTCGCCCCCGGCGGCAGTGCCATGGCGTACTACTGGAAGACCGAGACCAACAACTACGGCCGCAACGTCTCCGAGACGACCGGCAAGGCCACCGTCACCCAGTACATCCGCGGCGGCTGGCTCGACCGCATCGACTACGGCCTGCGCGCCGACGCCGTCTACACCGCCAAGCCGATGGGCCAGGTCACCTTCGACGTCGACGAGCGCTGCCTGACCGGCTGCTCCACCTTCGACGAGGCCAACGCCAAGAACTGGCCGGACTCCCCGCAGGACCTCTTCTGCAAGGACGGGTCCACCGAATGCAAGGGCCAGTACTCCCCGACGTTCTGGTCGCGCATGCGCCTGACCGGCATCAACACCAAGATCCTCACCGGCGGCGCGTACCAGGACGTCGACTCCTGGAAGCTGGAGCAGGACTTCCCGCCCTCGGGTGACGGCATCTCCCGCGCCCTGTGGCTGAAGTCCATCACCCGCACCGGCAAGTCCGGCAGCGGGCCCGACGTGCCGCTACCGCCCGTCACCTTCGCCGGCGAGCAGCGGCCCAACCGCGTCGACGCCACCGGCGACGGCCTGGCCCCCTTCATCCGACTGCGCATGTACCAGGTGACCACCGAGACCGGCGGCACCATCGGCGTCACCTACTCCCAGCCGGACTGCACGGCGACCACGCTGCCCAAGCCGGACGAGACGAACACGACGCGCTGCTACCCCGTCAAGTGGGCGTGGGAGGGCGACACCTCGAAGGTCGACTGGTTCAACACGTACGTGGCCACCCAGATCGTGGAGGGCGACAACATCGCCGCCTCCCCCGACAAGGTCACGTCCTACACCTACCTGGGCGGCGCCGCCTGGGCGAAGAGCACCGACGAGTTCACCAAGGCAGAGGACCGCGTCCACTCCGTGTCGCGCGGCTACGGCCTGGTGCAGACCCGCACCGGCGCGGCGGACGACGCCAAGACGCTGACGGAGACGCGCTACTTCCGGGGCCTCGACGGCAAGGAGGTCAAGGACTCCGCCGGTGCGGCCGTCACCGACCGGGACGTCTTCGCCGGCACGCCCCGCGAGACCGCGCTCTACAACGGCGACGACACGAGCAAGCTCCTGACGGCCACGTCCGTCACGCCGTGGGTCTCGGCCGCCAGTGCCAGGCGTACGCGCGCGGGCCTGCCCGACCTGGTCGCCGTCAAGACCGGCACGGAGAAGCAGTCCACCCGCACGACGACCGCCGGCGGCACCCGCACGGTCGAATCGACCAGCCACTTCGACGACCACGGCATGGTGGACTGGGTCTCGGAGACCGGCGACACGGCCAAGACCGGCGACGAGAAGTGCACCACCAGCACCTACGCCCGCAACACGGCCACCTGGATCCTCAACAAGGTCAGCCGCATCATCTCGGTCGCCGCACCCTGCGGCACGCCCGCGAGCGGGCCCGCCGACACCATCAGCGACGTCCGCACCTACTTCGACAACGCCGCCCTCGGCAGCGTCCCGGGCAGCGGCCTGATGACCAGGATCGAGGGGATCAACGGCCGGGGCGACGGCTACGACACCGTCTCCAGCGTCCCCTCGACCTGCGGGCCGGCGAAGAACGAGCTCTGCTACGACATTTACGGACGCCAGCTCGCCTCGGCCGACGCCTACGGCAAGGTCACCACGACGGCCTACACGCCGGCCACGGGCGAGGCACCCACCTCGATGACGGTCACCAACCCGCTGGGCCACACCGTCACCTCCGAGGTCGACCCGCTGCGCTCGCAGCCGGTGAAGGTCACCGACGCCAACGGCAAGGCCACGAGCACGGCCTACGACGCCCTCGGCCGCATGACGAAGGTGTGGCTGCCGAACCGTCCGATGGCCACGTACCCGGACTCACCCAGTCGCGTCTTCGAGTACACGATCCGCAACAGCGGCCCCAACGTCACCACCTCGAAGACCCTGACCCACGACCAGAAGTACTCCGTCGTCCACTCCATCCAGGACGGCCTGCTGCGCGAGCGCCAGACACAGTCGCAGTCGCCCGACCTGGCCGGACGCCTCGTCTCGGAGACGTTCTACGACACCCGCGGCCTGGCCTGGCGCAGCTCCGGCACCTACTACGCCGACGGCGCCCCGTCGCCCGACCTGGTGACCGGCGCCGAGACCGCCTACCCGTCGTCCACCGACACCGTCTTCGACGGCGCCGGCCGGCCCACGGCGGTCATCGCCAAGAAGTTCGGCACCGAGACCCGGCGCACCACCACCAGCTACACCGGCGACACCACCACGGTGGTCCCGCCCGCGGGCGGAGTGGCCACCACCGACGTCACCGACGCCCTCGGCCGCGTCGTCGAGCGCAAGCAGTACACCGACCCCGCGCGCACGGCGTCCCAGTCGACGCACTACGCGTACAACAAGCTGGGGCTGCTGGCGCAGGTCACCGACCCGGGCAACGCCAAGTGGACGTACACCTACGACGTCCGCGGCCGCCAGATCGAGGCGAGCGACCCCGACAAGGGCGTCACCAAGACCGCCTACGACGCCGGTGACCGGGCGACCGACGTCACCGACGCCCGCGGCATCACCCTCCACACCGACTACGACGACCTCGGCCGCCCGGTCGCGACCAAGCAGGGCGCGACCACCCTGACGGCGCACGTCCACGACACCGTCGCCAAGGGGCACCCGGCCAAGTCCGTCCGCTACGAGGGCGGGAAGGCGTACGAGTCGGAGATCCTCTCCTACAACGACCTCTACCAGCCGCTCGCCACGACGGTGACCATCCCGTCCACCCCCGACACCGGGGCCCTGGCCGGCACCTACCAGTGGACGAACACCTACAACATCGCCGGCCAGGTCCTCACCACCAAGCACCCCGCCGTCGGCGGCCTGCCGGCGGAGACGGTCGGCAGCACGTACAAGTCGGTCTCCGGCCTCCTCAACAGCATGGGCGCCGGCACCACCCGCCTCGTCTCGGCCATGGTGTACGACCACTACGGCCGCACCACCCGCTCCGAGCACGGAGCCCTCGGCCAGCGCCTGTACCGCACCACCGAGTACGACGAGCACACCGGCCAGGTCGCCCGCTCCTACACCGACCGCGACACCGCCCCCCAGCGGATCGAGGACACCAAGTACGGCTACAACCCGGCCGGCAGCATCACCTCCATCGCCACCGCCTACGGCCAGGACGCGCTGCGCACCACCGACACCCAGTGCGTCAGCCTCGACGCGCTGAACCGCATCACGCAGGCGTGGACCAACCAGGGCGAGACCTGCGCGGCGTCCCCGTCGGCGGCGGTCATCGGCGGCGAGGACCCGTACTGGACGTCGTACACCTATGACGCGGTCGGCAACCGCAAGACCGAGACCAAGCGCAAGACGGCCTCGGGCCCGGCGGCCGACACCGTCCGCACCTACCAGGCCCCGACACCGGGCAAGCACGACCTGCCGAAGGTCACGCAGACCGGAACGGACCCGCACGAGGAGCTCTTCACCTACGACGCGGCTGGCAACACCAAGACCCGCAAGACCGGCGCGGACACCGAGACGCAGTACCTGGAGTGGGACGCCGAAGGCCACCTGAAGACCCTCAACCAGGGCACCAACAGCAACACCTTCGTCTACGACCCCGCGGGGCAGCGGCTGCTCCGCAAGGACAGCAAGGGCACGACGCTCTACCTGCCGGGCGGCAACGAGCTGCGCCTGGACAAGGCCGGCACGGTATCGGGCACCCGCTACTACGGCGGCGTGGCGATGCGCGAGGGCGGCAAGCTGACGTACCTCTTCGCCGACCACCACGGCACCGGCACCATCCAGGTGACCGGGGACGCCGCGCAGACGGTGACCCGCCGCAAGACGGGCATCTTCGGCGAGGCCCGCGGCCCGCAGCCGGCGTCGTGGGCCGGCGACAAGGGCTTCGTCGGCGGCACGAAGGACACCGACACCGGCCTCACCCACCTGGGAGCCCGCGAGTACGACCCATTGACGGGCCGCTTCATCTCGGTCGACCCGATCATGGACCTTTCCAGCTCGCAGCAGATGCACGGGTATGTCTACTCGAGCAACAACCCGGTCACCCTCTCGGACCCGTCGGGCCTGATCGAAACGGACTGCCTGAACGGCCACTGCGACGGCCACTACGACCCGCGCGACGACAAGAAGCCCGTAACGGACCCGACCCGCAAGAAGGGAATAACGGGCGGCTACAACAGCTACAACCCGTACCGGAAGCCGACGCTGCTGGAGGACGACTACGGCCTCACGATCCGGCTTCCCAAGGAGAAGAAGCAACTCTTCATCGAGCTGTACATCCAGCAATACGTCAAGCAGACTCTGAGGTTTGGTTGGAGCTACGGGTTTTCCGAGCAGGATGACTGGATCAACAAAACGCAGGCGATGATCTACGCCTGCGAAGCGATCAAGTGCGCCGAGCTCAGGGACTACGTCATCCAGCACGGCCTCGCCGTCGAAGCCGTGTACGGGCCCTGGGAGGGCCGCAACCTGCACCCCCGGGCCATCCCGAAGGCGATGCCCGCGAACTACCGCAAGATATCGACAGAAAAGGTAACCGGCTGCCAGTGCTTCCTCGCGGGCACGAAGGTCGAGATGGCCGACGGCACGACCAAGAACATCGAGGACGTGCAACTTGGCGACGAGGTCCTGGCCGCCGACCCGCGCTCCGGTGAAACCGGCAAGCGCCCGGTCACCCGCCTGATCGTCACCGAGAACGACAAGCACTTCAACAAGCTGTCCATCGCGACGCCGGAAGGAATCACCGAACTCACAGCAACCTACGAACACCCCTTCTGGTCGCCGTCGGAAAACGCCTGGCTGGAGGCCGCCGACCTGAGGCCCGGCATGACGCTCCAGACGAGCGACGGCACAACGGCCATCCTCACGGCGAACCACCCCTTCACCCAGCACGCAAAGACGTACAACCTCACGGTCGCAGACCTCCACACGTACTATGTGCTGGCGGGCGCCACGCCGGTCCTGGTTCACAACAGCAACTGTGATCTTCCTGAGGGCTACACCTCCTCTCCCGCGTTGAAGGGTGACCCCTATCATCCTGATTCGGTAGCGGCGCGCAGTGCGCAGAACCGAGAACTTTACGCCGGTACGCTAAGGGATCGCGCGGGAGCTCTGGGGTACAACAGGAGAATTGCGCCTCAAAAGGCGCCGTTCAACTCGCACGGACAAGACGTATTCTTCAACGGCAAGAACTACATCACTCCCGATGTCGATGGGCACAACGTGTCTGGGGGCTGGAAGGTATTCAGCCGTCGAGGCGACAGGATTGGCACCTATGATGCAGATCTCAACTACATCAAGAACTGACGCGTTCTCTATCGAGGTTGCATCGGATCGGCCTCCGGCCGCCTTGCTCCAAGAGGCCGGAGCGACCGGCAGGCTCACTGTTGGTGACTTCGCGGAGTCGTTCTACATGGATCTGTCCTACTGGAGCATCGAGGAGTATCAGCGTAGTTGGCGCGATTCGCTTCAGGTGATTTTCGACGGGAAAGAAAGGGACTCCTGTCTCGTTGCTTCGATCACCAATCCGGAAGCCAGCAATTTCATCTTCTGTTGGCCGCTTTATAGGCGAGGGGAAGATGTGATTATCCAGAACTCGATCATCTTCCTGGATGAGCTGGAGAGGGATTTCGACCCTCTCGAGCCGTGGTCCTCAGTAAGGTCACGACTCACTGTCGATGAAGACGGAAATTCCATCTCCGAATGGCGGACCAGCGTCTCGGCGGTACGTGAGTTCCTGGGTGGGTGCCAAGGTTCGTAGTCGTTCAACTCGCAAATCTGAAGCCCCATCAGACGGCGTCTGGTGGGGCTTCAGAGGGTCTTGACGGCAGTAGTTGACGGCAACGTCAGCGGACGGACGCGGCGCAGGGCGGTGGTTCGTCGCCGTCGGCGTTGACTGCCTCCGTGTTTCTCAGGCCGTCGAGTGCGGTGCCGAGAGCATCGATGGCTTGGCGCTGGAGTCGGAGCCTCACGTGGGCGTAGACGGTGGCTGTGACACCGATGTGGGCGTGGCCGAGGAGTTCCTTGATCACGACGAGTTCGACTCCCGGTCCTGGTTCACAACAGCAGCTGTGAGGCTCGCTTCTCGGTTGACTCCAGGGGGAACACCACCGATCTCGCCGTTCCGGGCGATAGGGTCGGGGTTCCGAAACTCGAAGGTGGCAGCTTGCAGGACGTAGGTGGGCGCATATGGGGTAACGGCGACCCCTCTGGGCGCATGGGGACACGCAAGCCGCAAGAACTGCGAGAGCTGGCGAGCAGGGGCGATGCGGAAAAGTTGCAAGATTTCTATCAGAATGCGGTACTCGCTGGCAGAGGCGGTAAGACTGCGCCGGTAGGCGTGCAGCTGACTCAGGAGATCATCGATGCTTGGAGATAGGCCGGTGAACCAGGGGGAGCAGGTTGTAGATATGAAATTCGCGGCCGCCCGGCAGGAAACTGTTGAGATCTGCTTCGAGCCCGTAGGGGCTACCTTTTCTCTGAGCGACGGGGAGGCGGTCTACCTCCGGACTGCAGTATCGAATGTAGCTTGCTTGAGATTGTTTCGTGGCCCAATGGGATCGCGGTTTGAGTGCCGTACCCTGGTGAATATGCAATCTGTGACTCGAGTGGTGTCGAGATTGATACGCTCTAATTTTGGCCTATGGGGAGGGGGTGTCTGCTTTTGGTTGTGCGTCGGTGATGCTTCACATTCGACGGCATTCCCGGTGAACGTGTAAATGTAAAAAAGCCCCGTTGGGTATTTCTGGCGGGGTTTTTTGCGTTCTCTGACCAGGAGGGATGATTGCGTAACTAGTCCTGCCAGTAGTAGAGGAGCGTGTGGACGTCCATCGGCTGGCGGGAGCCGAAGTAGTAGACGTGCAGGCCCGTCACCTGCGTGGCGCCCGTTGTCGCGTCGATCCAGTGGAAGCCGGCCGATTCCAGGGCCGCTCGGGCCTGCGGGTCGCCCTCGAAGTCGCCTGCCCAGGGGCCCAGGGTGCTGATCGAGAGCTCGCGGCCGTCCGCGTACTCGATCACGTGGTACGTGCCGTCGCCCTGCTCGTGCGCCTCGCCGCAGTGCACCGGGGGCTTCGGGGTGAGGCCCGCCGCGGTCAGGGCCTCGGAGGCGCGGCGGAGTTGGGCCGCCTGGTCGGGGCGGGCGGGCGGGTCCGTGCAGATCGCCTCCAGGCGCCAGCGCGGGTCCGTGCCGTTCTCGCAGTACGGGACGTACTCGTGCACGATCGCCCGCCGGACGTCCTCGTCCAGCCCCTCCACCTCGACCCGCGGCCGGCCCAGCGCCTCGTACGCGGCGCGTGCCGGGGCCGGGTCCTCGGTCAGGCGGTACAGGGCGTACGCCGCCCAGAGCGCGGCGTCGACCGTGGGGGCTTCGGCGAGGTACGCGCGCAGTCGGTCCCTGTCGACCATCAGGTCCTGCGCGACGTATGCGACTTCGGGGTCCGGGTCGGTCAGCGCGTCGGTGATGTCCTCGCCGCTGAGGTCGCGCAGGCGGATGCGCAGGGCGCGGGCGGAGGGCTCGGACTCGTCGAGGCCGTCGAGTGCGTCGGCCACGGACGCGGCGCCGCGGCGTTCCACCAGGGCCTCCAGGCACTCCCCGCCGGCCATCCGGTCGCGCCAGCCGGGGCGGAAGGCGAGGTCCGCCACCGCCGCGAGGGCCGTGAGGTCGCCGAGCCGGGTCCGGGCGCGGAGCGCGGGCTGCTCGATCCGGTAGCCGCGCTCTGCCCGGCGGTCTTCGTGGCGCAGCCACGGCAGCAGTTCCTCGCGGTCCGAGAGGAGGTCCAGGAGTTGCACCCGCACCTCGTGCGTGTCGTGGGGGTCGCGGACGCACGCCAGCAGCGCCTCCAGGTGCGTCTGCGGGACCCGGCCGTGCAGCGCCTCGGCGCAGGCCAGCCGCCGCCACCACGGCTCGGCCCGGTCCAGTACGCAGTCGGCCACCTCCTCGGCGGCGTACCCCCGGAGGCCGTCGCCGTCGATGCGGCCCGCTTCCGGAGCGAGGGCGCGGATGCCGGGCCGAGGGCGGGCGTTCACCCGCCGAGCCGACTGGCCGTGACCGACAGCATGCTGCTGCCTTCAGGGGCGTTCTGCAGTTCCTTCCCGGCGATGCCGCTCGCGATCAGGCTCCAGTCGGACTTCCGGAAGACGAGCATGTCGGCCTTCGAACGCTCGCGGTCCGGCTTCCAGCCCGTACGCTCCAGCGACGCCCCGATCTCGGACAACGCCTTGTCGGCGTCCGGGGTCTTCACGGTGCCGTACCAGTCGACCGAGTCCGGGCTCTTCCTGCCGCCCCGCTCGGCGGTGGTGAACCCCTGCCCGTGGTCGAGTGCCGCCGCGGCGAGGGCCTTGCGGAGGTCGCCGTCGACGGCGTCCCGGTCGAAGCCGGTCTTCGCAGCGGACGAGGACGAGGACGAGGACCCGGCCCCGCCGTCCCCGCCGGCACCGCACCCGCCCAGCGCCAGAACCGCCGCAGCAGCCACCGCCGCCATCGGCGTCGTACGCACGTACACCTTGAACCCCCCGTTTCGATGAGGACGGGAGTCTCGCACGGCCGCACCCGTGCACACGAACGAAATCCGTCCCCGTACCTGCGGTCGCACGCCGGGGTGTCCGACGTGCCGTGCGCCCCGAAAAGCGTAGTCTCAGCCTCACGTTGACAGTCTGATCATCCGACTCGCGCAGTGACCGCGGATCCGCTCCTGCCGAGCCGGGTGCACCGAAAGGCCCGTAACACCCCGTGCTTTCCCATCCCCCGCTCCGACTCCGCCGCTGGGCGCGGCTCGTCATGCTGCCCGTCGTCGCCTCCGCAGTCCTGGCCGCCACCGCCACCGGGTGCGGGCCGAAGCCGGCCGCCGAGTCGAAGAGCAGCCCGACGCCCCGGCCGCCGTTCGCGCCCCCGAAGCTCGCACCCGCCTGGACGTCCCCCACCGCAACCGGCAAGGCGTTCCACACCACCCTCCACGCGACGTGGCGCGCCGGCTCGGTCCTGTACGTGGGCCGGGGCAGCGGTGTCGAGATCCTCGACGCGGCCACGGGGCAGTCCAAGGGGACCGTCCAGCCCCCGGAGCCCGGCGCGACCCTCTGTGCCATGGCACCGACCCTGTCCGCGGACGGCCTGGGGGCGGTCGCCTGGATCAAGGGCGATCCGGAAGGCCGGGACGCATCCTGCGAACACGTGTCGCTGGTCGACACCCGCAAGGACGGCGCCGTCGTCTGGACGACCTCGGTCACCGCTTCCCCGGTGGCCGGAAAGCCGTTCACGAACCAGGCCGCGGCTCTCGGCTGGGCCGGCGACGTCCTCGCCGTCATGACGCCCAACACCGTGGTCGGCCTCCGGAAGGACCGCAGCCAGGCGTGGACGTGGTCCAACCCGGGCGTCGACCGGCAGGACTACGTGTACAACGACGACATGGCCGTCCGCGGGGACCGCATCACCGTCATGCTCAGTGAGAAGGGCGCACCGGCCAAGCCGAACCACTCCTTCGTGACCCTCGACGGCAAGGGGCGCCAGACCAAGCCGGCGGCAGAGCGCGTTCCGCTCGGCGACGGCACGTACCTGCACCTGGTGTCCGACCACCCCGAGGCACTCCTCGTCACGCCCCCCTCCGAGGCGGCGCCCGAGCTGCTGCTCCTGGGAGCCGACGGGGCCGTGACGCGCCGCATCGCGCTCACCACCCCCGCCGGCCACGCCGAGCTGCGCGGATTCGGCACCTACTGGCGGCCGGACAGCATGTTCGACATCCGGTTCACCGACACCACCGTCTTCGTCACCGCGGGCAGCACCATCAGCGACACTCCCGCCCATGTGGCGGCCTTCGACCTGAAGACCGGGGCGATGCGCTGGAGCCGCCCCGTGGAGGCCGTCTCGGTGCCGCGCCTCGTCGGCGCCGATGCCGACGCGGTGTACGTCCTCGCCGGGAAGACCACCTCCGACATGACCATGTACGCCTTCACGTCCGGCGACGGCGCCAAGACGCCGATCAGCAGCGTGACCGCCCCGCGCACGCTGCTGCCGGTCACGGGTCTCGCGATCGACTACGAGGCGGGCAACCTCGCCATGACCGAGACGCGTGCGGGGCTGTTCGGCACCCTGATGTTCCGCGCCTCCTGACGGAACCGGCAGGTGGCAGGGGTTCCCGGCACCCTCAAGGACCGGCTGGCCGCACTGTCCGCAGACGCCGCTCCCGTGTCGGCGGCCGTGCAGCGGGCGGTGCAGGACCCCGGGGCGCGGCCGGATCCGCCTGGGTGTGTTGACCACGAGCGTTGTCAACAGGGCCTGCGGATCCGCGCCACGTCCTCCATCCGCTCCAGGGACCGCTGCGACGCCGGCGTCGGCGACGGTTCCTCTCCGCCCCCGAGCCCCCGGCCCGCCCTCCACCGGCACTCCGGGGCACACACGACGAAGCCGGCCGCCCGCCGACCGGGAGGTCGACGAACGGCCGGCGCCGTACGGAGGCGAGCCCCTACAGGGGCACCTGCTCGACGAGATGGATCCGGCAGCAGGCGGAGCCCTGCTCCCCGCCGCCGTTGGGCAGCACCCAGAACGACCCGTCGGGGGCGCGCCCGACCACCCGAGCCTTGCTCTTCCAGGAGGAGGGCACGTACGTCCGGGCCGCCTTCAACAGCTCGCCCAGTGCCTCCTCCCGCGACCTGTTTCCGCTCACTGTCCTGACGACCGTGACGCGCCGCTGCGCGCCGGACTCCTCCTCGGCTATGACCAACCACGCCGGCATGGTGCTACCCCCTTCGTTTCGACGACGGACGAACACATGGACGGATCGGGCGGAGGCGACGGCGACGAAGGGTGTCAGCCCCGCCCGTCGCACGCCTTGCAGTCCCCGCTCCCCTTGCAGCTGTCGCACTTCGCCCCGCTCCAGCCCCGGAACTCGGAGCCCCCGCAGGTCGTGCACTTCCCGTCGCCCTTGCAGCGCTGGCACATGCCGAACCTCACTTCCGGCCCTTGGTGGGCGTGTAGAGGTGGGCCTTCTCCCAGCCCGGCGCCTTGTTCAGGACGGCGCCGAAGTACCGGTTAGGCGGGGTCGCCTCACCGTCGGGCAGGCGGCTGCCGCCGAGCGAGGGGCTGTACTTGCGGAAGATCGCGACGGCCTTGGTCAGGCAGTTGTTGTGGGTGAGCTGGTAGCCGTTGGCCTTCATGTTCTCGTACGTGCGCTGCGCCGCCCGCAGGTCGCCGCCGGGGGTGTCGGCGCACCGGTAGTGGTCGTACAGGCCCTTCCGGCGCCCGCTGTCCGGCTTCAGGCTCGTGCGCAGCTTCGCCCACGTACCGCCGGCGATCCAGCTGCCGTTCGGCTTGCCGGGCTCGGTGTACGAGTCGCCCTCGGCGTTCTCGGTCGCACCCCAGATCCAGTGCCCGGAGTTCTTCGGGTCGCGGACGGCCCAGGCGATGTGCCCGGCCCCGCTCGCCCCCTCCGCGTCCTGGAAGAAGCAGACCCGCCCGCCGGCGGCGGCCCGGGCCTGCCCCGCGGGCAGCACGGCGGGGGAGGCGGCGCCGAACAGGACGGCGGTGAGCAGCGGGACCGTGAACGCGGCGCGGCGCCGGCTTGCCCGGGTGAGCGATCGGATCATGCCGTTCTTCTCCTCTCCGGGGTGAACCCCGGTCAGAGCGGTGCGTCGGTCGCACCGCCGAGAACGACAATGGCCGCGGGTCCGGGGCCGGAGGAGGGGTGGCGGACGGTGGAATGCTGCACCCCCGGTTTCACCGCTTCGACCTGCGCTTTCAGTGAGTCGGTGCAACATGTGCAGGGGTGTGGTCGCGTTGGGGAGTACCGGGAATGCCGGGAGTGGCGCGAGCGGCGGTCCGTCGTTCATCGAGTTGGCCGGGGCGTTCGGCGGGGCACTGGACGACTGGTCGGCGGCGGTCAGGGACGCCCTCGCCGCCGAGGGCCGGTACCAGAACTGGCTGGCGCGCAGGCTGGGCACGCCCGCGCCGAAGGTGTCGTTATGGCTGCGGGGGCGGGAGCAGGTCTGGCTGAGCGGTGCGGGTCTGCCCGGCGCGGCCACCACCCGGGCCATCGTCCGCGAACTCGGCCTGGAAGGCCCGTCGGCGGACCGCCTGGCCGCCCTCGCGGCCCGCATCGACGATCTGCAACGCGAACTGGAAGCCCTCCACCCCCGCGACTGGCGCAAGCGCGCAGTGGAACACCTCCGCGGCACCGCCCCCGCCCCCGCCCCCGCGCTGGTGCCGGTCCCGGCGCCGGCCGCGGTCGCCCCGACCGCACCCCCACCCGACACCCCCCGGCCCACAACACGACGCGGCAGGCGCCGCTCGTTGCCACGCCTGGCGGCAGCGGCCGCGACGGGCATGGCGGCAGCGGCCCTGGTCGCCTACCTGGCCTCCACCCGCACGACCCCGGACACCGCGAAGCCCGCAACCTCCTCGCAGCCGGCGACGATCCCACGGGCGGCAGCCCTCGAACAGCCGGGCCTGGAGAAGAACACCCTCGGCGCCGACAGCCGCTGCGGAGAGCCGGTCCCCGGACCGGAGTCGGTGGTCTGGCGGGTGTGCGCCCGGGTGGACGCGGACCGCGTCGCATTCGCCGTCAAAATCACCAACCAGGCCGACCGCGCGGCCACGGCCCGCGTCCGCGTCCGGCTGCAGTACGCACAGGCCAAGGCCTTCCACCCGTGCCCGGAGGCACCGAACCCGCAGCCCGTCGACGTCCCCCCGGGCCGGACGGTCATCACCGACCCGGCCCGCTGCTCGGTCCCGCGCGAACCGGTGCCGTACGCGTACCAGGGCGTCGGCTGGGTGGTCCCGGCGAACGCGAACGCCGGCTCGTACGAACTCTCCCCGGCAGCCCACGTCTACCCGGACCGCACGATCTGGAAGCCGGACCTCCTCTGACGCGCCGCACCCCCGGCTCCCCGGCACCGACCCTGTCCGAAAGCATGCCCCCGACACGCAACTCGCTTCGCGCAGGTCGGGCCCAGGGATAGGCTCCGCTGTTCTCGCCCGCGCCCCCGTGCCGATCACCGGGGCCGGGCCTGCTCGAACTGGGGGGTTCATGAACCTATCGCCACCTGGCAGCAGACGGCTGCCCGGCACCCGGAGGAGGAGCCGTGCGGCCCTCGCCTCGGGCGCCCTGCTGCTTGCGGTGCTGACGGCGTCCGCCGGCCAGAACGGATCCGCTCTCGCCGCCACGCCGCCTGCGGCCACCACCACGGGACCCACCGCCGCTTCAAAGTCCGCCGCGGCCGATGCACCGCGCGGGACCGTCGCGGGGCCCGACCCCGCGGCGAAGCCCGACGTGAAGGCGGCCGCAGAAGCGGCGGCGCGCTCACTCCGGGCGAGCGACCCGACGGGCCCCTGCCCGTCGACGCTGAAGCCGCACGAGGTCGTCACCTGCGACGTCCCGACCAACACGGAGGTACGCCTCGGCCTGACGCTGCCCCAGCCGAAGGATCTCCTCCTCATCCAGGCCATCGCCAGCGAGGGAGGGGAGACGCCCCGCCTCCTCGCACCCGACGGCGCACCCGTCACCTGCACCTGGGCCCGCGGCTACTCCGGTGGAGCCCTGCAGTGCCCCACCGCCTCGGCGGGCGCGTACACACTGGCCTTCACGAACCACCGCAGCTCGGGCATCGCCCTCTCCGCGGCGTACACCCCGCTGCTGTCGACCACCGCCTGCACCCCGGTCGGCCCCGCCGACACCCGGCTCGGCGCCCCGACCGTCTTCAGGCGCTCACTACCCCTCGGCTCGTCCGGCGACTGTTACACGCTCGACACGGCCGCCGGTGAAATGCTGCGCTCCTACACGGGCTCCTACCAGGTCCTGCAGGGCGTGTACGACGCCACCGGCAAGGAGGTCTGCTCCTCCCGGGACCGGCAGGCCGATGCGCTCGACTGCCGGCTCGACGGCACCGCACCGTTCCGCATGGCGGTCCTGTACTCACACGGTTCGGCTGGTCCCTACGAGTTCACGGCGGCACGGCTTTCCCGGCCGGAGGGCTGCCCGGTGGTCGAACCCCAGCCGTTCGGGGTCTCCGCGGACACGACGGGAACGGCGCGCTGCCGCCTTCTGCGCGTTCCGACGGCCGGGGCCTACGCCCTCGGCCCGGTCTCCGCCGGCTCCGCACCGTACGGAACCCTCCTGACGGCTGAAGGGACAGCGCCCGGGGGCTGCAACACCGCGGAGCAAGGCGTCTGCGAACTGCCCGCAGGCGACCACACCTGGGTCGTCGACCCGCGGACCGCCGACGGCACCGCCTTCGGGATGTCCTTCCGCTCGACCCGGGAGACCCGGGGCTGCGCCCCGACCCACGACAACGGGCTCGTGGCGGGCGCCGCCACCGGCACGTTCACCGGGCCCGGTCAGCACTTCTGCCTGACGCTCCCGACCGCCACCGGGCAGGGCCTCTACCTGCTCAACCGGCCTCCCGCGGGCGGCGACTTCGTCGCGGCCGCCGTCTACGACGCGTCCGGCGCCAAGCAGTGCGCGGGCTCGCCCGAGGCCGTGTGCAAGTTGACCGGCACGGCTCCGTTCCGCGTGGTGCTCGGCAACACGGAACCCGAGGCGTACGGCCTGGTGATCCACCGCACAGGCGACGCCGCCGGCTGCACCGCTTGGCCGCAGACCCCGTTCGGCTCCTCGTCCGGTGCCCAGGTCCAGCTGTCCGACGGCGTACGGCAGGCGTGCCTCAGCCTGCCAGCGGACCGGCACTCGGTCGCGGAGACGGTCGACTACGCCAACCCGCGGAACCAGCGGAACGCAGACGTCAAGATCGTCGACCCGCAGGGCAACGTTGCGTGCGCGGCGGACTACTACAGCTCGGCCACCTGCCGCCTCACCGCGGGCGTCCCCTACACGGCCCTGCTGATCGGCACGCACCGGACCGGCGCCTACACGGTCGTGCGACGTGACGTCTCGGCCACGGCGACCTGCACCACCCCCGTGTCCACGAAGGTGGGCGGCCCGTCCACGCCCTTCGATCTGACCTCGGCCCTGGACGCCGCCTGCATCCGGGTCACGGCCGAGGCCGCCGACAAGATGTGGTTCAGCGCGCGGACGCGCGCGGGGCGGTACGACCCGACCACCAAGGCGGTCGTCATCGACTCGACCGGCAAGATCGTCTGCCATCAGTTCGGGATCTCCTGCCAGGTGACCGGCTCGACCTCTTACGTCATCCTCGTCGCGACGTCGAAGTACGACGGCAGGCCGATCCACACGGACGTGGACACGTGGAGGGTCGGCACGGCAGCCGGCTGGGCGCCGGAATGCGCCGCGAGCAGGGTGTCCGTCGACGGCTTCCCCGCGCGCAGCGGTGTCCTCTCCGAGTCCTCCACGGCCTACTGCGCCGTGATCGACATGAAGGAGAACCAGAGTTTCCGCGTCGTCGGCACCAGCAGCGCGACCGACGGCGAGCACCCGTGGACGAGCCTGCTCAGTGCCTCGTGGAATCCGGACTCGCCACTCGCATGCACCGGATCCCTGGGCGCTTTCCAGAAGGAATGCAGCGCGCGCTTCGGCGCACCGGCAGCCGGGGAGGCGGTCCTCCTGCTGAGCCCCGGCACGGCAGCCACGCCCGTCGAATTCAGCATGCAGGGCGTCTGCCGATCCGCCTGCACCCGCCCGCCGCTCGAGAACCCGACCGGTATCAGCCCCGCGTCGGGTCCCGCGGGGACCCGTTCGTACGCCGTCGTCACCGGCACCGGCCTCACCCTCGGCACGAGGTTGAAGCTGATCAGCGGCGACTCACCCGCAGGGGAGCTGGAGGCCGTCTCGGTGAACCCGGAGGGCACCGAGCTGAAGGTGGCGGTCAACACCACCGGGCTGGAGCCCGGCGCGTACGACCTGCTCCTCGACGGCGCGGGTTACACGGACGGCGAGCCGTCTCCCGGCTACCTGCCGAAGGCGTACACGGTGACGGCGGCCGCGGCGGTCCCGCAGGGCAGTCGGTTCGTGCCGATGGGCCCGTCGCGTTTCCTGGACACCCGTGACGGTACGGGTGCGCCGCGGCAGCGTGTGGGCCCGGGCGGCGTGGTCAGCCTGCAGGTGGCCGGTGTGAAGGGTGTTCCGGCGAGCAGGGTGACAGCGGTGGTCATGAACGTGACCGCAGTTGATCCGACGGAGTCGGGGCACGTGACCGTGTATCCGAACGGGCAGGCGGCGCCGCAGTCGTCGAATCTGAACTTCACACCCGGACGGATCGTGCCGAACCTGGTGACGGTGCCGGTGGTGAACGGGAAGGTGGACCTGCGCAACAGCGCCGGGACCGTGGATCTGATCGCCGACGTGAGCGGGTACTACACGGACAAGGCGGGGGTCGGATCGGCCCTGAACCCGATCACGCCGTCGCGATTCCTGGACACGCGTGACGGTACGGGTGCGCCGCGGCAGCGTGTGGGCCCGGGAGGCGTCGTGACGCTCCAGGTGGCCGGTGTGGCGGCTGTTCCGGCGAAGGGGGTGACGGCGGTGGTCATGAACGTGACCGCAGTCGAGCCGACGGAGTCGGGGCACGTGACCGTGTATCCGAACGGGCAGGCGGCGCCGCAGTCGTCGAACCTGAACTTCACACCCGGGCAGGTCGTGCCGAACCTGGTGACGGTGCCGGTGGTGAACGGAAAGGTCGACCTCCGCAACAGCGCAGGCTCGGTCGACCTGATCGCCGACGTGACGGGCTACTACGCGGCCGCGGGAGCGGCGTTCTCGGCAGCGGGCCCGGTGCGGCTGCTCGACACCCGCGACGGCACAGGTGCCCGATCCGGTGCGGTGGGCCCGGGCGGTCTCGTCAGCGTGCGGGTGTCCGGTGTTGCGGGGGTGCCCGCACAAGGCGTGAAGGCCGTCGTCCTGAACGTCACGGCGACCAATCCCACGGAGGCCGGCCACCTGGTCGTCCACCCGCACGGGACGGGGCGCCCGAGCGTGTCGAACCTGAACTACACGCCTGGTTCGACCGTCGCCAACCTGGTGGTGGTGCCCGTCGTGGACGGCCGTGTGACGTTCTGGAACAACACGGGCTCCGTGGACGTGGTCGCCGACCTGAACGGCTACTTCACGTCCTGACAGCCGGACGACCACCGCAGGGGCCCTGCCCGACCACGACATCGGGCAGGGCCCCTGCTTCCGTTCCGGGGGCGGCTGGATTGTGTGGGGGCCTGTTGCCGGGGGATGGGGGGTGTGCCAGCATGCGAGGGCGTGATCGTGATCTTGGAGTCGGCCGTGGTGCCTCCGTGAGCGGGCCCCGGCGATCCGTTGACGAGAGGTGCGACGTTGAATTCGTCTGCCGACACGGCACCATCCGCTGGGACCGATCCGTCCGGCCAGGTCGGATGTCCTGAGGCGGCCCTTCTCCCCGGCCAGGCCTCCCCGCCCGGCGGTGCCGGACCGGGCGGTGCCGCCGTCGATCCGGTCGTCGAGCGGTTCCACTTCCTCGTGAACGCCCCCGCCCTCTTCAACGCCGTCGTCACCGCGCTCGAATGGGACGTCTTCGGCCATCTCTCAGCCCACCCCGGCGCCTCCTTCGAGGAGCTGCGCGCCGCCGTCGGGGTGCCGGCGCACTCGCTGCGGGTGCTGCTGCACGCCGTGTGCACCACCGGCCTGCTGGAGCGGGGCCCCGACGGCGGCTACCGCAACGCGCCCGCCGCCGCCGAGCTCCTCGCCCCCGACGGCCCGGACAGCTGGCGCCACATCCTCACCGGCTGGCGGGACATCTACTACCCGGCGTTCGCGCGCATGACCGAGGCCCTCGCCGCCGGCACCAACCTCGCGCTCGACGCGCATCCCGGCGACGAGCCGACGCTCTACCGGCGCCTCGCGCACGACCCTGAGCGGGAGGCGGTCTTCCACCGCAGCATGAGCGCGTTCACCCTCAAGAGCCTCGACGCGCTCGTCGACACCGGGGAGTTCGCCACCGTACGGCACCTCCTCGACATCGGCGGCGGCGACGGCACCACCAGCGCCCGGCTGCTCGCCCGCCACCCGGGCATGCGCTCGACCGTCTTCGACATCCCGTCCGTCGCGCAGCTGGCCGCCGACGCGAAGGCCGACGCCCAGGACCGCATCCGGCTGCACCCCGGCGACCTCTTCACCGACCCCTTCCCGCCCGGCGCGGACGCCGTCCTCTTCAGCCACGTCCTGGAGATCTTCTCCGGCGAGCAGATCACGGAGCTGCTCGCGAAGGCGTACGCCGTCCTCCCCTCCGGCGGGCGGGTGTTCGTCTACGGCTACAACGCCTCCGACGACGAGACCGGCGGCTGGTACTCCGCGCGCCTCTCCCTCTACCTCAACGTGCTCGCCAGCGGCCAGGGAATGGCCTACCCGGCCCGCGACTACGAGGAGTGGATGCGCCGGGCCGGCTTCGACGCCGTACGCACCCTCACCGGCTACCCCTACGAGCACGGCCTGACCATCGGCACCAAGCCGTGAGCCGCCGGTTCACCACCGCCGGCCGCGCCCGGTTCCCCGCCGCCGACCCCGGGGCGCCCGCCACCGGCTCCCCGGTCCGCTTCCTGCTGTGGCTGGCCACCCGCCACCGCGGCAGCCTCGTCCTCGCCACGCTGTTCGGCGTGCTGTGCACCCTCGCGCAGGCGCTGGTGCCGGCGGCCGTCGCCCTCGGCATCGACCGCGGGCTGCTCCAGCGCGACCGCGAGGCGCTGCTGCTGTGGGGCGGGGCGGTCCTCGCCCTCGGGGTCTTCCAGGCCGTCGTCGGCATGCTGCGCGACCGGGCGTCGACCACGAACCGGTTCGGCGCCGTGTACGGGACCACCCAGCTCGTCGTCCGCCACGCCGCCCACCTCGGCGCCGACCTGCCGCGGCGGGCCTCCACCGGTTCCGTCGTCAGCGTCAGCGCCTCGGACGTCGGCCACCTCGGCACCGCCCTGGAGGGCACGGCGCGCGGCAGCGGCGCGGTCGTCTCGATCCTCTTCGCCGCCGTGTTCATGCTGGCCACGTCCTGGCAGCTGGGGCTGGTCGTGCTCGTCGGCGTCCCGCTGATCGCCGCCGCCGTCACCCGGCTGATGCGCGTCCTGCACGGCCGCCAGCAGCGGCTGCGCGAACAGCAGGGCGCCCTCACCGACCTGTCCGTCGACATCATCGACGGGCTGCGCGTGCTGCGCGGCTTCGGCGGCGAGAAGACGTACGGCCGCCGCTACCGCGAGGGCTCCCAGGCGGTGCGCGCCGAGGGCACCCGCGTCGCGGCCACCGTCGCAGACATCGCCTTCCTGCGCGTCCTGCTGCCCGGCGCGCTGCTCGTGGCCATCGTCTGGCTGGGCGCGCACCAGGTCGGCACCGGCCGCCTCGAACCGGGCCTGCTCGTCGCCTTCTACGGGTACGCCGTCTTCCTCACCGACCAGCTCGGGCAGGTCACCGCCATGCTCGACCAGCTGACCCGCGCCAACGTCGCCGCCGGACGCGTCCTGGACTTCCTGCGCCTGGAACGGGAACGGCCGGGCGGCACCCGCCGCCTCGACGACGACGCCGCCGCGACCGGCCTCCCGCTGCACGACCCCGACTCCGGGCTGACCGTCCCGCCCGGCCGGCTCCTCGCCGTCGTGTGCGGCACCGAAGGGGACGCCCGTACGCTCGCGGAACGGCTCTGCGGCCACACCGACTCCGCGGTCCTGCTCGGCGACACGCCCCTGTCCGCCCACCGCACCGACGACGTACGCCGCCACACCCTCCTCGCCGACAACGACGCGACCCTCTTCGCCGGCCGCCTCGGCACCGAACTCGACCCCCGAGACGGCGCACCCCGCGACGGCGACCCGGGAGGCGACGGCCCCCGAGACAGCGACCCCCGCGACGACCGCCCCCGCACCGAAGCCCTCCTCCGCGCCCTCGACACCGCCTCCGCCCGCGACGTCGTCGACGCCCTCCCCGACGGACTCGCCCACGAGACCACCGGCGGCCGCGAGTTCTCCGGCGGGCAGCAGCAGCGGCTGCGCCTGGCGCGCGCCCTGCTCGCCGACCCGCAGGTGCTCGTCCTCGTCGAGCCGACCAACGCCCTCGACGCCCCCACCGAGGGCCGCATCGCCCGGAACCTCGGCCCCCACCGCGCCGGGCGGACCACCGTCGTCTTCACCACCAGCCCGATCGTCCTCGAAAGCGCCGACTCGGTGGTGTTCGTCAAGGACGGCAAAGCCGTCGCCGAAGGGCCCCACCGGGCCCTCCTCGCCGACCCCGACTACCGCGCCGTCGTCACCCGTGAGGTCCTCGCATGACCGCCCCCGCCGCCACCGCCCCGGACCCCGGCGCCGGCCTCGACCCCGGCACGGCCCCGCCCGCAGACCGGCTGCCCGTCGCCTCCGCCCGGGAGGTCCGCGCGCACGCCCGGCGGACCATGCTCCGGCACCGCGGCCCCCTGGCCGCCTCCCTCGCCCTGCACGCGCTGGCCTGCGTCGCCGCGCTGGCCGCACCCCAGCTCCTCGGCCGGATCGTCGAGGACGCCGCGCACGGCTCGCTCGCCGTCACCCCGGTCGCCCTCGCGATCTGCGCCGCGGTCGTCCTCCAGGCGGTGTTCACCCGCTTCGCCCGGCGGGCCTCCCTCCGCCTCGGCGAGACCGTACTGGCCGACTTGCGCGAGGAGTTCGTCGACCGGGTGCTGGCCCTGCCCACCCCCGTCGTCGAGCGGGCCGGCACCGGCGAGCTGGTCACCCGGACCACCCGGGACGTCGACGTCCTCGCCCTCACCGTGCAGCGGGCCGTCCCCGACACCCTCGTGGCGGGCACCACCATCGCTTTGACCATCGGCGCCGTCTGCCTGACCGACCCCCTGCTGGTGCTGCCCTGCCTCGTCGCCGTCCCCGTGCTGTGGCTGTCCACCCGCTGGTACCTGCGGCGGGCCCGCGCCGGCTACCTGCGCTCCAACTCCGCGTACGCCCGCCTCACCGACACCCTCGGCGAGACCGTCGCCGGCGCCCCCACGGTGGAGGCGCTCCGGCTCCAGGGGCGCCGCCGGCGCCGCACCGACGCGGACATCGCCGCCTCGTACGCGGCCGAACGGCACACCCTGAACCTGCGCAGCACCTACCTGCCGATCGCCGACACCGGCTACATCCTCCCCGTGGCCGCCACCCTGGTCATCGGCGGGCTGATGTACATCGAGGGGATGGTGGGCCTGGCCGCCGTCACCGCCGCCACCCTGTACGTCCAGCAGGTGATCGGGCCCGTCGACACCATGCTGTACTGGATGGACGAACTCCAGGTCGGCGGCGCCTCCATGGCCCGCATCCTCGGCGTCCGCGACGCCGCTGCCCCGGCGACCGCCGCCGCCCCGGACACGGCCCCACACCCCGGATCCCCCCGCGACGGCGCGCTCGACGTCCAGGGCGTCCACTTCGCCTACCGGGAGCGGCAGGAGAGCCTCCGCGGCGTCGACCTGCACGTGCGGCCCGGCGAGCGGCTGGCCGTCGTGGGCCCCTCCGGCGCGGGCAAATCCACCCTCGGCCGCCTCCTCGCCGGGATCGACACCCCCGGCCGGGGCACCGTCCGCCTGGGCGGCGTCCCACTGACGGAGCTGCCGCCGGACGAGCTGCGCCGCGGCGTCATCCTCGTCACCCAGGAGTACCACGTCTTCCGCGGCACCCTCGCCGACAACCTGCTCGTCGCCCGCCCCGACGCGACCCCCGCGGACCTGGAGCGAGCCCTGCGGGCCGTCGCCGCCTGGGAGTGGGCGTCGGCGCTGGGCCTGGACCACGAGGTCGGCTCCGGCGCGGCGGAACTCCCCCCGGCCCGCGCCCAGCAGCTGGCCCTGGCCCGGCTGCTGCTGCTCGACCCGCCGGTCGTCGTCTTCGACGAGGCGACCGCCCTCCTCGACCCGCACACCGCGCGCACGGTGGAACGCGCCCTGGCCGGCCTGCTCGGCGGCACGGTCGTCTCCATCGCCCACCGCCTCCACACCGCCCACGACGCGGACCGCGTGGTCGTCCTGGAGGACGGCCGCATCACCGAGACCGGCACCCACGACGAACTGGTGGCCCGCGGCGGGGCGTACGCCCGCCTGTGGAAGTCCTGGCACGGCTGACGCGGCACGTCAAAGGCCGGTACGGGCCCCTCACCAGGCCACGGGCAGCCGGTGCACCCCGTAGAAGCCCATGTCCTCGCCCAGCGGCACCTCCGACGCCGGCACGGCCAGCTTCAGCCCGGGGAGGCGCGCGAACAGCGCCGGGAACGCGATCCGCATCTCCGTGCGGGCCAGGTGCTGCCCGATGCACTGGTGCGGCCCGTGGCCGAAGGCGAGGTGCCCGGAGGCGGGGCGGGCCAGGTCGAGGCGGTCGGGGTCGGCGAAGCGCGCCGGGTCGCGGTTCGCGGCGGACAGCGAGACCGTGACGGACTCCCCGGCGCGCAGCGTCCGCCCCTCCAGGACGACGTCCTCCAGCGGGGAGCGGGGCACCCCGAAGTGGAAGATGGTCAGGTACCGCAGCAGCTCCTCCACCGCGTTCCCGGCGAGCGACGGATCGTCCGCGAGCCGGGCCGCCTCGCCCGGGTGGCACAGCAGCGCGAACGTGCCCAGCCCGAGGGAGCCGGCCGTCGTCTCGTGCCCCGCCGACAGCAGGAGGGCGCCGACGCCGGCGACTTCCGCCGTGGTCAGCTCGCCTCCGGCGGCGAGCGCGCTCAGCAGGTCCTCGCCGGGCGCCCGGCGCCGGTGCCGGGCCAGCTCCGTGAGGAATGCGTCCAGTTCGGCCATCGCCGCCGCGGCCTCGGCGGCGGTCGCGTCGATCCGGAACAAGGTGGCGCTGTTGCGCTGGAAGGAGGCGCGCTCGCCGTACGGCACGCCGAGCAGCTCGCAGATCACCATGGAGGGGACGGGCAGCGCGAACGCCTCGACGAGGTCGGCCCGGCCGCCGAGGGCGGCCATCGCCTCCAGGTGGTCCCCGACGATCCGCTCGATGCGGGGCGCCAGGGCCCGCGTACGGCGGGCGGTGAACCAGCCCATCAGCTGCCGGCGCAGCCGCGTGTGGTGCGGCGCGTCCATGTCGACGAGCCAGCCCGGCAGGGCGGGGCTGCCGTAGAACGGGTCCGTCCCCGGCCGGGCCACCGGCACCCGCTTGAGCTCGGAGCGCGCGCTGAACCGGGGGTCGGCGAGCACCCGGCGGGCCGCCTCGTGGCCGGTGACGAGCCATCCGAGGTGGCCGTCGGGGTAGCGCAGGCGGCTGACCGGGCCGCGGGCGTGCAGCGCCGCGAGTTCCGGCGGCGGGTCGAACGGGCGGTCCCGGTCGCGGGCGGTGGGGTGGGCGGGGACGCTCCGGTCGCCGCTCACGAAGAACCCCCCGGCCGCGCGCCCGCCCCGGCCCGCGGCCGGGCGTGCTCCCGGAGGAAGGCCCCGAGCCGCCGCACGCCCTCATCGATCTCCTCCGGATCCAGGTAGCTGCACGACAGCCGCAGCGTACGCCTGCCCCCGCCGCCCGGGTGGAAGGGCGCCATCGGCGTCCACAGCACCCCGTACCCGGCCGCGGACGCCTCCAGCAGTCCGGCGTCCGCCGGCACGGGCAGCCGCATCCGGACGAAGAACCCGCCGCCGGGCCGGTTCCACTCCACTCCCTCCGGCAGCCCTGCCGCGCCCTCGCGGTCCAGCGCCCGCAGCAGGTGCGCGAGGTTGCGCCGGTACAGCGCGGACCTGGCCCGGGCCAGTTCGGCGAGCGAGCCGCCGTGCTCCAGCAGCATCCCGGCGATCAGCGCCTGGCACACCGGCGAGGTGTTCACGGTGACGGCGGTCTTCAACCGCGCCAGCTCCGCCGCGAGCGGCACGGCCGCGGCCCCGGCGGCGGACACGGACTGGTCGGCGACGACGTAGCCGACGCGTGCCCCGGGGAAGCACACCTTCGCGAACGTCCCGATGTGCACGACCCGCCGCCCGCCGTCCAGGGCCTTCAGGGCGGGCAGTTCGGCGCCCGGGGGAGCGGTGAACCCGTACGCGTTGTCCTCCAGGACGAGGAAGTCCTCCCGCTCGGCCAGCTCCAGCAGCCGCGGCCGCCGCCCGGCCGCCATGCGGGTGCCGCCGGGGTTGGCGTAGTCGGGGGCGACGTAGCAGGCGCGGATGCGGCGGCCGCAGCGGCGGGCTGCCCGGCACGCCTCGGCCAGCGCGTCGACGTCGAGGCCGTCGGCGTCCTCGGGGACGGGGACGACCCCGGCGCCGAGCAGGCTGGCGGCGCTGGTGATGCCCACGAAGCACGGGTCGGAGACGGCCAGGAGGTCCTCCGGGGAGGCGATCAGGGCGCGCAGCACGAGGAACATCGCCTCCTGCGCCCCGACCGTGATCACCAGCGCCTCGGGGTCGGCGTCGATGCCCTGGTCGCGGCGGAGGGCGTCGGCGACGATCCCGTTGATCAGCCCGCGGGCCGGCCCGTACTCGTACAGCAGCCGGGACGCCCGGTCCGGCCCGAGGCCCGCGGAGGCCGCGTGCGCGGTGAAGCGGTCCAGGTAGCGGGCGGTGTCCAGGTCCCCGTACGGGGCGGGGTGCGGGGCGCCGGGGGCGAAGGAGAGGGCGTCCGGGTAGCGGCCCATGATCTCGTTGAGGAAGCCGATCGACTCCAGCAC
The DNA here is from genome assembly GCF_014649915.1 of Streptomyces toxytricini. Classification (GTDB taxonomy): domain Bacteria; phylum Actinomycetota; class Actinomycetes; order Streptomycetales; family Streptomycetaceae; genus Streptomyces; species Streptomyces toxytricini. The sequence continues at coordinate 118,002 of NZ_BMTY01000024.1, read as the reverse complement.
CGGGTCCTGGAGCGAGGCGTGCAGTACCTCGCGGGCGAGCAGGGTCATGCCGGCGCCCGCCCGGAGCGCGCCTGGTGCCGCTCGGTCTTGGCCAGCACGTCCGGGCTGTGGATGCGGCGGGCCTGGACGACCGCGAACTCGGCCAGGTAGCCGCGCAGCAGCTCCAGGGGCTCCTCGGCCAGCGTCAGCATGGCCCGGTTGGCGGCCACGGCCGGCCCGGCCAGCTCGCGTACGGCCCGCTCGGCGGCCGCGTCGAGCGCGGCGGCGGGCAGCACCTCGTCGACCAGCAGCGCGGCCGCCGGGTCGGAGGTGCGGATGCGGCGCCCCGCGAGGATGACCTGCCGGGCCGTACGGGCCCCGGTGAGCCGGGTGAGCCGCAGGTTGCCCAGGCCCGGGACGATGCCCTCGTCGGCGGCGGGAAGGCTCAGGAAGGCACCCTCCTCGGCGATGACGCGGTCCAGGACGAGGAGGAGCTGCATGCCGCCGCCGATGGCGAACGCGTCGACGACGCCCACCCACGGCTTGCCGGCCGTGGTACCGCCGGCGGCGGCCGGGCCCTCGCGGAGCAGGCCGCGGGCCAGCTTGTTGACGTAGCCGAGTTCCCGGCCGAGGAGGAACTCCACGAAGGAGATCCGGCCCGCGTGCAGCTCCTTGAGGTTGATGCCCGCGCTGAAGATCCGCCTGCCGGCGTGGCGGCGGTGGGTGACGGGCCCGCCGCGCAGCACGCCGACGCGGATCCGGTCGTCGAGGAGGGCCACGTCGACGGCGGTTTCCAGGTCGGAGATGAGCCGGTCGTCCTCCGCGTTGAGGCAGTGGCCGTTGCGGAAGGTGACGTACGCCCCCTCCCCGCGGCGTTCGAGCAGCACCGCGGGCAGCTCCAGCCGGTCCGTTCGCCGGAACTCCGCCAGGCGGGCCGCCGAGCCGGGCGCGGGCCGCAGCATGCTCTCGATCAGGTGCGTGCCCGCGGTGGGGGAGCGCAGCAGGGCGCCGAAGAAGATGCCCTGGTCGATCGCGCGGCCCTCCTTGTGCGCCTGGAGGCGTTCGCCTTCCGCGGCGAGTTGGGCGGCGTCCGGTACGAGCCCGGGGAAGCGTACGGCGGCCTCCGCGGCCAGGTCGGGCAGCCGGGGCCGGAGCGTCCGCCCGGCGGTGAGCTCGTCGTAGACGGCGTCGGCGTGGCGGGCGAGGAAGGCGTGCCGGACCGCACGGCAGTCCTCGTGGAGGCCCTCGGCCCGCTCGGCCTCGGCGGCGGTGCGGTCGGGGCGCGCCGGCAGGAGGGCGAGCCTCCGCTCGGTCTCGGCGGCATACCCGGCGAGCAGTTTGGCGTCGGCGGCAAGGTCCCCGCAGAAGCCGGGGTCTCCCGAGGGTGCGGGGTCTCCCGGGGCGTCGGGGTCGGCGGAGGCGGTGGGGCCCCCGGAGAAGGCGGGGCCGCCGGGGACGGCGGGGCCGCCCGAGGCGGAAGGACCGCCCGGTGCAGCGGAGTCCCGCGGGCCCGCGGGGGCGTCGGGGCCGGCGGAGGCGGCGCGGGAGTCGGGGGTGCCGGGGCCGTTGGCCGGGAGGTCCGCCTCCCGGCGCCCCGCCCCGTCACTCACCCGGCGCTCCCGCCGGGCCGCCCGGCTCCGCCGCCGCGGCGGCCGCAGCTGCGGCCAGGCGGCGCAGTTCGCGGTCGCAGGCGGCCAGATGGGGCCCGAGCGCCTCGTCGAATTCCAGGCTCTGCGCCTCCAGCAGCAGCTGCCGGCGGACCGCGAGCTCCCGGTCGGAGATCCGGCCCATCAGCACGGCCGCGGTGTGCGCGGCCTCCTCCGTGTCGTCCGCGAGCTGGTCGATCAGGCCCAGGTCGCGGGCCCGCACGGCGTCGATGTCGTCACCCCACAGCACGATCTGCCGGGCGCGGGCCGCCCCGAGCTGCCGGGATATCCGGTGCACGGCCATCCCGGGCCAGAAGTGCCCGTCGTTGACCGGCGCGAGGATCCGCAGGTCCGGCGACCCGATCCGGTAGTCGCTTACCAGCAGCAGGTCGAGGGCGGGCCCGCCGCACGCCCCGGAGGCGACGGTGATGCTCAGCGCGGGCAGCCGCTCCAGCCTCCGCACGGCCCGCTCCCAGCGGTTGATCTGCTGGATGTCCACCGCCCCGGGCCAGGCCCGCGTCCCGGCGGGCGCGTCCGGCAGCCGCAGCAGGACCACCGAGCCGTCGGCCCGCGCCTCGGCGCGGTCGCAGGCGCCGGTGACGGCGGCGGTCAGCTCGGGCAGCGGCTGCCGGGCGTCCAGCTCCAGGGCGGTGCACAGCCCGTCCACCGGTCGGTCGGGCTCGGGCTCCGGCACGGCCCTCGCCGTGCCGTCCGCCGGTTCGCCCTCCGCGGGCGGGGGCAGCGTGTCGTGCGTCCGCATCGCAAGTCCCTTCGTCGTCGCGCCGCCGCCCGCCGTGCGGCCCGGGGTGCGGGTCACCACCGCGCCAGCGCCATCTCGATCGTCGAGCCGGGCCCCATGGTCATCAGCACCCCCAGGTCGCCGGGGCGGACCGATCCCTCGGCGGCCAGGCGCTGGTAGGAGAAGAGGAAGGAGCCGCTCGACAGGTTTCCGTGGTCGCGCAGCACGCCGGTGGTGTGCCGTACGTCGTGCCGGGTCAGCCCCAGGTTGACCCGGACCGAGTCCACGACCTTCTTGCCGCCGGAGTGCACCACCCAGTGGTCGATGTCCGAGGCCAGCAGCCCCGTACCGTGAAGCAGCCGCTCCAGCGCCCCCTCCGCGTGCGCGCCGACGACGTACGGGATCTGCGGGTCCAGCCAGAAGCTGAACTTGCCGTGCCCCTCGTCCCAGTCGTAGCGCATCGCGTCGACGGCGTCGGGGATGATCCGGCTGGAGAACTTCAGCAGCGCCGGCGCCCCGCCCGCATCCCCCGGGCCCCCGCCGCCGGGCGCGGTGACGGCGACGGCCGCCGCGCCGTCCCCGAAGAGGCTGTTGACGACGGAGGAGCGCATCGTGCCGTCGAAGACGTACGCCGCCGAGCACACCTCCACGCACACCAGCAGGGCCAGCTCCCCGGGGTGCGCCCGAGCCCACCCGGTGACCGAGGCCAGCGCGTTGAGACCGGCGTTGCAGCCCATTCCGACGACGTCGAGGCGCGAGCAGGCGACGTCGAGGCCCATCTCCTTGATCAGCAGGGCGGAGAACCCGGGCGTCAGGAATCCGGTCGAGGTCACGCAGCACAGGTGGCGCACGTCCGACCGCCGCGCCCCGGTGTCGGCGAGGCAGTTCTCGACCGCCCGCCGCCCCAGCAGCAGCCCCTGCTCGGTGTGCTTGCGCAGCAGCGCGCCCTGCGACTCCACCGCCCGCGAGCCGTCGGGGCCGGCGGCGGGGAGCGTCAGGCCGCGCCGCTCGATGGCGCTGTTCAGGAAGAGCGAGCGGACCCGGGGATCGGTCACGGCCAGCAGGTCGAGCAGCTCGCGCTGGCTGTAGCTGGTGTCGGGGACGGCCGTGCCGACCCCGGCGAGCCGGGCCGCGGCCCCCGTGTCCGGCAGGCTCATCCGAGGTAGTCCTCCAACCCGCCTTCGCGGACGGTGTCCAGCGTGAAGCAGTGGAAGCCCCCGCCGAACAGCCGCCGGTGCCGGTGCCGGACCGGGACCGCCGTGAAACCGTGCTTCTCCAGCGTCCGCGCCAGCTCCGGGCAGGCCTCGTTGACCAGCACGGTGTCCGGGCCGGCGGACAGCACGTTCAGGTCGATGAACGGGCTGGTCAGCACCAGGTCCTCGTCCTCGTACCGGGGGAAGTTGTCGCCCTCCGGGGCGGGCGCGACGATCCGGTCCCACTTCCGCAGCGCCTCGGGCAGCTTCTCGGCGACGGCCTCCGAGCGCACGAGCAGGGTGCCGGGCCGCAGCGCGAGGACCATGCTGTCGATGTGGCTGTCGCTGAGCCGGTGCACACGGTGGATCCGGAACCGGTCGCCGACGTGCCGCTCCAGCCAGTCGCAGGCCAGGGCGTGGTGGGCGGTGGAGACGTTCACGACGAGGTCGCGGCCGAGCCGCAGCACCTGCGCCCCGTCGAACATCATCTCGATGCCCACGTCGTAGGGGGAGGGGCTCGGGGTGCCGATGGGCTCCGTCGGGCCGCCGATCGTGCTCTCGCGGGCGTAGTCCAGGTCGAACGACGCGTCCGTCATCAGGGGGCGCGGCATCACCGTCCAGCGGGCGCCCTGCGCGAAGTACCGCTGGAACACCGGGGTGAGGAACTGCGTCTCGAAGTACCGGGAGCGGATCATCGGAGGCGTCTCGATGATCTCGTCGCCGAGGATCAGCGTGTTGTCGCGGATGTTCAGCGGCGGGACCACGGACGCCGACCAGGCCGGGGTGCGCACCTCGCTGGTGCCCGGGTCGAGGTCCATCGGGCGGAGCACCGTCACCCCGAGGGCGGTCAGGGCCGCCGCGATGCCCTCCAGGTCCTCGACGAGCTCGTCGACGTAGCGCTGCTTGATCGGCACCCGCCCGCGGCGGGCGCCGTCCGGTCCGGCACCCCCCTCCCCGGCTCCGCCGACGGTGAGCCTCGGGTAGTACCACTCGGACCGCGTCGTGTTGTCGCCGGCGATGTTGTCGTGGAAGAAGAGGTCGAAGGACAGCTCCCGCTCGTGGGAGGTGTAGTGGGCGGCCGAGCCGACGACCACCTCCTTGAGCGGGGACCATTCGTCGAAGCTGTTCAGCGTCATCGTGAGCTCCCTCGCTCGCTCGAAGTGCCCGGCCCGGCCGGCGTGCGCCCGGGCAGTGCGGGCAGCCCGGGCCGGAGCGGCAGCGCCAGGGAGAGGTACTTGCCGTCCTCCTCCAGGCAGATCCCGTGCGCGACGCAGGAGCCGAGGAACTCCTCGACCTCCGCCCGCTCGACGGCTTCGCCGTCCGCTCCCGTGCCGCCGCCCAGCTCCCGGTGGATGCGGGCGGCGCTGCGCGGGGCGTCGCCGCACAGCTCGTACGCCCGGGCCCGCCACCCGGCGAGGGTCGTCTTGCGGCGCCGGCCGCCCCGCGTGTCGAACAGGGTCAGCCAGTCCGGCCCCCGCCGGTACGTGAGGGTGGGCCGGTCCGCGGAGGCCCATTCCCGCCCCCACGCCTCGACGGCCTTGGCCAGCTCGGCGACGGCGTCGGGGGAGGCGGTGTCCGGAGCCCGGTAGTCGAAGAAGTAGGCGATGCGGCCGTGGTCCAGCCCCGGCACCGGGAACGCCAGCCGGTAGGCGCTCTTCGGCCGGATCTCGCCCATCCCGAAGGACGGGTCGGTGAAGTACGGGCTGAACCGCTCCAGCCAGATCCGCCCGACGCCGGCGGGCGGCTCCAGGTGGGTCAGCAGCGGCACGAGGGCGGCCTGGCCGGTGTAGTCCTCGTCGGTCTCGCCGGGGAAGCCGGCCAGCACGTTCCAGTCGACGCGGACGCCGTAGTAGTGCGCCCACTTCAGCAGGCGGACGTTGAGGAGACGCGAGGAGCCCTTCCGCATCAGCCCGAGGACGTGCGTGCTGAGGCTCTCCAATCCCGGCTGGATCTTCCACACCCCGGCCTCGGCCAGCAGCCGCACCTGGTCCCGGGTCAGGTTGGCCTTCACCTCGAAGAACAGGGCGGTGTCCCACGGGGCCCCGCGCAGCCCCGAGCAGAAGGTGTCGAGGTAGGCCATGTCGAGGATGTTGTCGACGGCGTCGACCGCGAGGACCCGGTGCCGGCGCATCAGCTCCTCCAGCTCCGCCAGCGCCCGCTCCGGGGACTTCGCCCGGTACTGCATGCCCAGCGCGTTGAGCCCGCAGAAGGTGCAGTGGTGCTTCGCGCCCCACCAGCAGCCCCGGGAGAACTCCACGAGCAGCCGCTGCGTGTTCCGGCCGATCACCCGGTCCCGGCCGAGGGCGTCCAGGGCGGCGAAGTAGTCGTCGTAGTCGGGGACCGGCAGCTGGTCCATCTCCCGGGTGCGGGCGCCGGGCGCGGGGGTGGTCACCCGGCCGTCGGGGGTGCGGCCGCAGACGCCCGGCAGGGCGGCCGGGTCGGCGCCGCGCGCGACGGCCGCCGCGAGCCGGGGCAGCGTCACATCGCCCTCGCCGACGACCACGTAGTCGATGAAGTCGAAATTCCGCAGGTACTCCGGCCCCATGTCGCCGTCGTAGTTCGCGCCGCCGAATACGGTGATCAATTCGGGGCGGGCTTCCTTCAGGCGGCGCGCGAGCGCCAGCGCGGCGACGTTCTGGATGAAAGTCGACGTGAATCCGACGATGTCGAATTCCGACCAGATGTCGCGGGCGGCGAGTTCGTCGACCCACGCGGGGAGGCGGCGGCCGCGCAGATCGGCCACGGCGTCCCAGTCGGCTCCCGCTTCGGCACACATTTCGGCCACTTCCGGGAAACGCAGCCGGTACTCCTCCACGTCCTCGGTCACCCCGAAGGCCGCCGTCCCGAAGAGCCATTCGCCGAACAGGTGGACCCGTTCGGAAGGGGCCTCGGTGATCACCTCGTAGAGGTCCGTCCCCAGTTCGGCGGCCAGCTCCAGATTCGGGTAGACGCTCCGCGCGTCGTGCCCGAAGGAGCGGAGCGCGGCCTGGAGCAGCCCGCACTGGATGGACGGGGTGTCCGTCCGCGCCCACGGCATGTTCACCAGCCCGATCCGCAGCGGCCTCGCCGGGACGCAGTCCGGTGGGAACAGGGGCCGGTCGATCAGTTCCAACTCACCGCCGCCTGACACGATTCCTCCGTACGTCCGCTCCGGCAGGCCGGACCCCTCCCCGGCGGGCGGGGAAGGACCCGGGTCGCGCACTGGCCGGTCCGCCGGCTCAGTTTCAGTCCTTGACGTTGCTGGCCGAAACGATGCCGATGTCCTTCACATTGCTGTCCGAGACGATCTCCGCGACGTCCGCGTCCTCGATCTCGGTCCAGACGATTTCACGCTCCATGGTTCACCTCCTTCCTCATATCCGGACATGAGATTCCGTCGGTGAACGGTCAACGATCGTAGGAAGCCCGTCAGCGGCGAACAAGGTGGCGATCCGGCCACGGAGACCAGCGGCCGGGCTGCCCCGGCCGATTCCCGTGGGGTCCCGGAGGCGGGAGAGGCGCTCTTGACGCCCTCTCACGCCGATTTTCACAATGGGCCGGTCCCGCCGGGCCGGAATCCTCCGCCCGCCGCCGGAAAGGGCACTGCGACCACAGGGAGTATTGCCGGATGCCGCGACTGCTCATCGGAAACGACTGGAGCGAGGAACTGGAGGAGCCGGCCGGCATCGGCTGGGCCGTGCAGCGCCTGCTGTGGTTCGCCCGCGACGGCGACGTCCTCGTCCTGCCCGTCCCGCCGGAGGAGGAGTTCCTCTCCTACGTCACCTCCCTGACGGGCACCCGCCGCGACTCCCTGGAGGTCGTCGTCCCGCCGCCCGGCCGCATCGGGACCGGCGCCCTCACCGCGGACCGGCTCACCGACCCCGCCTTCGTCGCCGAGCTGCACAAGCGGACCGCAGGCCGGCCCGTCGACGAGGTCTTCGCCCTGTGGCCGGACGCCGCCGTCGCGGCCGCCGCCGACGCCCTGGGCTGCCCCGAAGCACTCGAAGGACACGCCTTCCTCGCGCAGAGCGGCGGACTCCTCGGCAGCAGCAAGGCCGTCTTCCGTGCGCTCGCCGCCGGCGTGGGCGCACCCCTCCCCGACGGCGCGGTCTGCGCCGATCCGCGGCGCGCCGAGGAGCACATCGCCCGCCTGCTCGACGACGGCAGCCCCGTCATCCTCAAGCAGGACTTCGCCTCCGCCAGCGAGGGCAACGAGATCCTCGGCCGCACCGCCGACGTCGACCTGCGCGGCGCCCGGGCCGTACGCGTCCTCCCCGACCGGGCGGCGGTCACCGCGTACCTGGCCGAGCGCTGGGACTGGCTGACCGTCGGCGGCCGCGACCGGGTCGTCGTCGAGCGCTACCACCCCGGCAGCCGCGCCTACTTCGCCGAATACTGGATCTCCGACGCGGGCGTCCGGCTCGGCGGCCACGGCGAAATGCAGTACCGCCCCCTGCCCAACGCCCAGGTGATGCCCGCCCCGGACCTCACCGCCCGCCAGCTCGACGCACTCCTCGACGGCGGCCGCCGCATCTCGGAGGGGCTCCGCGCCATCGGCTACCGCGGCATCCTCAGCGCCGACGCCGTCGTCACGCCGGAAGGGGACGTCCTCTTCACCGAGTACAACGGCCGCGCCACGGGCTCCACCCACATCTACGAGATCGTCGGCAAGCGGGTCGTCGGCCCCGGCTTCGGCACCGACCGCATCCTGTTGGAACGCGTGTGGCCCCGGCACTGGGAGGTGCCCTCCTTCACCGACGCCCTCACCCGGCTCCGCGACTCCGGCCACGCCTACGACCCCGCCACCCGCCGCGGCGCGGTCATCCTGGCCGCCTACCACCCGGGCCGCAAGGGCGTCATGCTCTGCTTCGCGGACGACACCGTTGAGGCCGCCCTCCACCGCGAGGAACAGGTCGCGCGGCTCTTCACCTCCGCCTCCTGACCGGCCCGGGCGGGACAGCGGCCGCCGATTGCGCCGAGGGGGGTCCGCGGCGCCCGGTCCGGCGGTACGCTCCCGCTGCGCCCGCTGCCCGCGGGCCGGGTGGGGAACCGTCGGGGGTGGACGAGTTGGCGCTGGACGACCGCTATGCGTTGAGCGTCGGATGCCGGGTCAGCGTGGAGAGCCGGGCCGGCATCACGACCGTGAACTGGAGCGTGGCGCGGCTGTCGTCACCCGACATGCGCCGGCCGCGGCAGGGAGAGGCGTCGGTCGCCTTCTCGTGCCCGCGGTGCCGCAGGGACTTCACCGCCACCGTCGAGAGCGCCGCCAAGGCCCGGCGCAAGCGCATGGTCTACCTGGTGATCGGCAGCGTGCTGCTGCTCTCGCTGCTGGTCACCCTCCCCATGGCCTTCCACCTCGGCGGCCAAGTGCGGGAGGAGGACGACCCGTCCATGAACCCCATGGCCGTCCTCGTGCCCCTGGTCGCCGTCGGGTTCATCGCCGGACTGACGTTCTTCCTGTTCGGCCGCCGCTACGAGGGCATCAGGAAGTACCGCCTGGTCCGGCCCGACGGGAAGCGGACGATCCTGGTCCAGGGGCACCGCTTCGACTGATCCGCCGCCCGCCGAACGGCGGATCCGCCGTGCACGCACCGCATACCCGCCGGTACGCCACGCCGAACGGCCCGGAACGGGAACGCGCGGGGCCCCGCGTACATCTATCAGTACGGCGCGGCCCCGCGGGGGCCGCGCCGCACGTAACTGCACGGTGTGAGGGCAAGGCGGGGCTGGGATGAAGGCGATAACGGTGGCGGGCGGCTCTCCGGACGACCCGGAGCGCGACAGGACGGCCGCGCCGGGGGCGGGCCGGGACGACGCGTCCGCGGAACCGGACACCGCGGCCGCGGCGGACGGGGCCGCGGACGAGGCCGCGCCCGCCGCCGAGTCGCCCGAGGCGGATGCCGACGGGGACACCGGCGCCGCGCCCGCGGCACCCTCCGCCGAGGCACCGGACGGCGAGCCCGTTGAGGACACCGCCCCCGGGCCCGGGCGCGAACCCGCAGCCGACCCCGCCCCGGAGGAGGCGGCCGCCGGGGCCGGCACCGACGCCGGTACGGAGGCCCCGACCGCCGAAGCGGAGCAGGCGGGCACCGCTGAGGCGCCTGCGGCAGCCGACTCCCGGGCGGAGGCCGCCGAGGCCGACGCGCAGCCCGAACCGACGGCCACCACCCGGGAAGCGGGGCCGTCGCCCGCCCCCGAGGCCGACCCGGAGCCCGAGCCGGCGGCCGACCCCCGCGAAGCGGCGCCGTCGCCCGACGGGGAGGACCGCCCGGAGGCGGAGGCGGCGGACGCCGCCGTGGAAGCCGCGCCGTCGCCCGAGCCCGGGGACTCCGCGGAGGAGACCCACCCCGAGCCGGACGACGTGCCCGAGGGCCGCACCACGACGGCGCCCGAAGACGGCGCGAAGGCCGACGCGACGCTGGTGTTCGCCAAGCCGCCGCGCGGCCCGGCCGGCACGCCCGCCAAGCCGGCCGCGAAGCCCGACCCGGAGCCCGCGCCGCGCGCCGATGCGCCGGGGGACGACTCCGGAGCCGAGCCCGCCCCGACAGGCGCGGACGACGACACGCGGACCCTCGTCTTCCGCGCCCCCGACGCGGCGAAGGCGTCCCGAAAGCCCACGCCCACGCCCGCGCCCACGCCCGCGCCCGAGTCCGAGTCCGAGCCGGGCCGCGCGCCCGCGGCGGAGGACACCGAGGAGTCCCCTGCCCGGGGCGACCTGCCCGCGCCGTCCGACAAGGACGGCCGGAAGTCGCCCGCGTGGGCGCGTACGGAGGAAGAAGGGGAAGGCGACCCGGAGCGAACGACCCGCTTCGCCGCCCTCAAGCCCCCCACCACCCCGACGCCCACCGCACCCAAGCCCACCGCACCCAAGCCGACCGCACCGCGCCCCACCGCCCCGAGGCCCGCCGCCCCGGCGCCGGCCGCGCCGTCCCGGTCCGCCGCAGCGGCGCCCGGCACGCCCCGGCCCACCGCCCCGGGGCCCGCCGCTCCGGCGCCGGCCGCATCCCGGCCTGCCGCCGCGGCGCCCGCCACCCAGCGGTCGGCGCCCCGCCCGCAGCCCCCCTCGCCGGCACCCGCTCCGGCGGCGTACCAGCCGCCACCGCTGGACCTCCCGCCGCTGCAGCTCCCGCACGCGGAGCCCGGGCGCCGCCCGCTGCTGCGCAGCGCCAGGCTGTGGGCGCCGGTCGGGGTGCTGCTCCTCGCCGGGGGCTTCGTCGGCGCCCAGCTGCTGCGCCCGCTGCCCGCGCCCCGGCTCGTGGCCGCCGAGACCGCCCGTACCGTCGACGGGCAGTTCTCCGTTCCGTGGCCCGCCAAGGGCCAGGGCGCGGTCCGCGTCGCCGGCTCGGGCGACGTCGGCTCGTTCGGCGAGCAGAAGCCCGTTCCGACGGCCAGCGTCGCCAAGGTGATGACGGCGTACGTGATCCTCAAGGGCCATCCGCTGCGCAAGAACGAGCCCGGCCCCTCCCTCACGGTGGACGCGAAGGCCGTTGCCGAGGGCAAGTCGGAGGACGAGTCCCGGATCGAGGGGCTCACCGCCGGCCAGAAGTTCAGCCAGCTGGACATGCTCAAGATGCTGATGATCCCGTCGGGCAACAACGCCGCACGCCTGCTGGCCCGCTGGGACACCGGCACCGACTCCGAGGCCGCGTTCGTGGAGAAGATGAACGCCGCGGCCCGGGACCTCGGGATGAAGGACACCACGTACACGGACCCCAGCGGCCTGGACGCCGGGACCGTCAGCACCGCCGCCGACCAGCTGAAGCTGGCCGAGGCGGTGATGAAGGACGAGGTGTTCCGCTCGATCGTCGCCATGCCCAGCGCGCCCATCAAGGGGCTGCCGCAGCCGCTGTCCAACAACAACACGCTGCTGACCGCGCAGGGCCTCAGTGTCCGCGGCATCAAGACCGGCTCCAGCACGCCTGCGGGCGGGGCGCTGATGTGGGCGGCGTACAAGTCGGTCGGCGACGAGACCCCGCTGATCCTCGGCACCTTGATGGAGCAGCGCGTGGAGGGACCCGACCCGAACGCCACGAAGAGCCTGGGCCTGGTGCTCTCCAACAGCAAGAAGATCATCGAGGCGGTGCGCTCGGCCCTGGCATCGGCCCCGCTCGTCCGCAAGGGCGACGTGGTCGGACACGTGGACGACGGCCTCGGCGGCCGTACGCCGCTCGTGGCCGCCAAGGACCTGAACGCGATCGCCGTCCCCGGCCAGCAGTTCAAGCTGACCCTGTCCCCCGGGGCGTCGCCGCTGCGGCGCGAAGCGAAGGCGGGCACCGAGGTCGGCACCCTGACGGCCGGCGAGGGCGACGGCGCGAAGAGCGTGCCGGTGGCCGTCCGCACCGCCCTGGAGGAGCCCTCACTCGGTACCCGCCTCACCCGCCTGCGCTGACGCCCCGCCCGCCCGCGCTGCCGCCCCGCCTAGGGGCGGCGGCCGGTGGTGGAGGCGAAGCCGAGCCAGGTGTGGCGGTTGTTCCACCAGCACCAGCCGACCTTGGGCGCGTTGCGCCGCTCGCGGCCGTCGCGGCCGGTGCCGTTGCTGATCCAGATGGCCGGCGTACGGGCGTCGAAGCTGCCGTTCGGCTTGCGCAGGCGCGAGCCGATCGTCATGAAGCAGCGGTTGCGCTCCAGGACGGCGGGCTGCTGGAGCAGCCAGTGGATGCCCTCCGTGAGGAGCAACGGGGTGCGGTCCTCCTTGTGGAGTGCGGGCAGCGCCTCCTCGGGGCTCCAGTTGGCCATCCGGTCGCCTCGGTCGGGGCCGGCGACGACGTAGAGGGGCGCGTCGGGCAGGTCGATGCCGTCCGGGGTGAACCGGTCGACGTCGGCCATGTCGGTGACGACGAAGCCCGGCTTGTCCCCGTGGCGGAGCAGCGGTGCGAGGACGGAGGCGGGTGCCAGGTCCGGGTGTACGGCCAGCAGGAGGTCGCCGCCGTCACCGCCGGCGGTGACGGCGTACGCCCGCAGCCGGTCGGCGGGGATCCCGGCGACCTCGGGCACCCCGAGCCCGATCAGCCGCTCGGCCTGCTCGGCGAGCGAGGGGAGCGGGACGGCAGCGGAAGCGGAAGAGGCGTCGGAGGCGGCAGCGGAAACGTTCTCGGGCAAGGTACTTCCTCGTTTTCGTGATCCGGCAGTACAGGGCAGTGCAGGGGAGGGGAGGAGCGCGGCGGACGGGATCTAGCGGCTCAGGCCCCGGAACCGCTTCACGGCCAGCGGGAAGAACACCGTGATCAGCGCCACCGGCCAGGCCACGGCGAGCAGTTCGGCGTGCTCGGCGGCCCAGGAGCCGCCGCCGGTGCCGCCGGGGCTGCCGACGAGGCCGCGTACGGCGGTGGCCGTCGCCGACAGCGGGTTCCACTCCACGACCGCGCCCAGCCAGGCGGGCATCGATCCGGGCGCGGCGATGGCGTTGGAGAGGAAGCCGACCGGCCACACCAGGATCTGCACCGCCTGCACCAGTTCCGGCTTGCCCGCGACCAGCCCCAGGTGGATGCCGACCCACAGCATCGCGAACCGCAGCAGCAACAGCAGCCCCACGGCCGCGAGGAAGGCGGCGGTCCCGTGGTGCCAGCGCCAGCCCATCGCGTACCCGACCGTGATCATCACGGCGAGGCCGACCGCCGACTGCAGCATGTCGGCGATGCTCCGGCCGACGAGGACCGCGCCGGAGGCCATCGGCAGCGACCGGAACCGGTCGATGACGCCCTTGCCGAGGTCCTGGGTGACCGCCAGCATGGTCGCCTCCAGGCCGAAGGCCATCGTCATGGCGAGCATGCCCGGCACCAGGTAGGCCGTGAAGTCCCCGTCGACGCCGCGGCCGCCGCCGATCAGGAAGCCGAACATCAGCATCATCATCACCGGGAAGACCAGCCCGACGGCCACCTGGGCCGGTTCGCGCCCCCAGTGCATCAGCTCGCGCCGGGTCATCGTCCACGAGTCGGCGGCGGCCCAGCCCAGGCGCGTGCCCGTGCCGTGCGCCGCGCTCGCCCCGAGCAGCGTGGTCGTACTCATGCCGCGTCCTCCTTCTTCGTCAGGTGCATGAAGACCTCGTCGAGGGTGGGGCGGCGCACCGCGATGTCCCGCGCCTCGATTCCGGCCGCCTCCAGGGCACGTACGGTCCCGGTCAGGGCCGCCATCCGGTCGGTGACGGCGGCGCTGACCAGGCGCAGGTCCTCGTCGACGACGGCGTCGCCCGGCAGGAGGGCGGCCGCGCGCGCCAGGTGGGCCGCGTCGTGCAGCACGACGTCGATGCGGTCCCCGCCGGTCGCCGACTTCAGCTCGTCGGGGGTGCCCTCGGCGATGGCCCTGCCGTGGTCGACGACCGCGATCCGGTCGGCGAGCTGGTCGGCCTCCTCCAGGTACTGCGTGGTCAGCAGGACGGTCGTGCCGCCGCCGACGAGGGAGCGCACCGCGTTCCACACCTCCGTGCGGCCGCGCGGGTCGAGCCCGGTCGTCGGCTCGTCCAGGAAGAGCACCTCCGGCCGCGAGATGAGGGCCGCCGCCAGGTCGAGCCGCCGCCGCATCCCGCCGCTGTACTGCTTGACGGCCTTGGGGCCGGTGTCCGAGAGCCCGAACCGGGCCAGCAGCTCGTCGGCCCGGCGGGCGGCGCCGCGCGCGCCGAGCCGGTGGAGCCGGCCGAACAGCTCCAGGTTCTGGCGTCCGCTCAGCTCCTCGTCGACGGCGGCGTTCTGGCCGACGAGCCCGATGCGGGCGCGGACCTCGTCGGTGCGGGTCCTGACATCGGCCCCGGCCACCTCGACGCGTCCTTCGTCGGGGCGCAGCAGCGTGGACATGATGCGCACGGCCGTGGTCTTGCCGGCGCCGTTCGGGCCCAGGATGCCCTGGACGGTCCCGGCCCGGACCGTCAGGTCCAGGCCGTCCAGGGCCTGCTTGGCCCCGTACTTCTTCCGCAGGCCTTCGACGAGGATCGCCGGTTCGCGGTCGGTCAACGCATGACCCTTCCGTAGGTGGTCAAACTTGACTAGCAAGGAAGAAGGTACGATGCCCGAGCCGATTAGTCAAACTTGATTAGCCTCGGTCCTCGGCGCGGGCCCTCGGCCACGGGCGGCCCGCCCCGACACCTACGCTGGTCGAACCTGTCCTGAAGGGAGACGCCCATGTCAGCGATCCGGCTGCTGGTCCTCGGCGCGGTCCGCCAGCACGGTCGCGCACACGGCTACCAGGTGCGCAACGACCTGGAGTTCTGGGGCGCCCACGAGTGGTCCAACGCCAAACCGGGCTCGATCTACCACGCACTCAAGCAGATGGCGAAAGAGGGCCTCCTCCTGGCCCACGAGGTCGCCCCGAGCACCGCCGGCGGCCCGCCGCGCGTCGAGTACGAGATGACGGAGCAGGGCGCGGAGGAGTACTTCGCCCTGCTGCGCCAGGCGCTGACCTCGTACGACCAGAAGATGGACGTCCTCTCGGCCGGCATCGGGTTCATCGTCGACCTGCCGCGCGAGGAGGCCGTCGCGCTCCTGAGGGAGCGGCTCGCCCGGCTGGACGAGTGGCGGTCCGCGGTCACCGACTACTACACGCCGGAGAACGGCCCCGGACAGCTCGGGCACATCGGCGAGATCATGAACATGTGGGTGCACTCGGCCGACAGCGAGGGTGCGTGGACCAACGGCCTGATCGCGCGGATCGAGGGCGGCGCGTACACCTTCGCCGGGGAGGGCGAGCCCTTCGTCGGCATCCTCGCCGACGACGAGCCGAACCCGTACGCCGCGCCCCGCTGAACCGGCAGCAGCCGCATCCCGCACGTCAGGCGGCCGGATCCTCCGGCGGGAGGTAGGGGCCGAAGTGCCCGGCGACCGCCTCGGCGACCGCGGCGGCGTCGCGCGAACCGTCGACTTCGATGACCCGGATCCCGAGCCGCCGGGCGGTCCGCACGGCGTCGTCGGCGACGAGCACGTCCCGGGCGAGCCGGTTGGCCTGGGCTCGGGCCGGGTCGCTGACGGGATGCCCGAAATTGGCGGCGCGGGGCAGTTCGCGCAGCTGGCGCCGGCGGAAGGCGGGCGTGGGCACCATGACGACCATCCGGCGCGGCGAGTCGACGAGCGGTGCCACGAGTTCGGGGCGCAGCCCCCAACCCTCGGCGATGACGGGCCGGCCCGAGACGAGCGCGCGCAGGTCGTCCAGAGCCCACTCGAAACGGGCGGGGAAGCCGGCCAGCGTCTCGGCGGCCATCTCCTCGGGGCCGGTGCGCACCCACGCCTGCTCCGGGTCGGGGCCGGCGGCGGGCTCGCCGAGGCGTACGCGCCGGGCGATCCTGCGGTCCTCGTGGCCGCGGGCGTCGTGGAAGTCGTAGTGGTACGCGGTGACGCCGTACCGGCGGGCCAGCAGCCGCGCCACGGTGGACTTGCCGGCCCACTGGCCGCCGCCGATCCACAGCGCGCGGCGCAGGGTGCCGAAGGGATCCCACACCCCGCCTGCGGCGGGGGAGGGCTGGTCGGTCATGCGCGGTCCTCCTGAGGCGAGCGGCGGCGTTGCCGGCCGGGCGGGCCGGGCCCGGCGGTACGGTACGCCCCTCCGGTACCCGTGCGGCGCGATCCCGCCACGCGCCCTCCCCGCCGGCACGCCCTCACGTACCGGCTCGCGCCCCCCGCGTACCCCCGCGCGCTCCGGCGTAGTCGGCAGGCCGCCCACGCCCCGCCGATGCGGTGAAGATCGTGCGTGGCATATGCGACATGCCGTATGCCTCGCCCCAGCATGTCCCTTGCACTGCCGACCACCACCACACACACCCGTGGAAAGGGACCCCTGTGGCCGACGCCAAGAAGGAAAACGCCAGGAAGTTCGCAGGATCCGTCGGACTCGTGACCCCGCTGGACCAACCGGCCGCCTCCCCGGCACCGCCGGCCGACGAGGAGTGGCAGCTGCCGCACGGCACCGCCCGCGTCTACTACGGCGACGGCCGCCAGGGCATGGTCCGGCCGGTCGTCCTGGCCGACGGCTTCAACATGGGGCCGACCGACTTCGACCGGCTCTGGGAGGGCCTGGAGAACGGCCGGTTCCCGTTCGTCAGCGAACTGCGGCGCCGCGACCGCGCGCTGGTCCTCGTCGGGTTCGACGAGCGCAGCGAGTCGATCCTCCGCAACGCCGAGACCATGACCGCCGCCATCCAGCGGACCATCGCCGAGCAGATCGGCGACGCCCCGCTGGCAGTCGGCGGGTTCAGCATGGGCGGCATCGTCGCCCGCTACGCGCTCGCGCACATGGAAGCGCAGCGCATGGACCACCGCACCGCCGTCTACGTGTCCTTCGACAGCCCGCACCGGGGCGCGTGGGTGCCGATCGGGCTGCAGGCCTTCGCGCACTACCTCGCCCAGAGCGGCAACGACACCTACCTCCGGCAGATCAGCAGCCCGGCCTCGCAGCAGATGCTGTGGCGCCACCTCGACGCGCTCGACGGCACCCCGCAGGAGAGCCGGATGCGCCGCGAGTTCAAGGAGCAGCTCCAGCGCGTCGGCGGCTGGCCCCGCGTCCCGCGGCTGCTCGGCGTGGCCAGCGGTCGCGGCGACGGCACGGGCAACGGCGTCCGCGCTGCGGACAAGACGCTCAGCTGTGCCGGACCGCTCTTCGACGGTACGCACTTCCTCGCCCAGTCCCAGGGCGAAAAGGCGGAGGTGGCCGTCCTGAACGGCCTCCTCGGCGGCCCGCACACCATCACCACGAGCGGGTTCCCCGAGCTGGACGGGGCGCCCGGCGGCACCCTCGAATCGTTCGGCATCATCGCCGACACCCTCGCCTCCTTCGGCGAGCGCGTCGACCTCGTCCACCGGTCCGTGTGCTTCGTCCCGTCCGTCAGCGCGGTCGCCGTCCGCGACCTCGACCAGCAGGACGACCTGTACGCCGACATCGACGCCCTGTCCCCGGACCAGTCCGAGCTCGACGACTTCATGCTCTCCACCGCCAACGACCCGCACAGCGCCATGACCCGCGAGATCGCCGAGTGGGTCTTCGACCGCCTGCCCGACTGACCGCCCCGGCCCGGCCCTGCCCGCCGGAAGCGGGCCGGGCCGGGCAGTCCCGCGGACGTGATGCAGGTCACACCGCAACCCTGTCAGGGATCGCAAGGCCGTCCGGTTCAAGGTGCGAGACCACGCCGGACCACGGCGGATCCCGAGCAGACAGGAGCACGGACATGCAGCACCGCATCGTCGTCCTCGGCGCCGGCTACACCGGAGCGACCGCCGCCGGCCGCATCGCCCGCCGGCTGCACGCCGACGACGTCACCATCACCCTGGTCAACGCCGAGCCCGACTTCGTCGAGAGGGTCCGCCTGCACCAGCTCGCCGCCGGCGAGGAGCTCCGGCCCCGCCCGTTCGACGAGATGTTCGCCGGGACCGGTGTGCGGCTGAAGCTCGCCGAGGTCACCGCCGTCGACGTCGACCGCAAGGCCGTCACGGTCCAGGGCGGCGCCGGGCGCGAGGAGCTGGCGTACGACACCCTGGTCTACGCCCTCGGCAGCTCCTGGAACGACGGCGGCGTCCCCGGCGCCGCCCGGCACGCCCACGAGGTGTCCAGCCGCCGCGGCGCCCTCCGGCTGCGCGAGCGCCTGGCCGCCCTGGAGGCCGGCCGGCCCGTCGTCGTGGTCGGCGGCGGCATGACCGGCGTGGAGGCCGCGACGGAGATCGCCGAGGCCCGCCCCGACCTCGACGTGCACCTGCTCACCGGTGGCGTCCTCGGCGACTGGCTGTCCCGCAAGGGCCGCGACCACCTGAGGAAGGTCGCCGACCGCCTCGGCATCACCGTCCACGAGCACGCGCAGGCCGCCGCCGTCGCCGAGGACCGGGTGACCACGGCCGACGGGACGGTCCTCCCCTCGGCGGCCACCGTCTGGACCACCGGCTTCGCCGTCCACCCGATCGCCGGCGCCACCGGCCTCGAACTCACCGACGGCGGGCAGATCGCCGTCGACTCCACCATGCGCTCGCTCTCGCACCCGGACGTCTACGCGGTGGGCGACGCCGCGATGGCCCTCGGCCCGAACGACCGGCCGCTGCGCATGTCCTGCGCCTCGGGCGTGCCGATGGCCTGGCAGGCCGCCGACGCCATCGCCGCCCGGCTCGCCGGGGCGAAGGTGCCGCACATCCCAATCCGCTACTACCAGCAGTGCATCTCGCTGGGCCGCACGGAGGGCCTCATCCAGTTCGTCACCGCCGACGACCGCGCCGTCGAGAAGGCCCTCACCGGCCGCACCGCCGCCCTCTACAAGGAGATCATCTGCAAGGGCGCGGCCTGGGGCGTCGCGAACCCGACCCTGAGCATGCCGACCCGCCGCCGCCGCGTCACCCGCGGGCAGACCCCGGCCGCGGCCGCCCCCTCGGGGGCGGCGGCCTGACCGGGGCCCGGCCCCGACCGCGAACGGGGTTGCCGGGGCGGACCCGCGGCGCACACCGGCGCCACGGGTCCGCACCGGCCGTCAGCGCGGGGTGAGCAGGCAGAACTCGTTGCCCTCCGGGTCGGCCAGCACCTTCCAGTGGATCTGGGACTGGTCGATCCCCGGGTCGGTCGCGCCGAGGGCGCGCAGCCGGGCGGCCTCCGCCTCCAGGTCGTCCCCGCGGTAGGGGGCGATGTCGAGGTGGACGCGGTTCCACACGGTCTTCGCATCCGGCGTCCGGACGAACTCCAGGTACGGGCCGACGCCTTGGGCGGAGCGCATCGACGCGTGGTCGTCGGCGGTCTCGACCACGGTCCAGTCCGTCGCACCGCCCCAGAACCGGGCCATGGCCCGCGGGTCGGCGCAGTCGACCACCACCGCGGCGATCGGACCGGTGTCCCGGTAGAGCGGACGCGGCTCGAGGACGCAGAACTCGTTGCCCTCCGGGTCGGCCATGACCGTCCAGGGGACGTCGCCCTGGCCCACGTCGGCGAGCGTCGCGCCCAGGTCCTTCAGCCGGCCCACCAGTTGGGCCTGGTGGGCGGCCGAGGTGGTGGCCAGGTCGATGTGCACCCGGTTCTTCACCGTCTTGGGCTCCGGCCGGGCGATGAGGTCGATGCAGACCGCCGACGGGTCCGGGTAGGAGAAGCCCACGGGTTCGAGGTTCGTCACCCCCGGGCCCTCGCTGTCGATCCCCCACCCCAGCACCTCCGCCCAGAACCGGCCGAGCGCGGAGTCGTCCTGCGCCTTCATGTTGATCTGCACGAGTCGTGTTGCCATACGGCGGATCCTAAGCTCCGGTCTCGGCGGTCTCCGCGGTCTCCGCGGCCGGAGGGGCCGAGGCGGACACGGGCACGCCGAAGGAAAGGAAGTCCGTCACCACACTGGTGGCGCCCGCCGTCTGCGACAGCCGCACGGGTACGCCCTTGCCGTCCACCCACACCTCGGCCACCATGCCGACCCTTGCGGGACCACGCTTGCGCGCGCCCCCACCCAATGAGCGCGTCTGTGCAGAAGCCGGTCCAACTCCCCTCCGGGTCTCCTACAGTTGCTCCACGACGTTGCAGCGTGGGCGGGGGTTGCGGTGAGCGACGTACTGGCGCCCGGGGGCGCGGGAGACGATGAGGGCGCAGGCGGCTCCGGAAGCCGGGGGAGCCGGACCAGGAAGGCGGCCGAGCTGGCCGCCGTACTCTCCGCGACGACCGCTCTGGCCGCCCTCGTCCTCGGGCTGATGGGGCTGCTGAACCCGGGCGATGCCCAAGGCGGCAGGCGGGCCGCCGGCGCGGGCGGGACAGGAGTGGCCGCACCGCCCGCCGAGACCCCCTCGGCCGTACCGACCGGCCCCACCCCCGGCGGTGCGGCCACTCCCGCCGTGGCCGGCACCTCGGCTGCCGCCCCGGCACCGTCCTCGGCGCGCCCGACCGCTCCCCCCTCCGACCCGCCCCCGCCCGTACCGGCCGGCTGGCACCGGGTCACGGCGAAGGCGCTCACGCTGTCGCTGGCCGTGCCCGACGGCTGGAAGCTCGACACGGACACCGCCCTGCAGGCCAACTGGGTCTCACCGGACGGCCGCTACGTGATCGGGGTGAAGCGCGACGGCAGCAACGGGCACACCGCCCAGTCCGCCGCCATCGGCCAGCTCGCCTGGTACCGCAAGGCGGAGGAGTCGAAGATGCAGGGCCTGACCGCCGCGACCCACGCCGACCGCCAAGGCGGGAAGGACGCCGTCCGGCTGGAGCTCGACTACCGGTGGCCCGAGCGCAGCACGCCCTGCCACCGCACGGAGGTCTTCGTCGCGGGGGCGGGCAACCAGGTCTACCAGCTCCTCGTCAACGACCAGGAGTACGACCCCCGCGCCTCGGAGCTCCCGCAGCTCCTCAAGACGGCGCGGGACCACCTGCGCACCGACACCGCGGACTGAGCTCGCAGGCCGGCCCGGGATGCGGCCCTCAGCGGCCGCCCGCCGGGTCGCGCGGCCAGCGCGCCGGCCCGTAGAGCCGCTGCACGGCCTCGACGTCCGCGGCGGAGAGCTCGCGCCGGCCGTCGCCGCCGGAGGCCGTCATCACGGAGTCGGTGTCGGTCGTCGTGTGGCCCAGGCCCAGGGCGTGGCCGATCTCGTGCACGGCGGCGGCCTGGAGGTCGGTGAGCAGCCCGGGCCGGTTCGTCCACGTCGGGGCGTCGTTGAAGTGCACGTCGCCGGCGAAGGGCTCCGGTGCCGTCGCGGAGGGCGGCGGCCACGCATGCCCCAGCACCATCGCGTTGTCGTCGAAGGGCGGCGTACCGAGGAAGGCGGGCGGATCGCCGTGCCCGCGCACCAGGAAGCCGATGAGGACGTCCACGCGGTACAGGCGGGTCAGCGCCTGCACGGCCCGTGCCTGCACACGGTCGAAGGCCGGTCCGCAGCGGACCGCGAGCGCGAGCGCGTGAACCGCGCCCGCGGCCGCGAGCGGGGGCGGGACGTGCCGGAACGTCAGCGGCGTCACCGCGGCCCAGGTGGCGAAGGCCTGCGCGACCGCGGAACCCGCCTGCGCCGGCGTCAGGTCGGGGGTGTGCCGCACGAACCCGTACGTCAGGTCCGTACGCGGCCAGGCGCGGATCGTGGGCACCGCCCGGGGCACCGCCGTCGCACCGGGCAGCAGGTCCGGCACCCCGCAGCGCGGCCGCCGCAGCTGCGCCAGGGTGCGCTCGCCCGCCTCGCCGTCGGCTTCGAGCCCGAAGCACTCCTGGTACCGGCGCACGGCACCGGCCAGCGGCTCGTCGTAGTGGTCGGCGGCGCTCGGCGAGTGCGACGCGTACCCCAGCCGCCGCAGGTACGCGTACAGCACCGCGACCTCGGGGCCGTGGTCGCCCCTCTTCAACGGCTGCAGCGGGGCTTTCGGCATCCGCGCCTCCCGGAGTCGGTGCGGCCGGCGGCCGGCACACGGGAACCCGGCAGCAGGGGGATCATCCGCGCAGTGGTGCTGCTTCCACGATAGGAGCCGCCCGGGCGGGCGCAACCCAGTGGACGCCCGCGCTCACTCGCCGTCCCAGTCCTCGTCCCAGTCCCCGTCCTCGTACGCGTGCTCCTCCGGGACGTATGCGAGCGGCTCGGCCACCCACCCCGCGGCGAGCACGAGCCGGGAGGACCGCTGCACCGCGAGGAAGCCGAACGGCCGGTCGAACCGGACGTCGACGGTCCGCACCCGGTACGGAGGCGACGGCAGCAAGCCCGCCCCCACCGCGGCGAAAGCGGTGACGGCGGCGGCCTCGAACCCCTTCGCGTGGAACCGCGCCACGGCCGCCTGCCGGCCCGAATCGATCAGGAGCGGCTCCCGGCTGACCCCGGGGAAGTGGCCGGCGGCAGCGCGCGTGCATGCGGTCTCCAGGCCGAACAGCCCGGCGTGCTCCAGCAGGTCGTGCTCGGCGTCGACGGAGAAGGCGACGGTGTCGACGCTCAGCCGCGGCTCGGGCCGGTACGCCGCCCCGACACCGACCCGGAGCCCCGGCCCGGGCACGCCCTCGGGCAGGGAGAAGCCGTCCACCGACGGCACCGCCCGCGTCGCGGCGGCGATGCCGCCGGCCAGCACCTGCCCGGCCGGGGCGTCCGCGGCGCCGAGCACGAGGTGGACGTCCACCCCTCCGTCGCCGACCAACTCCAGCACGGTGACGGGCCCGGCGGGCGTCCCCGCGACCCGTACGCGGTGCAGCAGCGAGGTCGTACGCAGCAGCCGCAGGACCTCCCGGCCGGCCCACGGCCCCTCCTGGAAACTCCCCGGCCACTCCCGGAACGGCCGTATCCAGCGGAGCCGCAGCGCCAGGGCGGACGCCAGGACCAGCCGGGTGGCCTCGGTCAGCTCCACCGGCATCCGCTCGACGAGGCCGCCCGTCCGCGCGGCCGCCCACTCGTCGAGCAGCCCGCGGTCGGCGGCCGGGTCGCCGCCGAGCCGGCCCCGGGCGCCGTCGGGCAGCCGGGCCTCCCACTCCGGGTCGAGCGGCAGGTCCGCCCGCGCCCACAGCCCGGTCGCGGCCTCCAGCCCCCGTACGCGCCCCAGCGCGGCCAGCAGCTCCCGAGCCGCGCCGGCGGCCCGCTCGGCGGGTATGCCGAGCGCCCCGGCCAGCTCCGTCCTCGCCGGGCCGCCGGCCCCGTCCGCCAGCAGCGCCAGCAGGGGCCACACCCCGGCGGCGGTCAACACGGTCCCCGTACGCCCGTCGGCCGCGACAGCGGCCTCGGCCCAGCACCCGGTCAGCCGGTTGACGGCCCGGACCGTCGAATTCCTCGCACTCATGCGCGGAGCCTAAGGCCGCCCCACGCCCGCCCCGGAACGCTTTTCCACGCCCGGGCCTTCAGGACACTCGGGTGTACCGGGAGGCGGCTCCTTCCCGCTTGTAGGCCTCGACCCGGTGCCACGCGTCCGTCCACTGGCGGATCTCGTGCTCCCCGGTCACCCCGCAGGCCCGCACGAAGTGCAGCAGCACCGTTTCGCTGCACCCGCGCCTGCCCTTGAGGACGTCCCCGATCGTGGTGCTGGGCAGGCGGCTCACCCCGCCGGCCCCGGGGACGGCGGCGCGCTCCTCCAGCGTGCGCAGGGTCGGCTGCCCGGCTGCCAGCCGCAGCTCCCGCATCGCCTGGAGGAGATCGGCGGGCTCCACCACGTAGGGAAGGGCCGGCGCGCTCCTCGGCAGGGCGACCGCAGTGCCCCGGGCGTCGACGGCCGCCTTCGCCGCACGCTGCCAGAGCTTCTTCGCCTCGGTCACCGAACCGCCGCAGCACCGGACGTACGCCTCGACGGTCTTCCACGGCGGGAGGCTGCGGCCCTTGTCCGCCCGGCACAGCGCCGCCACGGAGGCGGGATGGCCCATCTGCTTCGACGTCTGCGCCATGCGGCTGTAGGAGAGCCGGGACGGGCGGAGCGACCGGAGCCACTCCGCCAGTTCCCTCCTGGCCACCTCAGCACGGGCGCTCGTCCCGCGCCCCACCGCTACCGCGAGCGGCGGGAGGGGAGGACCTGCATCAGCCGGCGGACCAGCTCGATGCCCAGCAGACCGCCGACGCCCACCGTGACCGCGGCCGTCTGCAGGTCCATCCCGGCGAGGACGAGGCCGGTGAAGAGCCCGAGGACGAGCACCACCATGACGGCGGGGACGGCGGGGACGGCGGGGACGAGCGGGGAAGCGGCGTGCGTGTTGTCGTTCGTCTTGCGGTTCAAATCCACCTCGCGACTGGTAGCCGACTCGACCGGTGCCTCTGCGATCTGACGGCCTGCCAGAGCCGGCGGATCAGACACCTCCGGCAAATTCTTTCGGCTCGCAAGCACGGCGCCTAGCGCGTACGAGTCGGGGAACCGGGACACGAGGGCGCAACGGCCCGCGACCACGCCGCCGCACACCCCTCGCCCCCCGCGCTGACCTGCGGCGGAGCGGGAGCAGGCGTTCCACGCGAAGGTGGGACGAACTGAAACGGGCCGTAGCGCCGCCCCCGCGGGGTGGGGCACTCTCTTCCTTGTTCCGCACTCCACAGGTGGAGGAGAGGGTTATGCAAGGGTCATAGGGGTGCCGTCCGGCCACGCCGCTCCGGGGGGACGTACGCCTTCTGGAAACGGCCTTCCCTCTGTCCGTTTCGGACTGGGGCAGCGGCCCTGGAGCCCTCCCCTGCCCTCTCTCGCCCCACCTCGGCCTTCCCGGCCGGTAGGCCGACTCGACACGCACCACACCGGGCCGGAACCTGTGCCAGCGGGTTCCCCCAAGCACTGGCGCCGTCAGGTCCCTGGAATCCCCAGGCCCTGACGGCGCTGCTGCGTGGGGGGACCTCCCGGCGGGCCGGAGCCGGTGCCCTGTACCCCCCCGATGCGCGTTCGGTTAGGGTGGCCTTGCCTGGCTGCAGGTTCGGGCACCGCTGCCGCAGGTGGCAACCCATGGAACGGAACAGTCAGAGGCAGGGCGCAGGTGAGAGACGACGGCCGGGCGCGTGCGCGCCGCGCCCCCGCGGGGACGGAGCACCCATGCGGGTGACGGGCGCCCCCTGCGCCGCCGCCCCCCGGACCGGGACGAGGCGCCGTGGATGAGATCGCGCTGACGGCCGGAGCCCTCTACGTCATCGTGCTGCTCCGCGCCGGAGGGACCTTCGCCGTCGGCTGGCTCGCCGGCGCCGGCGCCCGGCGCAGCCGGTTCGCCGAGCGGATCTCCTCGGCGAAGTTCCAGCGGGTCGAGCGGGCGATCCAGCGCTGGGGCGCCCCGGTGGTGGCCGTCTCCTTCCTGACCGTCGGCTTCCAGACCGCCGCCAACCTGCTGGCGGGCAGCATGCGCATGCCGCTGGTGCGCTACCTCCCCGCCCTGTTCGTCGGCGGGGCGGCCTGGGCGCTGATCTACGCGACCGCCGGGCTCGGCGCGCTCCGGGTGCTGGGCCGCCTCTTCGCCGAACACCCGGCCCTCGGGGCATCCGCCGCGGCCGTCCTCGTCCTCGCGGTGTGCGGCACGATCGCCTACCGCAGACGCCGTGCGACCCGGCCCTCCCGCTCCGCGGCGGACGAAACCTGAACCAGCCACCCCTCCCGGGACACCGCCGTCCATCGTGTGAGGGAAAGCAGGATCGTGCCTGCCTGGTCCGACCGGGTGAGGCCGAGCCCCGGCCATCGACCGCGCGGACGCCGCACCGCGACCCTGAGCGCGCCGATGCATCCACCGGGACCGCATCGAAGCGACTCACGAGGAGCCCCCATGCGCGTGCGAGCGAACCTCACGCTCGGTCTGAGCCTGCTCACCCTGGCCGCCGCCGTGACCCTCTCCGCCCCGGCCGCGGCCGGCGGGACACGGGCCGCGGCCGCGGCACCGGTGCTCGTCCGCAACGCCGGCAACGGCTACTGCCTGGACATCAAGACATACGGCGAGGGCGAGCCCGTCATCATGTGGGAGTGCCACGGCGGCACCAGCCAGCAGTGGCGCTTCGAGCCCGACGGGACCATCCGCAACCAGGGCAACGGCCGCTGCCTCGACATCCGGACCTACGACGTCGGCGAACCGGTCATCATGTGGAACTGCCACGGCGGCAACAGCCAGCTGTGGCGCAAGGCGACGGACGGCACCATCCGCAACACCGGCAACGGCCGCTGTCTCGACATCCGGACCTACCTCCCGGACCAGCCCGTCATCATGTGGAACTGCCACGGCGGCACCAGCCAGCAGTGGTACTGAACCCTCGCACACGACCAGGCCGAGGCGCGCCGGCCGCGCCTGGGCCGGTGGTCGACCCGGCAGCGGCGGTGCCGATGAGTTCGCCGCGCCCGACCGGTCTCCCCTTCGACGCGACCGTCCTCGACAGGGAGAGCACCGGCACCATGTCCACCATCCAGCCTGTGATCATCACCGCGCACCAAGACCTGCTCCGCGCCTTCTACACCGAGCTCTTCGGAGCCGTGGAGGTCTTCCGGTTCCCGGCCGAAGGGCCGCCCTTCTACCTCGGCCTGCGCATCGGCGACACTGACCTCGGCCTGGTGGCCGAGGAGGACCCCGGGCCGGGTAGGGCGCCGCGGATCCTGCTCGGCATCGGCGTCGACGACGTCGACGGGACGCTCGCCCGCGTGGAGGCACTGGGCGGCTCGGTCCGCAGCGGCCCCCGCGACATGCCGTGGGGCCACCGCGTCGCCCACATCGCGGACCCGGACGGCAATGCCGTCAACCTCACGCAGCCCGTTCCGGCCCGCTGAGACCGGGCCGCCGCCCCGCCTCCTCCGGCGGCGGCCGGGAATCACCGGTCGCGGGGCGGCGTTGTGGCCGGCATGGCCGACGCACCCCGGCACGGCCCCGATGCGGACACCCCGTCCGCCGCCACCGCCGTCCGCGCACGCCTCGCCGCCGACCGCGCCGACACCCTCGCGGAGGCGGCCGCGCTCAGCCGCGAGTACGACGGGATCGTCGCGGCGAACGCCCTGGTCGCCGTGGACGACGAGCACGACCCCGAGGGCGGCAGCACCGCCTTCGAGCGGGCCCACGTAGCCGCCCTCCTGGCCCGGACCCGCGAGCACCTGCAGGAACTGGACCGCGCCCTGGACCGCCTCGCCGAGGGCAGCTACGGCCGGTGCGAGGACTGCGGCAACCCCATCCCCCCGGAACGCCTGGAGATCCGCCCGGCAGCCGCCACCTGCGTCGACTGCGCCGCCTCGACCCCTCACCGCCCGCCCTACCCCGCCTGACCCCCGCCCCTCCTGCCTGATGCGGCGCATCAGCAGCCGCTGCCGTGGAACACGCACATCAGCGCCCGGCCGCCCACCCCCAGGAGTCCACCGTGCCCGACGACCACCCCGGCACCCACGGCCGTACCCTCCCCGTCGACGCCCCGGAGGCGGTGTACGCCCGGGTCCGGCACGAGGTCGCCGCCCGCGCCGACCGCCTGTGGGACACCGCCCTCGCGCTCCACCGCGACCCCGAGCCGGCCTACGAGGAGCACCGGGCGGCCCGGCTGCTGACGGCGGAGCTGGCGCGGGACGGCTTCCGGGTCGAGCGGGGGACGGCCGGCCTGACCACCGCGTTCACCGCGCGCGCCGGCAGCGGCGAAGGCCCCCGGGTGGCCCTGCTGCTGGAGTACGACGCGCTGCCGGGGCTCGGCCACGCCTGCGGGCACAACCTGATCGCCGCGGCCGGCCTGGGCGCGGCCCTCGCCGTGCGGGCCGCCCTCGGCGACCCGCAGGGCTCGCTGCTGGCCGTCGGCACGCCCGCGGAGGAGCGGGGCGGCGGCAAGGTCGCGCTCGTGGAAGCGGGGGTGTTCGACGGCGTGGACGCAGCCTTGATGGTGCACCCGGGCGTCCACGACTGGTCGTGGGCGCCCCTGACGGCCAGCGCGCAGGTCCGGGTGGGGTTCCACGGCCGCGCCGCCCACCCGACGGGCAACCCGACGCAGGGCATCGACGCCCTGGGCGCGCTCATCCAGCTCTTCAACACGCTGGGGGTGCTGCAGCGCCGGCTGCCGCCCGGCTCCCACGTCCAGGGCATCGTCACCGACGGCGGCCGCGCCACCAACATCGTGCCCGAGTACGCGGAGGGGCTGTTCGGGCTCCGGGGCGCGACCACGGCCGCCCTGGAGGCACTCGCCGGCGAGCTGGAGCGGTGCGCGGAAGGCGTGGCCGCCGCCACCGGGACCAAGGCCACCGTGGAGCGGGCAGGGTCGCGGTACGAGCACTTCCGCGACAACCCCGTCCTCACCGCCCGGTTCACCGACCACCTGGCACGGGCGGGGATCCACCTGACCGAACCGGAGTCCGGCGTGTACCTGGGCTCCTCCGACATCGGCAACGTGAGCACGCGTGTGCCGGCCATCCACCCGTTCCTCGCCATCATGGACGCGGCGGACGGCTCCGACCACACCCCCCGGTTCGCCGAGGCGGCCGCGTCTCCCCGCGCACGCCGCGTCCTGCTCGCGGCGGCGGAAGCCCTCGCCTGCACGGCGGCGGACGTGCTGCTGCACCCGGAGGCCGCCGCGCAGGCACATGCGGCGCTGCGGGAGCGGGCCGAGTCAGGCCTGTGACACCGGGCCGCGGCGCCCGCGCCGTCAACCGCGCCGTGTCGGCCACCGGGTCGGCATTGCGGCGACGGTGCAGCCTCAGGCCCTGAGGTCGAGCAGCAGGGCCATCACGCCCACCAGGGTCGCGCTGCTGACGATCTCCCCGCGGGCGATCATGCCGGGGATGTCGGCCGACGGGATCCACTCCAGCCGGTCCGACTCGTTGCGTTCGCTCGGCTCGCCGATGCGCCGGACCCCGTCCGCGCGGAACACGAAGTGCCGGCTGTCGGTGATCCCGGCCGCGGGCTGGGCGCTGATCAGCGCACTGACGGTCTCCGGACGCCAGCCGGTCTCCTCCTCCAGCTCCCGCGCCGCGGCGACCTCGGGGCTTTCGCCGTCCTCGACCAGGCCCATGGGCAGCTCCCACGCCCAGGTGTCCGTGACGAAGCGGTGGCGCCACATCATCAGCACCCGCTGCCGCTCGTCGACGGCCGCCGCGACGGCGAGGTCCCGCAGCCGCACCACGTGGTAGTCGGTGCGGACGCCGTCCGGCTGCTCCACGTCGAGGGAGCGCAACCGCACCCACGGGGTCTCGTAGAGGCTGTGCTCGCCGTGAACGGTCCATCGCATGTCGTGCCTGCCCTCGGGGATCGTCGGTCGGACCCGGTGTGCCGGGGTCGCGGAGCCGCACCCCGGGGCCCGCGGCGGCGCTGCACTGCCGCCGCGGGGCCTCCCGTCCACGATCCGCTGGACAGAACCTAGTCCAGCGGGTCCGCCGCCAGGACCCACAGGTCTCCGTTGCCGCAGGTGATGCGGCGGCCGGTGCCCGGGGGCGGCTGGCGCAGGGTCGTGCGGCGCAGCCGCCAGCGTGCGCCGTCGATCACCGCCACCGGGCCCTGTACGCGCGGGTGGTGGCCGGCGATGTTCCAGGCGCGGACCTGGGCGTGGATGTCCGCGGCCCGCCCCGACCAGTCCACCGCGGCGTAGTCCTCCGCGAAGAACCCGGCCCAACTGCCCTTCCGCTCCGGCTGCGGTTCGCCCGCGTCCCCGCGCACCAGTCGGCGCAGCACCAGCGGCAGCATCTCCGAAGCAGCCTCCAGCACAAGGGCGTTGACCCCGGTGAACGACCACACCTCCTCGTCCAGGGCGATCGTCGTACGCGCCAGCACGGAGCCCGTGTCCAGCTCTGCGTCCATCCGGTGCCATGTCACGCCGATCGTCCGCTCGCCGTTGCGCACGGCCCACCCCACCGGATTCGGCCCCCGGTACGAGGGCAGGTCGGACGGGTGGCAGTTGACGGTCCCCAGCCGGGCCGCGGCCACAGCGGCGGCGGGAAGCCTGCGCGGGTAGCCGTAGCTGACGGCCACGTCGACGGCGTACGCGCCCAACAGGCCCGCGATCGAGTCCGTCCGGGCGGGAACGGCCAGGTCCACCCCTGCCGGCAGGTCGTGCTCGCCGAGCACGTGCCCGGGCCAGTCGGCGGGGCGCCGGTGGCCGACCACCACCGGGACCCGGTGCCCGAGGGCGCGCAGCGCCTCGACCAGCGGGGGCGCGGTCTGCGGGAGCGCGGCGACGACGGCGACGCGCAGGACGGGTGTGTCCGGCGCGTTCACCGGGCGGTCCCGGCAGCGGCCTCGGCGGCCCGCAGCGAGCGCGGCCGCAGATCGGTCCAGGACGTCTCGACCCACGCCAGGCAGGTGGCCCTGTCGGCCCGCGGGTGCACTTCGCGCCAGCCGTCCGGAACGGCGATGTGGGCGGGCCACAGGCTGTGCTGGCCCTCGTCGTTGGCGAGCACGGCGAAGGCGCCGTCGGGGTCGTCGAACGGGTTCATGCAATCTCCTCGGATGTGGCGGTGCGCAGGCGCTGCCGCGCATGGCACTGCGATGGATCAATGGGGGAGGGGCCGGCCCCGTGCGCATCCCGGGGCGGCCCCCGTGCGCCTATCGGCGCCCGGTCAGCTCCGTACGGCCGCGACGGCCGCACCGTCGAGGCCGGGGCCGGCGGCCCCGTGCGCCCCGGCGGCCGCGCCGCCCGGCCCGGAGTCCGGCTCACCCCCGGCCCCCGCCCCCGCTGCGTACGCCGCGGCCAAGGCGGCCGGCGTGGCCCGCTGCATCACCTGGGCCAGCGTCACCGACGGGTCGAGCCGCTCGCGCAGCCGCTGCAACAGCCGGGCCGCGAGCAGCGAGTGCCCGCCCAGGTCGAAGAAGTTGTCGTCGACGCCGACCCGCTCCAGGCCCAGCACGTCGGCGTACGCCTCGACCACCGCCCGCTCGGCCGGGGTACGGGGCTCCCGCAGCACGGCCGGCGCCCGCTGCGGCTCGGGCAGCGCCCGCCGGTCCACCTTGCCGTTCACGGTCAGCGGCATGTGCTCCAGCACCATCACCCGGGCGGGCAGCATGAAGTCCGGCAGCACCTCCGCCAGCGCGGCCCGCAGCGCAGCCCCGTCGAGGGGCGCACCGCTCTCCGACGCGCCGACGGCGTAACCGGTGAGCTCCTTGCCGCCGCGCCCGTCCGGCCCCGCCACCACGGCGGCCTGCACCACCCCGGGCAGGGCGGCCAGAGCGGCCCGCACCTCGTCCGGCTCGATGCGGTGCCCGCGGATCTTGACCTGGTCGTCGTTGCGGCCGGTGAACTCCAGCGAGCCGTCCGGCAGCCTCCGCGCCAGGTCACCGGTGCGGTACATCCGCGCCCCGGGCGGCCCCCAGGGGTCGGCCACGAACCGCGCCGCGGTCAGCCCCGGCCGGCCCAGGTACCCGCGCGCCACCTGGTCGCCCGCCAGGTACAGCTCCCCGACCAGCCCCTCGGGCACCGGCCGCAGCCCCGCGTCCAGCACCCTCACCCGCGATCCGGGCACCGCCCGCCCGATCG
The DNA here is from genome assembly GCF_014649915.1 of Streptomyces toxytricini. GTDB lineage: Bacteria > Actinomycetota > Actinomycetes > Streptomycetales > Streptomycetaceae > Streptomyces > Streptomyces toxytricini. The sequence continues at coordinate 86,750 of NZ_BMTY01000024.1, read as the reverse complement.
GGGGCCGTGCGGGCCAGCCGGCCGGCTCCCCGGCGACCTCGCCCGCCGTCACGACGTGCGTCTCGGCCGGCCCGTAGTGGTTGTGCAGCCGCTTCCCGCCGCGGGCGCACAGGCTGCGCAGCTGCGGCCCGACGACGAGCGCCTCGCCGGCCTGCACCAGGTGCCGCAGGTCCGGCAGCGCCTCCCGCTCCCCGTCGGCGAACTCGCACAGCGCCGCCAGGACGGGCGTCGGCGCGAACAGCTCGGTGACCCGGTGCGTACGAAGCCACGCGGTCCAGGCAGCCGCGTCCGCGCGGGTGTCCGCGTCCGGGACGGCCAGCGTACGGCCCGTGCACAGCGCGGTGAGCACCTCCTGCGTGGCGACGTCGAACGCCATGGACGTGAACTGCGCCGTCACCGACCCCGGTTCCGCGGGGAAGCGCTCCTCGTGCCAGTCCACGAGCCGGTCCAGGGCCGCCCCGGGCATCACCACGGCCTTGGGCGTCCCCTGCGTGCCCGACGTGTGCACCACGTACGCCGGGTGCCCGGGCAGCCGCACCGGACGGCGGCGCACCCGCCGTCCACCGGGTCCGGCCGGCGGCTCGGCAGACACGTGCCGCGGCTCCAGCAGCATCCGCGGCACGGCGGCGTCGACCAGCGACAGCGCCGCATCGAACTCCGCCTGCCGTACCAGCAGTGCGGGCCGCCCCTCGGCGGCCAGCGCCGCCAACCGGGCCGCCGGGTGCCGCGGATCCAGCCACAGGTACGCGGCCCCGGCCTTGAGCACCGCCAGCATCGCCGCCACCGCGTCCCGGCCGCGCCGCAGGCACAGCGCGACGACGTCCTCGGGCCCGATGCCGCGAGCGGACAGCTCCCCGGCCAGCCGGTCCGAGGCCGCGTCCAGGCCCCGGTAGTCCAGCACCCCGGCGCCGTCCACGACGGCCGGCCGCCCCGGAGCCGTGCGCACGTGCCCGGCGAACCGCTCCAACACCGGCACCGGCACGGGCAGCAGCTCCTCCCCGCCCCCGCCCGCCCCGCCCGCGGCGGCGGCCGCGACCGGCTGCGCGGCGGGCGCGTCCAGGTCGGCGGCCAGCGCGTCCAACGCCTCGACCAGCCGCGCCCCGATCTCCCGCGCCCCCTCCTCGCCGATCCGCCCCGGCTGGTACTGGACCCGGATCGCCACCCGCTCCCCGGGCGAGACCAGCACGCACAGCGGGTAGTGCGTGCCGTTCTCCACCCGGCTGGACACCACCCGCAGGTCAGCGCCCCACCGGGTGGCGAAGGCGTCCGTATACGTCTCCAGCACGACGACGGTGTCGAACAACTCGCGCAGCCCGGTCCCGCGGATGATCTCCGCCAGCCCCAGGTGCTGGAACGGCATCATCTCGGTCCGCTGCTCCTGGAGCGCCGCCAGCAGCCCTCCCCGGTCGCCGGCCGCGGCGGTGTCCACGCGCACCGGAACCGCGTTGTTCATCAGCCCGACCATGGACTCGACCCCGGGCAGGTGGGGCGGCCGGTCGGCGACGACCGTGCCGAACACCACGTCCGTCCGGCCGGTCAGCTGGGCCAGCACCAGCGCCCACGCGCCCAGCACCAGCGTGTTCAGCGACAGCCCCCGCTCCCGGGCCCGCGCCCGCAGCGCGGCCGTACGCCCGGCCGGCAGCTCCACCAGCACCGTCCGCGGCCGCACCCGCTCCCCGCCGCCGCCCGGCGGCGGCGTCAGCAGCGTCGGCTCGGTCACGCCGCCGAGCAGGGCCTGCCAGTGCTTCCCCGCCAACGCCGCGTCCTGATCGGCGACGTACCGCAGGTACGCCAGCGCCGACGGCCGCGCGGCGAGCGCCGGCACCGCGCCCGATGCGGCCTGCCCGTACAGGTCGGCCAGGTCGGCCAGCGCCACCTGCATCGACCAGCCGTCCATCAGGATGTGGTGGTAGCTCAGCAGAAGCAGCGAGCGGTCCCCGCCCAGCCGCAGCAGCACGGCCCGCAGCAGCGGCGGCGCAGCCGGGTCGAACGGCTCGTCCCGGTCCCGGCGCGCCTCCGCCTCCGCGGCGGGCCCGCGCTCGCCCTCGGGCAGCCCCGCCAGGTCCACCTCCCGCAACGGCACCGCGGCCTTCTCCGGCACGAACTGCACCGCCCGGCCCCGGCAGTCCCACCGGAACCCGGCCCGCAGGGCCGGATGCCGCTCGACGAGCACGCCCAGCGCCGACCGCAGCGCACCCGCGTCCACCGGCCCCTCCAGGTCGAGCAGCGTCTGCACGTGGTACGGATCAGCGGCGCCCCCGCCCTCGTGGGCGTGGTAGAGCAGCCCCTCCTGGAGCGGCGAACACGGCCACTGCTCCTGCGCACGCTGCCCGGGCATGACGACGTGCCCGGCCCCTTCCGGCTGCGCTCCGCCGTCCGCCCGGGCGAGAGCGGTCAGCACACGGGCCCACTCCCCGGCCAGGCGCTCCGCGTCGCCGCTGTCGACCAGCCGCGCGGACCACCGCCACACGGCGGTCAGCAGCGGCTCCCCGGTGCGCTCGTCGACGACCGCGTTGACCTCCAGCGGGTGCGACAGCGGCTGCCGGGCGGCCCGGTGGATCCCGAGGACGGGCGCCTCCGCGGCGTACGGCCACGGGTCTCGGCCGGCGACGGCGTACCGGCCCAGGTAGTTGAAGAGCACCGGCCGCCCCGGCGCGGCGGCGAGGAGCCCGCCGGCCTGCGGGTGCAGGTGGCGCAGCAGCCCGTACGAGGCGCGGTCGCGCGGCACCCGCCGCCACTGCTCCCGTACGGCGCGCACCGCGTCCGCGAGCTCCGCGTCCGCCACGCCCGGGTCCGCGGCCAGGCGGACGGGGAACATGCACGTGAACCAGCCCACCGTGGAGGCGACTGCGGGCTCCGCGCCGCCCGCCGCCGCCCCGTCCCGGCCGTGCCCCTCGGTGTCCAGGACCAGCGTCGCAGACCCGCTGCACCGGGCGGCGGCCACCGCCAGCGCGGCCAGCAGCAGCTCCTGCGTCGTCGCACCGTAGTACGCCGGCGCGGTGGTCAGCAGGGCCCGGCCGACCTCGGCGGGCAGCACCGACTCCACCGAACGGGACGTCCCCACCGTGTCCAGTTCCGGATCCAGCGCCCCGCGCGCCGGCCACGGCCCGGCCGCCGGGGCGCACGCCTCCAGCCAGTGCGGCAGTGTCGCCAGCACCTCGTCGCTGCCGGCCCGCGCGACCTGCGCCCGCACCCACTGCCGGTACGGGGTCCTCGCGCCCCAGGCGCCCAGTGCCCGCGGATCCTCCGCGGCCCGCGCCAGGTCCTGCACCAGCACCTGCCAGGACACCCCGTCCACCACCAGGTGGTGCGCGGCCAGCAGCAGCCGGCCCGCCCGCGCCGGGCCCGCGTCCCACCACACCGCGCGCAGGGCCCGCCCCGCGGGCAGGTCCAGCGACCGCATGACGCCCGCCACCGCCTCACGGACGTCGCGCGCGGACGGGGCGCCCGGCAGCTCCCGTACGTCCACCACGTCCAGCAGAGCGCCCGCCTCCACCTCGCCCGGCGGCAGCACCTCGGGCTGCCACACGGTGTCCGCGGACGGGTCGGGGAGCCGGGTGCGCAGCGCGTCGTGCCGGTCGAGCACCGCCTGCAGCGCCGCGACGAGCGCCTCCCGCCCCAGCCCGGGCGGCGTCTCGACGAGCTGAGACTGCACGAACTCGCCGACACCCGGGCCTTGTTCGCGCAGCCACAGCGCGATCGGCGGCAGCTCCAGACGGCCCGTCGCCGACTGGTGCAGCAGGTCCGCGGCCGGCGCCGCCGCCTGCGCGGAGGCGGCCAGCGCTCCGGGGGTCCGCAGCCGGAAGACGTCCTGCGAGCTGATCGCCACGTTCTCCCGGCGGACCCGGCTGACCAGCCGCATCGCCGTGATGCTGTCACCGCCGAGCGCGAAGAAGTCGTCACCGGTGCCGGCCCCGGGCAGCCCGAGCACCTCGGCGAACGCCGCGCACAGCGCCCGCTCGGCCGGCGTCCGCGCGGCGCCGCCCGCCCCGCCCCGCACGGCGGCGGGCGCGGGCAGCGCAGCCCGGTCCACCTTGCCGTTCACGGTCATCGGCACGTCGTCGATCAGCAGCACCGCCGACGGCACCAGGTACTCGGGCAGCGTCCGGCCCAGCCGCTCGCGCAGCTCCTCCCCGGTGACCGCCGCCGCGCCGCGCTCCGGCACCGCGTAGCCGACGAGCCGCCCGCCGTCCGCGACCACCACCGCCTGCGCGACCCCGTCCAGGGCCGCCAGGGCGGCGCGCACCTCGCCCGGCTCGACCCGGTGGCCGCGGATCTTGACCTGGTCGTCGTCGCGGGCCAGGTACTCCAGCGCGCCGCCGGGCCCCCGCACGGCCAGGTCGCCGGTGCGGTACATGCGCGCACCGGCCGGACCGTACGGGTCGGCCACGAAGCGCTCGGCGGTCAGGCCCGCCCGCCCCAGGTAGCCCTGGGCCAGCTGCTCGCCTGCGATGTACACCTCGCCGGGCTCGCCGTCCGGCACCTCGGCCAGATCGGGCCCGAGCAGCCGTACGGCGGCCCCCGGCAGCCCGGTGCCGATCGGAACCCGCCCTGCGGGCAACGGCTTCCCGGGCGGCAGGGCGTGCAGGGTGGTGAAGGTGGTGCACTCGGTGGGGCCGTACACATGGCCGAGCGCCAGCTGCGGACAGGCGGCCCGGATCCGTACGAACGCCTGCGGGTCGGCGGCCTCGCCCCCGGTGAGCACGGTGTGCAGCCCCCGCAGCGCGCCCGGGTCGTCCGCGGCGATCTGGTTGAACCAGGCGGTGGTGAGGAAGACCCCGGTGACACCGTGCCGGGCGACCAGTGCGGCCAGCCGGTGGGCGTCGAGCCGGTCCTCGGCGGGAACGACGACGGTGCCGCCCCGGGTGAGCGGCAGCCACAGGTCGTGGCTGAGCGCGTCGAAGCCGAGCGCGGAGACGAGCGCCGTGACCCGGTGCCCGGGCTCCTCCCAGTGCGGGTCGGCGGCGAAGTGCGCCAGGTTGCGGTGGGTGACCTGGACGCCCTTCGGGTGCCCGGTCGACCCCGACGTGTAGAAGACGCACGCCACCCGCCCGAATTCCCCCTCCGCCACCCCCGCGGCCGGACCCGTACGGGATCCCGCGCGCCCGGCCTCCGGCACGGCGACGGCCCGCGGCCCGCCGGGGCGCCCGGCCACTCCGGCTGGTACGAGCACGGCCGCGCACCCGGCGTCGTCCTCGACGGCGTCCAGCCGCTCGGCCGGCGTCCGCGGATCCAGCACCACGGCGGCGGCGCCGGCCTCGAACACCGCGAGCAGCGCGGCGACCAGCCGTGCCGACCGCGGCAGCCGCACCGACACGGCGGCCCCGGGCCCGACCCCGGCCTCCCGTAACCGCTGGGCCAACTCGCCTGCGTAAGCGCACACTTCGCGGTAGGACCAACTCCGGCCGCCCTCCTCCACCACCGCGGTGCCGTCCGGCGCGCGGAGTGCGGCGGCGGCGACTGCGCGGTGCACGGGCAGGGGCTCACCGGTGTCGCCGACCGGGTAGGCGGGTGCCCACGTCGCTGCTGAAAAGATCATGGACGTCATCCAAGACGCACCGAAGTGACGTTCCGTCCGGCCGCCACCCGGTCGGCGCAATTTGATCATCCGATCGGGTGCGCAAAACCGGAATGCGCCCCACCCGCGACCCCAACCCCCCTTCTCGGCGGCTCGGTTCGACGTCTGTCCCCGCCAAAGGGGGCGCACACCCACCCCGCACGCCCCACCCGCGGTCGGCCGCAACGCACGAAGCCGCGCCCGCACACCGGAGGACCGCCGCAGGACCTCACCACCGGAGCGACATAGACTCCCAACCGTCCCCTCGGCAGGGCCTGACGGCGATGCGGCAGGCGGAACCCGACGTCGCCTGAGGAGAAAGCCGTGCACACCAGCGAGCCGCCAACCGTCCTCGGCCTCATCCGCTCCGCCGGTCTCGCAGTGGACGGGGTGCACGGGAACACCCCCGGCCCGTCGGTCGAGACCGCCTGGCGCGCGATGGCGGGCTTCACCGTGGAGCCCAGTGCGACGTTCCCGCTGGCCGCGGACCGCCGCGGAGTCCACGACCTCTGGCTGGCCCACGCCCGCCGCTCGGGCGTCATCGCCGGTGACGGGACCTTCCTCGTCACCGCCGTGGCACTCCGCAGCGCGGACACCGGCTGGATCCGGGCGCGCCTCACCGACACCGCCGACGTCGCCCGCCTCGTCGACGACCAGCAGCGGATCGAGTTCATCGCCCGCTCCGCCTCGGGCGACCGGATCTGCGGCATCACCGCGGAGGAGTACGACTACTGGCTGATCACCCTGCCGCTCCCGCCTGCGCAGTGACTCCGACCGCCGCAGGCCCTGCCGACCGGTCGCGCTGGGCCCAGCGCACGGCGAGTGGCGCGGCGAGCCCCGTCAGGGCGAACATCGCGCCGACGACGTACCACCCGGGCCGCCCCCACGTGATGCACAGCGAGATCAGCAGCGCGGGCCCGACCGCTTCGGCCAGGCCTGCACCGAGACCGAAGACCCCGAGGTACTGGCCTGTGGCGTGCCGGGGCGCGAGGGCGAACGAGACCTCGAAGCCGGCGGCCGAATGCCACAGTTCACCGATCGTGTGGACGGCGACCCCTGCCAGCAGCAGCGTTGCCGCGGCCCATCCCGGTACGCCCGCCGACAGCGAGATCAGCACGCACGCCACCAGGAAGGCGAAGCCGGAGCGCCTGTAGGCGAGAGCCCCCGCCGAGGGCGTGCCGATCCCGCGGCTGGCCCGCATCTGGCAGGTGACGACCACCACGGTGTTCAGCAGCATCGTCCCCGAGATCAGCCAGTGCGGCGCCGAGGTCTGCGCGACCAGCCACAGCGGAATGGCCACGGTGAGCACCTTGAACTGGATGGCCATGACCCCGTCCAGCACCGTCAGCGCCAGGTACGGCCGGTCCCGCAGCGCGATCCACCGCGGACCGCCCACGACGGGCTCGGGCTTGACGGGCCGCAGGCGGAACAGGATCACCGCGGATCCCGCGAAGGCGAGCGCGTTGCCGACGACGAGGAGCCGGTACGCGTCCACCGTGCCGACCTGCACGGCCCACCCCGCCAGCACGGCCCCCAGCGAGATGCCGATGTTGGTCACGGCCCGCAGGTACGCCCGGAACTCCTGCGGCCGCTCCCCTCCGTGGTGCCGGATGATCGGACTCCGCGCGGCCAGCCCGGCGCCCTTCGCCCCGACGGCGGCGCACACCGCGGCGACGAACGGCCAGAAGCTGTCCGCCAGCAGGAATCCGGCCGTGGCCAGCGCCTGCACGACGAGCGTGGCGGCGTACACCCCGCGCGCCCCGCGCCGGTCGGCGAGATGCCCGACGGCGATCCCGACCACCAGCGAAAGGGCTCCGGCGATACCGAGCCCGAGCCCCACCTGCCCGGCCGGCAGCCGCACCGCCTGGGTGAAGTAGAGCACCCCGGCGGTGAGGTAGAGCCCGCTGCCGACGGTATAGACGAAGTTCGAGGCGGCGATGGTCCGCTGCGGTCCGGAGTCCGGCAGTAGGTGGGGCATGGCGTGCTCCGCATCCTGTGGGCAGACGACAAGACCCTCCAGGCTTATTGCAATAGACATGCAACAGCAAGTGGTTTGCACAAACGTGCGTGACGACGCCCGGTGCCGATCGTGGACGAATGGACCGGGCGACGACCTGCCCGTCCGCAACCTGCGTGTATCACTTGATCAAAGATCAGCTCACCCTCCCCGGCGGGCCGATCGCCCTCACCCGGGCCACAGGTGCAGGAGCCGTCCGTGTCACCGTGCTCGATCAGGAAGTGCGAAGAGGCATGGCTCTCCGGCTACTCGCGCGGCGACGCCTTCGGCAAGGAAGCGATCCAGGTACTGCTCAAGCGGCCCGCGGACGACGGACACCGCACGCCTGGTCATCGCCTTCCCGGCTACTCGAACGCGATGGCCGAACTCCTGCGGGCAAGGTGTCCCGCCACCGGGCGCAGACCGGCGCGCGATGGAGCGCCCTCGGTTTCAGGCTCCGCTCACCGGATTGATCCGAGCCCTTGCGCGGCAGGCTGTACGTGCCGCGAGCCATATGGCCTCGAACTCGTCGACGCCGAGATCGTGCGGGTCATGCCCGTCCCACTCCTGGACGGGCACTTCGGCAGTGGCACCGAAGACGCTCTCGTAGGCCTCCAGTGTTCCGTCCGCCAGAGCGGCCTCCCACTCGGCAAGTGAAGCTGCGGCCACCGGCTCCTCGTGGGGACCTCGCAGTTCAACCTGGCGGGTGACCCAGCCGTCGCTGTCGACCTCGAAGCAGAACCACATGTCTTCCTCGTCCCAATAGCAACGAAACCACTGCGTCATTCCGCCATTGTCCCGTGGACCTGCGACGAGCCGACCCCGACGGCCCGCTCGGCCGGGAACGCGCCAACGGGCCGGGGAATCTCCCCCACGCGACGGGGCCTGATCCTTCCCGTGTGCGAAACCACACCCTTTTCGGCGCTTGAGTCGCCACCCGGAATCGGCCGCGGGCCGCCACGACCGGCGCCCGTGCACCGCCAGGCCGATCAGACGTTGCTGTCAGCGCTCTGTGTCATCATGCGGACGCGCGCCCAGGGGAGTGGGCCGTTTTCTCATGCAATGCCGGGGGGCCGAGAATGGGTGCGGGTACTGAGCCGGACGGCACGTCCAGGTCCGACGAGGAGTGGGAGCGGTTCCTGCGTGAATCCGTGGCAGGTGCCGCCGGCGCGCCCAAAGAGCCGTCCGCCCGGGCCCGGGAGGTGGCGAAGCGGCTGCGCGCGGAGCCAGGCCCCCCGGAGGGCTGGCGCAGCCACAGGCCTGCGCGCCCCAAGCGGCGCACGGGCTGGTACGCGGTCGGGCTGTTCGCCTCGCTGGGGCTGCTGGCGGTGGTGGCGCTTGCGCCAGGGAGGGTGGGAGGCCTGTTCGCGGGCGCTGACTCGCCGCCCCCGGCGGCGGAGACCGCCCGCCCGACCCAGGCACCCCCGGCGGCGGCAGCCCAACGCCCCACCAGGCAGGAGCCCTTCCGCGGCTCGCCGGCAGCAAGCTGGGCCGACGGGGCGGAGGGGATCACCGTACCGAAGGCGGAGGCCGTGGGCTGGATGAGCACGGCGGAGGTCGAGCAGGCCCTGGCCCGCACGCGCGACTTCCTCATCGCGTCCAGCCTGGACCGCGGGGTGCTCCGGGGCGGGCACCCCGAGAAGGCGATATCCCTCATCAACCCGCACCAGAAAGACGTTCAGGACTTTCTGAAGACTGCTTTCCAGACCCCGAGTGAGAAGAACGACCCCCTCCTCCTCTTCAGCCGCTTCCAGCCCTCCCGCACCCAACTGGTCGGCGACACCGTGAAGACCCGGGGCCGGCTCACCTACCGGGAGGGCGAGCGCGGCGCGCTCCGGGTGTCGGCCGACGTCACCTTCGTCTACCCGGTCATCCGCGCGGGCGCAGGCGGCGACGACGACATCCTGCGTACGATCGTCCGGCGCGAGCTGGTATTGAGCTGGGACGACCCCGCCAAGGTGATCACGGAGCCGGGCACGTTCTCGATCACCTCGTACAAGTACGACGTGACCAACGGCGGCTGCGGCGCCCCCACGGGCCATCTGACCCCGCCCTTCGGCAGCGAGGGCCGGGCGGACGGGGCCGGCGCGGAGATCGACCCGTACGACCGCAGCGCGCCGGTCGGGCAGGGCGGGCCTTCAGGGGGCGCATGCGGGAAGGCGACGCGGTCCTAGCGTCGGCAGCCTGGCCCCCATGGCGACCCTCGCGGCCGAGGCGGCGGCGCACGGCCCGATCCGCTCCCGATGGCGAGGCCCCTGCTCCGTACGCGGGCACACCCCGCCCGGTGCCTGACTGCACGTCCCTTCCGCCGTCAAGTGACGGATGCCGCGGCCCCCGTGCCCGCCGGAGAGTTTGCGGTGCAGGCCTCGCTCCGTCCGACCGAAGGGAACCCGTCATGCACCCCCACCACCCGCACACCCCGGTGCGTTCGCGGCCCGCGCCGGTGCCGTCCCTGTGTCTGGACGTGGACCGGATGCTCGACGAGTTCACGCGGCTGCCGATGCGCGCCACCTTCCGCTTCGACGCGTTCCTCCCGGCGGTCGTCACGGTCGGTTTCGCGACGGAGCGCGGCCGGGAACTCGTGCGGCGGCCCATCGGCCGCGAGCTGCTGCACGGCGGTCTCACCGCGATGAGCGGCTGCGGTGAGGTCCGCATGTGGCCGACCCTGCCCCGTGAGCGGCCGTCCTCCTGGCTGCTGCTGGAAGCACCGGAGGTGGAGGCCCTGTTCGAGGTGCCGACGGCGCGGCTGGCGGCTTGGCTGGAGACCACCTACCGGGCCGTCCCCGCCGAGGCGGAGTGGGGCGGCCTGAACTGGGACGGCTTCCTCGGCGAACTCCTCGACGGCCCGGACGCGGCATCCGCTTGACGTCCCCGGGGGCCCCGGCGCCCTCCCGGCCCGCCCCCGCCGCCGCGCCCGCCCCTCCGTCGCCGCGGTGGAATATCCCGCGACGGGGGGCAAGCCCGCTGTTACCCTGTCCGCGACGTTGACCGTGTACCGAGGAGTCGCAGACGTGGCGGGTGAGGACGACATCTCCGGGTGAGATCCGGATTTGACGGCCGCAGGGCGCGCTGAGGAAGTGCCGCCGGGTGGCCCGTTCGTCGTACCCGCCTTCCGCACGCCTGCCCGGGGCGGAGCCCTCTCCGCTCCCACCCTCCCGAGGTACCTCCATGTCCGACGCCACCGTCGTCTGCTCCCACCTGTCCTTCTCCTGGCCCGACGGCACCCCCGTCTTCCGGGACCTGTCCTTCACCCTGGCCGCCGGCCGCACCGGCCTGGTCGCCCCCAACGGCTCCGGCAAGAGCACCCTGCTCAAACTGGTCGCAGGAGAACTGCGGCCCGCCACCGGGTCGGTGTCCGTCGGCGGGACGCTCGGCCATCTGCCGCAGAGCCTCCCGCTGACCGGGGACCTCACCGTCGCCGACGTGCTCGGTGTGGCCGACGTGGTCCGCGCCCTCGACGCCGTCGAATCCGGCGACGTGGCCGAGGAGCACTTCACCGCCATCGGCGACGACTGGGACATCGAGGAGCGCACCCGCGCCCAGCTCGACCGCCTGGGGCTGGCCGGCCTCGCCCTCGACCGCCGCCTCGGCACGCTCAGCGGCGGCCAGGTCATCCAGCTGGGGCTTGCCGCCCAGCTGCTCAGGCGCCCGGACGTCCTCCTCCTCGACGAGCCGACCAACAACCTCGACCGGGACGCCCGGCTCAGGCTGTACGACGTCCTCGCGGACCACCACGGCCTCCTCCTGGTCGTCTCGCACGACCGCGACCTCCTCGACCGCATGGACGGCATCGCCGAGCTCGGCGGCTCCGGCCTCCGCTTCCACGGCGGCAACTTCACCGCGTACGAGGAGGCCGTACGCGCCGAGCAGGAACTCGCCGAGAAGAACGTCCGCAACGCCGAACAGGAGCTGAAGCGGGAGAAGCGGGAGATGCAGCAGGCCCGCGAACGCGCCGAGCGCCGCGCGGGCAACGCCGCCCGCAACCTCAAGAGCGCAGGACTGCCGCGGATCTTCGCCGGGAACATGAAGCGCGGCGCGCAGGAGTCCGCCGGCCGGGCCGGACAGCTGCACGCCTCCCGGGTCGACGACGCCAAGGCCCGCCTCGACGAGGCCGGACGCGCCCTGCGCGAGGAGCAGCGCATCGTCCTCGACCTGCCCGGCACCCGGGTCCCGTCCGGCCGCGACCTCTTCCGCGGCACGGGGATGCAGGTCCGCCGCGGCGGCCGGAACGTGTTCGCCGACGGCGGCATCGACCTGTCCGTACGCGGACCCGAACGCATCGCCCTGACAGGCCCCAACGGCGCCGGCAAGACCACCCTCATTCAGCTGATCACCGGCGCGCTCGTGCCCGACGAAGGGGAGGCCAGGCGCGGCGACGGCCGTATCGCGCATCTCTCGCAGCGCCTGGACCTGCTCGATCCGGCCCGCACCGTCGCGGAGAACTTCGCCGCCTGGGCGCCCGAGCGGCCCGAGGCGGAGCGGATGAACCTGCTCGCCCGCTTCCTCTTCCGCGGCTCGCGCGCCCACCTGCCCGTCGGCGTCCTCTCCGGCGGCGAACGGCTGCGTGCCACCCTTGCCTGTGTCCTGTGCGCCGAACCGGCGCCGCAGCTACTGCTGCTCGACGAGCCGACCAACAACCTCGACCTGGTCAGCGTGGGCCGGTTGGAGAGCGCCCTGGATTCCTACCGCGGGGCGTTCGTGGTGGTCAGCCACGACGAGCGCTTCCTCGCCGAGATCGGCGTGGACCGCCGCCTGCGGCTGGCCGGCGGCAGGCTGGAGGAGGCGGCAGCCCCCGCAGGGTGAGCCCCGGGCAGGGGGTCCCGCGCCGGGGCCCCCTGCGCGCCGTCGCCGTGACGAGCCTTGCTCCCCCTCACCGTCACCTGCCAGGATGGTGATGTGAATCTGGACCACGTCTTCGTCTGCGGACACCCGGTGCTCGACTTCGTCGCGACGCTGCGCGCCCGGCGCTCGACCCGCTTCGAGATGTTCGTGACGCCGGACCGGCTGTGCGCCTGGTACCTGGAGTCCGGACTCGTGGACACGGTCACGCCCGCCGGGGAGGACGAGGTACGGGAGGCGATCGCGCTGCGCGAGGCGGTGTACCGGCTCGTCACCAACGCCCGCCTGGCCGAGGACTTCGACCGGCAGGCACTCGGAGTGCTCAACGCCGCCGCGCGCCGGGTTCCGCCGGCCCCCCAGCTCACTCCCGGGGGCCGGCACACCGATGCGACGCCCGCGCAGGCGCTGGCCCTCGTGGCCCGCCGGACCGTCGAACTGCTCAGCGGCCCCGACGTCCCCCTCCTCAAGGAGTGCGGCAACCCGGAGTGCACGCGTGTCTACGTCGACCGCTCCCGCGGGATGCGGCGGCAGTGGTGCGGCATGGACTCCTGCGGCAACAGGATCAAGGCCGCGGCCTACCGCGCCCGCAAGAAGGGCTCTCCGGCCGCCGCCGGACGCTGAACCCCCCTCTCCTGCGCCGCCGTCCGGGGGTCGGCGAAGCGCCGGCCGCCCGGCGGCCTCCCCGCAGCCCGGTCCCGAAGACGCCCGCCATCACCCGCCGAACCGGTGACACCCTCCGGCCGTCCGCGCGACGGAAAGACACCGCCCGCACCGGCCGGCGGCCCCGGCGGCCGGTGGCCGCGCACCGCTCCGCGTGACGGTACCCGGGACGGACACTACTCTCTGGATCACGCAGTCCGGCCCGGGTCGCCCGGGCAGGCCGCGGTGAACGGAGCTGAGGAACAGTGGAGTTGAGCGCGCGATCGATGGTCGGTCGTGACGGCGAGCAAAAGGTGCTGTCCGCGTTCGTGGCGGCCCCCGAGGGACAGGCCCTCGTCCTGCGCGGCGAATCCGGAGTGGGCAAGAGCGCCCTGCTCGACCTCGTCGCGGACCTGGCGGCGCAGCGGCACCGGGTGATCAGAGCAGCGGGGGTCGAGGCCGAGTCACAGCTGCCGTTCGCCGGCCTCCACCAATTCCTCTACCCGCTCCTCTCCTTCGTCGACCAGCTGGACGAGGTCCACCGGAAGGCCTTCGACGTCGTCTTCGGCAGGAGCGCAGGCACCCCGCCCTCCGTCATGACCCTCGGCATCGCCGTCCTCGACCTGCTCTCGCTCGTGGCTTCCCGCCGGCCCGTGCTGCTGGTCCTCGACGACGGCCAGTGGCTGGACACCGCCAGCACCGAGGTGTGCGGATTCGTGGGACGCCGCCTCACGGGCAGTTCCATGAAGCTCGTCGTCGCCCTGCGCTCGGAGGTCCGGTCCGGCTTCGATTCCGCCGCCCTGCCGGAGCTCGCGGTGGGCGCCCTCTCCGAGGCGGCCTCCGAGGAACTGCTGGACCTGCGCCATCCCGGTCTCGCCCCCAGCATCCGGCGCCTCGTCCTGGACGAGGCCCGGGGCAACCCGCTCGCCCTCCTGGAGCTGCCGCCCCACGTACGGGCCGGCCGCGCGGGCCGCACCCCCGAGGAGCTGTTCGGGTACACGGGAGTCCAACTGCCGCTGCGCCTCCAGCACGTGTACGGGACGCGCATCGCGTCCCTCGGCGACGCCGTACGGGCCGAGCTGCTGCGCGGCGCCCTGGACGGCGTGGGGGCCGGGACGCCGTCCGGCCCGGTACCGGGCTCCCGCTACCGCATGCGGGACGTCGACGAGGCCGCGGCCTGCGGCCTGCTGGACCACGACCCGGTCAGCGGCGACTTCGTCTTCCGGCACCCCCTGGTGCGGTCGGCGGTCGTCCGCATGGCGACCCCCAACGCCCGGCGCGCGGCCCACGCGGCCCTCGCCGAGGTCCACCGGGACGACGTGGAGCGGCATGCCACGCACCTGGCGGCGGCCACCGTCGACCCCGACAGGAAGGCCGCGGCAGCCCTGGAGGCGGCTGCGGAGTCGGCGACCAGGCGAGGCGGCGCGGTCACCGCGGTCGCCTGGCTGACCCGCGCCGCCGAACTGAGCGAGACCCCGCAGGAGCGATCCAGGCTGCTCGGCGACGCGGCGTTCGTGGCGGGTCACGCCGGACTCCTCGACCACGCCCGGAAACTCGTCCGCACCGGCACGGTTCCCGGCGTTGCCCCGTCCACCGCTTCCGTCGTCACCTCGGCCTACGTCGCCCTCTACGAGGACGGCGACGTCCGCACCACCCACGGCCAGGTCCTGGCGGCCGTCCGGGAGCTGCACAAGAGAACGGGGCGGGCAGAGCCGCACGAGCGGGAGGGGGTACCGGACCGCCTCGTGAACCTCCTGCTCGCCATCAGCCAGTACGCCGGCGACGAAACCCTGTGGCGGCGCACGCACGACCTGCTCCGCTCCCTCGGCGCCGGGGTGCCCGCGCACTCCCTCGTCTACGAGGACACCTGGAGCGACGTGGTCCGCCGCGGCAGCGGCGCGCGCGAGCGGCTGGAGCAGGCCATGGCCGGGCTGCGCGACCTCGAACCGTGGGACCTCACCCGGCTCTCCGTCTCCGCGTACCACCTGGACGTGCTCGGCCGGTTCCGGCCCCACCTGCAGCGCACCGTGGACCGCGAGGTGGAGACCGGGGCCGCTGCGACCGGCATGACCATGCTGCACCTGATCATGCTGGACCAGATCGCGTCCGGCGAATGGCAGGAGGCCCGGCGGACCGGGCAGCGCTGCCTGGACCTGACGGCGTCGCACGGGTACGCCCTCTTCACCCACCAGACGCGGGCCTACCTGGGGCTGCTCGCCGCCCTGCGCGGCGATGCCGAGGAGGCCCGCGAGCTGCAGGCCGTGGTGGACGCCTGGGCGCGTCCGCGCGGGGTGGGGTTCCTCACCCAGATCGCCGACGCCATCGGCACCGCCGCCGCGCTGGGGGAGGGCGATTACGAAGCCGCCTACCTGCACGCCATCGGCATCACGCCGCCCGGCACCTTCGCGCCCTGCGTCCACCAGGCCCCGCGCACCCTCCTCGACCTCGTCGAGGCGGCCCTGCACACCGGCCGCGCGCAGCAGGCGCGCCGGCACGCCCTCGCCGCCGAGGAGGCCGGCCTCCCGGACGTCTCCCCGCGGCTGGCCCTGCTGACGTACGGCGCCCTCGCCATGACCGCCCCGGACGCTGCGCAGGCGGACGCCCTGTACGCCCGCGCGGTCACACACCCCGAAGCCGACCGCTTCCCCTTCGAGCTCGCCCGCATCCGCCTCGCCCACGGCGTCCGGCTGCGGCACACCCAGGGCTGGAAGGCGGCCCGGCCGTCACTGACGGCGGCCGCGGAGACGTTCGAACGGCTGGGCGCGCCGGCGTGGGCCGGGCGGGCCGCGGCCGAGCTGCGGGCGTCGGGGCCGGCCGCCGCCGCGAGCGCGTCCGCGCCGGCGCTGACCTGGCAGGAGCGCCGGATCGCCGATCTCGCGGCCGGCGGTCTGACCAACAAGGAGATCGGCGCGCGGATGCACCTGTCACCCCGCACGGTCAGCTCCCACCTCTACCGGGTGTTCCCCAAGCTGGGCATCACCTCCCGGGCCGCCCTCCGCGACGCCCTGGGGAGGCTCCCCGCCCAGTAGCCCCCGGGGACCGGCCGGACGGGTGGGCGCGGCACCTCTCAGCGCACGCCGCCGGGCCGTGCGTGGATGCCGTGCTCGTCCAGCCAGGCCAGTACGTGGTCGGCGACGCGACGCCAGCCGCTGTCGATGACCAGGGAGTGGCCGCGGTCGGCGAACTGCTTCAGCTCGGTGACGGCCAGGCAGTCGCCGTACCGCTTGTAGACCTCCCGCGTCACGGAGTCGGGTACCAGCCTGTCCTCTTGCCCGGAGACCAGCAGCAGCGGGCCCCTGGCTGCGCCGGCGGTGCAGGCGGGGGCCTGGTGGGCGGACGCGGCGAGGTCGGCGAGCAGCCGCCGCGGCGCCGGCATCGCGTGGCGCACGAAGAGGGAGCCGGCTTCGGCCGTGTCGACGGTGTTCGCGAGGACCTGGCGGAACCGGCCCGCCGTCAAGGACACCAGGTGTCCCGCGGGCCGGACGGGCGGCGTCCACAGCCGGGCGGCGTCGGCAGGCAGGACGGCGCCGCCTCCCGGAGCCGGGGCGATGGCCACGGCGGCCCGGCCGACCCGGATGCCGGCGAGGCGCTGCGCCACCAGACCGCCGACCGAATGCCCGATGAGGACGGGCGAGGTGTCGAGCGACGCCGCGACCGCGGCGTAGTGGTCGGTCAGCCCGTCCAGCCCCACGCGGCCGAGCACGTCCGGCGCCCCGGGCCGGAGCCCCGGCGCGCCCTCCCCGGGCCAGCGCGGCACGACGGTGCGGAACCCGCGCCGTGCGAAGCGTTCCGCCCAGGAGTCCCACGACGAGGCGCGCAGCCAGGCGCCATGGATGAAGACGACAGGCGTGCGGTCCACCACGGGTCCCTCCGAGCATCCCCTCCGCCCGCGTCCCTGCGCCCGGGCGGCCGTCCCAGCCTGCGCTGCGCCGCTGCCCGGGGACGACAGTCGAATGACTCAATCTCCGCGGTGCGTGGCGTCTGCACTCCCGACCGAACGTCACCTCCTTGACCGGTGACGGGAGTTGCTGCCATGGTTGCGTCACCACCTCAACCGGTGACGTCCTGGGGTGTCCCCGGACGAAGAAGCCAGAAGGAGACAGCAATGAACCTGCGCAGAACGGCCCTGAGGGTCGCGTTCGCCGCCGCCGCGGTCACCGGGGCCCTCGCCGCAACCGCCACGACCGCGAGCGCGGCCGTCCTCACAGACATCGGGACCGGGTCCGGCAAGTGCCCCGCCAACTGGGTGTGCCTGTGGAGCGAGAACGACTTCATCCGGGGCAACCCGGACGGCGACTACGGGGCCGTTGGCTCGGACGGCAATGTCTCCGACATGGGGAAATTCTTCTTCGAGAGCAAGTTCGCGCGCTGGAAGGGGATGCAGGACCGCACGTCATCGGTGGTGAACAACACCGGCAGCAGCATCTGCTTCTACGAGCACAACGGCTACGGCGGCCTGGAATTCAGGATCGGCCCCCGGGAGAAGTGGGCCTCCGTCCCGTCGTGGATCAACGACAAGATCAGCTCCTTCAAGTACTGCTGAACCGGAAACGAAAGGAAGAAAAAAATGAAGCGATCCATCGGGAAGACGGCCAGGCTGGGGCTGGCGGCCGCGGCCGCCGGCGGCTTGGTCCTCACCGCGGCCACCTCCGCGAGCGCCGCCAGTGCCTTCTCCATCGGCCACGGGGCCGGGTCGTGCCCCAACGCCTACGTATGCCTGTGGACGGAAGGCAACTTCATCCAGGGCAAATTCGTCAACGACGCCAAGTTCGGCTCCTTCGCCTCGAACCAGAACGTCGGCGACATGGGAAAGCTGAAGCGGGAATCCGGCGGTGACAAGGGAATGCAGGACGTCGCTTCCTCGGTGGTGAACAACACGGGCAGCAGCATCTGCTTCTACGAGCACAACGGCTACGGCGGCCTGGAATTCAGGATCGGCCCCTGGGAGCAGTGGCCGTCGGTCCCGTCGTGGATCAACGACAAGATCAGCTCCTTCAAGTACTGCTGACCCGCCCACTCGATCCGAACAGAGGAACGACATGCGCAAGAAGATGGCGAAGCTCGGACTGAGCGCGGCTGCCGTCACCGCCTTGACCCTGACGACGGCCACTTCCGCGAGCGCCGCCACCATCCTCGGCCTCGGGACGGGCGCCGGTGCATGCCCCGCGAACTACGTCTGCCTGTGGGCCGACGGCGACTTCGTCAGCGGATCCCCCGCCGGCAAGTACGGTTCCATCGCGGCCAACCAGAACATCGGCGACATGGGGAAGCTGCACCGCAGCGGTGCCCTGTGGTCGGGCATGCAGGACGAGGCGTCGTCGGTGGTCAACAACACGGGGAGCAGCATCTGCTTCTACGAGCACAACGGCTACGGCGGCGCGCAGTTCAAAATCGGCCCCTGGGAGAAGTGGCCCTCCGTCCCCTCGTGGATCAACGACAGGATCAGCTCCTTCACGTACTGCTGACCGCCGCACGGTTGCGGAGCCGGCCCGGCGGCACACCCCGAACCCGCCGGGTCGCGCCGGTTTGCCTGAACATGCCAGAAGATGATCATCTGGTGGCGTCGGTTCACGCGAAGACGAAGGAGCACCATGCGCGCCAGCGCCGTACACCGCGTTTCCACCCTCGCCGCCGGGATCGGTCTGACCCTCTCGGCGGCCGTCTCGTTCGCCACGCCCGCCTCGGCCGCCGCCATCACGTGCAAGGAGTCGGGCGGTGAGCTCTACGTCACCGCGACGTCCGCCCCCGTGCGCACGGCCTACTACGAGACCGGGCGGGTCGTCGACACCGTCCACCGGGGCGACAGGCTCAACTTCACCATGTCGTGCAAGAACTCCAAGGGCAACCTCTGGTACCTGGTCGACAAGACCTACGGCGTGAACAAGGGCTGGATCTACTCGGGCAACGCGGCCCGTATCTGAGCCCGGCCGGTCGGGCCGCCTTCCCGCACGGGACGGCGGCCCGCCACCGCCACCCGCCACGACGCGCCACGACCCGGCACCACCTGCCACCACCCGGCCTGCGCCGTCAGGGCCCCGCGGACGGCGTTTCACGCGGCCGGGGCCTGCGGAGGCGTCTAGTCTCCGCCTGTGGGACAGCCCGACCAGCGCGCCGAAGGCGCGGGACCGTTCACCACCCGCCTCACCTGGCACCCGCCGAGCGGCGGTACCGCCGTCTGGGAATCGCGGCCCGCCCGGCGCCGGGGCCTCATCGCCCTCAGCCCGCCCGGCGCGGCCGCCGCCCGTTACGCCAGCGCCGACGACACCTCCCTCACCCGGCTGCGCCGGCTCAACGCCATCGCCGCCACCGCCTTCGTCATCGGCGGAGCGCTCTTCGCGGCCGGCGCCGCCGTCGCCCAGTTCGGATCCGGCGACGCCGTCACCTGCGCGTCGATCTACTTCGCCGGCGGCCTGTTCTTCAACACCGGCGGCTACGTGTCCCTGCTCCAGGCCGTCAACGGCCCGCGCCACGTA
This sequence comes from Streptomyces toxytricini, assembly GCF_014649915.1. Taxonomy (GTDB): domain Bacteria; phylum Actinomycetota; class Actinomycetes; order Streptomycetales; family Streptomycetaceae; genus Streptomyces; species Streptomyces toxytricini. The sequence goes on along the minus strand of NZ_BMTY01000024.1, from coordinate 67,246 downwards.
CCCGGAGGCGAAGGAACCCTGATCACCCGCCAGTGGCGGTGGTGGAGCTACGAGCCGACGCGGGCCGACTGGCTCGGCGCCTTCGTCCTGTTCGCCGGCACCCTGGTGTTCGCCGTCAACCTGTTCGACTCCTTCCTCCAGGGCCTGACCGTCCAGCAGACGAACCGGCTGGTCTGGGCACCGGACGTGATCGGCTGCGTGCTCTTCCTGATCTCCGGCCACCTCGGGTTCGCCGAGATCTGCCACGGCCGGCCCTGCATCCGACGGCGCGACCTCGGATGGTGGATCGTCGCCGTGAACCAGCTGGGCTCCGTCCTCTTCGCGGTCTCGGCGCTCGCCGCGTACACCCGCCCCGCCACCGGCAGCCTGATCAGCTCCGACATCGCCAACTGGGGCACCCTCGCCGGCGCCCTCTGCTTCTCCCTGGGCGGCATCCTCCAGTACTACGAACGCCCCTGACCGACAGCTGCGGCGGCGAAACCCCTTGCTTAATGGTCAAGAGTCCTTGACCATTGCGGCCATGCCCAATGCCGATCTTCCCGAGGCGCTTCACGTCACCACCGACGAGCAGCTGCGCGCCGTCTCCAACCTCACCCGTCACCGGATCATGGCCGTGCTCCGCTTCGAGCCGGCGACGATCACCCAGATCGCCGAGCGCGTCGGCCTGGCGAAGGGAAGCTCCAGCTACCACGTGCGCCTGCTGGAGCGGGCCGGCCTCGTCAAGGTCGTGCGGACGCGGAAAGTCCGCGGTGTGACGGAGCGGTACTACGCGCCGGCCGCCCGCTCGATCGTGCTGCCCGACCCCGCCACAGGGCAGCCGGACGTGCTGATGCGGCACGCGGTGGCCGACCTGGAGGCATCCCCCGTGGATGGCCCGCGCCACGTACGGATGGCGCACCTGCGCCTCACCGACGACCAGTTCGCCGAGCTCGGGGCACGGCTGCAGGCCCTCGCGGACGAGTACCGACAACTGTCCGACCCCTCACTGCCGGACGTGTCCCTCGCGTTCGCACTCTTCCGGCCGGCACCCCGCAAGCAGACGACAGAGGGCGGCGACGACGACGGCGAGGGGGACCGCGCATGACCAAGGCAACCGACAGGCTCCCGACCGGCTTCGGACGGCTCTGGACCGCGCAGACCGTCTCCTCCCTCGGCGACGGCGTCATGCACGGCGCCCTGCCGCTGCTCGCCCTGACCCTCACGCGCGACCCGATGGCCCTCGCCGCCGTCACCGCCGCGGCGACCCTGCCGTGGCTGCTCTTCGGCGTCCTCGGCGGGGCGCTCGTGGACCGCTGGGACCGCCGGCGCACCATGTGGGTCACCGACCTGGCACGCGCCGCACTGCTCGCCATACCCGTGGCGGCCGCCGCACTCGACGCCCTGAGCATCGCGCTGCTCGCGGCCGTCGCCTTCCTCCTCGGCCTCGGCGGACTCCTCTTCGACACCGCCGCCACGGCCTACCTGCCGGACCTCCTCCGCCGCGACCCCGCACTCCTGGAGCGCGCCAACTCCCGCCTGCGCGGAGCCCAGACCGCCATGTCCGGCTTCGCGGGACCGCCCGCGGGCAGTGCGCTGCTCGCCCTCGGACGGGCGTTCCCGCTGCTCGCGGACGCGGTGTCGTTCCTGCTCTCCGCCCTGCTCGTACGCACGCTCCCGGCCGTGCCCCGGCCCGTGCCCGAGGCCCGCGAATCACTGCTCCGGCAGGCCCGCGCCGGAGCCTCGTACGTCTTCCGCGACCGGCTGCTGCTCGGTCTCGCACTCCGCCCCGCCGTCGGGAACGTCGCCTTCCTGGCCGTGGAGACCGTCCTCGCCCTCTTCGCGCACGACCGCCTCGGCCTCGGCACGCACGGCTTCGGCCTGCTCCTCACCGCAGAGGCCGCCGGCGGCCTCCTCGGCGCGGGCATCGCCTCCCAACTCAGCCGGAAACTCGGCACCGGCACCGCCCTGACCTGCACTGCCGCCGTCGAAGGCCTCGCCATCCTGGGCCTTGCCGCCGCCCCGAACCCGTACGCGGCCGGCCTGGCCCTCGCCGCCTGCGGAGCGGGCATGGGCGCCACGATGGTGCTCGGGCCCTCCCTCCGGCAGGCGATCGTCCCGGCCCACCTCATGGGACGGGTCGCCTCCACCTCCCGCATGCTCGCCGTGTGCGCGGCCCCCTTCGGTGCCTTCCTCGGCGGCTGGCTGGCCACCACCCACGACATCCGCACCCCCCTCTACGCCGCCGGTCTCCTCCTCCTGGCGATGACGGCCGTCACGGCATCCATGACGGGCAACCGCCGCGTCGAAGCGGCCCTGCTCGCCGCCGCCCCGCCTCGACAGGCTTCCGGGGACCCCGCGGAGGATGGCGCCGCCGCATGCGGGACCGGCCCGCTCCCTTCCCCGCCCCCGCGGTAGTGGGCGGTCACCAGAACCAGGGTGTCGATCACGCGCCGGCGTGAGCGATGGCGCGGCTCGGCCAGCGACCTGGCCCTGGTGGCAGTCGTCGTCAGCGCACTGCTGGGCCTGGTGGCGTCCACGTCCGCGAGGGCTGACTGGTCTGGTGCTTCGCCGTGTCCAACAGCCTTGACGAAGTCCCGTGCGGACCCTCCGTGACCCAGAGTGTGTCTTCCCGCCCGTGGTCCGCGCTCGTGCGCCCGGTCCGCACCGGGGGGTGCGAACCGCCGCCGGTGGGGGCGCTCCCGGCTGCCGCGGGAGGGCGTGGCAGCCGCCGTGGCCGCGGCGACGGCTCGGACGCGGATGCGCGTGGCGTCGTCTGCGCGGCCCTTCGGACATGCCCGTCCGCGTGCGGCCCCGGGGTGGTGGACGGTGTCCGATGTGTGCCACGCTGCGTGGACAACCAGCCTGGTCTGGTGGGAGAGCCCGCGCCGCCCTCACGGGTCATTCATGACCGGGACGCGGTACGGGTTCACCCGCTCGGCTGCAGGCGGCCCCATGCCGCCGCTCGACGCCCCCGTCTGCGGGGGCGTGATGGGCTCGACCCCCGATTGAGGGGTGGACCGTGAACGACGTCACGGTAGTGACATGTCACAACCCGCAACATGCCCGCACGGTGATCACCGTCACCGGTGACATGGACGTCCAGACGTATCCCGAACTCGAGAGGGCCTCGCAGGCCGCAGCCGCGATCCCGCTGCCCGGCCGGACACTGCAGATGGACCTGTCCGGTGTCTCCTTCATGGACTCCAGCGGCCTCAAACTCCTGCTCCTCCTGCGCAGGCGCCTTGAGGCGGCAGGCGGACACCTCACCGTGACCGGCCTCCAGCACCAACCCGCGGCTCTCCTCCTGCTGACCGAAACGCACGCCCTCCTCACCGCCGGCGCTCCTCGCGAAACTCCGGGCCACGGCAGCGCACTCCCGGCTCCCGGCCGAGGACCGGACGGCCGCTGACCCCTCCGGCAGGGCCAGGTGCCGCGCGCCGGTCCCTCGGGATCCTCGGGACGATCACGACCGGCCCGGAGGGCGGCGCCGCCCGCGGCTGTCCGAACCCGGAGACGCGGCTGCCTTCGCCCGGCGCACTCCGTGAGGGAGGCGTCGGGCGAAGGCCGGGGTTGGACGCCCGCTTCCGCGGGACGTCTCAGCTGTTCCAGGTCTCGGTGTACGAGTCCGCGACCGTGACCTTCGCCCAGGAGTTGGTGACGCGGCAGTTCCGGGACTGATGCGTGACGTACACCTGGTACTCCCGCTTCTTGATGCCGATCTTGTAGTTCACCCGCTTGCGGGCGGGCACCTCGATCATCACGGTCTTGCCCTTCGCGATGGAGACGCTGGCTTCGACGGACACGCCGAGCTTGGAGCTGATCTCCGCCGCGGCCAGATTGAGCGTGCCTCCGATCTCGCCGCTGACGCTGCCCGTCAGGCTGGCGCTCAGCTGCCCGGTGATGCTCTCGCGCGTCGTGGCGGCGCTGCGGCGGTTGTCGATGACACCCGACGCGACCACCTTGTGCCAGGTCGACGAGATCTCCGTGTACTTGCGCTTGTAGACGTTGTCACAGATCTCGGCTGCGGACGCGGGCGTCGCCGACAGGCCGATCAGCCCGCCGGCGAACACGACCGACGCGGTGGTGGATGCCATGAAAGTGCGGACAGGAGTGCCCATGTTGATTCCCCCTTGGTGTGAGGCTCCGACGTGGTCAGTGGCGGAGCGGTGCCAAAACTAGCCAGGTGCTGGTCGCCCCCACAACTTTTTTGATCGGAATCTGAGCTTGCGGAATTTGTTGCCGGTGCCGTTGGCGAAAGCGAACCAAAAGGTTGATTTTGTCGCCGGTGTGCTTGTTCGTGCGCTGGTTTCTGGTTCGGTTCGGGCGATCTGCGGGAGGCCGCGGGGACGCTGCTGCGCGGCGTGGACGGCGACCGGGTTGCGTCGGGGTCCCGGTGCGGCAGGCACGGGCGCGTGGGCGCGCGGAACAGGCTGGAGCCGCACCGGGGAGCCGTCCCGCACCTGCTTCACATCGCAAGGCGCGGGTCGGGGGAGTTCGCTGTGCGACATGAAACCCGCACCCTTCCCACGCTGTGCACGGTGAACCCGTCGCCGACGGCGATTCCCTGGTACGTTCCGGAAGTCGGCCGGCTCGGCGGATTTTGAGCGTGCGGTTCCGATGAACGGGACAGGGTGCCGAAGTCGCGTGGCATGCATTTGCATGAGAAATGTGCACTATGCTTTCTGGCTTCGCCTGGCGCGTCTCCAGCCGGATATTCCGTTCCGGCGGGCCCTGGAGGTCGGTGTCCTTTTCCAGGACCCACTGGCTGATGCGGGATGTCGTCGATCCGCTTTTCCCTGAACGCCGTCCGGGCCTGGCCGGAGCACCACCAGGGGCAGCTGATCACCGCTCCCTCCCTGCTCCGCGGCCTGTGACTGGCCGGGCCGCCAGGACGCCCCCTGCACGGCCGTCGGCCGGTCGTCAGCGGGACGGGCAGGGGGCCTGCGTGACCTTCCCGGCCTTCGCGGTCGACGTCGACGGGTCCAGGGTCAGGCACTTGCCGGTCCACTGGTTGACGAAGTAGTAGCCGCGGTCCTGTCCGCCGGCGCCCATGTTCACCGGGATGACGTTCCACAGCTGGCTGCCGGAGGACCACTTGGTCTCGCAGGGCCACCAGAAGAGCTGTGTGCCGTCGCCGGGCGGCGTGCCGTTGTTGTAGGGGACGGTCAGGCAGGAGCCGTTGCCCGCCTTGATCCAGTAGTGGCCCTTGCCGTCGTAGTCCGGCTTGGTCGCCGTCCACTGGTGGCTGCTGGGCACCGAGTCCGCACAGGCGCGCTGCGTCACCAGGCCGCCGCTGCCGTCCGGGAACTCGTCACCGCGCACCATGCAGCGGTTCGAGCCGTAGGTGCTGCGGTACTGCTTGCCGTTGACCAGCCACACCGCCGGATCGGGCGGGTAGACGTACGCGTCCTTGTTGAGCCCGGCCACGACCGAGACGGGATTGACGCCCGCGGTGTCGCTCTCCTGGAAGAAGTTGACCGCCACGAAGTTGGGTGCCCGGCCCGCGACGCCCCGGCACGTCTCGATGCGCTTCGTGAGCGCTTTCCCGTTGTGGCCCGCCGCCAGGTCCTGCGGGTTCCCCGCGTCCGAGTTGAACTGGTTCATCGTGAACAGCGGGGTCATCTTCGTGCCCGGCATGGTCCTGGTGTCGAGCGGCTTGCTCTGGCCCCGGGCGTCGCAGCCCGTCGGCGCGTTGCCCATGCCGTAGCCGTACTTGTTCTCCACCGTGTGGGTCCAGGTGTTCATCAGGGTGCCGGAGCCCACGGCCATGTCGCCGTCACTGTCCTTGAAGATCACCAGACGCTGGTTGTCGGCGACCATGTCGCGCAGCAGCGGCCAGTTGTTGTAGTAGATGCCGTACTTGTTCTGGTTGAACAGCATCTTCTCGGCACCCGTGGCGCCCAGCATGTCGGTGATCGTCTTGCCGAGGGCGTCCTGGTCGGCGTAGTTCTCCAGGAAGACCGTGACCACTTCCTGCCGGTTCTTCTGCAGGAAGTTCACGATGGTCAGCAGCGCGGACTTGAAGTCCTCGTAGCAGGCGAACTTGGTGTGGCAGAGCCGGACGGGGCCGGTGCCGGTGGAGTCGTAGGTGTCGAGCATCAGCGCGCGCACCCCGCCCTCGAGCTGCTCCTTGATGGTGCGCGACTGGCTCGGGGGGAGGGGGAATCCGTTCCAGTTGTGGGCGTAGGCGTTGTGCGTGGTCACCCACGACCACTGGTCGTAGCGGGTGTCGCCGTACTTGCCGGTGTCCGCCGCCGCCGCGCTGGTCGGCGCCGTGAGCATCGAGGCGAGGACGAGGAGCGGGAGCGCCGGCAGCGCGAACAAGCGCAGGAGGCGGGCGCGGCGGCCGGAGCCCGGGCGGGTCGCGGCACGACTGGTTGTCATCTGTCATTCCCTGGTCGAAAGCGGCAGCCGACGCCTGCGCAGAGGTCGTCGACGGGCCGGAGAGCTGAGGTTCCCCCGGGTCCGCCGCGCGGCTACTGGGGGGTGGCACAGCGCGGCGGACCTCTCCGGCGGGAGGCTGGTCAAGCCCCCGTCCGGTCGGACCCACTCAACCGCGTGGAAGCGGAGGCGGACCAGGCAGTTCCGGCCGCAGGAGTACGGGACGGCCTACTTTTGCGGGAAGGGCTCGGCGCGACCGGCCCGCCTGTACGGCACCGGGGAACACACAGGCCCGCGTACGGACCCACCGGCCATCGGAGGCTTCCGCGAGCGCCGCCGGAGGGTGCGCGGCGACGCGGGGCCGAGTGGGGGCCCCGGGCGCAGAGATCACGCCCGCGTCGTCAGCCGCGCGACCGCCGCGTCGTACCGGGCCCGAACCCCTGCATCCGCCGAGACCCGCAGCAGGACGCCGAGCGCCCGCACCGCACCGTCCTCGTATCCGGCGGACTCAGCCTCCCTTGCCGCCAGGTCGAGTTGCGCGATGCCCTCGGCCTCGTCCCCGAGCCCCAGCAGCGCCTCCCCCCTCACCATGAGCAGCAGTATCCGGGGCACGTCGGACGTGCCGGGACGATCGTCGAAGGCCAATGCCGCCGTCGCCGTGTCGAGTGCCCGGCGCCATTGCCCGGCGTCGGCCCGATGGCGGGCGAGGTGCTGCAGGGCCAGCCTCTCAAGGGTCCGGTCGCCGGCTTCGCGCGCCAGCTCCACCGCCCGCCCGCACCCCTGCGCGGCCTCGTCCAGGCCGCCGAGCGCGGCTTGCGCCATGGCCATGACGACCAGGGCGTTCGCCTCGGCCGCCGCGTCACCCGCCCGGGAGGCGAGCGCGGATGCCGCCCGCAGGTGGACCAGCGCCTCCTCGATGCGCCCTTCCTCGATCAGCACCCAGCCGAGTACGTTCAGCACCCGCGACTCGCCGTGCCGGTCGGCGTCGGCCCGCGCCGCCGCCAGCCCGGTCTCCAGGAGCGGGACCCAGCCGTCCCGCACGCGCCACACGATCAGCGGCCACAACACCATGACGATCCGCCAGGCCCTGCCGTGCAGTCCGGCGGAGTGTGCCGCGGCCACCGCCAGTGCGAGGTCGTCCCTCTCCGCCGCGTACCAGGCCACGGCGGAGGCGCGGTCGTCGAACTCCCGCACGGCGGCGGGCGGCAGGTGGTCAGCCGGCAGGGGGAAGCACTCCTCGTTGCCGGGCTCGGCCGCCGCCACCGCCGCGAGGCCCGTGGCCACGTAGTGGTCGAGGACGCGGGTGAGCGCCTCGGGCCCGACGTCCAGGCTCCGTGCGTAGAGCCGCACGAGATCGTGCATGGTCCACCGGCCCGCCGCCGTCTCCGTGACGAGGTGCGCGACGGCCAGCCGCTCCAGGCAGGCCTCGGCGGCTGCCGGGTCCGTGCCCGCCAGGGCCGCCGCCGCATACCGGTCGACGTGCGTCCCGGGGTGGCGGCCGAGGTGGGCGAACTGGCGGGCCACCTCCTGCGGGAGCTCCTGCAGCGTCACCCGCAGCGCCGCCCGCACACCGGTGTCCTCCACGTCCAGCAGACCCAGTCGGCGCGTCTCGTCGGCGAGCTCGGCGGCCATCGCCTCCAGGGACCGGCCGGGCCGTTGAGCCAGCCGTGCGGCCGCCACCCGCAGCGCGAGCGGCAGCCCGCCGCAGAGCTCGGCCAGACGTCGCGCAGCCACCGGCTCGGCGAGCACCCGTTCCTCGCCCAGGACTCCGGCGAGGAGCATCGCGGCGTCCTCCGGCCCGAGCACGTCCACGGCAACGGGCCGAGCGGTGTCGGTGACGATCAGCCCCGGCAGCCGGTGCCTGCTGGTGACGACGGTGACGCAGCGGCGGCCGCCCGGCAGGAGCGGCCTGACCTGCTCGGAGTCCCGGGCGTTGTCGAGGACCACGAGGAGCCGACGGTCGGCGGCGAGAGACCGGAACAGCGCGGCCGCGCCGTTCGCCGACTCCGGGATCCGGCCCGGCGGCACGCCGAGCGCCGCCAGGAACTCGCGCAGCACACCCATGAGGACGGGCTCGCCCGTGCCGCCGAACCCCCGCAGGTCGGCGTAGAGCCGCCCGTCGGGGAATCCGGCACGGCCCCGGTGGGCCCAGTGCAGCACGAGGGCCGTCTTCCCGACCCCGGCGGGCCCGACGACCAGGCAGACGGGCGCCTCACCCGCGGTGGCGCGGGTCAGGGCGTCGAGCTCCGCCGCCCGCCCGTGAAAGCCGCGCGGTGCCCGCGGCAGCAGATCGGGCGCACCGGTCTGCGACGCAACGGCATCCGGTGCGGCGGCAGGCGGTGGTACGTCCGCGGCGGGAGCCCTCCGGGGACGGCCCAGGCTCGCGGTGTGCTCCAACTCCCGGGCCCCGGCCTCGTCCAGGCCGAGGGCGGCGGCCAACGCCTGCACGGTCCGGCGCTGCGGTCCCCGGGAACGCCCGCGCTCCATGTACGACAGCGCCCGCACGCTCACCCCCGCAGCGTGCGCCAGCTCCTCCTGGCTCAGCCCGGCCTCCGTCCGCAGACGGAGCAGCAGCGCGGCGAAGCCGCCGGTGACCGGCGTACCGGTGTCCATGTCTGGATTTCCCCTGGTCAGTGCGGCCCAGCCGGAATGCCGTACCCCTCCCGCAAAAGTATGCACGACCTACTTTTGCAGGTGAAACGCGCTGTCCTGACCCCAGCCAGAAGGCGCCCGCAGCGAGTGCGTCCGGACCGGTTCGGAGGAGGCAGTCATCGCGCTCCGGGTCACCGCTTCCGGCGGCCGACGGGTGTCCGCGCCCATCCACGGCCACCCCGACGGCAGGGGCAGTCTCCACCGACCTCGCGTCGGTGCGCGCGGCGCCTGAAGACCGCGACGACTTTGGCCTCCGGGGCCACGACGCAGCCGACCGGCCTTCCTCGGGGCACATCAACGCTCCGCGCGTCGGCTGGGCCGCCTACCTGGTCCGACTACGCCTGCGGCAGTGAACATCAGACGGTCGGAACATCGGCGATGCGATAGCCCACCCCGGGCGTCGTCGTGATGACGGGCGGGCTGCCCAGCTTGCGGCGCAACCGGCTGATGGTGACGGTCACCGTGTTGCTGAAGGGGTCGGCGTTCTCGTCCCACACCTGTTCCAGGAGGTTCTCGGTGCTCAGGAAGCCCGGACTGGCGCGCAGCAGTGCCTCCAGGACGGCGAACTCCTTGACGGAAAGCTCCAGCGGACGGCCTTCACGCAGGGCGGTCCGGCGTACCGGGTCGAGTTCGAGGCCGCCCGCACGCAGCGCGCGGGCCGGTGATCATTTGGCAGAGCGCGTCGCCGTGAATGCCGGGCAGGTCGCGGTCGAGGACCACCACGTCGTACGCGTTCAGATCGAGCTTGGCCGCGGCGGCCAGACCGTCGTGCGCCACATCGACGGCCATCCCCTGATCCCGCAGTCCCTCGGCGACGACCTCGGCAAGCGACCGGGCGTCCTCCACGACCAGAACCCTCACCGTGTCATCCTCCCGACCCGGCTGCCGTCGGGAGTGCGGCCGCAACGTGCAGGCCGCCTTCCGGACAAGGGCGGTGTCCGCCCGGGTTCCTCCTACGCGGCGCTGGTGGTCACCGGCAGCCACGGCGTGCGGATGCAGTACGACTACCGGCACGACATCGCCGGCAGCGGCAGGGGAGTCTCGGGCGAGGCGCCGCGCTGGCTGCGGCTGACCCGGTCAGGCGACACCGTCACGGGCCACGCGTCCGCCGACGGCACGCAGTGGACCAAGGTCGGCACCGTGCGGCTGCCCGGGCTTCCCGAGACCGTGCAGGTCGGCTTGTTCGCCACCTCTCCCGGAGACCTGACCCTGTCGCGGACGGGCCTGGGCGGCGCCGCGGAACAGGTGCGCTGGACGCAGGCCGGCGGCACCTTCGACAACGTCTCCCTCAAGGGCACAGCCGCCGGGAGCTGGAGCGACGACGCCGTCGGCGAGCGGAACCGGACGGATTGGGAGAAATACCACCTGGTGTCCGGGCGGTGGAGAAGAACGGCACGATCACCGTCACCGGCACCGGCGACATCGGCCCGGTGGGCGCCGAGGACGGCGCCCACTCGGCGGAACGCACCTTGGGAGGCCTGCCCCTGGCGCTGCTCATCGTGCTCGTGGTCGGGGTGCGGTTCGCCACCGCCTGACAACGCACCGGGTCCGCGGGCGGCGCGCCGGTCACCCGCCTCCGACTCGCGGCGAAGGCGATCGTCGTCTCAGCCGTCACGTTCGTCACCGCTCTCCTCGCCATCGGCATCGTGACCCCGGCGGGCGCGGCGATCCTGAAGGGCAACGGGATCCCCGTCATCGGGTGTCCGCGCTCACCGGTGCACGGGTCGTAGTCGGTACGGCCGGCGTCCTCGCCCTCGCCGCCGTGCTCGCCCTCGCGCTCGGCTTCCTGCTGCGGCGGGCCTGGCTCGCGATCCTCGTGGCCGTCCTGGCGGTCGCAGTCCCGTACGTCGTGACCTCCGTCCCACTGCTGGCCGACGGGCTGTCCCAGTGGCTATTGCGGGCCACCCCGGCCGCCGGCTTCGCCGTCCGGCAGACCCTCGTCGAACATCCGCAGACCGTCGCACACTACGCCCCCTCCGCCGGATACTTCCCGCTTCCGTGGTGGGCCGGGATCGCAGCGCTGTGTGCATACACGGCGATGCTCCTGGGTCTTGCTCTGCACCGCCTGTCGCAAAGCGACGGGCGGGCCGGCCGACTGACCGACTGGAGGTGACCCCCGGCACTGCGGAGCGTGCATGAGAGCCGCCAGTGCAGGCCCCGGCCGGTCGTGTCAGTCGGCAGGATCGGCCGGTTCGGTCCTACTGGTGCACGGGTCGGGCCGCCGCTCTCGCGGGCGGTTCGAACCCGTGCGCTGTGGCGGATCAGCAGGGCAGCCGGTTCAGCAGCCAGCTGCCGAGTTCCTGGGTGAGGGCGGTGTGCGTCGTAGTGTCCGAGGAGCACCTGAACTCGTCGACCTCGCTCTCCTCCGGGTCCAGCTGGTAGATGTTCGCGTAGAGGTCTTTGTGCTGGTCGAGGTCGCGGATCGCGACCGCGCTGACGGAGGGGACGAAGCAGACGCTCCCGTGCCGCAGGTCGGTCGTGGCGCCGGCCTTCTCCAGCGCGTCGGCGATGATGCCGTAGGAGCGGAGGGTGCCGCCCGGGGCGCCGTCGAGTTCAGGGAACTCCCTCGTCTTGATCGTCCTCTGGGACGGGGGGAACCACCGCCTCAGTTCGGCGACGGTGATGTCCTCGCCCTGGGCCTGGGTGTAGAAGGTCGTGTCGGGGTACACCCGCCCGATCTTCAGCGCCCTCATGCCGGGCGGGATCTGCAGACCCGTGCCGTCGCCGCGGCCGTTGGCGACCGCGATCTTCCTGGGGTTGCTCGGCCAGTTGCCGACCTGTGTCAGGGCCTGGAGGAACCGGGTGCGCTCGGGGGCGATGTCGATCTTCCTGGTGTTCGGGTCGTAATGCCGCCAGAGCATCTGCCGGGCGGCCGGGCTGTTCATCTGCCGGGCGAAGGGACTGTTCGACCAGGGGGCGAAGTGCGCGAACGCCTGGAGGGCGATGGGCACGACGGCGCCGCGGTGCGGGGTGTCGTAGGAGAAGTACAGGGCGGCGCGGTGCTCGAACCCCTGCTGTTCCATCTTGGCCAGTGCGTAGCGGGCGACCAGGCCGCCCATGCCGAAGCCGCCCACGGTCAGCGCAGCGCCGCCCGACTGCAGGGTGTTGGCCTGCACGATGGCGCCCATGACGGCTTCGGCGTTGTCGAGCATGGAGGCGGACCGCTCCTCGTAGCCGACGAGGATGGCGTCGCGGCCCTGGCTGCGCAGCTCCGTCAGGAAGGGAAAGTCGCGGTCGAGCCCGGAGTGCAGCCACTTCAGATTGCTCTTGCCGAGGCTGAAGCCATCGGCAATGATCACCGGCCGGGTGACGTCCTCGTTGCCCTCGCCGAGGAAGACGTGTGCGAAACCGTTCGGCAGAATCCACTCCTGGTCCGGCTCCGGGACCGGATACGCCGGCCCGGCCGGCGGCTCGGCGCTCACGGGCGTGGCGAGGATGACGTCCCCGAAGCCCCGCTCGGACCGGCCCTGATCAAAATCGGACAAGGTTGTCTCCTTCCGTGCGCGCGCATGGCACAGCAGCCCACCGCGAAGGTGGGCTGGGGAACTGCGAGCGGCGCCAGACAGCACCATCGTCAGCAGTACGGTTTGCCGACCGGCCACGACATACCGGGGTCTTCATCCATTGGAGGGATCCGCGGCCCGAGCGCCGCGGCTTGGCAGCGGCCGCCGTCCTGCCCTCGGCAAGGCCGAGGAGGCTTGACGTCACCCTCCTTGGGTCCGCAGGCTTGACCGCCTTTCAGGGAGCGAGCAGACGGCGAGGTGCCGACAGGGCGAGCCTGGCCAGTTCGACGCGGGAGTGGATGCCCAGCTTCGCGTAGATCCTGCGCAGGTAGTAGTTCACGGTGTGCGGGGAGAGGTGGACCGCGCTGGCCACCTCGCCGTTGGTCAGGCCGTCCGCCACGAGCGCGGCGATCGTGCGCTCCGTGCCGCCGAGTTCCTCCCAGCCGGCCACCGCCGCCCCCGCACGGACCGGCTCGGGGGCGTCGACCACGGCATAGCGGCCCGCGTGCTCCCGCACCAGCCAGGACCGGCCGCGCCCCGCGGCGGAGGTGCCGCGCGCCCCGAGCAGGGTCCGCAGGTCCGAGGCCGCGCAGGCGCGCGCCCAGGCGTCGGTGTGCTCGGCGGCGGCCCGGGTCAGACCGTCCGGGTCGCATTCGAACAGGGCGCGGGCGTGCAGGGCCGCCGTCCGCAAGGAGGGGGAGTCGGGGTCGGCCGCAGCCAGGAGCTCTGCGGTACGCAGGGCGGCCTGCCCCGGCTCCGGGTTCCCGGCCGTACGGGAGAAGCGGACGAACCAGGCGGCTGCGCCCGGTTCCGCCAGGTGGAGCGTACGCAGCGACGGCAGGTGCCTCCCGGCACCGGTCAGCAGAGCGGTCGCGGCCAGGTGTTCGCCCTGCGCGTGCGCCACGACGAGCTCCAGCCACGCGGCCGGTACGGGCGCCAGCTCCGTCACCTCCGGCCCGAACTCCCGCAGCCGCCCGAGCTGCACCGCGGCGCCGGCGGCGTCACCGCGGCGCAGCGCCACCCGGCACAGGGTGGACCGGGCCCAGGCCCGCAGGGTCGCCGGCCCCCCGCCGGCGGCCGCCTCCAGGGCGTCGAGGGCGGTGAGGGCGGCGTGCTCGGCCTCCGCTGACTCCCCGGCACGCTCGTGGGCCTCGGCCCGTACGAGCTCGGCCGCCGGCCGGAAGACGCCGAGGGGGCCGGCGGGCGTGTCCTCGAGGACGCGGGCGATCAGCGCGCGGGCGGCGTCCGGCTCACCCGCGCAGACCAGCCGCCGGGCGTGCGCCACCCGCGGGTACGCGCGCTCGGCGGCGGTGTCGGGGGTGAGGGGCTGCTCGACCGCCGCCGCGCCCGACCGCAGCGCCTCGCTCACCCTGCCCTCGCTCCAGCGCAGCCCGGCCAGGGCGGTGGCGGCGGCGCGTCGGGCCTCGGGACCGCCGTCGCGGAGGCTGTCGATCGCCGCCAGGGCCTGCTCCGCGCCGACCGGGCCGAAGCCGCCGGGGGCACCGCCCGTACCCACCATCACCAGGTCCAGGACCACCCGGCGCAGCGTGGTCACCTCGCTGCCGGGCAGCGGCCCGTTCAGTGCGCTGCGGGCGAGCAGCAGGGCGGACTCGACGTATCCCGAGCCCAGCAGCGTCGCCAGGGCGCCCGTCACGCCCGCCCCGCCGTCCGCCGGGCTGCCCGGCTTGGCCCGCGCGGCGCCCTGACGGCCGAGCGAGGCGAGGTCGCGGGCGGGGAGGTCGTGCCCCGGGGCGAGCCGGCGCGCCTCCTGGTGCAGGGTGGAGCGCACACTGGGCGGTATCGCCTCGAACACGGCACGCCACAGCAGCGGCTGCTGGAAGGTGACTCCTTCGTCGGTGAGCCGCAGGACCCCCGCGGCCAGGGTTTCGTCGAGGGCGGGGAGCAGGGCCGCGGTACCCGTGCCGAGCATGGCGGCGGCCTGGGAGAGCTGGAAGGTGCGGCCCAGCACGGTGCCGACCCGCAGGAGTTGGGCGGATTCCCGGGACAGCCGGCGCAGCAGGCCGGCCACCGCCGCCTGGACCCGGGACGGCAGCCTGCCCGGTGTCAGCCGCACCAGCTCCCCGTCGGGCCCGATCCGGCCCTCCTCGCGCAGGCCCTCCAGCAGTTCGACGATCAGCCTCGGATTGCCGTTGGCGCAGGCCGCCACGTCCAGCACGGCCTGCTGCGGCGCCACGGCGAGGAGGTCGGCGACGAGTTTCCGTACCGCCTCCTCCTCCAGCGGCGCCAGCTCCAGACCGGCGATCGGCGGCCCCCCGGCGTCCTCCCACGAGCTCTCCCCCGCCGGGTCGAGCCCCCCGGTGCTCGCGCTGCGCGCCAGCAGGACGGGGACGGGGGGACGGGCCGCCGGGCCCGTGGAGCGGAGGAGGTCGAACAGGGTGTCGGCGGATCCCGGCTCGGCGTCGTCGACCACGACCAGCGGCGGGGGGCCGGCCGACGCCACCGCCTCGCGCAGGGCGGCACCGGCACTGCCGCGCAGCTCCGAGGCGTGGTGCTGGTGGACGGTGAACCCCCGGCGCCGTGCGTGGCGCGCCGCGTCGAGCAGCAGCCGGCTCTTGCCGACGCCGGCCTGACCCCCCACGACGAGGAGCTCGGGGTGTCCGTGCGCCGCTCTGTCCAGGAAGCCGCCCAGCCGCCGGAGTTCCCTCTCACGTCCGTATAACGCCGGCGCAGACATACGTTCTCTCCCTGAGCACCCCGGCCCACCGCCTTCCGGTCGACCGACCGGTATTGCACCACGGCAGAGACGGAGAACGTCAGGTCGTGCGAGCGGAAGTATCAACTCCCCTGGGCGGCGGCGCGGACCGCGGCGGCGACGGCCGGCGTCACACGCGGGTCCAGGGAGTGCGGGACGATCCGGTCCGCGGCCAGGTCGGGGGCGGCGACCGCGGCGATCGCCTCGGCGGCGGCGAGCTTCATGTGTTCGGTGATGCGGGTGGCTCCGGCGTCCAGCGCGCCGAGGTAGATGCCCGGTGAGGCGAGGGTGTTGATGACCTGGTTGGGGTGGTCGCTGCCCCCGGTGCCGACCACCGCGGCGTGCCGGGCGGCCAGCTCGGGGTGGATCTCCGGTTCGGGGCTGGACAGCGCGAGGACCACCGGGTCCGGGGCCATGGAGGCGATCCACTCGGGCGCGACACGCGCCCCGGACACGCCGACGAACACGTCGGCTCCGAGCAGCGCCTCGGCCGGGCCGCCGTGCACGCGCCGGGGATTGGTCAGCGCGGCGAGCTCCGCCTTGACCGGGTTCATGCCCGCGCGGCCGGGGACGAGGATGCCCCGGGAGTCGAGCACGGTGACATCCGTGACTCCCGCGCTCAGCAGGATCCGGGCGCAGGCCACGCCCGCGGCCCCGGCTCCGTACACCACCACCCGGCGGGTGTGCAAGGGCCGCCCCAGGACGGTGGCGGCCCCCCTCAGGGCGGCGAGTACGGCGATGGCGGTGCCGTGCTGGTCGTCGTGCATCACCGGGCAGTCCAGCGCCTCGGTGAGCCGCGCCTCCACCTCGAAGCAGCGGGGCGCCGCGATGTCCTCCAGGCTGACCGCCCCGAACGAGTGGCGCAGCCTGACGACGGTGTCCACGATCTCGTCCACGTCCGTCGTGGACAGCACGAGGGGGATGGCGTTGAGACCGGCGAACTTCTTGAGCGCCGCCGCCTTGCCCTCCATCACCGGCAGCGCCGCGAGCGGGCCGACGTCGCCGAGGCCGAGTACGGCGGTGCCGTCGGTGACCACGGCCACGAGGCGTCCGGCCCAGGTGTAGCGGGCGGCGAGTGCGGCATCGGTCGCTATCGCCTCGCTCATCCTGGCCACGCCCGGCGTGTAGGCAAGCGAAAGGGACCGCGCGTCGCCGAATTCGGTGGTGACCTCCACGGCCAGTTTTCCGCCGGTGTGGGCGGCGAATACCTCGGCATCGGTAACGGGCTTTTCAATCGTCGTCGTGATCATGCGCAAAAGGATAGGCAGCGCACCGCGGAAGGGGCACTACCCGCCCGAGTAGTCCTGCCCACGGCCCCCTTCCTACTCGGCCGGGTAGTGGCCGCCGAAGGACGCCGCCACCAGCATGGTGAGGGCCCGGCCCCGTACGGCCCGGCCCCGCGGGCCCTTTCACCCCGCCGCCTTCCCATCGATGTCCGCCCCCGAGGAAACAAGAGATCCCACCATGGCAACCCTGATCATCAGCAACCAGCGCACCGAGGAAATGGTAGGAGACCTCGATTCGCTCACGCCGGAATACCGCCGCTACGTCGGCAACCAGGCCCAGCGGATGGCCTGGTGCCTGAGCGAGGGGGACGTCCTCGTCCTGCCGACGGCACCGGACGAGGAATTCCTGCGCCATGTGACCGGGCAGCTGGGCATCGACCGGGATGCGGTACGTGTGCTCGTGCCCCCGCCGGGGCGGTACGGCGAGGGCGTGCTCTCCCGCGACCGGCTGTGCGGGGAGGCGTTCGTGGGGGAGTTGCGCGAGGCGGTCGCCGCCCACGGGGTCGACCAGGTCCTGCCGTTCCACTTCGACAGCTCGGTGGCCGTCCTGGTGCGCGCCCTCGGCCTGGACGGCGTCACGGCCGGCTTCGGCTTCCTGGACCAGAGCGGCGGCCGCCTCCTCAACAGCAAGGCCACCTTCCGGGCCATCGCCGGAGGCGTCGGCGCCCCGGTCCCGGAGGGCGGGGTGTTCACCGCCCAGGAGGACGCGGCCCGGTTCCTGTGGGAGCGGTTCCTGTCCCGGGGACTGCCCGCCATCCTCAAGCAGGACTTCCACGTGGCCGGCTTCGGCAACGAGATCGTCAGCCCGGTCGCCGGGGTGGATCCGCTCGGCGCGCAGCGGACCGTGGTCGCCGCCGACCGCGAGGAGCTGGAGAAGTACCTGACCGACCGCTGGCCGTGGCTGACCGACGGGGGCCGGGGCAGCGTCGTCGTCGAGCACTACGTCCCCGGATCGGTCCCGGTCTACGCGGAACTGCGCGTGGAGGAGCACGGGGTGGAGTTCACCGGGCACGGCGAGATGCGGATGAAGCCCGTCCTCAACGGGCTGATCGTGCCCGCCCCCTCGGCCTCGGCCGACTCGGTGGACTTCACCGGCTTCCTGGAGGCGGCGGCCCGGTTGTGCGAGCCGCTGCACGCCATGGGCTACCGGGGCATCGTCAGCGTGGACGCCATCGTCACCCCTGACCGGGACATCCTCGTCAACGAGTTCAACTGCCGCACCGGCGGGTCCACCCACATCCACCGGATCGGCGAACGCGTCGTGGGCGGCGACTACTTCACCGACCGGGTGCTGGTCGAGCTCCGGCGCTGCACCTTCCCGCCCTTCGCGCGGACGGTGCGCTCGCTGGAGGAGGCCGGACTCGCCTACGACCCGGCCACCCGTACCGGCGTACTGATCACGGTGGACGACAACGGCCCGGGCGGCGGCTTCGGCGAGTACTGCGTGGTCGGGGAGACCCTGGCGCACGCCGAGGAGCTCGAAGAGCGGGTGGCGCGGCTGTTCGCCGGCCTGGGCGCGGAGGGCTGAGCGCCATGGCCGCCGAACGCTCCGGCTACCGGGCGCTCATCACCCGGGACCTGCTGCTCTGGTCGCTGGCCGCACTGGCCGGCAAGGCCCCCGTGGCCATGGCGCCCCTGGCGCTGGTCTTCCTCAGCCGCGGGACTGCGGGGGGCTACGCGCTCGGCGCCACGCTGGCCTCCGCGTACGTCCTGGGGGAGGTGGTGTGCGCGCCGCTGCTCGGCGCCCGCCTCGCGCGCAGGCCGATGCGCCGGGAGCTGAGCGCGGGACTGCTGGTCGGGGCCGCCGCCTTCGCCGCGCTGCCGCTGGCCGGGGACGCCCCCGCCCCCGTCCTGCTCGCCCTCGCGTTCGTCGCGGGCGGAGCCCCGGCCGCCTGCCCCGGCGGCGTCCGGTCGCTGCTGACGCGCCTGGTCCCGGAGGAGTCCGTACCGCGCGCGCTCAGCGCCGAGGCCGTACTCACCCAGATCACCTGGGCGGCCGCGCCCGCCGTCGTGGTGCTCCTCGCCCTGCAGGTCTTCCCCGGGGCACCGCTGGTCCTGGCCGCGGTGCTCGCCGCGGCAGCGTGCCCCCTGCTCCTGCTGCTGCCGGAGCCCGCGGCCGCCGCGCCCGGGAAGGGGCACACCGGCCGCCCGATGACGCGGACCCTGCTGGCGGGCTGGCCGGTCTACCTGACGAGCGCAGCCGCCATGGCGATGCTGGCCACCGCCGAACTGGTCCTGCCCGCCCTGCTGGAGGACCGCGGTATCGCCCTCGGCTGGTCGGGGATCCTGCTCGCCGGGTTCGCGCTGGCCAGCGCACTCGGGGCGTTCTGCTACGGGTTGCGCACCTGGCCCGGCGGGGTAAGGGTGCAGAGCCTGGTCCTGCTCGCCGCGACGGCCGGCTGCGTCGCCCTGGTCACGGTGCTGCCGGGTCTCCCCGGGATCGCGGTCGCCCTCGCGGCGGCGGGGGTGCTCCAGTCCGGGGTGATGGTGTCGCGCAGCCTCAGCCTGCGCGACCGCCTGCCCGAACACGCCCACGCCGCCGGGTACTCGATGATGTACGCCGTCCAGGGCGCCGGATACAGCCTGACGGCTTCGCTGTCGGCGCTGGTCCTGCGGGTGGCCGACGCCTCCACCGCCATCCTCGGCGGGGTGGTGGTCGCCGTGGTGATCACCGCGGTGAGCGCCCTGGCCGAACGGAGGCCCACCCGTGTCGGCCGGCCCCTCGGGGCAGGGCAGGACGCACCCGTGTGAGACGCCACCGCTCCGACCCGGCTCCGCGGCCCGCACCGTCCAGGCGGTGCCCGGCGGAAGCCGGGCCACCGGGCGGGCGCCGCGGAGCGTCCGCTCTTTGGCCCGCACAGCGGCTCTTCTCGCCGGACGACGGCCCACTCGACGGCTCCGAGCCGGGCAGCGCGGGAGGCGGCGCCGCAGGAGCGCGGCCCTCTCGGGACCTGCTGACCCCTCCTATCGGTCGTCGACCGAGGCGAGGTGGCGCCTCAGTTCCGTGGCGATCTCCTCGTTGCCGCCTACGGCCGGCAGGAGCCGTGGCTCCTGTTCGCCGTTGGCCACGGCGGGGCTGCTGGCGAAGCGCACCGGATACGGCACCGGGACGGAGGAGAACCGCAGCCACCGGGCGACGGCACGCAGATGACGGGGTCATGGGCGAGTGGGATGATCGGGATGTGGGAACTCCCCGTCCTTCGTTCCGTCGCCGCCTCCTGATCGAGGCGCTCAGGGTAGTGGCGGCACCTGCGCGGGTCCAGACGGAGTGGCTGGAGGAGCACGGTGTCGTGACGGACGAGATCGCCCTCGGCTTCGATGATGCATTGCGTCTGGCCGACCGCTTGGTGGAAGAAGGATTCCTCCACCGTGACTCCCTGCCCGAGCTCCGGCTGATCGATTCGATCTTCCATGAGATGAGCGGCGACGACTCCACGGATCGGTGGACGACTGCGGCTCTGAGCACCGACGCGGGGTGGGGCCGTGCCCGCACGCTGGCCCGTCAGGCTCTCGCCCGTGAAGGCGCGAACGCGTCGCCACTGCCCCACATCTGTGTCGTCCGATAGACGGCTCGACGGATCAGCCCATCACCACCCGTGCGGTGATGCCGCCCTCGGGGCAGGCGACAGCTGGTGAACGAGCTGGTCGACACGGCGCCGAGCTCTAATCCGGGTCCTGCCGAACCCGCGGAAGGGGGGACCTGTCGCCAGGCGGCACTGCACGGATTCGTCCGCAAGGTCAAACGTCGGGGTGTCAGAGCGGTCTTGTGGTGAACAAGGTGGTCCCGTGTACCGCGTCCACTTCCTTCCGGTCGGTCTCGATGAACCCGACCTTGGCCAGCACTCTGCGAGAAGCGGTGTTCCAGTCCCAGACGGTGGCCCACAGACGTTCGTACCCAGACGACCGCGCCCATTCCAGAACCGCCAGCGAGGCCTCGGTCGCATACCCCTGACGCCAAACTCGGCGCAGCAGCTCGAACGCCAGTTCCGGTTCCCCCGCCGATCCGCGCCCGCTGTCGACCAGCCCGCAATACCCGATGACGTCACGAGACGCCTTCCGTTCGACCGCCAGCAACCCGGTCGACCACACCTTGTGTGTGCGGATCGAATCCTCCAGCTCCGCGACCGTGGGGCGTCCGTCCCTGTCGATCCGGCGGTGCGGCGGCACTCGTGGATCACGCTCGGTCCACAGTTCACGCTGGACGACAGCCTCGTCCACCCGCCACGGTCTGAGCAGCAGCCGACTCGTCTCGAGTAAAACCTCACTGCCCGGCAAGCCAACAGTCATGACCCAACCGTCTCACGTCCGAACGAGTTGCCGTGTGAAGGGGCTTGCGCCGATCGGAGCGCTCCATACGCAAGACACCTGAGCGTCGCCTGGGGCCGGGGCACTTCCCGGTGGGACACGCTGACCCGTTGCGCAGACATCCGCTTCGCGGCCACGGCAGTGCCATCACGTTCCTCAACATCTCCGAACCTTGCCTGCCCGCCCTCACGGACACGGCCGGTATGGCTGCGGGGCCTGCCGTTTCGACGAACAACCCCGATGCGGTATCCGCACAGGCTCGCCAAGCCCACGGCCCGACGCCCCCCGTACGCGTTCACAGCCCGGATGAAGACATGAACGCAGCCACGATGCCGGTCGTGAGGAAGAGCACCACTCCTCCGTGCAGGGCTATCGTGACAAAGGCCTTGGCCTTGTCGATCCTGCTGAGTGGCCTGCGACGCCGGGCAACGGCCGAGCACGACACCCACAGCCCCGGCACGCCGACGACGAAGCCGCCGAGGACCACGGGTACCACCAGCCAGTCCCATTCCGCCTGAGCCAACAGCACCCAGGCGAGCAGGACGAGCGCCTGGGCGAGGTGCAGCCGGCGTGCCCGGGACAGCGGACTGCGGGGGGCCGCGGCCAGCGGCGGCCGAGTGGGCCGCGGCGGTACGAAGCCGGGCTGGCGCGCCGACCCCGTGGGGGCGTGCCCCTGCAGCGCGGCGCGCATGGACGCTGCGTCCGGGTAGCGCTGGGCCGGGTCCTTCGCCAGAGCACGCGCCACCACGGCCTCCACTGCCGGCCCGGCCGCGATGCCCATGGAGGCGAGGGTGGGCGGGGGAGCGGTGAGGTGCAGGTAGCCGATCGCGTAGCCGGAGTCCGCCTCGAACGGCAGCCGTCCGGTGATCATCTGGAACAGCATCACACCGACCGAGTAGAGATCGGACCGGCCGTCGATGTCGGGGCGGCCCAGCACCTGCTCGGGCGACATGAAGCACGGGGTGCCGACCAGCACCCCGGTACGCGTGAGGGCGGTCCCGACGCCCTCGGCGGCCCGCGCGATGCCGAAGTCCGCGACCTTGGCCGTCCCGTCCGCCGCCAACAGCACGTTCCCCGGCTTGATGTCGCGGTGGACCAGCCCGTGCGCATGGGCGACGGCGAGCCCGGCCAGCACCTGCGAGGCGAGACCGAGAGCCTGCGCCACCGGCACGGGGCGCCCTGCGCCGAGCAGCTCAGCGAGGCTGCCGCCCTGAATGAGTTCCATCACGATGTACGGGACGGGCTCGTCCCCCGTGTCGTGGACGGCCACCACGTGCGGATGGTTGAGAGCGGCCATGGCCTGCGCCTCACGCCGGAACCGGGCCGGATATCCCCCGTCGAACGACAGTCCGGGCCGCATCGCCTTGAGGGCGACCATCCGGGCCAACTTCGTGTCACACGCCCGGTAGACGTCGGCCATGCCGCCGCTGCCGAGCTTCTCCTCGATCCGGTAGCGGCGGCCACCGGCCAGCACCGATCCGGGTCCCAACGTGTCCCCCACGGGGCCGAGCATGGCACAGGCCGCCCACGCAGACGGGCAGTTCCGCCATTGTCCCGGAGGTGCCCCCGCGGCTTCGGAACGGCCAGACGCCGCCAGGGTCGCTCAGAGTGCACTGCCACCCGCCGGCGTCCACGCACGCGGCTGGTGCCGTTGGTCATTGGATGAGGCGCGCCCATCAGGGCGGTTGGTGGTGTGCGTCGGCCGGCAGGCACGCCATATGGCTGGTCGCAAGGATGACACTGGGCGGGGCACTGCCGCTGCCCACGCGATCCGAGCGGCCGACGAGAGACGAGGTGCCCGGCGTGGCGGAGGGCGCGAGGGATCCGGAGAGCGCGGAACGGACGGCAGCGGTTCCGTCGAACACGGGGGTTATCACAAGAAGCTGAAGCGGACGCTCGGCTCCTTCCAGGTGTTCACGATCTCGTTCGCCTTCATCTCGGTGCCGGTCGGCATCCTCGGCACCTACGACGAGGTGCTGCGCACCGCGGGGCCGGTGGGGGTCTGGCTGTGGCCGGCCGCGGGAGCGGGGCAGGTCCTGGTGGCGCTGGTGTCGCGCAGTTCACGGCCCGTATCCCGCTCAGCGGCTCCTCGTACCCGTGGGCCTCGCGGCTGGCCACGCCGAAGGTCGGCTGGGGTTCGGCCGGCTGTCCTTCTGCTTCCTGGCGGTCTCCTTGGTGGCCGTCGCCAGCGCACTGGCGAGCCCCGCGGCGAGGGTGATGCCGCGCCCGTGACGTCTCGTGGATGAGGCATGGACACCACAGGTGTTGGCCTGTGGCTTGCCCTGCCGGTGAGGGTCTGGATTGCGGCGAGGGCCGACGACCGGGCCGCCGTCCGCGGCCGGGCGGCCTGGCGCCGGGGCGGCGGCGAACAGCCGACCGGTGACCGGATGGTGGAAAGGATTGGGTGGATACGGGGTGGCTCCTGGCGTTACTCCGCAGGCGTGATCCGCCAGGTTCCCAGTCGTACGTCGAGCGTGGCGGTGAGGTCTGCTTGCGGGAACGGGACGCCCAGCCGCCACGGGTCCGGCAGGGCAGCCAGTCCGATGGCGACCAGATCCTCAGCGACGTGGGACAGGACCCCCGTCCAGTGAGGGGCGGTACCGATCAGCTGTTCGGGCAGCCAGGGCTCGGGCTCGGGAACGCGTGCGAAGGGCTCCTCGGTGAGTTCGGCGAGGGCGGAGCCGGCCAGCAGGGCCAGGAGCCGCGCCAGGACCGCTGCGGGCAGGGCGGGGTCGCGGGTTTCCAACATCATGTAGCAGTCGTCGTGGCCCGAGAACCAGACCCAGGAGTCTCCCAGGCGGCTCAGGAGCGATTCATCGATGCCGGTCGTGCCGAGCACGAGGGCGAGCTCGTCGAGCTGCTCCGGGGTCACATCGGCGGACACGTCGATCAGAGTCAGTTCGTAGGGCGACCAGGTGCCGTCGAGCAGACGGGGCAGGAGGTCGCGATCCAGCACCAGGAACTCCTCCCCGAGTCCGTTCGTGCCGGAGGCCCAGTCTCCGAGGTCGTGGACCGTGCACGGCACGTCGAGCTCGGCCGCGATCAGCGCGGGCTGCAGCGGATGCCAGTCCTCATCCAGGTAGGAGTTGGTCTCCAGCGACACCACTGCGACCGCGTCGTTCGCCACGGCCACGAGTAGGTCGACCAGCTCGCCCGCCTGGGCCGCACCGGCGGAGACCCGCCACAGCCCCTCGGCCTCGCGGACACTGAAGCTCAAGGGGAATGGCCGGCGCTCCACGCCGACACTGTTCACACTGAACGCGCCCTGCCGTCCTACCTCGATCACTGCCCCACCCTGAAGAAACCACCGGCCGGCCTGCCCTGCCCACATGCGTCAATCATCGGCGGTCAGCAGGGCCGACCTGCCACGGCAGGCCACCCTCGATGCGGGCGGCGTCCTGGAACCGCGGCCGCCGGTACCTGACACTGTGGTTGGCCGGAGAGGCCAACCACCGCGCTCTGTCGCGCTCACGCGTTCCTCCGAAGAAGCCTCGGCCCGGCCTGGGGGTCCAACGGGCCCGTGGGGCTCCGCCGGCGGCGATGTCGTCGTCCGCTTCCAGGCTCATGCTTGGTCGGCGAAGTTGCCGCACACTCGGCGCAGCGAGGATCTCGTCGAGATCGACGCGCCAGGTCAGGCCAGGCCACAGCCGTGATCGGCTCTCACGACCCATCCACAGCACCCAACAGGTCTCGCCGAGGTCGGCGAGGAACCGGCGGCCCGGCTGGATGTTGCGCAGGCCTGGACGACCGGGACGGACCGAAGACGTTGTCTGACGCGGCGGCGGGTGCGGCCGCGTGCCGTGACTCACGCCGCCGTGGTGCGGAACGCGCTGGGGCTGAGGCCCTTGTGGCGTTTGAAAGCGGTACTGAAGCCGAAGGCGTCGGCGTAGCCGACGGTCTTGGCGATCTGGGCGATGCTGAGGTCGGTGTCGGCCAGGAGCGCCTCGGCGTCGTCCATGCGACATTCGGTGAGGTAGGTGAGCGGCGGACGGCCCATCACCTTGGTGAAGCGCCGGGCGAACAGTGCCCGGGAGACGCCGGCGTGAGCGGCCAGCGACGCGACCGTCCAACTCGCGGCGGGCCGCCCGTGGAAAGCGTGCAGGGCAGGGGCGAGGACCGGGTCGGCGAGGCCGCGGTACCAGCCGGGCGCGTCGGCGCCCGCCCGGTCGAACCAGCTGCGCAGCGTGCAGACCAGAGCCCAGTCGAGGAGCCGGTCCATCAGCGCCTGGGAACCGGCGGAGAGCCGGGCGGCGTCGGCGGCGGCGTTCTCCAGCCAGGTGCAGACCTCGGCGTCCTCAGCGATGACCAGGACGGGCGGCAGGGCGCGCAGGAGCCGTTCGTGGCGGTGCCCCGAGGCGCGGTAGGCGCCCACGATCAGCGCGGTCGCTCCCTCCGGGCCGCTGCCCCAGTGGATACCGTCGAGTTCCTGCCCTGTGCACGCGGCGTCCGCGGTGAAGCAATTGATCTCGTACGCGGTGTGGGGGAGGTGGACGGTGGCAGGCTCGTCCGCCAGGCGGAACCGTGCGGGGCCGCCCTGGACGACGGCCGTGTCGCCCGGGCCGATCGCCCGCTCGGTGCCGTCGGACAGCAGCAGCGTGCCGCCCCCGCGCAGCACGCTGATCATGGTGAGGGGAGCGGCGTCGGCGAAGGTGATACTCCACGGGGCCGTCAGGACGGCATGGGTAACGACCGAGCCCTCGGCCCGGATGCCGCTCAGCAGCGAACTCAGAGGATCCACAGCGCAAGCGTAGACGATCTCCAATGTCCTGGAGCGTTTCTCCCATGGATCATCTACGGGTGCCGCGGTTGTACTGGACTCACTGCACAGATCGAGCCCTCGGGAGACACCGTGCCGCAGCACAACATCGACGCCAGGACAGCCCTCGTGGTCGTCGCGCACCATCGCAGCGACTCCCTCACCGCCCACACCGCCCGCCGCGCGGCTGCCCGGCTCGAGGCCGCCGGATACCGCATCGACCTGCTCGACCTGCACGCCGAGGGCTTCGACCCGCGGATGAACGTGGAGGACCAGCCGGACTGGGGCAACCGGGAGAAGCCGTACTCGGCCCAGACGCAGGCCCATATGCGGCGGATCCTCGACGCCGATGTCGTCGTCGCCGTCTTCCCGGTGTACTGGCAGAGCGTGCCCGCCGTCCTCAAGGGATGGATCGACCGCGTATGGAACTACGGGTTCGCCTACGGCCGCAGCAAGCCCCGCCTGGCAGGCAAGCGCATGCTGTGGCTGGCCCTGGCCGGCGCCACCGCCGACGACCCGGTCGTGGAGTCGATGCAGTCCTCCCTCGAGGCCGGCCTGAGCGACGGCATCGCCTACTACTGCGGCTTCTCCCGCTCCACCGTAGGCCTGCTCCTGGACGCGGAGGAGCGACCGCAGCGCATCGACGCCGAGGGCAATCTACTGGTCGGCGAAGCGGTCACCGGCGCCGAGCGGGAGGCGCAGTACACCGATTTCGACCGTCGGGCACGGAAGTTCGTGGAGGAATTCCTCGCGGAGGAACTCGTCGCGGTCTGACGGCCTCCGGCTCCTGTGGGCCGACGCTGCCGCAGTGCGTGCGACATGTGGGGAACCTGGTGGCCCGGCCCGCGCCGGCGGACGCCTCGGACCCGACACCGGACGACGACGTGCGGGTACCGGGCCCGTGCTGTGCCGGGCAGCCGTGACGCGGTCGAGAGCACGGCACGTTCCCCTGGCCTCCGGCTGGACCGGCACCTGCACCACCTGCGGCCGACGCCTGCCCCGCAACAGAACCAGACCGAGAACCTAACGAAGCACTAATAGGCGGACCCTGCCGAAAGAGGCGCGCGTTCAGGACTGAGCGCCGACGGCCCTCGCATGAGCGGCCGCAGCCGTCCGGGAAGGCGATGCCTGTGAAGCGTTTCGCCTGCCTGGAGACAGGAGCTTGCAACAGCTGCAGCCACCGGCAGCCGGGTGGGTAGCGCCGCGGATGAAAGAAGCGATCCAGTGCCTTCACGGGCGACCATCCGCCGCGCCCGCCACATCCCCCGCCCGCTCCTGCCAGTAGGCGAGGTTGTTTCGGGTGGTAAGGGTTCTGGGGTGGTCGGGGCCGAGGGCCCGCACCTGGTCGGCCAAGAGCTCGGCGAAGGCCCGTGCCGCTCCCGTCGCGTCCCCCGCCTCACCTCTCCAGTAGGCGAGGTTGTTTCGGGTGGTGAGGGTGTCGGGGTGGCCGGGGCCCAGCACCCGCACCTGGTCGGCCAACAGCTCGGCGAACGCCTGTGCCGCTCCCGTCGCGTCCCCCGCCTCACCTCTCCAGGAAGCGAGGTTGTTTCGGGTGGTGAAGGTTCTGGGGTGGTCGAAGCCGAGGACCCGGGCCTGGTCGGCGAGGAGCTCGGCGAAGGACTGCGCCGCCCCCACTGCATCCCCCGCCTCCGCTCTCCAGGAGGCGAGGTTGTTTCGGGTGGCAAGGGTGTCGGGGTGGTCGGGGCCCAGCACCCGCACCTGGTCGGCCAACACCTCCGTGAAGGCTTGTGCCGCTCCCGTCGCGTCCCCCGCCTCCCCTCTCCAGTAGGCGAGGTTGTTACGGCTGGTAAGGGTCCTGGGGTGGTCGGGGCCCAGCACCCGCACCTGGTCGGCCGAGAGCTCGGCGAAGGCTTGTGCCGCTCCCGTCGCGTCCCCCGCCTCCCCTCTCCACGAAGCGAGGTTGCCTCGGGTGGTGAGGGTGTCGGGGTGGTCGGGGCCGAGGACCCGGACCTGGTCGGCGAGGAGCTCGGCAAACGCCCGCGCCGCCCCCACCGCATCCCCCGCCTCCCCTTTGCAGGAGGCGAGGTTGTTTCGGGTGGTGAGGGTGTCGGGGTGGTCGGGGCCGAGGACCCGGACCTGGTCGGCGAGGAGCTCGGCAAACGCCCGCGCCGCCCCCACCGCATCCCCCGCCTTCTCCCTGCGGGTAGCGAGGTTGTTTCGGGTGGTGAGGGTGTCGGGGTGGTCGGGGCCCAGCACCCGGACCCGGTCGGCGAGGAGCTCGGCGAAGGCTTGCGCCGCTCCCGCCGCGTCCCCCGCCTCCCCCCTCCAGGAAGCGAGGTTGCCTCGGGTGGTGAGGGTTTTGGGGTGGTCGGGGCCGAGCACCCGGACCTGGTCGGCCAACAGTTCCGCGAAGGCTTGCGCCGCTCCCGTCGCGTCCCCCGCCTCCCCTCTCCAGTAGGCGAGGTTGTTGCGGGTGTTGAGGGTCCTGGGGTGGTCGGAGCCGAGGACCCGCAGCTGGTCGGCGAAGAGCTCGGAGAAGGCCTGTGCCGCTCCCGTCGCGTCCCCCGCCTCCCCTCTCCAGGAGGCGAGGTTGTTGCGGGTGGTCAGGGTGTCGGGGTGGTCGGGGCCCAGCACCCGGACCCGGTCGGCGAGGAGCTCGGCGAAGGCTTGCGCCGCTCCCGTCGCGTCCCCCGCCTCCCCTCTCCAGGAGGCGAGGTTGTTGCGGGTGGTGAGGGTTCCGGGGTGGTCGGGGCCGAGGCGGTGGGCGGTGATGTCGGCGAGGCACTCGAAATGGTCGATGGCGGCGGCGACTTGGCCGGCTTCGCCGAGGCTGCGGCCCAGGCGGAACAGCAGCGCGTGTGCGTCCGGCTGGTACAGGGCATCTGCGGCGTGGCGCATGAGCGCATCGGTGTTGGCGCGCAGGGACTGCGCGAGATCGGCGTCGCGTTCGACGTCGGGCCAGGCGGCTTCGAGGGCGTCGGCGGCGGCCCGCGCGGTCCGGTCGTGCCGGCCGGGGGTGAGGGTGTCGCGGGCGGCGCGCTGGATGAGCTGGTGGGCGCGGACGGCCTGGTGAGGGGCGCCCGGTGTGTGGTCGACGAGGCTGAGCCGGTCCAGGGCCCGGAGAGCGCCGAACGCCTCCTCGGGGGTGACGGGCGCGGCGGGGCGCTGCCGCTTCCGCGGCCACCACCTGGGTCGCCGCGTTCGCTCAGGGCCGGCGGCGGTGCGGTGTGCGGCAAGGTAGCCGCGGGCTTCCGGGCTCGTCAGGACGTCGTGGGGGATGCCGTTGGCGTCGAGGAAGGCGGCCAGGTGGAGCATGGGGCGGGCCAGGCCGGCGGGCCGGAGTGTGTCTGCGCGGTCGATGGAGAGGGACCAGGCGGCGGCGAGGGTGGCGGCGTGGTCGTCGGGCAGGGCGTCGGGCGCGAGGTCGGTGAGCCTGGTCGCCCGGTCGGCCAGCAGCTTTCGGTAGGCGGCTGCGCTCTGTCCTGAGTCGACGAGGTAGGCGGCTGCCTGGGCCAGGGCCAGGGGCAGGTGTCCGAGGTCGCAAGCGAGGGCGGTGAGCTGCTCGGCGGGCTCGCTGCGGTCCTGGGCGTCCAACGATGCGGTGAGGTAGGCGAGGGATTCAGGGGGGTTGAACACGCCCACCTCGATCCGGCGGCGGCCTTGCCCGAACAGGGCGGCATCGCGGCGTCGGGTGGTGAGCAGCACCCGCCCGTACGGGCTGGCCGGCGGCCAGAGGCTGTAGCGGCGGGCGGGGTCGTCGGGGTGGATGACGAGGTCGTTGGGGTCGGCGAGGTCGTCGAGGACGATCAGCCACCGGCAGGGCCGCTGCCCGGGCTTGGGGGCCAGCCAGGCCAGGAACTCCTTCGCGGCCCGTTCGGGATCGTCGGGATCGGCCCGGCACAGTTCGGCTCCGGCCTGGGCGTACGCACTCACCACGGGCGACCGGGCGCTCGCCGTGACCCAGACCAGGACGTCCAGGGCGCCTTCGTCCCAGGCGGAGCGGGCGTGGTCGGCGGCGAGCTGGGTCTTGCCGACCCCGCCCATCCCGGTGAGCACCTGGCAGAGCACCGCGGTCCCCCCGCCGGCCACCGCTGCCCGCAGCCGGTCCGCCTCGGCACGGTGGCGGAAGGACCGCGCCGCGGAGGGCACCACGCCGACCTGGTGCGGCCAGGAGGCCGGCTCCCGCGGGGTGCGCTGCACGGTCAGCGTGTGGACGTAGCCGCTGATGGCGGTACTGCCGCCGCTGGCCGTGACGTCGCCGGTGCGGGACAGGCGCACAGAGTCCGGGCCGCCGCCTTGACGGACGGGCCCCCGGTAGCCGGTCACGGCCGTCTCGTCGGCGGCCTCGGCGCTGCCGGTGTCCGCCACGGCCACCGACAGCCCGGGGACCTTGCCCCGCGCCCTGCGCGACGATGCTTTCACCATGGGTGCGGGCCTAGTTCGAGTAGTCGATGCCGGAGACGGAGTTCTTGCCGGTGGCCTCCCCGGTCCGGTCGGCCCTGGCCGAGCCGCGGCCCCGGCCGCCAGGCCGCCGGATGCCGGTGACGCCGCCCCGGTCGGCGTTCCCGGTCCGCGTGGCCCTGTCTGCCGGTCCGGCAGAGGACGGGCGCTGGAACAGCGCCCAGACCAGGGCGGCGATGCCGGCGGCGGCCTGGACGGTCGCCCCGGCCAACTGCCCCGCATTGGGCCCGTCGAGCAGCCACAGCAGGGGAGTGGACAGGACCGCGGCCACCGCCGGCACGATCACCGCGATCTTCCACCCCTGGGACATAGCGGCTCCCCCTTGCCCGACTGCATGCCGCCAGCGGCTGCCGGCTTGCCGCATTATCCCCAGGACCCGTCGCGAACGCCGGGGAAATTGCCTTCCCGGCACCTCGGGCTCCCACCGTCCCCTGCCCCAATTCTGCCCCAACGCACCGAAAGTCCCACCGATCGCTGCACGGCACACGGCTGATCCGGATCCTGATCTTCCGCTACGGGCATATGCGGTAACCCGGAAAGGTGTTTCATGGACGGCACCTGGAGCGGCTCACCCCGGTAAAATGCCAAAGGATCACGAGTTGCACGTGGGGAGCCATGCGTACCCGCCACAGCTCACCAGAAGGCGAAATCAGGAGGGAATATGCTCAAGCTGAACGCCCCCATGGACGGCCCCTCTGGGTTCAGGACAGTGATTTCAAACGACGACTATCCGGAATCGCAGTACGGAAACACCGGGCCGGGGTGGAGCTGGATGTGGGTAAATTCCCCCTTCGCCTTATCTTTCGTGGAGGGGCAGTTCACCCGCAGGGTTTTCAAGCAATACCAGACGTCACATCGCGACCTGCGGTCCTTCGTCGGCGAAAGCCTCGCTCCCAACGATCCGCGCTGGTCCAAAGCATGCGCCGCTGCTCTTCGTGACACGACCGCACAGGAATTCATTCTGGTCTGCGAGATCTGGGCATTCGCCTCGTTCGAAGTCCGCTCGGGTCGGAGTGCGGAAGCAGGCACGGCCTTCTACAACGGATGGGTCGCAGCCATGAACGCCGATCCGCGGGCTGCGCACGCACTGCAGCGGTCCGGGAAACCCACCGTCATACCGATGGGCTGACCACTGGTCCCGTGCCATCCCGCTCATCGCGAGGTGTTCCGATGCCGGGGCCGGGAACATCCCGCCGTTATGTCGGACATGCCGGGTCCAGGTGGCACGGGGGCGCGTGACCGGAGTTCGGCCCGGGTGAGTCTCCTCCGGTCGCCGCGCAGGCGGCGGCCTTCGGATCGGTCGCGGTTCGGGCCACCTGGCTGACGCTCCCTTGGGCAGCGGGAGTTCGCCGACCGCTTCGCCCTTGCCGGGCCCGGTCAGCCGCCGGCCGAGGCGGCCGGAGCGCACGACGTCGCCGTCCTCGCTGAAGAACGCGCCGCCCCCACCGGCAGGGATGTCGATGGTCCCGGTCACGCGGGCCTTCGCCGGGTCGGTCACGTCCCATACGGCCAGCCGCTTGGTGCCGTCGGCCACCACGGGCGTCCGCCCGTCGGGAGAGAGGGCCGCACCGCGGGTACGTCGGACCGGGGCGCGGGCGCAGGCGTGGCATCGGCCGCGGCGCGGGGCGCGGACCGGGGCTCGATGTCCTCGTACTCCTCCGGCCCGGCCCCGTCGCCCGGGATCGCCCCGGGGGTCCACCCGCCGGACACCGTCGCCGCGGGCTCCTCCGCGCCGCCGGGCGGGATTCCGTTTGATTCGGGGTCGAAGTACTGGCCCGGGAAGCGGAGCGGTGTGTAGGCGTCCGCGTCCGTGTTCCAGGTCGTGGTGCCCCACAGGGCGCTGCGTGTGCGCCAGGCGACCGCGCCTGCCTCATCGACGAGTTCGGTCGGTGTGCCGATCAGGTCGGTGACGACGGCGAAGAACCGGCTGTCGATCTCGTTGCCGTCGCTGTCGGCCAGCTTCTCGGTCTGGGCCAGGGGCAGGAGGCCGTCGTGGTTCCAGGTGAGGGTGACGGTGTGCGGTCGGTCAGCGATGGTGGTCGTCTGCTCGCACAAGGTCATTCCGTAAAGAGAGTCTCCTCTGCGACGGTGACGCCGTCCGCCGCCATGCGCCGCTTGGCGCTTCGGCGGCCGAGCGCGTCGTACGTGTAGCGCCACACCCCGGGTGCGCTGGCGGAGGGTGATCCTGCCGGCGGCGTCGTACTCGTAGCGGACCCGGCCCGCGCCGACGAGCCGCATCCTCTCGTAGGTGCGCGGTCCGGTGGCGTCCGAGCCGCCCGGGTGGCCAGCAGGCTAAAAGGCCTGCGTTTGGTTGCCCGCGGCGTCATAGGCGTAGCGCTCGCTCCAGCCCGCGGCGCTCACCGCGGTGACCCGGCCGACCGGGTCCAGCTCGTACGTTCGGGCGCCCGCAAGCTCGTCCTCCACGCCCACCAGGTAGCCGTCGGCCCGGTAGGCGTAGCCGCGCCGCTGCAGCAGCCGACCGTCCGTGCCGGTCACCTGCTGGTCCGCTCCGCTGTCCCAGCCGACCTCCTCGGCGACATCGGCCGCCTTGCCGCCGCCCCACTCGACGAAGTCGCCGACGTCTGCGCCGAGCTGGTTGGCCGCCGAGCGCCTACCTGAACCAGAGCGACTACGACATGTCGATGTCCCACGACCGCCGAGCCCTGGACCTTTACCGCACCACGGGATCGACGAAGGGGCAGAGCGCCGCGCTCAACAGCCTGTGCCTCGCCACGTGGTACCTGGGCGACCTGAAGGAGGCCCTGCGCCACGGCGAGCGGTGCGCGGAACTCGGCCGCAGTACGGGCTTCCGCACCAGCGAGGCCATCGCCACGGGCAACGTGGGGGCGATCCTCCACGAGATGGGACGGCTGGCCGAGGCAGAGGAGCAGCTCACCCGTGCGCTGGTCCTCTACGACGAGCTGGGCTTCCCGACCGCCGCGGCGCTCGCCGAGCGCAACCTCGGAGCGGTGCTCCACGAGAGCGGCCACGCGGAGCGCGCCCGCGCGGCCCTGGACCGGGCAGCCGGGATCCAGCGGCGCCTCGGCAACCAGGTCGACATCGCCTACACCTTCTTCTGGCTCGCCCTGACCATGATCAAGGCGGGCGACCGCGCGGGCGCCCTCGACCACATCGACCGGGGCTTCGAGATCGCGACCGGTGAAGCCCGCGCCGAGTCCTACCTGTACGTGGGGCGGGCCCTGCTCTCGCAGAGCGTCGGCAACCACGGCGTCGCCCTGAAGCACTTCGAGACGGCCCGCGGCCTGGCCCGGCGCTGCAATGCCCGCACTCCGGAGCTCCGGGCCCTGCTGGGCCTCGCGGACTCCAGCCTGCGCCTGGGCCGGCCGGCGGACACGGCGCGCTTCGCGGAGGCGGCCCGCGCCTCGGCCGGCCGCAGAGGGTACGGACTCTTCGAAGCCAGAGCGCTGCTCCTGCTGGCCGAGGCCTCCCTGGAGCACGGCGAGCCCGAAGCCGCCGCACGGCAGGCCGGGCAGGCTGCCGCCCTCCTCCCGGAGCCCGGCCACCGCACGTACCGTGCCGAGGCCCTGGCTCTGGCGCAGAGGTCGCACAGGGAGCGACGGCCTGACACCCCGTCGGCCCTGGCAGAGTAGGCGGCATGACAAACAGTTCCGGCCCTGCTCCCGAGGATGTAGGCGACCGCCAGGCGATCGAGCACATCCTCGGTCGGCCCTTGAGCCAGGCATGGCCGACGGGTGCACTGGCACCGGGCAGCCGGGTCACAGTCGTTCGCGACCAGGACTGGGACGGCCCTTGGCAGGTCGAGTTTCTCGGAACGATCGATGCCATGGGTGCACCCGAACCCCACACACATGCCCGGGCGCTCAGGGGCGAGCTGCTGTACTGGGTCACCTTTGACGCACCGCAGTACGACTGCGACGGGGCCGGTCCCTACCGCAAGGCCCAGATCCGGGGCCGGTACCTACGGGCCGAGCAAGAGCCCGAAGCGTAGGTCGGTCAGCCCCGCGCTTTCGCGCTCGCCGCGTAGACCGGAACGTATTCCTGGCCGGAGACCTCCGCTATGGCTCGCACGATCAGGTCGGAGACCGCCCTTCGCGCGCCGGCGTCGGCGGCGGAGCCCTCGTACAGGGAGAGGTCGACGGGCTTGCCGAAGGTGACCGTGACCTTGGCCGGACGCGGAAGCACGCGCCCGGGTGCCAGGACGCGATCGGTGCCGCTCATGGCCACCGGCACCACGGGCGCGCCGGACGCGAGAGCCAGCCATGCCACGCCCGTTCTGGCCCGGTAGAGCCGGCCGTCCGGGGAGCGTGTGCCCTCGGGATAGATGCAGAAGACGCCCCCGTCCTTCACCACCCGAAGACACGCGTCGAGCGAGGCCACCGCGGCCCGTTGGTTCCCGCGGTCGACCGGAACCTGCCCACTGCCCCGCATAAAGGACGAGACGAGCCGCCTCGGCCAGGAACCTCCGTCGAAGTACTCCGCCTTCGCCATGAACGTCACCTGCCGGTCCAGCACCAGCGGCAGGAAGGTCGAGTCCACGATGGACAGGTGGTTGGACGCGAGGATGACGCCGTTCGACTGCGGCACGTTCTCCAGTCCCACGGCTTCGAGCCGCGCCGCGGTGCGCAGCACCGGTCCCGTCAACCGCTTCATGTGCTCATACATCAATGCGTTCCTCCACGCCCGGTCACGAGGCCGTCGGCCCGAGGTGGGCGTCCAGCGCAGCTTCGATCAAACGGTCGTGGCTGTCGAAACCGTCGCCGCCGAGGGCGAGTTGCAGGCTTCTCCAGGACCACAGTTGGGCGATGCCGTGCAGGTTCGCCCACAGGGCGGCCGCGGTGACGGCCGCCGAAGGCTCCGGCGCCTGTGCCGGGCACCGGGCGACGAGCTCGGTGACGCGCTGGAACATCGGGAGCGTCGCCTCCCTCAGCCCGCGGCTGTCCGGAGTTCCACTCTGCTCGCCGCCGTCCAGCAGGTCGTGGCGGAACATCAACTCGAACATCCCGCGCCGTTCCAGTGCGTAGGTGACGTACACCCGCGCCAGCGCCGCCAACTCGTCGCGCGGTACGGCACTCCCCGTCGTGGCCGCGGCTGCGGCGGCCCGCGCGTTCAGCTCCTCGAAGCCCCTGCGCGCGATGGCCGACAACAGCGCCCGGTGTGTGGGGAAGTAGCGCCGCGGCGCACCGTGCGACACACCTGCCCGGCGGGCGATCTCCCGAAGACCGACCGAAGCGGTGCCCTCGGAGAGCACCAGCTCCACGCCGACATCGACCAGTCGTTCGCGCAGGGAGCCTTCACCGTTCATAGACACTGTCTACCAGCATCAGTGGACACTGTCTACCGCCAACTCGCCCGCGCGGACCGAGGGGTGGTGTGCGCGCTGACCGCCTTCCCGGGCCCGACGGCCTTCGTGGGTCCGGATCCGGCACGTTCGCCGTGGACCGGCTACCGGGCGCCGGGCCCGGCGCCCCTCAGGGCGGACACCGGAACGGCGAGCGCGGCGCCGTCCGTTTCGGTGGACCACCCGGTCGACCACGGCCCGACGGCCGGCTCAGCCGCCGGGGCAGAAGCCGGCGCCGTGGAGGGAGGCGCCGGCCTGGCCGCTGTCGTAGGCGGCGAGGCTGGACCAGCCGCACACCTGCACGGCGGCCAGGTTGCCGGAGACCCGCAGGTAGTGCTTCCCGCGCAGGTCTATCCCTTTGCGGTCCTTGCCGCCCACGATGTTGACGTCGATCCAGGCCCGGTCGCCGGGGGTGTGGACCGCGCCCAGGCGGAAGGAGGTGAGAGCGCCCTTGTTGCCGCTGCAGTGGGCCCGGCCGTTTCCGCTGGTGTCCGTCAGGAGGCAGTAGTCGGAGACGAACGCCGTCTCGCGTACGTCGATGCGGATGTTGTAGCTTCCGGCCGCCTGCGCGCTCGGTGCCGCCGCGGCCAGGAGGCCGATGGCCGCTCCCAGGGCGGCTGCCGCCGTTGCCGGCTTGTTGCGCAGAACCTTCATGATGTGACTCCTTGGATGGGGGTGGAGGAAGGGAGAAGAGGACGGATCGTTTCCGGGGCGGGCCGTGCAGCCCGGCGGACGGGCCGGTGCCCGCCCTTCCCGGCCGGGCCGGTCGGCAGGCGCCGACAACGACCCGGACGGAGGAGTGCTTGCGCCGAGGGCTTTGCGGGGCTGGTACGCCGGCGCATCCGAGAGGGCCTGGGCGGCGGCCCGGTCGGGGAACTCGTGGATGACGAGTGCCGGCGGGCACCGGTCGCCTTCCGGCACGAGGAGGTTTCGGCCTCCCGCACCAGCGGCAACACGGCGCCGGCGTAGCGCTGGAAGCCGTCGGGGTCAGGGATGTCGAGGCCGAGCACGACGTACACGCTCACGGGCGTTCCATGGGTGCCCCTCGCGTTGCGGCCGCCGCCCCGGCGGGCTCGTTCGGAACCAGGGGACGTCTGCGGACCGCTGCGGCCGGCGTCTCAAGGCAGGGTCAGGACTCGCTTGCCGCGGGTGTGGCCCGATGCTGCGGCCTCGTGGGCCAGGGCGGCGTCGGCGA
The DNA here is from genome assembly GCF_014649915.1 of Streptomyces toxytricini. Taxonomy (GTDB): domain Bacteria; phylum Actinomycetota; class Actinomycetes; order Streptomycetales; family Streptomycetaceae; genus Streptomyces; species Streptomyces toxytricini. The sequence continues at coordinate 30,734 of NZ_BMTY01000024.1, read as the reverse complement.
GCGGGTACGTGGCGGCGACGGTGACGGTGAGCTTCCCCGAGGCGGCCTGGCGGGCCAGCGCGGCCAGGTCGGCGGGGTCGCGCAACTGCGGCCCGGCCTCGAAGGCGACGCCGAGCGCCGGGGCGGTGAAGTCGGCGATGGTGACGATGCGGTCGGTGCCACCCAGCAGCTCCACGGAGTCGGACAGGGCACCCTTCCCGGCGGCGTCGAAGACCGCGTGGAGGCCGCCCGGGGCGAGTGCGCGGACGCGCTCGACGAGGCCGGGCCCGTACCGGGTGGGGATGGCGCCGAGGGAGGCGAGGTAGTCGAGGTTGGCGGCTCCGGCGGTGCCGATCACGCGGACGCCCTGCCGGACGGCGAGTTGCACGGCCATCGTGCCCACCCCGCCCGTCGCCCCGTGGATGAGCAGGGTCTCACCTTCGGCGACGGCCAGCCGGCGCAGCACGCGCCGGGCGGCGTCCCCGGCGACGGGCAGCGAGGCGGCTTCCGGCCAGGACAGCTCGCGGGGCTTGGCGGCGTAGCGGGAGGCGAGGGCGAATTCGGCGTAGGCGCCGCTGTCGGCCCAGCCCAGCACCTCCTCGCCGACCGCCACGTCCTCGACGCCCTCGCCGAGGGCGTCGACGGTTCCGGCGAACTCCGATCCCAGGACCGAGGGAAGAGTGGTGGGGAAGACGTGCTCCATGGCTCCGGAGCGGATCTTGGCATCCACCGGGTTCACCCCGGCGGCACGGACGCGGACGCGGATCTGGCCGCGCCCGGGCGACGGGACGGGCTGTTCGGCTTCGTGCAGGACCTCGGGTCCGCCGAAGCGGTCGAAGACGACGGCGCGCATGGATGTGCTCCTTGAAGGGTCATGGTCGGTGGGTTCGCCCGGCGGGCCGGCCGTCGCCGGTGCCGGTGCGGTCGAATCCGCAGATGGACTGTTCGACGGCCGCGGCCGTGGCGACGAAGGCTTCGACGGCGGCCGGGTCGAGTCCCTCGGTGGCGGTGGCCTCGAGGGCGGCCCACATCCTTTCGATGGGACCTCTGAGAGCCCGCCCTTGGTCGGTGAGGTGGACGTTCATCACCCGGCGGTCGTGCTCGGACGGGGTGCGGGTCAGCAGTCCGGCTTCCTGCATGCGCTTGACCGACTTCGAGACGGTCGAGTGGTCCAGGCCGACGCTTTCGAGGAGCTCGGACTGGGACTGGCCGTCGCGGTCGAAGAGCTGCATCAGCAGCAGCTCTTGGCCGGGGTGGAGGCCGAGCTCGCGGAGCATGCCTGCGGCGTGGGCGCGGTGTGCGCGGGCAAGGGTGAAGATCGCGTAGCTGAGGCGTCCTGACCGTGCGGTGGACGGGACAGGCGGCCGGGCGGCGGTGGACATGGAAGCTCCTGGATCGGCGGTGCCAAGCGGCCGTGGAAAGGCCGGGGACGTACACCTAACACGCACTTAGGTGGCCGGCCAAGTATGAGCGGTGCAGGTGGGACGCGGGGCAACCGCATCGTCGGCTGCAGGAGCACATCGGCCATTCGCCTCGGCGGCTTGTGAACGTACCGGGGCGGCAAGGGGCGTGCGGTCACGGCGACACTCCGAGGCTGAGGGGGAGAGGGGCGGGATTTACGTTGCCAGCCACATAAACGTATCACAAGAAACGTGGTCGACCACATAAATCCTCCGACTCCGCTCGGTACAGCCGTCGGCAGCATCGACGGCGCCGCAGAGGCCCGGTGGGACCTGGGCGGCAGTGACGTCCTGGTGCAGTAGGGCTTTGGCGTGGCCGGCGAGCGGAAACACCGAGGGGGGCCGTGCAGACCGGATCCGGTCTGCACGGCCCCCCTCGGTGTCGGTCATGTCATTCAGGTAGCGCATACGCCGCCGATGACGTTCCGAGTGCGACTGAGGGCGCACTCTTCGGAGCACCTTGCCGACCCGCCTGCGAGGAGAATCAGACCGTGTCCCACCCCGCCGACCCCGCAACTGCGCTGTCCTTCTTCCCCCGTCGGGCTGCCCCTCCGGCTGGCCCGGCTTCCGCCGGGCCGGTGGTGCCGGAGTCCCTGGAGGTGCGCACGCGCACGGACCGGCAGGCCTTGGGGCCCGGCCGGCAGCGGGACAACCGGGACAGTGACCCCCGGCCCCCGCTCGGATGCGGCAGTGGACCCGGGGCCCCTCGGGACCCTGAGCGCGGATCGCTCCCCCCGGGAGGGCCTGGGCGGTCTTGAGCGCGGTGAAGCTCGGGGCCCGATGACCTCGCTCTCGTCCCCGAACGGCCACTACACCACCTCGTCATCGGGGCGCGCCCCGCCCGCGGCGTGGCGCGTATTCCACTGCGCCGACGAGCCTCTCATCCGGACTCAGGAGCGGCGGAAGGCCGCGCCCAAGGCGCACCGCTCCCCGGCAGGCGGGGCTGCGGCCTGCGGAGGATGCTCGCGCCCTGCCGCCCATCCGGCTCTCTCGTGCACACGCTGATGGGCTCGCGCCGTACGCCGATCCGAAGTTCGGCGCCGGCACGCCCGGTTCCAGCAGATGCGGAAGGCCCCGCCCGATCTGATGATCGGGCGGGGCCTCGCTCGTTCCTCCCTGCTGTCAGGAGGTGAAGTAGCCGTTCAGGTCGGCGATCACGTCGGTGGATCCGGAGTTGTTGTAGAACGTGACCCAGCCGTCCACGACGGGGACGACGACGAGGTTGGCGACGGTCTGCCCGGGGGTGTAGTTGAGATTCGACACGCCCGGCCGTGCGATCCCGTGCGGGTGGACGATCAGGTGGCTGGCTTCGGTCGGGTTCGTGACCGTGACGTTGAGGACGACTGCCGTGACGCCCTGTACGGGGACTCCCGCGGTGCCGGTCACCTGGAGGCGGACGACATCGCCCGGCCCCACGGCTCCGGCGCGGGCGCCGGTGCCGTCGCGGGTGTCCAGGAGGCGGACCGGACCGGCCGCGGAGAAGGCGGAGCCGGTAGCCGCGTAGTAGCCGGTGACGTCGGCGATGAGGTCGACGGTTCCGGAGTTGTTGCGCAGGTCGACCTTGCCGTTGACCACCGGGACCGTCACCAGGTTGGGGACGATCTGTCCGGGCGTGAAGTTCAGGTTCGACACGCCTGGCGCCGCCTGGCCGTTCGGGTAGACGGTGACGTGCCCGGCCTCGGTCGGCTGGACCGCGGTCACGTTCATGATGACGGCCGTGACTCCGCTCGCGGGGATGCCCTTCACACCCGCGACCTGCAGGGTGACGACCCCGCCCGGACCGACCCGCTGTCTCTGCGCACCCGTACCGTCACGCGTGTCGAGGAACCGCGCGGGCGTGATGGGGTTCAAGGCGGAGCCCGCCCCGGTCTTGTCGGTGTAGTAGCCGGTGACGTCGGCGATGAGGTCCACGAATCCGGCGTTGTTGCGGAGGTCGACCTTGCCGTTGACGACCGGCACCGTCACCAGGTTGGGGACGATCTGCCCGGGCGCGAAGTTGAGGTTCGACACCTTGGGTGTGGGCTGCCCGTTCGGGTAGACCATCACGTGCCCGGCCTCGGTCGGCTGGACCGCGGTCACGTTCATGACGACGGCCGTGACTCCGCTCTCGGGGATGCCCTTCACGCCCGCGACCTGCAGCGTGACGACGCCGCCCGGTCCGACGCGCTGCTTCGTCGCGCCGGTACCGTCACGCGTGTCGAGGAACCGTGACGGGCCGAGCGGCACAAACCGGCTGCCCTTCAGGGGCTGGGCCGTGACGGTGTAGGCCTTGGGCAGGTAGCCCCGTGACGGGACCCCGGGTGTGTACTCGACGCCGTCGAGCAGCAGGTCGTACTGCCCGGGCTCCAGCCCGTTCGTGTCGACCTTGACGTGCAGCTGCTTCCCGTCGGTGTTTGCGGTGACCGGCTCCAGGACCCGCTCAGGGAAGCCGTCGCGGACCAGCTTGAGCTTGCTGCCGAAGGTGAGACCGATACCGCTGACGATGGCGTCCGTACGCGTACCGGACATGCTCGTCGACGGGCTGATGCCGGTCGGGTTCGGCGCCGGCGGCTCGACGCAGCCCTCCCGGCATTCTCCCTGGAAGGAGAAGTCGACGGGGGTGCGTGCCCGCTTGGGGCTGAGCAACAGCACTGCCTGGCCGGGCGCCGCGCCGCCACTCGTCGCGCAGCTGAACGCGAACCGTTCACGGTCGGCCGTGCACCCGTACCCGGCGGTCTCGGAGGTCCATCCCGGGCCGCTCATCAGGTCCAGACCCGGCTTGTCGAACTCCGTGGTGCTGGTGGTGCCGGTGACGGCGATGGTCTGGCCGGCCCTCATGTCGATCACGGCGCAGTAGGCGGTGGAGGCTTCGGAGAGGGTCCCGCTGCGGGTCGGGAAGTCGTTGACCGAGACGCGGTTGGCGGTGCACTCCGGGGCCCAGCCCGATGCCGTGCCCACCCGCCAGGTGTCCAGCTTCGCGGCGACGGGGCCGCTGTGGGCCTTCTCGGGTCCGATGATCGCCAGGTATGACGTCGAGCCGGCGACACGGCAGGAACCGGTCTTCAGGCACACGGCGCGGCCGTCGCCGTCGACGACGGTCAGCGGGGCGGCGTCATAGTACGGAACGGCCGGGGTCCGCGCCGCGATCCAGAACTTGTCCGTGGCGGCACCGTTCAGCCGCACGCAGCGCGTGTCCAGGAGGGACGTCAGGTCGAAGGCGAGAGAAGGGCCGCCCGTCTTCGTGGAAGGCGGTTCCCCGCACTGCGCGGTCGCGGACACGTCGCGCCGTACCAGGCGGTACGTCTCCGTTCCGCCCGAGGCGGTGGCCCAGCTCTCGAGCAGCGCCGTGAACGGCTCACCGGGTGCCAGGGAGCAGACGTTGGCCGCGGACGTGGAGGTGGTCTCACATGTGACGTTGCCCGCCGCGTCGACCAGCTTGACCTTCGCCGTCACGTCCCTCGGGTTGCCGGAGACGTGGTCCAGCAGCTCCGCGGTGGAGTGGGCGTTGCCGGGCACGCTCAGGCAGGCCTGCGACCGGTTGAAGGCCACCGACACCTCGGCACCCCAGGTGCCGTTGCCGAACGCGGACTGCGGCCACGGCGTGCACCCCTCGGCCTCGCCGGTCCGGTGGAACACCAGTCCGAAGGTCGCGGGTGCCTGGCTGCTCCTCAGCACGGCGCGGAAGGGGGCGGTGCCGGCCAGCTTGCAGATGGCGCCGGAGTCGCACTGCTGCCGGGTCCCGGACGCGTCGTAGAGGGTGTACGCGGCGTAGCTGCCGCCGGTCGGCGGCCGGTTCAGCACATAGACGCCCTTGCCGCTGGCGGTGGGGAGGGTCAGACAGAGGACGTGCCCGGGAGCCGTGAAGGTGCCGGTGGCCGGACCGGCCGCCAGACCGTTGTCGTGGGTCGCGGTGCAGCCCCTGGTCTCCCTGGCGGAGTGGAAGGCGATGCCGAAGGCCTTGAAACTGTTGCTCTTGGGGTCGGCCGACCAGGTGTAGTCACCCGGGGCAAGGTTGCAGACGTCGTACCGGAGGCAGCTGGACACGGTCTCGCCGGCCTCGGACAGGATCGCCGACGGGAGCGGACGGGAGCCGGAGGCGACGACATCGGCGTAGGTGTATTCGGCGGCCTGGGTGACCCGCAGGATGCGGCAGTGCTCCGTCCGGGTCAGGTCCGGCAGGCTCCCGTACGCCTGGGGCTCGACCACGGCGCAGCCCTCCGGCTTGGAGAGCCGGGCCGCGGTGTAGTCGTAGTCGACGGCGTTCCCCGAGGACTGCAGCGCCGAGATGCGGAACGGTGCGGTGCCCGTGAGCTTGCAGTCGACGGCTTCCGCCAGGCGGCCCCTGGACGTGCAGACCTCTGTGCCCGAGGCGTCGTACACGCTGTGCAGGACTTCGGGGCTGCTGCTGTAGGTGCGCAGGACGTCACCGACGACCAGGTCCAGGGTGTAGCAGTCGCCCGCCGAGCCGGCCGACAGCGAGCGGTGCAGCACGGTCGGTGCGCCGAGCCTGTGGTCGGCCGCGCCGACGGCCTTGCACCCGGTCGAGGAGAGCAGCGGGGTGTACGACACGGAGATGCCGTTCGCCGTGCTGCTCTTGTCCGTCACCTGCACCGTGTACGTTCCGGCCTGACCGGTGGGGCACCGCAGCGCCGTGTACGCGGGGTGGCGGACGCTCTCGCAGGTGACGGCGCCGCCGCCGGGCGCGATCAGCTTGGTGGTGGACGCCTGCGTCGCGACGACCTGGAGCATGACCAGGTCCTTCTGCTGCGGCAGGGCGAGTGAGAAGGACGCCGTCTTGGACGGGTCCACCGTGCAGTTGACGACCGTGTGCGGAGCGATGGCTGCCGGACAGGGCTCGGCGAGGTCGCTGCTCTGCTGAAGCGTGCGTACGGCCGCCTGGTTGTCGGCCGTGGGATCCGGCGTGGGCGTGGCCTGCGGACCCGCGGCCTCCGTCGGGGCCGAGGCCCCGGTGGCCGGGGCGACCGCGGCGGTGATGGGCGCCGCGGGGGCCGCGGCCTCGGCGCCGGTCTGACCTGCGAGTGAGGCCAGCAGGGTGAGCAGCAGAGTGCCCGAGACGGCTCTCGCCCCGCCCCGCCGCCGTCTGCTCTGCCCTCTTCTGCCGATCGGCAGCAAACTCATGAACCCCCCAGTTCCAATGGGCCCGACCCCCCGTGACCTGCTCGGAAGCTCTGGGCAGCCGGAGTGTAGCGCCTACCCCGAACAGCCCAGGGGGCGGGATGCGCCGTCGGACCACGCCCCACCCGGCGGGAGGCTGGGGGGCGCGGCCCGCCCACCGACGACCTCGGCCTGCGCAGCCGGGACCGCTCGACCCGGGCGTCGACTTGCTCCAGGGGGCCCGCGCCCGCCTCGCCGGGCAAGCGCCGCCCGGGCCACGCGCTGGAACGGTCCAGCACCAGCGGTGCCTGCAAGCGCTTCAGCAGGAAGGCGATCCGGTCCCGCGCTCGACGGCGCCCCGGGGCGAGGGTGAGATGGCGGAGCGGGCGGCGACCGGTGCGCTGGAGCGGCTGAGGGGTGTCGGCCCAAGACCGCGCAGGTGGTGCGCGAGGCGCCGACCGCGAGGTCCCGGCGTATCTGCGGCGGCTGGGGGAGGAGGCGGACGAGGCGGCCACGCCCGGCACCGAGCTGCGGGCGGCGCTGCGCGGCGACTGCCATCTGCACTCGGACCGTCCGACGGCGGCAGCCCGATGCTGACGCGGCTGCGCGAGGCGGTAGCGGCTGGGGTGTTCTTCGCCATCGACCCCGACGCTCACGCGCCGGCCGGCTGGACCGGCAGATCATCGGCTGCACCCGCGCCGAGGAGTGTGGCGTGCCGGCCGACCGCGATCAACACCTGGTCGGCGGAGGGCTGCTCACGCGGAAGCGGACGCGGCGGGCGCCGAAGCAGGCCGGCTGGCCACCGACGACGACTTGTGCGGTACCGCTCGGTGGCTGCCGGGCCGCACCGGGATGGCCAGATCGGGCTGGACGTCCCGAGGCGCCTGCCCGCCGTGCCGGCGGACGACGCGCCCCTTCGGGCGGCTGGCCGGCCGTGTCGGCGACGCCGCGCGACCGGTTGCCCGGCGGTGCCGCACCGGCCTCGGCCGGGATCGTTCGCGCACGCGAGGAGCGCCGGTTTCGGCCGAGAATCGACCCTTCTCTGCCTCATATGCCTGTGGCATCACGGCTGGATCGCCTGTGATGCTGCTGGTTGACCGTCGACGGGGGAACGAGGAAGCCGGTGAGAATCCGGCACGGTCCCGCCACTGTGAAGGGGGAGCGAATCCGCACGGCCACGGCCCGCTGGGCCGGAAGGCGCGGAGGAGCGTCGATCCCGAGTCAGGAGACTCACCCCGTCGATACCTTGACTATCGGGGCGGATTTCCCCGGGAGAGGTTCGGTGGCACCCATGTGTCAGCGTTCGCGAGGCCGCCACACGCGCTTCCGCTCCGGCGGATCGAGGGCCGCGTCCCCTGGTGCGCCCCCGCCCGAGTCATGGGCCCACCGCGCGCGGCGTCGCACCTTCCCGGGCTGATCTTCCGGGCGACCCGTCCGCCCGTCTCCCGTCTGCCTGTCCGCCGGTCCGGCCTTGTCCGTGCGGCCCGCTCATCCGCTTGTTTCCTCCCCCTGCACGCCCACCCATGCCGCAGGGTCCGTTTTTCATGCCGGTAATTCTGCCAGAGCGGCCGGCCGCTTTTCCCGTAGCCCGAGAAAAACACCCTTGACTTTCCGTTCCCGACTCTCGGATGATCTTCGGGCAACACCAGATATCCGCCCGGATTTCCGCGCCGCCGGCGTGGAATGGAATGAGGGAGTGAGATGGCGAGCACCGAGACGAAGACGCTTCAGAAGACGGACATGGACGCGCTGAAGGCGCTGGTCGGCGACCTGGACAATGCGCCGGTCAAGAAGTCGAAGCAGGCGAACGGCCGACGGACTGCGCACCACCACTACGTCCGCTAACCGCCGGCAGGTTGACGCTTCCGGCCGGGGGCGATGACCCCCCGGCCGGGGCAGCCGTGAAAAAGACGGGCCTATCAGCACACAGGAGGCCGCCCATGCAGCTCGGATTCCTTGGGCACAACGGATTTTCGGTGGGCGACCAGAGCGCTCCCGTACTGATCGACGCCATATTGCTTTCGAGGTATGGCGAGGAATACACGTCCAGTCCCGTGGAGATTTATCCGCCCCGGGACATCGCACTCGACCGGATGCCGGTGCCGTCCGCGGTCGTGATCAGCCATGAGCATTCGGACCACTACCACCTTCCCTCCCTCGACAAAATCGACCGCGATGTTCCGATCGTCGTCGGCCCTTTGATGATCGATCGGGCGGTCAAAGCCGTGGAGGCACTCGGTTTCACCGTGCACCGACTCGGCTTCGGCGAGACCCGCAGGTACGGGTCGGTCCTGATCACCCTCTTCCCCCCGGGGGCGGACACCGTCCTGTGGGAGAGCCGGGTGAGCCAGGTGTACGTCAGGGACGCTGAGGACCCGGAGATCGGCGGTATCTACCTCGGGATCGACGCGCTGATCTCCGACGAGTTCGTGGCACAGGTCGAGGAAGGCTCACTGCCCCGGCCGGCGGCCGTCGCGGTCAGCAACAACGCGCAGATCACGCCGCCCGGCGTGTTCGGGTCGTTGGACAACCTGCGGTCCGCGGACATGGCCGAGCACCACGGGCGGCGTGCGGCGTTCGCCGGGTTGGAGATCCTGCAGGGCATCATCGCCGGCACCATCGAGCAGACGTCCGTCTTCCGGGGCAGCCACTTCCTGATCTGCGGTGGCGGCTTCCTCAAGGACTATGAGCAGATGGGTCCCTTTCCGTTCTCGGAGCAGAAGGAACTGGCCGACCACGCCTCCGAGCTCTCACGCTGGGTGGACGTCTGCGGCCCCGAGCCCGGGGACATCCTGGAGGTCGGTCCGGAGGGAATCAGCCGCACGGGGCTGCTGACATGGCTGGGGACCGACCGACAGCGCTTCGCTGAGCTCCGGGCCCGGCGGGACGCGTTCCTCGGTTCCGGCGAGGTCATCCCCCTGCGCCGGATCATCGCCCCCCAGAGCGCGGAGGAGGAGGAGAAAGCCCTCCGCGACATCGAGAAGGAGCTGACCTATCTCGCCCGTGCCATCCTGCTGTCCCCGCTCGGCCAGGATCTGATCGAGGCGACTCGCACGGCCGGCCAGGACGTCAGGCCCCTGGTGCTCAAGATGCTCCGCTCGCACCGCGAGGATGTGTCACTCGCATTGGACCTCGGCCGCGGCGCCTTCCTTCCCGTGCAGGACCTCCCGCTGGCGGAGGCTCTCGAGGCGTACCCCTACGGCATCGTCGTCCACGCGTCCGACTTCGCCGGTGTCCTGCGCGGCAGCCTGCAGATCTGGGATGTCGTCGGGATCGCCATGCACTCCTGGTACGCCAACGACACGTTCGGTTCACCGGTGGCCCTGCTCTTCGACGCGCTCGGCGAGCAGGCACGGCCGGACATCAGCTGCAAGGTGTACGACCTGCAGTTGGACGCGATAGCGAAGGGGATCGAGTAGATGACGGACGCCGTCACGTTCATGGGCCAGCAGTCGTGGCTCGTGGAGGTCGCAGGGGCGCGGATCCTGGTCGACCCGGTTCTCGACACGTCCTTCGGGCATTCGTCCGCACTCCGCTTCGAGATCCACCCGGCGCGCCGCATCGACATGGACCTGATGCCGCCGGTGGACGCCGTGATCATCACCAATGAACACCTCGACCACTTCCACCTGCCGTCACTGCGGCGCCTCCCCGCCGACATCCCCGTCGTGATGCACCGCCTGATGCCCGCGGTCTGCGTGGACCACCTCAGGGAACTGGGGCGCGAGGTGCACCTCCTCGGCCACGCCGAACCGATGAAGATCGGCGGCGCCGAAGTACTGCTCCTCCAGGGCGACAAGGACGTCCCTGTCTGGGAGAGCCGCGTCACCAGCCTCTACGTCAGGCCGGCAGGTGCGCCCGGTGGTGTCTTCATCCAGTCCGACACCGCCGTCAGCCACCGGACGCCGGCCGACTGCACCCCCGAGGTGTTCATCGCCACGCACAACGCCCAGGTCCCTCCGGCGGGTGAACTCGGGGCGTTCGACAACCTGCTGCCCGTCCCCGCGGCGGACGCGCCGGAAGTCACGGGACTGGAACTGCTGTCGGCCCTCCTGAACGACACGGCGGCGCTGCTGCCCTCCGTCCGCCTGTTCGCGCTCAGCGGTGGGGGGTACACGCAACTGCCGCGCAAGCACGGTGAGTTCCTGTGGAACGACTTCGGAGCGCTGGAGCGGGTCGCCAACGCGCTGTCGATCGACAAGAAGGTGCTCGGGCTGGCGCCCGGCGAGTCGGCGGTGTACGGCCGGGCCCCCGTCGACAGGGAGCTGGTTCCATGGATCACCCCCGTCGCTCCCTCATCGCCCGTCGAGTCCTCGGACCGGCAGGCACGCGCCGACGTCGACCTGAGCGCGCCCTTGCCGCCCCTCTTCGAGCAAGGCGTCGACGAGGCCGATATGCGCCTCGTCCTCCGGGAACTCGCCGGACTCGCCCCGCTCCTCATGCTCTCCCCCCTCGGCCGGAACCTCGTCAACACCAACACCTACCTGGGCCGGCGGGTCGGCCCGTCGCGGTTCGCCGTGCACCTGCGCGGAACGCCGCGAGGGGACGAAGTCCACGCGCTCGACCTGAACAGCGCAAGCTTCCAGGTCCGGCCGGGCGGGCTGCGAGACGCCCTCTTCTCCATCCCCAGCGGCATCGACGTGAACTGCGCCGACCTGCTGGCCGTGCTGCGCGGTGAGATCCACATCTGGGAGCTCGCCGTGAGCCGGCTGCGCCAGTGGTACGTGGGAGACAGGATGGAGAGCCCCGTGGCCTTCCTCTACGGCGCCCTCAGCGAACAGGTGCGGCCGGACCTCGCTGCCCGCCTGTACCGGGCGCTGCGGGACTGAACGGTGGCGATCGTGCTCATCGGCCCCCCCGCGGCGGGGAAGACGACGGCGGCCGCGGCGGTCGCCCGTGCCCTGGGGCGCGATGTCGTGCACTTCGATACGGCCCGGGCGCAGAGGTACGCGCGGTTCGGGTACACCGGTGCCAGAGCCGACCGGCTCTTCGAGGAAGGAGGAGCACGGGCACTTCACCGCTACGAGGCACGGTTCGAGGCGCGGGCCCTCGCGCAGGAGGCGGAGCGCCGCCCCGAAGCGGTCCTCGACACGGGAGGCGGCCTCCTCCTGCAGTACGCGGACGTGGACGCCCGGCGGGTGGGTGACACCCTCGCGGCGGCCGACCTGACGGTACTCGTCCTCCCCCACGCCGGTGACCGGGAGCGTTCCACGCGCTGCCTGGTCGCCCGCGTCCGGGCGCGGGGAGAGGGCGACGCCTCCACGGCCGAGTGGCTGGACCGCGGCGGCGAGCGACTCCTCGACGCCCTGGTAGGCGCCGGCCAGGCGCACGTGCCCCTCGCCGATCTCGTCGTGGACACCGCCGGTCCCGTACCGACGGCTGCCCCGGGTGGAAGGCCACCCGGTACGCGGCCCCCCGCGTCCCTGGTCAGGCGGGTCACCAGCGCGTTGGCCGACCGGCCCGTGCGGGTCGTGGGGAGGTGACGATGTTCTCCGTCCTGCGAGTGCCCAAGCTGGGGCGAGTGTGGGCTGGACAGTTCGTCAGCATGGTCGGCGACGGCGTGTACACCGTCACCGTCGCCCTGTACCTGCTGCACCGGGACGACGCACCGCGGGCGTTGGGCACGCTGCTCGCCGCGACCGCGCTCGGCGGGATCGTCACGCTCCTCCTCGGTGGTGCCGTCGCGGACCGGACGCGTCGCTCACTGGTGATCTGCGTGGCCGACCTGCTGCGGATCCTCGGCGTCGCCGCCCTGCTCCTCGCAGGACCGGACGCCCCGATCGAGCTCCTGGCCTTCCTCGGGCTCGTCTTCGGTTGCGGGGCGGGCGTGCACCGTCCGGCGTACACGGCGCTCATCGCCCAGCTGGCCGGGCGGGACCGGCGGCGTGAGGCGTCGGCGCTGCGCGCGGCCACCAGCCGCTTCACCGGCATCGTCGGACCCGTCGCCGGGGGGATGGTCGCCGCCGCTTCGTCACCGGGGGCCGGGCTGCTGATCAATATCGCCACCTTCGTCTTCAGCATGGCCACGCTGGTGCGCCTGGACGAGCCGCACCCCGGCTCAGCCGCCGACGGCCCGGCGAAGACGGGTCTGGTCCGGGAGGCGTTGGACGGCGTGGCGTACGTCCGCGGCCACGGCTGGATGCTCGGCATCATGCTGCAGGGCACCGCCCAGGCCGCGCTGGTCATCGCCCCGATGGCAGTGGTGGTGCCGCTCGTCATCGGCGGCCGCGGACCGTCGGCGCTCGGCCTCGTCACCGGTGCGACGGCGTGCGGCGCACTGGTGGCGACGCTCGTCGCCCCGCGCATCCGGTCTCGCCGGACCGGCACCGTCGCCATGCTCGGCCTGTTGTGCGAGCTGCCGCAGATCGCCACCGTGTGGGCGGGGGCGCCGACCGTGTGGGTGGTCCTGTGCAGCGTCTGCGCCGGAGCGGGATCCTCGGTGTTCGCCGTCCTGTGGGGCGCGGCACTCCAGGACCGCACCCCTGACAGCATGCTCGGCCGGGTGTTCGCCCTCGACGCCCTCCTCACCCAGGCACTCGTGCCGGTGTGCGTGGCGGCGGCGGGACTCCTGCTGGGAGTGCTGTCCGTGTCGGTGATCACCGCCTTCGCCGGGTGCGCGCTGATCCTCACCGTGGTCGCCGTCCTACCCGTGCCGGGCGTTTCCACCCTCGGCTCGCCGCCGAAGCGGCAGCCGGCGGCGACCCGGTCCGGAACCCCGCCGTGAAGGCGGACGTGGCCTCGATGTCGTGCCCGGACGCCGCGGGCCCGCCGCATGGTGATCGCGACGGTCCGTGAGCGGCCGAACGAGGAGGCTGGAAGGTCCCGGCCGGGCGCGAGCGACCCTCGGAGGTGGCGCGGCGTCCGGGCCGCGCCCTCCGCTCCTGTCCGGAGCCGCTCTTCCGCGACCGAACGTCCCGAAAGCACGCCTTCGACACCACCTTCGACGGCCGCCTCTTTGCAGCCCCTCAGCCTGGGGCAGTGGGAAAGCCCGAGGGGGAGCGGACCATCGCATGGCTCCACGGCTTCCCCCGACCACGCACCCCCGTACACCCCACCTCCACGCACCCGGCAGTTCACCGGCCGTCGTCTCCAGGACACCGGGCGGGCGGCCGCCGCGGAGACGCGGAGGCCGTCGCGGACCGGGGCATCAGGGCGCGCAGGGTCGCGCCGGCCAGGCGGTCCGCAAGTTCTCAGGGCGGGCCCTGCTGCCAGGCGGTGCTGTCCGCGAGGCGCTCCCGCGGGTCCAGCCCGCCTTCCGGGCCGAAGGGCGGCGCCGGCTGTCCGGGCCGCGAGCAGGGGCCGGGCCCGGGTGCTCACCAGCAGGGCCGTCTCCCGCTCGTAGCCGATGCAGTCCTCCCTGGAGGACACCAGCCGGCCGTACTCCGCCACCCCGCCCCCGAGCTGCTGCAGGGCCGCGGCCCGGTCAGAGGCCCGGCACCCGGACCCGCGTCAGGTGACGGCCCGGGATCGCCCGCAGCCGGTCCGCGTCCGCAGGGACGGCGAGACCGCGCCCGGGCAGCACCATGCGGAGCGCCTGCCGGTCACCGGAGAACACGGCGAAGGGTGCCGGCGCTCGGCATAGCGGATCAGGGCGGTCCGCTGCTGGTGGGCCGAGGACAGGAGCCGGTGGGGGCCACCCCGTGCTCGTCGACGACGGCCCTGCAGTCCCCCGCCGCCTCCAGCCCCCCGGGGGGAGCATTCCCGCCGTCATCGGCGTCGTCCCGCCGTCGTGCACGACAGCACGGTGACCGGAACCGGGCCCGGCACGCTCGGAATCATGTGGCAGGCGAGGGCGGGACCAGCGCAGGGTGCGGCCTGCACCCGGCCTCCGCACCTTCATACCCCCACCGGGAACCGGGTTGCCCGGGCGACCGGGCGGCCCGCGGTGGCGGTGGGTCGGCGTGCGTGTCAGCGGTGGAGCCACCACTCCTCGTTGCCGTCGAGGAACCGGGATACGGCCGCCGCCCTTCCTCGGATGTGGGCCGAGAGCGTGACGAAGCTGCGGCCCGTCGTCGTGCGGCCGAGGGTCACGTCACCGTACGGGTTGGGCACCCAGCCGTACGCCGGCTCGACCGGCGAGTCCTGGGCGGGCGGGCGGTGGTCGCGGGGCGGCCGTGGAGGAATTGCGGGCAGCGGTTGCGGGTCGGCCGACTGCCATGAGCCGTCTCCGGGACGCAGCCGGTACACGACGGGTTGGAGCCGGTGGGTGAGGGCGCACACCTCCACCAGTTCGGGCGTCACCACGTGGGCGGCGAAGCGCGCGTGCGGGGTCAGGCAGTGTTCGGGCAGGCCCAGCGGCCGGGGAGGCTCCCAGCCGCGGCCCGCCCGGTAGTCCGCGAGGTGTAGCCGCAGGTCGCGGCCGATGCCCAGGGCCAGCAGGTCGTCCGCGGTCGGGGCGAGGGCGGCGAGCGCTCCCCCGGGCAGCAGGCGCGCCGCCTTGTCGACGACGGTGTGGGCCTTGCCGGGCCACTCGCCGCCGCGCGACCACCAAGCGTTGACGAGGCGCGAATCGCGGTCGAGGAGGAGCACCTCGACGGTGCGGCCGCGGGAAGTGGCGGCGAGCGAGCTGAACGGGTGCAGCCGCAGGTCGCCCGCCATGGGGGCGGGTTCGCTCCAGGGCCCGTCCGCTGGGCGGCGCTGGGCGTAGAGCCGATGTCCTGAGGACACGGTGAGCACGTGGACGGACCGGTCCGGCTGCCGAGCGGCGGCGAGGGCGCGGATACGTCGCGCGCCGGTGCCCGTCAGAGTGGGCAGGACCGTACGGACCCAGGTGTCGCGCTGGAGCCTCCACTCGACCGGTACGCCGCCGCGCAACTGGGAAAGGACGACGGTGGGCCGCTCGGGCGGTACGGCGACGATCGGTGCATCGGGTTCGACCGCCAGTGCCGGGCTGGTTTCCGGATGCGGTCCGGGCCGTCGGAGGCCGAGCAGGTGCAGCAGCATCATGGGCGGGGTCGAGGTGTCGCCGCCGCGGGCGGGTTCGGCGAACGTGCCCCGCAGCACCTGCGGGTCGGGGCGGCCCCCGAAGGCGGTGACCCGTGGTTCGGCGACGGGGAAGGCGGGGTTGCGGACCAGCGCGCAGTCGAAATCGACCGGCTTCATGGGTGTGAGGGAGCGTCGCGCACGGGTGATCGGCGACCCGCGCTGCGGCATGTGGTCGACGTAGAAGCGGAACTGACGGCCCACGGGCCAGGCGTTCCAGGCGGGGACGGTTCCGCCCGGTGGCGGTGTGACCAGTGTCGGACGCAGGGTGACCGAGGTGTGGGGCTCCCCCACGTCGATGCGGGTGGGGTGCGCGGGGTCGAAGGGCGGTGTCACGGTGTCCGTGCTGCCCTTGTCGGCCACGTCGATCTCGACGTCCCAGACGAAGAGGTCCGGGCGGGCGCGCAGCAGGGGAACGGCGACCGGGGAATGGAGGTAGAAGCCCGGCCGCATCGGCGGGGCGTCACCGGGGCCGGGCAGCTCAAGCTCCTCGCACAGGGCGAGGTAGTAGTCGCGCAGCGGCTGTTCTGCGCGGCTGTCCAGGTCGAGTCTGACCGAGTTCTCGTTGTCGATCATGACGACACCGCCGGCCCAGCCCGGATTGCGGTCCGCGATGATCGTCTTGATGTGCAGGGCGTGCAGCCGGCCCCGCTCCGGCGTCGGCTGGCCGGCAGGCGGATGCGTGGACGGATGTGCGGACGTGTCGTGCGAGCTGCTGTAGCCGATGTAGAAGAAGACGATGCCCCAGCCGGCGGCCGCTGTCGCGGCCAGCCGGTCCATCCAGTGCCGGTCCGGGCTCCTGGCGGAGACCGTGAAGCTCCCGGGCGGGTGGCCCGCCAGGGGCGGCCCGTCGACGTAGGCGCCGGCGAAGCGCAGGTTGGAGGCGTCGAACAGCTCGGTGAGCCATCCGGGCGGCGGCGCCTCGGCCCGGTCGAACCCGAAGAGGTACGGCGCGATCCGCGGCGCCGGCGCGGGCGGCGCCGCCGGTGCCGCGGCGGGCCGGGGCACCGGTGGGGGCGGCGGAGCGGGCGGGGCCGGCCGCGCCGGCGCCGGCGGCGGAGCGGGCTGGCCGGCGCCGGGGACTGTCCTGGCGGGCCGGCTCGGCCGCCGCGGCGGGGCGGGGTGCGCGGGGCGGTGGGCCATGGGGGCGTCTCCCGGTGGAGGGTCGGGCAGGTCAGGTCAGGGCTCGGCGGTGGCGGCCGATTCCTTCCAGGCACCGCTCGCGTCCTGCTCCCAGACGGGCAGCGCCGTCTTGGTCTTGAGCCGCACGAGGTCCGTGGGGACCTCGATCTCCCACGGGTCCCCGACGGGGCGCTCGTTGCCGGGGGCGCCGGTGGCGCGGCGGATCTCCTCGGAGATGGGGACGTAGTCGGGCTGGTTGAGGCCGGGGACGGGACCGCCGCCCCAGATCTTCCCGAACTGGACGAAGTACCGTACGTCGTCCTCGAAGCCGGGCCGTACCGGGAAGACGACGCGGGCGGCGCCGGCGCGCAGGAATTCCGCGAAGGCCGGGTCGGTGTCGCTGGTGAGAGCGCGCGCACGCCACCGGGACTTCTGGGACCAGAAGTAGGGGTAGAGGAGGTACTGGATGTTCTCCCACTCGAAGGCCTGCTCGAAGAAGCGGATGCAGGGGGCCTGGTCGCGGGCGCGCCCCAGGTCGATCTGGGGGAACTTCTCGACGGGGTCCACGGTGACGGCGCCGAAGCCGTCGAACAGGTCCTGGGTGAGGAGGCTGATGCACGCCTTCTTCAGTTCGCCGAGGACGAGGTCGCGGTTCTCGGCCGGGTTGCGCCCCTGCGGTCCACCCAGCGCCTGGACCTGAGCCTCTGACACCGCCTTGTCGTAGGCCTGTTTCATCGCCGTGTACGCGGTGACGATCGCGTCGTACGTCTTGTTCTGCCACTTCTCGTAGTTCTCCGGGGTTCGCGCGCAGCGCAAGTCGAACGCGGCCACGAAGTTGCGCGTCTCGAAGGAGCTGACGCCGATGCCGAGCGAGTTGCGGACCTGGCCGGTGAACGTGTAGGTGCTTCCGGCGCTGTCCCAGGTCCCAGCGGCGCCGACGGCCAGGTCCAGGTTGGGGAAGGTGGACCCGCCCGGCGGGGCCATGCCGTTGCCCTTCCACGCCCAGTGGAGCGAGACGGCCTCGTAGCCGTCGGGTACGGAGATCTCCAGCGTCTTGTTGACCGCGCCCGGTTCCTCGCCGGTGGCCCCTTCCAGCACCTTGCCGACGTCCGTCCGGCCGCCGGGTGCCGGCTCCAGGCCGGTGGCCCGGTACCGCCGTCCGATGGTGCGGTAGCTCGACTCCGTGACATCGGACGCGTTCTCCGTCAGCGGCGGCGGGAGTTCCGCGACGAGGGTCGACTGGCCCTGCCGCTGGACCGCGTCGATGAGGAAGGCGGCGGGCTCCGGGACGATGGTGTCGAACAGGAGCCTGCTGCCGTAGTTGTACATCTGGGCGCGGGTGACCCGGTTGACCCACTGGTAGAGCCCGCTGATGTTCGCACCGCCGACTCCGGCGGCGCCGGGCTTGTTGTCGAAGGCGTGCTTGTTGAACTCCTCGAACTCCGCGATCGTCTTGCGGACGTGCGCCTGCCTGGTCTTCTCGGAGAGCCTCGACGCGGCGCGGCTGGTGACGTCGCGCGAGACCGCCGAGGCCTGCTTGAGGGAGGTCTCCTCGCTCCGGTTCTGCGCCACCGCCACATCGGCCTTGACCTCGACGCTGAAGCCGTACCGCGCCGTCACGTTGAGGCCGGCCTTGAGGCTGGAGTCCTCCTTGACGACGCTGCTCGCCTCGCGCTGCAGGGAGAACCGGTCGGTGGTCTGGGTGTCGCGCTCCTCCTCCTCGGAGGTCTCCGTCTCGGTCGAGTACGTGTCCTCGGAGCGCTCGAAGCGGCGGGTTTCGCGCTCGCGGAGCTCCGACTTCAACACGTTCTCGATGTGCGAGAGTTCGCCGCCCTGGTAGCGCAGGATGTGCTCCCGGACCACGATGAGGTCACCCACGCCGATCGGGCGCAGCACTCCGGGCTTGCCGGACGGCAGCTCTCCCGTGGGCGGGTTCTCGTAGTCGCTCCCGCCCGAGCCGGGATCGGCATCGGGCTCCGCCGTCACCTCGAAGGCCATGCCCCTGCTCGCGTACAGGCCCGGTCGGGGCGGGCTGTGGGGGCGCCGCGTCGCGGAGGGCCGCTCGACGGCCGCCACCGTCCCCTGGGGCTGCGGGAGCGGTGCGATCTCCACCGGGCGCCTGCGGAACGTACCGGCGGTGGCACCGGCGGACCGCTGGACCAGGTCGATGCCCTGCAGGATCAGGAGCAGGCGGGGGCCGCTCGACGGCTTGTCGTGGCCGGCCCGGAGGATGTCGATCGCGGCGTCCGAGAGGGTGGCCAGGTCCTGCTTCCACTCGTTCGTGGTGATCAGCTGGGCCGGTTTCCTGCCGTACTTCTGCTCGGCGGCGGCCGAGATGGCGGCGCAGGCGTAGTCGGGGCCGTCCCCGAGGGACGTGTTGAAGGAGAGGTGGGCGGCCTTGAACGCGGTCCGTCCCAGGATCTCGTCCAGGGTGCCGGGGTGGTCGGGCGGGGTCTGGCCGCCGGTAGCGGCCGCGGTGCTCGCAGGGGTGGAGTGGGTGATGTGGAAGCGGCCCTCGACCGCCTCGGCGGGCCGGATGACGGTGAAGCGCAACAGTTCATCCACGGCGTTCTCCTGACCTGGGGCGGCGCGGGAGGTGGCTGTGCGGGACCACCATCCGGGTTGTAGCCGGTCCAGGCCGCACGGCGACAGGGGTCGACGCAGTGACTCACCCGGGTGGGTGACGTGCTTTGCTGCGGAAACGGCACTGCAGAACGGCGATGGCGTCCGCTTCCCATGCGGTGGCTCTGGGGGCCCGGCGCAGTTGGAGGACGAGCGTGCGACGCTCTGGGTGAGCGAGGACGAGTACCGGTTCAGCGGCCTGCTGATGCGGCGGATGGGGCTCCGTGACGCGGCGCTGGCGCTGCGGCTGCTGGGCGCGGTCGCGCAGGACCCGGTGGGCGGGTACGCCTGCCTCGCGCCGGTGGTCCCGGGGCGGGACGTGGCGCTGCCGGCGGAGGTGGCGAGGATCGCCCGGGTGGGCCGGGCAGCGGTGGCGAACTGGCGCCGGAGGCAGTCCGACGCGGGCCTCGGCTCCGGCCACTGCTCCTCCCCCTGGTTGTCGGCGGTCTGCCTGCCCTTCGCGACGCGGGTGAGCGCCTCGCGGAAGACGGGGAGGAGGAGCTCCTCGTCCACCTGGTAGGCGATGTTCTGGTGCCAGGACGGATCGTTGGGGTCGGACAGGGGTGATGGGCGTCGGGGTGCCCTCCGGTCACCAGCCCTTGCGGACGGGACGGCCCGGGTCAGACCGCTGGACGGGCCCTTGAGTCTGTCGACCACCCGGTGGAGGTGGTCGGCGTCGATGTAGCCGTTCGCCGTCGATGACGGCCACCGGTATGACCCCGGTGCAGGGGCTCACGGCCCAGCACCTGGAAACGGCCCGCCACCTGCTGGAGTCCAGCCACCTCCAGGTCGACGACGTGGCCGGTCGCCTACTGCCGCGCCCTTCGGCCCGCCGCGTCGGCATGACGTCCAGGGTGCCACTCAGGCCTGCCGCTGACAGGATCGGACCAACGGCCCGCACCTGCGGACCGGTTGCCGCCGACAGCCGACAGCCGACAGCCGACAGGGGAGCAGACCATGACCGCCTACGCCATCGCCCACCTCCGCCCCGAGACGATGAACGAGGACATCACCGTCGTCATCATCGGCTTCCCCGACATCGAGCGGGCCCGCGCCTGGTACGCCTCCGAGGCCTACCAGGCCATCCTCCCGCTGCGCACGAACCACATGGCGGGCGAGGCCGTCCTGGTCGAGGGCGTCCCGGCCGACTACGACGCGACGAAGACTGCCGCCGACCTGCGCGCCGAGGCCGGCCTCTCATGGGCGACCGGGCCACCTTCCTGATTGCGGGCACCGGCGGTTACACCCGCCTCCGCTCCTCCGAGTGGCGCGGCGGCAGTGGACGGTGTCGGCCGAGCAGCTCGCTGAGGCGGCCCGCGCCCGCATTCCCGTGCCCGGCGCCCAGCGGGCGCTGGTTGGACCTGCCCCTCGAACACGCCTACCTCATCCAGTGTGGCGGTCGGCCGGCAGGACCGCGAGAACGCCGAAGCACACCTGGTGGCCCGGCTGCGCGGCACGTGGCGCGAGTTCGACCCGAAGGCGAAGGAGTCGCTCCGGGCGGATGGGGCGCGCACCTTGTTCTGGGACGGTGCCGACTCCCTGTTCTGGACGGCCGTGCACACGGTGACCGACCCGGCCGCCGCTCTGGCGGGGGATGGCGGTCGACGTCTACAAAGAGGTGACCGCGGACCTGGCCGCCGGCAGCGCGAGGTTCCTGCCGATCGCCGAGCACCGCAAATGGCTGTGCATCGGCCTGAGGCCGCGCGGCGGGCGTATTGCGCCCCCCTCCCGCCCCCCGCAAGGCGAGCACGCAAAAAGCATCCCGGTGACCACCGCCACCGCCACCGCTCCCCACTCCGACTGCGGCGGCGACCCCCGCCGCGGCGACCCGGACCCGGACTCGACCCAACCCCGGCCCGAACCCCAGCTCCGGCCCGGGTCTCGACTCCGAGCCCGCAGCGGGGCCGGGCAGGCGAGGGTGCCGAGCTTCGCGCTCCCCGTAGCGGCTGGCGCCGACCGCCTGCGCTGAGCGGCGTCACCGGCGTCCGCGCCGCCCCACGCATCAGCCCCGCGCTCCGGCCTGACGCATGGGCCTCACGCATCGGCCTTGCGCGCTCCGGAGAGGGGCGCCCGGCCGGGGAGGGGTTCAGGCCGTTCCGCGCTCGGCCGCGCTGCGCTCCACGCAGAACTCGTTGCCCTCCGGGTCCGCCATCACGACCCAGCCCATGCCATCGGGGGTCCGCCGGTCGTCGACGACCCGCGCGCCCAGCCCGGTGAGCCGCTCGACCTCCTCGTCCCGGGTGCCGGTGGGCGGCTGGATGTCCAGGTGCACGCGGTTCTTGACGGTCTTGGCGTCGGGGACGCGGATGAAGAGCAGCCCGGGCACCCCGGGCACGCCCGGGTCCACGAGCACCTCGTCGTCGCCCGGCTTGTCGTCCGGATGGACCGAGGCGCCGGTCAGGGCGGCCCAGAACCCGGCCACCAGGTAGGGGTCGTGGGCATCGAAGGTGATGTGCCGGACGGGGTTGAGGTAGGACACGGGTCTCCTTGTGCGCTGACGCCGCGGCGGGTGCCGCCGCGGCGCCAACCTAGCCGCGCACCGGGAGCCGCGCAGCCGATTTCACGGCGGCCCAGCGCACCCGGCCGTACTTCACGCTGCCGGTCCGGATCCGTTCCAGGCGGGCCGTCGAACCGGTATTGGGGGAGTGCAGGATCCGGCCGCCGCCCGGCGCAGATGCCCACGTGGTAGACGCTGCCTCCCGAAGAAGACGAGGTCGCCCGGCCGCCTGGAACCGGCCGCGACGTGCGTGGTGCGGCTGTACTGCTGGGCCGCGGTGCAGGGCAGCGCCTTGCCCGCGCGCTTGTACGAGTAGAGCGTCAGCCCCGAGCAGCCGAAGCGGTACGGACCCGTGGCGCCCCACAGATGCGGGGAGCCCTGTGAGTGTGCGGGGTAGTGGCAGTGGATGGGTGCCAGCCGGTGGCTGTGCCGGGGAGGGGCTGGCTGCTCGCCCGTCAGGGGCTGCTGGCCGACCGTGTGGAAAGCGGAGGTGCCGATCAGCGGTTGTTCCTCGACCCGCCCGCCGCGCACTTCGCCGGATCCGAGAGCACCAGCACCGAGCTGCTGAAGCATTCGCCCACCTGGCACAGCACCAGCGGGCCGCGGCGGTTTCCCCCTACGACGTGGTCGAGCGTGAGTTCCGCCGTAGCCCGGCGCGAGGCCACGCATGCCTGTCAGTGGGCGTGCTTGGGGGGTCCCTCGGCTCAGGCCCGGGGCTGAGCCGAACCGTTGGTGTTCAGCAGGGTGAGACCGAGGTGGGTCAGCGTATGGAGGGCTTCCTTCCGCTCCCGGGTGAGAGCGGTCAGCCCCGCCTTGCGGAGGGTGGTGGCGTGCTCGCTGGCGCTGGCCGGCGACACGCCCGCCCACCGGGCGAGCTGTGTGGTCGTGCACGCCGGATGGTCGGCTATCACGCACAGGACCACAGCCCTGGTACGACCGAGAAGAGCGGACAGCGCCGGTGGTACCGAGGCGCTGACGTGTCCTGCCGGAGCCGAAGGAGCCCACAAGGGTGCTGCGTCGACCGTGTCGTGCAGAGCCGGATACACCATGACGACCGTGTCGTTCTCAGGTCCGGCGAACAACTGGGGGACCGGCACGCAGAACACCGACGGGGCCAGTACGAACGGACGACCCGCCAGGCGGAAGTCGATCTCCCGCTGGAGCACGGGCCGGTAGCCCGGGATCTCCAGTACGGGGGCGTTCCACACGGCCATGGGGTGGAGGCTGCGCAGGAGGGCCTCCACTCCGCCCTGCACCATGAGCCGGCCACGCCGCGTCGTCTCCGCCCGCAAGTGCTGCTCCATGGGCCCCCAGTACGGGGAGATGGCGACTTGGTGGCAGCTCTTCAGGGCGGCAGCCAGCCTTCGCATCGCCCGCGGATCGGCATCCCTCACCTCGGTCGTCCACGACGCTCCTCGCGGTGCCGGACGCACGGAGAACTCCGATCGCAGCCGCTCGTCCGATGCACTGACCAACCGCTCCAGCCCCTCGTCCACCGTGACCGCCGCCCCTGTCATGGTGAACAGATCCACCAGCCCCCCGTCCGCCGGGCTGAGGAAGCGGGCCGCTTCCCTACCGTCAGCGCCGATCCGCGGCCCGGTTCGCGCACGCCACCCTCCGAACAGCACTGCACGGTCCCGCCATTGCACAGTCCGCAAGCTCAGCACCGTTTCAGCGAGCGGCCCCAACGGCGTGACCCGCAACTGCGCCAGGTCCTCGGCGGTGAAGTGCACTCGTAGCACGACATCCCCTTCCCTCTGCCGACGATGCTTCCCGCCGCGCTCGTTTCGGCACAGGCCGAA
Source organism: Streptomyces toxytricini (assembly GCF_014649915.1). GTDB lineage: Bacteria > Actinomycetota > Actinomycetes > Streptomycetales > Streptomycetaceae > Streptomyces > Streptomyces toxytricini. The sequence continues at coordinate 7,176 of NZ_BMTY01000024.1, read as the reverse complement.
TCGAGTCGAACTGGACACCGAACGAGGCGGAGACTCTCCTCGACCGCAAGGTCCCGAGAAGACCGACATGGCAGAGGAGACAGTCATGCGCATGCGCGACGCAGTGGGAAGCCTGGTGCTCGGCGCCGTACTCGCACTCGGAACGGTGGCGGGCACCGCTCAGGCCGCACCGACGGCTGCCCCGTCGAGCGAGGCGACACCGCTCTCGGCCGCTCCGGCCGGCAAGGTGTTCATCGGCAACTACCCCAGTAGCACGGCGTGCCACATCGCGGGGACCGCGATGGCCGGCGACGACCACACGTGCATCCGATACGGTACCGAGTACGGCTTGTGGATCTTCGTGTAGTCAGTGGCCGACAGCGGGGTCCGGGGCCGACGCGCCGGCCCCGCAAGGCACCTCCGCACCGCACCTCCGCACCGCACCTCCGCACCGGTGCGCACCGGGTCGTCGCGCACCCAGGGTATCGGCGGTGTTTGGGGGTCGGGGTCCGGGATGACGTTCACCGTGCACCGAATGATGCTGCGGGCGATGCAGGGCACGGCCGTGGTGGGGGAGTCCCGCGCCCAGTCCCGCAGTCGCGGGCAGCAGCACACATCCGACCTCGTCCAGCGCGAAGGAGTCCGGGTACAGGTCTGGCCCGGACAGACAGGCGGGAACATCCGCGGCGCGCAGAGCGTCAGGTTCAGGTAACGGCTGGACTCGAAGACGAAAGGGCGATGCCGTAGGAAAGCGCGCCGTCCGCGGCCGCGCCCGCGGATGCGACAACGCGGGTAGGCGAGGGCGGCCGCGGTGGCGGCCCGACTGCTGTGCAGGGCCGGCGCACCGCCGTCACGGTCGGGCCCGGCGCGGACGTCATGGACGGCGGACCGTGGTCCGCCATGCCTGGTGCCGTTACCGGTGTGCCGCCCCGTGCTCCTGGCCTGCCGCCCGCCGCCCGGCCCGCGACGGAGCAGACCCGTACGCGGCGTCCGCCGCCGCGCCGGAAGCCACCTCTGCCCCGGCTCCCGCCCGGCGTCCCGGTCCCCGACGGCTCACGGGTCTCCGCGGCGGCCGCCCGCTCCCGTTCCGCTACCACCCCGGTCGGCGCCGCGCCCGGCCAGGCCGCTCCCGTGGAGCGGCCTGGCCGGGCTGGGGAGGCACATCCGAGCGGGTCGAGCGCGCGCCGGCTCACTGGACCGGACACTCGTCCTACACGCCTCTGGTCAGTCGTCGAGCGTTTGGTAGACCGTGGTCCAGAAGTCCTGGTGGAGTCGGGGGGTGTCCGCGGAGTCCATGGCCGTCTGCGTCAGCAGAATCCCGATGAGCCGTTCCGCCGGGTCGGCGTACGCTGTCGTGCCCAGGCCGCCGTCCCACCCGAACTGCCCCACGGACGCGAGGTCACGCCGGTGGGTGCGCACCGCCATGCCGAAGCCGTAGCCGCCGTGCCGTCCGAAGAGGTCACTGAACTGGTCCTTCTCGACCTTCTGCTCCGGCGTCAGGTGGTCCGTGGTCATCAGCTCGACCGAGGCGCGGGAGAGGACGCGCTCGCCTCCGTGGCTCCCCTTGTTCAGCAGCATCCGGTGGAAAGCGTGGTAGTCGTCGACGGTGGAGACAAGACCGTCACCACCGGCCTCGAACACCGGCGGCCGGCTGTACTTGCCGCCGACGGCCTCGTCCCAGGTCCTGAGTTCGCCGGTCTCCGGGTCGTGGGCATAGCTGGTGGGAAGCCGGTGCATCCGGTCGGCAGGCACGTGGAACCCGGTGTCCACCATCCCCAGCGGCTCGAACAGCCGCTCGCGCAGGAACTCCCCGAAGGGCCGGCCCGCCACTCTCGCGACCAGGACCCCGAGCACGTCCGAGCCGACGTGGTACTGCCACCGTTCGCCGGGCTGGTACATCAGCGGAAGAGCGCCCAGCTGCTTGATCCACTCGTCGGGGCCGACCGTCGGCCAGTTCGCGGTCCCGTCACCGACAACGCCCCGCTCCCGGATGGCGACCTGGATCGGGTACGTGTCCGGCGGAGCCGGCACCAGGCCGAAACCGAAGGTCAGGGTCAGCAGATCGCGCACGGTGATCGAGCGCCGGGCGGGCACGGTGTCGTCCAACGGGGCGTCGATCCGCGCCAGCACCCGCCGGTTCGCCAGCTCGGGCAGCCAGGTCTCGACCGGGTCGTCCAGTCTCAGTCGGCACTCCTCGACCAGGATCATCACCGCCGCGGCAGTGACAGGCTTGGTCAGGGAGGCCATGCGGAAGAGGGTGTCCCGACGCATCGGCCCACCACCCGGAGCCCCCGCAGTTCGCCGGTCGCCGCGAGCAGCGCCGTCCGGCGCTCCGCCGTCCGATCCACCGTGGAGTCCGCCGTCCGATCCGCCGCCCGAGCGGCCGACCGATCGAGTATTCGACCGATGAGCCGCGTGCAGGGTGCCCAAGGCCTCGACGTGCACCCGGTCGCCCCTGCCGACCAGGGCGACCAGTCCGGGAACCGCCCCGGACTCGACGTAGCCGGCAAGCACCTCGCGCATCCGGTGCAGCCCCGCTCGCGAAAGCCCACCGTCCGCGCCGCCACTCAGAGCCCAGTTCCCCCGCTCGTCCCAGCTCGCGGTATGTCTGGCGGCCTGTGACATGTCGTCCCCCTGTGTTCACTTTGATCGCCGGGTTGGTCGTCCGGCTTGCCCCTTCAGCATTTCGCCTGACCGGAGGGGGAACAACGGGAGATCACGAAAGGCCGGATAACCTGCCGCTTATCGATCGTGGTGCGTCATCACAGCGCCGAGGGGGACGGGGACGGGACCGGTGGAGCTGAGGGACATCGAGATCTTCCTGACGCTTGCGGAAGAACTTCATTTCGGCAGGACGGCCCAACGGCTGCACGTGTCGCAAGCGCGGGTCAGCCAGGCTCTCAAGAAGCAGGAACGAGGCGTCGGGGCACGGTTGTTCGAGCGCACCAGCCGAAACGTGCGGCTGACCCCGCTGGGCGAGCAACTGCGCGAGGACCTGATACCGGTCTACCGGGGGCTACGGGAGAGCGTGGAGCGGGCCAGGCGCGCCGCGCGGGGCACGACCGAAGTGCTGCGCGTGGGCATGCTGCCGAGCAACGCCCACGATCTACGGCCCTACTGGGAGGCGTTCCGCGCCCGCCACCCGCAGTGCGCCCTGCGCATACGGCACAACCCGTTCGTCGACGCGTTCGGCCCGCTGCGCCGGGGAGAGATCGACGTCCTGGTCGCCTGGCTGCCCGTCGAGGAGCCCGACCTCACGGTGGGGCCGGTCATCTACACCGAGCACGCGGTGGCACTCGTCGCCCACGACCACGAACTGGCCGTCCGGACATCGGTCTCCCTGGAGGTCTTCGGCGACTTCGGCATCTGGCAGGGCCCGGCCGGACCCGATTACTGGGCGGACGCCTTCACGCCCTTCCAAACCCCCAGCGGCCGCCCGATCGAACGCCACAGCCCGGCCATCAAGAGCCTGGACGACATGTTCACCCAGGTCGGAGCCGGGGACGTCATCCACAACCTGGGCGCCCACGTCACCCGCTACCACGCCCGCCCCGACATCGTCTACCTGCCCATTCACGACTGGCCGGGCCTGCGCTGGGGCCTGGTCTGGCGCAGCGACACCGAGTTCGCCCCCGTCCGGGCACTTGCCCAGCTCGTGGGGGACTTGGGCACGGCGAGGCACCGAGAGTGAACGGACCGCTCCCCGTCCGCGTGCCGGCTGTATCGCCCCACAGCGTTGTTCGCGCGTCACCGCTCTCGGCGGCACCCCGCACGCGACCGTGACTCGACGGCGGCGGGTGACAGCCCCGGGCGGTCATGCTGCCGTCGGGACGGTGCAGCTGTCGCTCAGGAGCGCGCCCCGGTACGCCCGGTCGGGGCCACCGGGAGACCGGATCGGCGGGCCGGGCCAGTAGCGCGCCCTCGATGCGCGGGTCGACGCGCTATCGCGGCGTTGCCGCTGCAGCCGCCGCCGGCGCAGACGCCCAACCTGTTCGAGCTCGCCGGCCGTCGTTGTGCCCGACACCACGGACGCCCTGGCCTGGCACAAGTCCCCGAAGAGGACCTCAACCAGGTCTGGCTGCTGGCTCGCGGCCCGGAGGGTGATCGTCCGTCGGTCCGGGCCTGGCTCCAGCGGATCGCCCGCACCTGGGCCGAGCAGCTGGCCGGCATGCACGCGGCCGGCTGGGCCCATGCCGACGGCCAGCCCACCAGCGCCCCCATCACCCGTCACCGCCGCCGTCCCAGCGACGTCAGCGACACACAAGTTCAGGCGCAGCCCACCGCCGCCGTCTGGCGCCTGGGCGTTTCCTTGACGAACGGCGACCTGTCCGATCCAGATCATTCTCACCGGGGATTCCTGTGCCCGCACTCGTATCGCTGGTTCGTACACTGCGGGGGTGGAAGACCATGAGGCCGCCATGACCTGTGCACGTCCGGCGCCCGCCTTGCGGCGGTACGTCGGCTCGTATACCGGTTTCGATCTTCGTGGGTTCCCGGCGGGGGTGCACTGCGGCCCGCCGAGTCGTGTGCTCACTGCGGTGATCAGCCTGTCCGGCCCTTTGGAGGTGGCGGCGGGTGTGGGCGACGGGTCACCGGTCATGCGATTCGGCAGTGTGGCCGGTGGTCTGATGTGCCGGTCCGTCGCGATACACCACGACGGACGTCAGGAAGGCGTGCAGGTGTCGTTGACACCGCTCGGGGCTCGGGCCGTCTACGGCATGCCCGCCGCTGTGCTCGCCCACCGATTGGTCCCACTCGAGGAGCTTCTCGGAGCGCTTGGCGTCGAGCTGGTCGACCGGCTCCGCGCGGCATCGACCTGGGCGGCGCGGTTCACCGTACTGGACGAGCTGCTCCTGCGCGCTGTTGGCCGTGGCGCCGGCGGCGACCCCGTGGCCCGGATGCGCCCCGAGGTGGCCGAGGCCTGGCGCCGCCTCGTCGCCGCACGGGGCCGCGTCCGGGTCGGTGCGGTCGCCGAGGAACTGGGCTGGAGCCGTCGGTACCTCACCGAGAGGTTCCGTGGCGAGGTGGGCCTGTCGCCGAAGACCTTCGCCCGGGTCTTGCGCTTCGAGCACGCGCATGAACTGGCCACCACGCACGACCCGCTCCCGTGGGCCGATGTGGCGACCGCCTCCGGCTACGCAGACCAGGCCCATCTCGTCCGGGAGTGGAGCGAGTTCACGGGCCGCTCGCCGACAGCATGGCGTCGCGGCGAAGTCCTGCTCGGGACCGGGTAGTCGCCGCCGGCCGCCCGTCGCGTCGGCTCGGCGTTCCCTTTCCTTCAAGACCGCCCTGTTGCCGTCCTGTGACGATCGTCGGCATGAGACTCGTCAATCACGAACCCCACGCCATCGACCTTCGGACCACCCCCGTGCACCTCGGGCTGGGGTCGAGAGCGAAACCCGTCGAGGGCTTCGCCTGGGAGCCGGAGGTGCTCCAGGCCTACAGCGCCGCGGTCGCGGGGGACGGCGCCGAGGGCCGGATGGTGGCGATCTTCGACGGCGACGGCTTCGGCGACCATTGGGAGCGCCACCCCGCCGGAGACGAACTGGTCGTCTGCCTCAGCGGGTCGGTGACGGTCACCCGCGATGGGGGCGGAGTGCCCGAGCGGGTGGTGCTCGGGCCGGGCGAGGCCACCGTCAACCCGGCCGGGACGTGGCACGCGGTCGACATGGCGGGACCGGCGTCCATCCTGACCATCACCGCCGGCCTCGGCACCGACCACCGCCCCCGGACCGCAGCCGGCCCGACCGGGCAGGCCGGCACGTCCGGTCAGGGAACACCGTGACGACCCGTATCGCGTGCCTCGGCGACAGCCTCACCCGCGGGCAACTCAGCGCCGACTACCTGGACCTTCTTCAAAGACGCCGGCCTCCCGGCGACGTAAGGCTCGCCCGCTTCGCCGTCAACGGCGACTTCGCCCACAACCTCTCACGGCGCCTCGATGCCGTCGTCGCGGACGCACCCGACGTGATCACCGTGCTGATCGGCACCAACGACGCCCGAGCGAGCCTGCCCGGCTACCCAGTCGAGCGAGCCATGAAGCGCAAACAACTGCCCCAGCGCCCGTCGGCCGACTGGTTCCAACAGTGCCTGCAAGCCGTCGTCGAACGGCTGCGAACGCAGACCGACGCGACGATCGCCCTGCTGTCCCTCCCGGTCCTCGGCCAACAACTCGACGGAGCCGCGGCGCGGGCATCACAGGCGTACAGCCGCATGATCGCCGAGGTCGCCACCACCACCGAGGCGGCCTACCTCCCGCTCCACGAACGCCAGACCGAGGAACTACGCCACGCGGACCCGCCGCCGATCCCCTACCGGGCCCCGACACCCGCGGAGAGCGTCAGCGTCCTCGTCCGGCGCGCCGTGCTGCGCCGCAGCCTGGACACGGTCTCGCGGCGCCGGGGTCTCGTGCTCACGACCGACCACATCCATCAGAACAGCCGCGGCGCCGGCCTTGTCGCCGAGGTCATCGACACCTGGCTCTCCACCCGGAGCGCGTAGCCGGCTCCGGCGGCGGCCCCTCTTCCTGCGCATTCGGTTTCCACCCCACCTGGCAGGCTGACGAGTGGGCCTCTCGGCTACCACGGCACCCGCCGACTCAACGAGCCGCCGGGATGTGAGGCCGGTACACCGTTGCGGACCACACACGCTGATCGACAGGTTGTCTTCCATGGGGAACCGGCGACAGTTGATTGCGAGTGCCGCCGCTACGAGGCCGGATCGGGAGCCGTTTGGCTGCTGTCGGGCAAGGATGAGCGCGCCTCTGCCCGGCGGGTCCGCCCCAAGCCGGCTCCAGGCCACCGGTGGCGACCCGCGCCGTACCTGCGACCTGTTCGGGCTTGTCTGTCGGCGCGGCCTTGCGACGAACGTCGAGGGCTGCATTGGGAGAGGTTCCCCCCGGGATGGAGGTACCGCTGTGATCGGCCGACTCCTGTGTGGCCTGCTCACCGGTCGCGTACTGGAGACCAACGACGTCCCCTGGGCCGGAGGATGGCTCACCGCCGGTGAGCCCGACTCGGGCCTGTATGTCCCGTCCGCCGGGACCCGGCAGTCGGCAGCCGGCATCATCGTGGGGGAGGGTCAGGTGATCATTTTGTACCGCCGGTAGCTGGTCTGGGTTGCTGCTGGGATAGGTGAGCCGTGTTGTGGCGCTGGCCTGTGGTGGTAGCTGGCTGGTGTGTGTCCAGGACGGCTGCT